>NZ_JBSHMV010000002.1:0-1089761 GCF_053645695.1 Brevundimonas sp. NPDC055311
GATTGAAGCGCGGAACCTAACCGATCCAACCATCCGAAGCAAGGCGCTTTTGCAAACCCTCGCCCCAGACAAAACCCCGAAAATCCAGTCTCCGAAGCCCGTCGGGCCAGCCCGTCTCCGAGCGAGGCGGCGATATACGTCCCACTTTTCCGCAGAGCAAGCCTCTTTTCACAAAAAGTCCAAGAATCTCAACGAACCCGAGTCGCTCGCACCCCAATCCGCAGCGCCCCTCGCGTATGCGCGCGTTTTTGTTTGTTCGAGACCAACACCTGAAGGAGTGGAATTTTCACCCCTCCTCGCCGAGTTGGAGGCGAATTTTATCGCTCAATCGGTGACAGACTTCATTCCAGCGGTGCTTTCTTGCACATTTCTCCTTCGGGCGGTTGCGCCGCAACATTTAGCGATGCATAAGAGCGCCAGTTCGAAAGGTCTGTCCTTGTCCCACCGCGCCGCCATCGCTGCGATCCTGAGCCCCGCGCAAGCGGCGGCCGATCTGCGCATGCTGTCGCTGGGCGTACTCCTTCTCTCGGTAATTCTCATTCCGCTTAGCCAAGCGGTGTGGATGCCTGCGACCTGACCTGAACCCAGCCAGTTTCGCCCATTCACCCCGCTCCGGCCCCGGACGCGGGGTTTTTCATGTGCCCGCCCTATCACCGACAGGCAAGAACTTCCAAGATTTCGATGACACAGCCTTCTGACAGCACGAAACGTCCCAACAGCCGCTCTTCGGCCGTCACCCACGGCCCGAACAGGGCGGCGGCGCGGTCCTATCTGCGCGCAGCGGGGATGCAGGACGCCGACTTCGACAAGCCGATGATCGGCATCGTCAACACCTGGTCGACGGTCACGCCCTGCAACATGCACCTGGACCGTCTGGCCAAGGACGTGCGCGCCGGGATCATCGCGGCGGGCGGCTATCCGGTCGATTTCAACACCATCGTCGTCACCGACGGCATCTCCATGGGCACGGCGGGGATGAAGGCCTCGCTGATCAGTCGTGAAGTCGTCGCCGATTCCATCGAACTGGCCATCGAGGGGCATCAGCTGGACGGCGTCGTCTGCATCGTCGGCTGCGACAAGACGATTCCCGCCGCGGCCATGGCCCTGGCCCGGATGGATATCCCCGGTCTGGTCTATTACGGCGGCACCATCCTGCCCGGCGTGATCGGGACGAAGGAAGTTTCGGTGCAAGAGGTCTTCGAGGCCATCGGCGCCCATGCCGCCGGCTCTCTGGACGACGCGGGCCTGAAGGCGGTCGAGAGCGCGGTGTGCCCCGGCGCCGGCGCTTGCGGCGGCCAGTTCACCGCCAACACCATGGCCATGGCCCTGTCGATGATGGGCGTCAGCCCCATGGGCGCCAATGACGTGCCCGCCGTCGATCCGGCCAAGGGCGCGGAAGGCGAGCGCTGCGGCCGCCTGATCGTCGAGCGCGTCTTCGCCGGCGACACGGCGCGCAAATACATCACCAAGGCCAGTCTGAAGAACGCCGCCGTCGCCGTCTCGGCCTCGGGCGGATCGACCAACGCCGTCATGCACCTGACCGCCATCGCGGCCGAGGCGGGCGTCGACTTCGGCGTCGAGGACTGCCACCAGGCCTGCGTCGAGGCGCCGGTCATCTGCGATCTGAAGCCGGGCGGCCGTTTCCTGGCCTCGCACCTGTATGCGGCCGGCGGCACCCGCCTGGTCGCCCAGCGTCTGGCCGAGGCGGGCAAGATCGCCAACGTCCCGACCGTCTCGGGCCGCAGCCTGTTCGCCGAAGCGGGCGACGCCGAGGAACAGCCCGGCCAGCAGGTCGTGACCGACTTCGAGGCCCCGGTCATGGCGCGCGGCTCCTACGCCGTCATCTATGGCGATGTCGCGCCGGAAGGCGCCGTCATCAAGCTGACCGGCCACAAGGTCGATCGCTTCGAAGGTCCCGCCGCCGTGTTCGACTGCGAGGAAGACGCCTTCCACGCAGTGCAGGACGGCTCGGTCGGCGAAGGCGACGTCATCATCATCCGCTACGAAGGCCCCAAGGGCGGCCCCGGCATGCGCGAGATGCTGCAGGTCACCGCCGCCCTGAAGGGCCGCAAGGTGGAGAACGTCGCCCTGCTGACCGACGGCCGCTTCTCGGGCGCCTCCTATGGCTTCGTCGCCGGCCACGTCTCGCCCGAGGCGGCGGCGGGCGGCCCGATTGCTCTCATTCGCGATGGCGATCCGATCGTCATCGACGTCACCAACCGAAGGATCGATGTGCTCGTCGATCTGGAGGCGCGCCGGGCGGATTTCGCCCCCAACCGTATCCGCCCGGCGCAAGGCGTTTTCGCAAAATACCGCGCCGCCGTCGCCTCCGCCTCTCAAGGGGCCGTGACCATTCCCAATCCGCCGCCAGCCCAGATCCCCGCCGATCTGGCCGCCCGCTCCACCGAAACCGCCGCTTCCTAAGGACGTCCTCCATGGCCATCACCATCTACACCAACGAAGACATCAAGCCGGGCGCCATCGCCGGCCAGCGCATCGCCGTCATCGGCTATGGCTCGCAGGGCCGCGCCCACGCCCAGAACCTGAAGGATTCCGGCCACGACGTGGTCGTCGGCGTTCGCCAGGGCGGCACAGGCTGGAAGCATGCGACCGAGGACGGCCTGGCCACGGCCGAGCCGGCCGAGGCCGTTCGCGGCGCCGACATCATCGCCATCCTGACCCCCGACATGGTCCAGAACGAGGTCTATCGCGACGTCATCGAGCCGAACGCCAAGCCGGGCGCCGCCCTGCTGTTCGCCCACGGCTTCTCGATCATCTACGACCGCATCACCCCGCGCGACGACATGGACGTCATCCTGGTGGCGCCCAAGGGCCCGGGCGATCTGGTCCGCCGCGAGTTCGCGCGCGGACGGGGCGTCCCCTCCCTGTTCGCCATCGAGAAGGACGCGACCGGCAAGGCGCGCGACCGCGCCATGGGCTACGCCAAGGGCATCGGCGGAGCGACCGGCGGCCTGCTGGAGACGTCGTTCCGCGAAGAGACCGAGACCGATCTGTTCGGCGAACAGGCCGTCCTGTGCGGCGGGGCCAAGGAGCTGGTCATCCAGGGCTTCAACACCCTGGTCGAGGCCGGCTACCAGCCCGAGATCGCCTATTTCGAGTGCCTGCACGAGCTGAAGCTGATCGTGGACCTGTTCTACGAAGGCGGCATCTCCAAGATGCACCACTTCATCTCGGAAACGGCCAAATGGGGCGCCGTGGCCTCGGGGCCGCGCGTCATCACCGACGAGACCCGCGCCCGCATGAAGACCGTGCTGGACGAGATCCAGAGCGGCCAGTTCGCGCGCGAATGGATCGCCGAGAACGAGGCGGGCAAGCCGAAGTACGAGGCCCTGCTGACCGAGGACCGCTCCAGCCAGATCGAACAGGTCGGCGCCCGTCTGCGCGACCGCATGGCCTGGCTGCAGACGGCCAAACAGGCCGCCGCCTGATCCTCTGTATATTATAAAGTGAGACTGACCCGATGAGCGCCGCCGCGCCCGCCTTGAAAACCGCTTCCGCCCCGGCCGTCATGACCGGTGCGCGCCTGCTCGTCTCCAGCCTGGAGCGGATGGGCGTAGAGGTGGTGTTCGGCTACCCCGGCGGCGCCATCATGCCGATCTACGACGCCCTGACCGGCTCGTCGCTGAAGCACATCCTGGTGCGCCACGAACAGGCCGCCGCCTTCGCCGCCGACGCCTATGCCCGGCTGAGCGGCAAGGTCGGGGTCTGCATGGCGACCTCCGGCCCCGGCGCCACCAATCTGATCACCGGCATCGCCAACGCCATGATGGATTCGGCGCCGATGGTCTGCATCACCGGCAATGTCCCTCAAGGGGTCATGGGCACCGACGCCTTTCAGGAGATCGACATCCTGGGCGTCACCCTGCCGATCGTGAAGCATTCCATCCTGGTCCGTGACGCGGCCGAGATCCCGGCCGCCATCGAACAGGCCTTCCACATCGCCGCCTCGGGTCGTCCCGGCCCGGTGCTGGTCGACCTGCCCAAGGATGTCCAGTTCGCCGAAACGGTCGCCCCCTTCGGCTTCAACATTCCCAATGAGACGACCGAGGCCGACCCCGACGCCATCGCCGAGGCCGAGCGCTTCATCCGCGCCGCCCAGCGCCCGCTGATCTACATCGGCGGCGGGGTGAAGATCGGTCACGCGACCGAAGCCCTGCGCGCCTTCGCCGAGACCACCGGCATCCCCGCCGTCGCCACCCTGAACGCCCTGGGCACAGTGCCGACCGACGCCCCCGGCTTCCTGGGGATGCTGGGGATGCACGGCACGCGCGCGGCCAATGAGGCGGTGCAGGCGTCCGACCTGCTGATCGTCATGGGCGCCCGCTTCGACGACCGCGCCACCGGCAAGCTGGCCGAGTTCGCCCCCCACGCCCGCGTCGTCCACTTCGACGTCGACGCCTCCGAGATCGGCAAGCTGCGCGAGACCCACGTCGCCGTCGGCGGCGAGATCCGCCCGGCCATCGAGGCCCTGACCGCGCGCATGGCGGCGGCGCCCCATGGAAATGGAGGTTTGGCCATCGACCCCTGGGTCATCCGCTGCGCCTCGGCGGCCGAGCGCCACGCCGCCCGCTATGACGCGCCGGGCGAAGGCGTCTACGCCCCTGCCCTGCTGAAGACCCTGTCGGAGATGGCGGGCGACCGCTTCGTCGCCGCCTGCGACGTCGGCCAGCATCAGATGTGGGCCGCCCAGCACTGCCGCTTCGCCCGGCCGGAAGCCCACATCACCTCGGGCGGCCTGGGGGCCATGGGTTTCGGCCTGCCCGCCGGTCTGGGCGCCCAGATGGCGGACCCGGAGGCGGTCGTCGTCACCATCGCCGGCGACGGCGGCTTCATGATGAACATCCAGGAACTGGCGACCCTGCGCCGCTATGGCGTGCCGCTGAAGATCGTCCTGCTGGACAACGCCTCCCTGGGCCTGGTGCGTCAGTGGCAGGAGCTGTTCTTCGCCGAGAACTATTCCGAGATCGACCTGTCCGACAATCCGGACTTCGTGAAGGTGGCCGAGGCCTTCGGCGTCGAGGCCTTCCGCATCGACCGCCGCGATCAGGTCGAGGCCGGTCTGGCCCGTCTGCTGGCCGCCGAAGGCGCCTGCCTGGCCCACGTCGTCATCGATCCCAAGGAAAACGTCTGGCCGCTGGTGCCGCCGGGCAAGAGCAACGCTGAAATGATGGAGGGCTCCACGCGATGAGCGACACCATTCACATCCAGATCGACCGGGCCGACGGCTCGCTTCAGCGTCTCATCGGCCTGGTGGAGCGCCGCGGCTTCCACATCGACGGCATCAACATGGCGGATGAGGGCACGATGCGCCGCATCGCCCTGACCGTTCGCGGGCGCGACGCCGCCCGCTCCATCGACACCCTGGGCCGCCAGATCGATCGCCTGATCGGCGTCGCGCGCATCCAGGCTCAAACCTTCCAGTCCGAGGCCGCGTAATGTCCCGAGTAGAACGAGTATCCAGAACCGCCGAGATCGCGGCGTCCGATCCCAACCGCGTCATCATCTTCGACACCACCCTGCGCGACGGCGAACAGGCGCCCGGCTTCTCCATGTCGGCCGAAGCCAAGCTGAAGATGGCTCATGTCCTGCGCGACCTGGGCGTGGACGTGATCGAAGCCGGTTTCGCCGCCGCCTCGCCGGGCGACGAGGAGTGCATCCGTCGCGTCTGCGGCGAGATCGAGGGACCGGTCTTCGCCTCGCTGTCGCGCGCCAACGAAAAGGACATCGACGCCTCCTTCCGCGCCCTGGCCCCGGCGCCGAAATCGCACCGTCGCTGCCACGTCTTCCTGGCCACCAGCCCGATCCACCGCTCAGCCAAGCTGCGCATGAGCACCAACGAGGTGCTGGCCACGATTTCGCGCACGGTGGAATACGCCGCCTCGATGTTCGACGACGTGGAGTTCTCGGCCGAGGACGCTTTCCGCACCGAACCGGAGTTCCTGGCCGAGGCCCTGACCGCCGCCGCCGACGCTGGCGCCCAGACGCTGAACGTGCCGGACACCGTCGGCTACGCCACGCCCGAGGAATCGCGTCAGCGCTTCGCCTATCTGGACGGGATCATCCGCCCGCGTCACGCGGACATCATCTTCTCGTCCCACGCGCACAACGACCTGGGCCTGGCCGTCGCCAACTCCCTGGCCGCCGTCGAGGGCGGGGCGCGCCAGATCGAGGGCGCGATCAACGGGATCGGCGAACGGGCCGGCAACGCCTCGGTCGAGGAAGTCATCATGGCCCTGCGCACCCGCGCGGACCGCTATGGCGTGACCATCGGCTCCGAGAGCCGCCACCTGGTGCGCGCCTCCGAGACCCTGCGCGAAGTGACCGAGACGGTCATCGCCCGCAACAAGGCCATCGTCGGCCTGAACGCCTTCGCCCACGAGGCCGGGATCCACCAGCACGGCATGATGGCCGACGCCCGCACCTACGAGATCATGCGTCCCGAAGACGTCGGTTTCGAGGGCAGCTACTTCGTGCTGGGCAAGCATTCCGGCCGCCACGCGGTCGGCAAGCGGGCCGAAGCCCTGGGCCATGTGCTGGACGGCCAGCGCCTGGCCGACGTCTTCGCCGGCTTCAAGCGACGCGCCGATGAGATCGGCGAGATCAACGACGCGGAACTGACCGCCATCATTGCGGCCGTGACGGCCCAGGCAGGCGCTTCCGCACAAATGGACAAGACCTATGCAACCGCTGGCTAAGAACATCTGGATCAATGGCGAACTGACGGCGTGGGAGAAGGCCACGGTTCACGTCATGAGCCACGCCCTGCACTACGGCACCTCGGTGTTCGAGGGCATCCGCGTCTATGACACCCCCAACGGCCCGTGCGGCTTCCGCCTGACCGACCATATCCGACGCCTGTTCGACAGCGCGCGCATCTACCACTTCCCCATGCCCTACACCGAGGACGAGCTGGTCCAGGCCTGCAAGGACGTGGTGCGCGCCGAGGGCCTGCGCTCGGCCTATCTGCGGCCGCTGGCCTTCCTGGGCGAGTGCGGCATGGGCGTCAGCCCTTCGGCCGAGGCGATCCGCAGCGATGTGATGATCTCGGCCTTCGCCTGGGGCGCCTATCTGGGCGAAGAGGCGCTGGAGAAGGGCGTCGATGCCTGCATCTCCAGCTGGAACCGCGTGGCGCCGAACACCGTCCCGGCGGGCGCCAAGGCGGGCGGCAACTATCTGTCCTCCTATCTGATCGGGCGCGAGGCCCGCGTGCGCGGCTTCGGCGAAGGCATCGCCCTGGGCGCCGACGGCCTGCTGTCCGAGGGCGCGGGCGAGAACCTGTTCATCGTCAAGGACGGGGTGCTGATGACGCCTCCGGCCGCCGCCTCCATCCTGCAGGGCATCACCCGCGACAGCGTGATGAAGCTGGCGCGCGGCCTGGGCTATGAGGCGCGCGAACAGGTGCTGCCGCGCGAGGCCCTCTATGTCGCCGACGAGGTCTTCATGACCGGCACGGCGGCCGAGATCACCCCCGTCCGCTCCATCGACGGCATCATGACCCGCGCAGGCGGTCCCGGCCCGGTGACCAAGGCGGTCAACAAGGCCTTCCGCGGCCTGTTCGACGGCACGACGCCCGACCGCTACGGCTGGCTGGAGCCGATCGGCGAGACCACCGCCGGCGCCGCCGCACAGGAGCGCGTGCATGAGCCGGCCTAAGACCCTGTATCAGAAGGTGTGGGACCGGCACGTCGTCGTGCCGGAAACCGCCGAGACGCCGGGCGTCATGTATGTGGACCTGCACCTGGTCCACGAAGTCACCTCGCCTCAGGCCTTCTCCGAGATCGAGGCGCGCGGGCTGAAGGTCCGCCGCCCCGACCGCACCTTCGCCACCCTGGACCACTCGACCCCCACCCTGCCCGCCGGGTCGGATGGTCAGCGCCCCTACGTCACCGAACAGGCGCGTCGTCAGGTCGAGACCCTGGAGGCCAACTGCGCCCGACATAACGTCGAACTGGCGGGCTGGGGCTCGGATCAGCGCGGCGTGGTCCACGTCATGGGGCCGGAGCTGGGCCTGACCCAGCCGGGCATGACCGTCGTCTGCGGCGACAGCCACACGGCCACCCACGGCGCCTTCGGGGCGCTGGCCTTCGGCATCGGCACCTCGGAAGTCGGCCATGTGCTGGCGACCCAGTGCCTGCTGCAGCGCCGGGCCAAGGCCATGCGGGTGACGGTCGACGGGCGCCTGCGTCCCGGCGTCTCCGGCAAGGATGTCGCCCTGGCCGTCATCGCCGCCATCGGCTTCGGCGGCGGCACCGGCTACGTCATCGAATATGCGGGCGAGGCCGTGCGTTCGCTGGACATGGAAGGGCGCATGACCCTGTGCAACATGTCCATCGAGGCGGGCGCGCGGGCGGGCATGATCGCCCCCGACCAGACCACCGTGGACTGGCTGCGCGGCCGTCGCCACGTCCCCGCCGACTATGAGGCCGCCGTCGCCGACTGGCTGAGCCTGGCCACCGACCCCGGCGCGACCTTCGACAAGGAGGTCGTGCTGGACGGCGCCGCCATCCGCCCGATGGCCACCTGGGGCACCACCCCCGATGCAGGCGCACCCGTCGGCGCGCCGGTGCCGCAGCCGCGCTCAGCCTCGGACCAGAAGGCCATCGACTACATGGGCTTCACTGCTGGAGAGGCGACCACCGGCCACAAGGTCGACGTCGTCTTCATCGGCAGTTGCACCAACGGTCGCCTGCCCGATCTGCGCGCCGCCGCCGACGTCCTGCGCGGCCGCAAGGTCCAGCCGGGCGTGCGGATGCTGGTCGTGCCCGGCTCGGAGGCCGTCCGTCGCGACGCCGAGGCCGAAGGTCTGGACCGGGTCTTCACCGAGGCGGGCGCCGAATGGCGCATCCCCGGCTGCTCCATGTGCATCGCCATGAACGGAGACGTCGTGGCGCCGGGCCAGCTGGCCGTCTCGACCTCCAACCGCAATTTCGAGGGCCGTCAGGGCAAGGGCGCCCGAACCATCCTGGCCAGCCCCGCCACCGCCGCCGCCAGCGCCGTCGCCGGGGTGCTGACCGACCCGCGCGCTTACTTGGAGGCCATTCATGCCTGAGGCTTTCAAGACCCTGACGTCGAAGACCCTGACCCTGAGTCAGGCCAATATCGACACCGATCAGATCATCCCCGCGCGCTTCCTGACCACCACGACGCGCGAGGGTCTGGGCGCCCACGCCTTCCACGACTGGCGCTATGAGGCCGACGGCTCGCCCAAACCGGAGGCGGTGCTGAACCGCATCGACCCGACCGAACAGCGCATCCTGCTGGCCGGGCCGAACTTCGCCTGCGGCTCGTCGCGCGAACACGCGCCCTGGGCCTTGCTGGACTACGGCTTCCGGGCGGTGATCTCGACCGAGATCGCCGACATCTTCACTTCCAACGCCCTGAAGAACGGCTTCCTGCCCATCGTCGTCGATCAGGCCGTCTGGGACGATCTGGCCGCCCACCCGGAGCAGCCCGTCACCATCGATCTGGAAGCCGGCGAGATCCGGCGCGGCAACGCCCCGGCCGTGCCGTTCAAGGTCGAGTCCTTCGCCCGCCAGTGCCTGCTGGACGGGGTGGACGCCCTCGGCTGGCTCCAATCGAAGCTGCCCTACGTCACCACCTACGAACGCCTGCGCCAAGACATCTATCAGCCGGAGACCGCCTGATGACCGCCCGTGAAACGCCTGCCGCCCGCACCTTCAACATCGCCGTTCTGCCCGGCGACGGGGTCGGTCCCGAGGTGGCCCTGGCCGCCCAGCGCGTCCTGACCTGCATCGGCGACATCTATGGCCACCGCTTCGAATTTTCCGAGCATCTGATCGGCGGCGCCGCCATCGACGCGGTCGGCGAGGCTCTGCCGGAAGAGACCCGAAGCGCCTGCCTGGCCTCCGACGCCGTCCTGCTGGGCGCGGTCGGCGGGCCCAAATGGGACGACGCCCCGGTGCGCCCGGAGCAGGGGTTGCTGGCCATCCGCAAGGCCATGGGTCTGTACGCCAACCTGCGCCCGCTGCAGGTCTCGCCGGTGCTGGCCCATCGCTCGCCTCTGAAGAAGGAGATCGTCGAGGGCGTCGACCTGATCGTCTTCCGCGAGCTGACCAGCGGCGTCTATTTCGGCGAGCGCACGCGCACCGAGACGCAGGCTTCCGACCTGTGCGTCTATACGGTCGAGGAGATCGAGCGCGTCGCCCGCGCCGCCTTCCAGGCCGCCCAGCAACGGCGCGGCAAGGTCACCTCGGTCGACAAGGCCAACGTCATGGAGACCAGCCGCCTGTGGCGCGAGGTCGTGACCCGCATCCACGCCGAGGAATATCCCCAGATCACCCTGGAGCACGCCCTGGTCGACTCCATGGCCATGCACCTGATCCGCAAGCCTCGCGACTATGACGTCATCCTGACCGAGAACATGTTCGGCGATATCCTGTCGGACGAGATTTCGGTGCTGGGCGGCTCCATCGGCCTGCTGCCCTCGGCGTCGCTGGGCGCGGACGGGCCGGGCCTGTTCGAACCGATCCACGGCTCGGCGCCGGACATCGCCGGCCAGGATCTGGCCAACCCCGTCGGCATGGTGCTGTCGGCGGCCATGATGCTGCGCCACAGCTTCGAACTGGAGGATGAGGCCGACTCCATCGAGGCGGCGGTCGCGGCCGTTCTGGCTTCGGGGGCGGTCACCGCCGACCTGGGCGGCCCCCTGGGCACGGTCGCCGCCACGCGCGCCATCGTCGACGCCATCCGCGCCATCCACTGGGCGGCCGCGCGCCATGTGCCGATGCACTGGGCCTGAGCTTCGGGCAAGAGAGGAAGAAAGAGGCGGGCTTCGGTCCGCCTCTTTTCAATTCAGCCGTCGATCAGCCCCTGCAGGGCCTTCGCCATGCGGTCGCGCAGGCGGCCCCGCTGCTCTTCCGTCAGGGCGGAGAAGCCGTCCGACAGCTCGCGGCCGATCGCCATGCCCATGATCAGGCCGGACGCCAGGCGCGCTCGCACGGCCGCGTCCTCGCCGCCGATCCATTGGGTCAGGGGGTCGAAGAAACGATTGTTCGCCGTACGCTGCACCACGTCCATCGCCTTGGTCGAGCCGATCGAGCGCAACAGGATCAGCAGGCCGCGCATCTTCTCGCCGGTCGGGTCGGCCTCGCACCGGGCCGCCTCGCCATAGACGACCTCCGTGGCCAGGCGCTGACCGAAATCCGCGCGGTCGCCCTCCATCAGATCGCGCCCGTTCTTGCAGCTGTCCAGCACGGACAGGAACAGATCTTCCTTCGAACCGAAGTAGCGGCTGATCAGGGCCGCATCGACGCCGACGTCGCGCGCCACATCGCGCATGCCCACGTCATCATAGCTTTCCGCACAAAAGCGTTCGCGCGCCGCTTCCAGGATAGCCTGGCGGGTGGCGTTGGCGTTACGCGGCCGGGGGACGTCGCAAAGGACCAATTGGTCGCACTCCAATAAACCTTACGGACTATATGGCCTTGTCATCAGGCGTTGACAAGCGTCGCCTTCATCGTCTTTAAGTCAGCCGGTGTTGACTGGACGCCTTCTCCCCAAAGAGCGACAGTCTCTCTCAATCACGCTACTCCCAAGGAGATTGCGCCGATGCGCACGGTTAAGATCGCGGTCGCGTCCGCTTTGATAGCGGCCGCCCTCTATGGCTGTTCCAAGGGACAGGAAGCGCCGGCCCAGGGCGCGCCGCCCGTGACGGTGGCGGCTCCCCTGTCGCAACAGGTCGTCGACTGGGACGAATTCACGGGGCGCTTCGAAGCGCCTCGCTCGGTCGACGTGCGCGCCCGCGTCGGCGGCTACATCCAGTCGGTCCACTTCAAGGACGGCGACTTCGTGCGTCAGGGCCAGCTTCTGTTCACCCTCGACCCGCGTCCGGCCCAGGCCGCCCTGGCTGCGGCCCGCGCCCAGCTGGCCCAGGGCCAGGCCCAGCTCACCCTGGCCCGCACTGAACTGACCCGCGCCGAGGGCCTGCTGGCCTCCCAGGCCGTGTCCCAGGCCGAGGTCGACGCCAAGCGCGGCGCCGTCCAGACCGCCGAGGCCGCCGTGGCCGCCGCCAACGCCGCCATCCGCGCGCGTCAGCTGGACGTCGAATTCACCCGCGTCACCGCCCCCATCTCGGGCCGCGTGTCCGACCGCCGGGTCGATCCGGGCAACCTGATCGGCGGCGGCTCGTCGGCCGGCGACGTGCTGACCACCATCGTCTCCTCGTCGCCGATCTACTTCGTCTTCGACGGCTCCGAAGCCCTGGCGCTGAAGTATCAGCGCGACGCCCGCAACGGCGCCGCCCCGATCCGCATCCGTCTGCAGGACGAGACCAGCTATGACCGCACCGGGACGCTGGACTTCACCGACAACGCCATCGACGCCTCCTCAGGCACCATCCGCCTGCGCGCCGTGGTGCAGAACGCCGACGGCTTCCTGAAGCCCGGCATGTTCGGCCACGCCCAGCTGGCGGGCTCGGGCGGCTATGCGGCCATGCTGGTGCCCGACGCGGCCATCGTCACCGACGGTCCGCGCAAGGTCGTCTATGTGGTCGGCAAGGACGGCGCCGTGGCCGCCAAGCCGGTCCAGCTGGGACCGATCGCCAACGGCCTGCGCGTCGTGCGCACGGGCCTGACGCCCGACGATCGCGTCATCATCAACGGCCTTCAGCGCGCCCGTCCGGGCCAGAAGGTCACCGCCCAGAACGGGACCATCAAGGCCGAGGAAACCCAGGCGCAAGCGCCTGTGACCACGGCCCCCGTCGCCTCGACCGCCACCTTCGCCGCCAGCGCCGGCTGAGGAGGAGGCTCACGGGCCGGAACCTGATCCATGAACATATCCCGCTTCTTTATCGACCGACCGATCTTCGCGATCGTGATCTCGGTCTTCATCACCCTGATCGGCGCCTTCGCCATGCCGATGCTGCCGCTGGCGCAGTATCCGGATATCGCGCCGCCGACGATCAGCGTGACCGCCTCCTACGCCGGCGCCTCGGCTGAAACCCTGTCCGAGACGGTCGCCGCGCCGCTGGAGCAGGAGATCAACGGCGTCGAGAACATGCTCTACATGACCTCGTCGTCGACCTCCGACGGCCGGGTCCAGGTCACTGTGACCTTCCAGCCCGGCACCGACCTCGACACCGCCCAGGTGCTGGTCCAGAACCGGGTCGCCCTGGCCGAGCCGCGCCTTCCGGCGCAGGTCCGTCAGGTCGGCGTCGTCGTCAACAAGGAGTCGACCGGCTTCCTGATGCTGGCGTCGCTGACGTCCGACGACCCCGGCATCGACAGCGACTACCTGGGCAACATGGCCCAGTCGACCATCCGCGACCGCCTGCTGCGGATCGACGGCGTCGGCGGCGTCCAGGTCTTCGGCGGCGGCAACTACTCCATGCGGATCTGGATCGACCCGGCCAAGGCGGCCGCGCGCGACCTGACCGCGCCGGAGATCGTCGCCGCCCTGCAGGCCCAGAACGTCCAGGCCGCCGGCGGTTCGATCGGCCAGCCCCCCTTCCCGACCAACGCCGCCGCCTTCGAGCTGCCGGTTCAGGTCGAGGGCCGCCTGTCGGCCCCGGAAGAGTTCGGCAAGGTCGTGCTCAAGACCGACGCTCAAGGGCGCGTGACCCGCGTCAGCGACATCGCCCGCATCGAACTCGGCTCGGAAATCTACGGCGTCGAAGGCTACTTCAACGGTCAGCGTGGCGTCGGCATCGCCGTCATCCAGCAGCCGGGCTCCAACGCCCTGTCGACCGCCGAGGCGGTCATCGCCGAGCTGGACGCCATCAAGGCCGACTTCCCGCCCGGCGTGAAGTACGCCATCCCCTATAACCCGACGGAATACGTCGCCGCCTCGGTCTCGGCCGTGGAGCACGTGCTGATCGAAGCCGTCTTCCTGGTGATGATCGTCATCCTGGTCTTCCTGCAGACCTGGCGTGCGGCCATCATCCCGATCCTGGCCATCCCCGTCGCCCTGGTCGGCACCTTCGCGGTGCAGCTGGCTCTGGGCTTCTCGATCAACTCCCTGTCGCTGTTCGCCCTGGTTCTGGCCGTCGGCATCGTCGTCGACGACGCCATCATCGTGGTCGAGAACGTCGAGCGCTACATCCGCGAGGGCCTGACGCCCAAGGAAGCGGCCTATCGGTCGATGCAGGAAGTGTCGGGCGCCCTGATCGCCATCTCCCTGGTGCTGACCTCGGTGTTCGTGCCGACCGCCTTCGTGCCCGGCATCCCCGGCATCTTCTTCCGCCAGTTCGCCGTCACCATCGCCTCGGCGACGCTGATCTCGCTCCTCGTGTCGCTGACCTTGTCTCCGGCCCTGTCGGCCCTGCTGCTCAAGCCGCACAAGGAGCACGACCATCACCGCAAGCCGGGTCTGATCGGCACGATCACCTATTACCTCGGCTGGGCCGGAGCCAAGTTCAACGAGGGCTTCGACTGGGTGTCGGACCGCTACGGCCGTATGACCGCCCGCCTGATCCGCATGGTCACCGTCATGCTCGTCATCTACGCCGCCCTGCTGGCGTTGACGGGCTGGCGCATGACCGACACGCCCACCGGCTTCATTCCGGCGCAGGACCAGGGCGTGCTGATCGGCGTCGTCCAGCTTCCGCCGGGCGCCTCGCTGGAACGCACGAAGGCGGCGATGAACAGGGCCGTCGAAATCGTCCAGAAGGCCGACGGCGTTCAGGAAGTCACCGCCTTCGCCGGCCTGGACGGGTCCAGCTTCTCGCTGTCGTCCAACGCCGCCACCATGTTCATCAAGCTGAAGGACTATGACGAGCGGACCACGCCCGAACTGGAAGCCTCGGCCCTGGCCGGCGCGCTCAGCGGGGCGACCGGCGTCATCGAGGAAGCCAGCATCTTCATGCTGTCGCCCCCGCCCGTTCAGGGCATGGGCACCGGCTCGGGCTTCAAGATGATGATCCAGGACCGTTCGGGCGCCGGCTTCCAGGCCCTGGAAGGCGCGACCTTCGCCATGATGGGCGCCGCCGCCCAGGCCCCGGATCAGGTGCAGCAGGTGTTCAGCCTCTACAACACCGGTTCGCCGCGCATCGCCGCCAACGTCGACCGCGACAAGGCCCTGTTGATGGGGGTCCAGCCCTCAACCGTGTTCAACACCCTGGGCACCTACCTCGGCTCGACCTACGTCAACGACTTCAACTTCCTGGGCCGCACCTTCCGCGTGACCGCCCAGGCCGAGCCCGCCTATCGCGACGAACTGGCCGACATCGCCAATCTGAAGGTCCGTTCGGCCACCGGCGGCATGGTGCCGATCGGTTCGGTGGCGACCCTGGCCGACGATTCCGGCCCGGCGCGCGTGGTCCGCTACAACCTGTTCCCGGCTTCGGAACTGCAGGGTGAAGCGGCCCCGGGCGTGTCCACCGGCGACGCCATCGCCGCGATGGAGGAGCTGGCGGCCAAGACGCTGCCGGACGGCTTCAGCTACGAGTGGACGGAAATTGCGCTGCAGGAGAAGGCGGCGGCCGGCGGGTCGACCATCATCTTCCTGATGGCTGTGGTGTTCGTCTTCCTGGTGCTGGCCGCTCAGTATGAGGCCTTCACCCTGCCGCTGGCGGTCATCCTGATCGTGCCGATGTGTATCCTGGCGGCCATCCTCGGGGTGAACCTGCATGGTCTGGACAACAACATCCTGACCCAGGTCGGCCTGGTGGTCCTGATCGCCCTGGCGGCCAAGAACGCCATCCTGATCGTGGAGTTCGCCAAGCAGGCCGAGGACGAACAGGGCCTGAACCGCTGGGACGCCGCCGTCCAGGCCGCGCGCCAGCGTCTGCGCCCGATCCTGATGACCTCGTTCGCCTTCATCTTCGGCGTGCTGCCCCTGGCGATCGCTTCGGGCCCCGGATCGGAGATGCAGAACGCCCTGGGGATCGCAGTGGTCTACGGGATGCTGGGGGTGACCTTCTTCGGTCTGATCTTCACCCCGGTCTTCTACGTCATCTGTCGCTGGATGGCGGGCAAGCTGCCCAAGGCGCCGGGCAAGGAGCGCGAGCTCCCCACCAGCTTCGGCGCTCCGCCGCACGACCCCTTTGACCCCGACGGCCCGGAACCGGCGACCGCCGCTCCGCGCCAGGGAGATGCGTAAAATGAACGGCAAACTCCGCACTCTGCTGACCGCCGCGGGGTCGGCCGCCCTGCTCGCCGCCTGCGCGGTGGGCCCCAAGGCGCCGCTCCCCACCCTCCCGGCCGAAGGCCAGGGCGCCTTCATCGGCTCGCAATCCGCCTCGGTTTCGACCGAGGCGGCCCGCGACGACTGGTGGCGGCTGTATCAGGATCCGACCCTCGACGGCCTGATCCAGCAGGCCCTGACCGAGAACAACGAGCTGGAGGCGGCCGCGGCCAATCTGCGCGCTGTCCGGGCCTCGCTGTCCGAAGCCCGCTCGGGCCGGTTCCCGACCACCACGACCTCGGCCGCCTACAACCGCAGCCGGGCCTCGACCGACACCGTGCCCACCGCCGGCGGCGCCAAGCTGCCGGAAGTCGACACCTATGACGTCGGCCTGGATGTCTCCTATGAGATCGACCTGTTCGGCCGGGTGGAATCCTCCATCCGCGCCGCGCGGGGCGACGTGGCCGCCGCCGCCGCCGCCCTGGAGGTCGTGCGGGTGACCGTCGCGGCCGAAACGGCCCGGGCCTACGCCGACACCTGCTCGGCCAACGCCCAGATCGCCGTGGCCGAACGGACCATCGACCTGCAGACCCAGACCGTCGACCTGACCCAGCGCCTGCTGGACGGGGGCGCCGGCAATGGTCTGGACGTGGCCCGCGCCCGCGCCGCCCTGGAACAGACCCGCGCCAGCCTGCCGCCCCTGCGGGCGTCGCGCGACGGCGCCCTGTTCCGCCTGGCCACCCTGACCGGCCGCACCCCGGCCGAGGCCAGCGAGGCGGCTCGCGCCTGCCAGTCCCCGCCGCAACTGTCGCAGCCGATCCCGGTCGGCGACGGCGCGGCGCTTCTGGCCCGCCGTCCCGACGTGCGTCAGGCGGAGGCCCGCCTGTCGGCCGCCGCCGCCCGCGTCAACGTCGCCACCGCCGGCCTCTATCCCAGCATCCGCCTGGGCGGCTCGGTGGGATCGACGGCGCTCGACGCCTCAGACCTGGGCGAGGACGCCAACTTCCGCTTCAGCGTGGGTCCCCTGATCTCCTGGTCCTTCCCCAACGTCTGGGCGGCCCGCGCGCGGATCAAACAGGCCGGCGCCCAGTCGGACGCGGCCCTGGCGACCTTCGACCAGACCGTGCTGACCGCGCTGCAGGAGACCGAGACGGCGCTCAGCGCCTACGCCAACGAACTGGACCGCCGCACGGCCCTGCGCACCGCGCGGGATCAGGCGGCTACGGCGGCGCGCCTGTCGCGCCTGCGCTTCGACGCCGGCGCCGACAGCTTCCTGACGGTGCTCGATTCCGAGCGCACCCTGGCCGGCGCCGACGCCGCCCTGGCCGCCTCGGAAGCCCAGGTCACCACCTACCAGATCGGCCTGTTCAAGGCCCTGGCGGGCGGTTGGGAACAGGCTCCCGATCCCGAAGCCTGACCTTCAGCCTCAAGCTGAAACTGAGACGCCCGGCTGGTTCGCCCGCCGGGCGTTTTCTTTGGCGCTTCTTCCGCCGCGCGACACAAAGATAGAATTTTCTTCATTTGAATCGCGCGTCACGGCCGTCGTGTCGAATAATCCTCGCCAACAACTTGGCTGAGGCGATGATCTTGCGATAGGGAGGCGATGTGACCGCCTCCTCCGCCCTCCCCCAAGCCGCTGCGGCCGCAGCCTCGCCCGCCGTCGCCCTGACCCAGGCGCGCCGGGTGGTGATCAAGATCGGCTCGTCCCTGCTGTTCGACGCCGATCGACGCGCCGTCGCCGCGCCGTGGCTGGCCAGCCTGGCCGCCGACATCGCCGAACTGCGCCGACAGGGCCGCGAGGCGATCGTCGTCTCCTCCGGCGCCGTCGCCCTGGGACGCGGACGCCTGAACCTCTCGACCAGCCGCCTTCAGGACAAGCAGGCCGCGGCCGCCGTGGGCCAGACCCTGCTGATGCACGCCTGGGAAGAAGCTTTGGCGCCCCACGGCCTGATGGCGGGCCAGGTGCTGCTGACCCGCGACGACACCGAACGGCGGCGCCGCTGGCTCAACGGCCGCGCCACGCTTGAGGCCCTGCTGAGCCACGGCGTCGTCCCCGTGGTCAATGAGAACGACACCGTCGCCACCGAAGAGATCCGCTACGGCGACAACGACCGCCTGGCCGCGCGCGCGGCGCAACTCGGACGGGCCGACCTGCTGATCCTGCTGTCCGACGTGGACGGCCTCTACACCGCCGATCCGCGCCGCGATCCGGACGCCCGTCACCTGCCCCTGATCGAGCGGCTGTCGCCCGAGGTGCTGGCCATGGCCTCAGGCGCCAATGCGCAGGCCGGCGTCGGCACAGGCGGCATGGCGACCAAGCTGGCGGCGGCCCAGATCGCCGCCTCGGCCGGGTGCGCCACCGTCATCGCTTCGGGACTGACGGCCCATCCGCTGAAGGCTGTGCTCGACGGCGCCCGCGCCAGCCTGATCCTGGCCCCCGCCACCCCCATGGCCGCGTGGAAGCAGTGGATCGCGGGCAGCGTGGCGCCCGGCGGCGCCCTGACGCTGGACGCCGGGGCAGTCGCCGCCCTCCATGCCGGAAAGAGCTTGCTACCCTCCGGCGTCGTCGCCGTCAGCGGCGACTTCGGCAAGGGCGACAGCGTGCGCCTGACCGGCCCTGACGGCCTTCGCATCGGCGTCGGACTGGCCGCCTACGCCGCCGACGAGATCGCCCTGATCCGCGGCCGCCATTCGGACGCAATCGAAAGCCTGCTGGGCTATCGCGGCCCCTCGGTCGTCATCCACCGCGACGATCTGGTTCTGGAGGACCGATGAGCGACCTCGACGCCGCCATGCGGGACATGGGCCGCCGCGCCCGCGCCGCCGCAGAATCCTTGCGCGCCACGACGCCGGACGCCCGGACCGAGGCGCTTCACCGGCTCGCCGAGGGCCTGCGCGCGGCCGAGACCGACATCCTATCCGCCAACGCCCGCGACGTAAGCCACGCCCGCAACGGCGGCCTGTCCGAGGCCTTGATCGACCGCCTGGCCCTGACCCCCGCCCGCGTCGAGGGCATGGCCCTCGCGGTCGAAACCATCGCCGCCCAGCCCGATCCCGTCGGGGCCGAAATGGCCCGCTGGACCCCGGCCAACGGCCTGGACATCGCCCGCGTCCGCACCCCCATCGGCGTTCTGGCCGTCATCTATGAGAGCCGCCCCAACGTCACCGCCGACGCCGCCGCCCTGTGCATCCGGTCCGGCAATGCGGCGATCCTGCGCTGCGGCTCGGACTGTCTGGACTCCTCGCGCGCCGTCGCCGTCGTCGTCGCCCGCGCCGTAGCCGAAGCGGGCCTGCCCGCCGACGCCGTCCAACTGGTCCCCGTGCCGGATCGCGAGGCCGTCGGCGCCATCCTGTCGGGCCTCGACGGCGCCGTCGACCTGATCATCCCGCGCGGCGGCAAGAGTCTGGTCGCGCGAGTTCAGGCCGAGGCGAAGGCGCCGGTGCTGGGCCACCTCGAGGGCCTGTGCCACACCTATCTGGACGGCGCCGCCGACCTGGACGTCGCCCGTCGCGTGACCCTGAACGCCAAGATGCGCCGCGTCTCCGTCTGCGGCGCGACCGAGACTCTGCTGGTGGACCGCGCGGCTGCGGATCGCCTTCTGCCCGCCGTCGCCGCCGACCTGATCAACGCCGGATGCGAACTACGCGGCGACCCCGAGGCCCGCGCCCTGGTCCCGAACATAAGCGAGGCGACCGAGGTCGACTGGACCACCGAATACCTGGCCCCCATCCTGTCAGTGCGCGTGGTGGACGGCGTGGACGGCGCGGTCGACCACATCCGCCGCTACGGCTCGGGCCACACCGAGGCCATCGTCACCACCGATGAGAAGGCCACCGAACGCTTCGCCAACGGCGTCGACAGCGCCATCGTCCTGATCAACGCCTCGACCCAGTTCGCCGACGGCGGCGAATTCGGCTTCGGCGGCGAGATCGGCATCTCGACCTCAAAGCTGCATGCGCGCGGGCCAGTCGGGGCGGAGCAGCTGACCACCTACAAATATGTGGTGCGCGGCCAGGGCCAGACGCGCCCCTGATCCATCCCCGACGCAGAGAAGGCCGGAGTCCGAGCTCCGGCCTTCCTTATCTCGAGCGGGCCTCAAGCAGCCCGAAGGGCGATAGGCCCCAGAGAAAGAGTGCTTATGCGCCCCTTTCAGGGAGCGCATAGGCGATCACATAGTCCCCGCGCGGCGTCTCCATGAAGTGATGCCCGCCGGCCATGATGACCAGATACTGGCGGCCGTTCTGCTCATAGATCATCGGATTGGCCTGACCGCCCGCCGGAAGCACGTCCGACCACACCGTCTTGCCCGTCTCGATATCGATGGCGCGGATCAGGTCGTCCGTCGCGGCGGCGATGAAGATCAGTCCGCCCGCCGTCACCGCCGAGCCGCCGTTGTTCGGCGTGCCGATCTCCAGCGGCAGCATGGAGGGAATGCCGAACGGTCCGTTCTTCCTCGCCGTGCCGAACGGGCGGTCCCACAGGGTGCGGCCGCTCTTCAGATCGATGGCGCGCATCCCGCCATAGGGCGGCTGTTTGCACAGCAGGCCGGTGAACTTGACCCGCCAGCCCGCATTGACGTCGATGGCGTAGGGCACGCCCATCTGCGGGTCGCCCGCGCCCTCGGCCTTGGACTTCGACAGGTTGCCGCCGCGGTTGGCCGCCTCCTTCTCGCGCTCGATGTAGCGAGGATCGTCGCGCGGGAACCAGCCCAGGCGGTCCGCTTCCGCGCGGGGCACCAGGCGATTGTGGTTGGGCATGTCGTTGTAGTTGGCGACAATCACGCCGCGCGCCGGGTCGACCGCAACCCCGCCCCAGTCCGAGCCGCCGTTGTAGCCCGGATACTGGATCCAGTAGCGGTCCGCCGTCGGCGGGGTGAAGTAGCCGTCATAGGCCGCCTGATGGAACTGGATGCGGCAGACCATCTGGTCGATCGGCGACATGCCCCACATGTCCCGTTCGGTCAGGTCGGCCTTCCTCAGCGTGTGGAACAGGGAGAAGGGCTGGGTCGGGCTGCGCTGCGAGGGCTCGACGCCGCCCTGGGGCACGCGGCGCTCCTCGACCTTGTGCAGGGGCTGGCCGGTGCGGCGATCCAGGATATAGAGGTCGCCCTGCTTGGACGGCAGGATCACCGCCGGAACCAGGGTCCCGTTGATCGGCATGTCGACCAGGGTCGCCTGCGAGCCCAGGTCATAGTCCCACACATCCTTCCTCACCGTCTGGAAATGCCAGCGCGGCTTGCCCGTGGTCACGTCCAGCGCGACCAGGGAGGTTGCGTATTCATTCTCGGCCGGGCGGCGCAGGCCGGAATAATAGTCGGCCGAGGAGTTGCCCATCGGCAGGAAGACCAGGCCCAGCGCCTCATCCGCCGTGGCCGTGGTCCACATGTTCGGCGTGCCCGGCGTATAGGTCTCGCCTTCGGGCGGCAGGGTCGTGATGTCCGGACGCATCATGTCCCAGGCGAAGCGCAGCTCGCCCGTCACCGCGTCGAAGCCCTGGATCACGCCCGAGGCGTTCCACCGCTTCTGGCCGTCCAGAACCTGATGGCCGGTGACCACCACCCCGCGCACGATGACCGGCGCCGAGGTGATCGACACCATGCCGGGATAGGGGTCGCCCATCCCATGCTTGATGCTGACTTCGCCATTCGCACCGAACCCGGCGCAGGGCGCCCCCGTGCGGGCGTCCACGGCCACCAGCCGTCCGTCCAGCGTGCCCTCGATGATCCGCGTGGCGCAGGGCTGAGCCGCATCAACGTTAGGGACGGCGTAGTAGGTCACGCCCCGGCAGGCGGCGGTATAGGGGATCTGGTCGTCGGCGACCTTGGGATCATAGGTCCACTTCTGCTGGCCCGTGGCCGCATCGACCGCGAACAGACGATTGCGGGCCGAGCACAGGTAGAGGGTGTCACCGACCTTGAGCGGGGTCGTCTCGGCGCCCCAGCGCTCATCCGGCAGGTCGCCGGTGCGGAAGGTCCAGGCGCGCTGCAGTCCCTTCACATTGTCCTTGTTGATCTGGCTCAGCGGGGAATAGCGCTGGGCGCTGTCAGAGCCGCCCCAGGCGGGCCAGTCGGCGCCGACCTTCAGCACCGCCGGGTCGCCCACGGCGCCGTTTCCGGCGGACGGAACCGGGCTCATCACCCTGGCCTTGTTGGCCTGGGCCACGACCACGCCGGAAACGAGGCAGAAGACGGCGATCGCCGCGAGCCCGCCCCAGACCAGCTTGCCTCCGCCCCCGTCGCGCTTCAGCGCCGGCAAGCTGAGGACCACGGCGATCAGCAGCACCAGCGGCGCCACCACGCGCGGGACCAGGGCCCAGCCGTTCAGTCCGACCTCCCACAGAGCCCAAACGACGGTGCCGATGAAGATGGCGATATAGAGCCAGGCGCCCAACGGCCGCAGCAGGGCCAGAAGCCCCCCGGACACGATCATCAACAGGCCGACGATCAGATAATAGGCGGATCCGCCCAGCATGATCAGCTGGCCCCCGCCTATGGTCAGCGTCAGCCCGATCAGGGCGATGACGATCCCCAGAAGCCTGACAAGGACGCTGCCGAATCCACGTCCGCGCTCAATGGACGACATGGCGCCCTCCCATCTTCAGCTTGGCCTTGGACTGCAACACCCGAAGAAGAGCGGCGTTCCATCGGCTTCTGAGAATGGGCGAGAAAAAGGGCCGCGCGCCTGTTCGGCGTGCGGCCCCAAATCGATCCCGACTGAAGTTACTGACGCGCCAACTGGCTGGACAGGATCAGCTCGAGCTGCTTGCGGATATGCGGCGTCAGCTCTTCGATGCCCCAGTTGTCATAGGCGGCGAAGCGGAAGTTGGAGATGAAGACGTCCCAGATCAGACGCGCCAGAAGCGGCAGGTCCACGTCCTGGCGCAGTTCGCCCTCGCGCACGCCGGCCTGCAGCAATTCAGCCACGGCCTCGACCAGCGGACGGACGAAGGCGCGCGAACGCAGATCGGCGTCTTCCGGCTGGAACCAGGAGCGGGCGACCATGGCCTGCATCAGCGGCAGGTGGTCCAGCGAGCGGTGATAGCCGGCGGTCAATCCGTTCGACAGGCGATCCAGCACGCGGCCTTCGGCGGCCGCAGCGGTGCGGATGTCGGCCAGCAGGCCTTCCATCTCCTCGGAGAAGACGGCTTCGAACAGCTCGGCCTTGTCCTGGAAGTTGGCGAAGACGGCGCCGGTCGACATGCCCGCCCCCTTGGCGATATCGCGGATGGTGGCGGCGTCATAGCCGCGCTCGGCGAAGAGGGTGCGGGCGGCGTCCAGCACCTTCTGACGCGTGCGCACCTTGGCGGCCTGGCGGCGGTTCAGTCGAGGCTGGGCTTCGACTTCGGCGACTGCAGGGGCGGACTGGGAAGACTCACGCATCGGCGACGGCTCTAAACTCATCTATAGGCGGCGTTCGCCTCATCGCGGCTCGCTGTCGTCCGACGCGAACCTGGAACGAGACTGACGACGCTCCTGGGAGGAAGTGGTGAACTTTCATCACCGAACAATGACCAAAATGGGTCACAAGCGGCATAAAACTTTGCCGCAGGCCGGTTGTGAGTTCAACAGGGCTACGCAGTTCTACGGATAGGGGCCGTTGAACGACAGACGTGGAATCAAAGCTTTGCCATTAGTCCTGCTTTATTGCACGGCTCATGTATGGCGAAGACATCGGGCGCCGGCGCCGAACCCCGCAGATGCGAATCCCGCCCTCGCCCTTCGCGATAAAATTTTTTAAGACTGCCGGATCGCCCGAAGCTTCTACGCTTCGGGCCGCCCTGCCCTTGGGCCGAGATGAGGAAACGACAATGAAGAAACTGTTCGCTGGGGTCGCCGCCGCGGCCCTTCTGGCGCCCGCCGCCGCCCTGGCCCATGACGGCCACGACCATGCCTGCATCGACGACGCCTGCACCGTCTTCGAACTGTTCCAGACTCCGGCCGCCGAGGGCGGCGCTTCGGGCTGGCAGGGCACCGACGCACCGAAATACGGAACCTGGGGCTTCGACCTGGCGGGCCGCGACACCTCGGTCGATCCGGGCGACAGCTTCTTTCGCTACGCCAACGGCGCGGCCATCGACCAACTGACCATCCCGTCTGACCGCACCTCCTACGGCTCCTTCGCCCTGCTGCGCGAACTGTCCGACAACCGCATGAAGAGGCTGGTGACGGATCTGGCCGCGCGCACCGACCTGGCCGCCGGTTCGGACGAGCAGAAGATCGCCGACGCCTATCGCGCCTACATGGACCAGGCCCGCGTCGACCAGTTGGACGCCCAGCCGCTGGCGCCCTATCTGGCCGCCATCCGCGCCGCCGACACTCATGAGAAAATCGCCGCCTACATGGGCCAGACCCAGGGACGCGCGGGCGGCTCCTTCTTCGGCACCGGCATCACCATCGACCAGAAGAACCCGACCCGCTACGCCGTCTCGACCGGTCAGTCGGGCCTGGGGATGCCCAACCGCGACTATTATCTGGACGCCCGCTTCGCCGACAAGAAGGAGAAGTATCAGGCCTATATCGAGCGGATGTTGACCAACATCGGCTGGGCCGACCCGGCCGGTTCGGCGGCCGCCATCGTCGCCCTGGAAGATCGGATCGCCGAGGCCCACTGGACCCCGATCGAGAACCGCAACCGCGACAAGACCTACAACCCCTATTCGATCCAGACCCTGGCCGCCGAAGCGCCCGGCTTCGACTGGGCCGGCTATTTCAACGCCGCCGGCCTGGGCGCGGTCGACCGTGTGATCGTGCGTCAGAACACGGCCATGCCGAAGATGGCCGCCATCTTCGGTGAGACGCCGGTGGCGACCCTGCAGGCCTGGCAGGCCTTCCACACCACGGACGACGCCGCCCCCATGCTGTCGCAGCGCTTCTCGGACGCCCAATGGGAGTTCCATTCGCGCGACCTGGCCGGCCAGCCCGAGCAGCGCAGCCGCGAGAAGCGCGCCATCAGCTTCGCCGAGGGCGCCTTGGGCGAGGCCGCGGGCCGTCTGTATGTCGCCGAATACTTCCCGGCCGAATCCAAGGCCAAGATGGAAGAACTGGTCGCCAACCTGCGCACCGCCCTGTCGCACCGCATCGACAACCTGACCTGGATGGGCACGGAGACGAAGGCGGCGGCCCAGGAGAAGCTGCGCAAATTCACCGTCAAGATCGGCTATCCGAACAAGTGGCGCGACTATACGGCGCTCGAGATCAAGGCCGACGACCTGTTCGGCAACAGCCAGCGCATGGGCCAGTTCCAGTGGAACTACCGCCTGTCGCGGCTGGACCAGCCGGTCGACAAGGACGAGTGGGGCATGACGCCCCAGACGGTGAACGCCTATTACAACTCGGCCAATAACGAGATCGTCTTCCCGGCCGCCATCCTGCAACCGCCCTTCTTCGATCCGGACGCGGACCCGGCCGTCAACTACGGCGGCATCGGCGGCGTGATCGGCCACGAGATCGGCCACGGCTTCGACGACCAGGGCTCCAAGTCCGACGGCGACGGCGTGCTGCGCAACTGGTGGACCGATCAGGACAAGGCCAATTTCGAAGACCTGACCAAGCGTCTGGGCGCCCAGTACGACGCCTTCGAGCCCCTGCCCGGCTTCCACGTCCAGGGCGGCCTGACCATGGGCGAGAACATTGGCGACGCGGCCGGCACGGCGGTCGGTCTCGAGGCCTACCACCTGTCGCTGAAGGGCCAGCCCGCCCCGGTGATCGACGGCGTGACCGGCGACCAGCGCTTCTTCTACGGCTGGGCGCAGGTGTGGCAGTCCAAATACCGCGAGGACGCCCTGAAGAACCAGATCGCCACCGATCCGCACAGCCCGGCCGAGTTCCGCGTCATCGGCCCGGTGCGCAACGTCGACGCCTGGTATGAAGCCTTCGGCGTCAAGCCCGGCACGAAATACTATCTGGCGCCGGAGGACCGCGTCCGCATCTGGTAAGACGCAGCGCCTGCTGAATGAAGAGGGCCGGAGCGTCGCCGCTCCGGCCCTTTTTCATGGCGGTTAAAGCTCCCCGCCGTCATCCTGGGGCTTGACCCGAGGATCCAGGAGGCAGCGGTCGGAAGGGTCGGAAGCTTGAGCGCGGTTGTCTGGGTCCTCGGGTCAAGCCCGAGGATGACGGCGCATTAGGTCAACACTCCAGCAACTCTCGAACATTCTTCGATACATGTCCTGTGCTCCGGGCATGAAAAAGCCCGCTGCGGGGGATACATCGCAGCGGGCCTTCTCGCTCTCTCAGGAGCGGACGTTTCCTCCCCGAAACGCCTTCAAGATGTCGCTGCGGCTGAGCGCTGCGCCTCTTGAGTGAGACCAAATGACGCCATGGAGGGGGTCAAGTCAATCAAGCCTCCATCGAAAGAGCGTTCTTTCGTAACTGAACGTTGATAACTCACGTCTTCGTCAGGGTTTTTATCGAAACCTATTCGATAATGGAGCGGACCACGGCGACCAGCTGATCGCGCGCCACGGTCTGCTGTCCCGGACGTTCGGCCTTCCAGGCGTCGTTGTCGGCGATGGCGGCGGCGCGGGCGCGTCCGACGTCCAGATCCTTGATCGTCACCTGACCGGCGGCGATCTCGTCTCCGCCCAAGATGACGGCGGCCGGGGCCCCGCGACGGTCGGCGTATTTCATCTGCGCCTTCATGCCCGCCCTGCCCAGGTAGAGTTCGGCGGCGATGCCCGCCGCCCGCAGTTCGGACACGGCGTCGAGGTAGTGCTGCACGTCGTCCTCGGAGAAGACGATGGCCACCACCGGCCCGCGCGTCTCGTCCTCGGCGCCGCGCCCGGCCGCGCGCAGGGCCGAGGCCAGACGCGACACGCCGAAGGAGAAGCCCGTCGCCGGGGTCGACTGGCCGGTGAAGCGCGACACCAGATCGTCATAGCGCCCGCCGCCGCCGATCGAGCCGAAGCGCACGGCTCGGCCCTTCTCGTCCTTGGTGTCGAGCAGCAGTTCAGCCTCGAACACCGCGCCGGTGTAGTATTCCAGCCCGCGCACGATGGTCGGGTCGAAACGCACGTCGTCCTGCGCCACGCCCATGGCGGTCAGGGCGCGGTCGATGGCGGCCAGTTCCTTCAGCGCCTCTTCACCCGCGGCGCCCAAGGCGGCGCCGGACACGGCGTCCAGCACGCCCGCGCGGCTGAGGCCCGGCGTCTCGGCCGAGGCCAGGAAGGCTTCGATGGCCCCGATCACCGAGGAAGGCAGATTCGCGCCCTTGGTGTAGTCGCCGGACTCGTCCAGACGCCCTTCGCCCAGCAACAGGCGCACGCCCTCGACGCCCAGACGGTCGTACTTGTCCACTGCGCGCAGGGCCGTCAGCCGCTGCACCGGATCCGTGATCCCGCCCGCGTCGAACAGGCCGTCGAACAGCTTGCGGTTGGAGACGCGGATCACCGCCTGCCCGGCCGCCAGGCCCGCGGCGCGCAGGCCCTCGCAGCCCATGGCGATGATCTCGGCGTCGGCCTCTGGCCGGTCGGAGCCGACGGTGTCGGCGTCGCACTGCCAGAACTCGCGGAAGCGGCCCGGACCCGGCTTCTCATTGCGCCACACCGGCCCATAGGCGTAGCGGCGGAACGGCTTGGGCAGGGTCTCCCAGTTCTGGGCGGCGAAGCGGGCCAGAGGCG
This sequence comes from Brevundimonas sp. NPDC055311, assembly GCF_053645695.1. Lineage (NCBI taxonomy): Bacteria > Pseudomonadati > Pseudomonadota > Alphaproteobacteria > Caulobacterales > Caulobacteraceae > Brevundimonas > Brevundimonas sp. NPDC055311. The sequence goes on from NZ_JBSHMV010000002.1 coordinate 27,716, forward strand.
CCGTATGGTCGTAGCGCAGGGCCATCCATTGATCGTCGTCGTCCTGAAGCGCAAAGACGCCCTCGTTCGGACGGTCCGCGTCCGGCAGGAACTTGCCCAGCGCGTCGGCGTATTCGAACGCCGGAGTCTCCAGCGCCTCGAAGCCCCAGCGCTCATAGACCTCGGACACGCGCGCGACGATGCGGCGCTCGGCGGTCAGGTCGCGGCCGCGACGGTCGGCGAACCCACGGGGCGCGCGGGCTTCGGGGCGGTTGGAGGCTTCGTCGGTCATGGGGCGGCGATTAAGCCATCAGTTCCGCCGCCGCAACTCACAGTCCGCCCGACGCTCTCAGGCCGTGCGGCGCAGCGGCAGATCGCGCCCATAGCTCACACGCCGCCACAGCCACTCGAACGGCCCCATGGTGAACTTCGACAGCCACAGCGGCGACCAGATCAGCTGCAGCGCCCAGACGCCGACGACGATGGCCCACTGCATCGGATAGTCGACCTGACCGAACAGACGCGGCCCCCACGGCATGTAGAAGATGGTCGTCATGATCAGGGTCTGGGTCAGGTAGTTGGTGAAGGCCATCCGCCCCACCGGCGCCAGCGCCTTGCGCAGCCAGCCCACCCCGCGCGTCGTCAGCAGGATCAGAGCCGAGGCGTAGGCCAGGGTGATGATCAGCGGATAGGAGCCCACCGCCATGGCCCAGCCGCCGGTCGCCTCGACCTCGGCACCGGCCTGAATTTCGAACCACTCCAGCACGCCCAGCAGAGCCAGAACCGCCGCCCCGCCCGCCATCAGCATCGCGTAGACGCGCGTCGGAACCCGCCCGTGGAAGAAGCCCGCCTTGAACAGACCCAGGCCCAGCATCATCAACGGCACGGTCGAGAACACATACATGAGCAGGCTCATGCCCTGGGCGATGGCCCACGCCTTCAGGTTCTCCAGCGCCGCGCCGGCCCAGCCGCTCTGATAGGCGGCGATCGAGGCGGCGACCGCCCCGTCCGAGGAGCCGCCGCCGCTGCTCATGGCCTCGGGGAAGCGCGCCGTCAGCAGCATCAGCCCGGCCTGAAGCGTCGCCAGAAGGACCGTCGCCCCGACGCCGATCCAGATCAACGGCTTGGCGGGCATCGACCGTATCAGCATCATGAACAGGCCGGACCAAGCGTAGAGCAGCAGAATGTCGCCGTACCAGAAGGCCGCGCCGTGGATCAGGCCGAACAGGGCCAGGAACAGCAGACGGCGACGCAGGACGCGCCCCTTCGCCTCATCGCCCCGTTCGCCGCCGACCAGGAAGACCGACACGCCGAACAGCATGGAGAACAGGGTGACGAACTTCTGCTGGAAGAAGACGGCCACGACCCATTGCGCCACGCCCGACGCATTGGGGCCCGCCGGAAAGGGCGACTGGCCGCTCGTCATCTCGATCGCCATCATCGGCAGTGCGAAGGCCGCCGCATTGACCGCCAGGATTCCGAGAACCGCCGCGCCGCGCAGCACGTCCAGGGTCACGATCCGCTGATCCGCCGCCACCGGCTTCGGCTGGGCCGTCTCGACCTGATCCCTCATGCTCGCCCCCTATTCTGCGTGAAGAGGTTGAGGCTTAGGCGGGACCGCCGCTCCGCTTCACGTTAAATCCCTGTAACGTCCCGTTCGGCCAGGACGCCCATGCGGTTCTTGACCGTCGGCGCCGGGACAAAGCCCAGATAGGCCACGCACAGGCCGCCCCACAGGGCGTAGCTGACGCCCATCATGACCGCCAGCGGCAGGCCGCCGACGCCATAGATCAGCAGGGCCGTCTCGATCGCGCCCAGGCCCTGGACGAGGCTCTGCGAGGCGGCGCCCGCCAGGCCCGCCATGATCACGGCCATGACCGTCTGCATCGCCGCCGCCAGCAGGCCGCCGAACACGGTGAAGCGGCAAACCACGCCCAGCCGCGTCGACGGCCGACCGGTCCTGCCGTGGCTGTCGAGCAGCAGCCAGAGACCTGCCGGCGCCGCGATCAGTCCGACCGCCAGCATCACCAGCCGCCAGTCCGTATCCACGCCCGACCACCAGTTCTCGGGCGGCCAGATGAACAGGGTCAGGATCACCGGAGGCCAGGCCGCCGCCGCCAGGGCGGCCGGAACCAGGGCGCCCGCGCCGCGCCGCGGCGCCACGCGCTTCAGGCCCGGAAGAGAGGGAAAGGCGACGGCCATCAGCGGGTCGGAACCGGCGTCTCGCCGGAATAGTCGTAGAAGCCGCGCCCGCTCTTCTTGCCCAGCCAGCCGGCCTCGACATATTTCACCAGCAGCGGACAGGGCCGGTATTTGCTGTCGGCCAAGCCTTCATACAGCACGTTCATGATGGCCAGGGCCACGTCCAGCCCCATGAAGTCCGCCAGCTCCAGCGGCCCCATCGGATGGTTGGCGCCCAGCTTCAGCGCCTTGTCGATCGAGACCACGTCGCCGACGCCTTCGTACAGGACATAGACCGCCTCGTTCATCATCGGCACCAGGATGCGATTGACGATGAAGGCGGGGAAATCCTCGGACTCCGTGATGATCTTGCCCAGGCTCTCGGCGAAGGCGACCGCCGTCTCGAAGGTCGAGGCCGAGGTGGCGATACCGCGCACCAGTTCGACCAGCTTCATCGTCGGCGCCGGCTTCATGAAGTGCAGGCCGATGAAGCGCTCGGGCCGATCCGTGACCGAAGCCAGGCGGGTGATGGAGATCGAGGAGGTATTGGACGCCAGCAGAACATCCGGCCCCAGCAGCGGCGTCAGTTCGGTGAAAACGCCCTTCTTGACCGCTTCATCCTCGGACGCGGCCTCGATGACCAGATCGGCCCTAGCCGCCTCCGCCAGGGTTTTCACGGCGGTGACGCGCTGCAGGGCCGCCTGGGCCTCCGCCTCGGTCGACAGGCCGCGCGCCGCACGCCGCGCCAGGCTGGCCGCGATCTCGCCCAGGGCCAGGGTCACCCGGTCCGGCGCGATGTCGTACAGCTTCACCTCATAGCCGCCGGCGGCCACCACCTGAGCGATGCCCGAACCCATTTGCCCGGCGCCGATGACGGCGACTGTCCTGATCGTGGTCATGAATTACGCGTAAAAGGCGGTCCGCCAGGGACCCATCGTCGGCACCTTAGGAGCCCGCTCGCGCCGCGCAAGGGCGGAAATGGGCGCCGAAGACCGAATCCCGCGCCGCCGTGGCTTTGCTTCAACGAAGGTTCGCTCGCCTCAGCCCAGCGACATGATCAGCATGGGCGCGACCGACCGGTTGAACAGCACGCTCAGGAACTGCAGCGCCAGAAGGGCGATGATCGGGGTGATGTCGATCCCGCCCAACGGCGGCACCACGCGCTGGATCGGCCCCAGGATCGGCCGCGTCACCGTGTCCAGCACATAGGCGATCTGGCCCACGAAGCGGTTGCGCGGATTGATCACGTCGAAGGCGAACAGCCAGCTCAGGATCGCCGAGGCGATGATGCACCAGATCATCAGGGTGACGACGGCGTTCACCAGCCAGACAAGGGCGAAACCCATGAGAAACTCCTGCTTCGTTCACGCCGCTTCTAGCGGCCCGGCCGCGGATCGCCAAGGATTCGTGCGCGGCCCGTTGACACGCCCCCCTGGACGCTTCTATGTCCCGCCCCTGCCTGTCGGTCGGGGCCGTAGCTCAGTTGGTAGAGCGCGTCGTTCGCAATGACGAGGTCAGGGGTTCGACTCCCCTCGGCTCCACCAGGGCATCTCCGCGAAATCGTTGAAGACCACCGTCTTTGGGCGCGGCGCTCACGCGCGCGTCAATTCTCACGATAGAAGTTGCAATACCAGTCGACGAAGCGGGCCACGCCCTCCTCCACCGGGGTCGTGGGGGCGTAGTCGAGGGCCGCCAGGGTCTCGGCGACGTCGGCCTCGGTGTCGGCCACGTCCCCGTCCTGCATGGGCATGAGGTTCAGCTTGGCCTTGCGGTCCAGCTTGGTCTCCAGCACCTCGATATAGCGCATCAACGGCACCGGACGGCCCGCGCCCAGGTTCAGGATACGCCAGGGGGCGACGCCGCTGGTGGCGGGGTTGGGGGCCGTCGCATCCCACGTCGGGTCGACGGCGGCCGGTCGGTCGAGCGCGGCGATCACGCCGGTGACGATGTCGTCGACATAGGTGAAGTCGCGGCTCATCCGGCCCTCGCCGTAAACGTCGATCGGCTCGTCCTTCAGGATGGCGCGGGTGAATTTGAACAGGGCCATGTCCGGACGGCCCCACGGTCCATAGACGGTGAAGAAGCGCAGGCCCGTCGCCGGAAAGCCGAACAGGTGGGCGTAGGAGTGAGCCATGGCCTCATTGGCCAGCTTGGTCGCGGCGTAGACCGTCAGCGGATGGTCGGCGGGCTGGCGCACCGAGAACGGCAGGGCGCGGTTGGCGCCGAACACCGAACTGGTCGAGGCGAAGACCAGATTATCCGCCCCGACCGCGCGGCAACCTTCCAGGATGCTGAGGAAGCCGACGACGTTGGAATCGACATAGGTCTCGGGCGCTTCCAGGCTGTAGCGGACGCCCGCCTGGGCGGCGAGGTGGACCACGCGGCGGGGCTGGTGCTCGGCGAACAACGCGGCGACGCCCGCGCGGTCGGCCAGGTCCAGCGTGTGATGGCTGTAGTTCGGATGAACCTGAAGCTGAGCCAAGCGCGCCTGCTTCAGCGCCGGATCGTAGTAGGCGTTGAGGTTGTCCAGACCGATCACGCGCTCGCCCCGCTCCAGCAGACGCCGGGCGGTATGAAAGCCGATGAAGCCGGCGGAGCCGGTGACCAGGACGGGATCGCTCATGATCGGCTGCGATAAACGGTCGCGCGGCCAGACGCCAGCGTCGGCGCCCTAGGGCAGGGCCTCGGCGACGTCGGGCGACGGCGCCAGCAGCTGAGCCGACAGGTTCAGCCCGACGCCCGCGATCAGGCAGGCCGCCGCCGCGAGCAGCATCAGACGCGTGGCGTCCGCCCCCGGCGCCAGCGGCCGGGCGAACAGCAGGACCAGCAGGGCGACGAGGGCCAACGCGCCCGGCAGATCCATCCCGACGCCCAGGAAGACGAAATGACCGATCCCCAGCAACCAGGCCCCGCCCAGCAAGGTCGCGACCGCGCCAGGCAGAAGGCCGACCGGCCGCGTCAAGCCCGGGTCGATCAGGGCCGCCAGGACCGCCGCCGTCGCCGCTAGAAGCACCGGCCAGACGAACAGCAGCGCCGCCTCGGGCGCCGCGCCCTGCAACGCGCAGCCGAAGACGAAGACCAGAGCGATCAGGCCCAGCCAGCCGCCCCAGGCAGAACGCTCGGCCTGTCCCGGCCACAACGACAGCCCGACCGCGACGACGCCGAGCGCCAGCATCACCGGGCTGAATCCGCCGACGATCAGAACCACGGCGGTCAGCAAGGCGAACGTCCCGCCGATCACGCGCGGCCGCGCCCGGCGCACGCCGCTCAGCAGGACCAGCGCCAGGGCGAGCGCCGCCAGCGCCGCTCCCGCCTCCATCCACGGCAGGCGGCGCAGCAGGGTGTAATAGACGTCCGGCGAGGCGGCGCGGCTGGACATCGGCCCGGCCAGCAGACGCGTCGCCTGCAACAGGATGACGCCCCCGGTCAGGAACCACAGCCCGTCCAGCACGCCCAGCCCGACCTGCCCCGCCCTCAGCCCCGCCCCGCGCCGCGCTCGCCAGGCGGCGAAACCGCCCAGGGCCGCCGCCAGCGCCAGCAGGATCCAGCCCGTCCCTTGCGCATGGGCGATCACCCAGCGGCCGAAGACGTCGGCATAGACCAGGTTCTCGCCCTTGGCCGGCAGGCTCGGCGCGCGCAACAAGGCGTCGGCCGCCTCCAGCGCCTGAGAGCCCAGATGCTGCACCGCGCCCCGGTCCAGATTGGCGGGCGTCGCATTGGCGGCGTGATACTGATCCGGGCGGCCGATGAAGGCCAGGTTCAGACCGCCGACGCCCCGGTCCTTGGGCACGGTGAAGTCGGTGCCGTTGGGCATTCGCTCATACATGAAGGCGGCGATGGAGGTGGCGGTGGTCCCGCCGTCGGCTTTCGCCGCCGCACGGCGGAACAGCTGGACCGTCGGCCCCGCCTCGCGCCCGGTCTCGAACATGGCGGCGCGGCCGCCGCCGCCGCGCGCCTCGAGATTGACCACGGCCCCGATGCGGTCGCGCAGGGGATGGCCGCCGAAGAAGACCCGCGCCCCGTCCAGGCCCAGTTCCTCCGCATCGGTCAGCAGGACGACCAGATCACGCTCGGCCGGGCCGCGCGCCTGGATCGCCCGCACGGCCTCCAGGATGGCGGCCACCCCGGCTGAATCGTCGGCCGCGCCGGGGGAGCCGACCACGGTGTCGTAATGGGCCATCAGCATGACGGCGGGCTGGCTGCGGTCTTTTCCGGGCAGGACGCCGATCAGATTGATCGCCTGATTGTTCGCCGCGCCGGGATCGCCGCCCGCGCGCTCCAGCCGCTTGACGGCGGCGGGCGACAGCGGCCCGGCCTGCTCGCTGACCTGAAGTCCCAGTTGCGTCAGGCGGTCGTTCAGATAGGCGCGGACCCGTGCATGTTCGGGCGAGCCGACCGGGTGAGGCGCGCGGGCGATCTGTTTGATGTCCCCCATGGCCCGCGCGGCCGAGAAGGCGACGGCGGGCGCGTCCGCCGCGCGCGGCTTCGGCGCCTGGGTGGTCCACACCGCCAGCAAGAAGGCGAGCGTCAGCGATCCGAACAGCAGGGCCCGCCGCATGAGAGATCCTCCCCGATCCGAGCGGCAGTAGGACCAAGCCTGAGCGGAATGGCAAGAGGGCGGCGGCGGGTCTCCCCGCCGCCGCCCTCCCGATACGATCCGCCGTATCGGCTTAGAAGCGCTTGGACAGCTCCACGCCGTACATGCGCGGCTCGTTGACGAAGGCCGTCAGGTTGTTGAAGTCGATGGCGCCGATGACGTTGGCCTCGTCCGTGATGTTGCGGACATAGACGGCCGCCTCCAGACCCCGGTTCAGGTCGCGCCAGCCTGCGCGCAGACCGCCTTCGAAGTTGGTGTCCTGACGGAACTCGACCGCCTCATAGAGGAAGAGGTTGAAGTCCTTCTGCATCACCCAGTCGGTCGAGGCGAACAGTTCCTGATCGTCGCCGATCGGGCGGACGTAGGACAGGGTCAGGTTGGCCGAATACTCCGGCGCCTGCGGGAAGGGGTTGCCGTCGATGTTGGCGCGGTCGCTGGTTCCGACCTTCACGATCGGATCGGTGATGGTGCACAGGTGGTTGCCGCAGATGGCGACCAGCAGGTCCTTGTCCTTGATCTCGGTGTGGTTCCACGCCACGCCGCCGGCTAGGGTGAAGCCCGCGCCCAGATAGACGTCGCCGTCGATCTCCAGACCGTAGCCCTGACCCTTGTCGGCGTTGATCAGGCGGTTGGAGTTGTCGATGCCGCCGATAGCCGTGAACTGCATGTCCTTGACGTCATACAGATAGGCGGTGGCGTTCAGGCGGGCGCGGCCGTCCCACAGGCGAGCCTTGAAGCCGGCCTCATACGACATGACCGTTTCCGAATCCGCCGTGGTCAGAACCGGCAGGTTGCGGCCTTGAATCGACGGACCGCGATAGCCGCTGGCCACGCGGGCGAACAGGTTCAGGCTGTCGTTGACCTCATACAGGGCGCTGACGTCCCAGCTGACCTGCTCGTCGCCGACCGAGACCTGGCCTTCCGCATTGGCGGGCGTGCCGACCACGATGCGACCATGATAGTCGCGGCTGTCGTCGGTATAGCGCAGGCCGCCGGTCAGTTTCAGAGCGTCTGTGACCTGATAGTTGGCCTGACCGAAGATCGACCAGGAGTCCGACTTCTGCACGATGTCGGTGACCTTGGTCGGCATGAGGCCGCCGACGCCGTCGAACGTGCCCGACACCAGATTGATGCGCTCGTCCCAGTAGAAGGCGCCGACCTGCCAGCCCAGACGGCCCGCGCCGTTCGAGGCCAGGCGCAGCTCATAGGTGTTCTGCAGCAGATCGCTGGACAGGGTGCCGGACTCGACCGGGAACGGAGTCTTGTAGCCTGCGCCCGTCGGCGCGCCCGCGGAGACGCCGCCGTCGATGTCGCCGTCGCCCTGGGACCAGCCCTGGAAGGAGCCGACCACGCCGGTCAGGGTCGCCGGGCCGAAGTCATAGGCGACCTGCAGCGACTGCGAGGTGGTCTTCTGCTTCTGGAAGTTGTTGCGGCCGCCGTCATACCAGACCGTGTCGCGATCGAAGTTGTCGTTCAGCTTGTTCGAGCCCTTGGTCAGGACGTTGGCGCGGTTCATCGTGCCTGTGCCTTCATAGTCGCGCGCCTGCAGGGTCAGCAGGGTCGACAGGCGGTCGGTCGGGGTCCAGGCGACGTGGATGCGGCCCGCCACATCATCGAAATTGCCCAGGTCCTTGCCGTCCTTCTTGGCGAAGGGGGCGTCATAGGCGTTGTTGATCCAGTCGTCGCGGTGGTTCCACAGGGCCGCCACGCGCACCGACAGCGTATCCGACGCCGGCAGGGTCACGGCCGCCTCGGCGCGGGTCGAGCCATAGTTGCCGTAGGTGATCGAGCCGAAGCCGGTGAACTCATCGCCCGGCTTGGTGGTGTCGATCTTGATCACGCCGGCTGGGGTGTTGCGGCCGAACAGGGTGCCCTGCGGCCCGCGCAGCACTTCCAACTGCTTCACGTCGAACAGAGGGAAGCCCTTCAGATAGACGCTTTCCAGAACCAGTTCGTCCATCACCATCGACACCGGCTGAGACGCCGTGAAGTCGAAGTCCACATTGCCCAGGCCGCGGATGTAGAAGCGCGGGGCGTAGCGGCCGTTGGAGCTTTCGACCTGCAGGCTGGGCACGCGGCCCGACAGCTGCAGGATGTCGCCGCCGCCGGCGTTCACCGCGTTCAGCGTCTCGGTGTTCATCGCCGTGACGGCGAAGGGCACGTCGCGGATGCTTTCGCTGCGGCGCTGGGCGGTGACGACGATGTCGCCGACGGCGGCGGCCTGATCGGCCTGGACATCGGCGGATTGCGCCAGGGCCGGCGTGGAGAGCAGCAGGGCCAGACCGCTGGCGGAGGCGGCGAGAACCGAGAGACGCGTCATCGAGATATCCCCTTCTTGATGATCTTGGGTGGGTGAATTCGCCGCAGCCCCTAGGCCCGTAGCGTCGCGGGTTCCAGCGCCGATGCGGGCTGGTGCATGAACCTTTCGCGACAGGGACACAGACCGCAAGAAACCGCCGTTCGATTCACGCGTCGCCGTAGCGCGACATTGTGCGCCGCAACAGGACGTGCAAAGCAGACCGGCTGCGCCTTCCTCCGGGGCTCCCGATGCGCGAAGCGCGCGACCTGCCGCAGGAGACGCCCATGCCCCTCGCCGCCCCGTCCCGTCGCCGATTTCTTGCCGGCGCCGCCGCCGCCCTGCCCCTGGTCGGCGGAACCGCCGCCCTCGCGCTGGATCAGTCGCCCGCCGTCATCGGCCGCGTCCTAGCCATGTCCGACCTGCACTCCGCCTATGAGCGTAGCGCCCAGCTTCTCGCCGCCCTGCGCGCAGAGGTCCGCAGCCGACCGGTTCCGCATCTGATCGCGGTCGATGGCGACATCTTCGAGCATGGCAACGTCGTGTCGGTGCGGTCCGAAGGCGCGATCGACTGGGCCTTCCTGGCCGCCCTGCCCGCCATCGCCCCCACCGTGGTCAACCTGGGCAATCACGACAACGACCTGATCCCCGACCTGCATGAGGTCGTGAAGCGGATGCAGGGCCTGGGGATCACCGTCCTCAGCAACATCGTCGACGCCCGCAACGGCCGACCCTACGCCCCGGCCGCGACGGAGTTGACCTTCGGCGAGCGCCGTCTGCGCATCGCCGGCTTCGGCACGAATTCGCTGAACACCTATCCCAAGGCCAGCCGCGACTGGCTGTCGATCCCCGATCCGACCGAATGGGCCAACGCCCATCTGTCGTCGCTGCTGGAGGGCGCCGATCTGGCGCTGGTGATGAGCCACGCTGGCGTGGCGGGCGACCGCGGGATGCTGGCCGCCCTGCCCGACGGCGCCCTGATGATCGGGGGACACAACCACCTGCTGTTCCAGGAGCCGCTGGGGCGCGGCCTCTACGCCCACACCGGATCGTGGAGCAACGCCTACACCGCGGCGGACTATCTCAGCGATGGAAGCGTGCGGGCCCAGTCGCGCACCGTCGCCCTGGACGGCGCCGCCGACCCGACCCTGGCCGCGCTGATCCGCACGACGCTGGACCGGCATCTGACCGCACAGGAGCGCGCCGTTCTCGGGACCAGTTCGACCGCCTTGTCGCTGGGCGACACCGGCCGCGCCGTGGCCGCCGCCTTCGCCCGCTTCGCCGGGGCGCAGGCCGGCTTCATCGGCCACACGACGCTGGGGACGGGTCTGTCCGCCGGGCCGGTCAGCCGCTACGCCTTCGACGCCGTGGTGCGTTTCGACGGCAAGCTGATGGCCGCCGAGGTTCCGGCCTCGCGACTGGCTGAACTGACCGCCCTGGCCAACCAGGATCGGGTCATGCCCTTCGCCCGCCGCACCGGCGACTTCGTCTATGGCGCGGTCGAGGGAATCGAGGGGCGCGAGACCGTCCGCATCGTCACCACCGACTGGTGCGCCCTGAACCAGCAGGAGTATTTCGGCGTGACTGACCTGGCCTTCGCCGAGGTTCCCGGCCCCGGCGTCAAGGCCGTCGCCGCCCAGGGCCTGCTGTCGGTCGCCTGACGGCTCAGACGGTCTGACAGCTCAGGCGGCGCGCCGTGCGGCGGCCGCGCTCTTCACATAGAGGCCCTTGCGTCCGGCCACCGGACGGAAGGCCACGCTGTCGCCGTCCGGCCGCTCGTCGCGCCCCAGGAACAGGCAGCCGTCGTCGACCATCCGCCGCTCCAGCCCGTCCAGCACCCGCGCGCGACGTTCCGGCGCCATGTCACCCAGGACATTGCGGCAGAAGACCACGTCGAACCGGCCCTCGTCGGCCGCCTCGTCCAGCAGGTTGGCGCGCTTGAAGGCGATGGCGGCGCGCAGTTCGGACCGCGCCCGCCACTGATCATCGACCTGCTCGAACCAGCGCAGCATGGCCCGCGCCGACAGGCCGCGCTGTATCTCGAACGAGGTGTAGAGGCCCGACAGCGCCTTCTCGATCGCCTGACGCGACAGGTCCGTGGCCTCGATCTCGACCTGGGCGCCGGCCTCGAGCGCGGCGATGGCGAGGGAATAGGCCTCCTGCCCGGTCGAGGCGCCGGCGCACCAGAGACGCACCCGCCCGCCCGGCCGCGCCGCCGTCAGGGCGGGCAGCAGTTCGCGCTCCATCACCTCAAAGGCCGCACGGTCGCGCCGGAACCAGGTCTCGCCGTTCAGCAGGGCCTCGATCACGCTCCAGCCCAGGGAGGCCACCGGACGGCTCCACAGGCTGGCCAGCATGGCTTCGACGTTGTGATAGCCCTCGCGCCGCGCCACGGGCCCCAGCCGGTGCTCCGCCAGCTGCATCCGGTCTCGGGTCAGCCGGAAGCCGGCGCGGGACGCCAGCAGGGTCTGAAGACGATCGAAATCCTCCGGCGTCATGACGGCGACTGCACCACTCCCACTTCGGCGAGCTTGGCCTGAAGGATCTCGCCGTCGAAGGGCTTCATAACATATTCGTCGGCCCCTGCGGACAGGGCTTCGGCGATTCGATCGGCCCGCGTCTCGACCGAACAGAACAGAACCTTGGGCGTGCGCCCGCCCGGCAGATCGCGCAGGCGACGCAGGAAGGCCAGGCCGTCCATCACCGGCATCTGCCAGTCCAGCAGCACCACCTGGGGCATAACCGCCTGGCAATAGTCCAGCGCCTCGGCGCCGTCGGCCGCCTCGGCCACGTCAAAGGACAGGTCCTCCAGGATGCGGCGCGCCACCTTGCGGATGATGCGGCTGTCATCGACGATCAGACAGGTTCTGGGGTCCACAGGGTCTATTCCCGTTTGGCGCGAGATAAAAACCACGCTCACGCCATAGTCGTTCAGGCGGGTTAACGGAGCGTTGGCTAGACGAACGCGGGTTGCTCACTAGCGCCCGGCAAGCGCGCCATCAAGGCCACGCGGCCGTCTTCAGCCGCCAGGTCCAGCCGCCCGCCCGCCTCGCGCGCCGTCAGCCACAGCCAGTAGGGTTGGATCCACTGCCCGGCCAGCCCCTCAGTCAGCCGCTCGCCCTTCAGGCCGACCACGGCCTCCGGCTTGAGCCGGGCGCGGGCGCCCTCGGCCGATCCGACCAGAAACAACTGATCGCCTTCCCGGCGGACGGTCACCACCGCCGCCCCGCCCATCGGCAGGGCCGAAACGGTCAGATAGGCCAAGTTGATCAGGGTCCGCGCCTGGATCTTGGAGAAGGTCTCATCCCCTACGCGCCAGTCCAGCGTGGCGCGCCCGCCGTCGGTCAGGCCCGCGACCAGGCCGTGCAGTTCGGCGCCGGAGAACTGTTCGCTGCTGGTCGCGGCGCCGAAGGCCACGCGGGCGAAATGCACCAGGGCCACCATCTTGGCCGCGCTCTGACGGATCAGGCCCAGGGCGTCGTCGCGCATGTCCTGGGCGCCGGGATCGTCCAGCAGGTCCAGCCCCGACATCACGGCGCCGGCCGGGCTGATGAAGTCGTGGCACAGCTTGGCGGCGATGAAGGCGGCCAGTTCGGCGCCGTCCACAGGCAGATCGGCGGCGGATAGGGAGGCAGGGTCGTCGGAAACGGTCATGGCGCACAAGGTTTCGAAAAGGTTAAGGCCAAGGTGGCCTGATTTGCCGGTTCGTTAAACCGGCCGCATGGTCTATCCAGCCCTTCATGACCGCCTCCGCCTACGCCGACCTTGAATCCGATCTCGCCTCCGGCCGCCTGGCCGAGGTCATCGCCGACATCGCCGAGGAGGCCGCCCGCCTGATCCTGCCCTACTGGCGGGCCGATACGGCCGTGGAGACCAAGGCCGACGCCAGCCCCGTGACCGAGGCCGACCGCGCCGCCGAGGCCCTGATCCTGGCCCGCCTGGCCGAACATTGGCCCCAGGTCGAGGCCGTCGCCGAGGAGGCCGTCGCCGCCGACGGCGCCCCGTCGTCGGTCGGTACGTGGTTCTGGCTCATCGACCCGCTGGACGGCACGCGCGGGTTCGTCCAGGGGCGCGAGAGCTATTCGGTCAACATCGCCCTGATCCGCGGCGACGCCCCCGTGGCCGGTGCGGTGACGGCCCCGGCCCTGGGCGTCAGCTGGCGCTCCGCCGCGCCGGGCCAGGGCGCGCTGCGCCGCGCCTTCGGCGAGCCGTGGAGGACGATCCGGGTGCGCGAACGCCCCGCCGACGCCGTCGCCCTGGTCAGCCACAGCATCAGCGACGAAGACGCCCTGCGTCTGGCCGCGCGCAACGGCTGCACCCAATGGCAGGGCATGGATTCCTCGCTGAAGTTCTGCCTGATCGCCGAGGGCCGTTTCGACGCCTATCCGCGCACCGGCCCCACCAGCGAATGGGACACCGCCGCCGGCCAGGCGGTGCTGGAGGCGGCGGGCGGCCGCGTCCTGGCCGAGGACGGCCGTCCCCTGGCCTACGGCAAGCTGGGCTTCCTCAACGGCCCCTTCGCCGCCATCGGCGCCTGAAGCCGATCAGGCCGAGGCGTCCACACGCGCCATCTCGATCTGGGCCGAGAGGCCGGCGGGCAGGTCACGCTCGGGCACGCTCGACAGGTCTTCCAGATGCGCCCGGTCCCTGGGCCGGACCAGCACGCTGGCCACCGCCGGGTCCGCCAGGGCGTAGGCCAGGCAGATGGCCTCGCCGGTCCACCCCGGCGTCCGGTGCAGGAAGGCGAAGGAGCCCGGCCGCTCCAGATCGGCCTCGCCTCGCCCTGCGCCCCAGCCGCCGAACAGGCCCCGCTTCTTCGCCCCGCCCGCATCGGCGGCGCGGCGCTCGGTGGCCAGGCTTTCGGGAAAATAGTCATAGGCGAACAGGCTCATCTCCCGATCGCGCGCGGCCTTCATGCGCGAGCGCACCTGCCAGGGCACATTGGCGTGAAAGGGGGTGAACAGGACGTCGAACGCCCCGGTCGAGACATAGAGATCCGTCACCGGTTCATCGCCCGACACGCCCAGCATCCGCACATACTCGGCCTTCCGCATCGCCTTCAGGGCGGTCAGGGAGGTCTGGGGCAGCTCATCCTCGGCCGGGCGATCCAGCACCGCCATGTCGAACCAGCCCAGGCCCGAGGCGTGCAGCCCCTGTTCGATCGAACGGCCCAGCCTCTCGGCCGAGAAATCCCGGTCGGCGCCCAGGGTCGTGCTGACCCACACCAGCCGCCGCTCGACATGGCCCAGGGCCTCGCCGACGGCCTGAAGCAGCATCGGGTCCAGCCGCTCGATATGATAGGCGTTCACCCCCGCCTCGAGCCCGGCGAACACCAGGTCGCGGACAGAGTTCGGCCCCCGCGCCGCCGCCTCGGCCCCCAGGCTGAGCGTCAGACTGGAGACCGCAGCCCCCGAGGCGCCGAAGGGGCGGTAGCGCATGGGGTTCAGCCCGCCTCGACCGGCGCCGAGGTCTCCAGCGCCAGGGCGTGCAGTTCGCCGCCCATCTTGCCCTTCAGCGCGGCGTAGACGGTCTGGTGCTGACGCACGCGGGGCATTCCGCGAAAGACCTCCGACACGATGCGGGCGCGATAGTGGTCGCCGTCGCCGGCCAGGTCCTCGATGGCGATGTCCGCGTCGGGGAAGGCCTCCACCAGATGGGCGCGAAGGTCGTCGGCGGACATGGGCATCTTGGAACTCCTGAAACGCAGAAGGCCGCTTCCGGGCCTGAATTGTAAAGCTTATCGCCCCGCGCCCCGCCTGTCAGCCGCTCATCCGGCGCGAGGGCGCTCATACAGGTCGACGGCCGATCCCTTGTAGTCCGCGCGGGCGTAGGGGCGATAGCCCACCCGCTCGGCCAGACGCACCGAGGGCGCGTTCTCGGGCGAGATCATGCAGACCGTGCGCGCCTCCAGCCGATAGGCGTCGGTCCAGACCAGGGCCGCCTCCAGCGCCTCGCGCGCCAGGCCCGCGCCCTGGAAGGCGGGGGCCACGCCCCAGCCCAGTTCCGGCGCGTCGAAGGGAGGATCGATCTCGCGGCGGTAGTCCAGCACGCCGACGCTGCCGACATAGGCCCCCGTCGTCGTCTCGCGGATCGACCAGTTGCCGTAGCCCTTGGCCTGCCAGTGGCCGATGTCGCGCAGCAGGCGGAACCAGACCTCCTCCTCCGACAGGCCGCGCCCCATGATGTGGCGGGTGAACTCGGCGTCGGCCCACAGGGCCGTCAGGTCGTCCATGTCGCCGACGGCGACGGGCGTCAGGGTCAGGCGTTGAGTGGTCAGAACAGTCACATCAATCCCAGTTGCTTGAAGCTGGCCACGCCTTCGCGGCCGACGATGAGGTGGTCGTGAACCTGAACCGACAGGGCGCGGGCGGCCTCGATCACCTGTCTGGTCATGTCGATATCGGCCCGGCTGGGCGTCGGATCGCCCGAGGGGTGATTGTGCACGATGATCATGGCGCTGGCCGACAGCTCCAGCGCCCGGCGCACCACCTCGCGCGGATAGACCGGGGCGTGGTCGACCGTGCCCCGGTTCTGAATCTCGTCGAGGATCAGCTGGTTCTTCTTGTCGAGATAGAGGACGCGGAACTGCTCGCGCGGTTCATGCTGAAGCGACAGGCGCACGTAGGACAGCAGCGCCGTCCACGACGAGATGACCGTGCGTCGGTTGGCTTCCTCCTTGGCCACGCGGCGCGAGACTTCGTGCAGGGCGGCTAGGTCCAGCGCCGTCTCGGCGCCCACCCCCTTGGCTCGGCCGCGCGAATCCTCGGCCTTGACCGTCATTAGGTCCTCGACCGAGGCCGCCAGCACCGCCGCCAGCGATCCGAACCGCGTCAGCAGAGCCTTGGCCACCGGCTTGACGTCGCCCTGCGGCTGGCTGCGGAACAAGAACAGCTCCAGCAGCTCATAGTCCGGCAGATGGTGGATGCCCGCCGTGCGCGCGCGCTCACGCAGCCGTTCCCGATGACCGGCGTGGTGCGGCTTGGCCTTCGGTTGTTCCGGCGGTTGATCGAGCATCAGCCTCCCCCGGAAGGGAGACTAGCTCAGAATTTCGGGCGGAAAAGACCCTTGGGCGAGGCGGTGAAGATCTCCAGCCCGTCCTCGGTCACGCCGATCGAATGTTCGCACTGCGACGACAGCGACTTGTCGCGCGTCACGGCGGTCCAGCCGTCCGACAGCACCTTCACCGCCGGCTTGCCCAGGTTCACCATCGGCTCGACGGTGAAGAACATGCCCGGCTTCAGCACCGCGCCTTCGCCGCGACGGCCGTAGTGCAGGACGTTGGGGCTGTCGTGGAAGACCCGGCCGATGCCGTGGCCGCAGAAGTCGCGGACCACGCTCATGCGCTGGGCCTCGACGAATTTCTGGATGGCGAAGCCGATGTCGCCGAAGGTGTTCCCCGGCTTGATCTGGCCCAGACCCAGGTCCAGCGAGTCATAGGTGACGTCGATCAGCCGCTTGGCGCGGGCGTTGATCTCGCCGACCGGGTACATCCGGCTGCTATCGCCGTGCCAACCGTCGACGATGACCGTATGGTCGATGTTGACGATGTCGCCTTCCTTCAGAACCTTGTCGCCGGGAATGCCGTGGCAGACGACGTGGTTGATCGAGGTGCAGACCGTCTTGGTGTAGCCCTTGTAGCCCAGGCAGGCGGGGACGCCGCCGTTGTCCAGGGTGAACTCGCGCACCAGATCGTCCAGCTCGCCCGTGGTGACGCCCGGCTTCACATGCTCGGTGATCATGTCCAGCGCCTCGGCGACCAGGCGGCCAGCCTTGCGCATGCCCTCGAACCCTTCCGCGTCATAGATGCGGATTTCGTGGCTGCGGACGAAGACGTCGGTTTCCAGGTCGGGGGTCTCGTACATGATCGGCTTTCGGGGAGGCGCGCGCTCCGCGTACAGGCGGACCGGGCGAAGAAACGACTTCAGGACTTCAGATGGTCAGACTAGCACAAAACCTCAAGCCCGTCAGGGTTCACGGCTGACGCATGGCCTGGCGCTCCCTATCTTCAGCCCATGTCACAATCGCCCCCCTCCCCCACCGCCGCCGTCCTGATCATCGGCGACGAGATCCTGTCGGGCCGAACCCGCGACAGCAATCTGAACACCCTGGCCCGCTTCCTGGCGCCGCTCGGCGTCGATCTGATGGAGGCGCGGGTGGTCGGCGACCGTCAGGACCCGATCGTCGCGGCGCTGAACGCCCTGCGCGCGGCGCACGACTATGTCTTCACCACCGGCGGCATCGGCCCGACCCATGACGACATCACCGCCGATGCGGTCGGCGCCGCCTTCGGCGTTTCCGTGTGCGAACACCCCGAAGCCCTCGCCATCCTGGAGCGCCGCTATGCGCCAGGCGAGTTCAACGCTGCGCGGCGCCGCATGGCCCGCGTGCCCGAAGGCGGCGTCCTGATCGCCAACCCGGTCAGCGACGCGCCGGGCTTCCAGGTCGACAACGTCTTCGTCATGGCCGGCGTGCCCAAGATCATGGAGGCCATGCTGGACGACGTGGCGCCGCGCCTGAAGACGGGCGCCCCGGTGCACAGCCGGTCGTTGCGCGTCAGCGGCGTCGGCGAGGGCGCCGTGGCCGACATCCTGCGCGCCGCCGCCGAGGCCAGACCGCATCTGTCCTTCGGCTCCTATCCCTTCGGTTTCGGCGCCGGACAGACCGCCGGCGAGGTCGGAACCCAGCTGGTGATCCGGGGTCGGGATCAGGCCGAAGTTGACGCTGCGGAACACGATCTTGCCGCAAACCTGCGTTCTTCAGGCATCGAAATTGCCGTTACGTAACCTCACCAAGGTGTGAAATTGTGCGATTTTTGCGCCACGCTTTCGCCGAGAAGCGGTCCGACACCGGCCTTGGACGCAACGCTTTCATGACACGGACGCTGTGATGGGTAGCGTGGCGGCCCTCCCCGAACCAAGGCCGCCCGCCTTTCTCAAAATGGTCGGCCCACGACATAGGTGAAGCGTAATGACTCCCAGGAACATGGCCCGCCTCGGCGGCCTGGCTCTGACCACCGCCCTGATGACGGGCGTCGCCGCCCCGGCCTTCGCGGGCTCCTTCTATCTGCAGGAACAGTCCGTGCGCGGCGCCGGACGCGCCTATTCGGGCGAAGCCGCCGACCGCGGCGTCGGCTCGATGTGGTGGAACCCCGCCTCCATCGCCCGCAGCGGCCGTGAAGTCTCGGTCGGCCTTCACGCCATCCGCATCGACTCCGAGGTGAAGAACGCCGGCTCCTACGTCACCTATCCGGGCGGCGTGGACGTGCCGGTGGTCAACCCGCGCAACACCGAGGTCGACCCGATCGAAAGCGGCCTGGTGCCGAACTTCGCCTTCGCCACGCCGATCGGCGACCGCTTCGCCGTCGGCGTCTCGGTGGCCGCCCCCTACAACTTCACCACCAAGTACGAACAGGGCTCCTTCGCCCGCTACGACGCCCTGACGTCGGAGCTGCGCTCGGGCGACGCCAGCCTGACCGTGGCCTATCAGGTCAACGACTGGCTGGACGTCGGCGCCGGGCTGAACGCCCAGTTCGTCAAGGCCAAGCTGACCTCGGCCATGCCGTCGGTGTCCCCCCTGCTGCCGGACGGCTCCTCTTCGCTGGAAGGCGACGGCTGGGACTTCGGCTGGAACGTCGGCGCCCAGGTCCACAAGGGCCCGTGGGACTTCGGTCTCAGCTATCGCTCCAAGATCGAGCACGAGCTGGACGGCGACGTGAACATCGTCCTGACCGGCCCGCTGGCGCCCAACAGCGTCTCGACGGGCGGCACGGCCAGCTTCAACACCCCGTGGTTCGCCTCGGCGTCGGTCCGTTACGCCGTCAACGACAAGCTGACCCTGAACGCCCAGGTCAACCGCATCGGCTGGTCCGAGTTCCAGGCCATCACCGTCGAATATCCGGGCGGCGGCGACGTCATCCATCAGAACTACAAGGACGTCACCACCGGCGCGATCGGCCTGGACTACGCCATCAGCGACAAGACCACCCTGCGCGCCGGCGTCGGTTACGATCCGACCCCGACCCGCGACAGCCTGCGCACCGCCCGCATCCCGGACGCCGACCGCTGGCTGTTCTCGGTCGGCGGCTCGACCGAGGTGACCGAGGGCGTCACCTTCGACGCTGGCCTGACCTACATCGCCTTCAGCGACTCGACGATCCACGACGACCGCGCCTTCTACGCCGGCACCCCGGCGGCCGTGACCTCGCACCTGCGCGGCGAGGCCGAAGGCTCGGCCCTGGTCGCCTCGATCGGCGCCCGCTGGGCCTTCTGATCCTCGCCTGACGACGGATACGGAAACGGCGGCTCCCGCAAGGAAGCCGCCGTTCTTGTTCCTGCGCCGATCTCGACGATCAGCCTTGAGCGCCGTGTCCCTTGCCCCCGTTCGACGGGCGGCGACGACGAGGACGGCGCTTCAGCTCGCCGACCGGCTTGGGTTCGGCCTCGGGCGTCGCACGGACCGCCGAGCGGGCGCGGTCGCCCGCCATCGGGTCATAGGCCGCCGCCGGGCGCTCGGCGTGATGAGTCCGGTCGCGTTGACCCTTGCGCTGACGGTGCGGCTGGCCGCCGCCCTCGGGCTTGACGCCGTCGCGACGCGGGTTGCGACGACCGCCGCCGCGGCCCTCGCCGACCGAACGACCCTCGCGCTCGGGCAGGGTCGCCTTCTTGGCCACGCCCGCCGCCATGATGGAGGCGTCCAGCTGGGCCAGGGCCTTGTCGTTGCGACGGTCGATCGCGGGGATCTTCTGGCGCGTGACCTTCTCGATGTCCTTCAGCAGCTTCATCTCGTCGCCGGCGACGAAGCTGATGGCCGTACCGTCCTTGCCCGCGCGGGCCGTGCGGCCGATGCGGTGGACATAGGCTTCCGGCACATAGGGCAGCTCGAAGTTCACCACGTGGGTGACCTTGTCCACGTCGATGCCGCGCGCGGCGATGTCGGTGGCGACCAGGACGCGCAGCTTGCCGTTCTTGAAGGCTTCAAGCGCGCGCTCGCGCTGCGGCTGGCTCTTGTTGCCGTGGATGGCCCCGGCCTCGACGCCGCCCGCTTCCAGATAGGCCGCGACCTTGTCGGCGCCGTGCTTGGTCTTGGTGAAGACCAGGCAGCGCGTATAGGCGGGGTCCGAGAACAGTTCGGTCAGCAGGGCGCGCTTCTTCCCCTGTTCGACCCAGATCACCGACTGCTTGATACGCTCGACCGTGGTGGCCTGCGGCGTGACCTGGACCTTGACCGGGTCCTTCAGCAGTTCGCCCGCCAGCTTGCCGATCTCCGAGGGCATGGTGGCCGAGAAGAACAGGTTCTGGCGCTTGGCCGGGATACGGCTGACGATCTGGCGGATCGGCTTGATGAAGCCCAGGTCCAGCATCTGGTCGGCCTCGTCCAGGACGAAGATCTCGGTCTGCGACAGGTCCAGCGTCTTCTGTTGCAGGTGGTCCAGCAGGCGGCCTGGCGCGGCCACCAGAACGTCCAGCCCCTGTTGCAGGGCGCGTTCCTGCGGCCCGTATTTCACGCCGCCGAAGATGACGGCCACGCGGAAGCCCAGGTGGGCGCCGTATTGCTTGAAGCTGTCGGCGATCTGGGTGGCCAGTTCGCGCGTGGGGCTCAGGATCAGGGCGCGCGTGGTGCGCGGCTTGGGCGCCACGCGGTTCTCGGCCAGGCGATGCAGGATCGGCAGGGCGAAGGCCGCCGTCTTGCCGGTGCCGGTCTGGGCGATGCCCAGCAGGTCCTTGCCCTTCATGACGTCGGGAATGGACTTGGCCTGGATCGGCGTCGGCTTCTCATAGCCGGTCGCGGCCAGGGCGGTCAGGAGAGCCTTGTTCAGGCCCATGGATTCGAAGGTGATGGTGTCGCTCACGTCTGTCTTTCACGAACGGCGGCGCGCGCGGCTGGACAAGCCAGGCCTTCACTAGGGGCGCACGTCGCCTGCCCGAAGCTCGGGCGGGGAACGGGCGCCGCCCCGCGTGTATGGACGACGTATGAAATCGAATGATCCGGCCGCTCGACAGACAGGCCTTCCGGGGAGGGAAGCCCAACACGCGCTGGAACGCGCCGGTCACCGCATTGTGCGATGCAGCGCAGATGGGCCTCAATAGCGGCCAAGTCAAGGCGAACCCGGCGAAAGCCTACAACAGGTTGACCGCCAGATTGACCGCCAGGGCCAGAATCACCGTGTTGAACAGCCAGGCCACGATGCTGTGGACGGTGGCGATGCGGCGCAGGCGCTGGCTGGAGATCTGCACGTCGGCGGTCTGGTTCGCCACGCCGATGATCAGAGCGAAGTGCAGGAAGTCCCAGTAGTCGGCGTCGTCCTCGCCCGGAAACATCAGGCCCTGACGATCCCCCTGGCCGGCCTCGGCTGGCGCATAGAACTCATGGGCGTAATGCAGGGTGAAGATGGTCTGCACGAACAGCCAGCTCAGGGCGATGGTGACCACGGTCAGAACCGCCGCCGTCGCCGTCGGCTTGCCGCCCGACGCCGCCATGAAGACGATGACGAAGACGCTGGCCCCCGCCGCCAACAGGCTGAGCGGCAGCACCGCTCCGCCCGCCTGGTCCAGCTCCGCCGACCGCGCGCGGATCGCCGCCACCGATCGCGCCCGACTCAACCGCATGAAGGTCAGCAGCAGAAAGGCCGTCACGCCCGCGTCCCAGGCGACCGCCAGCCGCATCGGCCAGCCCCAGACGACCGGCGAGACGGCGCTGGCCGCCGCCATCACCGCCAATCCCAACCAAAGGGCGAAATGCAGACGAAAGAGGTGCGCGACCGGCTTCATGGCCGCATGATTGCGCCGTTCCGTGCGAACGGCCAGAGCCCCGCCGCCGGACTTCAGCCGTCAGCTCTTCCAGCGCAGCACCGTCTCCTTGATCGGATTGACGAAGGCGCGGCCCTCGGCGCGGCTCTTCAGCCATTCGCGCTTCAGCTGCTGATACCATTTGGCCTGTTTGTCGGCGTCGTCGATCCAGATCAGGGCCGGGTCGTATTTCAGCCCCTCGTTCTGCAGGTTCACCATGCCGCCGTCCTGCTTCAGGAAGGCGACGACGCCCATCCGCAGGAAGGGCTTGGCGATGCCGAACACCCAGTGGTCGGACCAGAAGATCTGGGTGATGCGGGTCTTGGTCTCGCTCACCGGCGTCAGGCAGGTCAGGGCCAGCACCTGCTTTTGCCCCACCTGGATATGCTCCCAGCGATAGCCCGGCAGGCGGAAGGTGATCTCGGTCGCGGGCGCCCCGCCCAGCACCTTGTAGAGGCGGCTGTTCGACGACGGCGCGTGACGCACCATGGCCCAGCCGAAGTCGACCGGGGCGAAGGTCTTGGCCTTCTCGTGCATCGAATGTTCGGAGCGCCACCACCACTGCTGGTGGACATAGGGGCCGTGGGCGGGGTCCATCAGGCCGACGACGGCGTGGTCGATATGGCTGTCGAAATCCATCCACTCGACCAGACGCGGCTGGCCGACCGCGCCGGGGAACTGCGGCGGTTCCTGATCCGGCTCGGACGGGTTGCGGGCGTCCGCCGCCATCCAGACGAAGACCATGCCCTGGCTCTCGCGCACCGGATAGGACCGGACCTTGATGCGGTTCGCCTCGAACGCCTGATCCTCGACCAGCGACGGGATGGCCGCGCAGACGCCGTCGGGCCGGAACCGCCAGCCGTGATAGGGGCATTCGATCGTCTCGCCCTCGTCCGGCTTCTCGACCAGCCGCCCGGCCGACAGCGGCGCTGCGCGGTGGGGGCAGATGTCGCGCATCCCATAGACATCGCCCGCGCGCGTGCGGCCGATCAGGACCGGCTCGCCCATGATCTCATAGCGTTTCAGGCTGGCGACCGGCACGTCGCGCGCCAGGGCGACGAAATACCAGGCGTCGGTGATGAAGCCCTTGCCGAAAGCCGTCGGCGGGGCCTTGGCTTCTGGGGCGGCGGAAGGTGCGGGCGCGGCGTCTGCGGTCATGGCCGCCTTGTAGCAGCAGCGACGGTCGGCCGTCCAAAGGCCATTCCCTTCCTCAGCCGATGAATTAATCTGGCGCAAATTCTCTTTGGGAGAGACGCCTTGATCCGCACCGCCTCCACCGCCCTTTTCGGCGCCGCCGCCCTGTTGCTGGCCGCCGCCCCCGCCGCCCTGGCTCAGGACGGCCCCGCCAATCACGCGACGCACGCCGCCTTCGCGTCCGATCGCCTCAGCGTGGTGGTCGACGGGCCGGAGGGCGCGCCCGATCTGATCCTGATCCCCGGCCTGTCGTCCTCGCCGGACATCTGGCAGGGCACGGTCGACCATCTGGCCGGACGCTATCGCGTCCACCGCATCCACGTCGCCGGTTTCGCCGGCGCCGCGCCCCAGGCCAACGCGCAGGGCGACGCGCCTCAGCCGGTCGGCGCCCCCGTGGCCGAGGAGATCGCCCGCTACATCCGCGAACAGCATCTGAACCAGCCCGCCGTCGTCGGCCACTCCATGGGCGGGACCATGGGCATGATGCTGGCCGCGCGTCACCCCGATCTGGTCGGCAGGCTGATGGTCGTGGACATGATCCCCTTCATGGGCGCCATGTTCGGCGCGCCCGGCGCGACCGCCGAGAGCGTTACGCCCGTCGCCAATCAGATCTGGACCGCCCAATCCGCCAGCCCGCGCGACGCCTACGTCGCCCAGGCGACAACCGCCATCAACGGCATGATCAACACCGAGAACCGCCGCGAGGAAGCCCTTCAGGACATGCGCGACAGCGATCAGAAGGTCTCGGCCGCCGCCTTCCGCGAACTGGTCACGACCGACCTGCGCCCCGAACTAGCCCGGATCACCGCCCCGACCGAGGTGCTCTACGTCAAGTTCAACGACGCCCGCATGACCGATGCGATCACCGACGCCATCTATCAGGCGTCGTTCGCGACCCTGCCCGGCGCGAAGCTGAAGCGCATCGACGACAGCGCCCACTTCATCATGTTCGACCAGCCGACGGCCTTCTATGGCGAGCTGGACGCCTTCCTGGCCCGATGAGCCATCCGGCCGCGGACCGGATCGTCGGCCTTTATCAGGAGAAGGCGGCGGACTGGATTCGCGACCGAGGCTCTGTTCTGCGCCGGGATGAGGGCGACTGGAACGAAGCGGCCTGGCTGGGCCGCTTCACGCAGGGCTGGCCGCCCGGCGCCCGCGTGCTGGACGTCGGCTGCGGCTCGGGCTGGCCCATGGGCGCCGCCCTGCTGGAGCGCGGATTCGAGGTCATCGGCCTCGACGCCTCGCCCGGCCTGATCGCCCATGCGCGCCAGACCCTGCCGGGCGGCGACTGGCGCATCGGCGACATGCGCGAAACCCTGCCGGACGGCGCCTTTCACGGCGTTCTGGCCTGGCACAGTCTGTTCCATCTGACGCCTGAGGCGCAGACGACGGTCCTGCCCGCCCTTGCCGCCCGCGTCGGCCCAGGCGGGCGGCTGATGTTCACCGCCGGTCCCGCTCACGGCGAGGCGATCGGCGAATGGCGCGGCGAACCGCTCTATCACGGCAGCCTGGACCCCGACGCCTATCACGCCCTGCTCAGCGAGGCCGGCCTGACGGTGGAGAGCGCCGGCGATCAGGGCGTCTGGCTGGCCCGGCGCGCCATTCTTTCGGCGAAATAAACGCACACGCTGGCGTGATCGGAAACGGGGGCGTTTTCGCGGGCGACGTGAACGGCTAGAGCGAAATCGGTTCAGTTGGATTGCGTTCAACTGAACCCAGATATTCGCTCCAGCTTAATTCTGGACCATTGTTCTAGGTTCAGTCGATTCCGACTGAACCGAAAATGGTCTAGGGTTCGCGCCGCTGGCATAGAGGGATGTTCATGGCGCGCAAGGACCGCGGACCCGACGGGAACGATCAGGGCGGAGGAAAACCGCGTCGCACCTTCATGGGCCGTCTCTTCTACTGGGGCGCGGTTCTGGCCGTCTGGGGTCTGATCTTCGGCGTCGTCTTCTTCGCCGTCTTCGCGCGCGACCTGCCCGACACCTCCAGTCTGTATGAGGTCGATCGCCAGCCCTCGATCACCTATCTGGACCGCTCCGGCGCCCTGATCGCAGTGCGCGGCACCCAGATGGCGCCGCCCGTCGATCTGGACGCCCTGCCCGACTACGTCCCGGCCGCCTTCGTGGCCATCGAGGACCGCCGCTTCTACCACCACCCCGGTTTCGACCCGATCGGCATGAGCCGCGCCATGGCCTCGAACCTGAAGGCCGGGCGCGTGGTCCAGGGCGGTTCGACCATCACCCAGCAGCTGGCCAAGAACCTGTTCCTGACGCCCGATCAGAACATGAAGCGCAAGGTCCAGGAGCTGATGCTGGCCGTGTGGCTGGAAATGAAGTTCTCCAAGAAGGAGATCCTCGCCCTCTATCTGAACCGCGTCTATTTCGGCGCCGGCGCCTATGGCATCGAATCCGCCTCGCAGCGCTATTTCGACAAGAGCGCCGACAAGCTGACGGTCGGCGAGGCGGCCCTGCTGGCGGGTCTGCTGAAGGCGCCCTCGCGCTATTCGCCGGTGTCGGAGAGCGAGCGCGCCGCCGCCCGCGCCAACGTCGTTCTGAACGAAATGGTCGAGGTCGGCGCCATCACCCGCGCTCAGCGCGACGCCGCCGTGGCCGAGCCGGTGCGGGTGTCCAAGACGCTGGCCAGTCAGCACGCCCAGTACTTCATCGACTGGCTCGACAAGCAGATCCGCGGCCTGGTCGGCGAGCCGACCGAGGACCTGGTGGTCGAAACCACCCTGGACCTGACGCTGCAGACCGACGCCGAGCGCGCCGTGCGCCGCATTCTGGACCGCGACAAGGGCAAGGGCGTCGAGCAGGCGGCCCTGGTCGCCCTGGACGGCGACGGTCGGGTGCGCGCCATGATCGGCGGTTCGTCGTATGGCGACAGCCAGTTCAACCGCGCCGTCGACGCCCGCCGCCAGGCGGGCTCGGCCTGGAAGCCCTTCGTCTATCTGGCGGCGGTCGAGGCCGGCTATACGCCCGAGACCCCGGTGGTGGACCAGCCGGTGACCATCGGCGGCTGGTCGCCGCGCAACTACTCGGGCCGCTTCTCGGGCCAGATGACCCTGGCCCAGGCCGTGGCCCAGTCGACCAACACCGTCGCCGCCTATGTCGCCGACCAGGTCGGGCGCGACAGCGTGGCTCGCGCCGCCCGTCGCCTCGGGATCAGCAGCGAGATCGGCCTGCAGCCCTCCATGGCCCTGGGCGCCGTCGAAGTCAGCCCGCTGGAGATGGCCCAGGCCTATGACGCCTTCGCCAACGGCGGCCGCCGCGTCGACGCCTACGGCATCAGCCGCATCCGCACCCCGTCCGGGCGGGTGATCTACACCCACGGCCCGTCCGAAGGCGGCCAGGCCATCAACAATCCGCCGCTCTACTACATGAACCAGATGCTGCGCGGGGTGATCACCTCGGGCAGCGGTCGTTCGGCCGCCATCGGCGGGCGCGACATCGCGGGCAAGACCGGCACCACCTCGGACTACAAGGACGCCTGGTTCGTCGGCTACACGGGCGGCTTCGTCGCCGCCGTCTGGGTCGGCAAGGACGACAACAAGCCGATGGCCCGCGTCACCGGCGGCTCTTCGCCCGCCGCCATCTGGCGCGGCTTCATGGAGGCGGCCCTGCCGCGTCTGGCGGTCCAGGCCATCCCCAACGGCCCGCCCCTGCCCGAGGGTTGGATCCCGCCCGACCCCGTCGGCGACCTGATGGGCCAGGTCGAGGACCCCTACGCCACGGCCGTTCCCTACGACGACGCCCAACCGCCCGTGGTCATCGATGGCCAGGTCCCGCAGGCGGCCCAGCCGCAACAGCCCCCGGCGACGCGACCCGCTCCCCAACAGCAACGCCAGCCCGACGCCTTGTTCTTCTGACCTTATCCTTCTCCCCTTGTGGGAGAAGGTGGCCCGTCAGGGCCGGATGAGGGGTTTCTCCAACAGAAGAAACCGCCAGATGGGATGAGGTAGCCAGACCCCTCATCCGTCTCGCTACGCGAGCCACCTTCTCCCACAGGGGGAGAAGGATTTAGCCCACCGCGTGAAGCGCCGCGCCATGCTCGCGCAGCCAGCGTCGGTGCGGGCGATGATCCCCGACCAGACGGGCCACCACCGCCCAATAGGCCGGGCTGTGGTCGGCGTGGACCAGGTGGGCGACCTCGTGCGCGGCCAGGTAGTCGGCCACGGCGGGCGGGGCCATGATGACGCGCCAGGAATAGCGGATCGAGCGGTTGTGCGGACTGCACGAGCCCCAGCGCGAGCGAGTGTCGACGATGGACACCTTCACCGGCTTCTGGCCCAGAGCCTTGAGGTGAACCTCGGTCCGCTCGACCAGGAAGTCGCGTGCGGCGCGACGGAACCAGTTCTCGATGCGTCGTGAGAAGGCCTCGCCCTCTCCGCCCGAGCGCAGCACCGGCCCCTCGGCCGTTTCGACCAGGCGCGCCGCGCCTGCGCCCCCCGTCGCCTCCAGCCGCAAGGGACGCCCCTGCCAGCTCACCTCGGCGCCCGGCGCAAACGCCAGGGTCTCGGCCCGCGCGGACAGCCGTTCGGCGATCCATTCGGCCTTGGTGCGGGCGAAGGCCACGACTTCGCCCAGGCGCCGCTCGCTGGGGGCCACGGCCACGGCCTCGCCCGCGCGGGCGTCGATGCGGATCGACAGCCGACGCGCGCGCGGATTGACCGACAGCCTCAGGGCGCCGCCGCCCTCAAGCGGCAGACGCTGACCGTTCCGGTACGACACTGATAGCTTCATTGCTGGCGATGAAATCGCGCACGCGCGGATAGATCTCCTCGCGGAACCGGCGGCCGTTGAATACGCCGTAGTGACCGACCTTGGGCTGGACGTAGAGCAGGCGACGATCGTCGGGAATGTTGGGCGTCAGGCCGTGCGCCGCCTGGGTCTGGCCGACGCCGGAGATGTCGTCCATCTCGCCCTCGATGGTGGCCAGACCGATGTCCGTGATGGCGCTGAGGTCCACCGGCTTGCCGCGATGCTCCAGCAGGCCGCGCGGCAGCAGGTGCTGCTGGAAGACGATGTCGATGGTCTGGAGATAGAATTCCTCGGTCAGATCCAGAACCGACAGATACTCGTCATAGAACTGCTCGTGCTTCTCGACCCCGTCGCCGTCGCCCGCCACCAGATCCTCGAAATAGCGGCGATGGGCGTCAACGTGCTTGTCCTCGTTCATCGACATGAAGCTGTAGAGCTGGACGAAGCCCGGATAGACCCGCCGCCCGACGCCCGGATAGGGCCAGGGCACGGTGTGGATCATGTTCGACTTGAACCAGGTGAAGGGCTTTTCCTCGGCCAGCTGGTTCGTCACCGTCGGCGACAGGCGGGCGTCGATGGGCGAGCCCATGAAGGTCATGGAGGCGGGCCGGTTCGGGTAGTTCTCGGCCGCCATCACCGCGCAGGCCGCCAGCACCGGCGGCCCCGGCTGGCAGACGCCGACGACGTGGGCGCGCGGCCCGACCGCCGCCAGCATGGCGCGCACATGGTCGATGTAGTCGTTGAAGTCGAACCGCCCTTCCAGCATCGGCACCTGGCGCGCGTTGGCCCAGTCGGTGACATAGACGTCGTGGTCCTGAAGGAAGGTCTCGACCGTGCCGCGCAGCAGGGTGGCGTAGTGGCCCGACAGCGGGGCCACGATCACCACGGCGGGCGCGGCGGCGGGTCGGCCCGCGCGTTTCAGGTCGCCGATGTTGCGGGCGAACCGCACCAGACGGCACCAGGGCGAGGACCAGACGACCTGTTCGGTGGTGCGGACGGCCTTGCCGTCGATCTCGATCGTCTCCAGACCCCAGTCGGGCTTGCCGTAGCGACGCGTCAGACTTTCGAACACCTCAGCCGAGGCGTAGGCGGTGCGGCCGATCGCCGTATCCGACGCCGGATTGAATGGAGAGGTCCAGAACTGGCGGGCCATCTGAGCCCCGATCCGGAACGGCGTCGCCGAATGATAGGCGAGCTCGTGAAAAGCGTAGAGCATGAAACCCCGACTGCGGCCCCCGCCGATGCGGAACGCCGATCATACAGGGTGCTGCGCCGCAAAAAAGACCGGCCGCGCTTCGTTCAGGGAAAGGTGATCAGCCCTTCTCCATCGCATTTTCGATCAGGGTCGCCGTGCGGCTGGGGCCCAGGTCGTGGGCGACGGCGCTGCGGAACTGGCCGTCCGGCCCCATCAGATAGACGGTCAGGCCGTGATTCATGGTGTAGCCCTCGCCCTCGCCGACCTTCTGATAGAAGGCGCGGTACTCCCTGGCGACCTGGGCCACCTGTTCCGGCGTGCCGGTCAGGCCGATGACGCCATCCGGGAAGCCGTCCGAGGACAGATAGTCCTTCAGCATCTGCGGCGTGTCGCGCTCGGGGTCGATGCTGATGAAGACGATCTGCAGATCCCTGGCCTTGTCGCCCATCCGCTCCTGCACGGCGTTCAGCACGCCAAGCGTCGTGGGGCAGTAATCGGGGCAGTAGGTGAAGCCGAAGAAGACCAGGCTCCACTTGCCTTCCAGAATTGACTGATCGACGACCTGGCCGTCCTGATCGGTCAGGGTGAAGGGACCGCCGACCAGAGGCTGGCCCGTCGCGGCGTCCGTCGTCTGGGCCGCCTGCTGGCGACCGCCGACCACCACCATGGTGATCAGGCCCAGCGCCAGGGCGATGACCGCGCAGGCGGCGGCGAACAGGATCACGGGACGGCGGGGCATGGCGTCTCCTCGGCGGAAGGGTCATTCGGCAGGCGCGACACGGCGAACCGTGCAGCCGCCCTGCGCCCGGTCTATAGAAGAGGGGTGAGCCCTACAGAAGCCCCCATTCCGCCGCACGTCCAGCCGCCCGCCTCGCCGCACCTCCTGGCCCTAGCGGGAGGCGAGCTGGCCGGCCTGCCGGAGCTGCCTCGACGCGGACGCGGCCTGTCGCTGCGCACCCTGATCGTGCTGCGCTGGCTGGCGGTGATCGGCCAGACCTCGGCGATCCTGACGGCCTATTTCGCCCTGCATTTCCCTCTGCCCCTGTGGGAATGCCTGACCGTGATCGGCGCCGGCGTGGCGATGAACCTGGCCACCATGGCGCGGGCGCGGCGCATCGACGGCAGTCTGCCGGACGGGCCGAGAACCGCCGCCCAGCTCGGCTTCGACATCCTGCAGCTGGCCACCCTGCTGGCCCTGACCGGGGGGCTGGCCAACCCCTTCTGCCTGCTGCTGGTGGCGCCGGTGACCATCGCGGCGGCCGCCCTGCCTGCGCGCCAGGCGGTGATCCTGGGCGTCATGGCCCTGATCGCCGTGGGCTTCCTGTTCTCCTGGTCCCTGCCCTTGCCGTGGCGGCTGCACGAACATCTGGAGCTGCCGGGCCTCTATCGTCTGGGGCTGGGACTGGCGCTGGTGACGGGGGTGCTGTTCACCGCCGGCTACGCCTGGAAGGTGGCCGCCGACGCCGACAAGCTGGAGCTGGCCCTCGCCACCACCCAGGACGTTCTGCAGCGCGAGCAGAGACTGGCGGCCCTGGGCGGCCTGGCCGCCGCCGCCGCCCATGAACTGGGCACGCCGCTGGCCACCATCCAGGTCGTCGCCAAGGAGATGCTGCGCGACGCTCCCGCCGACAGTCCGGCCGCCGAGGACGCCGCCCTGATCCTGCAACAAGCGGAACGCTGCCGGGCCATTCTCAAGCAGCTGTCGGCCCAGCCCGAAGAGGGCGACCCCCTGTTCGCCGACATCGACCTGAAGGCCCTGCTGGAAGAGGTGGCCGAGCCGCACCGGGGCTTCGACCTGGACTTCGAGATCGCCGTCAAGGCGCCGCCCGGACACCCCGTGCCGCGGGTCCGCCGCCTGCCCGAGATCGTCCACGGCCTGTCCACCCTGGTCGAGAACGCCGCCGACTTCGCCGCCCGCAAGGTGCGGCTGACCGCCGTGGTCGACGCCGGCTGGATCGAGATCGACATCCTGGACGACGGCCCCGGCTTCGCCTCCGAGATTCTGCCGCGCCTGGGCGAGCCCTATGTGACCAGCCGCCCCCAGGCCAAGGCCCGCCGCGCCCTGGCCGCCCAGATCGCCGCCGCCTCGCGCCCCGCCCGGCGCGGCCGCCGCGCGGCGCCGCCCCCGATCACCGCCCCCATCGCCCCCAGCCAGGGCGGCATGGGCCTGGGCTTCTTCATCGCCCGCACGCTGCTGGAACGCACCGGCGCCAAGGTCTCGGTCGGGTCCGGAGACGGCGAGAAGGGCCAGCCCAAGGGCGCCCGCGTCTCCATCCGCTGGCCGCGACAGGCGCTGGAGGCGCCGGTTTCCGCCATGGAGTCCGGTGGAACCTGATGTCGCAGCCTTCGGCTTCGCCCTTGACCCTGCGCCCATGACGCACGACCTGAACCGCAGGAGAACCGCATGTCCGACCTCGAACCCCAAGTCGCCGCTCAAGTCGCCGCCCTCGACGACAAATCCCTGTTGCTGCTGGATGACGACCAGGCGCTGCGCACCCGTCTGGGGCGGGCGCTGGAATCCCGCGGGTTCGCCGTCACCGTCGCCGGCTCGGTGGCCGAGGCGAACGACGCCCTGCGCCAGGCGGTCCCGGCCTTCGCCGTGCTGGACATGCGGCTGGAGGACGGCAACGGCCTGAAGGTGGTCGAGATGATCCGCGAGCGGCGCGAGGACGCCCGCATCGTCATGCTGACCGGCTACGGCGCCATCGCCACGGCCGTCGCGGCGGTCAAGGCCGGGGCCGTCGACTATCTCCAGAAGCCCGCCGACGCCGACGACGTGGTCAAGGCCCTGCTGTCCACCGGCGAGGCGCCCGAGCCGCCGGAAAACCCCATGTCGGCCGACCGGGTGCGCTGGGAGCATATCCAGCGCGTCTATGAGCTGTGCGACCACAACGTCTCCGAGACGGCCCGTCGCCTGGGCATGCACCGCCGCACCCTGCAACGCATCCTGGCCAAACGCGCGCCGCGATAGGCTGCGCCTATCGCTTCATTGTGGGGCGCTATGCTCGCGACGCGGTCGCTCGCGACTTGAGCGCATTGTTCTTCTCCTTCTCCCCTTGTGAAAGAAGGCGCTACTCCCGCATCGTCCGGAGCGCGCCCAGGCGGGCGAAGGCTAGGGTCAGGGCCTTGCGGCGCGCCGGGGCGAGGGGCGTCGTCGGCGCCTCGCGCACCACCGCCCCGCCGAAGCCGTCAGCGACGATCAGACCCGGTTCGTCGGGCAGGACGCCCTCAGGAAACTCCGGCGCCACGGCGAAATAGAAGGCGTCGCAGAAGGGGCCGTACTCATGCCACTTCCGGTCGACGCGATAGTCGTCGATCCCCGACTTCACCTCGCAGATGACGATGTCCCCCTTCGGCCCCAGGGCCATGACGTCGGCGCGCCGTCCATTGGGCAGGCAGACCTCCAGCAGGGGCGCATACCCCATGTCCGCCATCAGCCGGGCGGCCCCGCGCGTGACGGACAGGGTCGTTTCGGGGCGGCTGAAGACCAGTTCGAGGTGAAGCGCGGCGGCGGGCATTCGCCTTTATGTTCCGCCTATGTTCCTATCGCAAGCGCTGCCGGTTCAGACGCCACTGATCCCGCGTCTGGCCCCACAGATTGACGGCGTGCTCATGGAAGGGCGGCGGCATGACGGCCGGTCCGCGATTGGTCGAGCCCAGCCGTTCCGCCACCTTCTCCGACGCCCGGTTGTCCGGGTCGATGCAATGGATGACGTCCGCCCAGTCCAGCACGTCGCAGGCGTAGTCCATGGTCGCGACGGCGGCCTCGATCGCATAGCCCTTGCCCGTGGCGTCGGGGTGCAGGCTCCAGCCCACCTCGCGGCCCGGCCAATCATAGGGATGCAGCGGCCCGATGCGGCCCATCCACAGGCCGGTCGCCTTTTCGATCACCGAAAACATGCCCTCGCCATGCAAGGCCCACATGCCCGCGACCGAGGCGATGGTCCGCCAGACCTGATGCTTCGACTGCGGCCCGCCGATGAAACGCGTCGTGTCCGGGTCGGCCTGAAACTCGGCCCAGCGTGGAAAATCATCCAGCGTCGGCGGACGCAGGAACAGACGCTCGGTCTCCAGCGTCGGACCGAGAGGCGAAGCAGGGCGTTCGATCACAACAGATACTCGCGTTCCAGGGTGTAGACGCTGCCGTCGCCGGTCAGGACGCTGGAATAGAGGCCGAAGCGATCCACGCGGATCGGCGGCGACTTCAACAGGTTGTGCCCCGCGATCCAGGCGCCGATACGGTCCGGGTTCGCCTGGGGCTTCAGATAGGCCAGGGTGACGTGCGGGCGGTATTCGCGCTTTTCAGGCGGGACGCCCGCCCGTTCGCCCGCCGCGCGGCAACGCCCGGCCAGGACGTTCAGCGGCTCCGACCGGTCCAGCCCGGCCCACAGGGTGTGGCTGCGATGGGCGTCGCCGAAGGCGCCGACGCCGTTCAGGGTGACTTCGAACGCCCCTCCGCCCTCGGCGCGGGTCAGTTCCGACGCCAGATCGTCGGCCGTGCGCTCGGACGCCTCGCCATAGAAGGCCAGGGTGACGTGCAGGGCGTCCAGTGGCCGCCAGCGGGCGCCCGGCAGGCCGGACTGGCGCCGCGCCAGGGTCTCGGCGACGTCCTCGGGAATGGCGATGGCGGTGAACAGGCGCAACATGCGACCCTTGGTAGCGGGCGGAACCGGCGGCCGGAAGTCCGGTTTTTCTTGCATGGACGTCTCCGCGTCCCGATATTTGAGCCACGGGTCGGGATATTTCCGGCCACATGGGAGACTTCTTTCGCGATGAGCGATTTCAACAACGGCTATGCGCGCCCGCTTCCGCAGTCGGCGGACATGTCCGTCGACGCCGGCCTGCGCGCCTTCATGCTGGGCGTCTACAACAAGCTGGCGATCGGCCTGGTCGTCGCCGGCGCCCTGGCCTACGTCACCGGCAACGTTCCTGCGGTGCAGCAACTGCTGTTCGCCCGCATGCCGGACGGTCGCGTCGGCCTGACCATGCTGGGCATGATCATCCAGTTCTCGCCGCTGGTCATGCTGTTCGGCTCCATGTTCTTCATGAAGAACCCGACGGCACGGGGCGTGAATATGCTCTACTGGGCCGTGGTCGCCACCATCGGCGCCGGTCTGGGCGTGCTGTTCCTGCGCTATACGGGCGGTTCGCTGGCCTCGACCTTCTTCGTCACGGCCGCCGCCTTCGCGGGTCTGAGCCTGGTCGGCTACACGACCAAGAAGGACCTGAGCGGCATGGGCACCTTCCTGATCATGGGCGTGATCGGCCTGATCATCGCCTCGATCGTCAACATGTTCATGCAATCGGGCGTGATGTATCTGGTGATCTCGGGCGCGGGCGTGCTGATCTTCTCGGGTCTGATCGCCTATGACACCCAGCGCCTGAAGATGACCTACTACGCGCTCGGCGGCGACAAGAACGCCATGGGCGTGGCCACGGGCTTCGGCGCCCTGAGCCTGTTCATCAACTTCATCAACCTGTTCCAGTTCCTGCTGGCCTTCATGGGCAGCCGCGAATAGGGGCTTTCCAGGTGCGCGACGGCCGTGACGCGGTCACGGCCGGCTTGAGCGCTGGGCCTCAAGCAGCTCGAAGGGCGGCAGGCCAAGAAAAAACGAGGCTCCGACGGCGACGTCGGGGCCTTTTTCTTTGCCTCAATGACGACCGGCAAACCCGGCGCCGCCCTACTCCACCACCGTGAAGCGCCGGCTGTCGAAGACGCGCAGCACCTGGGCGAGGTCGCGGCCGCGCTTCAGCACATGGCCGCCCTCGCCGATCACCGCCCACTGCCCCTGTTTCAGGCGCAGCGCCGGGCGCTTCTCGATGCGGTAGAGCGGCGCGTCGCCGTGGCGACGAAAGACGGCGAACTCGGCGTGGTCCCTGCCTCCGGCCATGGCGTAGTCCCGCCATTCGCCCGCCGCCACCATCCGTCCATAGATCCGCAGCATCTGGTCCAGCTCGCGGCGGTCGAAGAAGACCGGCCCCGACGGGGAAGCGCCTTGCGGCTGCGCGTTCGAACTGTCGACGTCGAAGCTCATGGCTTCAACTTAGGCCGCCTGCGGAGAAACGCCAGCTTCGCAGATTGAGCCCGAGCCGAGGTCTGGGCGCTTGTCACCCGCCGCGCGCCCGTCCAAAAGGCGGATCAAGTTCTAGATACGGAGACGAACCCATGGCGACGAGCGAAGGCTGGGACATGCCCACCGGAGACCTCATGAAGGGCAAGAAGGGCCTGATCATGGGGGTGGCCAACTCCAACTCCATCGCCTGGGGCATCGCCTCGCAGCTGGCCGCCCAGGGCGCCGAGCTGGCCTTCACCTATCTGGGCGAGGGTCTTGAGCGCCGCGTGCGCCCGCTGGCCGAAAGCGTCGGCGCCAAGCTGCTGATCCAGGCCGACGTCACCGACGACGCCTCCATGGACGCCGCCTTCGCCGAGCTGGAGAAGGAATTCGGCACGATCGACTTCGTCGTCCACTCGGTGGCCTTCGCCAACAAGGACGAGCTGAAGGGCTCCTTCGTCGACAACACCACCCGCGACAGCTTCCTGCTGGCCATGAACATCTCGGCCTTCAGCTTCGTCGACGTGGCCAAGCGCTCGGCCAAGCTGATGCCCAACGGCGGCTCGATGATCACCCTGACCTACCTCGGGTCCGAGCGGGTCATTCCGAACTACAACACCATGGGCGTGGCCAAGGCCGCCCTGGAAGCGGCGACCCGCTACATCGCGCGCGACCTGGGGCCGAAGGGCATCCGCGTCAACGCCATCTCGGCAGGCGCCATGCGCACCCTGTCGCTGGCGGGCATTTCGGGCGGGCGCGGCCTGCACTCCAAGTCGGCGCAGTTCTCGCTGATCAAGGAAGAGACCTCGATGGAAGGCGTCGCCGGCGCCGCCCTGTGGCTGTGCTCGGACCTGGGCCGCTCGACGACGGGCGAGGTCGTCCACGTCGACGCCGGTTTCCACGCCGTCGGCCTGCCGGACGACATGGAAGGCTGAGTCCTCAGCGGACCGCAGCGCCCCGGCAGCAGGCCTCGATGTTATTGCCGTCGGGGTCCAGCACGAAGGCCCCGTAATAGTCCCCGGCCCCTTCGCGGGGGCCGGGCGCGCCGTTGTCGCGGCCGCCCGCCGCCAGGGCGGCCCGATGGAAGGCCTCGACCATGGCCTTGTCCCGCGCGACGAAGGCGACGTGCATCTGGTTCAACCCAGCGCGCGAACCCTCGACCCAATAGGACGGCCGCGTGGTCCCGATCCACAGATAGGGAATGGGCTGTTCGGCGCTGTGGCCGAACAGGAAGGACTCCGGCGAATTGCTGGCGGTCTGCAGACCCAGAGCCTCCGCCACGGCGTCATAGAAGCGGCGGGCCGCCGTCAGGTCCGAAACGATGATCCCGGTGTGGTCCAACATGACGACTCAAACGACGCCAGCACGGCGCCGTTCCCCTTTGCGAAGCGTTGCGGCGCAGCCTAAGCCATAGGGCATGAGCTCGTCCCGCCTGCCGCCTTCTCCCAGCATTGTGGCCGCCAGCTTCTCGGCCGCCGCCGTGGCGACCGTCGTCGGCTTCGGCGGCACGGTCGCCCTGGTGGTGCAGGCCGGCCAGGCCATGGGGGCGACGCCCGCCCAGATCATCTCCATGGTCACCGCCCTGTGCCTGGGCATCGGCCTGCCCGGCGCGGTGCTGAGCTGGCGGCTGAAGATGCCGGTCGTGCTGGCCTGGTCGACGCCGGGCGCGGCCCTGCTGGCCGCCTCGACGCTCGGCCTCGGCTGGTCGACGGCCGTCGGCGCCTTCGTGATCGCCGGGCTGATGATGGTGCTGACCGGCTTGGTCCCCGCTCTGGGGCGGCTGGCCGAGCGCATTCCGGCGGCCGTCGCCTCGGCCATGCTGGCGGGGGTGCTGCTGCCCTTCTGCCTCAAGCTGTTCCTGGTGTTTCCGACCGATCTGACGCTGGCGGCGGGCCTGCTGCTGGTCTTTCTGGTCATGCGCAGGCTGGCGCCCGCCTGGTCCCTGCCCGCCGTTCTGGTCGCCGCCTTCGCCGTCCTGGCGCTGCGCGGCCAGGTCGCCCTGCCCGAAGGCGCCGGCCTGTTCGGCGCCCTGTCGCCGGTCATGCCCGCCTTCGACTGGAAGGCGGCGGTCAGTCTGGCCCTGCCGCTGTATCTGGTGACGCTGGCGTCGCAGAACCTGCCCGGTCTGGTGGTGCTGAGGGCCGCCGGCTACGCCCCGCCCGCCGGAAAGCTGATCTTCTGGGGCGGGCTGACCAGCACGCTTCTGGCCCCCTTCGGAGCGCACGGCGTCAATCTGGCCGCCATCACCGCCGCCATCTGCACCGGGCCTGACGCCCACCCCGACGCCGCCAGACGCTGGACCGTGGGGGTGATCTATGGCCTGTTCTATCTGGTCGTCGCCCTGTTCGCGGCGCCGCTGGCGGGTCTGTTCATCGCCATGCCGACCGGCGCGCTTGCCGCCATTACCGGCCTGGCCCTGATCGCGCCCCTGACCGGATCGCTGGGCGCCATGATGGTCGAGGTCAAGGATCGCGAGGCCGCCGTCCTGACCTTCGCCGCCACGGCGTCGGGCGTGGCCCTGTTCGGGGTCGGTTCGGCCTTCTGGGGCCTGGCGGTCGGCTTCCTGGCCCTGGCGGCGCGGCGCTGGATTCCCTCGCGCGGCTGAGCCGCTTCGCCGCCTTTTACATTTCGCGCCCTTTACGGCCCGAGCGGGGCCGTGGCAGCCTCCGTTCTGGCCGACTGGCGGCCGTCAGAGCGAGGCGATCATGGCGCACAAGTTCGAAGTCTATCAGGACAAGGCGGGCGAGTTCCGCGTCCGATTCAAGTACAACTCCGAGATCATCTTCTCGACCGAAGGCTATTCCGACAAGTCCGGCGCCAAGCGCGCCATCGAGTCGATCAAGAAATACGTGCCGGACGCTCCGACCGAAGAGATCTGAGCCTGCGCGGGGGTGCGGCGCATCGCCCGCCCCCGCAACTCTCGCCTTACGGCCGCGCCGGGATGTTCAGACCCCGCTGCACGGCCGGGCGCGCTAGGCCGCGCGCCAGCCAGGCCGCGACGTGCGTGAAGTCGGCGTAGCCGACCAGTTCGCCCGCGCCATAGTGTTCGACCAGATTGCGCACCCAACCCAGAATGGCGATGTCGGCGATGG
Source organism: Brevundimonas sp. NPDC055311 (assembly GCF_053645695.1). Classification (NCBI taxonomy): domain Bacteria; kingdom Pseudomonadati; phylum Pseudomonadota; class Alphaproteobacteria; order Caulobacterales; family Caulobacteraceae; genus Brevundimonas; species Brevundimonas sp. NPDC055311. The sequence continues at coordinate 65,851 of NZ_JBSHMV010000002.1, forward strand.
TGTAGTCGTCGCCCATGATCCAGGCGCGATCTTTCAGCCGCCCTTCCAGCACGCCCAGCAGACGTCGTGATTCCGCGACGTAGCGATCGCGCGGGCGTTTGTCCTCGAACTCGCGGCCCGCATATTTGTGGAAGAAGCCGACCTGGCCGAACATCGGGCCGATGGCCGCCATCTGGAAGAAGACCCACTGCAGGGTCTCATAGCGCGCCGCCGGATCGGTCGGCAGGAACCGCCCCGCCTTTTCGGCCAGATAGACCAGGATGGAGCCGGATTCGAACAGGGGCAGCGGCTTCCCGCCGGGCCCGTCCGGATCGATAATGGCCGGGATCTTGCCGTTGGGATTCAGCGACAGGAACTCCGGCGTCCAGGTCTCGTCCTTGCTGATGTCGACCAGATGGACCTCATAGGGCAGGCCCAGCTCCTCCAGCAGGATGGAGACTTTCACCCCATTGGGAGTCGGCAGGGAATAGAGCTGAAGCCGATCTGGATGCTGCGGCGGAAACTGGCGGGTGACGGGAAAGGCGGACAGATCGGCCATGGAGCGCTCCAACAAGAGGTGTCCCGCTCATGTTGGAGGCGTCGCCGCCATCCGCAACCGCCCATGCGGCGAATGTCCGTGCGTCAGTCTTCGTCGCGTTCGCTGACTTCGGTCGGGCGGACGATGCGCAGCCAGCCCTCGCTGATGTGCAGCTCGGGCGCCGCCTCGCGGGTGAAGGGCAGGTACCAGGTCGGACCGCCCTCGGCCGGGGCGATCTCCAGCATGTCGTCGGCGCCGAAGTTCTGGACCGACTTCACCTTGCCCAGCACCACGTCGGCCGGATCGCGCCCCTCCAGACCGATCAGGTCGGTCAGGTAGAACTCGTCTTCGTCAGGCTCAGGCAAGGCGTCGCGGGTGACGAACAGCTTCTGGCCGCGTCGGGCGTCGGCCTCTTCCTTCGTCGCGATCTCCTTGACCCGCGCCACCACCCCGGCCTTGTCCGGTCGCGCCGAAAGCAGGGTCAGCACCGGCTTGCCGTCGGCGCCGAGCAGCGGCGAATAGCCGACCAGGGCCATGGCGTCGGCGGTATAGGCGCTGATCCGCACCTCGCCCTTCACGCCGAAGGCGCCGCCGATCTGGCCGACCAGAATCAGTCTGTCTTCGCTGCTCATGGCCGGGCTCCGTTTGCCGATGCGATGGGTCCAGATAGCAGAAAAGCAGCGCCCCGGAAGGACGCTGCTTTCCCGTCTCAACCGGCCGGGGCCGGATGAACAATAAGGCTTAGGCCTGCTCTTCGGTCGCCTCGGCGGCGACTTCAGCAGCGGGGGCTTCTTCAGCCGGAGCTTCTTCCACGGCCGGAGCGGCGGCGGCGGCGGCGGCGGCTTCAGCGGCCTCGGCCTTGGCGGCGGCTTCGGCTTCCAGGCGGTCGGCTTCGCGCTGGGCGCGCTCGGCGGCGCGTTCCTGGGCCTTCTTGCCCGGCTCGGCCTTCTTGGGGTTGTTGCCCTGGACCCACTTGACCTTCTGGCCCAGGGTCTCGTCCTGCGACAGGAAGCGAGCGACGCGGTCGGTCGGCTGGGCGCCCTTGGCCAGCCATTCGCCGATGCGCTCGACCTTCAGGACGACGCGCGGCTGGGCGCTGTCCTTCGGCAGCATCGGGTTGTAGCTGCCGACGCGCTCGATGAACTTGCCGTCGCGCGGGCTGTGCGAGTCAGCGATGACGATGTGGTAGTAGGGGCGCTTCTTGGCACCGCCGCGGGCCAGACGAATCTTCAGCATTTTCAGTCTCTTTCTAGAAGGTCGTTATTTCTTTTTGGGGAAGCCCGGCAGACCCGGAAGGCCCCCCGGAAGTTGTCCGCCGCCCAGGCCCGCAAGGCGGTCCTGAATGGCTTTCATTTCATCGGCCGAAGGTTCCGGCATCTTGCCGCCGCCCAGGGCCTTCAGGCGGTTCATGTCGGGACCGCCCCCGAGTCCACCAGCCCCCATGCCGGGCAGGCCGCCCATCATGGAGGCCATCTTCTGCAGGTTCTTGCCGCCGCCCTTGGACAGCGACTTGACCATGTCGGCCATCTGCCGGTGCTGTTTCAGCAGGCGGTTGATGTCCTGAACCTCGACGCCTGCGCCCTTGGCCACGCGCTTCTTGCGGCTGGCGTTCAGCAGGTCCGGCTTCTTGCGCTCGGCCTTGGTCATGGAGTTGATGACGGCCAGCTGACGGTCGATCATCTTGTCCGAGACGTTGTTCTCGGCCATCTGGTTCTTCAGCTTGGCCACGCCGGGCAACAGGCCCATGATGCCCTGAAGACCGCCCATCTTCTTCATCTGGTTCAGTTGGCCCGCCAGATCGTCCAGATCGAACTGACCCTTGGCCAGCTTGCGGGCCATCTTCTCGGCCTTGGCCTGGTCCAGCTCGCCCGCGGCCTTCTCGACCAGGGCGACGATGTCCCCCTGCCCCAGGATGCGGCCGGCGACGCGGCGGGCGTCGAAGACGTCCAGCGCATCGACCTTTTCGCCCGCGCCCAGATATTTGATCGGCAGGCCGGTGACGGCCCGCATCGACAGCATGGCGCCGCCGCGCCCGTCGCCGTCGGCGCGGGTCAGGATCAGGCCGGTCAGCGGCAGGCGCTCGTGGAAGGCGCTAGCGGTGCGCACCGCGTCCTGACCCGTCAGGCTGTCGGCGACCAGCAGGGTCTCAACCGGTTTGGCGATCTGGGCGACCTCGGCCACCTCATTCATCAGCCCTTCGTCCAGGGTGATGCGGCCGGCGGTGTCGAGGATCAGGACGTCGAAGCCCTGCAGCTTGGCCGACTGAAGCGCGCGGCGGGTGATCTGGACCGCGCTCTCGCCCGCCACGATGGGCAGGGTCGCGACCTCGATCTGCTGGCCCAGGGTCGCCAGCTGCTCCATGGCCGCCGGACGACGCGTGTCCAGCGAGGCCATCATGACCTTCTTCTTGTCGAACTTCGACAGACGCAGGGCCAGCTTGGCCGAGGTCGTCGTCTTGCCCGAGCCCTGCAGACCGGCCATCAGCACGACGGCGGGCGGGGTCGCATTGGTGTTCAGCGGAACAGGCTCTTCGCCGCCCAGCATGTCGACCAGGCCGTCATAGACGATCTTGACCACCTGATCGGCGGGCTTGACCGCGCGGATGACTTCTTCGCCGGTCGCAGCCGTCTTGGCGCGAGCGATGAAGTCCTTGACCACCGGCAAGGCGACGTCGGCCTCGAGCAGGGCGACGCGGACCTCGCGCAGGGCCTCCTCGACATCCTTTTCGGACAGGGCGCCGCGGCCGGTGATCCGGTCGAAGACGCCTGTCAGCCGCTCGTTCAGAGCCTCGAACATTCAAACCCTTTCATGCGCCTGGGCCTTCGCCTCCGTGAGAAACGCCCATAGACGGCGACCTCTGCGAACGATCACGTCGACAGAGGCCCTCTCCCGCCTCGTCCTGAAGAAAATCAGGGGTCGTGCGGGTGGAGGCGCAGGTTCAATTGCGCCGGAAGTCGCGGCTTATGGCGGAAAAGCAAGGCGATGTCGACTCCGTTTCTCCGTCGAAACGCCACCACACAAAGGGTTTCTGCGTTGCCCCATGGACTGGCGCGCTCGGATTCCGCTGATACGGTTCCGCTTCCGGCCTCCCCGCTGAGAGACATCCATGACCCAGACTTCCGAATTTCCTCACGACCGCCTCCGCGCGGAGGTCCGGCTTCTGGGCGCCTTGCTGGGCGAGGTGATCCGCGACGAGGGCGGACAGGCTCTCTACGACCGCATCGAAGCGGTGCGCCAGGCGTCGGTCGCCTATCACCGCGACCCGGCCTCGGACGACGCCTCTGAGCTGGAGCGTCTGCTGGGCGAGCTGTCGCTGGATCAGGCCATCGGCCTGACGCACGGTTTCGCCGCCTTCTCCCTGCTGGCCAATGTCGCCGAGGACCGAGCAGGCAAGCGCCGCGCCCAGGCGCAGGCCGAGGCCGGCCAACGGGCCGACACGCCCGAGGGCGTGCTCAAGCGTCTGGCCGACGCGGGCGTCGGTCTGGACGCCGTGCGCGACCTGCTGGCCCAGGCCCTGATTTCGCCGGTGCTGACCGCCCATCCGTCCGAGGTGCGCCGCAAGAGCGTGCTGGACCGCACGGCGACGGTCGGCGAACTGCTGGACGGCTGCGACCGCGACGGCGTGGCCTGCGACCCGGAGGCGCTAAAGGCGGCCCTGCGCCGCCAGATCGTCATCCTGTGGGCCACGCGGCTGACCCGCGCCTCGGCCCTGGTGGTGCAGGACGAAATCGACACCGTGGTCGACTGGCTGCAGCGCATCTTCCTGCACGTCGCCCCGGCCCAGTTGGCCGAGTGGCGCAAGCTGCTGGACGCGCCGGACCTGGCGCCCTTCCTGCGCATCGGCTCCTGGGTCGGCGGCGACCGCGACGGCAACCCCAACGTCGACGCCGACACCTTGCGCGCCGCCTTCCGCAGCCAGGCCCGCGCCGCGCTCGGCTTCTATCTGGACGAGGTGCACGCCCTGGGCGCCGAGCTTAGCCTGTCCATCGACCTGACCCGCGTCACCCCGGAACTAGCCGCATTAGCGCAAGGGTCCGGCGACGCCTCCATCCAGCGCGCGGACGAGCCCTATCGCCTGGCGCTCAGCCAGATCTACGCCCGCCTGTCGGCGGCATATCCCGCCCTGACCGACGAGCCGGCGCCTCGCCCCGCCCGCTTCGACGCCCCGGCCTATGACGGCCCCGACGCCTTCCGCGCCGATCTGAACATCCTGCACGACAGTCTGGTGCGGACCCACGGCGCCGTCTTCGCCGACGACCGGCTGGCGCGGCTGATCACGGCGGCGGACGTATTCGGCTTCCACATGGCGACGTTGGACCTGCGCCAGAACTCGGACGTGCATCAGCGCGTGGTCGCCGACCTGCTGAAGGTCGCGGGCGTCTGCCCCGACTACGCCGCCCTGGACGAGGCCGAACGGCTGGCCGTGCTGGCGCGCGAACTGTCCAGCCCCCGCCCCCTGTTCTCGCCCTACGCCGACTATGCGGCCGAGACGCTGAAGGAGCGCGCCATCCTTGAGGCCGCCGCCGAGGCCCTTTCGACCTTCGGCCCGCAGGCGATCCGCACCCACATCGTGTCCAAGACCGACGCCGCCTCGGACATGCTCGAGGTCTATCTGCTGCTCAAGGAAGTCGGCCTCTACGACCCCGCCAAGCCTTCCGCCTGCCCCATCCAGGCCGCGCCCCTGTTCGAGACCATCGACGACCTGCGCGCCGCCCGCGCCACGCTGGAGCGCGTCCTCGCCGAGCCTTCCGCCCGCGCCGTGGCCGAGGCGCGCGGGGTGCAGGAGGTGATGATCGGCTATTCCGACTCAAACAAGGACGGCTCCTACCTGACCTCGGGCTGGGAGCTGCACGAGGCCTCGCGCGCCCTGCTGGACGTCACGCGCGCCGCAGGGGTGCGGCTGCAGCTGTTCCACGGGCGGGGCGGCGCTGTGGGGCGTGGCGGCGGATCCAGCTTCTCGGCCGTGCTGGGCCAGCCCGCCGGCACCGTCGCGGGCCGCATCCGCGTCACCGAACAGGGCGAGGTCATCGCCAACAAGTACGGCGAACCGGAGGTGGCCCAGCGCAACCTCGACGCCCTGACCTGCGGGACGCTTCTGGCCTCTCTCGGGCCGCAGTCCGACGCGGGTTACAGCGCCCAGCACGGCGAGACGGCCGCGCGCCTGTCGGCCGCCTCGATGCAGGCCTATCGCGCCCTAGTCTATGACACGCCCGGCTTCGTCGACTATTTCCGCGCCGCCACTCCGATCGCCGAGATCGCCGACCTGAAGATCGGCTCGCGCCCGGCCAGCCGCACCGCCTCGCCCGCCATCGAGGACCTGCGCGCCATTCCCTGGGTGTTCAGCTGGTCGCAGTCGCGGGTCATGCTGCCCGGCTGGTACGGCTTCGGCGCGGCGGTCCAGGGCGAGGACCCCGCCGAGCTGCGCGCCATGGCTGAGACCTGGCCCTTCTTCCGCACCGTGGTGCAGAACATGGAGATGGTGATGGCCAAGGCCGACATGGCCATCGCCCGCCGCTACGCCGGCCTGGTCCCCGACCCCGCCCTGGCCGAACGCATCTACGCCGCCATCCGCGCCGAGTGGGACCGCACCGTGGCCGCCGTCCTGTCGATCACCGGCCAGGACGCCCTGCTGGGCGGGCAGCCCGAGCTCAGCCGCCTGATCCGCCAGCGGATGCCCTATGTCGAGCCGTTGAACCATGTGCAGATCGAGCTAATCCGCCGCCGCCGGGCGGGCGACGACGACCCGCGCGTCAGCAACGGCATCCTCCTGGCCATCAACGGCGTGGCGGCGGGCCTTCGAAACAGCGGCTGATCACAGCCACCGCGTCCGCTTGAAGGTGATGTAGAGACCGATGCAGATGGCGACGATCAAGGCCAGCACGGCCGGATAGCCATAGGTCCAGCGCAGCTCGGGCATGTGCTCGAAATTCATGCCGTAGATGCCCGCCACCGCCGTCGGCGTGGCCAGGATGGCGGCCCAGGCGGCCAGCTTGCGGGTGATGACGCCTTGGCGCTGCTGCTCCAGCAGGTTCGACACCTCGAACACCGAGGCCAGGATGTCGCGCAGGGCCGCCGCCCGGCTGGCGACGCGACGCACATGGTCGGCCACATCGCGGAAATAGGGCCGCACCTCGCGGTCGATGCAGGGCAGGTCCAGCGACTGCAGCTTGACGCAGACCTCCTCCATCGGCCCCAGAACCCGGCTGAATTTCACCAGTTCGCGGCGCAGCTGGAACAGGCGGGTGATGTCGTCACGCGCCAGGAAGCTGTCCAGCGCGACCTGCTCCATCTCCAGCACCTTGTCCTCAACGGCGTCGATGATCGGGATGTAGCCGTCGACGATGAAGTCCAGCACCCCGTGCAAGATGAAGTCCGGCCCGTGCTTCAGCTGATGCGGCGAGGCCTCCAGCTGGGCGCGCAACTGGGTGTGGGCGCGCGCCGATCCGTGGCGGATGGTGATGACGTAGTTGGGTCCGACGAAGACGTGGGTCTCGCCGTACAGGATGCGGTCGCCCTTGGCCTGGGCCGTGCGGGCGACGATGAACAGCTCGGAGCCATAGACTTCCAGCTTGGGGATCTGATGCGCCGTCAGGGCGTCCTCGACCGCCAGGGGGTGCAGATGGAAGCGTCGGACCAGGACGTCGAACTCCTCGTCCGACGGCTCATGCAGGCCGATCCAGAGATACTCCCCCTCGCCCAGGGCCAGGCCCTGATCCGTCAGCGGCGCCGCGCGCACCCGCTTGCCGTCCTTGTAGACATAGGAGGCGACGACGCTCATGGGCTCTCCTTCCTGGTGGGCCGCGATCAGAAGGCTCCGCCTTGGCTGCTTCGCGCCGCCCTTCGGGTCTCAACCCGACGCGGCCCGTGACACTTCCAAGCCTTAGCATGGACGCGGTCGCCGTCGAGGCCTCCCCCTCCTTCGTCATCCTCGGGTCAAGCCCCGGCAACGAAAAGGGCTCGGCAAGTCACCCCGCCGAGCCCCTTCCAGCTTTATCACCTAACGGGCCTCAAGCAGCCCGAAGGGCGGTAGGCCCACTTAAGAAGTCGGGAAGCCACGCACCTTCAGCAGGGCCGCCACGTCCGGGTTGCGGCCGCGGAACTGGCGATAGGCGTCGCCGCGATCCGTGGTGTTGCCCGGCGCCAGCATGATCGACTTGAAGCGGCCGGCGATATCGGGATTGAAGACGTCGCCCGACTCCTCGAAGTAGGCCCAGGTGTCGGCGTCCATCGTCTCCGACCACAGGTAGGAATAGTAGCCGGCCGAATAGGCGTCGGAGGTGAACAGGTGGTTGAACTGCGGCAGGCGGTGCCGCATCACCATCTCCTTGGGCATGCCGAAGCGCGCCAGCGAAGCCTTTTCGAAGCCGTCGATGTCGGTCGGCGGCGTCGCCTGGGTGTGCAGGTCCATGTCGACTAGGGCCGACGACAGATAGCTGACGGTCGCATAGCCCTGGTTGAAGGTCTGCGACGCCTCGATCTTGTCGACCAGGGCCTGCGGCATCGGCTGGCCCGTCTCGACGTGCTTCATGTAGCCGTCCAGGATCGGCCGGGTCAGCACCCAGTGCTCGTGCACCTGAGACGGATATTCCACGAAGTCGCGCGGCGTGTTGCCGAACGACGGATAGGTCACGTTCGAGCTGAAATAGTGCAGGGCGTGGCCGAACTCGTGGAACAGGGTCTCGGCGTCGTCCAGCGAGATCAGCAGGGGCTGGCCTTCGGGCGCCTTGACGAAGTTGTTGTTGTTCGAGGCCAGGATCGGCTGGGCCCCCGTCAGGGCCGAGAACGACCGATAGGTGGTCATCCAGGCGCCCGAGCGCTTGCCCGGACGGGCGAAGTCGTCGGCGTAGTAGAGGCCGATCAGCTTGCCGGTGGCCTTGTCGGTGACCTCATAGGTGGTCACGTCCGGCTCGAAGGTCGAGACTTGGCCCTTGGGCAGTTGCTTGAAGACGAAGCCGTACAGGCGCTCGGCCATGTAGAAGGAGGCCGCGCGCACGGCGTGCAGCTCGAAATAGGGCTTCAGCTCGTTCTGATCGAGGTCGTACTTCGCCTTACGGACCTTCTCGGCGAAATACAGATAGTCCCACGGCTCGATGTCGTGGCCGGCGATCGCCTTCATGTCGGCGACTTCCTCGGCGACGCGGGCCTTGGCCGGGGCCCAGACGCGCTGCATCAGGTCCATGGCTGCGGCCGGGGTCTTGGCCATGGTGTCCTGCATCCGCCATTCGGCGTGGTTCTTGAACCCCAGCAGCTTGGCGCGCTGGTCGCGCAGGGCGACGATGCGGACGATGGTCGCCTTGGTGTCGTTGGCGTCGCCGTTGTCGCCGCGCATGACGAATTTGCGCCAGACCTGTTCGCGCAGGGCGCGGTCGTCGGCGAAGGTCAGGAACGGATCGACGCTGGAGCGGGTGTTGAGGATGGCCCAGCCCTGGACATTGCGCGAACGCGCCGCGGCGGCTGCGGCGGCCTTGTTCGAGTCCGGCAGTCCCTTCAGGCCGGCTTCGTCCGCGATCACCGTCCAGGTGTTCTCGTCGGCCACGACCTTCTGGCCGAAGCTGGTGAAGGCGTTGGACAGTTCGGTGTTGATGCGGCCCAGTTCGGCCTTGCCTGCGGCGTCCAGGGCGGCGCCGTTGCGCACGAAGCGGTCGCGGCTGCGCTCGGCGAGACGCGTCTGCTGGGCGTTCAGGCCGTCGTTGTCGGCGCCGTCGGCCACAGCCTTGATGCGCTGGAACAGCTTGTCGTTGAAGGTGATCTCGTCGGACGCCGCCGACAGGATCGGCGACAGCTCGGTCTCGAGCACGTCCCACTCGTCGCCGCCGATGTTCGACGTCATGACGCTGAAGATGTTCATCGCGCGATCCAGAGGCTCGCCGACCAGCTCCATCGCCGCCAGGGTGTTGGCGAAGGTCGGGGCCTCGGGGTTGTTTGCGATCGCGGCCACGTCGGCGCGTTGCAGCTCGATGCCTTCCAGGATGGCTTCGCGCATCTTGGGCGCCGTCACCTTGTCCCACGGCGGCACGCCGTCATAGGGGCCGGTCCAGGGCTGCAGCAGTTCGGCGCGCGGCGCGCTGGCCGGCAGGACCGCGCGGGCGATGCGGGCCTCATCGGCGGTCGTCAGGGCGGCGACGGCGCCGCTCACGGCGTTCTCCACGGCCCCGGCCGAGGCGCAGCCCGACAGGGCGAAGAGGCTCGCGCCCCCGATGAGAAGATGGCGTCTGTGCATCCAGGTCTCCCAACCATTGCTGTTTCGCACGTCCTTCGGCGCAAGGGCCTCTGACGTCGCATAAATCCGGTTTAGTCCTAAGTATTGGACGACGAAACCCCGCGAGGCTAAAGGCCGCTGCATGGCGATAGGCGTTTTCGACTCCGGCGTGGGGGGCCTGACGGTCCACCGCGAACTCACGACCCGCTTTCCGACGCGGGACTTCATCTATCTGGGCGATCAGGCCCACGCCCCTTACGGCGGGCGCGGCGGCGAGGACATCGTCGCGCTGACCCGCGCCGGGTGCGAGCGCCTGTTCGAGGCCGGCGCCTCGGTGGTGATCCTGGCCTGCAACACCGCCTCGGCCATCGCCCTTCGCCGCCTGCAGCAGACCTGGATTCCGGGGATGCGCGAAAAACTGGGCCGGCCGGTCAACATCCTGGGCATCATCGTCCCCACCATCGAGGCCGCCACCGGCCTGCCCTGGTCGTTCGAGGCCGAGCGCGAAAGCCGCCTGGAGGGCGAGAAGAAGGAGGCGATCGACATCACCGGCGTCTTCTGCACCGCCGCCACCGCCATGAGCCGCGTCTATGAGATCGAGATCGACAAGCGCCGCGACGACCTGGCCGTCTTCACCGAAGCCTGCCCCGGCCTGGCGGGCCTGATCGAACTGGGCGCTCCGGCCGAAGAGCTGAAGGTGGTGGTCGACGACCACGTCGACGCCCTGCGCCGCCGCATCGGCCGCCACCCGGACAAGGCCATCCTGGGCTGCACCCACTATGAGATCGTGGCCGACCTGTTCGCCCAGGCCCTGCCGCCCGGCGTCCAGGTCATCAGCCAGCCCGCCGCCGTGGCCGATTCGCTGGAGCGTTATTTCGACCGCCATCCGGAATACGACCTGGGCGCGTCGGCGCGCCGCGACTTCCTGACCACCGGAACGCCCGGTCCGCAGTCGGACCTGGTCGCCCAGTTCTGGGGCGCGCCCCTGACGTTCGATCAGGCCTAGCCGCAACTCGGTCGCCATAGGGAGCGAGACCTACGGCTCCGCCCGCGCCCCGGTCCGACGCTGGCCGAAAGTCGGCGCCCGCTCCTTCTGCTGCGCCCAATAGGCCGGACCGTCGTCAGGCTTGAACATGGTGCGCGGCACGCCGTTGCCGTCCACCACGGCGAAGGTGTTGGTCGACGCCTGATAGAAGAGGGTGTCCCCGTTCGGCCGTTTGACCGTTTCGGTCCCGCGCGGCGCGTTGTCGGTGAAGGCCCTCACCTTCTGCAGATAGTCGTCGGCCGACCGGGCTCCGAAGGCCGCGCCGTTCCGTTCATACAGGCGCTGCACCTTGGCGTCGGCGGTCTCGCGGCGGTTGGCGGTGACCGTCGGCCTGGCCGGCTCGGGCGGCGAGACGTCGGCCTCTGCCGACGCCGCCGTCGCTGACAGGCCGACCGGCTCGGCCGCGCCCCTCTCCCGCGTCTCGACCGCCGAGCCGCCGTTGTCGCATCCGACCAGAACCACAACCGTCGCGGCCAGCGCCGCCGTCACTCGCATCCGCATGAAAATTCCTCCCGAACACCCAGAGAACACAGTTAGGCACAAGATTTTTGTTCCGACAATGTTCCATTTACATCGCCGTCAGCGAGGCGGCTTTGTCTCGACGCCGTCACGCGGCGCGGCTACAGATTCCGCCATGACCGCACTCTCGCTTTCCGGCCGCAAGGTCCTGCTGATCATCGGCGGCGGCATCGCCGCCTATAAGGCGCTGGAGCTGATCCGCCTGCTCAGGAAGGCGGACGCCGAGGTGATGACCGTCCTGACCAAGGCCGGCGCCGAGTTCGTCACCCCCATGTCCTTGGCGGCCCTGACCGGCCACCCGGTGCGGCAGGACCTGTTCATGCCGGAAGACGAGACCGCCATGGGCCATATCGAGCTGTCGCGCTGGGCCGACCTGGTGGTGGTGGCGCCCGCCACGGCCGGGCTGATCGCCAAGGCGGCCAACGGCATGGCCGACGACCTGGCGTCGACCACGCTTCTGGCCACGGACAAGAAGGTGCTGCTGGCCCCGGCGATGAACGTGCGGATGTGGCTGCATCCCGCCGTCCAGGCCAATGTCGAGCGGCTGAAGGGTTTCGACGGCTTTCACGGCATGGCCGTGGTCGGGCCGGACGACGGGATCATGGCCTGCGGCGAGTTCGGGCCGGGCCGCATGGCCGAGCCGCCGATCATCCTCGACGCGATCACGCGCCTTCTGGCCGGCCCCGACGGACGCCCGCTGACAGGCCGGACCGCCGTCGTCACCGCCGGGCCGACGTTCGAGCCGATCGACCCGGTGCGCGGCCTGACCAACCGCTCCAGCGGCAAGCAGGGCTACGCCGTCGCCGCCGCCCTGGCTGATCTGGGGGCCAAGGTGACCCTGATCTCCGGCCCCGTGGCGCTGGATGCGCCGGTCGGCGTCAACCGCGTCTGGGTCGAGGCCGCCACCGAGATGAAGGCCGCCGTCGAGGCGCATCTTCCCGCCGACATCGCCGTGATGAGCGCCGCCGTGGCCGACTGGCGCGTCGACGGCGTGGCCTCGGGCAAGATCAAGAAGGCGCCGGGCGGCCCGCCGTCCCTGGCCCTGATCGAGAACCCCGACATCCTGGCCGGCGTCTCCGCCCCCGGTCCGCGCCGCCCTAAACTGGTGGTCGGCTTCGCCGCCGAGACCAGCGACCTGGAAGCGAACGCCCGCGCCAAGCTGTCGAAGAAGGGCTGCGACTGGATCATCGGCAATGACGTCTCGGACGAGGTCTTCGGCTCGGACGGCAACGCCGTGACCCTGTTCACCCAGGGCGGCGCCGAACCCTGGCCCCGCCAGTCCAAGACCGAGGTGGCGCGCAAGCTGGCCCTGCGCATCGCCGATCACTTCAAGGCTTAAGAGAGACCCTCCCCGTCATGACCACCGTCCGCGTCGAACGCCTGCCCCACGCCGAAGGCCTGCCCCTGCCGGCCTATGAGACTCCCGGCTCGGCCGGCATGGACCTGCGCGCCGCCATCGCCGAGGGCGAGAGCGTGGTGCTGGAGCCCGGCCAGCGCCGGCTGATCCCTACGGGGCTGAAGATCGCCCTGGAGCCCGGCTATGAGGCCCAGGTGCGTCCGCGCTCGGGCCTGGCGCTGAAACACGGCATCTCGGCGCCCAATTCGCCGGGCACCATCGACAGCGACTATCGCGGCGAGGTCGGGGTCATCCTGATCAACCACGGCGAGCTGCCGTTCGAGATCAAGCGGGGCGACCGCATCGCTCAAATGGTCATCGCCCGCTACGAGCAGGCCCGCATGGTCGAGGTCGAGGCCGTGGACGAAACCACGCGCGGCGCCGGGGGATTCGGCTCAACCGGACGTTGATGAAACCATCACTTTCGCACCTGTAGATAATCATCTAGCGTCGCCGTCATGAACACGCTGGACCAGCTCGTCTATTGCAGCCGCTCGCGACTGGCCCCGGACGACGGACGGGCTGCGGTTCTCGACATCGTGCATGTCGCGGCGTTCCTGAACGCGCGCAACGGCATCACAGGCGCGCTGACCTTGCAGGACGGAGTGTTCGTCCAGCTTCTCGAAGGCTCGCCCAGCGCGCTGGACATCCTCATGCTGCATCTGCATTTCGACGAGCGGCATGAGGACATCGAGATCGTGGCGCGCGGCCGCATCGAGCGACGCGCCTTCCCCGCCTGGGGCATGACGGCTCCAACGCCAGGCCCATGCGGCGTGCTCAGCCGCCTGATCGCGGAGCGGTCCGACGACCTGACCGCCTGGCGCGGCGCCATGAGCGCCCTGCTGGCCGAACCGGCCTGACAGCGCTCAAATCACGCTCAGCAGCGAGCCGCCGCGCGGCGAGCGATAGCGCTGGGGCGCGCAAGCGCCCCCAGCATCATGCCTGACGGAAGCCCAGCACGTCCTGCATGTCGTAGAGGCCCGGGCGACGGTTGCGCACCCAGGCGGCGGCGGCCACGGCGCCCTTGGCGAACAGGCTGCGGTCCATGGCGGAATGCGACAGGGTCAGCATCTCGTCTTCCGAAGCGAACATGACGGTGTGCTCGCCGATCACCCCGCCGGCGCGCAGGGAGGCGAAACCGATCTTGCCCGGCTCCCGGGCGCCGGTGATGCCGTCATAGGGGGCGCTGCGCACCTCCTCCAGATCGCGGCCCCGACCGTTGGCGGCCGCCTCGCCCAGCATCAGGGCCGTGCCCGAGGGAGCGTCGACCTTGCGCCGGTGATGGGTCTCCAGCACCTCGATGTCCCAGTCGCGGGCGTCCAGCCGCAGGGCTGCGTGCTCGACCAGGCCGATCAGGATGTTCACCCCCAGCGAGAAGTTGCCGCTCATGACGATGGCGATCCTGTCGGCCGCCGCCTCGATCTCGGCCTCCTGCTCCGGCGTCAGGCCGGTGGAGCCGATGACCAGGGCCGGCCCGCCCGCCTCGGCGCAGGCGCGCGCCAGAGCCACCGAGGCCTCGGGCGTCGAGAAGTCGATGATGACGTCGCACAGCTTCAGGTCGACGGTCTCGCCGCGATCGAAACGGGCGGCGACCACCACGTCCTCGCGGGCGTCCAGGACTTGCGAAACGGCGCGGCCCATGCGGCCCCGGGCGCCGGAGATGCCGGCGTGGAAGATGTCGCTCACGCGGTCTCTTTCGGATTATCGGCGTCGCCGCCCAGGATGTCGGCCCAGAAACGCTTAGCCTTGCCGGCGAAGCTGGTGTTGCGCGGGGTCTGGGTCTCGCCCAGCGACGCCGCCAGTTCGGTCAGCAGCTCCTTCTGGCGCGCGGTCAGTTCGGTCGGCGTCTCGACGAACAGTTCGACCACCAGGTCGCCGCGACCGCGACCGTTCAGGTGCGGCATGCCCTTGCCCTTGATGCGGACGGTCTTGCCGGTCTGGGCGCCGGCGGGCACCTCGACCGGGGCCTTGCACTTTCCGTCGCAGGCGTCGGAGATCAGGCAGGGGGCGTCCACGACGCCGCCCAGGGCCGCCACCGTCATCGGCACCGGCACCGTGACCAGCAGGTCCAGGTTGTCGCGTTCGAACAGCTCATGGGGCTGCACCGACAGGAAGACATAGAGGTCGCCGCGCGGCCCGCCGCGCTGTCCCGCCTCGCCCTCGCCCGACAGGCGGATGCGCGAACCGTCGTCGACGCCCGCCGGAACCTTGAGGCTGAGCTTGCGGGTCTTGCGGACCTGGCCGTGGCCCCGGCAGGTGGTGCAGGGGTCGGCGATCATCTCGCCCGAGCCGCCGCAGCGGGGGCAGGTGCGCTCGACCTGGAAGAAGCCGTTGGCCTGGCGCACGCGCCCGGCGCCGCCGCAGGTGTTGCAGATGGTCGGCTTGGTGCCCGCCTTGGCGCCCGAGCCGTCGCAGACCTCGCAGGACATCAGGGTCGGGATGGCGATCTCGACCTCGGCGCCCTGATAGGCCTGCTCCAGGGTGATCTCGAGATCGTAGCGCAGGTCCGAGCCGCGGCGCGGCCCGTGGTTCTGGCGTCCGCCGCCCCCCCGGCCGCCGAAGGCGTCGCCGAAGGCGTCGCCGAAGACCTGGGAGAAGATGTCGTTGATGTCGTGGAAACCGGCGCCGCCCTGGCCGAAGGGATTGCCCCCGCCCGCGCCGCCGCCGTTCACGCCCGCATGGCCGAAACGATCATAGGCCGCGCGCTTCTGATCGTCGGACAGGACGGTATAGGCCTCGGAGATCTCCTTGAAACGGGCCACGGACTCTTCGGAGCCGCCGTTGCGGTCCGGGTGGTGCTCCATCGCCAGCTTGCGATAGGCGCTCTTGAGCGCGGCCGCATCGACCGTCCGCTCGACCCCCAGAATCTCGTAATAGTCACGTTGCGCCATCAGGCGTTCGTCCTCTTACTTCCCGCCGCTTCAGGCCTCTCTTGCAGCGGAGGCGCTCCGTTCGCGGATGACCGACGGCCTGCCTGATGACATGGGCGCCCGGTCGAATGATGCAAGTTTCATGAAACGGCCCCGCCTGCCGTCTGGCAAGCGGGGCCGAACATCCGTCCGACGCCGGTTCAGGCGTCCTTCTTCTCGTCCGTGTCCGAGACTTCCTCGAACTCGGCGTCGACCACGCCGTCGTCGGCCGGTTGGCCTTCGGCGCCGTCGGCGTCGCCCTGCTGGGCGGCGTACATCGCCTCGCCCAGCTTCATCGAAGCCTGAGCCAGGTTGTTGGTCTTCTCGCGGATGGCCTCGGGCTCCGTGCCTTCACGGGCCGACTTCAGGTCGTCCAGAGCCGACTGGATAGTCGTCTTGGTCGCCTCGTCGATCTTGTCGCCGTGCTCGGACAAGGCCTTCTCGGTCGAGTGGATCAGGCTGTCGGCGCCGTTCTGGGCCTCGACCAGTTCCTTGCGGGCCTTGTCGGCCGCGGCGTTGGCCTCGGCTTCCTTGACCATCTTGTCGATATCCGCGTCCGACAGGCCGCCGTTGGCCTGAATGCGGATCGACTGCTCCTTGTTGGTCGCCTTGTCCTTGGCGGTGACGTGGACGATGCCGTTGGCGTCGATGTCGAAGGCGACCTCGATCTGCGGCATGCCGCGCGGCGCCGGCGGAATGCCCATCAGGTCGAACTGACCCAGGACCTTGTTGTCGGCGGCCATCGGGCGCTCGCCCTGGAAGACGCGGATCGTCACGGCCGACTGATTGTCGTCAGCGGTCGAGAAGGTCTGGGCCTTCTTGGTCGGGATGGTGGTGTTGCGCTCGATCAGCGGGGTGAACACGCCGCCCAGGGTCTCGATGCCCAGGGTCAGCGGGGTCACGTCCAGAAGCAGCACGTCCTTGACGTCGCCTTGCAGCACGCCCGCCTGAACGGCGGCGCCCAGGGCCACGACCTCGTCCGGGTTCACGCCCTTGTGCGGCTCCTTGCCGAAGAATTTCTTCACGGCTTCCTGCACGGCGGGCATGCGGGTCATGCCGCCGACCAGGACCACTTCATCGATGTCCGCCGCCTTCAGGCCGGCGTCGGCCAGGGCCTTCTTGCACGGCTCGATGGTGCGGGCGACCAGGTCCTCGACCAGGGCTTCCAGCTTGGCGCGCGACAGCTTGATGTTCAGGTGCAGCGGGCCCGACTGGTTCATGGTGATGAACGGCAGGTTGACCTCGTACTGGGTCGTCGAGGACAGCTCCTTCTTGGCCTTTTCGGCCTCTTCCTTCAGGCGCTGCAGGGCCAGCTTGTCCTGGCGCAGGTCGACGCCCTGCTCCTTCTTGAACTCGTCGGCCAGGTAGTCGACCAGACGCAGGTCGAAGTCCTCGCCGCCCAGGAAGGTGTCGCCGTTGGTCGACTTCACCTCGAAGACGCCGTCGCCGATCTCCAGGATGGAGACGTCGAAGGTGCCGCCGCCCAGGTCATAGACGGCGATCTTCTGACCGTCGTTCTTCTCCAGGCCATAGGCCAGGGCCGCCGCGGTCGGCTCGTTGATGATGCGCAGGACTTCCAGACCGGCGATCTTGCCGGCGTCCTTGGTCGCCTGACGCTGGGCGTCGTTGAAATAGGCGGGAACGGTGATGACGGCCTGGGTGACCTTGTCGCCCAGATAGGCCTCGGCGGCCTCCTTCATCTTGCCCAGGGTGAAGGCCGAGACCTGCTGGGGCGAATAGTCCTTGCCGTGGGCCTGGACCCAGGCGTCGCCGGTCGGACCCTTGACGATCTCGAAGGGCACCATGCCCTTGTCCTTGGCCACCACCGGGTCGTCATAGTTGCGGCCGATCAGGCGCTTGATGGCGAAGAAGGTGTTGGCGGGGTTGGTCACCGCCTGACGGCGCGCCGGCTGGCCGACGAGGATTTCGCCGCCGTCCTGAATGGCGACCACCGACGGGGTGGTGCGGGCGCCTTCGGCGTTTTCGATGACCTTGGGGTTCTTGCCGTCCATGACGGCGACGCACGAGTTGGTCGTGCCGAGGTCGATGCCGATGATCTTGGCCATGGGCTTGTCTTTTTCACTCCTTGCGGCGGGCGATGCGGCGGCCTCGTAACATCAAGCGCCGCGCGTGACCGCCCCCAGTTGGGCTTTTGAGATTGTGCCTCGCCGGACGACGCCCGGTTCGGCGGTGGATGGGGTCGGCGGACAAACCCCTAACGAAAAGGGGGTTATCGCCGGATTGGCTCGGATATGGGAAAGACCGCAGGGGCTGCAAGGCCTTCCGCCCGGTTCCGCACCGATTCCGCGCCTTATGGCGGACAAGACGGCGCGGCGCCGCTAAATTCGGCCGATGTTCCCGCCAAACGATCCGCAAGCGTCCAAAGAAAGACCGAGGGAAGCGCCGACGGCCCTGCCCGGCTTTCGCCTGTGGCCCGGCCTGCTGGACGGCGCAGAACAGGCCGCATTGCTGGCCGAGGTGCGGCAAGGGCTGGAGACGGCGCCCCTCTATCGCCCGCTCACCCCGGGCGGGCGGCCCTTTTCGGTGCGGATGAGCAACTTCGGCGCCCTGGGCTGGGTGTCGGACCGTCAGGGCTATCGCTACCAGCCGACCCACCCGGCGACCGGCGCGCCGTGGCCCGCCATTCCGGCCCGCTTGTTGAGCCTGTGGGACGCCCTGACCGGCTGGCCGAGCCCGCCCGACGCCTGCCTGATCAACCTCTATCAGGGCGAGGCGAAGATGGGCCTGCATCAGGACAGGGACGAGCGCGACCTGACGGCGCCCGTGCTGTCGATCTCCCTGGGCGACACGGCGGTGTTCCGCATCGGCCCGGCCGAAGGCGGCGCGACCGCCAGCGTGCGCCTGGCCTCCGGCGACGTCTGCGCCCTGACCGGCCCGGCGCGGCTGGCGCGCCACGGGATCGACCGGCTGCTGACCGGTTCGTCGCGGCTGCTGCCCGGCGGCGGGCGGGTCAACCTGACGCTGCGGGTCGCGGGCTGACGAGGGCCGGTTGGCCGGAAAGACTCGACGGGACGGGGAAAGCCGAGGCACTGTCGTCGCTTCCACAGCGCCGACCCGGAGACCCGAGATGACCCTGATCACCCGGCCCGAGGGCCTGAGCCTCGACCAGATCGCCCCCAGCCGCCGTAACCTGGGCGTGGCGACGGCGGGCGGGCTGTTCTTCGCCGCCTACGCCCCCGCCGCCCTCAGCCAGTCGGCCCAGCCCATCGCCACCGACGCGGCGGGCCTGATCGCGCAGGATGCTGCCTATCCGGCGCCCGACGGCTTCGCCCTGCCCGCCTATGTCGCCCGGCCCGAAGGCGCCGGCCCCTTCCCCATCGTCATCGTCGTGTCCGAGATCTTCGGCGTGCACGAATACATCCGCGACGTCTGCCGCCGTCTGGCCAAGGCGGGTTATGCGGCGATCGCGCCCGCCTTCTTCGTCCGCGTCCAGGATCCCGCCCCGCTCAGCGACATGCAGGCGATCCAGCGCATCGTCGCCGCCGCCGGCTACGACCAGGTGATGGGCGACATCGGCGCTACGCTGGACTGGATCGGCGCCCAGTCCTGGGCCAAGGCCGACAAGGTCGGGATCACCGGCTTCTGCTGGGGCGGCAAGGTGGTGTGGCAGGCCATGGCCCGCTTCCCGACGCTGGCCGCCGGGGTCGCCTGGTACGGCCGCCTGTCCCCCGCCGCCAACGCCACCGAAGAACAGAAGACGGCGGGCCGCCCCTGGCCCATCGACCTGGCGGGCGAACTGAAGGCGCCGGTGCTGGGTCTTTACGGCGGCCAGGACGGCGGCATTCCCAATGATACGGTCAAGGCGATGACCGACGCCCTGGCCGCGGCGGGCCGTACCGACAGCCAGATCATCCTCTATGACGACGCCCCGCACGGCTTCCACGCCGACTATCGCGCCTCCTACCGCGAGGCGGACGCGAAGGACGGCTGGCGGCGGCTGCTCGAACTGTTCGGCTTGAGATTGAAGAGCTGACCTCTCCACCCGCTCACCCCGGCGGACGCCGGGGCCCCGTCCTTTGGCCGCAATCGCGGTGCGGGAAGCTCTCACTGGATCCCGGCGCCCGCCGGGATGAGCGGTCATATAGGCCAATAGAAAACGGCCCGACGCGTCTGCGCCGGGCCGTCGTCGTTTCAGCGCGCGAAAGCCTCAGGCCTTGGCGTCGAAATTCCCGCCGGTCGTGCTGGGGTCGGCATAGGCGCCGCCGGCCGCCGGGCCCGAGCCCTTGGCCGCGACCACCACCATGGCCGCGCGCACGGTGCGGCCGAACAGGGCGTAGCCCGGCTGCAGCGTCTGGATGACGGCGCCGCCCGGCACGGTGTCCGACGGCTGCTCCATCATCGCCTGATGCAGGTGCGGGTCGAAGGGGTCGCCCGGCGCCGGATCGACGCGGGTCAGGCCGTTGGCCTCGAAGGCCGACAGCAGGGACTTCTGCGTCAGCTCCAGCCCCGTGACCATGGCCGCCGCCGGACCGTCCGCATCCTTAGGCGCCGCCGCGAGGCCGCGCTCCAGGGTGTCGGCCACGCCCAGAAGATCCTTGGCGAAGCGCTGGATAGCGTAGGCGCGGGCGTCATTCTGCTGCGTCTCGGCGCGGCGCTTGACGTTCTCGGCCTCGGCCACGGCCCGCAGGGCGCGGTCCTTCCACTGGTCGCGCTCGGCGATCAGGGCGTCGACGACGGCGTTTTCATCGCCTTCAGGCGCACCCTCGCCCTCGTGGATGTCCTGCTCGAGTTGGTCCCGGGTCTCGTCGTTGATGTCGTTCACGTCTCTTGTCCGTCCAGAATCCGGCCCAGCACCCGGGCGGTATAGTCCACCAACGGTATGACACGGGCGTAGTTCAACCGCGCGGGCCCGATGACGCCGATGGCGCCCAGCACCCGCTGCCGGCCCGACATATAGGGCGCCGCGATCACGGCGGAACCCGAAAGCGAAAAGAGTCGCGTTTCCGCGCCGATATAGATGCGCACGCCCTGGGCCGCGCCGACGTCGTCCAGCAGGCCGATCAGCTGTTCCTTCTGCTCCAGATCGTCGAACAGGACGCGCACCCGCTCCAGATCCTCGGCCGCGCGGGCGTCCTGCAACAGATTGCCGCGCCCGCGCACGATCAGGTTGCGATCGTGACCCGCGCCGCCCGCGCCTCCGCTCCAGGCCGCCAACCCGTCCTCGACCAGGCGCGCCGCAGCGGCGTCCAGATCGCGCCGTGCGGCCTCCATCTCGGCCCTCATCTCGTGCCGGGCCTCGGCCAGCGGACGCCCTTTCAGCCGGGCGCTGAGGAAGTTCGACGCCTCCTGCAGGGTCGAGGGCGTCACGCCGGGCGCCAGGTTCATCAGCCGGTTCTCGACCACCCCGTCGTCGGCGACCAGCACCGCCAGCGCCTGCCCCCCGCCTAGAGCCACGAACTCGACATGACGCACCCCCGCCTCGCGCACCGGGCTGGCGACGATGCCCGCCCCGCCCGCCAGACCCGACAGCAGGGACGAGGCGGCATCCAGCGCCTCCTCCACGTTGCGGCCGCCGCCCTTGGCGCCCAGCACCGCCAGACGGGCGTCGATCTCGCGCCGCTCCTCCTGACCGATGTCGCCGACTTCCAGCAGACCGTCCACGAACAGCCTCAGCCCCGCATGGGTCGGCGCCCGCCCGGCCGAGGCGTGCGGCGAGGCCAGCAGGCCGGCCTGCGTCAGCGCCTGCATGGTGTTGCGGATCGAGGCGGGCGACAGGTCCAGGCCCGCGCGCGACAGGGTATGCGACCCCACCGGCTCGCCCGTCTCCAGATAGGTCTCGACCACCCGGCGGAAGATGTCGCGCGCCCGCGCATCCAGCGTCGCCAGGCCGGGCGAGGGATGCAGCAGGCTCATGCCCCCGCCCTCCGCGCCGCCCAGTCCGCGCGGGTCAGGCGATGGACCAGGCAATCGTCCGTCCCGTTGAAGACACGCCGCCCCTCCGGCCGGAAGCCCAGTCGCTGATAGAAGCGATGGGCCTGGGCATTGGAGTTGAGCGGATCGATCACCACCGCCTCGACCAGCGGCCGAGCGAAACAGGCGTCCAGCGCCAGGGTCATCATCTGCGTGCCATGACCCCGGTTCAGGGCGTCGGCCTCGCCGATCCAGATATCGAGGGCGCGCAGGTTCGGCTCGATCTCGCCCCAGTAGCCGTTGGGTTCGCCCGCCGGGTCGATGTCCAGCATGGCCCCGATCGGACGGCCGTCGACCTCGGCGATGAAGTAGCTGAAGACGTCGGACTGCGCAGCCAGCTCCTCGTCCCAGTCGGCCGCCTCATGATGGTCGGGGTCGTCGGTCAGGCAAGCGACGACATGCGGCGCCCTATCCCAGTGCATCATGATCGCGGCGTCGGCGGCCACGGCCGGACGAAGACGCACGACAGACAGGTCAGGGCGGGACAGGCTCATGGTTTCAGGATAAGCACGCGCCATCCCGCTTCCAAGGAATTCCCATGCGCCCGTCCGAACGCACCCCTGAACAACTTCGCACCGTCACGCTGGAAACCGGCGTCAACCGCTACGCCGAGGGCTCCTGCCTGGTCTCCTTCGGCCACACCAAGGTGCTGGTGACGGCCTCGATCGAGGAGAAGGTGCCGGGCTGGATGCGCAACAGCGGCCAGGGCTGGGTCACCGCCGAATACGGCATGCTGCCCCGCGCCACCCACACGCGCGGCCGCCGCGAAGCCGCCGCCGGCAAGCAGTCGGGCCGCACCCAGGAAATCCAGCGCCTGATAGGCCGCTCCTTGCGCGCCGTGGTCGACCTGAAGGCGCTGGGCGAGCGTCAGGTGCTGATCGACTGCGACGTGATCCAGGCCGACGGCGGCACGCGCACCGCCTCCATCACCGGCGCCTGGGTGGCCATGGCCAGCGCCCTCAACTACCTCAAGGACGAGGGCGTGCTGACGACCGACCCTATCCTGGATCAGGTGGCCGCCGTGTCGTGCGGCGTGTTCAACGACCTGCCGGTGCTGGACCTCGACTATGAGGAAGACTCCACCGCCGAGGCCGATTCCAACTTCGTCCTGACCGGCGCGGGCCAGATCGTCGAGATCCAGGCCACCGGCGAGAAGCGCGGCTTCAGCCGGGCCGAGTTCGACCGTCTGTTCGAACTGGCGGAAATCGGCTGCACCGAACTGTTCGCCCTGCAGCGCGCCGCCGTCGAGGCCGCCCGCCGATAAGGCTTTTCGCGGAGCCGGATCGGGACCATCGTCGTTGCATAGGCGAACCCCGATCCGGAGCCCCGCATGACCCGACCGCCCTTTCTGGCCTGCCTGATCCTCGGCGGCCTGATCGCCGCCTGCCAGCCGCGCCCTGAGCCGGCGGCGTCAGCACCGGCCTCCACGCCATCGCCTTCTCCGGCCCGCGAGCCCGAGGCCCGCCTGCCCGAAGGCCCGGACATGGCGCCTCAGCCCGTTCCGCTCGACGAACGCCCCTGCCGCGAGACCCTGGGTGAAACAGCCTCCGCCCGTCTGGTCCAGCGCTGCATCGCCGTCAGCCCTGCGACACGCCCGCCCTGCAACGCCGCCAACCCCTGCGACCTGATTCAGGGCGAGATCGATCGCAGTTGCGCGATGTGGACCCGCGACGGCGAAACCCCGCCGAAAGAGTGCAAGGGCTGATCTTCTCCCTCCCCTTCATGGGGAGGGTGGTCGAAGCGAAGACCGGGTGGGGAGGGCTTGGCGACCCTAGCCCAGCGCCTGAATAGCCTCGCCACCCCCACCCGGCTTCGGCCTGACGGCCTCAGCCACCCTCCCCGTGAAGGGGAGGGAGAAGGACGCGCTCAAGCAGCGCGCGACCACGTCACGAGCGATAGCGCACAAAAAAGACCCCGGCGGATCGCTCCGCCGGGGCCTTCTTCATTTCAGCGACGACGCCGAGGCTTAGTCGCGACGGCGACGGCCGCGGTCGCCGCCGTTGCGGTCGCCCTTGGGACGGCCGCCGGTGTCTTCCGACAGCGGGGCTTCACCGCGTTCAGCGCGCTCGGCGTTGATCTTGTCGGTGATGTCCTCGCCGGTTTCCTGATCGACGACCTTCATCGACAGCTTGGTCTTGCCGCGATCGTCGAAGCCCAGGAACTTGACCTTGACCTCCTGGCCTTCCGACAGGACGTCGGCCGGATTGGCGACGCGTTCCAGAGCGATCTGGGACACGTGGACCAGGCCGTCCTTGGCGCCGAAGAAGTTCACGAAGGCGCCGAAGTCGACGACCTTCACGACCTTGCCGGTGTAGATGGTGCCGACTTCCGGCTCCGAAGCGATGGACTGGATCCAGGCCTTGGCGGCTTCGATCTTTTCCTGCTCGTTGGCGGCGATCTTGATGGTGCCGTCGTCGCCGATGTCGACCTTGGCGCCGGTCTTCTCGACGATTTCGCGGATGACCTTGCCGCCCGAACCGATCACTTCACGGATCTTGTCGACCGCGATCTTGATGGATTCGATCTTGGGCGCGAACTCGCCCAGTTCGGCGCGCGGGGCCTCCATCGCCTTCGACATTTCGTCGAGGATGTGCAGACGACCGGCCGAAGCCTGCGTCAGGGCCTGCTGCATGATCTCCTTGGTGATGCCGGCGACCTTGATGTCCATCTGAAGGCTGGTGATGCCTTCCGACGTGCCGGCGACCTTGAAGTCCATGTCGCCCAGGTGATCTTCGTCGCCCAGGATGTCCGACAGGATGGCGAACTCGCCCGACGGCTCCAGAATCAGACCCATGGCGATGCCCGACACCGGACGGACCAGCGGCACGCCGGCGTCCATCAGGGCCAGCGACGAACCGCAGACCGTGGCCATCGAGGACGAGCCGTTCGACTCGGTGATCTCCGACACCAGACGGATGGTGTAGGGGAAGTCCTCGCGGGTCGGCAGCATCGGACGGATGGCGCGCCAGGCCAGCTTGCCGTGACCGATTTCGCGACGGCCCGGCGAGCCCATGCGGCCCGCTTCACCGACCGAATAGGGCGGGAAGTTGTAGTGCAGCAGGAAGGACTCTTTGTAGGTCCCGGTCAGGCTGTCGATGTACTGCTCGTCCTCGCCGGTGCCCAGGGTGGCGACGACCAGGGCCTGGGTCTCGCCGCGCGTGAACAGCGACGAACCGTGGGTGCGCGGCAGGACGCCGACTTCCGAGACGATGGCGCGGACCTTGTCCAGGGCGCGGCCGTCGACGCGGTGGCTGTTCTCGATGATGTCGCGACGCAGAACGTCGGCTTCGCATTCCTTGAACGCAGCCGAGAACTTGGACGAGTCGACGCCGTCCGGCTTCTCGTCGGTCTTCACCAGAGCTTCGGCGGCCTTCTTCTTGGCGGCGTCGACGCCCGAGCGGCGCTCATACTTGCCCGGATGGGCGTAGGCGGCCTTGATCTCTTCGCCGACCAGCGACTTGATCGAGGCGACCACGTCCGAGTGGTCTTCGGCCTGGAAGTCGAACGGCTCCTTGGCGGCGTGTTCGGCCAGGTCGATGATGGCGTCGATGACCGGCTGCATGCCCGCGTGCGCGAACATCAGGGCCTCGAGCATCTTCTCTTCCGACAGCTCCTTGGCTTCGGATTCGACCATCATCAGGGCGTCCTGCGTGCCCGCGACGACCAGGTCCAGGGCGCTTTCGCCCATCTGGTCGATGGCCGGGTTCAGCACCAGCTCGCCGTCGATCAGGCCGACGCGCGCGGCGCCGATCGGGCCCATGAAGGGCACGCCCGAGATGGTCAGGGCGGCCGAGGCGGCGACCATGCCCAGGATGTCGGGATCGTTCTCAAGGTCGTGCTGCAGCACGGTGACGATGACCTGGGTCTCGTTCTTGAAGCCCTTGACGAACAGGGGGCGGATCGGGCGGTCGATCAGGCGGGAGACCAGGGTCTCCTTCTCGGTCGGACGGCCTTCACGCTTGAAGTAGCCGCCCGGGATCTTGCCGGCGGCGAACGTCTTCTCTTGGTAGTTGACGGTCAGCGGGAAGAAATCCAGACCCGGCTTGGGCTGGCGGCCATAGACGACGGTCGCCAGGACCACGGTCTCGCCGTAGGTCGCCAGCACGGCGCCGTCAGCCTGACGGGCGATGCGGCCGGTTTCCAGCGTCAGCGGGCGTCCGGCCCACTCGATCGTCTTGCGTTTGATGTCGAACATTATTCTTCTTTCGTCTCCCGCGGGCGTATTCCCGTCGGGGGTGTGCGGAGCGGCAGGCCGTTCAGTCCTGCGGTCCCCATGAGCCAGGTCGCATCATCGCGTCCGGGCGGGTGATTGAGGACCGAATTTCAGGCCCTCGCGTCGGTTGCGCCGGTAAGACCCGCGGCGCACGGGAAAGCATAGTCTAGGAGCGGAACGAGGCGCGGACGTGTCCGCCCGCGCCTCGTGGAATTATCCGATCCGCAACCGGGCGCGCCTTAGCGACGCAGGCCCAGCTTGGCGATCAGCGCCTGATAGCGGGCGCTGTCGGTCTTGTTCAGGTGGTCCAGAAGGCGACGACGCTGCGAAACCTGCTTCAGCAGGCCACGACGCGAGTGGTTGTCCTTCTTGTGGGTCTTGAAGTGCTCGGTCAGGTTGGCGATGCGTTCCGTCAGGATCGCGACCTGCACTTCAGCCGAACCGGTGTCGCCCGTCGAGCGAGCGTTGTCGGCGATGACTTCAGCTTTACGTTCAGCCGTAATCGACATCGAGAGTCCTTTCTTGCCCTATCGCTCGCCTCGCGGAGGCTCGCTGTTTGAGGGCGTTGGGTGTCCTGTCGGCAAACTGGAAAGTTTGCTTCAGGGGAGGTTGAAAACACGATCGGGTTCAAGCCGACCGGCCCTGAGATTGCCGAGCGCGACCAGGGTTCCGCCCTCGAAGACCGAAACCAGCCGCGAGCCGGCGGTGAGGCGGGCCTTGAGCATTTCAATCTGTCGGGGGAGCAGAACGATCGGCCGTCCCTGCCTCAGAGAGAGGGCGTCCTGATCCGTCACGGCCAACTCCGGGATGTCGTCCAGAGCGGTCGAAACGGGCAGCAAGCCCTCAAAGGCGGCGCCCTTATGCGCCAACTCTTCCAGAAAATCCAGCGTTACGGCGTTGTCGACCGAGAACGGCCCCACCCGCTCGCGCCGCAGGTCCGAGACATGGCCCTCGGCGCCCAGCATGATCGCCAGGTCGCGCGCCAGGGATCGGACATAGACGCCCTTGCCCGTCCGCATCGTGATCTCGACGTGATCGGCATCGGGCGCGGCCGTCACCGCCGCCTCATGAATGGTCACACGGCGCGACTGAAGCTCGACCTCGACCCCCGCCCGCGCCAGATCATAGGCGCGCTCGCCGTTGACGCGCACGGCGGAAAACGCAGGCGGCGTCTGGTCGATCTCGCCGACGAAGGACGGCAGGGCCGCCGTCACCGCCTCGACCGAAGGCCGCACGTCCGAGCGGGCGATGATCTCGCCTTCGCGGTCGATGCTGTCGGTCGAAATGCCCCAGTGGATGGTGAAGCGATAGGCCTTCTGCGCCTCCATCATGAAGGGCACCGTCTTGGTCGCCTCGCCCAGCGCGATGGGCAGTATGCCCGAGGCCAGCGGATCCAGCGTCCCCGCATGGCCCGCCTTCTGGGCGTTGAACAGGCGACGAATCTTCGTCACCGCCTCGGTCGAGCCCATCTCATAGGGCTTGTCCAGACACACCCAGCCGTTGACGAGATCGCCCTTCTTGCGTCGCGCCATAGGATCAGTCTTCGCCCTGGTCGTCAGCGTGTTCGATGTCGGCGCGCACGCGTGGATCGTTGAACAGACGGTCCATGTGGCTGGCCGTGTCGAAGCTCTCGTCGTGGCGGAATTTCAGGTCCGGCGTGAACTTCATGTCGATGCGGCGGCCCAGCTGACCGCGCAGGAATTTGGCGTGTTCGTTCAGCGCCTTGATGATGGCGCTCTCCTGCCCGGCCGTCTCGGCCGCCTCGACGCCGGCGCCTAGCGGCTCGACGAAACAGGTCGCGTGGCGCAGGTCCGGGCTCATCCGCACCTCGGTCACGGTGACGGAGACGCCGACCAGGGCCTCGTCATGAATCTCGTGCTCGCGCATCACGTCGACCAGGGCGTGGCGGATCAGTTCGCCGGCGCGCAGCTGGCGCTGCGACGGCCCCAGCGGGCCGCTGGCGTTGCGAGTGTGTTGCTTGCGGGCCATCTCGGGCTCCTCCTGCTCGCGCCGCCGGGGATCGGACGCCGGCTCTGAAACGCGAAGGGGCGGGGTCTAGTCGCCTGCGTCGTTCAAGTCCAGTTCCGCCGCACTCTGTTCCGCCTGCCGAGCCGCCCGCATCACCGCGCCCGAGGTGAGGCTGCGGACTATCGGCATGGGCAGGCCGCCTGCGTTCAGCACCTCGGCCGTCCAGTGGTTGCACAGATGCCCGACCCAGAAGGTCTCGTGGCTGGCGTAGAAAACGGCGTCATCGCCGTCCCTCTGCGCCGAAACCACAGCCCGCTCCCCGTCATCCAGCCGCAACGACGCCGCGACCCGCGCCCGCAAGGCGACGAAGCCTTCCGGCGACAGGGCCAGCGTCGCCCTCTCTGTCTCGGGCGACAGCGCCGGATCGACCGGATCGGGGTCCAGCATCACCACGGAGGGGTTGCCGCCCGGCCTGAAGAAGGCCCGCGCTCCGTCGGGCAGCCGCCCGCTGATCGGCCCCTGTTCGACATAGAAGACCGCGTCGCCCCAGCCGATCCGCACCCAGTCGCCGGGCGGCAGGGCGCGCACCGCGCGCGCCAGCGCATCGTCCCCGGCCGCCAGCGCCGCGCGCGGGGCCGCGAGGTCGGTGTGAAAGCCGTTGTCGAGCAGATGGAGCACGATCGCCCCCTGCCCTTGCTGCGGCGGAAACAACGTCGGATCGCCCGCTCGTTGTGCGGTCCACAGACCCGCCAGCAAGCCGACCAGGACGGCAAGGCTCCAGCGGATCAGCACCCCGCCCTGCCCGCTTAGTTGTTTCCGAAGGCGGCGGGAACGTCGCGCGCGGGCGAGGAGCCCTGCATCGTCGCCCATTCGCCGCGATAGCTGTAGTTCAGGCTGACGCAGTGGCGGTATTGGCCGTCGGCCCAGCGCCCGACCGTCTCGATCGTCAAGGGATGGCCCGCGCGCACCCGTCCGACCACGATCCAGGCCTCGTCGGAGCCGGGGCACAGGGCGCGCGACAGGGCGCGGCCGTCGCCGTCGGCCGTGATGCTGTAGACGCCGCCGTCCGCCGCGCCCTGAGGCAGGGCGCGCCGCACCTGATCGGGACCGCCCCGCTCGAACCGCGCCGAGCCGCGCGAGGTGGAGGAGAAGAGGTTCTTCACCGAGGTCGCGCCGAACCAGCCGCGCTCCACCTCCAGCGTCACGCCACGCGTCAGGGCCTGGGTGGCGCGATCGCTGGCGTCGAAGGACAGGAAGCGCGTGTCCGCCAGGGCGGGCGTGGCCGCGCTGGAGGCCACGAAGGCGATCAGGAGCAGAGACAGTCCAGGACGTGACATTGGCGGCCTTTTCTTCGACGCCCCCCGACGCGACGCCCGACTCCTAAAGCCAACCGCGCGCCAGATGAAGCCTTCAATGCGATCCGGCGGACGGCGAGGCGCCCGCACCCTCCGGGCCTGTGTCTGGCGAGGCGGACGCCGATCCGGCATGATGTTCGCCTAGACGCCGGCGGCGCATCCGGCGTCTGCTCCCCCCTCCTTCATGATCCGAGAGCCGTGTTCAAAGACCCCTTCGACATCGACAACTACGCCCAGGACCCGGACCACTATCTCGCCGTGCCCTTCGTTCCGACCGAGGAGGACACCGTGGCGGCCATGCTGGCCCTGGCGGGCGTCGGACCGAAGGATCGGCTCTATGATCTGGGCTGCGGCGACGGCCGCATCGTCATCGCCGCCGCGCGCGACCGCGACGCCCACGGCATCGGCGTCGACATCGACCCCATGCGGATCGCCGACGCCATGGAGTACGCCGGCTGGGCCGGAGTCGAACACATGGTCGACTTCATCGAGGAAGACCTGTTCAGCGTCGATGTCCGCGAGGCCACTGTGGTCAGCCTCTATCTGCTGCAATCGATCAACGTCGAACTGCGCCCGCGTCTGCTCAGCCAGCTGAAGCCCGGCGCCCGCATCGTCTCCCACGCCTTCGACATGGGCGACTGGCCGGCGGATGAAAAGATCAGGGTCGCCGACGGCTACATCTACAAATGGACGGTTCCGGCTCCGGTCGCCGGGCGCTGGGACTGGACCCGCGCCGACGGAACGACCTGCCGGTTTGAGCTGGAGCAGACCTATCAGCAGGTCACGGGCCGGGCATGGCTGGGCGAGGTTGAGGTCAGCCTCGTCGCCGCCGACCTGACCGGCGAAAGGCTGGAGATTGAGCTTCAGGCCGACGACGCGGCGCCGGTGCGGCGCTTCATCCTGACCTTCGCCGACGGCGCGTTGAAGTCAGTTGTCGAGGACTGATCTTACCCTCCCGCTCATCCCGGCGGACGCCGGGATCCAGTGATAGCCTCACACTCCGCACTCGCCATATTCTTCGGCAGCCCGCGCGCCCGTCGCCAAAGAACTGGGTCCCGGCGTCCGCCGGGATGAGCGGGATTAAGAAACAGCGCGCGCCCACCAAATACAAAGGGCGCGGCTTCTCTCGAAACCGCGCCCTTCATGTTTCAGGCCATGAGGCTCAGGCGTCCTAGTCCAGGGTGCGCTTGATCTCTTCGACGGTGAAGCACTCGATGTAGTCGCCTTCCTTGATGTCCTGGAAGCCGGCGAACTGCATGCCGCATTCCTGACCCGAAGGCACTTCGTTGACCTCGTCCTTGAAGCGCTTGAGCGTGTTGAGCACGCCCAGCTCCAGCACCACCACGTCGTCGCGGATGATGCGGACGCGCGCGCCCTTGCGGACCACGCCCTCGGTGACGCGGCAGCCCGCGACCCGGCCGACCTTGGTGATGTCGAACGTCTGCAGCACCTTGGCGTTGCCCAGGAAGGTTTCGCGCTGGAGCGGCGCCAGCATGCCCGAAAGCACGCCCTTAATGTCGTCCAGCAGGTCGTAAATGATCGAGTAGTAGCGGATCTCGACGCCTTCACGCTCAGCCAGTTCGCGCGCCTGCTTCGACGCACGGACGTTGAAGCCCAGGATCGGCGCCCCGGCCGACTTGGCCAGGTTGACGTCGCTCTCGGTGATGCCGCCGGCGCCGTGCATGACCACGCGGGCCCGCACTTCGTCGTTGCCCATCTTCTCCAGCGAGGTGGTGATGGCCTCGGCCGTACCCTGCACGTCCGACTTGATGAGGACCGGCAGCTCGCTGATCTTCTTCGACCCGAGCTTGGCCATCATGTCGGCCAGCGACAGGCTGCCGCCGGAGACCTGACCCTTTTCACGCTTCACGCGCTGACGGTATTCGGTCAGTTCGCGAGCGCGGGCCTCGCTCTCCACCACGGCGAAGACGTCGCCCGGCGTCGGAGCTTCCGACAGGCCCAGGATCTCGACCGGCACCGAAGGACCGGCTTCGCTCAGCTGGGCGTTGCGCTCGTCCAGCAGGGCGCGCGCCTTGCCCCAGGCGGAGCCGGCCACGACGATGTCGCCGCGCTTCAGCGTGCCGCGCTTGACCAGGACGGTCGCGACCGGGCCGCGGCCCTTGTCCAGCTGGGCCTCGATCACCACGCCCTCGGCCGAGCGATCGGCGTTGGCGCGCAGGTCCATGACTTCCGCCTGCAGCAGGATGGCGTCGGTCAGGCCGGTCAGGTTGATCTTCTCCTTGGCCGACAGCTCGATGATCTGCGTGTCGCCGCCCAGGGATTCCGCGATCACCTCATACTGCAGCAGTTCGTTGACGACCTTCTGCGGGTTGGCGTCGGGCTTATCGACCTTGTTGACCGCCACGATGATCGGCGAACCGGCCGCCTTGGCGTGCTGGATGGCCTCGACCGTCTGCGGCATGACGCCGTCGTCGGCCGCCACCACCAGGACGACGATGTCGGTGACGTTGGCGCCGCGCGCCCGCATCGCCGAGAAGGCCGCGTGGCCCGGCGTGTCCAGGAAGGTGATGCGCTGACCGTCGGCCAGGCGCACCTGATAGGCGCCGATGTGCTGGGTGATGCCGCCGGCTTCGCCCGCCGCCACGTCCGTGGTGCGCAGGGCGTCCAGCAGCGAGGTCTTGCCGTGGTCGACGTGGCCCATGATGGCCACGACCGGGGCGCGCAGCTCGCCGGAATCGGCGTCGTCGGCCTCGGCGATGAAGCCTTCCTCGACGTCGGATTCGGACACGCGCTTGACCGCCATGCCGTATTCCTCGGCCACCAGTTCGGCGGTGTCGGAATCGATCACGTCGTTGATCTTCATCATCAGGCCCTGACGCATCAGGAACTTGATGATGTCGACGCCGCGCACGGCCATGCGGTTGGCCAGTTCGCCGACGGTGATGGTGTCGGGAATGACCACCTCACGCGGACGGTTGGGCGTTTCGGTCGAGCCGCCGCGGCGCTTTTCCTTCTCGCGTTCGCGAGCGCGGCGCACCGAGGCCAGCGAGCGCATGCGCTCGACGGCGTCCTCGTCGCCTCCCGCCACCGAGTGGATGGTCAGGCGGCCTTCGCGGCGCTTGGGCTCGCCGCGCGTGCGGCTGACGGCCTTGCCCGGCGCATTGTCGGCGAAACGCTTGTCGCGGTCGTCCTCGCGACCGCCCGGACGGGCGAAGCCGCCGCCGGCGCGGCTGGGACGGGCCACCTCGGGCTGGGCCGGGGGCTGGTTGGGGGCCGGACGCGCGCCGGGACGGGCCGCGCCGGGCGCGCCGGTGCGGGCGCCGGGGGCCGGACGCGGATTCAGCGCCGAATAGCGGACGGTCTGGGCCGGACGCGCGGGACGTTCGCCGCCCTCGCGGCCGCCTTCGCGCGGCGCCTGTTCACGCGTCTGCGGACGCTCGCCGCCGCCCATGGCCTGTTCGCGGGCCGAACGGCCGCCGAAGGCCGGACGCTCCAGCGGCGCGCGGCCGGTCGGGATCTTGGGCGCGCGCTGGCCGAAGTTGACGGCGGGACGCTTGGGCGCGGCCGGAGCGGCGGGCTTGGCCGGCTCGGGCTTGGCCTCGACCTTGGGGGCCTCGGCCTTGGGCGCTTCAGCCTTCGGCGCTTCGACCTTGGGCGCGGCCGGCTTGGCCGGCGCAGGCGCCGGAGCGACGGCGCTCAGCTTGGCGGCCTCGACGCGCGCAGCCTCGGCCGCAGCCTTGGCGGCGGCGGCTTCAGCGGCGGCCTTGGCGGCGGCGGCCTCGACGGCGGCGGCCTGTTCGCGCTCGGCGGCCTTGGCGGCGACAGCCTTGCGTTCGCGCTCGGCGGCCTGCTGGGTCGCCAGGGCGATGGCGCGGCGACGGGCCTCCTGCTCCTCGGCCGACAGGCCTCCGCCCGCCGGCTGACGCGGCACGGCCGAACGCGGCGCTCCGCCTTCAGGGCGCGGACGCGCGACATCGAAGCCCTGCGGGCGCTGATGCCCGCCCTGGGGGCCGGCGCGGCGCTTGGTCTCGACGACGACGGTCTTGGAGCGGCCGTGGCTGAAGCTCTGTTTCACCGTGCCGGTCGAGACCGAACCCGTCGCGCGCGGCTTCAGGCTCAGCGGAGCGCGCGGCCCCGTCTGCGAAGGCGCGTTGGCAGGAGTCTTGCCGTCGTTGGAATTGTTGTTTTCGTCGCTCATCCGGTCGCTTTACTCAGGGCGGAGAATTCCGCCTTCGTCTCTCTCAATCACCCATAGCAGAATGCGGCCCCGCCTCCGTTGTTTCGGAAACAGGCCCGCAGCCGCTCAAACCCTAAGGCTCTCCTTCCGGAGCCACGCTCCGGTCGTCCTCTGCGCCGTGTTCGGGCCCCGCCCGGTTCCAGCTCTGGGGACAGAGAGG
The DNA here is from genome assembly GCF_053645695.1 of Brevundimonas sp. NPDC055311. Classification (NCBI taxonomy): domain Bacteria; kingdom Pseudomonadati; phylum Pseudomonadota; class Alphaproteobacteria; order Caulobacterales; family Caulobacteraceae; genus Brevundimonas; species Brevundimonas sp. NPDC055311. The sequence goes on from NZ_JBSHMV010000002.1 coordinate 99,261, forward strand.
TCGAAATCCCGCCAGCCGCTGAACCTCCAGAGTCCAGCGATCGGCCCGCCCGCCTTGCAGCAGGACGGCGTGTATCGCATTTTCCAGCCCAAGGGCCAAACTCAAATCGTCCGCGCTGAAAGCCCCGCAGATTTCGGGGGCGGGCGAGGCATGTCTGGAGAGGGCCAGAAGCTTGCCGCGCCCGTCGGCCGAGCCGTCGGCGGCTTCGATCAGCCATGCGGCGCGGCCGCTGCGGATCGCCGCAGCGCATTTCTCGAAGCCAGAGATAAGCACGCCTTCGCGCCGGGCAAGGCCCAGCTGGTCCAGACAGCGCCGAACCAGCAGGTTTTCGACCAGATCGGGCAGGTCGGCGGCGGGCTTCAGCGGCGCCTTGGCTGCGCGGGCGAACAGGTTCTTCTTGATCGCCGCCTCCAGCGAGGCGCGATCGGCCGACACCCACAGGCCCCGACCCGGCAGCTTGCGCGCCAGGTCGGGAACCACCGCGCCGTCCAGGCCGGCCACGAAACGGATCAGGCGAGATTCATCGAGGGCCTGGCGCGACGCCAGGTCCTGACGATCCCTATCGATCAACGTCTCGGACGACCTCATGGACGGCTGCGGCTCCCATCACATGTCGCGGGACTGGTCGTCGAGGTCGTCCGAAGCGACCTCCGCGTCAGCCTCGGCGACGGCCTCTTCCTGGCCTTCGCCTTCGCCCTCGCCCTCGCCCTCATACGCCTCTTCCTCGACGTATTCCGGCTGGGGCAGTTCCGAAGCGTCGATCCAGCCGGCGGCCACGCGGGCCTGCAGGATCAGCATTTCGGCGTCTTCCTGGCTCAGGTTGAAGCTTTCCAGCACGCCCGGAACCTTGACCCGCTCGCCGCCGCGCACTTCGTAGCCGCCGCGGATCTCGTCGGTGGCCAGGTCGGCCAGGTCCTCGACCGTCTTCACCCCGCCTTCGCCCAGGGCGACGGCGATGGCGGCGGTCACGCCCGGCACGTCCAGAACACCGTCCTCGACGCCCAGGGCCACGCGCTTGGCGTCCAGTTCAGCGGCCTGACGCTCCAGGTGCTCGCGAGCACGGGTCTGCAGCTCTTCGGCGGTGTCCTCGTCGAAGCCTTCGATCTCGGAAATCTCATAGGGCTCGACGAAGGCCAGGTCCTCGACCGTGGCGAAGCCTTCGGTGACCAGCAGCTGGGCGATGGTCTCGTCCACGTCCAGGGCTTCCTGGAACAGGGAAGTGCGCTCGGCGAACTCGCGCTGACGGCGCTCGGAGTCCTGGGCTTCGGTGATGATGTCGATCTGCCAACCGGTCAGCTGCGAGGCCAGGCGGACGTTCTGGCCGCGACGGCCGATGGCCAGCGACAGCTGTTCATCGGGCACCACCACCTCGACGCGGTCGGCCTCTTCGTCCAGCACCACCTTGGAGACTTCGGCCGGAGCCAGGGCGTTGACGATGAAGGTCGGCTCGTCCTCGTTCCACTGGATGATGTCGATCTTCTCGCCCTGCAGCTCGGCGACGACCGCCTGCACGCGCGAGCCGCGCATGCCGACGCAGGCGCCGACCGGATCGATCGAGGAGTCGTTCGACAGCACGGCCATCTTGGCGCGCGAACCGGCGTCGCGGGCGGCGGCGCGGATCTCGATCACGCCGTCGTAGACCTCCGGCACTTCCTGGGCGAACAGCTTGGCCATGAAGCCGGGGTGGGCGCGCGACAGCATGACCTGCGGGCCCTTGGCCTCCGGGCGCACGTCATAGATGTAGGTGCGGACGCGGTCGCCGATGTTGAACACCTCGCGCGGGATCGACTGATCGCGGCGCATGATGCCTTCGCCACGGCCCAGGTCGACGATGGTGTTACCGTATTCGACCCGCTTGACCGTGCCGTTGACGATCTCGCCGACGCGGTCCTTGAACTCTTCGTACTGGTTGGCGCGCTCGGCCTCGCGGACCTTTCCGGTCACGACCTGGCGAGCCATCTGGGTCTGGACGCGGCCGAACTCGAACGGCGGCAGGACCTCGACGTACTCCTTGCCGACCTCGGCCTCGGGGTCGCGCTTCAGGGCGTCGCGCAGACGCACCATGGCGCTGTCGTTGAACTCTTCCAGCTCGTCTTCCGGCTGCCAGTCATCGGCGACGATGGTGACGTGGCGGGTCAGGCTCAGCTCGCCGGTCTTGTGGTCGATCTTGGCGCGGATGTCGTGGTGCGCGCCATAGCGCGACTTGGCGCCCTTCTGGATCGCTTCCTCGATCGCCTCGATGACGATCTCCCGGTCGATGCTCTTCTCGCGCGCGACAGCGTCGGCGATGGAGAGCAGTTCCAGGCGGTTGGCGGAGATTCCGGTCACGGCCATCAGGCGTCGTCCTTGGTGGAGTCTGGGTTGGATTGTTCGATATCCGGCGCGCCCCCAGACGTATCTTGGGGCAGGCCGTCGTCTTCGGGTTCGCCGCGCGCCGCGCGCAGGGCGGCGCCGCGCTTCAGCAGTTCGTCGGTCAGCACCAGCTTGGCGTCAGCCAGCCAGGCGAAGGGGATCAGGGCGGTCTCGTCCTCGCCCTCCAGATCGATGGCGACGTCCTCGCCCTCGGTTCCGGCCAGCAGGCCCTTGAAGCGCTTGCGGCCCTCGACCATGCGGTCGGTCTCGAGGCGCGCCTCAAGCCCCTCGAACAGGTCGAAGTCGATCAGGCGCGTCAGCGGCCGGTCGATGCCGGGCGAAGAGACTTCCAGCAGATACTCGCCCGCGATCGGGTCGGCGGCGTCCAGCACCTCGGACACGGCGCGCGACAGGCGGGCGCATTCCTCGACCGAGATGTCGTGGTCGACCTGGCGCTCGGCCATGATCTGCAGCCGACGCCGCAGCGTCCCGCCCATCAGGCGCACGCGCACGACCGCCAGCCCCAGGCTCTCGGCCACGGGGTCGATCAGCTCCAGCAGAGCGCGGTCTTCGGCGGTCTTGGCCCGCAAGCGGATACTCCAGAAAACAAAAGCGACGGTCCGTCCGGACCGCCGCTTGAAACGACGCCGTTGGACGCCGGTCTAACGATGTGAGCGGTCATATAGGCGAAAGCGGGGGCCGTGTCAGCCCCCTGCCGACACCCTCGCCGTTCGCCGCCTCGACAGCCAGCGATAAAGCGCCCCTACAGCGAACCCCGCCAGTATAATGCAGGCCGGCGCGGCCCAGCCGTCCATCCCCAGCGCGTCCTTGCCGGCTTCGACAACTTTCCAGGGCGCGAAAAAGCCCAGCGCTTCCAGTCCCAGCGCCGCCGCCCCCAGCGAAGCCGCTACATAGGCCGACGCCGCCAGAGCGCCCGCTACGCTCCACGCAGTCACCGACGCCGTCGACAGGAAGCGCTCAGCCAAAATGCAGCCGAAGCTCCCGAACAGGAGTGATGGGATGAGGCCGTAAAACAGCACAAACATCCAGACGAACGGCGACAACATCACCAATGTATCCGGGACGCCCGCCAGACGCCCCGCCAGGCCGTAAAAGATCGCCGACAACACTGGAGCGAGCACGACGCAGAGCAGAAGCTGGGGCCAGTGGGGATCAGCCGTTCCAGACACTGACCGCCCCTCGCCCATCGCTTTAACTCCGCACGAACTCGAGGAAGATCGGCGTCGTGTCGCCCAGCTTCTTTTCCTCATAGCGGGTGACGACGTGGTCTTCGGGCGCGGCGAACCAGTCGGCGCCCATCTCGATGCGCGTCAGCCCCGGCGTGCGCGCCAGCCGCTCCAGCGCCCAGTCGGCGTAGTCCAGCCAGTCGGTGACGAAGCGCACCCGGCCGCCCGGCTTCAGCAGGCGGGCGATCTCCACCGCCGTCTCGTCCTGCAGGAAGCGGCGCTTGTTGTGGCGCGCCTTGTGCCAGGGGTCGGGGAACAGGATCATCACCCGGTCCAGCGAAGCGTCCGGCAGGGCCGCCATCACCGCGCGGGCGTCGTCGGCGTGCAGGCGCACGTTCTCAAGCCCGCCCTCCTCGACGTGACGCAGGGCCGAGGCCACGCCGTTCAGAAAGGGCTCGCAGCCGATCATCACCGCCTCGGGATGACGCGCCGCCTGGGCCGCCAGATGCTCGCCGCCGCCGAAGCCGATCTCCAGCCACGCCGCTTTCGCTTCCGGCATCAGGGCCAGCGGGTCGATCGGCCCCTTGGCCGGATCCGGCACGGCGATGCGCGGCATCAGGGTGTCGAACAGGGCCGCCTGCTTCGCCTTGATCGGCCGCGACTTGATGCGTCCGAAGGAGCGCAGCGGGCCATGCGCCCTAGCCCACTCGGGGCGGTCGGCGTCGGACGGCTTGGGGTCGGTCTCGTCGGTCATGGCGCGCGCTCTAGCGGCTTAAGCCCGCGCACGCAAAGCCCATGCCTGCCGAAAGCTCAACCCCAGGGGCCGCGTGGCGGCGCAGCGGGCGCGTCGTCGGTCGTCGGCACGCTGGTCCCCCGGATCGGCGCGGCCGAAGGCGCAGGCGCGACGAAGGCCGGCGCCGGACGCACGCGCCCGCCCATGCCCATCCGGGCGCCCAACTCCATCAGGGCGCGAACGCGGTTGCCGGTGGCCGGGTGGGTCGAGAACAGGTTGTCCGCCCCCTTCCCGTTCAGCGGATTGATGATGAACATATGGGCCGTGGCCGGGTTGCGCTCGGCCGGGGCGTTCACCGCGCCGCGCGCATAGGCCTCGATCTTCTGCAGGGCCGAAGCCAGGGCCTGCGGGTCGTTGGCGATCTCGGCCCCGACGCGGTCGGCCTCGTATTCACGGGCGCGGCTGATGGCCATCTGCACCAGACCCGCCGCCATCGGCGCCAGCAGCATCAGGGCGATGGTCCCGATCATGCCGCCCGGCCGTTCGCGATCATCGCCGCCGCCGAAGAACAGGGCGAAATTGGCCAGCATGGCGATGGCGCCCGCCACCGTCGCCGTGACCGTCATGGTCAGGGTGTCGCGGTTCTTCACATGGGCCAGTTCATGCGCCATCACGCCGCGGATCTCGTCGCGCGTCAGCATGTCCAGCAGGCCCGTCGTCGCCGCCACGGCCGCGTTCTGGGGATTGCGCCCCGTGGCGAAGGCGTTCGGCTGATCGTTCGGGATGATGGTGATGTTGGGCTGCGGCAGGCCCGCATCCTGCGCCATCTGCCTCACATCGGCGACATAGGCGCGCACCACGGCGTTGGGGTGGGTCTCGTCCACCGGCTGGGCGCGGTACATCTTCAGGACGATCTTGTCCGCGTTCCAATAGGAAAACAGATTCATCCCCGCCGCCACGACCAGGGCGACGGCCATGCCGGTCGCGCCGCCGATCAGATAGCCGATCCCCATGAACAGGGCGGTCATCACGGCCAGCAGGGCGAAGGTCTTCAGATGGTTCATGCGGGCGTTCGGACGAGCTAACGGGCTTCAGGGGGTGGCGTGTTCGGCCTGAACGTCTATTTGAGCCGCAGTATCCCCGCTCTCAAGGCAGGCGACCTGTGACCGAACAGCCCACCCCCCCGATCGAATCCTCCTCTGAGGAAGTCTTCAACACGGACGTGCCCCACGCCACGCCCGCGCGCCCGCTGAGCGAAGCCGCCCGCCGCGCCCTGCTGGAAGCGGCCCAGCGCCGCGCCGCTGAGGCGGCCGACGCCCTTCCCCATGAGGTCGGCGGCCGCAAGGGTCCCGAGCCGACCCGCTTCGGCGACTGGGAGAAGAAGGGCCTGGCGGTGGACTTTTAAGGCGCTATCGCTCGCCGCGCGGCGGCTCGCTGCTTGAGCTTCACTAGGTCGCTATCGCTCGCCGCGCGGCGGCTCGCTGCTTGAGCTTCACTAGGTCGCTATCGCTCGCCGCTCGGCGGCTCGCTGCTTGAGCTTGATCGGCGCCATCGCTGGGCGTGCGGCGGCGCTCTTCCCGCTCCGGTTCCCTTGATGGGAGAATAATGAACGCTCCGGCGAGATCCGCATTAACCTTTGCGGCCGAAACAAGGAGCGCAGCCATGAAGGCTCTATTCTACGCCGCCGCCGGCGCGGCGGTCCTCATCGCCGGCGCCGCCGAGGCCCATCAGGCCGGCGCCCGTTACAACGCCGCCGCCGGCTACGCCCGCGGTCCCGTGGTGCAGAGCCGCGCCCAGACTTGGTACAGCGACACCGGCTGGCAGGGCGGCTACGGCCCGATCGAGAGCTACGGCTATGGTTACGGCTACGGCGGCGCCGGGGTTCGCCCGCCGGTCGTGATCGCCCCGTCGCAACCGCCGATCCAGCACGGCGGCTACGCCTATTCCGGCGTCACCCGCTCCATGCCCTTCGGCTATCCGGTCGACGGCTACGGCCGCTACCCCTGGGCCCGCTACGGCTATGGCGGCTACGGCGGCCAGTACAGCGGCGGTCAGTACGGCGGCGGCTATCAGCAAGGCTATTATCAGAGCGGTTACGGCCAGGACTGCGGCCGCTGCGGCCCCCCGCCCCAACCCGTGCATTACCGCTCCGAGCCGATCTACGTCAGCCAGCCGCCGGTCTATGTCTCGCAGCCGCCCGTCTACGTGGAATCGCCGCCGGTCTATGTGCAGCCGGCCCCCGTCTACGTCGAACCGGCCCGCGTGCATGTTTCGCCGCCGCCGGTCCATGTCGCGCCCGCCGACGTGCGCGTCGCCCCGGCCCAGATCGAGGTCGCTCGCCCTGACGTCTATGTCGAGCCGCCGCGCGTCGAAACGGCCCCGCCGGTGGTCAATTTCGAGCAGGGCTACTACGCCGTGCCGCCTGCGCCGCCGCCTCCGCCGTCGCCCACCAAACGGCCCTACCGCCAGGAACGCGGCGAACGCGGCTGATACGACAAGGGCGGTGCCTCCGGACGCCGCCCTTTCTGTTTCACGTGAAGCACGATCCCTTGCGGATCAGGAGCTTGCTCTCAAATCAGGGCGATCTCCTGCGTGATCGCCTGGGCCGCCGCGCGCGGATCGGCGACAGCCGTGATCGGTCGACCGATGACCAGATGGGTGGCGCCGGCTTCCAGAGCGCCGGCCGGGGTCGCCGCGCGCGCCTGATCGTCCATCGCCGCCCCCGCGGGCCGCACGCCCGGCGTCACGATCAGAAAATCCTCGCGCCCCGCCGCCCGGGCGATCGCACGCGCCCCGCCCGCTTCATGCGGGCTGGAGACCACGCCGTGAATTCCCGCCTCCAGCGCCTGACGCACCCGCTGCTCCACCAGCTTCCCCGCCGACAGGCTGTGGTCGTCCGCCTTCAGATCGTCGTCGGTCAGGCTGGTCAGGACGGTGACGCCCAGGATCTTCAGGTCCGATCCCGCCGCGCCGCGCGCCGCCGCCGCCATCACCTGGGGCCGGGCGTGGACGGTCAGCAGGTCGCAGCCCGCATTCGCCAGCACCGCCGTCGCCTTCTCCACCGTCGCGCCGATGTCGTGCAGCTTCCAGTCCAGGAACACCTGGGCGCCCGACGCCTTCAGCTCGCGCGCCAGCCCCATGCCGTCCGAGGCGAACAACTGCAGCCCGACCTTGTAGAAGCCGACCGCATCGCCGATCCGTTCGACCAGGGCGCGCGCATCATCGGTCGTCGGCACGTCCAGGGCGCAGATGACGCGCGGGTCGAAGGGGCGATTGGCCAGGTCAACAGAATGGGCTTCGGACATTTCCGGCTCTCGGCGGCTTGCAGGCGCGCGCGGATGCCCCGATAGGTGGGGCGAGGTGTCGCGGTCGCGCGGCGGGTTTTCAGGGCAAGGGGAAGCAATGAACGCGGTCGATCTGGGGGTCAACCTGTTCGTGGCGCTGTTCGCCCTGCTGGACCCCATCGGCAACGTGCCGATTTTCGCAGCGGCCACGGCGGGCGCCTCCCTGCGCCAGCGGATTTCGGTCTCGGCCATGATCTGCCTGTTCGCCGTCGTCTTCCTCGGCTTTTTCTTCTTCACCGGCCTGGGGCTGCTGCAGTTCTTCGGCATTTCGCTCGCCGCCTTCCGCATCGCCGGCGGCATCCTGCTGCTGCTGCTGGGCCTCGACATGGCGCGCGAGGACTTCCTCGCTATCTTCGCCGACGCCGACGCCGCGACGGACGCCAAGGATGTTCGCGGCTACGCCAAGCGCCGCTTCAAGCGGCTGATCGTGCCCTTCGCCATTCCCCTGATGATCGGCCCAGGCGCCATCTCCGCCATCATCATCCAGGCGGGCGAGGCGGCCAAGCTGGGTCTGGCCGGCACCGTGGCCTCCCTGATCGCCATGGGGGCCGCCTGCGTCGTGACCTTCCTGTGCTTCTCGGCCACCGGCCCGATCAGCCGCCTGCTGGGCGACGTCGGCATGGCCATCGTGGTGCGGGTGCTGGGCCTGATCCTGTGCGCCCTGGCGATCCAGTTCATCCTGATGGGTCTGGGCGAGGCCCTGCCGGGGATGTTCAGCGCGGGCGTCACCACCCCCTACCCCTCCGGCGGGCACTAACCCTCAGAGGCGGTCCAGCCGCCTGGCGTGGCCGCCCACCATCTTCAGCGCCAGGGCGTCAGGCAGCAGCCCGCCCAATGCCGCCAGGACGTTGTTGGCGACGCCCGGCGTCACGCGCGGCCGGTTCGCCTCGACCGCGTCCCAGCCGATGCGGGCCACACGGTCGGCGTCCATCCACATCCATTTGGGATAGGCGGCCGAGACCTGCGCGCGCGAGCCGTTGACGTCGTGGAATTCGGTGTAGGTGTAGCCGGGGCACAGGGCGGTGACGTTCACCCCCGTCCCCTGCGTCTCCAGCCACAGCCCCTGCGACGCCTTGATCAGGAAACTCTTGATCGGGCCGTACAGGGTGTCGCCGCCCGTCGCCGGCATCTGCCCCGCCAGGGAGGCCACGTTCAGCACACGGCCCCAGCCGCGCGCGACCATGTCCGGCAGCGCCAGACGCGACAGCTCGACCGGCGCGGTCAGCATGACCCGGATCATGGCGGCGTGGTCGGCCGGATCGGTGGCGAGGAAGCCGGTGGTGCGGCTGAAGCCGGCGTTGTTGACCAGACCGTCGACGCGCAGGCCGCGCGCCGCGATCGCTTCGAACAATCGCGCAGGCGCATTCGGCTCGGCCAGATCGGCGGCGACAGCGGTCGCATCGACGCCGTGCGCAGCGGCCAGATCCTCGGCCAGGGCCTGGAGCGGCCCCTCGCGGCGGGCGGTCAGGATCAGGTCATAACCTCGCGCCGCGCAGACGCGCGCCAGGGCCGCGCCGATGCCGGCCGAGGCCCCGGTGATCAGAATGGTGCGGCGCCCCTCCCCCAAGGCCGCCTCGTCAGGCCGCGTCGGCGTTGGGACAGGCCGGATGCGGCGCAAAGGCCCGCAGCACCTCGGGGTCCTCTTCCAGCAGGTCGGCGATGGTGATCTTCGACAGGGCCGCGCCCGCCGCCTGATCGGCCGCCGTCAGGGCCTTGGCCACCTGGCGCGGAATATGTTCGCCGACCGGGCAGCCCTTGGCCCCGGCGGGCGGCGATCCCAGATGGGCGCAGCCGTTCACCGCCCTCAGCACCTCGTCCAGGCAGATGGTTTCGGGCCGCCGCAGCAGCCACGACCCGCCGGACGCGCCAGGACGCGTCGCGATCAGGCCCGCCTTGGCCAGCAGGGCGGTCACCCGGCGGATCACCACCGGATTGGTCGGCACCGAGGCGGCCAGGACGGCGCTCGGCTCGGCCTCGGTCGCCGCATAGGCGCCCTTGTGGGCCAGGTAGGCCAGGGCGTGGGCGGCGACGGGAAAACGTTGGCTGTCAGACATCAGGGTTCATGCTCCAGACCGATAGGTAGGCCTTCCGCACCCGTTTCACAAATCAATCCGCAACAAAAACTGTTTTATTAAGACTCCGCTCAGGCGCCCGCCTTCCGCGCAAAGCCCCAGGCGGCGTCCGAAAGCGGGCCGACCTGGGCCGCCATGGCCCGTGCATGGGCGCTGGCGGCGGTCCCGTCGCGCACCCGTCCGGCGATGCCCTGACAGATGGCCGCCAGCCGGAACAGGTTGTAGGCGAACAGCCAGTTCAGGTTCGTCGGCGCCGCCGTTCCGGTCTTCTGCGCATAGCGTTCGACCGTCTCCGCGACCGAGGGGATTCCCAGAGCCTCCAGGTCCGCTCCGGCCAGGCCGTTGCGCAGGGACGCCGGAATGACCCAGGCGATCAGCAGATAGGAGAAGTCCGCCATCGGGTCGCCCAGGGTCGACAGCTCCCAGTCCAGCACCGCGCGCACCTTCGCCTCGGCCGGATCGAGGATCAGATTGTCGAGGCGGAAGTCCCCGTGCACGATCCGCGTCGGCCCCTCCGGCGGCAGGCTCTCGGGCAGGAAGGCGATCAGCCGGTCCATGGCCCCGATCGGTTCGATCTCCGAGGCGCGATACTGCTTGGTCCAGCGCCCGACCTGACGGGCGAAGTAATTCCCCGCCTTGCCGTAGTCCGCCAGGCCGACGGCGTCGGGCTCCAGTCGATGCAGGGCCGCCAGCGTATCGACCTGGGCGTCATAGATGGCGCGGCGCTCCGGCGGGGTCAGACCCGGCAGCTTCAGGTCCCAGAAGATGCGGCCCTCGACCTTCTCCATGACGTAGAAGATGGAGCCGATGACGCCATCGTCCGTGCACAGAGCATAGGGCCGCGCGACCGGAAAACCCTGGGCGTGCAGGGCCGAGATCACCGCGAACTCCCGATCCACGGCGTGGGCGCTGGCCAGCAGCGCGCCCGGCGGCTTGCGGCGCAGCACATAGGTCCGGCCCGGCGTGGTCAGCTCATAGGTCGGGTTGGACTGGCCGCCCTTGAACTGGCGGATGGTCAGCGGCCCGGCGTAGCCCTCGACGTTCGCCGCCAGCCAAGCGTCCAGCGCCGCCTCGTCCAGCCGATGACGGTCGTCCACCTCGCGCGTGCCCGAAAAGGCCGCCTGAGCGTCCAATGTCTGAGCGTCCATGGCCTCGGTCATTCCCCCTCCTCCGGCTGGGCGGCGATGATGGCGGCCCGGACCGCGCCGCGCCAGCCCTTGAGCAGCCGCGCCCGCTCCTCGCCCCCCATGCGCGGGGTCCAGACGGCGGGCGCCTCGGCCGGGGCGGTCCACAGGGCCTCGGTCAGACCCACGCCGTAGGCCGCCAGCCGCGCCGCCCCCATGGCCGTCATCTCCTGGAAAGCCGGGCGTTCGACCTCGACCTCGCAGATGTCGGCGACGAATTGCATGGCGAAGGCGTTGGCGGTGACGCCGCCGTCGACCTTCAGCCGTTTCAGCGGCGGCGCCCCGTCCTTCGTCAGGGCGTCCAGCAGGTCGCGGGTCTGATAGGCCAGACTCTCCAGCGCAGCGCGAACCATGTGCGCCGGGCCGCTGTCGCGGGTCAGGCCGACGACGGTTCCGCGCGCCTCCGGCTCCCACCAGGGCGCGCCGAGGCCGGTGAAACCGGGGACCAGATAGACCCCGCCGTTGTCCGTCAACGACTGGGCCACGGCCTCGGACTGACGCGAATCCGACAGCACCTTCAGCCCGTCGCGCAGCCACTGGATCGCCGACCCGGCCGAGAAGATGGACCCCTCCAGCGCATAGGCCGCCTCACCGCCTGCCGCATAGCCGAGCGTTCCCAGCAGCCGCGAGGTCGAGGCCACCGGCGCCCCCCCGACATTGGCGACCAGAAAGGCGCCCGTGCCATAGGTGATCTTGGCGTCCCCCGCCGTCAGGGCGCCGTGGCCGACCAGCGCCGCGTGCTGATCCCCCGCCGAGCCGTGAATGGGCAGGGCGCGCCCGAACAGCGACGGATCGGCCTCGCCCAGCAGGGCGTCGCAGTCGCGGATCTCCGGCAGGGCCTGCATCGGCACGCCGAACAGGTCGCACAAATCCTGCCGCCACACGCGCGTCGTCAGGTCCATCAGGCTGGTGCGGCTGGCGTTGGTGGCGTCGGTGACGTGGCTGTTCCCGCCGGTCAGCTTCCAGATCAGCCAGGCGTCGATCGTGCCCAGCTTGACCTCGCCCCGCCCCGCCCGCTCTCGCGCGCCGGGCACGGCGTCCAGCAACCAGGCGTATTTCGACGCCGAGAAATAGGGGTCGAGGATCAGGCCCGTCGCCGCCTGCACCGCCGCCTCATGCCCCTCTGCCGCCAGCTTGCCCGTCGCCTCGGCCGTGCGCCGGTCCTGCCAGACGATAGCGCGGTGCAAGGGCTCGCCCGTCGCCGCGTCCCAGATCACCGAAGTCTCGCGCTGGTTGGTGATGCCGATGGCGGCGAAACGGCCGACGCCGCCCGCCTTGCGCACCACCTCGCGACAGGTCTGCAGCGTCGCGCGCCAGATCTCGGCCGCGTCATGCTCGACCCAGCCCGACTGCGGAAAATGCTGCGCCAGCTCGATCTGGCTGACGGCGACCGCATGAAAGGCCCCCTCGGGCGAGACTTCAAACGCCATCGCCCGCGTCGAGGTCGTGCCCTGGTCGATGGCGAGGATCATATTTGCTTGCATGATGTGAGTTATGCAGAGCCTGCGCCGCGACGTAAGAGGGAAGCCATGCATACGCCCAGCTTTGAAGGCGTCGTCGACGCCGCCCGCCAGATCGCCCCCGCCGCCGTCCGCACGCCGCTGATCGAGCATCCGGCCCTGAACGAAGCCATCGGCGGCCGCGTCCTGATGAAGGCCGAAACCTTTCAGGTCGCGGGCGCCTTCAAGTTCCGCGGCGCCTACAACCGCGTCAGCCGCCTGACCGAGGAAGAGAAGACGCGCGGCGTCGTGGCCTATTCCTCCGGCAACCACGCGCAGGGGGTGGCGGCCGCCGCCAAGGCTGTCGGCACGCCCGCCGTCATCGTCATGCCGTCCGACAGCCCGGCGGTAAAGGTCGAGGGCGTGCGCGCCTTCGGCGGCGAGGTCCGCTTCTACGACCGCTGGACCGAGAGCCGCGAGGCCATCGGCGCCGAGATCGCGGCCGAGCGCGGCTCGGTGCTGGTCCCGCCGTTCGACGATCCCTTCATCATCGAAGGCCAGGGCACAGTCGGGCTGGAGATGCTGGAGCAGGCGGGCGTGCCGATGGATCAGCTGTTGTGCGGCGCCTCCGGCGGCGGGCTGATCGCCGGGATCAATCTGGTCATGGCCGAACAGAGCCCCGACACCCGCGTCATCGTGGTCGAGCCCGACGCCTTCGACGACACCCGCCGCTCGCTGGAGGCGGGCCAGCGCACCGCCCATCCGCAGGGGTCGCCGTCGATCTGCGACGCCCTGATGGCGCCCATGCCGGGCGAACTGACCTGGCCGATCAACCGGCGCCTGGCGGGCGCGGCGACCGTCACCGACGCCGAGGTGGCCGAGGCCATGCGCTTCGCCTTCCGCTGGCTGAAGCTGGTCATCGAACCGGGCGGCGCCGTGTCCCTGGCGGCGCTGCTCTCGGGCAAGGTCGAGGCCAGAGGCCTGAGCACCGGCATCGTCCTGTCGGGCGGCAACGTCGACCCCGGCCTGTTCAGCGCGATCATCGAGGGACGCTTCGAGGGGTAGGCCTTGCCTCCGCCCCCTCCCCGCGCAAGGCTGGCGCAAACGGGAGGGCGTCACATGACCAAGGCCAGCGAACTTCAATCCCTGATCGGTCAGGAGGTCGGCGTCAGCCGCTGGTTCGCGCTGGACCAGGCGCGCATCGACGCCTTCGCCAGCCTGACCGAGGACGAGCAGTTCATCCACGTCGATCCCGAGCGCGCCAAGGCGACGCCCTTCGGAGGGACCATTGCGCACGGCTTCCTGACCCTCAGCCTCGCCTCGGCGATGAGCATGGATGCGGTCGCCCCGCTGGACGATCTGGTCATGGGGGTGAACTACGGCTTCGACCGGCTGCGTTTCCTCGCCCCGGCGTCATCGGGATCGCGCGTGCGGGGCCGCTTCAAACTGCTGTCGGCCGAGGACAAGGGGGACGGCCGCTGGCTGCTGAAGCACGAACTGACCGTCGAGATCGAAGGCGGCGACAAACCCGCCCTGATCGCCGAATGGCTGACGATGCAGGTGGTGAAGGCCTAACCTTCCCGCTCATCCCGGCGGACGCCGGGATCCAGTCCTTTGGCCTCAAGCGCCGCGCTTGCCGTTCTCACTGGGCCCCGGCGTCCGCCGGGATGAGCGGAAACGCATGGGCCTTATTCCCCCAGACACCTCAGCGCCACTTCCAGATTGCGCAGGCCGTCTTCGCCGCTGACCGCCGCCGTCTCGCCGGTGCGGATGGCGTGGATGAAGGCCTCATGCTCCTTCTTGAGCGGTTCGGCGGGCCAGGCGTTGAGCATCCGCGTCGAATAGGAGCCGTCCGGCTGCTGGCCGAAGAATTCCGTCACCTGGCGGGTGATCAGATCGGCGACGATGAAGCGGCTCTTGGTCGCCACCTGCAGGACGCGGGTCTTGTAGGGCGTGACCCAGTTGGTGGTGATGTGGGCGATCACCCCATTGTCCATGCGGAACTGCAGCAGGGCCGAATCCTCGCGTGAGGCGTGGGTGTGGCCCAGCAGGGACTGGACCTCGGTCATCTCGGAGCCTGTCAGGTGGCGGATGATGTCGATGTCGTGCACCGCCAAGTCGATGACCACCCCGACCTCGCCCATGCGCGGCGGGAAGGGGCCGACGCGGGTGATCTGGATGGAGATGATCTCATCGCCGTCGATGGCGCGCTTGACCGTCTCGACCGCCGGGTTGAAGCGCTCGACATGGCCGACCATCAGCACGCGGTCATTGGCCTTGGCCGCATCGATCATGGCCTGGGCGTCGGCCAGCGTGGCCGCGATCGGCTTCTCCACCAGCACATGGACGCCCGCGTTCAGCAGGGCCACGCCCAGTTCGGCGTGATAGCGGTTCGGCGTGGCGATGACGGCGGCGTCCAGACCGGCGGCCACGAAGGCCTCGGCCGTCGTCACGGCGGTCGCGCCATAGGCGGCGGCCACGCCCTCGGCCGTCACGGCGTCGGGATCGAAGACGGTCGTCAGCTCCACATCGCGCAGCTCGGCCAGAACGCGAGCGTGGTTGCGGCCCATGACGCCGGCGCCCGCGACGCCGATCTTGAGGGGGGTCTGTTGGGGCATGGGGTCAGGCCTTGAAGCTGGCGACGGCGGCGATGATGCGTTCTTGAGTCTGGGCGTCCAGATCCGCATGCATCGGCAGGCTGACGACCACGTCCTTCAACCGCTCGGTGACAGGCAGGCCGCCCGCCCCGCGCGGATAGTGCTCATAGGCGGGCTGCAGGTGCAGCGGGATCGGATAATAGACCGCCGTCGGCACGCCCTGATCCTTCAGGTGCGCGGCCAGACCATCGCGATCTGAATGCTCGACCGTGTACTGCGCCCAGTTGGAGACATTGCCCGCCAGAACGTCCGGAACCTTGGCGACGTGGGGACGAAGGTCCTCATTGTAGCGGGCGGCGGCGGCGTTGCGCCACTCGATCTCCTGGGCGAAGACCTTCAGCTTCTCGATCAGGACGGCGGCCTGGATGGTGTCCAGACGGCTGTTCAGGCCGATGCGCATGTTCAGATATTTGGGGTCGTGGTCGAAGGTGCGGTCTTTCAGATCGACGCCAACCGCCTTGCCGTGAACGCGGATGGAATCCATCAGCTGGGCGAGTTCGTCGTCGTTCGTCAGCACCGCCCCGCCGTCGCCGTAGCAGCCCAGAGGCTTGGCCGGGAAGAAGCTGGTGGTGGTCACATCGGCCCATTTGAGCGGATGTTGGCCGTCGATGGTGCAGCCGAAGCCCTGCGCCGAATCCGAGATCAACTTCAGGCCGTGTTTGTCGCAGATCGCCTTGATGGCTGGATAGTCGGCGGGCTGGCCGAACAGGTCGACGGCGATGACCACGCGCGGGGTCAGGCGGCCCTCGGCCTTGATCCCTTCGATGGCGCGCTCCAGCGCGGCCGGATCCATGTTGTAGGTGTCCGCGTCCACATCGACGAAGACCGGCTCGGCGTCGAACCAGGGCACCACCTCGGCCGTGGCGGCGAAGGTGAAGCTGGGGACGAAGACGGCGTCGCCGCGCCCGATCCCCCAGACCATCAGCGGCAGGGCCAGGGCGTCGGTGCCGTTGGCGCAGCCCAGGGCGTGCTTGGCCTTGCCGAAGGCGGCCAGGTCGGCCTCGAACTGGCGCACCTGCGGGCCCATGACCCAGGCGCCGCCGACGACGGCCTCCTGAACGGCGGCCTCGATCTTGCCGCCGAGGCGCAGGCGCTGGGCCTGAAGGTCGATGAAGGGGATGGTCATTGCGATGTCGCTCTCTCGATGGGGCCGGCGCGGGCGGAAGTCCAAGGCTCCGGGGCGCGGACGCGAAGGCGGGTCGTCTGTGTCAGTCTGCGTCCTACCAAAGCGGCGGGGTTCTGAACAAACCCCCCTGAGTCACTTCGCGTTGCCGGATGCAACGAAAACCATGACTTGGCAAACACGGCGACCCTGCCTAAGCCCGGACCGTCATGACCTTGCTGAATGCACAATCCCGGGTCCGCGACTGGCTGTTCCGCCAGGCCCTGCCGCTATGGGGGACGGCGGGCGTCGACGCCGAAGGCCGCTTCTATGAAAAGCTGGATTTCGACGGTCGGCCGGTCACCGGCCTGCCGCGCCGCACGCGGGTCCAGGCGCGGCAGGTCTATGTCTTCGCCGAAGCGGCGTCGCTCGGCTGGGCCGAAGGCGAGGCCCTGGCCCGGCGCGGGCTCGAGGTCCTGATCCGCGACAATCAGCGCGAGGACGGCCTTTGGGTTCGCACGACCGATGACGCGGGCGCCGTTCTGGACCCGACGCCGGACCTCTATGACCTGGCCTTCGTCCTGTTCGGGCTGGCGGCCGCCCATCGCGTGCTGAACGACGAACGCGCCCTGCCCCTGGCCCTTGCGACCCTGGCGGCGACGGAAGGCAGCCTGGCCGATCCTGTCCACGGCGGCTGGCAGGAGGCCCTCCCGCCGGTCCTGCCCCGACGCCAGAACCCGCACATGCACCTGCTGGAGGCCCTGCTGTTCTGGCAAGCGACCGCCCCGAACCCTGTCTGGGAAGACGCCGCGCGACGCATTCTGGACCTGTTCGCCACGCGTTTCTTCGACGCCCGCTTCGGCGTCCTCGGCGAATATTTCGCCGCCGATTGGTCCGTCGCCCCCAGCGCCTTGGGCGAGGTGACCGAACCGGGCCACCATATGGAGTGGGTCTGGCTTCTGGATCAGGCCCGCCGCCTGGGCCTGCCCGGACATGCCGACAGGGCCGATGTCCTGTTCCGCGTCGCCCTGGAGCGAGGCTTCGACGCCGAGGGCCACGCCGTGCGCGAGATCGGACGGGAGGCGGGACTTCTGGACTCCGGCCGCCGCCTGTGGTGCCAGACCGAGACCCTGCGCGCCTTGCGGCTGCGCGGCGAGGTCGAACGCGCCGACGCCCTGCTGGACGGCGTCTTCGCCACCTATCTGGCCACGACCACGCCCGGCCTGTGGGTCGACACCTACGACGCTGACGGACGCTCTCAGGACGCCGCCGTCCCCGCCTCGACCTTCTACCACCTGATGACGGCCTTCTCGGCCCTGCTGACCGAAACGGCATGACCCCGCGTCCCGCCGCCTTCCTCGACCGCGACGGCGTGCTGATCGTCGACAGCGGCTATCCGCACCGGCCCGATCAACTGGTGCTGATCCCCGGCGCCGCCGAGGCGGTGAAGCGGCTGAACGACGCCGGCTACATGACCGTCATCGTCACCAATCAGTCGGGCGTGGCGCGCGGCATGTTCAGCGAAGAGACCATGCACGACTTCAACCGCCTGCTGGTCGAGCGCCTGGCCGAAGGCGGCGGGCGCATCGACGCCGTCTACGCCTGCCCCTTCCATTCCGAGGCCGCAGACGCGCGCTATCGGCATCCGGACCATCCCGACCGCAAACCCAATCCCGGCATGTTGCTGAAGGCCGCCGCCGAGCACGGCCTGGACCTGGGCCGGTCCCTGATGATCGGCGACCAGCCGTCGGACATGGAGGCCGCGCGGCGGGCGGGCGCGACGGGCCACCGCTTCACCGACGGCGATCTGGATCAATTCGTGCGCGATCTGCTGCCGAGCTGATCGCTATTCTTCATCCGATGAATTAACGTCAGCCGAAACGGAGCTGTTCGGAGACGCCTCATGCCGATGACCACCCCGCTGGCCGACCGCCATGTCGAGCGGCGCTGGACCTCGCCGGACGGCCTGAGCCTCTACGCCCGCGACTACGCCCCGGCCGAGGGCCCGGCGCGCCTGCCCGTCATCGCCATCCACGGCCTGACGCGCAACAGCGCCGATTTCGGCGTCATCGCCGGCCTCATCGCCCACAGCGGCCGCCGCGTCCTGGCCGTCGACGTGCGCGGGCGCGGCCGGTCGGACCGGGCGCCCGACCCCATGACCTATACGCCGGACGTCTATGCGAAGGACGTCGTGGCGCTGATGGAGCAGGCGGGGATCGAGAAGGCGATCTTCCTCGGCACCTCCATGGGCGGGCTGATCACCCTGGCGCTGACGGCGCTGAAGCCCAAGGCCATCGCCGCCGCCATCCTGAACGACGTCGGCCCCGAAGTCGCGGCCGAGGGTCTGGCCCGCATCGCCGCCTATACCGGCCAGCCGGTCGTGATCGAGAGCTGGGACGATGCGACGGCCTACGCCCGACGCATCAATGAGGCGGCCTTCCCCCATTATTCGGACGCCGACTGGGCCGCCTTCGCCCGCCGCATCTTCCGCGAGGGGACCGAAGGGGCGCCGGTGCTGGATTACGACCCCGATATCTCGGCGCCGATCAAGGCGGCCGGATTCAAGGCCCTGGTCCCCAATCTGTGGCCCTCGTTCCGGGCGCTGGCGCGCCGGAAGCCAACGTTGCTGGTGCGCGGCGGAACCTCGGACCTGCTCAGCCCCGCCATCGCCGACAAGATGAGGAAGGCCGCCCCCGCCATGGCCTATGCCGAGGTCCCCGGCGTCGGGCACGCGCCCATGCTGGACGAACCCGAAGCGCGGTCGGCCATCTTCGAATTCCTGGCGGGGGTGGGCTGAGGCGCGGGCAACCGAACCTCAAGCGGAGGCAGCGCTCGGTAGGCCCTCTAAATCATGCCTTCTTCACGAACTCCGTGCGCAGGACCAGTCCGCGCACCTTTTCGACATTGGCTTCGATTTCTTCGGGATCGCCGGTCAGGCGGATGTTCTTGACCATTGTGCCGCGCTTCAGCGTCACCCCGCCCGAGCCCTTGACCTTCAGGTCCTTGATCAAGGTCACGCTGTCGCCGTCCGACAGGATGTTGCCGTTGGTATCCTTGGTGACGTCGTCGCTCATGATCGGTCCTGTCTGAAATGGAGAGAGGGCCGCCGCATCCGCGACGGCCCGTCCCCCATGGGCCTATTCGCCCTGACGCGCCTGGGCAAGGGCGATGCGCGCCTGAAGGTGCTCATCCTGGGCCGTGGCGGCGGAAATGGCGTTGAAACGCTCGATGTCGAGACCCGAATTCTGGATGGCGGCGGCCATCTGGGCCTGCTGCTCCTCATTCGGCTGTGCGCCGTTCAGGGCGCGGGCGATGCCCGAGATCTCGGCCATGGCGACCGCGAACTGACCGGCTTCCGCATCGGTGACGCCGGCGCCGACCGAACCCGGCGCGGACGGGGCGGCGCCGGCCACGGCGGCGCGCGCCTGCAGCACCGGATCGGCCGAGACGGCGGCCGAAATGGCGTTGAAGCGCTCGACGGCCAGGCCCGAGTTCTGCACGGCGCCGGCCATCTGGGCCTGCTGCTCCTCGGTGGGCGTTCCGTTCTGGACGGAGGCGGCCACGCTCTGGACCGTCTTCATGGCGGCGGCGAACTGGGCCAGTTCGGCGTCGGTGGGATCCCCGGCTGCGGCTGGCGCGGCGGCGGGCGCCGGTTCAGCGGTGTCCTGCGCCAGAGCGGGCGCGGCGGTCAGAAACAGGGCGGCCAGAATGGCGGTCGGGGCGGCGGCCGTTGCAAAACGCATGGCGTATCCTTCTTCAATCCCGAACGCTCAGCCCAAGGCTGACCCGGACAGGTCCGGGCTCTCCCGCACGACCGGGGTGTGTCAGGCTCACAGGGGGCGGGGAGAAGAAAACGCTACCCCGTCGGGTGCGGATGCGTAAACCCCAGACCCGTCGTTTCAACCATCAGGGGTATTGGCCTCCAGTTCGTCCAGCCACACCCGCGCCGAGGAATCCGACGGCGCCCGCCAGTCGCCGCGCGGCGACAGCGACCCGCCCGTCACCACCTTCGGCCCATTCGGCACGGCCGAGCGCTTGAACTGGCTGGTCTGGAAGAAGCGGATCAGGAACTTCCGCAACCACCCCTTGATGGTGGGCAGGTCATAGGCGACGCGTTCCGCCTGCGGCAGGCCCTGCGGCCAGCTTCCCGTCGCTGCATCGCCCCAGGCCTGATGCGCCAGATAGGCCACCTTCGACGGCTTCAGGCCGAAGCGGCTGATGTAGAACAGGAAGAAGTCGTTCAACGCATAGGGGCCGACGATGCTCTGCGTCGACTGGATCGCCCCGTCGGCGCCCGCCGGCACCAGCTCGGGCGAAATCTCCGTCGCCAGAATGGCGTGCAGCGTCGGAACCGCCGCCTCCCCCACCAGGCCGCGCTCGGCCACCCAGCGGATCAGATGCTGGATCAGGGTTTTCGCTACCCCGCCGTTGACGTTGTAGTGGCTCATGTGGTCGCCGACGCCATAGGTGCACCAGCCCAGCGCCAGTTCCGACAGGTCGCCGGTGCCGAGCACGAAGCCGTGGTTCTGATTGGCCAGACGGAACAGATAATCGGTGCGCAGGCCCGCCTGGACGTTCTCGAAGGTGATGTCATGCACCGGCTGGCCGTCCGCGAACGGATGGCCGATGTCGCGCAGCATCTGTTCGGCGGCGGGGCGGATGTCGATCTCGGCCCCCGTCACCCCCAGCGCCGTCATCAGCGCCCAGGCGTTGGATTTGGTGCCGTCGGAGGTGGCGAACCCCGGCATGGTGAAGGCCAGGATGCCGCTGCGCGGCAGCTCCAGCCGATCGAAGGCGCGGCAGGCCACCAGCAAAGCCTGGGTCGAATCCAGCCCGCCCGAGACGCCGATCACCAGCGTCTTCGACCCTGTCGCCGTCATCCGCCGCATCAGGCCCTGAACCTGGATATTGAAGGCCTCGAAGCAATCCTGATCCAGACGCGCGGCGTCGTCCGGCACGAAGGGGAAGCGGTCCAGCGGACGGATCAGGGCGTCGGTCGGCCCCTCCCCCGCCTCGAACGGGACCACCGTCGCGGCCTCGCCTTCCAGACGGGCGCAGTCGGCGAAGGTGCCGTTGCGCAACCGGTCCAGACCGATGCGATCCACGTCCACGTCTGCGATCGTCAGATGGCTGTGCAGGGCGAAGCGCTCGCCCTCGGCCAGCCGCGCGCCCAGCTCGTGGATCGTCGCCTGGCCGTCCCAGGCCAGGTCCGTGGTGCTTTCGCCCCAACCCGAGGCGGCGAAGACATAGGCCGACAAGGTGCGCGCCGACTGGCTGGCGCACAGCAAGGCGCGCTCGTCCGCCTTGCCGATGACGATGTTGGAGGCCGACAGGTTGCACAGGATGCGCGCCCCCGCGAGCGCCGCCCGCGTCGACGGCGGCTGCGGCGCCCAGAAGTCCTCGCAGATCTCGACCGCGAAGACGAAGCCGGGGCGGTTCGTCGCCTCGAAGATCAGGCCCGGCGCGAAATCGACGCTCGTACCGTTCAGGACGACAGCGTCCTCGCTGCGGCTGGCGGCGGGCGCGAACCAGCGCTTCTCATAATACTCGCGATAGTTGGGCAGATAGGTCTTCGGGACCACGCCCAGCACCTCGCCCCCGCCCAGCACCACGGCGCAGTTGAACAGGGCGTCGCCGTTGCGGATCGGCGCGCCGATCACGGCGATCACGCCCGCCTCGTCCGCCACCTCGGCCAGATGCGCGATCTGGCGCTCGACCTCCTCCAGCAGGGCCGCCTGCATGTGCAGGTCGTCGATGGCGTAGGCGCTCAACGACAGTTCGGGGAAGACCAGCAGGTCCGCGCCCGCCTCGCCCGCCTGACGGATCAGTCGTTCGTGCTCCTCGGCGTTGGCGGCCGGGTCGGCGACATGAACCACCGAGGTCGCGGCGGCGACGCGCACGAAGCCGTGGGCGCGCGGGGCGTGGAAGGGATGCGTCTTCGCCATCAATATTTCCGCTCATCCCGGCGGACGCCGGGATCCAGTGAGAGCCGCAGGCACTGACCCTACAGCCTACGGGATCAATATAGGGTTGCGCGATGAAGCCAAAGCATTGGATCCCGGCGTCCGCCGGGATGAGCGGGTGAAATGATCGCACGTGACCTGAGAACCGCCGTCGGCTAAGGCTCACCCCATGAGCGATACGCCCAAAAAAGGCTGGTTCCAGCGGCTGAGCCAAGGCCTGTCCCGGTCTTCGAAACAGATGACCGATCAGGTCGTCTCGACCTTCGTCAAGGAGCCCCTCTCGGAAGAGGCGCTGGAGCGGCTGGAGGAGCATCTGATCGAGAGCGATCTGGGCCCCGCCGCCTCGGCCCGCATCGTCGAGCGGTTCCGATCCTTACGTTTCGGCAAGACCTCCGACGAGCGCGAGGTCAAGGAGGCCCTGGCCGAAGCCGTGGCCGCCGAACTGATCCCGCGCCAGGCGACCTTCGATCCGCTGTCGGGGCCGAAGCCCTACGTCGTCCTGTTCGTCGGGGTGAACGGCTCGGGCAAGACGACGACGCTGGGCAAGATCGCCTCGGACCTGACGGCCAAGGGCGCCAAGGTGATGATCGTCGCCGGCGACACCTTCCGCGCCGCCGCCCGCGAACAGCTCAAGGTCTGGGCCGACCGCGCCGGCGCCCATTTCGAGAGCCGCCGCGACGGCGCCGACGCCGCGGGGCTCGCCTTCGACGCCTTCACCAAGGCGAAGGAAGAAGGCTTCGACGTCGTGCTGATCGATACGGCCGGGCGGCTGCAGAACAAGTCGACCCTAATGGACGAACTGCTGAAGATCGTGCGCGTGCTGAAGAAGGTCGATGCGGACGCCCCGCACGAGACCCTGCTGGTGCTGGACGCCACCGTCGGCCGCAACGCGCTGGAGCAGGAAAAGATCTTCGGCCGCACCGCCTATGTCTCGGGCGTGGTGATGACCAAGCTGGACGGCACCGCGCGCGGCGGCGTCCTGGTGCCCGTGGCCCAGGCCTCGGACGCCCCGATCAAGCTGATCGGCGTCGGCGAGGGGGTCGAGGACCTGCAACCCTTCGACGCCCGCGCGTTTTCCCGATCCCTGGTCGGGCTTGAGGACTGATCCATGACTGAAGCGACCGAAACCAAGCGCCCGCAGTGGATTCGTCAGGCCGTCGACTTCGGCGCCCTGGTCGCCTTCATGGCCGCCTATTTCATCACCCGCGACATGATCAAGGCGACCTGGGTTCTGGTCATCGCCTCGATGATCGCCCTGGCGGTGGGCTTCATTCTGGAGCGCCGCCTGGCGCCCATGCCGCTGATCACCGGCGGCTTCGCCCTGGTGTTCGGAATCCTGACCATCGTCACCGACGACGACCTGTTCGTGAAGCTGAAGCTGACGGTGCAGAACGGGCTGCTGGCCGCCGTCCTGCTGGGCTCGCTGCCGCTGAAGAGATACCCGTTCAAGGCCCTGCTGGGCTCGGCCATCAAGGTGACAGACGAGGCCTGGCGCAAGCTGACCTTCCGCTACGGCCTCTACTTCCTGGCCGTCGCCATCGCCAACGAAGTGTTCCGCAGCCCGACCGCCGTCACCGCCATCTGGTCGGCCCTGAACCTGGGGACGCCCGATCCCAACGGCGTCTGGACGGCCTTCCGCGGCGTGCTGTGGATCGCGGCCTCCATCTTCGGCCTGTCGCAGGTGCCGCTGATCCTGAAGAACATGACCAAGGACGAGGAACGCGGCCCCGTCTCCCCCGACACGGGCCTTTAGGCCGCCCCGCCTCCCACCGTCATCCTCGGGCTTGACCCGAGGATCGGATTGTCCGCCTGCGCGACGTCGGAAAGCCAAAGCGCGCTGCTACGCTCGATCCTCGGGTCAAGCCCGAGGATGACGGAGGCATGGAGGAGCCCGGTCATCCAATTCCGGGCCTCAAGCAGCGCGAACGCGCGGTAGGCCCACTTAAATGTCTTCAAACCGTCAGCGTTTGCGTCGTCAAAGCGTTAAGCCGGACTGTTAGCTGTCGCAGCATCATCCGGCCACGGCCGGTATCGGGCTGTTCGGGAACGAAGACGATGATCAAGTCGGGCAAGCAGGCGAAGATCAAGGGCGGGCTGGCGGAATCGCCCAGCCACCTCATGCACCGGGCGCTGCAGCTGGCGCTGGACATCTACGCCGAGGAAGCCGGGCCGGACGGCCTGACCCAGCGTCAGTTCGCCGTGCTGGAGGCCGTGGCCGCCCGCTCAGGCCTGACGCAGACCGACCTGGTCAAGGCCACCGGCATCGACCGCTCCACTCTGGCCGACCTGGTGGCGCGCATGACGACCAAGGGTCTGCTGGAGCGCGAGCGTTCGACGCTGGACGCGCGCGCCAAGGCCGTTCGCCTGTCGCCCGCGGGCGAGGCCGCCCTGCTGGCCGCCCGCCCGCGCGTCGAGGCCGCCGACAAGCGGATCATGGGCCTGCTGCCCAAGTCCAAGCGCGACAGCTTCCTGGACCTTTTGTGCAGCCTGTCCGACGCCGCCGACGCCGCCCCCGAACAGGCCCGCGCCGAAATCAAGGCGGCGAAGAAGGCCGCCAAGGAAGCCAAGAAGGCGGAGAAGGCCGCTCGCAAGGGCGACGCCAAGGCCGACGGACGCGGCAAGAAGAAGAAAAAGAGCACGACCGAAGCCGTTTCGGATCAACCGCAGACCGACGATGCAGCCGATGCCGTCGTGGTCCCGCTGAAAGGCGCAACTGAAGGCTGACCCCTTCCTATCCCGCCCGGCGTCCGCCGGGATGAGCGGGTATTGAGGGCTGTCGCCTAAACCCGAATGTCGAGCAGGGAGCCGGGGCGTTGCAGGCGCGATGTCGGCGTCGCCTGTTCGACCGGCGCAGAAACCGCTGCAACCAGACGCGCCGCCTCCTCGGACGCAACCGGCGCCGCCAGCCCCATGGCTTGGCGGAAGAAGGCCGACTGAGCCGTTCTCAGGGCGTGGGCCGCACCGCCCGCCGAGGGCGGAAAGGCCGGCCGCTCGGACGAAATGGCGGACATGGCATGAGGATGCCCGCGCTTCGTCTAGATATGGTTAACGCATGATTCACCCTGTTTCGGGCGATCGCCTCAGCGCGCGGGGGCGTTCAGAGCGTCGGTCAGCGTCTTCAGGTCGGCGTCGGTCAGCACCGGCCCCGACGACTTGGCCACGATGGTTCCGAAGGCGTCGACGGCGAAGCTTTCCGGCACGCCCGACACGCCCAGGTCCAGCCCGGCCCGGCCCTCGCGATCCACCAGCACCAGACGATAGGGGTCGCCCAGCTCCTGCAGGAAGGCGTCGGTGGCGACCGGATCGTCCTTGTAGGCCACGCCGACCACCGCGACGCCCTGTTCCTTCAGCTTCATCAGCTGCGGATGCTCCAGACGACACGGCGCGCACCAGCTGGCGAAGACATTGACGATCATCGGCTTGCCCACGCCCGCCGTCTTCAGGTCCAGAAGGTCGGCGCTCGCCTTGCCATCGACCAGAATGGGCAGGACCGTCGTTTCCGGGATCGGCTGGCCGACCAGGGCGTCGGGGCGATAGGTCGGCCCGGCGGCGGGATCACCCGCCATCCGGCCCATCTGGGTCATCAGAAAGACCGCCAGGGCGACCAGGACCACAATGGGAAGAAGAGCCAGCCAGCGCTTCATTTGCGCGCGGCCTCCAGCCGGGCCAACTCGCGCTTCCAGCGGCGGGCCGCGATCAGGGCGCGGGCCGACAGGGCGGCCAGGACCACGGCGCTGATCCCCCAGGCGGGCCAGACGAAGGCGCCGTAGGGGCTCATGTCCAGATCAAGCACGAGGAAACTCCATCAGGCTTCCAGCGCCGCGCGGGCGCGAAGGGTCAGAACGCGGCGGCGCCGCACCTCGGTGCGGATCGACGTCAGCCAAATCGCCCCGAACAGCACCGCATAGGCCGCCATCATGGTCAGCAGCGCGGGCAGGAAGACCGGATCGACGCTGGTCCCGCCGGAGCGCAGCAGGGAGGCGGGCTGGTGCAGGGTGTTCCACCAGTCGACCGAGAACTTGACGATCGGCAGGTTGATCAGGCCGACCAGACCCAGCACCGCCGCCGCCCGCGCCGCCTTGGCTTCGTCGTCGATCGAGGCGCGCAGGGCCATGTAGCCGAGGTAGAAGAGGAACAGCACCAGCACGCTGGTCAGGCGCGCGTCCCACACCCACCACGTCCCCCACATGGGCTGGCCCCACAGGGAGCCGGTGACGAGCGCCAGGGCCGTGAAGGCCGCGCCCGGCACCGCCGCCGCCCGCGCCGCCGCATCGGCCAGCGGGTGGCGGAACACCAGGGCGAAGAAGCTGGACACGCCCAGCGCCCCATAGGCCATCAGGCCCAGGCTGGCGGCCGGAACGTGGATGAACATGATGCGGACGGTGTCGCCCTGCTGATAATCGGCGGGCGCGGTGAAGCTGAACCAGGTCCCCGCCAGCAGCAGGCCGAGCGCGCAGATCCACAGCACCGGGACCAGGGGGCCGGTGAAGCGCATGAAGCGGTCGGGATTGGCGAGGCCGAACATGGTCCGCCGATTACGCGGCCCAGCGCCCCACGGCAAGCGGGCGCGGCGTCCGACCCTTTGTCGCGGCTCTTCTCTTTCTTTCCGTCATCCTCGGGCTTGTCCCGAGGACCCAGTGCGGAGCCATCCCTGTCGGTGAACCGCTTTCACGCCTACGCTGGAGCAACCTGTCGTCCCGCATGGCCGGACCATGGGCCCTCGGGACAAGCCCGAGGGTGACGATGTTGGAGCCCCGCGCCTCCTAAAGGCTCAGACCGTGCCGGGCGGCCAGGTCCTTCAGTCCGACCATCGGGCGCGGACCCCAGTGGCCTATGACCTCCGACGCCGCCAGCGAGCCCAGCGCCCCGGCCTGGGCCAGGCTGAGGCCGCGCGACAGGCCCAGCAGCACGCCCGCCGCGTACTGATCGCCGGCGCCGGTGGTGTCGACGACCTTCTCGACGGGATAGGCTTCGACCTCGACCCGCTCGGCTCCACGGAACAGCACCGAACCGGCGGCGCCGCGCGTTACGGCCGCCACCTCGACGATGCGGCCCAGGTGGGCGGCGCCGTAGTCGAAATTCTCGGTCTCGAACAGGGCGTGCAGCTCGGCCTCATTGGCCAGGACGATGTCGGCCGAGGTCTCGATGAACTCCAGCAGCTCGGCGCGCCAGCGATGCACGACGAAGCTGTCCGACAGGGTGATGGCGACCTTGCGACCCGCCGCATGGGCGGCGGCGGCGGCGGCCTCGAAGGCGGCGCGGGCCGGAGCCGGATCGAACAGATAGCCTTCCAGATAGACGATGGCGCTGTCGCCGATGACGGCGGCGTCGACGTCCGCCGTAGTCAGCTGGTTGGCGGCGCCCAGGAAGGTGCACATGGTGCGCTGGCCGTCCGGCGTGACGTTGATCAGGCAACGGCCGGTGCCGAAACCCTTGCCGGCGCCGTCGTCCAGCGCGGAGGTGTCGAAGTGGACGCCGACGGCGCGGATGTCGTGGCTGAAGACCTCGCCCAGCGTATCCTTGGCCACCTTGCCGATATAGGCCGCGCGGCCGCCGAACGAGCCGACGCCCGCCACGGTGTTGCCCGCCGAACCGCCGGACGCCTCGACCCCCGCCGCCATGGCGTCATACAGGGCCGCGCTCTGATCCTCGTCGACCAGTTGCATCGAGCCGGGAACCAGGCCCTTGGCCTCCAGGAAGGCCGGTTCGCACGGCGCCAGGACGTCGACGATGGCGTTGCCCAGGGCGCAGACGTCGAAGCGGGCGTTTTGGGCGAAGGCGGGCAGGGTTTGGGTCATCCGCGCCCCATAGCGGGGCAGACGGCCGCGCGCCAGACTTCAGACCTTCGCCGCGAGTGAAAACCGGCCTAAAGCCGTCGGACCTGTTGCAGACGGCCCTCGTCGGGCCTTTCGGAGCCGCGCCATGACCGACGTCGCCGTCCTGACCCCCGATCCGGCCGACCCCACCTATTCGACCCTGTGGCCCGGCGTGCTGGACCGGCTGGGCGAGGCGCTGGCGACGGCGGGGATCACGGCCCGCCCCACCCCATGGACCGACCATGTCGAGAACGCCCGCGCCCTGATGGACTATCCGCTGGTCCTGCCCCTGCTGGTTTGGGGCTATCATCAGGATCACGACCGCTGGCTCCAGGCCTGCACGACCTGGGCCGAGGCGGGCGCGCCCCTGGCCAACCCGGCCGAGACCCTGCGCTGGAACGCCGACAAGCGCTATCTGGCCCGCCTGTCGGAAAAGGGCGTCGCCGTCCCGCAGACGATCTTCGCCGACCACGTCGATGCTGCGGTTCTGGAAGCCGCCTTCGCCGCGACCGGCGCCGAGGCCCTGATCGTCAAGCCGACCGTCTCGGGCGGCGCCTGGCGCACCCTGCGGGTGACGGCGGGCGATCCGCTGGACATGGCCCTGGCCAACGCCCCCGTCGGCGGCACGATGATCCAGCCCTACCTCAAGGCCATCGAGACGGAGGGCGAGACCTCCCTGCTCTATTTCGGCGGCGAGCTGAGCCATGTGGTGAACAAGCGCCCCGGCGCGGCAGGGGAGTTCCGCATCCAGACCCAGTACGGCGGCCGCTATCAGGCGCTGGACGTCGCGCCGCAGGGCGCGCTGGATCTGGCCGAACGCACCCTGGCCGCCATCGGCGAGGACCTGCTCTACGCCCGCATCGACATGACGCTGAACGCCGACGGCGACTGGGTGCTGATGGAGGCGGAACTGATCGAGCCGGACTTCTACCTGGCCGCCGCGCCGGACGCCCGCGCCCGCTTCGGCCAGGCGGTGCGGGCCCGACTGGAGCGCTAGGCGCCCGCTCGCTCCTTCTCTCCTTCGTCATCCTCTGGCCGAGCGAAGCTCGGACCAGGGGAGGCGCCGAAGGCGACCTTCCCGCGAGCGTCGCTTCTGCCTCTTTCGCGCTCACGCGCGCCGCTGGGCCCACCGGTCTCGCTCCGCTCGCCGGAGGATGACGAAAGAGGAAGAAGGCGCCGTCACACCCCCATGAAGCTGGCGCGCGACGGGCACAGGTCGGAGATCACGCAGGCGCCGCATTTCGGTCGCTGCGCCAGGCAGGTATAGCGGCCGTGCAAAATCAGCCAGTGGTGCGCCTTGGGCAGCCAGGCCTCGGGCACCACCTGGTGCAGTTGCGCCTCCACCTTGTCCGGCGTCGCCGCATTGGCCAGCCCCAGCCGATGCGAGACGCGGAAGACGTGGGTGTCTACCGCAATGGCCGGCTCTATCCCCAGTTCGTTCAGCACCACGCTGGCGGTCTTGCGCCCCACGCCGGGCAGGGCCTGCAGATCGGCGCGGTTCAGCGGCACCTCGCCGCCGTGCTTATCAACCAGCATCCGCGCGGCGGCGATGACGTTCTTCGCCTTGGTGCGATAGAGGCCGATGGAGGCGATCAGGGGGATCAGCCCCTCCTCGCCCAGGGCCAGCATCTTCTGCGGCGTGTCGGCGATGGCGAACAGGGCCTTGGTCGCCTTGTTGACCCCTACGTCCGTGGCCTGGGCCGACAGGGCGACCGCCACCACCAGGGTGTAGGGATTGACGAAGTCCAGCTCGGTCTTCGGATCGGGCATGACGCCCGACAGACGGACGAAGATCTCCTCCACCCGGTCCTCGTCCGGCGGCCAGCGGATGATCGCGCCCACGGGCGCCGTCTTCGGCTGACGCGAGCGCTTGCCTGGGGGTGGAGTCAGAGCGGCCTTCTGAACGGCCTTCTTCTGGCGGGAGGCGGATTTCAACGGAGCCATGCCTCCGCTTCGCCTTCCGCGGGCGCGTCGTCAACGGGGGACGATCAGCTTGACGCCAGGGCCGCCTTCGCACAAGCCCGGACTGAGGGACAGGGGAAGACGGCCATGATCCAGTTTTCGCGCGCGCTGATAGGGGCGGTCTTTTTGGCGACAGCCGCGTCGGCGTCGGCTCAGACGCCCCCTGTCGACAATCGGATCATCGCCTATCATGGCGCGGTCCTGATCGACGGCACGGGCGCTGCGCCGCGTAACGAAACCACCATCCTCGTCCAGGGCGAGCGCATCCTGGCGATCCAGCCGGACGCCGACGCCACGCCTCAGGGGGCCGAACGGATCGATGTCTCCGGCCTTCATGTTCTGCCGGGTCTGATCGACAGCCATGTGCATATCGCCACGCCGCCGAACGCAGAGGAGGCGCACGCCCACATGCGGCGCTGGCTCTACTCAGGCGTCACCGCCGTGCGCGGCATGGCCGACGACCTGCGCTCCGTCGGCGAATTGGCGCGCCAGGCGCGGGTGGGAGAGGTTCCGTCGCCCGACATCTATTACGCAGCCCTCATGGCGGGCGAAGGCTTCTTCAACGACCCGCGCACCCAGGCGGTGACGGCGGGCGAGATTCCCGGCCAGACGCCCTGGATGCAGGCGATCACCACCGAGACGGACCTGCCCCTAGCCGTCGCCATGGCGCGCGGAACCTCAGCGTCCGGGATCAAGATCTACGCCGACCTGCCGGCCGAACGCATCGCCGCGGTCACGGCCGAAGCCCATCGCCAGGGCGTTCCGGTGTGGACCCACGCCATGGTCTATCCGGCGACGCCGCAGGACGTGATCGACGCCCGCCCCGACGTCATGTCCCACGCCTGCATCCTGGCCCATCAGGCTCAGGCGCCGGCCGACCGTCCCCAGAGCTACGCCAGCCGCACGCCGATCGACCGCGCTCCCTTCCTGAACGGCGACAATCCCGTAGTGCAGGGCCTGCTGAACCAGATGCGCGACAAGGGGATCATCCTGGACGCCACCGTCTGGGTCTACGCCGATCAGGATCGCGCCGTCGCCTACCGGCCGGGGGCCCGCCAGCCCATCTGCTCCGGCCCCATGGTCTTCGCCCTGACCCGACAGGCCTATCGCACCGGCGTCGCCATCGCCGCCGGCACGGACGGCGAGACGCCGGACGTCGATCCCTGGCCCGCCCTGCTTGAGGAGATGGAGTTGCTGCAGAACGCCGTCGGCATGACGCCGGGCGATGTCATCGTCGCCGCCACCGCCACCGCCGCCCGCGCTCTGAATCAGGAGGCCGATATGGGGACGCTGGCGCCGGGCAAGCTGGCCAATATGATCTTCGTGGCCGGCGACCCGTCCGCCGACGTGGCCAATCTGCGCCGCCTGGTCCTCACGGTGAAACGGGGGCGGCGTTTCGACCGCGCCGATTTCACCCCGGCTCAGGATTAGGCTCCCAACCTGCGACCTTTTTACGCAGTTCGCCCTTGTATTCTGGACATCGCCGTCCATTTTACGCCCCGAAATCGAAGCGAGCTGTCTCCTCCATGGCCCTCCCCGCCCCGCTCAAGAAGCGCCTGCCCCTGATCGTCGCCGGCGTGGTCGGCGTGGGCCTCATCGTCGGGGGGCTCGTCTGGTGGCAGGGCAAGCAGCGCTGGGAGGGCACCGACAACGCCTTCGTCCAGGCCGACACCGTGGCCGTCAGTCCGCGCATCGGCGGCGAGGTGGTCGAAGTCCTGGTCAAGGACAACCAGCGCGTCGAGGCGGGCCAGGTTCTGGTCCGACTGGATGATGCGGACGCCCGCGCCGCCCTGGCCCAGGCCGAAGCCAATCTGGCGGCCCTGACCGCCGCCGTGGCCAATGTCGACGCCCGCGCCCAGCAGGAGCAGGCCACCATCGCCGCCCGCGCCGCCGCCGTGACCCAGGCCCAGGCCCAAGCGAACCTGGCCCGCGCCGAGGTCGACCGCTACGGCAAGCTGGCCGATCAGGGCTGGGTGTCGCAGCAGCGCATCGAGACCCAGCGCGCCACGGCCGAAACCGCCCGCGCCTCGGTCGCCCAGGCCCAGGCCGACCTGACCGCCCAACAGCGCACCGCCGCCGTCCTCGGCTCGACGCGCGAACAGAGCGTGGCCGCCGTCGAACAGGCCCGCGCCCTGGTCGATCAGGCCAGACTGACCTTGGACCGCACCCTGATCCGCGCCCCCGTGGCCGGCGTCGTCGGCGCGCGCGGCGTGCGCATCGGACAGGTGGTGCAGGCAGGCGGCCCCCTGATGTCGGTGGTGCCGCTGCAGGACGTCTATGTCGTCGCCAACTTCAAGGAGACCCAGGTCGGACGGATGCGGCTGGGCCAGGAGGTCGAGATCAAGGCCGACGCCTTCCCCGGCCGGTCGCTGCACGGCCGTATCGACAGCTTCGCCCCCGCCACCGGCTCGGAATTCGCCCTGATCCCGGTCGAGAACGCCACCGGCAACTTCACCAAGATCACCCAGCGCGTGCCCGTTCGCATCGTCGTCCAGCGCGACGCCTCGGGCCGCCCCATCGTCCTGCGGCCCGGCCTGTCGG
Source organism: Brevundimonas sp. NPDC055311 (assembly GCF_053645695.1). NCBI lineage: Bacteria > Pseudomonadati > Pseudomonadota > Alphaproteobacteria > Caulobacterales > Caulobacteraceae > Brevundimonas > Brevundimonas sp. NPDC055311. The sequence continues at coordinate 131,613 of NZ_JBSHMV010000002.1, forward strand.
TCGAGGTCAAGGTCGACCTGAAGAGCCAGGGCGGCGCCGCCTTCGCCGAGGCCCATCCGGGCGAGACGGCCCTGGCTATGGCCGCCAATGCGAGCCTCGCCCGGTGACGGACGCCGCGGCTCCCCCCGCGCCAGCCTCTGCGGCGGGGCCCGCCGCCCCCGCGATCAACTGGACCGCCCTGCTGCTCGGCTTCGCCGGCATGGTCATCGGCCAGTTCATGGCCATTCTCGACATCCAGATCGTCGCCGCCTCCCTGCCGCAGATTCAGGCGGGCGTCGGCGCCTCGGCCGATGAGATCAGCTGGATCCAGACCGCCTATCTGATCCCCGAGGTCGTGATGATCCCCCTGTCGGGCTATCTGTCGCGGCTGTGGGGGACGCGGATCGTCTTCATGGCCTCCTGCACCGGCTTCCTGATCATGAGCGTGATGGTCGGGCTGTCGTCGTCGATCGAGATGATGATCCTGTTCCGCGCCCTTCAGGGGTTCGTCGGCGGAGCCATGATCCCCACCGTCTTCGCCGTCGCCTTCACCGCCTTTCCGCCCGAGCGGCGCGTGACCGCCAGCGTCATCATGGGGCTGATCGTCACCCTGGCCCCGACCGTCGGCCCGACCCTGGGCGGCCATCTGACCGAGCAGTTGAGCTGGCACTGGCTGTTCTTCATCAACGTCTTCCCCGGCGTGATCGTCCTGTTCCTGGTCGGGCGCTACGCCCATTTCGACAAGGGCGACGCCAGCCTGGCCAAGGGGTTCGACTGGTGGGGCCTGGGCCTGATGGCCGCCTTCCTGATGAGCCTGCAGTTCGTGCTGGAGGAAGGCGCCAAGGAAAACTGGTTCGAGGACGACAACATCCTGCTGCTCAGCGTCATCGCCGCGATCTGCGGCCCGGCCTTCATCTGGCGCTCGCTGACCTACCGCAATCCGATCGTGGAGCTGCGCGCCTTCGGCAACCGCAACTTCGTGGTGGGGGTGCTGATGACCTTCATCGTCGGCGCGGCCCTGTTCGGCGGCACCTTCCTGTTGCCGCTGTTTCTCGGCCGGGTGCGCGAGTATTCGGCGGCCGAGGTCGGCACCACCATGATCGTGTCGGGCCTGGCCATGTTCGCCACAGCCCCCTTTGCCGGGCGGCTGGTGCGGCTGGTCGACGCCCGCATCCTGATGTTCGTCGGCTTCATCCTGGCGGCCTGGGGCATGTGGGACGCCCGCCTCGTCACCGACGAATGGGGATTCTGGGAGTTCGCCGGCGTCCAGGCCATGCGCGGCTGCGGCGTCATGATCGCCATGATCGCCTCGCAGCAGGTGACGATGGCCACCCTGCCGCCGCACATGGTCAAGAACGCCTCGGGCCTGGTCAACCTGGCCCGCAACGTCGGCGGCGCCTTCGGCCTGGCCACGCTGAACACCGCCCTGACCCACAACACCGCCCTGCACATGGTCGAACTGACCAGCGCCATCGACCAGACCCATCAGGGGATGCGCGCCATGATCGCCGGCCTGACCGAGCGCTTCTCGGGTTCGATCGACCCCCAGGCCTCCGCGATGAAGGCCGTGTACGGCCTGTTGCAGAAGCAGGCGACGACGATGGCCTTCGGCGACGCCTTCGCCCTGCTGGCCGTCGGCTGCGCCTGCGCGGCCTTCCTGACCCTGTTGTCCCAACCGGTGAAGAGCGTCCCTTCGCCCGAAGCCTCCGAGATTCACTGATGCCCCGCGCCCTCGGCCAGATCGACGAATACAAGAGCCGCGCCATCCTGCGCGCCGCCGCCGAACTGTTCAGGGAGAAGGGAGCCAAGGTCTCCATGGCCGAGGTCGCGCGGCGCGCCGGCGTGTCCAAACAGACCCTCTACAACCGCTACCCGACCAAGACGGCCATCGCCCGCGACCTGGCGGCGCAACGCTCCGAGGAGACCGTCGCCCCGCTCGCCTCGAACCTGGATGTCGAAACCGCCCTGGCGGCCCTGGCCGAGACCCTGATCCGTCGCGTCTGCATCGAGGGCCGCGGCGTCGCCCTGCGCGGCATGGCCCTGGCCTCGCCCGAGTCCCCCGAGCTGGCGCGCGCCGTCTATGACGCCGGTCCCGGCCAGAACCTGCGCCGCCTGGCCGTCTGGCTGGAGGAGCAGGACCGCCTGGGCCGCCTGTCCGCGCCCGATCCCGTCGCCGCCGCCGAGATGTTCACCGGCATGGTTCTGGGCCACGGCCACCTGCGCTCGGTCCTGGGCCTGCCCCATCCCGCGATCGACGACATCCCCGCCCGCGCCCGCGAGGCCGCCCGGCGTTTCGTTCGCGCCTTCGCGCCGGAATAGACGCGCGCCCAAGTTGGCCCTGGGGGCGGATCAGCGTAAAGCCGCCCCCCAATCCCCTCACCTTCCGTCCGCCGGAGCTTTTCCATGCTGATCCACCTGTCGTCCTGGCCCGAGATCGACGCGCGCCTGAAGTCCGGCGCCCTGCTGTCCAAGACGGTGATCGTGCCGATCGGCTCGAACGAACAGCATGGACCGACCGGCCTGCTGGGCACCGACTGGCTGTGCCCCGAGATCATCGCCCACGCGGCGGAGAAGGGCGACGACAGCCTGGTGGTCACGCCGACCTTCAACATCGGCATGGCCCAGCACCACCTGGCGTTTCCCGGCACCATCACCCTGCGCCCGTCGACCTTCATGGCGGTGATCGCCGACTGGGTGTCGTCGCTGACGCGCCACGGCTTCGAGCGCATCTATTTCCTCAACGGCCACGGCGGCAACGTCGCCACCATCGAGGCCGCCTTCGCCGAGATCTACGCCGACTGGTCCTTCACGCCCGAGCCCTGGGCCGAGCGCCCGCCCTTCGTGCTGAAGCTGCGCAACTGGTGGGATCTGCCGGGTGTGCAGAAGCTGTGCGAGGACATCTTCCCGACGGGCCACGGCAGCCACGCCACCCCGTCCGAGATCGCCGTGACCCAGGCCGGCTATCCCGACCGGATCAAGACCGCCGCCTATGAGCCGAAGATCGCCCCCTTCGGCCCGATCCGCGACGCCAACGACTATCGCGCCCGCTTCCCCGACGGCCGCATCGGCTCGGACCCGGCCCAGGCCACCCCGGAAAAGGGCCAGCGCATCATCGACGCCACCGTTCCGGCCCTGATCCGCGACCTGACCGACTTCGCGCAAGAAGTCTTGCCGGTCGCCTGAAACCAGCCCAGGGTCTGCATATGAGCCCCATGCAGAAGACGGCCCGCAGCGCCCTGCGCAACGCCCAGGCCGGTCAGGAACTGGCCCAGGCCTCGGCCGCCGTCATCTCGCGGCGGTTCGAGATCATGGGCGAGGCTCTGGCCGATCCCCTGCGCGCCGACCACGCCGAACTGAGCCGCATGGGCGCGGAGAAGGTCGAGGCCATGACGGCCTCGGCCGGGGCCGCCTGCGCCGGCGCGCTGGACCTGGCCGAACGCGCCGGGCGTCTGGCCGCGCGCGAGGGGGCAGAGGCCGCCGACTGCCTAACCAAACTGGCCCGCGCCGACACGCCCTTCGCCTTCGCCGCCGCCCAGACGGACTGGGCCATGGGCGCCTGGAGCCGGGCGATGCACGACGGCTGGTCCTTCTACGGCGCGGCGCTGAAGGCGCAGGGGCGCGCCCTGGCCCCCGTCCACGCCACGGCCACGGCCAATGCGCGACGCCTGAAGCGCTGACCTCGCGCGGGCGTGATGGAACGCCCGGCGCTGTCGCCGGATTGCCTTTGCATCCATGCGGAGGAGATCACCATGGCCGAGAAAGACCCCAAAGACCCCCACCCCGGCATGATGGGCGACGGCACCGAGGAGCAGAACCTCAACCAGCCCGGCGACCCCTCCAAGCGGATCACCGAGGAAGAGGTCGACGAAGCCTTCACCAAGGATCCCAAGCTAGTCCCGAAGGAATAGGGCTCTAGCGTCCCTTCTGCCCTTACGCCGTGCGGATGACCCCGCCCCTGGCCTCGACCGGCCAGGGCGTCAGCTTGCCGCCCGCGCAAGGTCCGGCGACGCAGGCGCCCGACAGGGGCTCGAACGCCGCCCCGTGCCAACCGCACAGGATCAGAGACCCGTCCGGCGTCAGATAGCGGTCCAGCTCCACCGCAATGGGAAACCCCGCGTGCGGACAGCGATCCACCCAGCCCGCGACCTGACCGTCCTTCTTCACCACGAAGCCGTGGAAGAAGGCCTCGCCGATCTGCAGCACGAAGCCGCGCGAGCCGGGATCAGCGATGTCCGCCTCCAGACACAGGGCCACGTTCGGCGGCGTCTTCCAGACCCGTTTGCGCTCCTGGGTTTCGGCCGCCGGACTCTCTTCGGTCACTATTCGCGCTCGGGCTTCAGCGGACGGCTCATCAGGCTCTCGATCGCCTGATCCACCGTCAACTCGCCCGCCAGCACCGCCGCCGTCGCCTCGCAGATCGGCGTGTCGACGCCCAGCTTGCGCGTCAGTTCGCGCACGGCCGGCGCGCTCTCATAGCCCTCGGCCACCGAGCGCTTGCCTTCCAGCGCCTGCTCGACGCTGAGGCCCTGACCCAGGGCCAGACCCAGGCTCATGTTGCGCGACTGCGGGCTGGAGCAGGTCAGCACCAGATCGCCCAGGCCGCATAGGCCCGCCACCGTCTCGGCCTTGCCGCCCAGGGCCGTGGCCACGCGGACGATCTCGGCGAAACCGCGGGTGATGACCGCGGCGTGGGCGCTGCGGCCCAGCTCGCGCCCCTCGACGATGCCGCAGGCGATGGCCAGCACATTCTTCAGCGCCCCGCCCGTCTCCGCCCCGATCAGGTCGTCGGCGTAGTAGGGCCGGAAGACCGGCCCCGACAGGGCGCCCGCCAGGGCCTCGGCCATGGCCGCGTCGGCGCAGGCCAGGGTCACGGCGCTGGGCAGGCCGCGCGCCACCTCGGCGGCGAAGCTCGGCCCCGACAGCACGGCGGCCGTGGCCGAGGGAATCGCCTCGGCCAGCACATCGGTCATCAGCTTCAGCGAGCCGCGCTCGATGCCCTTGGAGCACAGGATGATGGGCAGGCCCGGCCGGGCGTAGGGCGCGAAGGCCTGCAACGTCGCGCGCATGTGCTGGGCGGGCGGCACGGCCAGGATCAGGTCGCAGTCGGCCAGGTCCGCCAAGTCCGAGGTAACGTTGATGGCCGAATCCAGCTCGACGCCGGGCAGGAAGGCGTCGTTCATCCGACGCGCGCGGATGCTCTCGATCACCTCGGGCTCACGCGCCTGCAGGACGACGGCCAGACCCGCCGCCGCCGCGCTCTGCGCCAGGGCCGTGCCCCAGGCGCCGCCGCCAATTACGCCTGCCGTATGGAATTCCATGTCTTCTCCGGTCCCCCGACCCCCGCCGAGAGCCAGGCCGCTTTAAGCCTTGGCGCCCTTGCGGCCCGTTTTCTTGTGCACAGGATCAACGCTGGCGCGCGTCTCGTCCAGAGGCCATCGCGGCCGGGCGGCGACATCGATGTCGGAGGTCAGGCCTTTTTCCAGCCGTTCGGCCCCCGCCAGGGCGATCATCGCCGCATTGTCGGTGCAATAGGCCATCGGCGGCGCCAGGAAGGCGAAGCCGTGCTTCGTCGCCAGATCCTCCAGCGTCCGCCGGATCGTCTTGTTGGCTGCCACGCCTCCAGCCACCACAAAGAGGCGATGCTCATGCGCCTCGGCGTAATCCTTCATCGCCCGCTCGGACCGTTCGGCCAGCTGGCGCGCGATCGCCTTCTGCGCCGCATCGGCCAGATCGGCCCGATCCTGCTCCGTCTCGCAGGTCTGGGCCAGTCGCGACGCCGCCGTCTTCAGCCCCGAGAAGGAGAAGTCGCAATCCTTCCGCCCCAACAATGCTCTCGGCAGATCAAAGCGCGACCCGTCTCCGCTCGCCGCCAGCTTCTCCAGCGCAGGTCCGCCCGGATAGCCCAGGCCCATAGCCTTGGCGATCTTGTCGAAAGCCTCGCCCGCCGCGTCGTCGATGGTCGTGCCCAACCGGCTCATGTCGCCGATGCCGCGCACCTCCAGCAGCTGGCAGTGCCCGCCCGAGACCAGCAGCAGCAGGAAGGGATAGGTCGTCTCCGCCCCCAGCCGCGCCGACACCGCATGGCCTTCCAGATGGTTGACCGCGATCAGCGGCAGCCCCCGCGCCAGCGCCGCCGCCTTGCCGTAGGACAGGCCCACCATGACCCCGCCGACCAGGCCCGGCCCCGCCGTCGCCGCCACGCCGTCCAGCGCGCTCCAGTCCAGCCCGGCCTCGGCGATGGCCCGGCGCGTCACGCCGTCGATCATCTCCACATGGCTGCGGGCGGCGATTTCCGGCACCACCCCGCCATAGGCCGCATGATCGTCGATCTGGCTGTGGATGACGCTGGACAGCACCTCGGCGCCAGCCGCCGACAGTCGCACCACCGAGGCAGCGGTCTCGTCGCAGCTGGTCTCGAGCCCCAGCACGGTCAAACCGTCCGACCGGCGTTCGGTTGCCCCGTCCGTCGCCCTGCTATAGTCCGCGTCCATCTTCATTGGGCGGAGTTAGCGACCCGCCCCCTCTTTCGCAACGGCGACCCGACTTGACTGAACCCCTTCTGCGCATCGGTACGCGGCGTTCGCGCCTGGCCCTGGCCCAGTCCGGCATGATGCAGCGCGCCATCGGCCGCGCCCTGGGCGTGCCCGACGCCGAGGTCGAAACCCTTGTTCCTCTGGTCGAGATCGTCACCACCGGCGACCGCATCCAGGACCGCCGCCTGCTGGAAGTCGGCGGCAAGGCCCTGTTCACCAAGGAGATCGAGGAAGCCCTGCTGGACGGCCGCGTCGACGTCGCCGTCCACTCGATGAAGGACGTCCCCGCCGAACAGCCCCCCGGTCTGGCCATCGCCGCCGTGCCGGAGCGCGAAGACCCCCGCGACGCCTTCATCAGCGACCATTACGCCACCTTCGCCGACCTGCCGCAGGGCGCCCGCTTCGGCACCGCCTCCCTGCGTCGTCAGGCGCAGGCGCTGGCCCTGCGTCCCGACCTGAACATCGAAATGCTGCGCGGCAACGTCGACACCCGGCTGAAGCGGCTGCGCGACGGCGACTTCGACGCCATCCTGCTGGCCTGTTCGGGCCTCAACCGTCTCGGCCTCGGCGAGGTCATCCGTCAGCGCCTGCCGCTGGACGCCTTCCTGCCCGCGCCGGGTCAGGGCGCCCTGGCCCTGCAGACGCGCGAGGGCGACGTCGACGCCTCCTGGACCCGCGCCCTGAACCACGCCCCCACCGCCCTCGCCGTCGCCGCCGAGCGCGGGGCCATGGCGGCGCTGGAAGGCTCCTGCCGCACCGCCATCGGCGCCTACGCCCACATTGAGGGCGATCGTCTGCACCTCAGCACCGAAATGCTCAGCCCTGACGGGTCGGGCCGCTGGACCCGCACGGGCGACATCCCAGCAGACGCCGATGCCGCAGACGCCCGCGCCTTGGGCCTCGATCTCGGCGGTCAGGTCCAGGCCGTCGCCGGCGACCAGAAGATCGCGCTCTAGGGCCATGACGCCGATCCGCCGCGTCTGGGTCACGCGCGCCGAGCCGGGCGCCGCCCGCACGGCGGACCGGCTGACGGCGCTGGGCTTCACCCCGCTCGTCGCGCCCCTGTTGACGCTGGCGCCCCTGCCCGGCGCCCTCGACGCCGCCCCTTCGCCCGACGCCGTCGCCGTCCTCGCCCTGACCAGCCCCAACGGCGTCGAAGCCTTCGCCCCACTGATCCCGCGCTTTCGCGACCACCCCGTCTTCGCCGTCGGCGACGCCACGGCCGAGGCCGCCCGCGCGGCGGGCTTCGCCGACGTCCGCTCGGCCTCCGGCGACATTCACGCCCTGGCCCGCCTGATCGCCGCCGAAGCCCCGCCGGGCCCCCTGCTGGCCCCCGGCGCGCGCGAACCGGCGGGCGACCTGCCCGCCCTGCTGCCGGACCGCCCGGTCCAGCGCCTGCCCGTCTACGCCGCCGTCGAGACTCACGCGCCCGCGCCCGAGCCCTTCGACGCCGTCATACTCCACTCGCCCCGCGCCGCCCGCGCGCTGAGCGCCGATCTGCCGCGCGCCGCCTCATCCGGCCGCATCGCCATCTGCATCTCCGAAGCCGCCGCCACGCCCCTGCATCCGTTCGATTTCGCCGAAATCCGCATCGCCGCCGCCCCCGACGAACCGGCGATGCTATCGGCTCTTGGCAAGCCCGCCGCGCCCGTATAAAGAGCCCTCCTCGCTCGCTCGCGCCTTTTCGCGTGAACGACGCCGGGGCCGCTTTAGCTCAGCTGGTAGAGCACCTCATTCGTAATGAGGGGGTCGCGTGTTCGAGTCACGCAAGCGGCACCACCTTTCCAGAGTAGCGCTAGACAGGAAGCCGTGCCGGGATGGGCGGAAAGGCACGTCCGCTTGGGACCTACATGGGTCCCGAACGGGAAGCCGTTCGCCAGCGTGAGCGATAACAACGCTGCCGGCGGGCCTCAGCTATTCTGCTGGTTCTTCAAGGGGCCCGGATCGCTCCCGGGCACGCCGGAAGATTTCCAAGGCAAGATGCTCATGGGCTGCCGAGCGAAATTCCTTGTCGGTCATCACTCGCGAGAAAATCTCCTCGTTTCCCTCCATCCGGTCGATGAACAACTCGTCGAGCATCCGCTCCAGATAGGCAGAAAAGTTGGCGAGGTTGTTGGCTCGGGCGGCCTCCACGATCTTCTCATCGCCTTCCGCGGTGGCCCGGATCTGATCGAAGAAGAGCTGATCGGCCTCGGTGAAATCAGTGCCGAACCGCTCATTCAGTTTGGCGACCAAGGTGGACAGGGACACGCCCTCTTCCTTGAGGCCGCCAGTGCCGACATCGGTGGGCCCCTTCAATGGGTCAGCCTCGCCATAGCCAAGGTCGATTGAGCCGTCGGTCATCTGCTGCAGCCGGAAGAACCGCAGCGCCACTTCATCGTCCAGGGCGAAAGCCTGACCGTCGCCGGGGGGCGGCAGTTTGGCGATCAGATTGCGGACGAAGGCGTAGAGTTTCTCAAGCTCGCTGTCCTGATAGGGGATGATCTGGGAGAGAAAGGCGTAGAGGTTTCGATACGCCGTGAGCTGGCTTCGGAACTCGTCCTGCTCAACGTCCGTCCGCTCCTTGAATCGTTCAACAACGGCGTCGAGGACGGCGTTCATCAGGCGATGGTCGCTGGCGGAGTGGTCGCGCTTTCCGCGATACCAGACCTCGGCGAAGGCGTTGATGTCGTCGGGGGCGAAGAACGCCCATTCCAGTAGCTTGTGCTGCAACTCCGACAAGCGATGCGGGTCAGCATTTTCGCCGATGGGCGTAGCCTCATAGTAGGGCTTGAACGCCTTGTAGATGTCTGCCTCTTCGTTGGCGAAATCGAGCACGAAAGTTCGCGCCTTGCCCGGGGCCATGCGGTTCAATCGGCTGAGGGTCTGGACCGCCTGAACGCCCGCCAGCTTCTTGACGACATACATCGTCTGCAACAGCGGCTGATCAAAGCCGGTCTGGTATTTCTCGGCGACCAAAAGCACCCGGTAGTCGTCACGCTCGAAGGCCTCGGGCAGTTCGCTTTCGGCGAGTCCATCATTCATCGAGACTTCGGTGTAGGACGCGCCCGGATCGTCCGGATCCTCCACCGCGCCGGAAAAGGCGACCAACGAACGTATCCCGCTATAGCCCTGGGCCTTGATGTAGCGGTCAAAGGCCAGCTTGTACTTGACGGCCGCGAGCCGGGAGCCGGTGACCACCATGGCCTTGGCCCGTCCGCCCAGCTCATGCATGACGTAGAGCCGGAAATGCTCGACGATCACCGAGACCACCTGCTCGATGTTGACCGGGTGGAGTTCCAGATACCGGGTCAGCGCCTTGGCGGCCTTCTTGCGGGGCACCTCGGGGTCGTTCTCGACCTGTTTGATCAACCCGAAGAACCGCTTGTAGGTTGTGTAGTTGGCCAGCACGTCCATGATGAAGCCCTCCTCGATGGCTTGCTTCATGGTGTATTCGTGGAACGGCGAGGCGCCTGAGGGGCCGGGCTCGTCGAACAGGACCTTGGTCTTGAACTTCGGGGTGGCGGTAAAGGCGAAGAAGCTCAGATTGGGCTGCCGGGCGCGTTTCAGGGCGTCACGCAGCACCTTGGCCTTTGCGTCGTCGGAGAGGCTGTCATCCTCTTCATCGGACATCTGCGCCGCGATGGCGGCTTCGATGCCGTCCTTGTTCAACATGCCCCTAAGGGCGGTGGCTGTCTCCCCGCTCTGGGAGGAATGGGCCTCGTCCACGATGACAGCGAACCGCTTGCCCGCCGTGTCGATCTTCACGCCTGCGCCCTTGGCCTCCAGCGTCGACAGGGCCTGAGCGATGAAGGGGAATTTCTGGATGGTGGTGATGACCACCGGGGTCCCGTTCGACAGGGCACGGGCCAGCTGTTGCGTGTTCTCGTCGATCTTCTCGACCACGCCGGTCTTGTGCTCGAATTGGTAGATCGTGTTCTGAAGCTGCTGGTCCAGGACACGTCGATCGGTCACCACGACCACCGAGTGAAACACCTTCTGGTCGTCTGCGTCGTGCAGACTGGCCAGCCGGTGCGCCAACCACGCGATGGAGTTGGACTTACCCGATCCCGCCGAATGCTGGATCAGATAGTTCCGCCCGGAGCCATGGGCCCCGGCGTGGGCGATCAGCTTCCGCACCACATCGAGCTGGTGGTAGCGTGGGAAGATCATCGTCTCCTTCTTGATCGTCCGCACGCCCTTGTCGGTCTTGACCTGCCGCTCCTTGACCTCGAGGTGCATAAAGCGTTGCAGGATGTCGATCAGGCTGTCGGCCTGCAGCACCTCGTCCCAGAGGTAGTGGGTCTTCCAGTTGCCCTCGACCGGCGGATTTCCCGCGCCGTGATTGTGGCCCTGGTTGAAAGGCAGGAAGACCGTCTCCTTGCCCTTGAGGCGGGTGGTCATCCACACCTCGTCTGTATCCAGGGCGAAGTGGACCAGAGCGCGCTTCTTGAAGGCGAACAGCAGGTCGCGCTCGTCTCGGTCGTTCTGGTACTGCGCCACGGCGTCGGCGGCCCGCTGGCCGGTCAGTGGGTTTTTCAGCTCCGCCGTTGCTACGGGTAGGCCGTTCAGGCTGAGCGTGACGTCGATAATGCAGCGTCGGCTCTTGCCATCCGGTCGCCTGAGGGCCGAAGTGAAGGCCACCTGACGGGCGATGGTCAGACGGTTTTTCGCGTAGGCTTCTGCGGCCGCCGGATTCATGCCGGAGTTCGGGCGGAAGTACGCCAGTCGGAATGTCTTGCCGTAGCATTTGAACCCATGACGCAGGACGTTCAGCGTCCCCTTGACCTCCAGCTCCTTGGCGAGGCTGTCCAACACCGTCGCCGGGGTCTTGGCCCCCAGAAGGACTTGGAGTTGGCCCCATTTCGGGCCTTGCGTGTCCTGCAGGAAGCCGATGACGTCGTCGGGGAATAAGGCCAGCGCCTCGTCATAGGCGGCGGGACCGCGCTTCTGATAGCCGCCCGCACCGATCAACCCAACTTCAATGGCGGTCTCGAAATCGCGCTCTGTGTGCCCGGACATGGATCAGATCTCCTGCACAGAGGTGTTGGCCAGCGCCGCTATGGGCTGACCATCGACTTCGTCGAAATGGTAGTAGCGGATTGAGGGATCGGCGTTGAGTTGCCGGTTAGCGTCTAGGTACGCCCCGGGGTTGTCGTTCTCGGCGAACACAAACTTTCGGAGTCTGATCTTGCGTGTGTCGCCCGTGTATTGCTCAACGGTCTGCTTGAGAATTCGGACCCAGCAGGCCCCGGCACGGAGTTGAGGGACGATCTTCTCGGCGGCCAAGCTCTTGGACTTGAACTCGATGCAGTCGGCGTGGAAAGCGCGCCCGCTCGTATAGAAGACCACAAAATCGCACCGCTTCGACCACGGCTTTGAGTTATCATCGAGGAAATGGAACAGAGGCGGCTTGGATTTTTTGCGCTGCAGCTCGACCTGATCATGGTCCAGTTTGAACGCAAGCCCCTGACCGGGGATCTGCAACCGGATTCGGCGCGTCCTAGCGCGGGTTGCGGCAGCCGGGAAGTATTTCTCTGACAGGATTATCTCACCGCCGATCCCATCATGTGTGACGTAGCGGTCGTTCACATAGGCCCGGAGGTGCCCGAAGTAGGTCGGTGCATCCAATGTCATCGCAAACCTTCGAGCTGACCCGTGACCGCCGAGGTGATCGCGGCGGCCCGATACTCGCTGAGGAGCTCGATGCTGCGGCGGACAGTCTCAAGCACGCCCGCCTCGCGCTGGTCGTGCCCCCTCAGCGCGGTCGCAATGTCTCTTTGTTCGCTAGCCGGGGGCCTGAGTGCGATGAGCGACTTCGTGCCGTCCTGATTGAGGATCGGGAGCGTGTTTCCATTCGCTGCAACGCGAACCTCTTCCCGAAGGGCGTGCAGGAAATACGCAAGATAATAGGGGTCATTCTCCGGCTCGAGATCAATGACATTGATTTGTTGGTTGGCCGATCCGGGGACGACGGCAACACCAACTTTTCCGAGCGTTGCTCCAACGCAGACCATCAACACGCTACCAGCAGCGAAGAGAGTGGATGCTCCGTCTTCGAGGGCCTCGTGCACGATCTTGCGAACTGAGTCCGTGAGCTCCACACCCGTCCCGAAATCGCCGGGCGTGTACCAGTTGATTTCGCCGTCAGTGAAGTAATCGGCACCGGCCGATGATGGCGTCCTGCCCGTGGAAACCTTGCGCGCCAAGCGTCGCAGGGGCAGCACCTCCCAGTGCGCCGGGATGTCTCCGAGGCAGTCGATGCCGGAGGGCTTCATGGGGGCGGCGGGGTTCAGGCCCTTCGTGACGGCGCGCGTGATGAGGGCCTGACGCTTTTCGGCCAACCGGTCCAGAAGTGCGCGCTTCTTGTCGATCAGCCCGTCGATCTGGGCCGTCTTCTCATCCAGAAACCGCGCGATCTGCCGCTGGGCCTCCGGGGGCGGCAAATCCAGCTCGAGATTTTCAAGCTGATGTGTCGAAATGGCCTGGAATGTGCTGCCTGTTGAGATTGCCGACAGGAACGGTTTGGCGTTTTCAAGGGCATAGCCGAGGAACGAGTGGTCGACGTCCCGCGGCGAAATCGCAGCCAGCCCACGACCTATACAGTAGCTCTGATCGGCTAGGTTAAGCGTTCCGACGGGCGCACGGACCGATATGAGCCACGAGCCGGCTGGAGCGATCTTCGGCGGCGTAGAACAAAAGCTCTTCGAGACCGGATACTTCTTACCAAACTCGGCGCTGCCTTGAAGAAATGGCAGCCCGTCCGGCACGCTTGTTACACCCGAAGATTCGGGCGACTGACCCGCAATGACTTGAGCGACATGCTTCAGGCGGACAGCCATCAGGCCACCAGCCCCTTCAATTGCCGCGCGATCTCCCCCTCCAGCGCAGTGATATCAGTCTCGATCTGCGCCAGTGTGCGGGGCGGCTTGTAGACATAGAAGTGCCGGTTAATCGGGATTTCATAGCCCACCTTGGTCTTGTCATAGTCTACCCAGGCGTCCGGCACATGTGGCAGCACTTCGCGCGCCATATAGGCGTCGATGGCGCCCCGGAAGGTCGCAACCAGTCTGTCGTTTGGCTTGTCCGGCCCGAACTCGATCGGCAGCGGCAGGGTGGCGTCTTCGGGTAAGGGGATGTTTTCGGTGTCGCGTAGTTCGCTGTCCGGCTCCGGCCGACCCTTGCTATCCCGGCAAATCTCAGCGGCGATGTCGCGCTCGCCGAGCGCGGCGAAGATCGCCTTCTTGATCGAGGCTGCGATCTTGAGATCCGCCTCCTTTGCGGCGCGGGTCAGGTCGGCGTCAAACGCCTCGCGGTCCAGATAGCGGCCATTTCCCTCCAGCGTGGTCAGCATGGCGCGGATCGCAGCTTGCTGGGCCTCACCGTCCTCAATCTCTCGCGCCGCCGCCTTATCGTCTTTGCGCTTTTTCGAGCTCGCCAGATTGGCGAAGGCGGACTGATCGTCCAGCCGTGTGATCCGTTCCGGCGTCGCCTCAAAGTTCATTCTCAGGGGCCGCTCGACCGTCACCTTCAGGAAGCCGAACTCCCGGTTCTCGAAGATGCGCGAGACGATACGGGTTTCCTTTTCTCCAGTCTTGAGGTCGACAACCACCTCGGCTTCCTGACCATCCTCGAAGCCGTCATAGATTTTTGTCAGCTCCGCGATCTGGGCATCGGTGATGCGGTGGCGCTTGTTGTTGAGGCTTGGCGTCTGCCGATCTCTGAAGCGGGTGCCGTCGATCAGTTGAATCTTGCCGCGGCGGTGAGGCTGCTTTCTGTTAGTGACCAGCCAGACGTAGGTGAGGATGCCGGTGTTGTAGAACAGCTGGTCCGGGAGGGCGACAATGGCGTCCACCCAGTCGTTTTCGATGATCCACCGCCGGATGTTCGACGGCCCCGACCCGGCGTCACCCGAGAACAGTGGCGAGCCGTTGAAGACGATGGCGATCTTGGAGCCGACGGCATCCTCATCCCCCTCCTGGTAGGGATGCATCTTCGAGATCATGTGCTGGAGGAACAGCAACGAGCCGTCGTTGATCGCCGGCAGGCCGGCGCCGAAACGGCCGGAGAAACCCAGTTCCTTGTGCTCTTTCTCCACGACCGACTTCTGGTCCTTCCACTCCACGCCGAAGGGCGGATTGGCCATCAGGTAGTGGAAGCGTCGCCCTCCGAACCCGTCCTCGGTTAGGGTGTCCGCATCAACGATGCTGCTCGTGTCTTCGTCCTTGATAAGCATGTCCGCGCAGCAGATCGCCCAGGACTCGTCGTTGTATTCCTGGCCGAACAGAGCGAGGTTCGCGTCCGTGTTCTGGTCGAGAATGAACTTTTCCGATTCCGAAAGCATGCCGCCGGTGCCGCAGGTCGGGTCGTAGATCGTCCGAAAGATGCCCGGCGTATAGACGTCCTGTTCCCCAGTGTAGATCAGGTTCGCCATCAGGCGGATGACCTCGCGTGGGGTGAAGTGGTCGCCGGCCTCTTCATTGGCCTGTTCGTTGAAGCGCATCACCAGATGCTCGAACAGGTAGCCCATCTGCAGGTTGTCGATCCGGTCCGGATGCAGGTCGACGCCGGCCATCGCTTTCACGATGGTGAAAAGCCTGTTGCTGGCGTCCAGCTTCTCGATCTGGTCGGTGAACTTGAACCGCTCGAAGATGGCGCGCGCCGTCGGCGAGAAGCCGTTGATATAGGCGACGAGGTTCGGCGCGATGTTCTCCGGATCGCCCAGGAGGCGTTCGAAGGTGAACGGACTGGTGTTGTAGAGTGGGTGCTTCCGCGTCGGGTCGGCCGCACGGCCCAGAAGCCGGTCCATCGCGTTCTCAGGCGTGTTTGCCGCCGTGAGCCGCTCGTACTCCTTGAGCACCGCCGCCTTGGTCGGCTCGAGAACGCAGTCCAGTCGGCGGAGCACGACGATCGGCAACATGACCAGCCGGTACTGCGGCGGACGATAGGGGCCACGCAGGCGATTGGCGATCTCCCAGATGTGGGATTTCAGATCGTTATGCGCCTGTACGTTCATGATCGTGCCGCCCCCGGCGCCCGCGTGTGCCGTACCCACGGTAGAATCCAGAGGGAGGATGGGGTCAAGAGCGTCGGGGAAAAGATGGCACCGCGAATCCTGTCTATTTCGAACGGCCTTATCAGCCCTTAGGATTGATGAAATCCAGGAGCAGTTTCGCCGGATCGTAGCCGAGAGCCTCCGCTACCTGACAGAACTCGATCACGTCCAGGCGTCGCTCACCACGCTCCACCTTCGACACGAAGCTCTGAGGCTTCCCCAGCCGCTCCGCGAGTTCGACCTGAGTGATGCCGGCCGTCTTCCGCACGGAGGCGATGAAGGCGATGAACTCCTGATGCCGCTGCGTGAAAATCGATGACGGCAACGCGCGCCCCTGACAGGTGAGGCGCTTCCGCTAAATCCTAAATCGGGATATCCCAGATTCGGTTATTACGGTCTGGGGAGGCCGCTGCTGTCCACGCAGGAGCAATGCATTCAAGAACACAGCCTGATGCCGAGCCTAGCGCAAAGCTCGGCATCTTATATGATGTGCAAATACCGGCGCATCTCACACACATCATGAGATCGTATTAGATGAACAACACCACCATTCGTATCGGGCTGGCGGTCGTGGCTGCTTTCTACGTGATCGTCACGAGCCTGTTTCTACAAGCCTACATCCCGCTGCATCGGTTTTACGCCAGCGTGGAAGCGACATCGCTGCCTGACGATCCGAAATCCAGAAATCAGCAACTGCAAGACACCCTGAGCTATCCCGCCAACGAGGTGAAAGTCCGCAAGTATAGCTCCATCCTTCTCTGGGGCACGGTGGGTATCGCGACCTTCGGCGGCGTCTTCGTCGCAACTCGCCAACGTCGACGCGCCGACACCGCTCTGACCGCCAAGGGAGACGCTCAATGAAGCGTCTCGTCCATGTCGCCTTCGCCGTCGGTGCTCTGGCCATCAGCGGCTGTGCGTCAGCGCCCGCACGGACGCCCGGTTCCTACGTCAGCCAAAGCGAACCCGTGTTCCTGATCACCGAGGCTCAGGCCGACCAGATCTTGGTGGACGCCATGAACACAGAGTTCGGCAATAGCCCGATCGTGCGCGTCGAATACCCCAACAGGGGGTATCAGGCGACGATCAAGTTCCTGTTCGACAGCCACCAGATCGTCGCCACCATGGTTCCGTCCAGGGGCCGGTCAGGCGATGGCGCGGTGCACGACGGCTACGCCTTCAACGTCACGCACAGCGGGACCATGCCCCTCTCGGGCATGTCGCGATCCAAGCGTCTGAAGGAGCGGCTTTCTCAGGCCGCTTCGGCCCTGTCACCGAGTGTTCCGGCGGCAAGGTAAACCAGCGGGCCCATTGGCCTGAAGGCTGCCTCCGCCTCCCTTCGTTCCGAGGGGCAGGAAGTCGTGGCTCTTCATCGCCTTTGAGCCCGTTCACTGCGCTCCCCCGAGGGCGCGTCAAACCTCATCGACACCGACCCCCGTGGCCTTCCGCTGCGGGGGTTTTTCTTTACCCTGGAAAGGACTCCCCTTTGCTCACACTAAATGATCGCGACGCGGTCACAGCCGCCCTGACCGACCCGACCCTGGACGCCGACCTGCGCGCCCTGATCGGCCTCCGGGTCTACCAGGTGGACACCGATCGCAGGCGTCCCCTCAAGGACATCCTGCAGATCGTCGTCGTCCAGCCCGGCGATCCGGCCGAGGTCATCCATGACGCCGTCGGCTATCCGATCTGCTGGGACCAGGCCGAGCAGCCCGGCTGGGAGTGGTTCAACGACCACGGCTCATGGTTCGAGCTGGCCTACGTCCTGACCGACGACTTCGGGATGCTGGTTTTCGTGCCGGACCATCCCGAGACGAACGACACCCTCCGCTTCAACTGCCTTGGCGTCGCTGATCGACCACCGGCTGCTGACAAGACCTGAACCCCCGCCGCCGACAGGCGAACCGACAATCCATCCGACCCGAGCTCTCCGGCACTTCGCCCGAGGGCTTTTTTCGTGCCCGAAGGACACCTTCCCTATGCTCTGCCTGAACACCCTTGCCGAGGTGGCGAGCGCCCTGAGCGATCCCGACCTCGATCCCGACCTGCGTCGTCTGCTGGCCCTTCGGGGCTGGCGCTTCTATGGCCACCGCGAACACCATCCCGACACTCGCCTGATCGTCATCCACGGCGGCGACACGCCGGACGTCATCAACACCGCCCTTGGATTCGTCTTCACCGGCGACGGTGCGGGCGATCGTCCCTTCGATTGGGTGAAAGACCACGGCTTCTGGTTTGAGGTCGTCGTCACCCCTCCCTTCGGTCCGCCCGTCCGGCTGTTCGTCGAAAACGGTCCAGGCACCGAACTGGGCGTGCACTACAGATGCCTTGCCTACTTCTGGAACGAGGAGGCTTGCTGCTGATGGCGAAGAAGCTGCTCGCCTTCCTTATCCTCTGCATGGCCTTGGCGTTGGTTCGTGCCCTGCTGATGGTGCTGGCCGTCGTCCTGCTGGTGGCGTTGGTCCACGCGTTTGTCGCGCGACCTCGGGAGACGATGGTGTTTCTGGGCACCTTGATCCTGTCGAGCCTCGCGGTCGCCCAGCCCCTCGCCTTCATCGCTGCTTTCACGGTGATAGGCGTAGCTATCATTCTCGCGAAGCGAAGACGTAAGACTCAGCCGCTTCATATCTCCTGCAAACCAGCCGGGAAATAAGATCAGGATACGGACGGCTTTGAAGCCAAATTCAGGGCCGTTCGCGCCATTCTTCGAAAACGCCACAACATCCTGATTACACGTCTCTTTTTCTGCCGCCCGCGATCCCGTTGATTTAACCCTTTTTACCACATCCCGTGGAAGGGCTCTGCGAAGATCTATGACCGAGCCAAATCCCAATGAAAATGACATTGAAAAAAGGAGCTCCCCGCCGACCGATGACGGCGCACCACCCATCAGTCCACCAGGACCGAATGTAGCCGATCCAGGCTCCCATCCGGACAAACCGACTATCCGTGTTTCACCGGGTGAGATGCACCTGAACTGTTCCGATGCCGAGAAGGTGCTAGCCGACACCGGCGTTTACTACACCAGCGGAAGCGGCCTGCTGCGGATCGTCAAAAAGGCTGGCGGCGGGATCACAACCGAACTGGTGAATGAGCAGACCCTGAGAACCTTCCTCTCCGCATCCATCAACTGGGAACGGAAGGGACGGGACAACCTCTGGCTTCGCTGCGACCCGCCTCAAGGCGTAGTCAAAGCGCTGCTGTTCGGCCAGGATCGTCACCACCTCCAGCCGTTGAACGGGATAGCCCGTCAGCCCTACTTCGGCGAGGACGGCACTTTGATAACCCGACCGGGCTATGATCCTGGAACGGGTGTGTATGGCGCTTTCGATCCGTCCGATTATCGCGGGTTGGAGAACGCCAGCGACTATGCCGAACCCGCGATGGACTATCTGAACCATCTCCTGGATGAGTTCGAATTCGAGACGGATGCGGACCGATCCGCTGCACTGTCAGCGATATTCACCGCCGTGGTCCGTCCCGCCCTGTCCGTCGCTCCGGCGTTCAACATCACGGCGACAACGTCTGGCAGCGGCAAAAGCTATCTGGCGGACATCATGGCGCTGTTCGCCGGTCCAGATGAGCCTTACCGAGTCAGCTATCCGACAGGGGCCGACGAAGCAGGCAAGCTGATCGTCACTGTGCTGAACGAGAAACCAGCTGCAGTCGTCTTTGACGATATGCAGACCAACTGGAAGCCGTTCGGTGCGATCAACCGCATGCTGACCAGTCCCACCACGACGGAACGTATGTTGGGCACCAACCGCAGCGCTACAGTCCCTACACGGGCGCTGTTTCTCGGCACGGGCAACAACATCGAACCTGAGCGCGATCTCAGGCGGCGGGTGGTTTCGATACGTCTCGCTCCTCGTCATGAAGCTCCAGCCCTTCGGTCGTTTCGCAACGATCCGGTGGGCGACATGAAGAGCCACCGAGCCCGAGCAGTAGCCTGCGTCCTGACCATCATCTCGGCGTTCCGCGCAGCGGGCGAGCCGATGGCGGCATGTTCTCCGGTCGGCACATACGATGAATGGTCGCGTCTGTGCCGACAGCCCTTGATCTGGATGGGACTGCCCGACCCGGCTCAAAGCCTGATCGATCAAGTCTCGCATGACCCTGACCGGCAGGCGCTGGCCGCTCTGTTGGAGGTTTGGTTCGATATCTTCGGCACCAAATCTGTGACCGTTCGCCAGATTATCGCCAAGGCTGAAGAAAACCCCGCCTTGATGGAGGCCCTTGAGGACCTTCCCATCATGGACGGTCGGTACATCAACCGGGGCAAGCTTGGTTGGTTTCTCAGCAAGAACCGAGGTCGAAGGGCTGACCAGCTTCGCATTGAGCCTGGTGACAGCTCCGAACGACGCTCCTGGAGAATAGCTGTCGGATAGCGGCGCCCCTCCATCGCCGCATCGGACCCGGCGGGGGCCGACCGAAAGGGGAAAAGGGGGAGTCGCCCCTTCCCCTCTTTTGACCCGGCCTCCGCCACCCGAACGGCAGTGAGCGTAGCCCGCCTGGGCTCGCTGCGGGCCTTCCCATGGCCCGGCCATCCCCGCCCCTGACGCGCCGCCCCAGCGGTCGCCTCCGGGGCCTCGCGGGCCTGACCCGCTCCAGACCCCCTCAACCCAACCCAACCGACCGCCCTCCGGGGCGGCCCGACGGCGCTCGTCCGCCGCCCATCAAACAAGCACGGAGACTACCTATGCCTAGAGTCAATCTGACATCTTCCTTTGTTGCATCCGCTGGCTGCGAAGTCGGCAAGGGCAAGACAGAATGGTTCGACCTGAGTGTGACCGGATTCACCCTGGAATGCCGCTCCACGGGCGGCAGAACCTATTATCTGCGCTACTTCGACAGCACCGGTCGGCAACGCCAGTTCAAGATCGGCCGGTATGAAGATCTGACCTTCGCGGCGGCCAAGAAGCGGGCGCTGCAGTTGCGGTCGGAGGTCGTCATGGGCGGCGACCCCAGCGCGAAGAAGGCCGAGGCTAAGTCAATCCCACTGTACAGCGAGATCGCCGCAAGCCATCTAGCCTACGCCAAGCTCCATCTGAAGTCGTGGGCCAGCACCGAAATGATGCTGAGGGTCCACATCGTGCCGAAGTGGGGCAAGGTCCGGGTGACCGACATCACCCGGCAGGGCGTCGCCCAATGGCTCGCGGACAAGCGCGCGTCCGGCCTGTCGCCAGCCAGCGTCGAAAAGTGCCGCGTATTGCTCGGGCGCTCCTTCGAGCTAGCAGCCCAGGATGACGTGCCGGGCTGTCACAAGAACCCCACCCGTGGCGTTCCCCGAAAGCCGCTGAACAATGCTAGGAATAGATTCCTAACCGCAGAAGAATCGGCCCGCCTTAAGGTGGCTGTCGCAGCGTCCAAGAATCCTCAGCTGCAACACATCGTCGGCCTGCTGCTTTTGACCGGCGCCCGGATGCGTGAGCTTCTCGACGCTCGTTGGGAGCATGTCGATGTGGAGCGTCGGCAGTGGTACATTCCAACCAGCAAGACTGGGCGTTCACGTCACGTCCCGCTGTCCACCCCGGCGCTGGCGATCATCGCGGCCCTGCCCCGCTTCAAGGGCTGTCCGTGGCTGGTGCCGAACACCGACACCCGGAAGCCATTCGTGTCGATCAAGCACGGATGGCAGATGGCGATCAAAGCGGCGAACCTGCCGGGCCTACGGATCCATGACCTGAGGCACAGCGCCGCCAGTTTCATGGTCAACAGCGGTGTTGATCTGTTCGCCGTCGGCAAGGTGCTGGGTCACGCCAGCTATCAATCGACCCAGCGCTATTCACACCTCGCACAGGACACCCTGCTGAAGGCTGTGGAGGCTGGCGCAGCGAAGCATACGACCATCGACTGAACACGCCCTACACCCTCGCCCTACGCCCGGCTTCTAGCTGGAGCGTGGGGCGGGGGCTTTTATTTTTTGTTCGTCGGCTTGAACAGATGACCCCGCCAATGCGCCTGTATTGCCGATACAGGGCTAGAGCGTGCATACAAAGGATGGACTTGGGAGGGCCAGCGTGCAGCCATTTACGCGATCGATCATCAACTTGTTCGACGGGAAGAAGCGGTACCTGGTCCCGCTTTATCAGCGGCAATACGCTTGGAAACCTGACCCTCAGCTCAAGCTCCTTTGGGAGGATATCGAGCGAGCGGTTGATCGGCTCAATAGCGATCGCTCGTCCCTTACACCACACTTCATGGGCGCCATCGTGATCGCCCAGATTAAGACCTTCGGAAAGCAGGTCCAGGCGTACGAGGTGATTGACGGGCAGCAACGACTGACGACCTTTCAGCTCTTGCTGTCCGCTCTGCGCGATGTCGCGGCGGCGCACGGCTCGTCCTACGCGGAAGAAATCCAAAAATACCTGCTTAACGACGGGGTGATGGAGAACCCGGCGGCGGAGCGCTTCAAACTCTGGCCATCGCTCACGGATCGCCGCGCCTTTTTGCACATTGTCGATCCGGCAACCGATTTGGATGCTGTCACCCCAAAGCCGGTTGATGAGGATGGCTTCGTTCGGAGGGCCGCGTCCGCGCACGCCTACTTTAAAGATCGGATTGAAACTCATGTGGGATTGGCAGCCGAGTTTGATGAGCACCGCCTAGAGCTGCTTTTCGAGGCCCTAAAAGAGGGCCTAGCTATCGTTTCCATCGAGCTGGAGGGAGGCGATGACCCACAAACGATCTTCGAGACCTTGAACAGTCGCGGTGTGGATCTCACCCCCGGCGACCTACTCCGGAACTACATCTTCCAACGAGCCAAGGGACTTGGCCAAGCGGACGCGTCGCTCGTTGTAGACAAGCTCTACGAAAAGCACTGGCTTCCGCTTGATCGAGCATTCTGGAGCCAAGTGGAATCACGCGGGAGGCAGTCGAGGGCGCGCCTTGACTGGATGCTCACCGATCACCTCTCAATGCATGTCGGCGACTTGGTATCCGTCGAAAATCTTTTCGAGAGCTACCGGCGATGGATCATCCAGAAATCGCCTTTCGGCTCGGTCGCCGAAGAACTACAATCAATCTCGACCACCGCTGAAATCGAGCGGCGGCTTTTTGAGCAGGTCAAGGGCGATCCCCTTGGCGACTTTGGACGCTTCGCCCACGCCTTCGACGTTTCAACGGCGATGCCCTTGGTCGTGTATTTGTGTGCAAACGCCGAGAGCCCGGCTGAGCTTTCCCGGGGACTTGCCGTTCTGGAGAGCTACATTCTCCGGCGGGATATCTGTGGGCTGACGACCAAAAACTACAATCGTTTGTTCGTGGGGATCATCGACCGGCTTCGTCTGACAGAAGGCAATCAGGTTGACGCTCTCGTCACCTACCTGTCCGGACGGCAGTCCGAAACGGATCGCTGGCCAGACGACACCGAGTGGCAACAAGGTTGGCTAGGCCGCGACCAGTACAAAGGACCGCGCCAGCCAAGGCTCCGCTACATTCTTGAAGCGCTGGAGCTAAGAAAGAGGTCCGCTCGAAACGAGGATATCGATATCAAGTCAACGCTGACGATCGAGCACATTATGCCGCAAGCGTGGCAGACATCTTGGCCTCTCATCGGGATCGAACACCTGGACCAATTCGATCCGGAACGGCTCGCCCGCGAGGTGGCCAGACAGAGCGCTGTGAACAAACTGGGTAACCTCACGCTACTCACCAGCGCGCTGAATTCGACCGTGTCGAACGGCCCCTTCGCGGTGAAGATGCCGGCGGTGCGGTCTCATTCCAGTTTGGCACTCAATCGCGAGTTGGCCGCGTACGACGTCTGGAATGAGGACAGCATTGCGGCGAGAGGCGCCGACCTTTTCAAACAAGCGCGGGAAATCTGGCTCGCCCCTGACCGTGAAGATGGTCTCAGCAGCGCGTCTCCCGCCTGGGGTGATGTCGCAGCTTATCGGTCAGGTCTGCCCGTGAGTGGCACGGTCTGCCGCTTCACGTATGCCGGCAAGCAATACACGGGCGTGATCGAGAACGGTGCTTTGACCATCGACGGTGTGACCGGCCGGCACACCTCGTTTTCTGCCGCGTCGCGCGCGGTCACGAAGACCAGCCGCAATGGCTGGAATGATTGGCACCTGCTGCTTTCAGGCGATTGGGTGTTGGCAGACCACTGGCGGCGGAAGCCGGACGCCGCCGCTGCGCACCCTGAAACCACTGCTGCAATTGGCTGAGCGAGGGGCAAGCGATGCGATTGACTGTCGTTGACGGCAAAGCAGAGCGCGCCTCCTTGCAGCGTGGGTTAGAGACGCAGGTTAAGGGCGCTCTTCAAAGCCAAGGGCAGCGCAACATCGGCTATCCAGGGGGAAACCAGAACGCCGAGATGTTCAGCAATGGCGCTGGGCAGCTTTGGGCGGCATTCGCCAATCTGCCGGATGCAAGCATCCCGAGACGCTGGAACGCCTTCGGCGTTTACAACATCGAAAGTCGCTCTCAGCAGATCACCGTTGAGATCAACATCCCGATTGAAGAGGCGTCAGGACAGATCGCGGGGTTCTTTGCGAGGGATCACGAAACTGGGCACGTCTATCTCATGCATGATGGCGGCATCGGCGGGGGCAAGGCGGGTGTGGGCAAAGAGGCCTTCCTGGCCCGGTCCAAGATCACGCTGGAAGAAGCTCTCCGCTCTGATGGTCGTGTGCGCGAGGGCATCATCATCGGACGCGTGGACACACCCGACTTGCCATCCAGAATCTGGAGCTTCGTTCAGCAGGTGAGCGAATTCAAAGCCGCTGTGCGCAGCGGAGAATTCGATACCGCCGCCGCTTTGGCCGATGTCGACGAGTGGGACGACTTCAAGGACGAACCCACGGGAAGGCGTCGAGGCACGCGCTCATCGACAATCGATTATGTCACGTATCACGGCGATGTCGTACGCGCCCTCCGAGACAAACGGCAGGCAACCTGCGCCGATGACGAGCGCGTCCTGAACAGTCGTCTGATCGACCTATACGTGAGATGCGGAGCGGTGCTAACGGAAGTGTACGAGGTTAAAACCAGCGTGGATCGGCAATCGATCTACACTGCGATCGGGCAGTTAATGACCCACGGCCCCGCCGATGGGGGGAGTATCAAGCGCGTCCTTGCTCTTCCCCCAGGCCAACTCGCAGCGGACCTTGAACACGCCCTAGACACCCTAAACATCATCGTTCAACGCTTTGACGTGGTCGGCGGAAAATCCCCGCGCGTGACGCTCATTTAGGGGGCGCGCTGTAGGTCTGGCCGGGGTCGAAATTTTTGACTTTTCCAAGCTAACGCGCGCTAACTAGGAAACGCCCTTGGGGCGCACTCGGTCCACTTTGGGAGGTGGCTGGGAAAGCCGTAAACGGCCCCGCCCAAGACTATCAGGAAGCCATGCTGGCACTGGATTTCACCGCCGCGCTAGAGTGAATTTCGTAATGAGGGGGTCAGGTGTTCGAGTCACCTAAGCGGCACCACTTCTCCTTACGTTTGTTTCGATCACGCCGACGCCCGGCCTCGCATGGGCGTCAGGCCGCCAGGGCGTGGATGGGCGCAGCCGTCGCCAGATCGGACGGGGCGAAACTGCCGACCTCGTGGTTACCGCGATAGAGGTCGATGCGCTCCAGGCGCGGCCAGTCGCGCGCGACCTCGGTCAGGCCGCGCACGGCCTCGACCTCTGTGGCGCCCGGCAGGACGCACAGCTCGGGCGTGATCGCCTCGGGCGTGTGGATCAGACAATAGAAGACGTCCATGGGCGCGCTCCCAACCTTCAGTCGCCGTCCCCTTGCCGAAGACTGATGACAGGGAAGCGGTTGGAAGTGCGACGCTTTGGAGAAATCGAAGCCGGGCCGGCAACAGCCTAGCTGGCGAAGAACTGCTGGGTGCCGTGGGCCTCGATGGCGGCGGCCAGGCGGCCCAGGGCGTGGATATAGGCCGCCGTGCGCAGGGTGACGCCCTTGTCCTCGGCGATGGCCCAGACGGCGTCGCCCTCGGTCTCGATGATGGTCTTGAGGCGCGACTGGACCTCGTCCAGCGTCCAGTAGAAGCCCTGGCGGTTCTGGACCCATTCGAAATAGGACACCGTCACCCCGCCCGCATTGGCCAGGATGTCGGGCAGGACCACCACG
Source organism: Brevundimonas sp. NPDC055311 (assembly GCF_053645695.1). Taxonomy (NCBI): domain Bacteria; kingdom Pseudomonadati; phylum Pseudomonadota; class Alphaproteobacteria; order Caulobacterales; family Caulobacteraceae; genus Brevundimonas; species Brevundimonas sp. NPDC055311. The sequence continues at coordinate 157,238 of NZ_JBSHMV010000002.1, forward strand.
CCCTTGTCGGCCAGGATGCGGTCGCCCTCGGGCGTGATCGGACCATTGGCCAGCTCCAGCACCACCTTCGCCCGCACCGAGGCGGCGTTGCCGTCATGGATCATGTCTTCCATGGCCGAGGGGGCCAGGACATCGCAGTCGACGGCGATCAGCTCTTCAGGCGGTATGGCCTTGCCGCCGTGGTCGGCCTGGACCACCGAGCGGCCGGCCGCCTTGGCCGCCAGCAAGGCGTCCAGATCCAGGCCGGAGGCGGCGTGGACGGCGCCGCCGGAATCCGACACGGCCACGATCTTCGCGCCGATGCTGCGGAACAGGCGCGCCACGTGCTGGCCGGCGTTGCCGAAGCCCTGAACGGCCACGCGCAGACCCTCGGCCGGCAGCCCCAGCCGCTCGGTCAGGTGACAGGTCAGATAGAAACCGCCGCGCGCCGTGGCGTCCTCGCGCCCGACCGAGCCGCCCAGGGCGATCGGCTTGCCCGTGATGACGGCGGGCGCGGCCTCGCCCTGGATGGAGGCGTATTCATCGGCCATCCAGCCCATGATCATGGCGTTGGTGTAGACGTCGGGCGCCGGGATGTCGCGATCCGGGCCGATGATGCCGGCGAAGGCCTGGACATAGGCGCGCGACAGCCGCTCCAGCTCGGCCTTGGACAGGCTCTTGGGATCGACCTGAACCGCCCCCTTGCCGCCGCCGTACGGCAGGTTGGTCACGGCGCACTTGACCGTCATCCAGAAGGCCAGGGTCTCGACCTCCTCGGCGGTCGAGGCCGGGTGGAAGCGGATGCCGCCCTTGGTCGGTCCGCGCGTGTCGTCATAGCGGCAGCGCCAGGCGAGGAAGGATTTGCGCGACCCGTCGTCCATCCGGATCAGCAGCCGGACCTTCATCGTCTCGCGCGGATATTTCAGCTTCTCCAGAACATCGCTATCGATCTGCACGTGGCGGGCGGCCTCGTCGAGACGGGTCAGGGCCGCGTCAAGGATGTTTGGATTCGGCATTATTGTTCCAAATGTCTAGGCATTGACCCGGGAGCCAGGGCGGAAACCGGTTCATTTTTCGGGGAAGAGTGGATTTTGCTGCCACACGGAATGCTGCAACGCAAGAGTCAGGGTGCGACTGCGAAGACATCGAAGAGCGCAGGAGGAGCTCCGGCCGACCCCATTCCCGCGACACAAGCCGCCTTGCACGTATAAGCATATCTTTATATGTCTGGCCGCGTTGTCGTCACGCAGGAGCCTGTCTTGGCCCGTTCGTCGTTCCTCTTCACCTCCGAGAGCGTTTCGGAAGGCCACCCCGACAAGGTCGCCGATCAGATTTCGGACGCCATCGTCGACCTGTTCCTGTCCAAGGACCCCGAGGCGCGGGTGGCCTGTGAAACCCTGACGACGACCAATCTGGTGGTGCTGGCCGGCGAAATCCGCGGCAAGGGCATCATGGATGTCGAAGGTAACTGGGCCCCCGGCGTCGAACGGGAGATCGAGGATACGGTGCGCGGCGTCGTTCGCGACATCGGCTACGAGCAGGACGGTTTCCACTGGAAGACGCTGGAGTTCCAGAACCACCTGCACCCGCAGTCGGCCCACATCGCCCAGGGCGTCGACGCCGGCGAGGACAAGGACGAGGGCGCGGGCGACCAGGGCATCATGTTCGGCTACGCCTCGAACGAGACGCCGGAGTTGATGCCGGCCACCCTGGCCTACAGCCACAATATCCTGAAGGCCCTGGCCGAAGCTCGCCATTCGGGCAAGGAGCCCGGCCTTGAGCCTGACGCCAAGAGCCAGGTGACCCTGCACTACGAAGACGGCCGCCCGGTGCGCGCGACCTCCATCGTCGTCTCGACCCAACACAAGGCCAACCTGAGCCAGGGCCAGGTCGCGGCCATCGTGAAGCCCTATGTCGAGCAGGTGCTGCCGCAAGGCTTCATCACCGCCGAGACCGAGTGGCACATCAACCCGACCGGCACCTTCGTCATCGGCGGGCCGGACGGCGACGCCGGCCTGACCGGGCGCAAGATCATCGTCGACACCTACGGCGGCGCGGCCCCGCACGGCGGCGGCGCCTTCTCGGGCAAGGACCCGACCAAGGTCGACCGTTCAGCCGCCTATGCCTGCCGCTACCTGGCCAAGAACGTCGTCGCAGCGGGCCTGGCCGACCGCTGCACCATCCAGATCAGCTACGCCATCGGCGTGTCCAAGCCCCTGTCGGTCCACGTCGACCTGCACGGCACGGGCAAGATCGACGAGGCGGTGCTGGAGCGCGAACTGCCCAGGCTGATCGGCGGCGCCTCGCCGCGCGCCATCCGCGAGCACCTGGGCCTGAACAAGCCCATCTATCGACGCAGCGCCGCCTATGGCCATTTCGGCCGCACGCCGGACGCCGACGGCGGCTTCTCCTGGGAGAAGACCGACCTGGTCGACCAGCTCAAGGCTCTGGCCGCCTGACCTCCTTAAGCGGCTGATAACACAGCTCGAAACGGGGGCGTCGCGGATCTGTTCGCGGCGCCCTCGACGCGTTCGGGAGGCGACGCCTCCATCGCGCCCTCAATCGCACACTTGCATCGCGGCGCGTCTGGTCCTTTAAGCGCGCCAAACCGCCTCCCCCGCCTTCCGACATGGCTCCTGAAAGGACTCCCCGACCGATGAGCAAGCCCGCCCCCAAGAAAGTCGTCCTCGCCTATTCGGGCGGGCTGGACACGTCGATCATCCTGAAGTGGCTTCAGGAGGAATATAACGCCGAGGTGGTGACCTTCACCGCCGACCTGGGTCAGGGCGAGGAGCTCGCCCCCGCCAAGGAGAAGGCGCTGAAGCTGGGCATCAAGCCCGAGAACATCTTCATCGACGACCTGCGCGAAGAATTCGTGCGCGACTTCGTCTTCCCGATGTTCCGCGCCAACACCGTCTATGAAGGCCAGTATCTGCTGGGCACCTCGATCGCCCGCCCGCTGATCTCCAAGCGCCAGATCGAGATCGCGCGTCAGGTCGGCGCCGACGCCGTCTGTCACGGGGCCACCGGCAAGGGCAACGACCAGGTCCGCTTCGAGCTGGGCTACTACGCCCTTGAGCCCGACATCCGCGTCATCGCCCCCTGGCGCGAGTGGGACTTCAAGTCCCGCGAGGCCCTGCTGGACTTCGCCGAAAAGCACCAGATCCCCATCTCCAAGGACAAGCGCGGCGAGGCCCCCTTCTCGGTCGACGCCAACCTTCTGCACTCCTCGTCCGAGGGCAAGGTTCTGGAGGACCCGGCCGTCGAGGCGCCCGAGTTCGTGCACCAGCGCACCATCTCGCCGGAAGCCGCGCCCGACACGCCGACCGTCATCACCATCACCTATGAAAAGGGCGATCCGGTCGCCATCGACGGCGAGGCCCTGTCGCCCGCCGCCCTGCTGACGAAGCTGAACCAGCTGGGCCACGACAACGGCATCGGCCGTCTGGACCTGGTCGAGAACCGCTTCATCGGCATGAAGTCGCGCGGCGTCTATGAGACCCCCGGCGGCACGATCATGCTGGCGGCGCACCGCGGCATGGAGTCGATCACCCTGGATCGCGGCGCCATGCACCTGAAGGACGAGCTGATGCCGAAATACGCCTCGCTCATCTACAACGGCTTCTGGTTCAGCCCCGAGCGCGAGATGCTGCAGGCCGCCATCGACCACAGCCAGCAGAAGGTCTCGGGCGTTGTCCGCGTGAAGCTCTACAAGGGCAACGTCACCGTCATCGGCCGCGAGAGCCCCAACAGCCTCTACGACCAGGACCTGGTGACCTTCGAGGAAGGCGTCCAGGCCTACGACCACAAGGACGCCGAGGGCTTCATCAAGCTGAACGCCCTGCGCCTGCGCGTCCTGGCCAAGCGGGACGGCCAGAAGGGCTAAAACGCCCTCCTGAAACCCAAGCCTACCGGGGCCGGGCGATTCTCAGGATCGCCCGGCTTCTGTCATCCGTGACCCAGATGGAGCCGTCCGGCGCCGTCGCCATCGTCACCGGCGAGCCGCGCGGATGGCGCCCGGCGACCTTGTCCCAACCGGGCGTCAGCACCTTGCCGTTCACGCTGGGCGCCCCCGCCGGATAGGACAGCGACCCGCGCGGATAGACGGCGTAGCGCCCGCCGATGTCGGTCAGGGGGCGGCCCGCCTCGTCCGTCTCGACCGCCACGATGCGCCCGGCGGTGCGGCGGAAGCCGTGCCAGGTCATCAGCAACCGTCCCTGCAACTCGGGGAACATCGCCCCGTCGTAATAGATCAGGTCCAGCGGCGCGGCGTGCGGCGGCAGCAGGGCGATCGGCCGTTCGCGCTCGTTGCAGCGCGCCTGACGCGCGGGCCAGCCCGGCAGGGGCGTGGTCAGATCGACGCAATAAGGCCAGCCGTAATGGCGCCCCTGCGTCAGCACGTTGATCTCGTCATAGGGATGATCCGGCGTCTCCAGATCGACCGAGTTCTCGGCCTGAAGCACCGTGCCCGACGGGTGCCGCACCAGGGCGATGGAGTTCCTCAAGCCTGAGGCGAAGACGGTGCTGTCTTCCGCCCAGCGGCCGTTCCCCAGATAGGCGTGGCGACGCACCTGCGCCGTCGCCGCATCTTCCACGCAGGCGCCGTCCGCATCCGTCTTCAGCTTGCCCGCCGCGTCGAGGCAGCGGTCGCTGGGCGCCCCGACATTGACCAGCAGGTCGCCGTTTCCGTCGAAGACGAAGCTGGACAGGGGGTGGCGGTTGTCGTGCAGCCGGTTGTCCGGCAGGTCGCCGATGACGGTGCGGACGCTGGCCTGCGCATCGGCGGCGTCAGGGTCCAGCGTCAGGATGCGGTTCATCTCGGACACATAGATGCGCCCGTCCGGCCCGCGCTTGACCGTGTGCGGCATGGACAGGCCGCTCGCCAGCCGTCGCCAGCGCGCCGCGCCGTCCTGCGCAAACGACAGGCGCCACACCGCCCCCTTGCCCGCCTCCCACGCCCCCAGATCGGTGACCAGCCAGTCGCCGTCCTCCAGCGGCGTCAGGCCGCGCGGCATCCGCGGCCCGTCCCGCCCCGCCCCCTGCCACACCAGCCCGAGACAGTAGCCCGGCGCCATGCGCACCCCGGTCGCGGGGCGGCCGTCGCAATCGCCCTGAACCGCATAGGCCCGCCCTCCCGCCTGGGCCCGCGCCTCGCCCGGCGTCAGGCCGGTCGATAGAGCCAGGGCGCCGACACAGGCGGCGGCGACGACGGAAACAGCGGAAAGGTTCGATTTCATCGGTCCATGCTGACGCTTGCGCTCGGCCCATGGCAAGGCCAACCTGCGGCCATCTCCGGTCGACCGGCCGGCGTATCCTTCTTGACGGCGTCAGCCGTCGCCAGCCGGAGTTCTCCGTTGAACCGTCTTTCCCTCGCCGCCGCCGCGGCGGCGACCCTGTTCGCCGCCCCCGCCTTCGCCGCCGTCCAGGACCCGCCCCCGCCCGCTCCGGCGGTCACCGACCAGGCGCCCGTCTCGCCTGAGGAAGCCGCCTTCCAGGTCAAAGGCGAGGCCTTCGAGGCCGAGACGGCGCGCATGGGCGCCGAGCTGGAGACGATCATGGACGACGCCAGCCTGGACGCCGCGACCAAGAAGGCCCGCACCGACGCGGTCTTGACCCAGTATGAGCCCAAGTTCGCCGCCTTCGCGGACGAGTACGGCGCCTTCCTGCGCGTCATGGCCGAGAAGCCCGAGAACGCAGAGAAGAAGGCCGACATCCTAGCCGCCGCAGACGCCGCCCCGGCCGCGCTGCGCGGCGTGCCGGGCCAGCTCCGCACCGCCATCGAGGCCGCCCTGGCCGCTCCGCCGGCCCCGCCCGCCGTCGACTGAGGCCGCGACGGGATCGCGCCTTACCGCGATTTCACTTGAGCCGAACCCTCCTTCGGCGGACCCTGCGCGGCGTCCGTCGAAGGAGCTTCGCCATGATCCGCGCCCTGCCGCTCGCCTCCCTCCCGCTCGCCTCTCTGTCCCTGGCCGCCGCCCTGGCCCTACTGCCGGTCTCGGCCGCCGTGGCCGAGGCGCAGAAGACCCCCGCCGAGACCCGCCTTGAATCCGCCGCCGCCGTCTTCGAGCAGAAGATGGAGGAGTTCGGCGCCCGCGCCGAGCGCATCCAGGACGATCCGGAGCTGAGCGAGACCCAGAAGGGCCTGCGGATCGCGGCCCTGTGGTCCGACTATCAACCTCACGTCGCCGACTTCACCGCCGAGGCCACGCGCCAGGCGAGCCAGATCGCCGAGGCGGCCCTGGCCGAGATCGACATCGACGCCATCGTCCGCGAGGCGATAGCCGGGGTCGAACCCATGGTTCACGGTCTGGCGGCCAACGGCGCCTGGGCCCAGGCCGATCCCGAACAGATGGTCACCTACGGCCTGGTGGCCCAGTACGGCATGGATCAGGCCCTGGACGCCGTCGACGAAGTGCAGGCCGCCCTGGCTGAAACGCCTGTTCCGCCCGCCCCGCCGGCCCCGCCCGTCGAAAGCTGAGGCCGCCGGCCAGCGACGGCTTGACGCAGCCCGCCGCGCGCCCGAAAGGGCCTTATGGCCACGCTACCTGTCGACCCGCATCTGTATCTGGCGTTTCTCGGCGTCATGGCCGTGATGGCGGTGACGCCCGGCCCCGCCAACATCTTCGCCGTCGCCACGGGGATGGAGAAGGGCAAGGCCGCCGCCCTGACCGCCGTCCTGGGCATGAACTCCGCCACCCTGGTGTGGTTCGGCGCCGCCGCCCTGGGCCTGGGCGCCCTGGTGATCGCCTTCCCCCAGGTCTTTCGCGTCATCGCCGTCCTGGGCGCCCTCTATGTCGCCTGGCTGGGGATCAAGGCCCTGCGCGGCGCCTTCGCCACCGCCGCCGAACCGGCCCATATCGAGGTCAAGCGGGGGCGCAGCGCCCTGATCGACGGTTTCATGGTCCAGATCGCCAATCCCAAGGCCATTCTCTTCTTCACCGCCGTCCTGCCGCCCTTCCTGGACATCAACCGTCCCCTGGCGCCGCAGCTGGCGCTGTTCGCCGTGACCACCGTCGGCATGGACGGCCTGTCGATGTGCGGCTACGGCCTGGGCGGGGCGGCCCTGGCGCGACAGATGACCGCGCCGCGTTTCCGCAAGGGTTTCGGCATTGTGGTTGGATGCCTTCTGCTCCTGGCCGCCGTCCTCATCGTCTCGCGTCTGTGATCCGCCGGGAATGGGCGATCGGGAACTTGACCATTCACCCCTCGTTCAGACCGACGGGCGTTCAATGAACGCTCAAGGAGAAACTTCCATGATCAAGCTTCGCAAAACCCCGGCGCTGATCGCCCTGGCGGGCGTCCTCGCCCTGGGCGCCTGTGCGACGGCCACGCCGTATCAGCCGGCCGGCGTCAACGGCCAGCGCGGCGGCTACGCCGAGCAGCGCCTCGAGGCCAACCGCTACGCCGTCAGCTTCTCGGGCAACTCCGTCACCTCGCGCGACCAGGTCGAGATGTCGCTTCTGCTGCGCGCGGCCGAGCTGACGGTCGAGAACGGCTATGACTGGTTCGCCACCGTGACCCGCGCCACCGACCGCGACACGCGGTTCTACACGACGCCGGACCCCTTCTACTACGACCGCTACGGCCCCTATTGGGGTCCGTCCTGGCGCTTCTACCAGCGCGGCTACTGGAGCATGTGGGACCCTTACTGGGGTCGGGACCGCGACATCCGCCAGGTCGATCGCTATGAGGCCACGGCCGAGATCATCATGGGCCGCGGCTCCAAGCCCGCCGGCGACATGAACGCCTTCGACGCCCGGGAGGTCATCAACAACATCGGCCCCCGCGTCATCCGCCCGGCGTCTTGAAAAAGGGGCCGCTAACGCTCGCGACGCGGTCGCTCGCTGCTTGAGCGGCCCTGGTGAGAGCCGCTGCTCCGGCGATCCAGGCTGACACGACAACGCCCGCTTCCGACGACGGAGGCGGGCGTTTCCGCATTCAGCCCCTTCGCGTCAGCCGATGCGCGGGTTCTTCAGGCGGCGCTTGTTCGCATGGGTCGCCGGCGCCGTGCCCAGGGCCTCGGGCACCTCGCCCTTGAAGTAGAAGCGCTGCCACGCCTCCTTGGCCGCGTCGGGATCGCCCGAGGCCAGCCGGGTGTTGAAGTCGGTGCGCGAACGGTTCCAGGCTTCGAACTGGTCCCTCATGCCGGGGTTGGACTCCAGCGAGCGGATCACCGGCTCGAACTGCTCCACCTTGCGATGCTCGACCGGCAGGATGAAGCAGAAGGGCTCGCCCTTCTCGAACTTCACCCGTCCCGGCCGGGTGAAGATCCAGTTCATGGTGAAGGGGAAGGGCAGCCAGTCCGTCTCGATCAAGCCCGCCAGCGGCTGGATGCCGTCCTTGACGTGGTTGGGCGAGCCCTGCGCGATCAATCCCCAGCCCGGCGGCGTGCGGAACAGATACTGCGGGTGCATGGTCAGCACCCCACGCGAGAAGTGCGAGCTGACGAAGTGGTCCATCTCCGGCTGGTGCCGGTCCGGCGTGATCTTGATGTCGTGCTGCGACGGCCCGCCGTTCCACTCGGCCGTGAAGCCGAACGGGCACAGGATCTCCCACCCCGTGGTGTTGGCCATGGTCAGCGGCAGGCAGCGATAGGGGTGGCGGCTGGCGAAGGCGTCCATCCAGTTGCGCGACTGGCGCCCCGGCACCAGGTCGCACGGACGCGCATTCATCGGATAGCATTCCAGTTCCAAGACGCGGCTCCCAAGCTTGACGAACAGAGGGGTGATGACGAGGGTCTGCCCCTCCCCTATCGCCCCCGCCGCCCGCCCGACAAGACCGAGATGCCCTCCAAAATCGCCGCCGCCGCCGAAACCCCGACTTCGCCCTCGCCCGATCCCGCTTACGACCGCGCCCGCCTGCTGGCCTGGATGGCCGAGCACGGCGTCGCCCAGACCACCCACGACCACCCCGCCGTCTTCCGCGTCGAGGAGGGACTGGACCTCAAGGCCGCCCTGCCGGGCCTGCACACCAAGAACCTCTTCCTCAAGGACAAGAAGGGCCGGCTGTGGCTGATCTCGGCCGCACAGGACACGGTCATCGACCTGAAGCGCGCCCACCGCGCCATGGGCTCGGACCGCCTGTCCTTCGGCAATGAGACCCTGTTGTGGGAGACCCTGGGCGTCCGTCCTGGCTCGGTCACGGCCCTGGGCCTGATCAACGACCAAGAGCGCCGCGTGACCTTCGTCCTGGACCGCCGCCTGTGGGAGGCGGCGGTCGTCAACTTCCACCCCCTGGCCAACACCGCCACCACCGCTCTAGATCAGGCTGACTTCCGTCGCGTGCTGACGTTGCTGGACCGGGAGCCGATCGTGGTGGACTTCAACGCTCTGGACTGATCTTCCCTAGAACGATATGAACCATATACGAATCGTATATGGAGCAGCCCCACATGGGCATCGTCAACATCGAGGACGAACTGCACGAACAGCTGCGCCGCGCCAGCAAGGTCTCGTGCCGCTCGATCAACGCCCAGGCCGCCTTCTGGATCAGGATCGGCATGCTGGGGGAGCTGAACCCCGGCTTGACCTTTCAGGAGCTGGCCGCGCGCGAGCTGAAGGCGGCGGGCGTCTCCGCGCCCGACTTCGCCTCCGATCAGGCCGCCGCGTGACCAAGACCCCGGCCGAGATCGAACTGATGGCCGAATCCGGCCGCCTGCTGGCCTCGGTCTTCACCTGGCTGGACGGCCTGCCGATGGCGGGCATGAACACCCTGGAGATCAACGACCGGGTCGAGGCCTTCATCGTCGACAACCTGGCGGCGCGTCCCGCCAGCAAGGGACAGTACGGCTACGGCTTCGTGCTGAACGTCTCGCCCAACCACGTCGTCTGCCACGGCGTGCCCTCGCGCGACGACGTGCTGAAGGACGGCGACATCGTCAACCTGGACATCACCCTGGAGAAGAACGGCTTCATCGCCGACTCCAGCAAGACCTATCTGATCGGCCCGGTCGCCGGTCCCGCCCGCCGCCTGGTCCAGACGACCTATGAGGCCATGTGGAAGGGCATCCGCGCCGTGCGCCCCGGCGCCACCCTGGGCGACGTCGGCCACGCCATCGAACGCCATGCGACGCGGCGCGGCTATTCCATCGTGCGCGACTTCTGCGGCCACGGCATCGGCCGCGAGATGCACGAGGCGCCGCAGGTGCTGCACTTCGGCCGCCCCGGCGCGGGCCTGACCCTGCGCGAAGGCATGGTCTTCACCATAGAGCCGATGCTGAACCAGGGCCGCCGCACCATCCGCACCGAGGATGACGGCTGGACCGTGGTCACGGCCGACGGCAAGCTGTCGGCCCAGTTCGAACACACCGTCGCCGTCACCCGCGACGGCGTCCACGTCCTGACCCTTCGCCCCGACGAGCGACGCCTGGTCGCCTAACCCGCGCTCGACACGGAAAGCTCTGTTTCCGCACTGTTTCTCGGGAGCGGCGAGGCGTAAGATCAACGTTCGATCATACGCCGCGTACAAGGCGGTTCCATCGCGTCAGGCCCTGGAAGGGGACGGTGCATGAGACTGTTCTGGAAAGCCTTCGCCGTTGGCGGAGCGGGCTTGGTGCTGGCCGGGCCGATGACCGCCCTCCCCACGTCCGACGCCGCAACGACGCTGCGCCTCGAGCGCCTGTTCGGCGGCGTCTGCGGGCCGGGTCCAGGCGGCGGCGCCCTGGCCCGCAGCCTGCTGGTCGCCTCGGCCGTCGCCGCGCCCGCCAGCCAGGCGCAAACCATCCCCCTCTATCCCGATTTGACGGCTTCGCCGTTCAAGGCGAGCACCGACGACGCCGTCGCCCAGGCCTATTTCAGCCAGGGACTGACGCTGGCCTACGGCTTCAACCACGCCGGGGCCGTGCGCTCCTTCCGCGAGGCGCAGAGCCGTGATCCCGAATGCGCCGCCTGCTGGTGGGGCGAGGCCATGGCCCTGGGCCCCAACATCAACGCGCCGATGGACGAACGCGACCGGGCGGCGGCGCTCAGGGCCCTGAAACGCGCTCTGGTCCTCAGCCACCGGGCCGCGCCGCACGAGCAGGCGCTGATCGACGCCCTGGGCCTGCGCTACTCCGACGATCCGACGGCTGACCGCGCCGCCCTGGACGCCGCCTACGCCGACGCCATGCTGGTCGCCGCGCGCCGCTTTCCCGACAACGACGACGTCGCCGTCCTCGCCGCCGAGGCGGCGATGGACACCACGCCCTGGAACTATTGGGAGGCCGACCAGCGCACCCCCGTCGGCCGCATCGGCGAGGCGATCCGCCTGATCGAGACAGTCCTGGACCGCAGTCCCGCCCACCCGCAGGCGGCCCACCTCTACATCCATCTGATGGAGGCCGCCGATCCCGTGCGAGCCGAGGCGGCGGCCGACCGCATGACCGCCTCCCGCCCCGCCAGCGCAGGCCATCTGGTGCATATGCCCGGCCACATCTACGTGCGGCGCGGGCGCTACGCCGATTCCATCCGCCTGAACGTCGCGGCGGCGCGGGCGGACGAGGCCTTCATCCGCGACACCAACGACGAGAGTCTCGTCCGCTACGGCTATTATCCGCACAACATCCACTTCATCGTCGCCTCGGCCCAGATGGCCGGCGACATGGACACCGCCCTGCGCGAAGCGCGGCGTCTGCGCACCGTGCTGGACCCGGCGACCTCGGCCCGCATCGCCTGGGTCCAGGTCATTGACGCCGCCCCCTATCAGGCCCTGGCCCAGTTCGCCGAGCCTCGCGCCGTCCTGGCCGCGCCCGCGCCCGACGCCCGCCTGCCCTACGCCGCCGCCATGCGCCACTACGCCCGCGCCGTCGCCTACGCCCAGTTGCGCGGCCAACAGGGCTTCGACCATGAACTGGCCGCCCTGAGCGCGCTGAAAACCTCTCCCGCCTTCGCCGACATGGTCGCCCAGGGCGTGCCCGCCCCCGATCTTCTGACCCTGGCCGAGGCCGTGGCGCACGGACGCATGGCCATGGCGCGCGGCCGCCCCGCCCAGGCGGCGGAGCATTATCGCCGCGCCGCCGATCTGGAGGCCGCCCTGCCCTATATGGAGCCCGCCTTCTGGTACTATCCGGTGCATCAGTCGCTGGGCGCGGCCCTGTATCAGGCCGGCCGCCCGGATCTGGCCGCCGACGCCTTCCGCCTGGCCCTGGCCCAGACCCCGAACAACGGCTGGGCGCTCTACGGCCTGGCCCGCGCCGAGGCCGCCCAGGGCCGCGCCGACGAAGCCGCCGCCGCCGACCAGGCCCTCAGGACCGCCTGGCTGGGCGACGCTCGCTGGCTGCGGATGGACCGGCTGTAGGGGCGCTACGCCCTGTTCTGACGCACCGCCCCGCTATGGCATGACGCAGCCGCCTCTCATTCTTCCTTCTCCCCTTGCGGGAGAAGGTGGCCCGTCAGGGCCGGATGAGGAGTCTTGCGCCAGCCGATGAGAGCGATGAGGCAGAACGTCAGAAACCCCTCATCCGTCTCGCTCCGCGAGCCACCTTCTCCCACAAGGGGAGAAGGATGCTGGAGCGCCATCCACTCCTACCCAAGGAGGAAATTTCAGACGATTCAGACGAATTGGACTCTGTTTTTTCCGCTGCGCCCGCTTTCGCCTGCGGCAAGGCGCGCTTTCGGCTTGATGCGCACGCATCCCGACGCCATCTGATCCGTTACCTTCCTTCGACCCCCATGCGGACCCGACCATGACCTTCGCCGACCCGTCCCTGACCACCCCGCCCGACCTGATCAAGGACGGGACGGACGCCACCTTCATGCAGGACGTGGTCGAGGCCTCGAAACATCAACCGGTCATCGTGGACTTCTGGGCCACCTGGTGCGGGCCGTGCCGTACGCTGGGCCCAGCGCTGGAGAAGGCCGTGCGCGCCGCCAAGGGGGCGGTGAAGATGGTCAAGATCGACGTCGACGCCAACCCGGCCTATGCGGGCCAGCTGCGGGTGCAGTCGATCCCGACCGTCTACGCCTTCGTCAACGGCCAGCCGGTCGACGGCTTCCAGGGCGCGGTGCCCGAGAGCCAGATCAAGGCCTTCATCGACAAGCTGACCGGCGGCGAAGGGGTCAACACCGATGTCGAGCAACTGCTGTCTCTGGGCGAGGAATCCCTGAGTCTCAACGACCTGGGCGGCGCCGCCCAGGCCTTCGCCCACGTCCTGACGATGGAGCCGGACAACCAGAAGGCCATCGCCGGCATGGCCCGCGTCTATCTGGCCGAGGGCGACGCCGAACAGGCGGCCCAGACCATCGCCATGGCCCCGGCCGATTCCACCGAGCCGACGGTTCAGGCCGTACGCGCCCAACTGTCCCTTGCCTCGGCCGCGCCTGCCGGCGCGAGCGCCGAACTCGAAGCGCGGCTGACCGCGAACAAGAACGACCACGAGGCCCGCTTCGACCTGGCCCAGGCCCTGGCCTCGGCGGGCGATCTGAAGGGAGCCGTCGACCACCTGCTGACCATCGTCCAGGCCGACCGCGAGTGGAACGAACAGGCCGCCCGCAAGCAGCTGCTGACCGTGTTCGAGGCCGCCGGCCCCGCCAGCGAAGTCGCCCGCGACGGCCGACGACGCCTGTCCTCCCTCCTGTTTTCCTGACGGCGCGATCATGGCTCAGGGCTACGTCAAGGCCAGCGAACTTCCCCAGGTGATCCCGGTCTTCCCCTTGCCGGGGTCCATCCTTCTGGCGCGAGGCCAGCTGCCGCTGAACGTGTTCGAGCCGCGCTATCTGAACATGGTGGACGACGCCATGGCGGGCGACCGGATGATCGGCCTGATCCAGCCGGTCGGCCCCGCCGGGGTGAACCCGCCCCTCACCCGCGTCGGCTGCGCCGGGCGGATCACCAGCTTCGCCGAGACTTCCGACGGCCGCTATCTGATCACCCTGACCGGGGTGTGCCGCTTCGCCGTGGCCACTGAGATGCAGGTGCGCACCCCCTATCGCCAGGTGCGGGCCGACTTCCTGCCCTACGAGGCCGATCTGCGCGCGCCCGACCCCGACGAGGCCTTCGACCGCGAGCCCTTCCTGTCGGCCCTGGCGCCCTATCTGGCCGGGCGCGGGCTGGACATCGACTGGGACACGGCCCGCGCGGCCCCGCAGGAGGCCCTGGTCAACAGCCTGGCCATGGCCCTGCCCTTCGAGCCGCCCGAGAAACAGGCCCTGCTGGAGGCCCTCAGCCTGACCGACCGCGAGGCCGCCCTGACCGCCCTTCTCCGCATCGAGGCCGTCGCCCCCGACGACGACGAGCCCGGCCCGGCGATGCAGTAGTCTCAGCACGTTCGACGCGATAAACACACGGCTAACAGAATGGGGCGCCCGGCGCCCTCAAGCAGCGAGCCGCCGCGCGGCGAGCGATAGGGCACTTAAAATCATGAGCGACGCCTTCAACACCCCCGTCTCGGTCGACCCTCGCCTGCTGGAGGTGCTGGTCTGCCCGGTCACGCGCGGCCGCCTGACCTATGACCGCGAGCGCAACGAACTCGTCTCGGCGGGCGCCAAGCTGGCCTTCCCCATCCGCGACGGCGTGCCGATCATGCTGGCCGAAGACGCCCGCCCGCTGGACTGAGACGCCGCTACGCGGCGAGCAGCAGAACGCCGACAACAGCCCTCAAGCAGTGAGCGCCCGCGGCGCGAGCGATAGGGCCTCTTTAAAGCGCCTCGCCTCGCAAGAGGCGGGGCAAATCCCCCGTCGCCCCGCCCGCCTCGTGCATGAAGGCGCGCCGCAGGGGGGCGATGCGGTTGACCGCCGCCATGCCCAGATCACGGGCCAGCCGCACCGGGGCGATGTCGTTGGAGAACAGGCGCACGAAGCCGTCGAAGCCCGCCGCCAGCGCCGCCGTGTCGAACCGGCGCCAGCGGGCGTAACGCTCCAGCACCAGCTCCGAGCCGATGTCCTCGCCGATGCGGGCGGCCTCGGTCAGCACCTCGGACAGGGCGGCGACGTCCTTCAGGCCCATGTTCAGCCCTTGCCCCGCCACCGGGTGCACCCCGTGGGCGGCGTCGCCGATGATGGCCATGCGCGGCGCGGTCAGCCCCTCGGCCAACTGCAGCGACAGCGGATAGACGAAGCGCGGCCCCTCGATCGTCAGCCCGCCCAGGAAGTCGCCGAACCGCCGCGTCAGATGGGCGTGGAAGGCCTCGTCCGAGGCCGACCGCAGGGCCTCGCCCCGGCGGCTGCTCTCGGTCCAGACCAGATTGGCCCGGTTCTCCGTCAGCGGCAGGATGGCGAAGGGGCCGTCCGGCAGGAAATACTCATGGGCGACGTTGCCGTGCGGCTTCTCCATGCGGACCGTGCAGACCACGCCGCTTTGTTGATAGGTCCAGCCGAAGACGTCGATGCCCGCCGCGCGGCGCACGGTCGAGTTGCGGCCCTCGGCCCCGATCACCAGCGGCGCCGACAGGGTCGAGCCGTCCTTCAGCGTCACCGTCGCCCGACCCGGCCCGACGGCCACATCGGCCACGGCGGCGGGGGCGCGGACCTCCAGTCCCTGAGCCTTGACCAGCTCCGCCAGGGCCGCCCGCAGGCGGCGGTTCTCGACCATATAGCCCAGCGGTTCGCCGCCGTTGCGATCGCCGATCTCGTCCGCATCGAAACGGATATAGGATGCCGAGGGCTTGCGGCTGGCGGCGCCGGGGCGGCGGCCGTCCGTCACCAGAATGCGGTCCATCCGACAGGCGTGCGGCTCCAGCGCCTCGCCCAGTCCCAGAGCCTTCAACATGCGGAAGTTGGCGTAGGAGACGGCCGTCGCCCGCCCGTCGAAGGTCGGCGCCAGCTGGGCGATGAACGGCTGGGGGTCCACCATGACGGGGCGCAGGCCGCCCTGCGCCGCCGCCAGCGCAAAGGTCGCCCCGACCAGCCCCGCGCCGGCGATGATGATGTCGTAGTCGTCCGATCCGCTCATGCTGTCGTTCTAGGCCCCTATCGCGCGTCACGCCACCACAAGCCCGCCTGCCTGATGGGACATAAGGGCTCATCCCCGCTCGCAAAGACCGGGCTGGTAAATGCCGCTTTAACCTTATGCGAGGCACTAAGGGGCGGAGTCTCGCTTTCAGTTCCATTTCTGGGGGTCCGCCTTCATGTCCGTCGCCCTCGCGCTCGGCCAACGCGTCTGGAGCACCGTCCGCATCGTCTGGGCGGCGCCCTTCGCCGTGCGGTTCAGGGGGGTGCTGCAGGCCATGCTGGCCGCCCTTCTGCTGGTGGCCCTGATCTCGTGGAACCCGGCGGACCCCAGCTGGAACGCCGCATCGGCCCAGGCGCCGACCAACTGGCTGGGCGGCGCGGGCGCGACCTTCGCCGATCTGATCATGCAGTCGCTGGGACTGGCGGCCTGGCCCGCCGTCCTGCTGCTGATCGCCTTCGGATTGGCGGTGGCGATCGGCGACGCCCTGCAGCACCGGCTGCAGCCGACGCCGTTCAAGATCTTCTGCGCCGTCGCGGGCGTGCTGTTGTTGTCGGCAGCCCTGTCGGCCCCGGCGGCGCCTGCCAGATGGCCGCTGGCGGCGGGCCTGGGCGGGCTGTGGGGCGACGCCGTCACCGGCCTGGCCGCCAACGGCCTGGGCGCGCTGAAGGTCCCCGGCGCGCGCATCATCCTGAGCCTGCTGTTCCTGGCGCTGGCGCTGTGGAGCCTGGCCTATACCGTGGGCCTGCGCCTGCGCGACTTCACCGACACCGCCGGCTGGGCCGCCCAGAAGGGCGCCGAGGCCCGCGCCGCCCGCCCTGCCAAGGCCGCCAAACCGGGCAAGGCCCCGCGCGCCGTCGCCGAGGCCGCCGCTCCGGCCCGCAAGCCGCGCCATCGCCTGCCCGAGGCCGACGAGATGGAGGCCGACGGCCCGCTCGCCTCAACCGCCCAGGCCGCTCCGGCTCCCGCCGTCGACGCCCATGATGATGCGGACGCTGACGCGCCCGACGCCTACACCCCGCCGTGGGAGGACGCGACCCCCGCCCCCATCGCCCCGCCCTCGGCCCGCCCCAGCCGCCCGGCCGAGCCCAAGGTGGCCGCGGTCAAGGCGCCCAAGCCCGTCCGCAGCGACGCCGATCAGCAGGCTTTCGATTTCGCGGGCGAAGGCGGCTTCGAACTGCCGCCGCTGGGCATTCTGGCCAAGCCCGCCCAGCGCGGCGGCGCCGTCGACGAGGAATCGCTGAAGGCCAACGCCAAGATGCTGGAGGGCGTGCTTCAGGAATTCGGCGTGCGCGGCCAGATCGACCAGATCCGTCCCGGCCCCGTCGTCACCCTGTATGAATTGGTGCCCGCGCCCGGCGTGAAGCACGGTCGCGTCGTGGCGCTGGCGGACGACATCGCCCGCTCCATGTCGGCCCGCGCCTGCCGCATCAGCGTGGTTCAGGGCCGCAACGCCATCGGCATCGAACTGCCCAACGCCAAGCGCGAGACCGTCTTCCTGCGCGACCTGCTGGCGTCGGGCGAGTACGACAAGAAGAGCCATCTGCTGCCGCTGGCGCTGGGAGAAACCATCGGCGGCGAGCCTTACGTCGCTGATCTGGCGCGGATGCCCCACCTGCTGATCGCGGGCACCACCGGCTCGGGCAAGTCGGTCGGGGTCAACGCCATGATCCTGTCGATCCTGTATCGCCATTCGCCCGCCGAGTGCCGCTTCATCATGATCGACCCCAAGATGCTGGAGCTGTCGGTCTATGACGGCATTCCGCACCTGCTGGCGCCGGTCGTGACCGATCCCAAGAAGGCGGTCGTGGCCCTGAAGTGGACCGTGCGCGAGATGGAGGACCGCTATCGCCGGATGTCCAAGCTCGGCGTCCGCAACGTCGCCAGCTACAATGAGCGCGCCCGCGAGGCCCAGGAAAAGGGCGAGCATTTCGAGCGCACCGTCCAAACCGGCTTCGACGAACAGGGCCGCCCCGTCTACGAGAGCGAGAAGATCCGCCCCGAGCCCATGCCCTATCTGGTCGTGGTCATGGACGAGATGGCCGATTTGATGCTGGTGGCGGGCAAGGACGTCGAAGGCGCCGTCCAGCGTCTGGCCCAGATGGCCCGCGCGGCGGGCATCCATCTCATCATGGCCACGCAGCGCCCGTCGGTGGACGTCATCACCGGCACCATCAAGGCCAACTTCCCGACCCGGATCTCCTTCCAGGTCACGTCGAAGATCGACAGCCGCACCATTCTGGGCGAACAGGGCGGCGAGCAGCTGCTGGGTCAGGGCGACATGCTCTATATGGCGGGCGGCGGACGCATCACCCGCCTGCACGGCCCCTTCGTCGGCGACCAGGAGGTCGAAGAGGTCTGCAAGCATCTGCGCGCCCAGGCCGAGCCGGAATACCTCGACCTGATCACCGACGAACCGGACGGAGACAGCGACGGCGCCATGGGCGATGAAGGCGGCGGCACCGGGGACGACCTGTATGACCGCGCCGTGGCCGTGGTCACGCGCGACCGCAAGGCCTCGACCTCCTACGTCCAGCGCCGCCTGCAGATCGGCTACAACCGCGCCGCCACCCTGATCGAACGCATGGAGCAGGAAGGCGTCGTCAGCCCGGCCAACCACGCCGGCAAGCGCGAAGTGCTGGCCGGACCGCCGCCCATGGTTTGATCGGCTTGGCGGCCAAAACGGCAGCTTTGCCGCCGGGCGCTATCGCTCGCCGCGCGGCGGCTCGCTGCTTCAGCGCCAATCGCGCGCGACGGGGAACAACACGCCTCGGCCGACACTTAAACGCCTCACGTCCTCAAGCAGCGAGCGACCGCGTCGCGAGCGCTAGGACACTAAACAATGAACGCCGCTTCATCGGAGCGCCGGAATATGGTCAGGCTGGCGTCATCAGCCCGCCGGATGAAGTCGTCACCCTGGCCGGGTCGAAAACCGTTCAGAACGGGAGAAGAAAAGACATGAGCATTTCCCGCCGCGCCTTCGGCCTCGGCTCCGCCGCCCTGGTGGCGCTCGCCGCCGCCCCCGCCGCCGTCCTGGCGCAAGCCGGGCTGTCCGCCGAAGATCAGGCCGTGCTGCGCCAAGCCCAGACCTATCTGACGGCCATGACCACGGCCCAGGGGACCTTCGTCGAGACCGGGCCGAACAATCAGCGCCGCACCGGCCGCTATTATCTGCAGCGCCCCGGCAAGATGCGGTTCGAATACACCGAACCGGCTGGCCTGCTGGTGGTGGCCGACGGCAATAACGTCAGCCGCTGGGATCCCCGGCTGAACGTCTTCCGGCAGGCCCCGCTGGGCCAGACGCCGCTATCGACCTTCCTGGCGCGCGAGGTCCGTCTGGACCAGGGCGTGAAGATCGACCGGGTGACGCGCATGGACTCCGGCGCCTTCGCCATCACCGCCCGCGACGCGCGCCGTCCGAACGAGGGCTCAGTCATCCTGGCCTTCGCCGGCTCGCCCGTGCGGCTGCAGGAATGGACCATCACCGACGCGCAAGGATCGCGCACCCGGGTGCAGCTGACCACGCTGGAGCCCGCGCCCGGCCTGGCCGCCAGCCTGTTCCAGCTGCGCGATCCGACCCGGCGCAACCGACGCAACTGATCCCGGCGGCGCCTCGACCGCCGCTCATAATTACAAATATGACAGTTTGACCTTTTTTGTTGCCCGTGACACTTTGGGCACAGGACGGCGGCGGCCGTCCCGCCCGCCACGGATTCATCCCCGCCTGGCGGCGAGAGAGACGAACTTCATGCGCCCGGACCTCGCTCCGGGCGCCTTTTTATTAAGGCGACGACCTTGCACGACCGTCGGCTTAGACCCCGCGACGGCAAGCTGCTAAGCCCGGTCGCATGAGCCTTCGCATCGTCACCTGGAACATCAACTCGGTCCGCCTGCGCATCGATCAGGTCGCCCGTTTCGTCGCCGAACACGCCCCGGACGTCCTGTGCCTGCAGGAGATCAAATGCACCGAGGACCAGTTCCCGCGTCAGGCCTTCATCGACATGGGCCTGCCCCACTTGCGCGTCGGCGGCCAGAAGGGCTGGCACGGGGTGGCGATCGCCAGCCGCCTGCCCATCGTTGACAGCCCCAGGCTGGACGTCTGTCGCGAGGGCCACGCCCGCTGCGTCTCGGCCGTGGTCGAAGGGGTGGAGGTTCAGAACTTCTACATCCCGGCGGGCGGCGACCTGCCCGACCGCGAACTGAACCCCAAGTTCGACCACAAGATGGACTTCTATGAACGGCTGACCGCCGAGATGAAGACCCGCGACCGTCAGAGGCCCCTGGTCCTGGCCGGCGACTTCAACATCGCGCCCGGCGAGAACGACGTCTGGAACCACCGCTTCATGTCCAAGGTGGTCAGCCACACCCCCGGCGAGGTCGAGACCCTGTATCGGCTCCAGGACGCCGGCGGTTTCACTGATGTGGTGCGCGACCAGATCCCCGATCCGACCAAGCTGGCCAGCTGGTGGAGCTATCGCGCCAAGGACTTCCGCAAGTCGAACCGGGGCCTGCGCCTGGACCACCTGTGGACCTCGCCCGGCCTGACGCCCGCCGTGGTCAGGGGCAGCGCCCGAATTCTGGACACGGTGCGCGAATGGGAGCGACCCAGCGACCACGCCCCGGTCGTGATGGATCTGGACGTCTGACGCGGCGTCAGAACGGGAAGAAGATCGGGATGGCCACCATGGCCGCCGCCCAGGTGATCAGGTTCAGCGGCGTGCCGACGCGGACGAAGTCCATGTAGCTGTAACCGGCCATCTGATAGACGAGGACGTTGGTCTGATAGCCGAAGGGCGTGGCGAAGGCGGCCGAGGCGGCCATCATCACCGCCACCAGGAAAGGCCGCGGATCGACGCCCAGGCTCTCGGCCAGGGCGACGGCGATCGGCGTCACCAGCACCGCCACCGTGGCGTTGGACAGAAGCTCGGTCGCGAAAAGGGTCACGCCGTAGAGCACGATCAGGGCGCCCAGCGGCCCGAACGGGCGGATCACTTCGATCAACAGGCCCGCGCCCTGCGCCGCCAGCCCCGTCACCTCGATGGCCGTGCCGACCACCACCATGCCCGCGATCAACAGCAAGATGTCCGGCTTCAGGCCCGAATAGGCCTCTTCCGGCGTCAGCACGCCCAGCAGGATCAGGGCCACCGCCCCGGCGAAGGCCGCCGCCGCGATCGGGGCGATCCCCAGGCCCGCCGCCGCCACCACCAGGACGAAGACCGCCAGGGCGATCAGCGCCCGCTTCCACTGCAGGGGACGGTCGGCCGAGGCGTAGAGGTCCACGTCGCCCAGATGGGCGTCGCCCGTGCCGTCACGCTGGCTGCGGCTTTCGCCCAACTGGGCGAGGGACGGCAGGGAGAAGGGCAGACGCCACCGGCGCGACGTCTTCGCCGCCTGAGCTTCCGCCTCGAGACGTTCGCGTTCGGCCTCGGCTTCTTCCTCGGCGCAGGCCGCGCGACCCAGCTGCCGGGCGCCGACGAAATAGAGCCACAGACCGCCGACCAGGGCAATGACCAGGCCCACAGGGGTGATCTCGAACAGACTGAACACCGGCTGACCAGCGTTGCGCGCCATGTCGTTGACCAGAAGGTTGGTCGAGGTGCCGATCAGGGTCAGCAGGCCCCCCATGACCGTCACATGGCTGAGCGGCATCAGGAATCGTTTGGGCGAGAGCTTCAGCGACCGGGCCATGTCGCGCACCACCGGGGCGGCCAGCACCACCACCGGCGTATTGTTCAGGAAGCCGCCGACCGAGCCGCACAGGCCGATCACCACCCAGATGCCCGTGGCGCCGAAGCGCCGACACAGCCCCGTCGCCTTGCGGATCATCAGGCCCAGCAGGCCCGACAGTTCGATGGCGTAGGCGATGACGAACAACCCGGCCAGGGCGATGACCGCCGGACTGGCGAAGGCGCTCTGAACCTCGACCGGGCGCACCACGCCGAACAGCAGCAAGGCCGCCGCGCCGCTGAGCGCGACCACGTCGGAACGCATCCGGCCGTGGATCATCACCCCGACCACGGCGACCAGGACGATGAGAGCGATGATCTGGTCCAGCGTCACCCGCGCAAGACCCCCTTTTTCAGCCCAGCCTCGACCGCGATCACGGGTCAGATCACGGGTCGGGGCGTCAACCAGCGTTTCCCGTGTTAGGCTGGTTCCATGTCGATCACAACGACCCGTCTCGCCGCGCCGCTCGCCCTGGCGGCGGCCCTGCCGTTTCTGACATGGTGTCAGCGGCCGCCGGAGCCTGCCGCGCCTGCGAATCCGGCCCCGCCGCCGACGGTCGTGCTGGATTCCACGCTGAACCGAGCCGCCCTTCTGGCCGCACTGACCGAGGCTGGAACGGCCTTGGCCGACGGACAGACGCGCTATGCGGCCCTGACCGGCCGCACCGTGTCGGTGCGCCTGCCCTTCGGCTGCGGCGGCGAGACGAACGTCGTCGGAGAGGCGGGCGGCCTGCCCCGCCTCGCCCGCAATGAAGACGGCAGCCTGACCTTGACGGTCACGCCGGAAGATCTGAGCGCGTCGGCGCTGGTCCCCGCGACCCGCGAAGGGGCGGTCGACAAATGGGAGGCGGTCGAGGGCTTCTGGATCGCCCGGCCATGGAGCAGCCTGGACGTCTGCCCGACGTCAGCGGCTCAGCCCGCCCCCGCGCCTGATCTCGCGCCTTCGCCGGCTCAAACTGCGGACAAGACGCCCGCCGAGGGCAAGACGTTGGAGGCCAGGACTGTTGAGACCGTCGCGTCGCCGCCAGTCGTCCAGCCGGAGCGCAGCGCCGGTCTGGCCGCCGTGTTCGAAACGGGCGGCTCTCGCCTGGGCCGCCGTCAGGGCCAGGCCTATGTCCATGTCATTCGGGGAGAGAAGGGCGTCGCTCCGACGTCGGCGCCGGGCGGCTACGCCCTGCGGCTGGAAGGTCGGCTGACCGCCTTCGCGGACGGCAAGGCCGTCCATTGCGTCCAGAAGGACGCCGAAAGCCGTCCGGTCTGCGTCGCCGCGCTGCGGCTGGACCGACTGGCCTTCGAGGATGGGGCCACGGGCGCCCTTCTCAGCGAATGGCGCCCGCGTTGACTTAAGCTCAGGCCGCGCCCAGCAGCTTGGCGCCGGCCAGCACGCCCAGCAGGATCAGGGTGACGCTGCCGGTGAAGACCACGATGCCTTCGAACGAGAAGCTCGAGGCGCGGGGATGCACGAGTTTCATGACTTGCTTCCTTTCGGCTAGGGAGTTCCGAACGGTCTCAAGATAGGAAGCGCAGCCGCTGGAAACAAACCACGGTTAGGCCGCGTCGAGTGACCTCAGGTCAACTGATCCGCTTCTGCGTCCCGATCTGGCCGCGATTCGGCCACGATCCAGTTGAGGAAGCGACGCAGCTTGGGTTCGTCCGCCCGTTCCGGCAGAACCACCGCCCAATAGGCCAGGTTGTTGGTCAGGGCGTGGTCGACCGGCTGGATCAGGCGCCCTTCGCGCAGGTCGTCCGCCGCCAGGGGCGCCGAGGTGAGGGCCACGCCGCGCCCCGACAGGGCCGCCTCCAGCGCCAGGTGGCTATGGCTGAAGTGCGGACCGCGCAGGTGGTTCACGCGCGGATCATCGACGCCGGCGCTCTCGAACCAGGCCTTCCAGCCCATGCGGTCGGCGTAGGGCATGTCATGCCAGGTCTCGTGGATCAGGACCACGTCCAGCAGATCGGAGGGCTGGTTCAACCGCCGGGCGGCGGCGAAGGACGGGGCGCAGACCGGGATCAGCCGCTCATTGATCAACCGCCGCGCCGTCTGGCCCGGATAAGGACCTTCGCCGTAACGCAGCGCCACGTCCGCCTCGCCGTTCGACAGGTCGGCGAGACGGTCCTCGGCGAAGACGATCAGGTCGAGATCGGGGTTCTCCTCGCTGAAGCGATGCAGGCGCGGCGACAGCCACTTGCTGGCGAGGGACGGCAGGGCGGTGATCCGCAGCTGGCGCGAGCGTCCGGGGCGGACGGCCTCCAACGCGCTTTCCAGTCGTTCGAAGGCGTCGGCCACGCCCTGGGCCAGGCGCTTGCCGTCGGCGGTCAGCCGCACCGAGCGGTTGAAACGGTCGAACAGGCGCAGGCCCAGCCGCATCTCCAGCGCCTTCACATGGCGGCTGACGGCGCCGGGGGTGACGCCCAGCTCCTCGGCCGCCTCGCGGAAGCTGCTGAGGCGAGCCGCTGCGTCGAACGCCCGAAGCGCCACCAGCGGCGGGGTCGGGCGACGCTCGCTCATCCGGGGGTCAGGGCTGGAGTCGGTAGCCGCCGGCGTCAGTCAGCAGCAGCCGCGCCTGGCCCGGCTCGGCCTCGATCTTCTGACGCAGGCGATAGATGTGGGTCTCGAGCGTGTGGGTGGTGACCCCGGCGTTGTAGCCCCAGACCTCGGTCAGCAGCTCTTCGCGCGAGACCGGCTTGGCCCCGGCGCGATAGAGATACTTCAGGATGTTGGTTTCCTTCTCGGTCAACCGGACCTTCTTGCCCTTGTCGTCGACCATCAGCTTGGAGGCCGGGCGGAACTCATAGGGGCCGACCTGGAAGACGGCGTCCTCGGACTGTTCGTGACTGCGCAGGTGGGCGCGGATGCGCGCCAGCAGGACCGCGAAGCGGAAGGGCTTGGTGACGTAGTCGTTGGCGCCGGAGTCGAGCCCGAGGATGGCGTCCGAATCCGACGACTGCGCCGTCAGCATGATGACCGGAGTGGACACGCCCGCCTTGCGGATCAGGCGACAGGCCTCGCGGCCGTCCATGTCGGGCAGGTCGACGTCCAGAAGGATGAGGTCGGCCCGCGCCTCCTTGGCCTGACGAACGCCGTCGGTCGCCGTCGCGGCCTGGGCCGGACGGAATTCCTCGTGAAGCGCCAACTGCTCGGCCAAGGCCTCCCGCAGGTCGTCGTCGTCATCGATGATCAGAATGGTCTTGGGCGTGCGCATGGTTTCTTTAGAATGGCGAGGCTTGGGCCGAACGCCAAGGGCGCCGGGCGCGATATTGCGTCCTAAGAGGTCGCAGGAACCATATTTCGTTCCCCGAACAGCGCTGAACCGACCCGAACATGGGTCGCGCCCGCCTCGATCGCCGTCAGATAGTCGCCGCTCATGCCCATCGACAGGACGCTCAACCCGTTGCGTGCGGCGATTGCGGCCAGCAAGGCGAAGTGCGGCGCCGGATCTTCATCGGCCGGGGGAATGCACATCAACCCCTCGACCGTCAGACCGTGGACGTCGCGCGCGGCGGCGATCAGGGCGTCGGCGTTTTCCGGCGAAACGCCCGCCTTCTGCGGCTCGGCGCCCGTATTGACCTGAACCAGCAGGCGGGGGCGGCGCCCCGTCCTGCGCACGGCGGCGGCGAGAGCGGCCGCCAGACGTTCGCGGTCCAGGGTCTCGATGACGTCGAACAGTTCGACCGCCTCCTGCGCCTTATTGGTCTGCAGGGGGCCGATCAGGCGCAGCTCCAGGTCCGGCAGGGCGGCGCGGCGGTCTTCCCAGTGCGCCCTCGCCTCCTGAACCCGGTTCTCGCCGAACACCCGCTGGCCGGTTGCGAGGGCGGCTTCCAGAGCGGCGTCGCCTTGCGTCTTGGACACCGCCGTCAGCACCACCGAAGCAGGGTCGCGGCCCGCCGTCAGGGCTGCATCATGGATGCGGCGACGCACCTCGGCAAAGCGGTCGGCGATGGACGAAGCGGCGAAAGCGGGCGTAGTGGCGGTCATGATCCTGTCCGAACTCATGGCCGAGGACGCGCGCACGCTGTGGGACGCCGCTCAGGCCCTGTCCCAGTCTGTAGCCCTCACGGCGGCGCCTGTCAGCCCGCGCCCCCTGCCGCCCCTGCTGTTCTTCACCGATCCGGCGCGGACGCCCCGCCCGTGGGAGACGGCGGCGCGGTTGCCGGCCGGCGCGGGGGTCGTGTATCGCGCCTTCGGCGCCGCCGATGCGGTCGAGACCGGGCTTCGACTGCGCGAGGCGACGCGGGCGGCGGGCGTCCTGCTGCTGGTCGGACTGGACGCCGCCTTGGCTGAACAGGTGGGGGCTGACGGCGTGCACCTGCCCGAGCGCGCCCTGTCGTCGGCCTACGCCCTGTCGGGACGGCGCCCGGACTGGCTGCTGACGGGCGCGGCCCATTCGGAAGCGGCTGTGCGCGGCGCGCGCGACCTGCACGCCCTGGTGCTGTCGCCGGTCTTTCCCGCAGGCGGCGCCTCGGCGGCCAAACCCGCGCTGGGAGTGAAGGCCTTCTCCGCCCTGGCGGCCCTGGCCCCCTGCCCGGTCTACGCCTTGGGCGGCGTCACGGCGCGCAACGTCCAAGCTCTCGGCGAATCAGGCGCGTGCGGCCTGGCCGGCGTGGAGGCGATCCAGACGGCGTTCACCTCTCGCTGAGAGAGGCGATCGGGATCAGAATTTGAAGATGGTCTCGAGACGCACGCGCGGGGCGGCGCGGCGATCGGCGGCGCTCTCGGGGGCGCGGGCCGGGTCGACTTCGGGAGAAGCCAGATTGGCGGCGGCGCCGACCCGCAGGCGCGGGCTGAGGCGGTAGTAGGCCCCGGCCTCGACATCGCCCCAGTCGGCTTCGCGGCCGACGGGCTGGTTCAGGTTGAAGTTCAGGCCCCAGCGGCCGTTCTCGTTCCAACGCAGGCCGCGGCGCTGGCCGGCCGCCGGAGTGCTGGGCGACTGGGCGGCGACGTCGGTCAGGCTGACGGCGGGAGCGCGGCCGCGCGTCTGGGCGGCGGCGTCAGTCGTCATCCCGGCCAAGGCCAGGGCGCCCACGCTTGCAGCGATGACGGCGACGAAACGCATTTCACCCACCCTATGGACCGCTCGTCTTCTGCGGCGATCCTTGTTGACGACCTCAGAGCGCGTCTGAACGAGCCGCGTCTGATCTGGGGATAAGATATGGACTGCATTCCTACGGTCAACGCAACGTAGCCCTATGGCAGAGGTTCCAGGCGACTCCGGCGCGGGCTGTGGCGCCCTTGTCACGCCAAAGGGCGAGACAGAGGCCCTTATCGGTCGCCTCTCATGCGGGATCGCCTTGTCATCGCCCCTTTTCGCCGTGTTATAGAGCGTTGCTGACGCGTGCGAGCGTGGGCGTCGTCAGGCGACGTCCTCTCCTACGTTCGTCAAACCCTTTACGGAGATCACGGAATGGCTCTTGTTCGCGGCGCTGCGTTCGCCCTGATCGCCTCGGGCCTGCTGCTCGGGGGCTGCTCCAGCCTTCCGTTCGGCGGGTCGAAGGCCAAGGCGCCCACCATGGAGGCCCAGCTGGGCATCGGCGTGAACGCCTATCTGTGGCGCGCCACCCTGGACACCCTGTCCTTCATGCCCCTGGACAGCGCCGACCCGTGGGGCGGCGTGGTGAACTATGACTGGTACGTCAATCCGCAGGCGCCGAACGAGCGCTTCAAGGCGACCGTCTTCATCCTGGACCGCCGTCTGCGCGCCGACGCCCTGAACGTCGCCATCACCAAGGAAGTCAAGGACGCCGCCGGCGCCTGGGTTTCCGCTCCGGTCGCGGCCCAGACCGAAACCGATCTGGAGAACGCCATCCTGACCAAGGCGCGCCAGCTCAACCTCGCCAACGCGGCCCGTCGCTAAGACAAAGCCGCTAAGACCGGCCGCCTAACCTCTTTCGTCTCAATGCGTCCTCAGGCCCGCCTCAAGCTTCGCGCCTGAGGCGCCGCCTCAGGATACGCCGTGGCCCGTTACGAGCCTAAGACCGCCGAACCCCGCCAGCAGGCCCGATGGGCCGCGGCCGACGCCTTTTCGGTGTCCAACGCCGACACCGGCCGCCCGAAATATTACGTCCTGGAGATGTTCCCCTATCCGTCGGGCAACATCCACATGGGCCACGCCCGCAACTATGTGATGGGCGACGTGGTGGCGCGCTGGAAACGGGCGCAGGGGTTCGACGTCCTGCACCCGATGGGCTGGGACGCCTTCGGCATGCCCGCCGAGAACGCGGCCATGGAGCGCGGCGTCCATCCCGGCGACTGGACCTGGTCCAACATCGCGACGATGCGCGACCAGCTGAAGCTGCTGGGCCTGTCGCTGGACTGGAGCCGCGAGTTCGCCACCTGCGACCCCGAATACTATGGCAAGCAGCAGGCCTGGTTCCTGGAGCTGTTCAAGCGCGGCCTGGTCTATCGCAAGGACGGCGTGGTCAACTGGGATCCGGTCGACAACACCGTCCTGGCCAATGAGCAGGTCATCGACGGGCGCGGCTGGCGCTCGGGCGCCGTGGTCGAGAAGCGCAAGCTGAATCAGTGGTTCCTGCGTATTACTCAGTATGCGGACGACCTGATCGACGGTCTGGCCGAACTGGAAGGCCGTTGGCCCGAGAAGGTCCGCCTGATGCAGGAAAACTGGATCGGCCGGTCCAAGGGTCTGCAAATGAAATGGGCTTGGTCGGGCGCCGCCCCGGCCGGTTTCGACGACGGGCTGGAGATTTACACCACCCGCCCGGACACCCTGTTCGGCGCCAGCTTCATGGGCCTGGCCCCCGATCATCCGATCTCGAAGCAACTGGCCGAGGCCGACCCCAAGGTCGCCGCCTTCGTCGCCGAATGCCGCAAGGGCGGCGCCAGTCAGGCCGACATCGAACAGGCCGAGAAGATCGGCTGGGACACGGGGCTGAAGGTCATTCATCCCTTCACCGGCGCCGAAGTCTCGGTGTGGATCGCCAACTTCATTCTGTCCGACTACGGAACGGGCGCCATCTTCGCCTGCCCGGCGCATGACCAGCGCGACCTGGACTTCGCCCGCAAATACGACCTGCCGGTGATCCCCGTCGTCCGCCCCGAAGGCGCGCGCGACGACTTCGCCGTGGCGGACGAGGCCTATACCGGCCCCGGCTCCATCTTCCATTCCGACTTCCTGAACGGCCTGGACATCGAGACCGCCAAGGCCGAGGCCATCCGCCGCATCGAGGCCGCCGGAACAGGCGAAGGCGCGACCATCTATCGCCTGCGCGACTGGGGCGTCAGCCGCCAACGCTACTGGGGCTGCCCCATCCCGGTCATCCACTGCGAGGCCTGCGGCGTCGTGCCGGTCCCGGCCGATCAGCTGCCAGTCGAACTGCCCAAGGACGTCACCTTCGACGTGCCCGGCAACCCGCTGGACCGTCACCCGACCTGGAAGCACGTCAACTGTCCGTCGTGCGGCGCCGCCGCCCGGCGTGAGACGGACACGCTGGACACCTTCGTGGACAGCTCCTGGTATTTCGCCCGCTTCGCCGACCCCAAAGCCGCCGAGCCGATCAACAAGGCCGCCGCCGCCAAATGGCTCCCGGTGGACCAATACATCGGCGGCGTGGAACACGCGGTCCTTCACCTGCTCTACGCCCGCTTCATCACCCGCGCCCTGTCGGACGCTGGCCTGATGGACGTGAAGGAGCCCTTCGCGGGCCTGTTCACCCAGGGCATGGTGGTCCACGAGACCTATTTCGACGGCCATGAAGACAGCGGCAAGCCGCGCTGGGTCGAACCGTCCGACGTGCGCATCGAGACCGTGGACGGCCAGCGTGTCGCCACCCGCCTGTCCACCGGCGCCGCCGTCACGATCGGCGACATCGAAAAGATGTCCAAGTCCAAGAAGAACGTGGTCGCGCCCCAGGACATCATCGCCGCCTATGGCGTGGACGCCGGACGCCTGTTCATCCTGTCCGACAGCCCGCCCGAGCGTGACATTCAGTGGTCGACCGGCGGGGTCGAGGGCGCCGCCCGCTTCGTCCAGCGCGTCTGGGGCGAGTACGCCGCCTTTGACGCCGCCGCGCCCGCCAACGCCGATGCGGACGCCGTCCTGATCCGTGAGACGCACAAGGCCGTCAAGGCCGTCAGCGAGGGCGTCGAGCACTTCCGCTTCAACTCGGCCGTGGCCAAGCTCTACGCCTTCCTGGCGACCATCCGTCAGCACGACAAGGCGGGCGCCGAGGCGAGGAAGACCGCCCTGGCCGCCCTGGCCCGGCTGATGGCGCCCTTCACCCCGCACCTGGCCGAGGAATGCTGGACCCAACTGGGCGAGGCCGGAATGGTGCTGGACGCGCCCTGGCCCGTCTTTGACGCCGCCCTGGCCGCCGACGACCAGGTCACCCTGCCCGTCCAGATCGGCGGCAAGCGTCGCGGCGAGGTCGTCCTGCCGCGCGGGTCGGACAATGCGGCGGTCGAGGCCGCCGCCCTCGCCAATCCGACGGTTCAGGCCTACCTTGCCGCCAACAACCTCAGCATCCGCAAGGTGATCGTGGTGCCCGACCGTATCGTCAATCTGGTGGCCGGCTGATGCGTCGGCTGGCCCTGCTCGGCGTCCTGGCGGGCGCAAGCCTGCTGTCCGCCTGCGGCTTCACGCCCATGTATGGCGACAGCGGGGTCAGCAGCGGCCTGTCGCGCATCGCCGTGACGACGCCCGACGATCGCCTCGGCTACCGCCTGCGCGAGCAGCTTGAGGACGCCTTCGGCCGCGACGCCGCGCAAGCGCCGCTCTATCGCCTGACGACCGAGGTCGAGCACAAGCGCCGCCCCCTGGGCCGCCGCATCGACGACACGGCCAGCCGCTATGAGCTGACGGTCAGGGCCGCCTGGTCGCTGACCCCGGTGGCGGGCGGCGAACCCCTCAAGGGCGTCCAGACGACCACGGTGACCTACGCCTCTGCGGACCAGCCCTACGCCGCCATCGCCGCCCAGCAGGACGGCGAGGACCGCGCCGCCGCCGACCTGGCCCGCCTGATCCGCCTGGACATGATGCGCGTCCTGGCGGGACGCTGAAGGCCGCCGCATGATCCTGTCCAAGCGGCCCGACGTCGACCGCTTCCTGAAGGCGCCGGACCCCGCCGTCCGCGCCGCCGTCATCCACGGCAAGGACCGTTCGGGCGTGACCGAGCGCGCCCTGACGCTGTGCCGAACGATCACGCCGGACCTGAACAATCCCTTCAACGTCACCCTGCTGACCGAAGCCGACATCGACGGCGACGCCGTGCGGCTGGAAGAGGCTTTGACGGCGCTCAGCATGATCGGCGGGCGACGCCTGGTGCGCATCCGGATGTCGGACGGCAAAGCGGGCGTGGACAAGACCGTGGCCGCCGCCCTGACGGCGCACGCCGAGGGCGCCTACAACCCCGACGCCATGCTGGTCGTCGAGGCCGGGGCGCTCGGTCGTGAATCCGCCCTGCGCAAGGCTGCGGAAAAGGCCCAGGGCGCGGTCGCCATCGCCTGCTATGAGGATGAGGTCGGCGACGTCGCCCGCATGACGCGCGAGGCCCTGGGCGCCGACAAGGTGGGCCTGAGCTCGGACGCCCTGGACCGGTTCGTCGCCCGCCTGCCCCGCGAGCGCGGCCTGATGCGCCAGGAGATCGAGCGGCTGATCCTCTACATCGGCCCCGGATCCGGCCGCACCATCGATGTCGAGGAGTTGGACGCCCACCTGGGGGTCGAGCCCGACGCCTCCCTGTCCGACGCCGCGCTACAGGCGTTCGGCGGCCGCCCCGGCCCCGCTCAGGCTGGCCTGCGCCGCGCCCTGGCCGAGGGCGAGAGCGCCGTCATGGCGGTCCGCATGGCCTCGCTTCACCTTGGAAAGCTGCGCCGGATCAACGTCCTGCAGGCCAATGGCGCGGGCGCCAAGGAGGCCGCCAAGGCCGCCGGCGTCTTCTGGAAGCAGGAGGCCGAAATGCTGCGTCAGGCGCGCGGGTGGCGGCTGGAGCTGCTCGACGAGGTGCAGGACAGCGTCAACACCGCCGACGTCATGACCAAGACCACGGGCATGCCCGAGGCCCTGATCGCCGAACGCCTGCTGCTGGAGATCGCCGCGCGCGCCAAACGCATGGGGCTTTGACGCGGCCGCTCGCCTACGCTCATCCCCGCTTGGACGCACGGCGAAAGGCCGGCTTGTTCAGGGCGGCGGCCTGACGCTGCATCGAGGTTTCGGTCGTACGTCCTCCGACAGCACCGCCGAACCCGGCGCCGTTCGAGCTCTTCGCCTGCTTCGCCGCCAGGGCGCGCTTGAGCGCTTCAGACGCGCTCGCCTTCTCAGATTTCTCGGTCATGGGCCGCATCCTAGCAGGAAGCGCCAGGAAAGGGGCCTCCAACGCCTGCATCAGTCCGTCGCCTCTAGGGTCCATAGGGGCTGACGATCACGCCAAACACGCGGTATTGACAGAAACGTATATAGAGGTTTTCTATGGCGAGGATCGGTCCTCGATCATCGATCGGGTCGTCCGGCGCGCTCCCACCTGCTGGCGTGTCGGCCCCGCTCTCATCCCCGACTTGCCCGTCCCGGTTCGGTCCTGGACGGGCTTTTTCGTTTCAGCCCCTCATCAGGCGGCGGCACAGGTCGTCGAGTTGTTCCAGCGTGCCGTATCGAACGGTGATCTCGCCCTTTCCGCCCTTGTCGGCCAGAGACACCTTCAAGCCCAAGGCGTCCGACAGGTCCTGTTCCAGAGCGGCGATGTCGGCAGCGCCTTCGCCCCCCGCTCCTGCCCTAACCTTGGGCGCCTTCGGTCCCTCGGCGGCGCGACGGGCCAGAGCCTCGGTCTGACGCACGTTCAGGCCCTTTGAGATCACCTCCTGCGCCAACTGTTCGGCATTCGGCGCAGTGATCAGGGCGCGGGCATGACCTGCCGACAATTCGCCGCGCACCACATGCTCGCGCACCGCCTCGGGCAGTTGCAGCAGGCGAAGGGTGTTGGCGACATGGCTGCGGCTCTTGCCCACCACCCCGGCCAGGGCGTCCTGGGTGCGGCCGAAGCGCTCCATCAGCACGGCGTAGGCGTTGGCCTCCTCCATCGGATTCAGGTCCGCGCGCTGGACGTTCTCGATGACGCCGACCTCCAGCACCTCGATGTCGTCCATCTCGCGCACGACGATCGGCACCTGGGTCAGGCGGGCCGCCTGAGCCGCCCGCCAGCGACGCTCGCCGGCGATGATCTGCCATTGCCCCGGTTGGCCCGGCTGGGTGCGGACCAGAATGGGCTGCAGCACCCCCTTGTCGCGGATCGACGCCGTCAGTTCGTCCAGATCGGTCTGGGCGAAGATCTTGCGCGGCTGGTCCGGATTGGGCTTCAGCGCCTCGATCGGGGCGCGCTGAACGCCAGCCGGCGCGGGACCGGTCGCATCGACAGCGACGGGATCCTGCGCATTTTCTCCCAGAAGCGCCGAGAGACCCCGGCCCAGACCACGCTGACGTTCAGACAAGATGCTGTTTCCGCTGCTTTACAAGTTGGATCAGGCGGCCAGGGCCTGACGACGCTGGCGCTCGCGCGCCACCAGTTCGCGGGCCAGCTTCAGATAGGCCTGGCTGCCCGCACATTTCAGATCATAGATGAGGGCCGGCTTGCCGAACGACGGC
Source organism: Brevundimonas sp. NPDC055311 (assembly GCF_053645695.1). Taxonomy (NCBI): domain Bacteria; kingdom Pseudomonadati; phylum Pseudomonadota; class Alphaproteobacteria; order Caulobacterales; family Caulobacteraceae; genus Brevundimonas; species Brevundimonas sp. NPDC055311. Next base: position 190,393 of record NZ_JBSHMV010000002.1, read on the forward strand.
GCCTCGGACACTCGGACGTTACGGGGGATGACGCTGTCATAGACCTTGTCCCCGAAGTGGGCGCGCACGTCGGCCGCCACCTGGCCCGACAGGGCGTTGCGACGGTCGTACATGGTCAGCACCAGGCCCTGAATATCCAGCGCCGGATTCAGGCTCTGACGCACCATCTCGATCGTCCGCATCAGCTGCGTCAGGCCCTCCAGGGCGAAGAATTCGCACTGCAGCGGCACCAGAACCGCATCCGCCGCCGCCATGGCGTTTAGCGTCAGCAGGTTCAGCGACGGCGGGCAGTCGATCAACACATAGTCATACCGGGAATGACCGTTGCCGCCCTGCTTCGCCAGGGCGTCGCGCAGACGATAGGAACGGCGATCCGACTGGCTCAGTTCAATCTCGACTCCTGACATGTCGGGATCGGCGGCGACGATAAACAGGCCAGGCACGGCGGTCTCGATCGCCGCCTCATCCACCGGGCGGCCGTCGACGATGACGTCATAGATGGTCACCCGCCGTGTTTCACGTGGAACACCCAGCCCCGTGGAGGCGTTGCCCTGCGGGTCCATATCGACGATCAGCACCTTCTCGCCGATCGCCGCCAGGGCCGTGCCCAGATTGATGGCGGTCGTGGTCTTGCCCACCCCGCCCTTCTGGTTCGAGACCGCCAGGACGCGGGTTTCATGAGCGCGGGGCGGCTTTACGGACTCAACGGACACGGCGAAGGCTCCCCAGTGAAACGATGCGGCCGCGCGGATCGCTGCGCGAGACCGTAAGCTCGGCCTCAAACTGCCAGACCCGACGGGCCTCTTTCAACTCAGCCTCGGCCTTCTCTCCCTTGAGGAACAGGCCTTTTGCACCGCGTTGGAAGTAGGGTTGTGCATAACCCAGAAGCTTCTCCATCGCCGCCACCGCGCGCGCCGTGACGATATCGACCGTGATCGCCTGCTCCTCGGCCCGCCCATTGACGACCGTGGCGGGCAGATCCAGCGCATCGACGATGGTCTGAAGAAAACGACAGCGCTTGCCCAGGCTGTCGACCAGCCAGACATGGGCGCCGGGCCGGCCCTTCAGAAGGATGGCCAGAACGACGCCGGGAAACCCCGCCCCTGCCCCCAGATCGGCCCAGGTCTTCGCTTCCGGCGCAAGGTCCAGCAACTGGGCGCTGTCCCAGGCGTGACGGTTCCAGAAGTCTGGAAGCGTGTCGGGACCGACCAGGTTCATCACCGCATTGGCCTCGGTCAGCATGGCCAGAAAGGTCTTCAGGTCGGCGATGTTGGCGTCGTTGGCGCCGGTCTGGGCGCGGAAAGTCTGAATGGCGTCCGACATCAGGCGACGACCGCCGACAGGTCGGCCGCCACGCCCTTGACCTTCTTCACATGCGCCAGAAGCGCCGTCAGGGCGCCCGGCGTCATGCCTTCAATCCGCCCCGCCTGGCCCAGGGTCAGCGGGCGGATCATGGCCAGCTTCTCGCGCACCTCGTTCGACAGGGCGCCGATGGCCGCGTAGTCGAGGTCGGCCGGCAAGGCCAGCCCCTCCTCCCGCCGCAGCGCCTCCGCGTCCTGGGCCTGGCGGTCCAGATAGCCCGCGTAGACGGCGTCGATCTCGACCTGTTCGCGCACGGCGGCCGGCCAGTCGACGATCTCGGGGCGGATGGCGACGAAGTGATCCAAGGACACATCGGGGAAGGCGAGCAGATCGCGGATCGAACGACGCTGCCCGTCGGCGTTGACGGTAATGCCGAGCGCCCCCGCCTCCTTGGGCGTGAACTGTGTTTCACGTGAAACACGGTTCGCCCGGTCCAACCGATCGGCCTTGTCCAGCCATACCTTGGCGCGGTCTGCGCCCACGATGCCCGCCTCGATGCCGATGGGCGTCAGGCGCTGATCCGCATTGTCGGCGCGCAGGGTCAGCCGATACTCGGCCCGACTAGTGAACATGCGATAGGGTTCGGTCACGCCCCGCGTCACCAGATCATCGATCATCACCCCGATATAAGCCTGATCCCGGCCAAGGACCAGCGGGGCCGACCCCGCCGCCGCGCGGGCGGCGTTGAGCCCGGCGATCAGGCCTTGCGCCCCCGCCTCTTCATAGCCGGTCGTGCCGTTGATCTGGCCCGCCAGGTACAGGCCGGGCCGCTTCTTGACCTCCAGCGCGGGCGTCAGCTCGCGCGGGTCGACATAGTCGTACTCGATGGCGTAGCCGAAGCGGAACACCTCGACCGCTTCCAGCCCCGGCATGGTTTTGAGGAAGGCCATCTGGGTCGTGTCGGATACCGAGGTCGAGATGCCGTTCGGATAGACGCTGGGATCATCCAGCCCTTCCGGTTCCAGGAAGACCTGGTGGCTGGTCTTGTCGGCGAAGCGGACCACCTTGTCCTCGATGGAGGGGCAATAGCGCGGCCCCCGGCCCGAAAGCCGTCCGCCATAGACAGCGCTTTCGCCGAGGTTGTCGGCGATGATGCGGTGCGTCTCTTCCGTCGTGTGGGTGACGCCGCAGGCGATTTGCGGCACGTCGATGCGATCGGTCAGGAAGCTGAAGGGCACGGGCTGGTCGTCCGCCGCCTGCATCTCCAGCCGCTCCCAAGCGATGGTGCGTCCGTCCAGACGGGCGGGCGTGCCGGTCTTCAGTCGGCCCATCATCAGGTCGGCGGCGTGCAGATCACCGGCCAATCCGGTCGAAGGGTCTTCGCCATAGCGCCCCGCCGGAATCCGCAGATCGCCGCGATGGATGACGCCGTTAAGGAAGGTGCCGGTCGTCAGCACCACGGCGCCGGCGCGGATCGTCTCCCCTGCCCCTGTCGTCACGCCGACCACGCGGTCGCCGTTCAGGATCAAGCCCTCGGCCGTGCCCGCCATCAGGGTCAAGTTGGCATAATCCGCCAGTTCGGCCTGCATGGCCTCGCGATACAGGCCTCGGTCGATCTGGCTGCGCGGGCCGCGCACAGCGGCGCCCTTGGATCGATTCAACATGCGGAACTGGATGCCCGACACGTCCGCCAGCCGCCCCATGACGCCGTCCAGGGCGTCGATCTCGCGCACAAGATGCCCCTTGCCCAGGCCGCCGATGGCCGGGTTGCAGCTCATCTCGCCGATGGTCTCCAGCTTCTGGGTCAGAAGCAGGGTGCGCGCGCCTGCGCGCGCCGCGGCGGTCGCCGCCTCGCAACCGGCGTGACCGCCGCCGATGACGACGACGTCGAAGGTGTGGTCGGGGGTCGAACTCATGGCGTCCACATAGTCCATTCGAGCCGGAATCGCCACCGGCCCCACAACGGTTGTTTCACGTGAAACGGGCGAAAGCCGGGCCTATTTGCCGATGCAGAAGGAAGAAAAGACCTCGCCCAGAACGTCCTCCACCCCTATGGCTCCGGTGACGCGGGCCAGGGCGTCAGCGGCGCGGCGTAGGTCGTCCCCCGCCATCTCCGGCGCCAAATCGAGCGCGCGGCGCCCCGCCTCGACAGCGGCCAAGGCCTCTGCCAGGCGGCGACGATGCCGCTCGCGCGTCACCGCCGGGAAGTCGGCGCCCGACAGGTCACGCGCCAGGCGGGCCGCGATCCAGTCGTGCAGTTCGGCCAGCCCCTGCCCTGTCGTCGTGCTCACGCTCAGGGCCTCGAGAGCGGGCGCGACCGCCACGGCGCCGAGGTCGGCCTTGTTCAGCACCTGAAGATCGGACGGGCGGACGAAGACAGAGGCCGGGTCCTCAGCCCCCTCGGTCGAAGGGGAGCGGACCCACAGGCGCAGGTCTGCGCCCTCCGCGCGCAGGCGGGCGCGGCGAATGCCCTCGGCTTCGACCGGATCGTCGCTGTCGCGCAGGCCCGCCGTGTCCGACAAGGTGACGGCGTAGCCGCCGATCATGATGTCCGCGTCCAGCACGTCGCGCGTCGTCCCGGCGATGGGGGTGACGATGGCGGCTTCACGCGCGACCAAGGCGTTGAACAGGGAAGACTTGCCCGCATTCGTCTCGCCGATCAGAACGATGCGATAGCCTTCGCGCACCCGTCGCCCGCGATCAGAATCGGCCAGGGCCGCGCGCAGGTCTCCAGCCAGAGCGTCCAGCACCGGTCCGGCGGTGCGCGCCAGATTGTCGGGCACTTCCTCGTCGGGAAAGTCGATCTCGGCCTCGACCAGGGACAGGGCCTTCAGCAGGTCGCGGCGAAATCCGGCGTAGGCGGCTGACAGGGCGCCGTCCAGCTGGCCCAGGGCCTGAGACTTCTGGGCTTCTGTTTCGGCGTCAATCAGATCGGCGACGGCCTCGGCCTGGGCCAGATCCATGCGGCCGTTCTGGAAGGCGCGACGGGTGAACTCGCCGGGCTCGGCCGGACGCAGGCCCAGAGCGATCAGGACGGTGCTGGCCGCTTCCACCACGGCGCGACCGCCATGCAGATGCAGTTCGGCCGAATCCTCGCCCGTGTAGGAGCGCGGAGCGACAAAGCGCAGCACCAGAGCCTCGTCGATCAGACGGCCTTCGTGGCGCAGGCTGCGCACCGAGGCCAGGCGCGGGGTCAGCCCCCCTGCCCCCAGCGCCGTCAGCGCCGACTCCGTGGCCGCCCCGGACAGGCGCAGCACCGCGATGGCACCCCGCCCCGGCGGGGTGGCGAGGGCGAAGATGGTGTCGCTCACGTCGTCAGGCCCACGTCGTCAGATTCAGGGCTTGGCCGCGCCCGTGACGGCGGCTTCCATCAGGCGGCGGAACTGGTCCTGGGCCTGAACGCCGAAGCTGGTCCAGGTCTTCATCAGTTCGTCGGGCTGCATGGCGGCCATGTTGGCGTCCATCCGCTTCTGCATCTCAGCGACCAGATGATCGTTAAGCGGCGTCACATCCGGCAGGCCCAGGAAGGCGCGGGCCTCGGCCGGGGTGCAGTCGATCTCGATGTTCAGCTTCATGACGTTCGCCTTTCAGACCGGGGCGTGTTTCACGTGAAACAGCCCTCAAGCAGCCGCCCGCCGCGCGGGCGGCGCAAGGGCCAGTATCAGGTGTTCATCGACTGGAAGAAGTCCGCGTTGTTCTTGGACTGGCGCAGCTTGTCGAGCAGGAACTCGATCGCGTCCTGCGGACCCATCGGGTTGAGGATACGGCGCAGGACATAGGTCTTGGCCAGTTGATCCTTCGGCGTGATGAGGTCTTCCTTGCGGGTACCGGACTTGAGCACGTCGATGGCCGGGAAGATGCGCTTGTCGGCGACCTTGCGGTCCAGCACGATTTCCGAGTTGCCGGTGCCCTTGAACTCTTCGAAGATCACCTCGTCCATGCGGCTGCCGGTGTCGATCAGGGCCGTGGCGATGATGGTCAGCGAGCCGCCCTGCTCCACATTACGCGCGGCGCCGAAGAAGCGCTTCGGACGTTGCAGGGCGTTGGCGTCGACGCCGCCGGTCAGCACCTTGCCCGACGACGGAACGGTGGCGTTGTAGGCGCGGCCCAGGCGGGTGATGGAGTCCAGCAGGATCACCACGTCCTTCTTGTGCTCGACCAGGCGCTTGGCCTTTTCGATCACCATTTCGGCGACGGCGACGTGGCGCGAGGCGGGCTCGTCGAAGGTCGAGGCGACGACCTCGCCCTTCACCGTGCGCTGCATGTCGGTGACTTCTTCGGGGCGTTCGTCGATCAGCAGGACGATCAGGAAGACTTCCGGGTGGTTGCGCTCGATCGACTTGGCGATGTTCTGCAGCATGACCGTCTTACCGACGCGCGGCGGGGCGACGATCAGGCAGCGCTGGCCCTTGCCGAGCGGGGCGACGATGTCGATGACCCGGCCCGAACGGTCCTTCAGCGTCGGGTCCTGGATTTCCATGTGCAGCCGCTCTTCGGGATAGAGCGGCGTCAGGTTGTCGAACAGGACCTTGGTCTTGACCATCTCCGGATCTTCGAAGTTGATCGTGTCGACCTTGAGCAGGGCGAAATAGCGCTCGCCCTCACGCGGGCCGCGCACGGCGCCGTGCACCGTGTCGCCCGAGCGCAGGCCGAAGCGGCGGATCTGCGACGGCGAGACATAGACGTCGTCCGGACCCGGCAGGTAGTTGGCGTCGGGGCTGCGCAGGAAGCCGAAGCCGTCCGGCAGGATCTCCAGCACGCCCGAGGCGATGATCTCGACCTCTTCGTCGGCCAGGGTCTTGAGGATGGCGAACAGCAGGTCCTGCTTGCGCAGATTGCCGGCGTTCTCGATGTCCAGACCCTCGGCGAAGGCGACCAGGTCTTCCGGCGTCTTCTCGTTCAGTTCCTGAAGCGTGATGCGGCCGTTGGGGACGATGGGTTCGCCGTCGTCGTCCTCATCGTCGTCCTCGGCCGTGGTGTCGACGCCGTGATCGTCGTCTTCAGCGACGGGCGCGACGACGGTTTCTTCCGGCGCGGCTTCCTCGACCGGCGCAGCGGCGCGGCTGCCGCCCAGGCTCAGGGTGCGACGCGGCCGCTCGACAGGCGTTTCCGCCGTATTTTCAGGGACTTCGGTTTCCGGCGTCTCAGGCGTATCGGTCATGATGGCGTGCTCGTTCGCGCACCCGAACGCCGCGGGGCGCCCAGGAGCAGAAGGTCGTCGATGGTTTCAGCCGCAGGGGCTGCGAGGGAGGGCGACGGTCTCCCGCAGGTTCGAACCGGCAGGCGTCGCGAAAAGAGAGGGACCGCACTGCACGGATCGGCCGCACGGTTCACCGTAGCGGAACCACGAAAGACCCGCGCGGGTCAAGGCCCCTCAAGCAGCGCGCGCCCCGTCGCTCGCGTCAGGACTTCTAAAATGTCCACTCCATCGTCACCGACAACACCATGATGATGGCCAGGACGAAGGGAATCTCATTGGTCATCCGCCAGAAACGCCCCGAATATTTCGACGTGCCGGCCGCGATCTTCTTGCGCTGCCCAGCCAGGAAGCCGTGCCAAGCCGCCAACAAGAATACGCCGATCAGCTTGGTCACCATCCACGGCTGATGGGCGAAGGACCAGTCGGCGCCGTCGCCGCTGCGCAGCCACAGCAGCCAGCCGCCGAAGACGAAGGCCAGGATCATCGCCGGATTGATGATGATGCGCAGCAGACGCGTCTGCCAGACCCGCAACAGGGCCTGCATCTCGCCGCGCAGGGGTTCGGGCTTGGCGTTCTGCTCGGCGTCATAGGCGAACAGACGCGGGAGGAAGAGCATTCCGGCCATCCAGGCGATCACCGCCAGAATGTGCAGCCCGCGGGCCAGGTTGTAATAGTCCATGTCGCTCCCCTCAAGCCGCCCTGGAGACCTTTGAACAGCCAGACGGACAGGCTTTCAAGTGGGCGCATGGTCCGCCCTGAGAAGCCCCCTGCGGCGCGATTCCCGGCGTCTCCAGCGCCCGCTCGACCGCTTGGGCCAGGGCGGTGATGAAGACCGGGTCGGCGCTGACCGTCGGCGCGCGCAAATAAGGGGCGCAACCGACCTTGTGCGCCAGTTCGCCGTATTCCATGTCCAGTTCGACCAGGGTCTCGATGTGTTCAGAGACGAAGGCGATGGGCACGACGACGGCGCCCACGCCGTCCCGGCCCGCCTGCTCGATGGCGTCCGGCGTGGCCGGTCCCAGCCATTTCAGCGGCCCGACCCGGCTCTGATAGCAGATGGCCCAATCGGTCAGGCTCATGTGCTCGACCACGGCGGCCACGGTGGCCTCGACCTGAGCCTGATAAGGATCGCCGGCGGCGACCAGCTTCTCAGGGATGCCGTGGGCCGAGAACAGCACGCGAACCGGCTTTCCTTCGGCCTTATCAAGCGTTTGCCTGATAAGACGCGCCTGGGCCTCGATCAGCCCCTCAGCGTCCGGATAGCAGCAGACGACGTGGGTCTCGCCGGGGCCGTCGTAGCACTCGGTCCACTTCTTCAGCGAGGAGGCCGTCGTGGTGGTCGAGAACTGCGGATAGAGGGGCAGAAGGACGATCTTGTCCGGCTGGAACGCCTTGACCCCCGCCGCCGTCTCTTCCGTCAGCGGATGCCAGTAGCGCATGGCGATGAAGACGCGGCTGTCGTCGCCCGGCGCGGAGTCGGCCAGGGCGCGCGACAGGGCTTCGGCCTGCTTCTGCGTCTCGGGCAGCAGGGGAGAGCCGCCGCCCATCAGGGCGTAGTTGGCCTGGGCCGAGGTCTCGCGACGGCTGGAGATCAGCTTCGCCAGCGGCGTACGCACGATCCCCGGCAGGCCGATGATGGCCGGGTCGTTGAACAGGTTGAACAGGAAGGGTTTGACCGCTTCGGGGCGATCAGGACCGCCCAGATTGGTCAGAACGACCGCCACGCGCCGGTTGGGTCGTCCCTCGGGGTTTGTGGCGGTCCGGGTCATTGGGCGCCGATCCGCTTCAGCACCTGTTCGACATGGGCGATCGGAACGTCCGGCAGGATGCCGTGGCCCAGATTGAAGATCCACGGCCCCTGGCCCCAGGCCTCCATCAGCTGGTCGACGCGGCGGTCCAGGGCGTCGCCGCCCGCACGCAGCAGCAGGGGGTCCAGCGCGCCCTGGATGGGCTTGATGGCCTGGACGCGCTGGCCGACCTCCAGAGGACAGGCGGTGTCCAGCGCCACGCCCTGAACGTCGCATTCGCGCGCATAGCGTTCAGCCAGGGCCGCCGAGCCCCTCGGGAAGCCGATCAGAGGCACGGTGACCCCCAGTTCGCGGGCGCGGGCGACCAGCTTCTGATGCGGCTTGAGCACCAGGGTTTCGAACAGATCGTCGGGCAGGCCCTCGGCCCAGCTCTCGAAGATCTTCAGGACCTGGGCGCCGGCGTCCTGCTGCATCTTCAGATAGTGGGCGGTGGCTTCCACCAGCACGTCCAGCAGACCGTAGACGATCTCGGGCTGGGTGTAGGCGTAGGTGCGCGCCAGACCGCGCTCGCCCTTGCCCATGGTGCGGTGTTCGCCGTCCAGCATATAGGTGGCCACGGTCCACGGCGCCCCGGCGAAACCGATCAGGGCGCGTTCAGGCTCCAGTTCCGCTCGCACCAGGCTGAGCGTCTGGCCCACGGCCTTGAGCGCTTCTCCAGCCTGCTGAGCCTTGTCGGCCATCGACTGCACCGACGGCAGGGCGCCCAGACGCGGCCCCTCCCCCGCCTCGAACCACACCTTCTGGCCCAGGGCGCCGGGGATCAGCAGGATGTCGGCGAAGACGATGGCGGCGTCGAAGCCGAAACGGCGCATCGGCTGCAACGTCGCCTCCGCCGCCATCTCAGGGTTCAGACAGAAGGCGATGAAGTCCGGCGCCTTGGCTCGCAGCTCGCGGTATTCCGGCAGGTAGCGCCCGGCCTGACGCATGAACCATACGGGCGGGCGAGAAAGGGTTCGGCCCTGGAGAGCCTGGATTAGAAGGGGCGTGCTCATGTCTCGGCCTTTAGGATGCACACCCTCAAGCCTCAATCCCTATTCAGATTTAAGAATTGAAAGAATTAGAGGTTGGAAGCAGGGCCGGGGAGCGCGGGGATAAGTGTCGGCAGTCCCGGTTCGACTCCCTTTTGTCCCCTGTCGGCGACGGAGAAATCCGGGCGTTTACAAGGCGGGGTGTGAGTCATGGGGATAAGCCGTGAAACACCCGCGGGACTCGGCTTCCTCTCTGGGCGCCGTTGTGGGTGAATCCACGGGCGCCGTTGTTGGACAAATTGTCCGACCCCCAGAACGGGATGAATCTCCGGCGCCCAGGCGGACGACTCCGGCGCCGATCCCGCCAACGGCGCCCGCGATCCCCGCTCGCGACCGGCGGCGGGGCTTGCTAGAGGATTCGGCGCCCGGTCTTTCACGAACGGCGCCCCGGCTTTTCAACAGGGCGCGGGGATGGTCTGACCGGTTCGGAGAAGGAGACGCCGTCCTCATGAGCCCCGCCCGCCCTCCCGGCGCCTCGCGCCTGGCCACCTATTTTCACGTCCACCTGGTGTCGGACTCGACCGGCGAGACGCTGAACGCCATGGCCAAGGCGGTGATCGCCCGCTTCGACGGCGTCATTCCGATCGAGCACATCTACGCCCTGGTGCGGTCGACCAAGCAGATGGATCGCGTGCTTGAAGAGGTGGCGGCGGCCCCCGGCGTGGTGCTGCACACCCTCGTCGATCGGGACCTGCGCGAGCAGCTGGAGGAAGGCTGCCGTCGGCTGCAGATGCCGCAGATCGGGGCGCTGGACCCGCTGGTGGGGGCCTTGTCGCGTTATCTGGGGGCGGATGTTTCGGCGCGGGTCGGGGCGCAGCACGCCCTGGATACGGGCTATTTCAACCGCATGAGCGCGCTCGACTACGCCATCGCCCATGACGACGGCCAGGGCACGCTGGAGCAGCTGGAGGCGGCGGACGTGGTGCTGTGCGGCGTCAGCCGCACCTCCAAGACGCCGACCTGCATCTATCTGGCGCATCGAGGCATTCGCGCGGCCAATGTGCCCCTGGTGCCTGGTCAGGAGGACGGCGAGCGGCTGACCGGGCTGAAGAATCCCCTCGTCGTCGGCCTGACCGTGTCGCCCGATCGGCTGGTGCAGATCCGCCGCAACCGGCTGGACGGGCTCAATGCGGGCCACGCCTCGGCCTATGTCGATCATGACGCCGTGCGCGAAGAGACCATCAAGGCCCGACGCGCCTTCGAGCGGCGCGGCTGGCCGACCATCGATGTGACGCGCCGCTCGGTCGAGGAGACGGCGGCCGCCATCATCAACCTTTTGAGCGAGCGGCGCAGCCGCAAGCTGGGAGCCCCGATGTGACGACGACCGAAGGCGAACGCCTGATCCTGGCCTCCAAGAGCGCCGCGCGCCGCGCCATGCTGAGCGATGCGGGCGTGCCCTTCGTCGTCCAGGTCGCCGATGTGGACGAGGACGCGCTGAAGACGCCGGGCGTCGATCCGGTCGAGCTGGCGGTCGAGCTGGCGCGGGCCAAGGCCCTGGCGGTGTCGCGCCATGACGCCGACGCCTGGGTGTTGGGCGCCGACCAGACCCTGGCCTTCGACGGCGGTCTGGTGTCCAAGGCGGCGACGCTGGACGCCGCGCGCGAACGGCTGTCGGTCATGCGCGGCCGCACGCATCAGCTTCATTCGGGCGCCGCCCTGGCCCGCAACGGCCAGGTCGTCTGGTCCGGCGTCGATACGGTCGAGATGAAGATTCGGGACTTCTCCGATGCCTTCCTCGACGCCTATCTGGCGGCGGAGGGCGAGGCGCTGCTGTCCTGCGTCGGCTCCTACCGGCTCGAGGGGCTGGGCGCGCAGCTGTTCGAGGCGGTGGAAGGCGACTATTTCACGGTCCTGGGCCTGCCGCTGTGGCCGGTCCTGGCCGAACTGCGTCGCGCGGGGGTGATCGCATCATGAACGGCAAGCCTGTCGGTCGCATCACCGGCGCCGCCCTGCTGGGCGGCATCGTCGGATATCCGGTCAGCCATTCGCTCAGCCCGGTGATCCACAACGCCTGGCTGGAGGCGGGCGGGATCGACGCCGCCTACGCCGCCTTCGCGCCCCGGGATGCGGCGGGGTTCGAGGCTTTGGTGGCGGCGGGCCGCGCGGGGCTGATCGCCGGCGTCAACGTCACGGCGCCGTTCAAGGAACAGGCCTTCGCCCTGGCCGATGAAGCAGGGGCGGCGGCGCGCCTGACCGGCTCGGCCAACATCCTGGTCTTCGAAGAGGGCCGGGTGCGGGCCGAGAGCGCCGACGGCGCGGGCGTGCTCTACGCCCTGGCGGAACAGGCGCCGGGGCTGAAGCTGAACGGCGCCTCCGTCGTCATCCTGGGCGCGGGGGGCGCGGCGCGGGCGGGCGCGGGCGCCCTGATCGAGGCGGGCGCCGCCCTGTCCATCCTGAACCGCACGCGCGAGCGGGCCGAGGCCCTGGCCGCCGACCTGGGCCCGGCCGTTTCGGTCGCCCCGGACGCCGGCGTGCTGAAAGACGCCGATCTGGTCATCAACGCCTTGAGCGTGGCGCCGGACATCGCGCTGGAAACGCTCAAGCCGTCGGCGGTGGTCATGGACATGACCTACAAGCCCGTCGTCACGCCCCTGCTGGCGGCGGCGCGGGCGCGCGGCCTGACCGCCGTGGACGGTCTGGCCATGCTGATCGGCCAGGCGACGCCGTCATTCGAGGCCATCTTCCGCCGCCCGCCGCCGCTCCTGGACCTGCGCGCCCTGCTTCTGGCGCATCTCGGAGAAGCGGTTTGATCGTCCTCGGCCTGACCGGCTCCATCGGCATGGGCAAGTCGACCACGGCGCGGATGTTCGCTGACGAAGGCGCCGTGGTGTGGGACGCCGACGCCGCCGTTCATCGCCTCTACGCCCCCGGCGGCGCGGCGGTCGCTCCGTTGGCGCAGGCCTTTTCCGGCGTGGTCGTGGACGGGGCTGTGGATCGGTCGCGTCTGGCCGAAGCCCTGGGTCGCGACGAGGCCGCCTTCCAGCGGCTGGAGGCCATCGTCCATCCGCTGGTCGCGGCTGACCGGGCCGAGACCTTGAAGACGGCGGCCGCGCAGGGCGCCCGGCTGGCGGTCGTGGACATCCCCCTTTTGTTCGAGACCGGCGGCGAGGCTTTCGTCGACGCCGTGGTCGTGGTCACGGCGGACGTCGAGGTTCAGGCCCAGCGCGTCCTGGCCCGCCCCGGCATGACGCGCGAACGGTTCGAAGCCATCCTGGCGCGCCAGACGCCGGACGCCGAAAAGCGCGCGCGCGCCGACTTCCTGATCGACACAGGCCACGGCCTGGAGGCAGCGCGCGACCAGGTGCGCGCGGTCGTGAAGACCGTTCTGTCGCCGGACTGGCGATCGCCAACGAGCGCCGCCGGAGCATGACGCCGCCCGGGGTCCCTTCCGTCTGGAAGCTGATGAAGCTGACCCTCCGAGGGGATTGGCGGCTCGGTCTGGCGAGCCGTGGACAGCGACGGCCGCACGAGCGTGGTCAAACGTCTGAGCCCGCAGGCGGCGCCGGACGCGCCCCAGGCCCTGGCCTGGCTGCGTTGGCGTGACGGAGCCGGCGCGATCCGCCTTCTAGGCGCGGAGGGGGATTGGCAATGGCTTGAGGACGCCGGCCGCCGCACCCTGACCTCGGTGCTGGACGTCGAGGGCGACGCCGCCGCGACCCGCATCGCCGCCGATGTGCTGGGCGCGCTTCACGCGCCTTCGGATCGCCCGGCCGGGGGCCTCCAGACCATGGAGGACCGTTTCGCGGCGTTGAGGCTTGAGGCCGACAATCAGGGCGGCTTGTTCGGCGAGGCCGCAGGCCTTGCAGCGAGCCTGATGTCGGAAGGCGCGTCGATCCGGCCGCTGCACGGCGATCTTCATCACGACAACATCCTGCACGGCCCACGCGGCTGGCTGGCGATCGATCCGCACGGCGTCCTGGGCGATCCGGCCTATGATGCGGCCAATCTGCTCTACAATCCTGTGGAGCGGCAGGATCTTCGAACCGATCCCGAGCGGGCGCAGCGTCTGGCCCGGACCCTGGCGCCGGCGGTCGGACGGCCGGCACAGGCGATCCTGGCCTGGGGATTCTGTCACGCCTGCCTCTCCGCCGCCTGGCATCTGGAGGATGAGAACCGCGAGGAGGCGGCGCGCAGTCTGGAGGTCGCTCAGGCCATCCGTCGGACCCTGGAGGTCTGAGGCTTTCGTTCAGGGCCGAACCCCGGCATTAAGGGACATGGCCCGCGAAATCGTTCTCGACACTGAAACCACCGGCTTCGATCCCAAGACCGGCGACCGGCTGATCGAGGTGGGCTGCATCGAGATCGAGGACCTGCTGCCGACGGGGCGGACCTTCCATCGCTTCATCAACCCGGAGCGGTTGATCCCTCCGGACGCCATCAAGGTGCACGGCATCACCGACGACAAGGTGAAGGATGCGCCCAAATTCCATGAGGTCGTCGATGATCTGATGGAGTTCCTGGGGGACGCGCCCCTGATCGCGCACAACGCCAACTTCGACCGCAACTTCATCGACTTCGAGATCGGCCGCATCGGTCGCAAGCCGCCGCCGCAGGACCGCTGGATCGATACCCTGGCCCTGGCCCAGAAGCGGTTTCCGGGCATGGCCAACTCGTTGGACGCCCTGTGCAAACGCTACAAGATCAGCCTGGTCGAGCGCACCCTGCACGGCGCCCTGATCGACGCCCGTCTGCTGGCCGAAGTCTATCTGGAGCTGCGCGGCGGCAAGGAGCGGGCGCTGGACCTGACCTCGACGCGCAGCGGTGCGACGGAGACGGCGGAGCGCGCGGCCTACGGCGCCCGGCCGCGCCCCCTCCCCGCCCTGGTCACGGAACAGGAAGAGGCTGCGCACCTGGCCTTCCTCAAGGCGACGCTCAAGGACTTCAGCCTGTGGGCGGGCTATGGGGTGACGGTCGAGATCGAGGCTGAAGAAGCCGCCTGATCGGCGGGGCCCGCCAGGACGGGCTTCATCAGGATATAGGTCCCGGCCCTGGCCTGATGGGCGTCGATCTGGGGGACCAGGCGCCGGAAGTGCTCGCTGGCGCAATGGGCGTCGAGCGCCGCCTGGTCGGGCCATTCCTCGATGAAGATGAAATGGCCGGGCTGTTTGCGATCCTCGAACAGATCATAGGCGCGGCACAGCGGCTCCTGCCGCGTCAGCTGCACCAGTTCGGCGTAGAGAGGCCGCACCGTCTCGACATGTTCGGGCTTGATGAAGTCCTCGGCGATGACCTTGAGCACGGACCCTCCAGCGCAAGAAAAAGGGGCGTCCGACTAGACGCCCCTCTCTCATAGATAGTCGCTCAAGCAGCGAGGCGCCGCGCGCCTCGCGTTAGCGACCCTTTTTTATGCCTGGCCGGTCTCGGCCGGGGCGCCCGCGATCTGCTGCTGACGGGCGACATAGATGGCGGCGAAGTCGATCGGGTCGACCATGAAGGGCGGGTAGAAGCCGCCGTCGGCGGTGGCCTGGGCGATGATCTGGCGCGCGAAGGGGAAGAGGTAGCGCGGGCATTCGATCAGCAGCAGGGGCTCGATGTCCTGGGGCTGGACGCCCTGCAGGGCGAACAGGCCGCCGTAGAGCAGTTCCACGTGAAACACCGGGGTCTTGTCGTCGGCCGTGGCCTTGATCGACAGCTTCAGATCGATTTCGAACAGACCGTCGGGGCGGCCCTGGGCGTTCATTTCGACGCCCATGTCGATGGCCGGCTTGCCGTCGATGCGCAGGCTGTCCGGCGCCTTGGGGTTCTCGAACGACAGGTCGCGGACGTACTGGGCCAGGATACGGAAGCCGGGGCCTTGCGGCTGGGCTTGGTCGGGCGTCTGGCCGTTGGCGTCGGCGGGCGGCGTGGCGTCGGTCATGAGTCTGGAAACCGTCTTGCAGAAATGGAGGCGTCCCGCTCCCTCCGGAGGCGGGCGTGAAGGGCGGCGGTAGCATGGCGGGACCCTGTGTCGCAACGTCGAGACCGGCGTTCGTCCCTCGCTTCGCCTTGCGTCCGCCCGGATCGACCCCTAATCACGTTGTACGACCTGCCTTTTCGCCTCTCGGGGGAAACCCCGAGGCGTTTCCCGCCCGGGAAGATGAGGCCTGACTAGCCGAGGAACCCACCGTGCCGGTGACCTTTCAGATCGTGATCTTCGCCGTCATCGCGGCGGTGCTGCTGTTCCAGCTCTATAATGTGCTGGGCAAGAAGGTCGGCCGTCAGCCCGAGGACAACCCCAAGCCCGCTCCGGTTCCGGCCGCTCCGGCAGGGGCGCCCGAGGCCCCGCGCGGACCTGTCGTCGATCCCGCCCTGACGGCGGCGATCGCCGGGCTGAAGGCGCGCGAGCCGAACTTCGACCCGCACCGCTTCCTGGAGGGCGCGCGCCAGGCCTATGAGACCATCGTGCGCGCCTACGCCAAGGGCGACCGCGACGCCTTGCGTCCCTTGTTGACCGACAAGGTCATGGGCTCGTTCGAGGCTGGGATCGCGGCGCGCGAAGCCCGGGGCGACACGGAGGGCGCCGAATTGGTCCATCCGCCGCGCGCCGATCTTGAGTCGGCGACGGCCGAGGGCGACCGCGCCCTGGCCAAGGTGCGCTTCCTGGCCGAGGTGCGCGGCTCGCTCACGCCTTCGGGCGGCGAGACGGTGACCGAGGAGCGGCGCACCGCAGAGATCTGGACCTTCGAGCGCCGTCTGGGCGCGTCCGACCCCAACTGGGCCCTGGCCCGCGTCGAGCCGGCGACCGCCTGATGACGGCTCGGTCCGCGCCCCTCGATCAGACGGGCGCGACCCGTCTCCTTACGGCTCCGCTTGGACGACTGGGCGGTCTGTCCGGCGTCCTGGCCCTGTCCCTGCTGGCTGCGGCCTGCGCCTCGACCCCGCGCCCGGTTCCCACGCCGGGCCCCGGACCTGCGCCGACCGTCCCGCCGCCCGTGTCCCCGCCTGTATCGCCGCCCGCAGTCGGCGAGCTCAGCCTGGCCGCCCTGCCCGGCTGGTCCGAAGAGGATCACCTGGCCGCCCTGCGCGCCTACGCCGCCGGCTGCGGTCCGTCGCGCATTGCCGTCGAAACCTGTCGCGACGCGCGCGCCCTGGCCGCCCGGGCCAATCCCAGCGATGCGCGCGCCTTCCTTGAAAGCCGCTTCACGGCGACCGAAGTCCGCACCGACGACGGCGGGCGCGGCCTGCTGACCGCCTATTTCGCGCCCGAGTATCCGGCCCGTCGCGTTCCGGACGCGGAGTTCGACGCCCCGGTCCTCAGCCGCCCGGCCAATCTGGCCGGCGTCGGCGATCGCGCCGCCATCGAGGCGGGCTCGGCTCAGTCCTCCGTCCTGGCCTGGATGAAGGCCGAGGACCTCTTCTTCCTGCAGATTCAAGGTTCGGGAACCCTGACCTTCCCGGACGGCGCCCGTCTGAGGGCCGCCTACGCCGCCGACAACGGGGCCAAATTCGTCGGCATCGCCCGGCCGATGGCGGAACAGGGTCTGCTGCCGCGCGACGGGACCTCGGGCGAGGCCATCCGCGGCTGGCTGTCCGCCCATCGCGGGGCCGAGGCGCGTCGGGTGATGGCGCTGAACCCCCGCTACATCTTCTTCACCACCAGCGCCGACGACGGAAACGAGGCGACGGGGGCGGCGGGGGTGCCTTTGCCTGCGCGCCGGTCGGTCGCGGTGGACCCCTCGCGCTGGACCTACGGCGAGGCGGCCTGGATCGAGGCGGACGGCGGCAATCTGCGCGGCGCGCGCGCCAGCTATCGCGGTCTGGTCATGACGCTCGATACCGGCTCGGCGATCCGCGGCCCCGTGCGCGCCGATCTCTACATCGGCCGAGGCGACGCAGCGGGGCATGAGGCGGGGGCGGTGCGCCACCCCTTGCGGATGTGGCGCCTTGTCCCGCGCGGCTGACTGATCAGTCGCGGACGCGGACGACGCTGTTGTTGGCGCCGCTCAGGCTCTGGCGGGGCTCGCCGGACGAACGCCAGCGCACGGCCTGACCGCTGCCCGAGACATCCAGCACGGCGTTCGGCGACAGGGTGATGGTGACGAAGTTGTTCGCGCCGGACAGTTCCAGACCCGAACAGACGCCGGTGAAGGTCAAGGCGTGGCCCGTGCCCTGAACCTCGACGCGTCGACCTTCGCAGGGGATGGTCCGTATGTGGCCCATGCCCGCGACCTCTATGAGCTCAGGACCGATGTCTACCGCGCCGATCTGGGTCGGCAGGAAGGCAAGAGCCGTAACGACGATGGAGGCGACAGGCGAAATCAGCATGGGCGGGAATCCAGACGGTCAGGTTGAAGGCCGAGCTCAAATGCGCTGAAGCTTGACCGGGTTCCCGGAGGCTGGACCTGATGGCGCCCGGCCTATCGTTTTTTCAGACTGCCCAGCACGCCTCGCAGCAGTTCGCGGGTGATGGTCGAGCCGGCGGTTCGCAGCACCGACTTGGTCAGAGCCTCCATCGGCGTTTGCCGGTTGGACGAGGCGCGCGGGCGCGGCGCGGCCGGCGCGCGGGACGCAGCGGTCGAACGGGCGGCTTTTTCCGCCGCCTTGGCCTCAGCCGCCGCCGTGGCGGTCTCGGCTTCGATGCGGTCGGCCTGGGCGCGGCGGGCCTTCAGCACCTCTTCGGCCGACTCGCGGTTGACCGCCGTGTCATAGACGCCGCGCACCGGGCTGGCGGCCATGGTCGCGGCGCGTTCGGCCTCGGTCGCCGGGCCGAGGCGCGAGTCGGGCGGACGGATCTTGGTCTGGGCCACCACGGTCGGCGCGCCCTTCTCGTCCAGGGTCGACACCAGGGCCTCGCCCACGCCCAGGGCCTGGATGGCCTCTGCCGTGTCGAAGGCGGGGTTGGCGCGGAAACTCTGGGCGGCGGCGCGCAATCCCTTCTGCTCGGCAGGGGTGTAGGCGCGCAACGCGTGCTGCACCCGGTTGCCCAGCTGGGCCAGGACGCTGTCGGGAATGTCGGCCGGGTTCTGGGTGACGAAATAGACGCCGACGCCCTTGGAGCGGATCAGGCGCACCACCTGCTCGACCTTCTCCAGCAGGCCCCTGGGCGCGTCGTTGAACAGCAGGTGGGCCTCGTCGAAGAAGAAGACCAGGCGCGGCTTCTCCGGGTCGCCGATCTCGGGCAGTTGCTCGAACAGCTCGGACAGCAGCCACAGCAGGAAGGCGGCGTAAAGGCGCGGGCTGTTCATCAGCCGCGTGGCGTCCAGCACGTTCACCTGGCCCCGGCCGTCCAGGGCGGTGCGCATCATGTCCTCCAGACGCAGGGCCGGTTCGCCGAAGAAGGCCTTGCCGCCCTGCTGCTCCAGCTGAAGCAGGGCCCGCTGGATGGCGGCGATGGAGGTGGGCGAGACGTTGCCGACCTCGCGGCCGATGGTCTGGGCGTTTTCGCCGACATAGGCCAGCAGGGCGCGCAGATCCTCCAGGTCCAGCAGCAGCAGGCCCTCCTTGTCGGCGACGTGGAAGGCGACGGTCAGCACTCCTTCCTGCACGTCGTTCAACTCCAGCATCCGGGCCAGCAGGACCGGACCGACATCGGAGACCGTGGCCCGGATCGGGTGCCCCTTCTGGCCGTACAGGTCCCAGAAGACGACGGGCGCCGACTTGCCGTTCAGGGTCAGGCCCATCTTGCCCGCGCGCTCGGCGAACTTCTCCACGCCGCCATCCTGACTGATGCCGGACAGGTCGCCCTTCACATCGGCGCAGAAGACGGGGACGCCCGCCTCGGAAAATCCCTGGGCCATGATCTGAAGGGTCACGGTCTTGCCCGTTCCGGTGGCGCCGGCGACGACGCCGTGGCGATTGGCCCGGTTCAGCAAGAGGCGCTCGGGCGCGCCCTCGAAGGACTGGCCGAGAAACAGGGCGGGGGCGTCGGTCATGAAGCGGGTCTCCTGCGTGCTCCGCCATGCTTAATCCACCACGCCGTCGCCGCAAGGCGGAACCTCGGCGGTTTACAGCGATTGACGCGGTTCCCGGCCACGACGACAGTTCCGCCATGAAGCTTCCGATCACCGTCAGTCATTCCTCCCCGGCCACGAATGCGGTGGTGCTGATCGCCGTCGTGGCGGCGGGCGCGGCCCTCTATTGGCTCAGGGACATCCTGACGCCTCTGGCCATGGCCCTGTTCCTGATGATCATGATCGACGGGGTGAAGCGCGCCATCGAGCGTCGCACCCCCGTTCCGCCGCGCTTCGCGGGGGCGGCCGCCCTGATCGTGGTGGTGCTGGGCTTCATGCTGTCCATCTGGATCATCGTCGACGGGGCGGCGGGCTTCTTCACCGACGCCTCGGGCGTGGCGGGCAGCATCGGCCCGCGCATCGACCAGATCAGCCGGGACGTCTCGGCCCTGGTCGGGGTCAGCGACCCGCCCACCCTGCAGGACATGATCGCCGGCATCGACGTGCGCGGCTGGCTGACCACGACGGCCTTCCAGGTGCAGGGGGCCGCCACCGGCGCCTTCTTCGTCATGATCTACCTGGGCTTCCTGCTGGCCTCACAGGCGGGCTTCCGCAAGAAGATGGTCGGCATGTTCCCTGAACGCGGCCCGCGCCAGGAGGCGCTGGAGGTGTTCGAGCGCGTGCGCGGCGGGGTCGAGGGCTATCTGTGGGTCCAGGCCGTGACGGGGGCCATGATCTGCGCCGTGGCCTGGGTGCTGATGCGGGCGGTGGGGCTTCAGAACGCCGAGTTCTGGACTTTCGTCATCTTCATCGTCGGCTTCATTCCGGTGCTGGGCGGGGCCGTGGCCGGTTGCGCCCCGCCCCTGTTCGCCCTGGTCCAGTTCGAGAGCTACTGGCCCGCCCTGATCCTGTTCGTGGGCCTGCAGACCCTGCTGTTCCTGGTCGGCAATCTGGTCCAGCCGCGGATGCAGGGCGACAATCAGAACATCGACCCCATCGTGGTGCTGCTGGCCCTGGCCTTCTGGGGCAAGCTGTGGGGCGTGGCGGGGATGTTCCTGTCGACGCCGCTGGCGGTGATGGCCATGGCCATCCTGGCCGAGTTCAAGGGCTCGCGCTGGATCGCGGTCCTGCTGTCGGGCGACGGCGAACCCTACGCCGCCAAGCGGCCGGGCAAGGTCAAGGACAAGGAGGCGGAAGAAGGCGCCGCCCAGAAACCTTCCGTCTGGGGACGATCATCCTGGCTTCGCCGTATCCGGGGCCGCGACGTCCCGCCGCAGACATAGAACTCGAAAATTTTCTCTTCTTGTCCTTGAACTGCCGCAATCGACGCCTATTTCACCCTCACACGACGACGTGGTCCTCCCCTCCCCCTCCCGGACCGCGACGTCCCAGGCCGGCGCTTCCCCTCCCCCTCCTGAGCGCCGGACCGAGCAGGCCGTCGGACTCCGTTCGACGGCCTTGTTCGTTTCAGGACCTGTTTTCGGATTGAAGCTTAAGCTGCTTCTGTCCGATCACGGCGGAATTGGGGCTTTTGTTTCTCGGTTCGACGGCGACCAGGGCCAAAACCGTCCACAACTGGGCCTCTGGCGCAACATGGTGCGCTGCACACCGAAATTCCCTGTGTTTCAGGGCCTCGACGGCCTAGCCGTTCTCGCCGGGAGCGCTAAGGTGCGGCTGTTTTCCCCAGCGGTTTTCCACCGCGCCGTTCGAGACCTGAGTCATGTCCGCTGCTTCGCGCATCGTTCCCGCCGTTCCCGCCGACCTGGGAGCGCTGGAGGCGGCCTATGCGCGGATTGCGGCGCCGCCGGGCGCGGCGGAGAAGACTCTGCTGGCTCAGGCCTTCGACGACTATTCCGCCGATGAGACGCCTGAACTCGGCGGCGACGACCTGGCCGTCGTGCTGGCCGGCGCCTGGCGCGGCGCCGAGGCGCGCAAGGCGGGCGAGCCTGCCCGCATCACCGTCGGCCCGCTGGCCGACGCCGCCGGCGTCAACACCGGCTATGACCAGATCCTGATCCTGCAGGACGACGGGCCGTTCCTGGTCGACAGCGTCCTGGTCGCCCTGGCCGAGGCGGGGGTCACCGTTCGGGCCCTGTTCCACCCGATCGTCGAGATCGAGGCGGGCCGTCGCGACTCCCTGATCATCGTCGTCATCGATCCCCTGCCGCAGGAGCGTCGTGACGCCCTGGGCGAGGGTCTGGCGACCGCCATGGCCGATGTCCGCGCCGCCGTGCGCGATCACGGCGCCATGGTTCAGGCCATGCGCGAGGCCGTCCAGCGTCTGGAGGCCGCGCCGCCGAAGGGCGTGGACCCCGAAGTGCTGAAGGAGAATCTCGAGTTCCTTCGCTGGGCCAAGAGCGACCATTTCGTCTTCCTGGGCGCCCGCGACTACGACTATCCGCGCGACGCGTCCGGTTCGTATGAGGCCGAGGCGCCGCTGAACCAGTCCAGCGACGGTCTGGGCGTTCTCAGCGATCCCGAACGCCGCGTGCTGCGCCGCGCCTCCGAACCGGCCGTCCTGACCGCCGCCATGCAGCGCCAGCTGGGCGAAAGCGATCCGGTCACCGTGGCCAAGGCCAATATGCGCTCGCGGGTCCACCGGCGGGCCTACATGGATTATGTCGGGGTCAAACGCTACGACGCCGACGGCAAGCCGACCGGAGAGACCCGCTTCGTCGGCCTGTTCACCGCCGAGGCCTATGACAAGATGGCCAAGGAGGTGCCGCTGATCCGGCGCAAGGTGGCCAATGCGCTGGAACGCGCGGGCAAGACGCCGGGCAGCCATAATCACAAGCGCCTGAAGAACATTCTCGAGAACTACCCCCGCGACGAGCTGTTCCAGATCGGCGAGGATGAGCTGCTGGATACGGCGCTGGGCGTCCTGCACCTGTATGATCGTCCGCGCATCCGCCTGTTCACGCGCCGCGATCCGTTCGACCGCTTCGTCTCTGTGTTGTGCTTCATCCCCCGCGAGCGTTTCGACGCGGGCCTGCGCCAGCGCATCGGCGGCATTCTGGCCAAGGCCTGGGGCGGCCGCGTCTCGGCCTGGTATCCGCAGCTGAGCGACCAGCCGCTGACGCGCGTCCACTACATCATCGGCGTGACGCCGGGCGAGCACCCCGTGCCCGACCTGAAGGCCCTGGAGGCCGAGGTGGCCGAGGCCGGACGCAGCTGGATCGACCGCTTCGAGCGCGCCCTGCGCCTGGCCGGGGTGGACGAAGCCGCCGTCGGCCCGACCAGCGCCCGCTGGGCCGAGGGTTTCGGCGTCGCCTTCCGCGACCGCTACGACGCGGCCGAGGCCGTGGCCGACCTGGAGCAGTTCGATCGCCTGAACGACGGTTCGGCGGCCGACGGCGTCCATGCCGAGCCGGTGGCGGTGCGCGCCTTCCGCACGGCCGATGAGACCAATCTGCAGTTCCGCTTCAAGCTGTATCGCCGCGGGTCGGCCGTGCCGCTGTCCGACGTGCTGCCGATCCTGGCCGACATGGGTCTGAAGACGCTCGAGGAATCCGACCACGTCGTGCGGACGATCGGCCAGGAGCCGATCTACATCCACGACTTCCTGCTGGAAGACCCGCGCGGCGCCGACCTGGTCTTCGCCGACCTCAAGACCCCGTTCGAGGAGGCTTTCAAGGCCGTGTGGAACGGCCGTACCGAGAGCGACGGCTTCAACCGCCTGGTGCTGGAGCTGGGCGTCGACTGGCGCGAGGCGGCCCTGATCCGCACCCTGGCGCGTTACCGTCAGCAGACGGGTCTGGACCCCTCCCAGTCGGTTCAGGAAGCGGCCCTGCGCGAATACCCCGACGCAGCGCGCGCCATTCTGGCCCTGTTCAAGGCCAAGTTCGACCCGGCCCATGGCGGTTCGGTCGCCGAGCGCGAAGCGGCCGTGGCTGAACTGGACGCGACGATCGAGACCCTGCTGCAGGACGTGAAGAGCCTGGATCACGACCGCGCCCTGCGCCGGATCTCGGCCTTGATCGACGGGATCAAGCGCACCAACTTCTATCAGGTCGACGCCGAGGGGAATCCGAAGGCCCACATCTCGATCAAGATCGCGGCCCAGGAACTGGCCGACCTGCCCCTGCCCAAGCCCTTCCGCGAAATCTTCGTCTGGGCGCCGTACGTCGAAGGCACGCATCTGCGCTTCGGCCCGGTGGCGCGCGGCGGTCTGCGCTGGTCGGACCGTCGTGACGATTTCCGCACCGAGGTCCTGGGTCTGGTGAAGGCCCAGCAGGTCAAGAACTCGGTCATCGTGCCGGTCGGCTCCAAGGGCGGCTTCTATCCCAAGCAATTGCCGGTCGGCGGCACGCGCGAGGAGACGCAGGCCGAGGCCATCCGCGCCTACAAGACCTTCCTGTCCGGGATGCTGGACATCACCGACAACATCGTCGGCGACGGCGCGCCGGTGCGTCCGGCGAATGTCGTGGCCTGGGAAGGCGACGACCCCTATCTGGTCGTGGCCGCAGACAAGGGCACGGCGACCTTCTCGGACATCGCCAACGGGGTGAGCCAGTCCTACGGCTTCTGGCTGGACGACGCCTTCGCCTCGGGCGGTTCGGCCGGTTACGACCACAAGGAGATGGGCATCACCGCGCGCGGCGCCTGGGAGGCGGTCAAGCGCCACTTCCGCGAAGTCGGCAAGGACATCCAGACCGAGCCCTTCACCGTGGTCGGCGTCGGCGACATGTCCGGCGACGTCTTCGGCAACGGCATGCTGCTGTCGCAGGCGACCAAGGTGGTGGCCGCCTTCGATCACCGCGACATCTTCATCGACCCGAACCCGGACGTGGCGAAGTCGTGGGCCGAGCGCAAGCGCCTGTTCGAGACGCCGCGCACCAGCTGGCAGGACTATGACAAAAGCCTGATCTCGGAAGGCGGCGGCGTCTTCTCGCGCTCGGCCAAGTCGATCGCCCTGACGCCTCAGATCAAGGAACTGCTGGACATCGAGGCCGACACCGTCGACCCGGTCACCCTGATGCAGGCCATCCTCAAGGCCCGCGCCGAACTGCTCTACTTCGGCGGCATCGGCACCTACATCAAGGGCTCCGGCGAGACCAACCTGCAGGTCGGCGACAAGGCGAACGACGCCATCCGCATTAACGGCGGCGAGGTTCGCGCCCAGATCATCGGCGAAGGCGCCAACCTGGGCATGACCCAGCTGGGCCGCATCGAGGCGGCGCGCGTCGGCGTGCGGCTGAACACCGACGCCATCGACAACTCGGCCGGCGTGGACTCCTCCGACCAGGAGGTGAACATCAAGATCCTGCTGGGCGGCGCCATCGCCTCGGGCCATCTGAAGGCCGAGGATCGCAACGCCCTGCTGAAGTCGATGACGGACGAGGTGGCGCATAACGTCCTGCGTCACAACTACGACCAGACGCTGGCCCTGACCCTGCAACAGGCCGAAGGGGCGAACGCCCTGGACGCCCAGCAGGCCTTCATGCAGCACCTGGTTTCGATCGGTAAGCTGAACCGGGCGGTCGAATACCTGCCCGACGACGCCCGCATGGCCGAGATGAAGCTGCAGGGCCAGGCCCTGTCGCGGCCGGAGCTGGCGGTTCTGACCGCCTATTCCAAGCTCGAACTGTTCGATGAGATCGTCGCCTCGGCCGCGCCGGACGACGCCTTCTTCGAGCGGATGCTGGTCGACTACTTCCCGACGCCGCTCGCCCAGTTCGAGAGCGACATGAAGGGCCACCGCCTGCGTCGCGACATCATCGCCACCGTGCTGTCGAACGAGATCGTCAACATGGCCGGACCGACCTTCGCCGACCGCCTGCGCGCGGCGGCCGAGTGCGACACCGCCGCCATGGTCACGGCCTTCGAGACGGCGCGTCACGTCTTCCGCCTCGACGAGGCCTGGAAGGCGGTGTCGGCCCTGGACCTGAAGATTCCGGCTGAGGCCCAGACGGCCCTCTATCAGGAGATCGCCCTGGTCCTGCGTCGCCAGACCTTCTGGCTGGCGCGTCGCGCGGCGCGCACCGAGACGACGGTCGGCGGCATGATCGCCGCCTACCAGCCCGCCGCCGACGCCCTGCGCGCCGCCGGCCCCGAAGTGCTGTCGCGTTATGAGCACGCCCGCTACGAAGGCCGGGTCCAGACCTTCATCGGTCTGGGCGCGCCGGAAGAACTGGCGCGCGACATCGCCATGCTGCGTCCGATGGTGGCCACGGCCGACATCGGCGACCTGGCCGGCGAACTGGGCTGGGACGCTCCGGCCATGGCCCGCGTCTATCACCAGGTCGGCGCCGCCTTCGACTTCGATCGCCTGCGCGTGGCGGCCGGGTCGGTGCCGTCGGGCGATCACTTTGATCGCCTGGCCGTGCGTCGCCTGATCCAGGACCTGATGACCGAGCAGCAGCAGCTGACCCGCGCCGTGGCCAAGGCCTCGGCCGAGGCGGCCGGCGCCGGCGAGGACAGCGCGGAACAGGCGGTCGACGCCTGGATCGGCGCCCGCATGGATCAGGTCGAGGCCCTGCGCGGCTCGGTCGACGAGATCGAGACCTCGGGCTCCGGCTGGACCTTCGCCAAGCTGACCATCGCCAACGGCGCGATCCGCGAGGTGTTGGCTTCAGCTTCTTAAGCAGAGTGACGCCGGGCGAAAGCCCGCCGTCACGCGCTATCGCTCGCCGCGCGGCGGCTCGCTGCTTGAGCGCTTCTTGGATCGCGATCATTCGTCGCGACAAATCAGGGCCCGTCCGTTTCGTCGTCTGGCGAGGCGGGCGGGCCTTGGCGTTTGGGGCGGGGTCGGTTTAGGTGGCGCCTGCTGTTCAGTGAACCGGAGGGCCCATGCCCAGGAAGTTCCTCGTCGTCGTCGACGACAGTCCCGAGCTGGGCGCCGCCCTGGCCTACGCCTCGCGCCGCGCCCGTTCGACCGGGGGCCATGTGGTCCTGCTGCGCGCCCTGCCCGGCGGATCGGACGAGCACTGGTCGGGCGTCCGCGACGAAATCCGCCGCCAGCAGCGCGAAGAGGCGGAAGGCCTGCTGGCCCGGCTGGGCGAGAAGGTCGCCGAGACCTCGGGCGCCCCGCCCGTCTATCTGATCGAGGAAGGCGACCCCCAGGCCGCTATCCGCAAGGCCGTGGGCGACGATCCCGACATCAAGATCCTGATCCTGGCGGCCGGGGCCAATGGACGCGGCCCGGGCCCCCTGGTGTCGGCGGTGTTGAAACAGGGCGCCGCCCTGACCGGCCGCAAGCTGCCCGTCACCATTGTTCCCGGCGAACTGACCGAGGACGAGATTCTGGATCTGGCTTGATCCAAGGGGCGCTATCGCTGGCTGCGCGGCGGCTCGCTGCTTGAGCGCCCACTTGAACCGGGCCGCGGCAGGGCGCATCTGAGGCTCATGTTCATCCAGACCGAAGCCACGCCCAATCCCAACGCGCTCAAATTCCTGCCGGGCCGCGACGTCGCCCCGCAGGCCGTGTTGGAGTATCGCACCATCGACGAGGCGGCTGCCTCGCCTCTGGCCGAGGCCCTTTTCGAACTGGAAGGGGTCGAGGGGGTCTTCTTCGGCGCCGACTACGTCTCGGTCACCCGCGCGGCGCAGGGCCCCGACTGGAGCGAGATGAAGGCGCCGATCCTGTCGGTCATCATGGATCATTTCGTCTCTGGCGCGCCCCTGGTTCGAGCCGGTGAAGCCGTGAGCGAGGACGCCGGCGAGGACACGGAGATCGTCGCCGAGATCAAGGGCCTGCTCGACACCCGCATCCGTCCGGCGGTGGCCCAGGACGGCGGCGACATCCTGTTCGACCATTTCGACGAGGGAACCGGCGTGCTGCGCCTGCGGATGCGCGGCGCCTGCGCGGGCTGCCCCTCCTCCTCCGCGACCCTGAAGGCCGGGGTCGAGCAGATGATGCGCCACTACGTTCCCGAAGTGACCAGCGTCGAACAGGTGCTGTAAGCGCCGCACTGTTTCACATGAAACACTCGTCGGACGGCGCGCCCTCGGGCATGATGGCGTCATGAGCGGTTCGGACGAGACATCCCAGGCTCGCGCCTTGGGCGAGGCCCTGGCGGCGCTGCGGCGTGAACGCGGCTTGAGCCAGGCCGAGGCGGGCGCAAGGATCGGCATGACCAGCCAGGGCTGGGGCCTGTATGAGGCGGGCAAACGCTCCAGCCTGTTCCGTCCCGACGTCCAGCGCCGCCTGACCGGCGCCCTGGATGCAACGCCCGAGGCGCTGGTCCTGCAGATGGGCGGCGAGCCGGCTTCGCCTGAAGCCCTTCCCGCCACTCGACTTTCAGCCCGCGGCCGCGTCTTCGACGGCGCGCCCGTTCAGGCCCGTCGGCTGCGGCTGGAGACGGACGAGCTGGCGCCCTGGGCGTCGGCCGGAACGGTGCTGGAGTATGTGCCGGGGCGTTGGCCCCGGCGGGGCCAGGGCTGCGTCATCCAGATCGACGACGGCGCCCAGAGGGTTCGCCTCTATGATCGCGCCGACGACGCCGAAGTCGTGGTTCTCGGCGCAGGCGGTCTGGACCGGACGGAGCGGATCGCGCGTTCACGCATCCAGTCGATGTCGGCTGTGACCGGGCGCTTTGACGATGAATGAAACAAAATAGTTGCATCGCGCGGTCGTTCATGAAACTCTCTGGTTGAAAGCGGAGGGGTCATGTCGCGTCGCAGCCATCATATCGATCAGGCCGTCGGCCTGCGCATCGCCGCCCGGCGCTCCGCCCTCGGCTGGTCCCAGTCCGTCCTGGCGCGAGAACTGGGAGTCAGCTTCCAGCAGGTCCAGAAGTATGAGACGGGCGTCAATCGCGTCTCCGCCTCGCGTCTGCATCAGGCGGCGATGGCTATGGGCTGCTCGGTGGGTGACTTCTTCCCAGCGCGACCTGAGACCGAGGGCGAGGCGGAGCTGCTGCACCCGGTTCTGACCAGCGCCGAAGGGCGAGGTCTGGCCGAGGCCTTCGCGCGGATTCCCGACGCCGGCGCGCGTCGCGCCCTGACCCGCGTCGCCCAGGCCATGGCGGCGGCCTGACGGTCTTCGGCGTCGAAGCGGTCGCATCCGCGCCGGTTTCGCATTAGGGACAGGGCCATGAAGATCATGGTCATCGACACGGCGCTGGGCGCCTGCGCCGTCGGAGTGTTCGAGGGCGAAGCGGGCGACGCCCAGCTCCAGCCCCTGGGCCTGCGCGTCGAGCTGATGACCAAGGGCCATCAGGAGCGACTGGGCGGACTGGCGCGCGATGCGGCGGCGGAGGCGGGCGGTTTCGACGGGATGGCGCGCATCGGGGTGACGGTGGGGCCGGGCTCATTCACCGGCCTGCGTGTCGGCCTGGCCTTCGCCCTGGGGTTGGGCGCGGCGCTGGATCGGCCGGTGGTCGGAATCTCCACCCTGGACGCTCTGGCGGCCTCGGTCCCGTCCGAGGGCCTGGTCGCCGCCGTCATCGACGCCCGCCGGGGCCAGGTCTATGCGCGTCTGTTCCGCGACGGCGTGGCGCTCGGCGAAGCGGAGGCGCTGTCCCTCGAGGCGGCGCGCGACCGCATTCAGGCTGAAACCGGGAACGCGCGGCCGATCCTGGTCGGCAGCGGGGCCGAGGTGCTGGCCGAGGCCTTCCCCGAACTGGCGAGCGCCGCCCTGCATCCCCTGCCCGCTCCCGCGCCCGAGGCGCTGGCGGCCCTCGCCCTGGCCGCCGATCCGACGACCGCCTCGCCGCAGCCGCTCTATCTGCGCGCACCCGACGCCACGCCGCCCAGCCGTCTGCCGGGCCAGCCGCGTCAGCCCGCCGCGTGAGCGACCCGATCTTCCCGGCGGTCGATCCTGCTCGCCTCGCCGCGATCCACGCCGAGGCGTTCGCGGCGGCCTGGGACCAGGCGGTGCTGTCCGAACTCCTGGCCTCGCCGGGCGTATTCGCCGTGGCCGAGGAGGGCGGCTTCATCCTGATCCGCGTCGTGGTCGACGAAGCCGAGATTCTGACCCTGGCGGTGCGGCCCTCGGCGCGGCGCGCGGGGCTGGGGGCGCGACTGGTCGAGGCGGCGGTGGTGCGCGCCGCCGCCCTGGGCGCCGAACGGATGTTCCTGGAAGTCGCCGAGGGCAACGGCGCCGCCCGCGCCCTGTACGCCCGAAGCGGCTTCGTCGAGATGGGGCGGCGACGCGGCTATTATTCGCATGCGGACGGACGCCGAGAGGATGCGCTGACCTTGGTCCTGAACTTTTCTCGATAGCTTCCATAAGGCGACGGTCCATCCTATCTTCGCCGCCATGGACCGGATCGAAAAACTCTGCGCCGAGCGCGGCATGCGCATGACCGAGCAACGTCGGGTGATCGCCCGCGTCCTGTCGAATGCCGAGGACCACCCCGATGTGGAGGAGCTGTATCGCCGCGCTTCGGCGATCGATCCGCACATCTCCATCGCCACCGTCTATCGCACCGTGCGCCTGTTCGAAGAGGCGGGCGTGGTCGAGAAGCACGACTTCGGCGACGGCCGCAGCCGCTATGAAGAGGCCGGCGACGACCACCACGACCACCTGATCGACACCAAGACGGGCGAGGTCATCGAATTCTTCGACGCCGAGATCGAGCGCCTCAAGACCGAGATCGCCCGCAAGCTCGGCTATGAGCTGGTCGGTCACAAGCTGGAGCTGTACGGCCACGTCATCCCCGGCGCCGAGCCGGTGGAGCGGGAGGGGCTGATCTACAAGCGCCGCCCCCGCGAAGAGGCCGAAGACTGACCTCGGCCGTCGGCCCCAGACCCTGCCGACGCTTGCCGTCGTCGGTTTCGGCGATCATAAGCCGGACATGACCGATACGCTCGAAAAGCCTGTCCCGGCCCCTGTCCTGGGCCACGGCGTCGCGCCCGAAGGCGAGGCGCCGCCCAAGCGCCTGTTCATCAAGACCTACGGGTGCCAGATGAACGTCTACGATTCCGAACGCATGGCTGACGTTCTGCGGCCGCTGGGCTATGCGCCGACGGACACGCCCGAAGGCGCCGACTTCGTCATTCTGAACACCTGCCATATCCGCGAGAAGGCGGCCGAGAAGGTCTATTCCGAACTCGGCAAGCTGCGGCAGATGAAGGAGGAGAAGGCGGCGGCGGGCGACGGCGGCATGACCATCGCCGTGGCCGGCTGCGTCGCCCAGGCCGAGGGCGAGGAGATCATGAAGCGCCAGCCGGCGGTCGATCTGGTGGTCGGGCCGCAGGCCTATCACCAGCTGCCGGAGTTGCTGACCCGCACCGCGCGGGCGCGCGGCGAGCGCATCGGCGCCGATTTCGCCCCGAATGAAAAGTTCGACGCCCTGCCCGCCACGCGCGGGACCGAGGGCGTCACCGCCTTCCTGACGGTGCAGGAAGGCTGCGACAAGTTCTGCACCTTCTGCGTCGTGCCCTATACGCGCGGCGCCGAGTGGTCGCGCCCGGTCGCAGCGGTGCTGGACGAGGCGCGGGCGCTGACCGACCGGGGCGTGCGCGAAGTCACCCTGCTGGGCCAGAACGTCAACGCCTATGACGGCGAGGGGCCGGACGGAAAGCCCTTTACGCTGGCGAAGCTGGCCTACGCCCTGGCCGACATCCCCGGCATCGAGCGCATCCGCTATACGACCAGCCACCCGAACGACATGTCGGACGATCTGATCGCGGCGCACGGCGATCTGGACGCCCTGATGCCCTATCTGCACCTGCCGGTTCAGTCGGGCTCGGATCGCATCCTGCGGCTGATGAACCGCAAGCACGGGCGTCAGAAGTATTTCGACCTGATCGCCCGCATCCGCGCGGCGCGGCCGGACATGGCGCTGTCGGGCGACTTCATCGTCGGCTTCCCCGGCGAGACGGATCGCGATTTCGAGGACACGATGGACCTGGTGCGGCGGGTGAACTACGCCAGCGCCTTCTCCTTCATGTATTCGCCGCGCCCCGGCACGCCTGCGGCGACCATGGCGGCCCAGGTTCCGGACGAGGTCGCCAAGGCGCGCCTGCACGCCCTTCAGGCCCTGCTGACCGAGCAGCAGGTCGTCTTCAACCAGTCTCTGGCTGGGCGCGTCCTGCCGGTGCTGTTCGAGAAGAAGGGTCGTCACGGCGCCCAGGCCATCGGCCGCTCGCCCTATCTGCAATCGGTCCACGTCGAGGACGCGGATCAACTGATCGGCCGGATCGTTCCGGTCGAGATCATCAGCGGCCAGCAGAACAGCCTGACCGGCCGCCTGATCCAGACGAACTGACGCCTGTTCCGCCACGCGCCGTGCGTGGGACAGGAACACGCAATCATGTCCCCCAAGCAGCCGCGCGCCGCGCGCGAGGCGATAGGGACGCTTAAAGGAGACCTCATGGCGCGAGAGTCCGAGTTCCTGTCCCTCAGCGATGCGGCGCTGCGCGCGGTCATCGGGCCGCAGAGCCGTCACCTGGCTCTGATCGAGGACGCCTTCAAGGTGCTGGTCGAGACGCCGGGCGGCGGGGTGTCGATCAACGGCTCCACGCGGGATCGGGCGCAGGCGCGCCGCGTCATCGAGGCCCTGTCGAACCGGGCCGAGGCGGGCGCCGAGATCACCGAGGCCGACGTCCGCACCGCCCTGGGCGCCGCCGTCACCCAGCCGCGCGCTGAGCCCGCAGGTCGCACCACGGGCCGCAGCGTGCCGGAGGGCGCCGCCCTGCCCGTCGGCCGTCGCGGCGCCATCGCCCCCAAGACGGCGTCGCAGGCGCGCTATCTGGAGATGCTGGGCCGCTGCGAGCTGACCTTCGGCGTCGGCCCGGCGGGCACGGGCAAGACCTTCCTCGCGGCGGCCTACGGCGCCTCCCTGCTGAAACGGGGGCAGGTGGACCGGCTGGTCATCACCCGCCCGGCGGTTGAGGCCGGCGAGAAGCTGGGCTTCCTGCCCGGCGATCTGAACGAGAAGGTCGACCCCTATCTGGCCCCGATCTGGGAGTCGCTGAACGACATCCTGGGCGTCGACGATGTGCGCCGCCGCCGTGAGAAGGGCGAGATCGAAGCCGCCCCCATCGCCTTCATGCGCGGCCGCACGCTCAGCCACGCCTTCATCATCGTCGATGAGGCGCAGAACACCTCGCGGATGCAGATGAAGATGGTGCTGACCCGTCTGGGCGAGGGCGCGCGCATGGTGGTGACGGGTGATCCGTCGCAGGTCGATCTGCTGAACCCACGCGATTCCGGCCTGGCCCACGCCCTGCGCATCCTCAAGGACGTGGAGGGCGTCGGCGTGCAGCAGTTCAAGTCCGAGGACGTGGTGCGTCACGCCATGGTCGAGCGCATCGTGCGCGCCTATGACAGCGACGCCGCGCGCAGCCGCCCCTTCCCCGACCTTGAGGACGACGCCTGATGATCGAGGTCGAGATCGACAGCGAGGCCTGGACTGAGGCCCTGCCCGAGACGGCGGCGATCGCCGAGCGCGCCGCCCTCGCGGCCCTGGGAACGGTCGAGGGCGATGTGGTCGTGCTGTTGGCTGACGACGCGGCGGTGCAGGACCTGAACGCGCGTTTCCGCGACAAGGACCGGCCGACGAACGTGCTGTCCTTTCCGGCCGCCGAGAGCGCCTTTCCGCATCTGGGGGACGTGGTGCTGGGCTACGCCTATTGCGCGGCGGAGGCGCAGGCGCAGGGCAAGACCCTGTCGGATCATCTGAGCCATCTGGTCGTCCACGGCGTCCTGCACCTGCTGGGCCGCGACCACGAGGACGACGCCGAGGCCGAGGAGATGGAGGCCGAGGAGCGCGAGATCCTGGGCGAATTGGGTGTCGCCGATCCCTATGCAGCCGAGCATGAGGGCGCCGCGTGAGCGGGGCGCTCGCCGCCCGTTTCGCGGGCCTGCTGAACCATCGCTGGGGCCGGATCGGCTTGGCGCTGCTGGCCGGGGCGGGCGCCGCCCTGGTCCATCCGCCGTTCGGCTTCCTGCCGGGACTGCTGGGCTATCCGTTGCTGCTGTTGCTGGCGGATCGGGCAGAGGGGATGAAAGGGGGCTTCTGGGTCGGCTGGCTGGCGGGGTTCGCCTATTTCTTCATCGGCTGCTGGTGGGTGGCCGAAGCCTTTCTGGTCAATCCGGCGCAGGCATGGATGGCGCCGTTTGCGGCCAGCCTGCTGCCGGCGGGCATGGGGCTGTTCTGGGGGCTGGCGACCGTGGCCTATCGCTGGCTCCGGCCGGCCGGGGCGCGGCGCGTCCTGCTGTTCGCCGCCCTGTTCGCCCTGCTGGAGTGGACGCGCGGCCATGTGCTGACCGGCTTTCCGTGGAATCCGGCGGGCGCAGGCTGGGCGGCCGGATCGGCCATGTCGCAGTTCGCCTCGGTCGTCGGGGTTTATGGGCTGGGCCTGATCACGGTGGCGGCGGTCAGCGCCTTCGCGCCCCTGGCCGATGCCGGGCCGCGACGCCCGCGCCTGATCGCGGCGGGGCTGGGGGCGCTGACGCTGACCGGTCTGTTCGCTTTCGGGACGGTGCGCCTGACCTCGGCGCGGCTGGTGGAGACGCCGACCATGGTGCGGCTGGTCCAGGCCGATATCCCGCAGGACTACAAATGGAGCCCCGAGGCTTACCAGGCCATTCTGGGCCGCTATCTGGAGCTGACGGCGCGTCCGGGCGACGCTCTGCCTGACGTGGTGATCTGGCCTGAAGGCGCCCTGCCGACGACGGCCAACGACCTGTTCGCCTCCTCGGACGCCCAGGCGGTGGCGGGGGCCCTGCAGACGGGCCAGACCCTGCTCGCGGGATTGAGCCGGGGCGAGCCGGACCCGAGCGCCGAGACGGGCGCCCGCTATTACAACAGCCTGTTCGCCCTGCATGATGAAGGCGCGGCGGGCCTGCGTATCGGTCAGATCTACGACAAGCACCGGCTGGTGCCGTTCGGCGAATACCTGCCGATGGGCGACCTGATGAGTCGGATCGGCGTGCGCAGCCTGGTGCACGTCCCTGCCGACTTCAGCGCCGGACCGACCCCTGCGCCGATCAGCCTGGTCAACGCTCCGCCGGTGCAGCCGCTGATCTGCTACGAAGCCCTCTATCCCGGCTTCACGCCCGCGACGGCGGCAACGCGCCCGGCGTGGGTCGTCAACGTCTCCAACGACGCCTGGTTCGGCCGGACGTCAGGTCCGCGCCAGCATCTGAACCTGGCCTCCTATCGCGCGCTGGAGACGGGCCTGCCGGTGGCGCGGGCGACGCCTACGGGCGTCTCGGCCATGATCGATCCGTGGGGCCGCATCGTCGAGGGCAAGCGGCTGGACCCCGGCCAGGCGGGCGTCATCGACGTGCGTCTGCCGCAACCGGCTCCGCCGACCGTTTACGGCCGCTGGGGCGATCTGGGGTTCGCCGTCCTGTTGGTTATAATGCTGATCGCGGGGCGAGGCCGCGCTGGAAAAGCGAGGCTGGGTCGTTAAGCCTATCGGGGGGCGTCGTTCCCGCGGCGCCCCTGAGACGCGAATTGACATGACATCGGCCCGGCGACGGCGGCATGTCGACAAGAAAAACGGGGAAGAGGGCAGGACATGGTCAGGGGTTCCGGGACAGAAGGTCCCCATCTGGTGGATCGGCATGTGGGGCGGCGCGTGTGCGAGAAACGCATCGCCCTGGGCTACAACCAGACCGATCTGGGCCAGGCGCTGGGAGTCACCTTCCAGCAGGTGCAGAAGTACGAGAAGGGCGCCAACCGGATCTCCGCGTCCAAGCTGTGGGACATCGCCCGCTTCTTCCGCGTGGACATCGGCTACTTCTTCGAGGGTCTGACCGGGACGGCGCAGCCCGGCATGGCCGAGGGCGAGGCCGAGCCCTTCGTTCACGACTTCCCCGCCACCCGCCAGACCATCGAGATCGGCCGCCTGGCCCCGCGCCTGTCGTCGCGCCAGCAGAAGCTGGTGGTCGACCTGATGCGAGAACTGGTTGAGGAAGGCGAAGCCGAACCCGCCGCCTGAGCCGAGGCTGACGAAACCGGGACAAAGAAAAAGGCGCGGAGCGATCCGCGCCTTTTCCTGTCTTGGACCTCGTTCGAGATCAGGCGGTCAGCGCCGTCTCCGAGGCGACGATGCGGCTGGCGGCGTGGACCACGGCGCCGATGCGCAGGGCGGCCTGGATCTGCAGGGCCGGGACGGCGTGCTTGCGCAGTTCGCCCTCGTGGGCGTCCAGGCAGGCGCCGCAGCCGTTGATGGCCGAGACGGCGGTGGACCACAGCTCGAAGTCCAGCTTCTCGACTCCCGGATTGGCGATGATGTTCATCCGCAGCTTGGCCGGCAGGGTCGTGTATTCCGGGTTCTTCATCAGGTGCAGCGAGCGGTAGTAGATGTTGTTCATGCCCATGATGGCGGCGGCGGCCTTGGCGGCGGTCATCGCTTCGGGCGACAGGACCGTCGCGGCCTGGGCCTCGATCAGCTTGACCACGGGGGCGACGCCGATGGCGTGGGCCGAGGCCAGGAAGCAGCCCCACTTCTGCTGGTCGTTCAGCACGGTCTCATTGGCGAGCGAGGACAGGTTCAGCGAGATGTCCTTGCCATAGGCCGGGATCAGATCGCGAAGGGCGTCGATGGACATTTTCGTGTTCCTTTCAGGAAGCGACGCTTCAAAGAAGCGGCTATCGTTCGCGACGCGGTCGCTTACTTCTTGAGCCGCCTTTTTGAGCCGCATTGCGTGATGGGCGCTCAAGCCGCGAGGCTCCGCGAGCCGAGCATAGCGCCCAAATAAAATCATCAGGCATGAAAAAGGCGGCGACAGTCGCCCGCCGCCGCCTCTTTCGAGGGGCGGCCCGGACCCTACTCACGCGGTCCGGGCCTGTCTGGGCCAATACTTACGCGGCCAGAGTGTCGCCGCCGACCGGGCGGTTGCAAGCGCACAGCTCGTCGGTCTGCAGAGCGTCGACGACACGCAGGGTGTCTTCCGGCGAACGGCCGACGTTCAGGTTGGTCACATAGACGTGCTGGATGACGTTGTGCGGGTCGACGACGAAGGTCGCGCGCAGGGCCACGCCTTCTTCTTCGTCCAGCACGCCCAGGGCGCGGGCCAGCTTGCCGCCGTTGTCGGCGAACTGCCAGATCGGCAGCTTGTTCAGGTCGGCGTGGTCACGACGCCAGGCCAGCTTGGTGAACTCGTTGTCGGTCGAACCGCCCAGAACCACGGTGTCGCGGTCCTCGAAGTCCTTGCCCAGCTTGGCGAAGGCGGCGATTTCGGTCGGGCAGACGAAGGTGAAGTCCTTCGGGTAGAAGAAGATGACCTTCCACTTGCCCTCGAAGCTGTCCTGCGTGACCGGCTCGAAGGCCGAGGCGCCGTTTTCCTCGTGGCTGTTGAAGCCCGGCTTCACGCCGATAATTTTGAAATCAGGCAGTTTTTGACCGACGCCGAGCATCGCGCTTCTCCTAGATGCAGAAAAAATGGACCGCCGGAACGCGGGGAGCGCGAACCGTCGAGGCCATGAGATGGGCCTTGGCGCTGCTTAAGTCAAATCGATCATTTTGCTTTCACAAATAGATTTAACTTATCGTGCTGGGCGAGTTATAAGAACGGCCGATAGCGTCTGCATCAGACATAGGCGGCGCCTATGTCGCCTCCTCTCTCGAATGCGCGAAACATGTCCGTTCTGCCGACCCTGCGTCAGCTCCAGTATCTGAAACTTCTGGCCGAGCACGGCTCCTTCAGCCGCGCGGCCGAGGCCGCTCACGTCAGCCAGCCCGCCCTGTCGTCCGGGGTGCAGGAGCTGGAACGGGTGCTGGGCGCCGCCGTGGTCGAACGGACGCGCGGGGCGGTGATCCTGACGGCCGTCGGCGCC
Source organism: Brevundimonas sp. NPDC055311 (assembly GCF_053645695.1). NCBI lineage: Bacteria > Pseudomonadati > Pseudomonadota > Alphaproteobacteria > Caulobacterales > Caulobacteraceae > Brevundimonas > Brevundimonas sp. NPDC055311. Next base: position 227,281 of record NZ_JBSHMV010000002.1, read on the forward strand.
GAGGCGGTGCGGCGGGCCGAGGATGTTCTGGCCCGCGCCGAGGATCTGGTCGAGGCCGCCCAGAACGCGGGCAAGCCCCTGTCGGGCCGGTTCCGCCTGGGCATCATTCCCACGGTGGCCCCGTTCCTGCTGCCTCAGGCCCTGCCGGGCGCGCGGGATCTCTATCCCGGCCTGCGGCTGTTCCTGCGCGAGGATCTGACGCCGCGCCTGATCGCCGGGCTGAAAGCGGGTCAGCTGGACGCCGCCGTCATCGCCCTGCCCTATGACGCGCCGGGCATCGATCACGCCCGCATCGGCGACGATGAGATCCTAGCGGCGGCGCCGGCCGGTCACGCCCTGGCGGGGTCCGGGCCGATCCCCGAAGGGGCCCTGAAGGCTGAGGACCTGATCCTGCTCGAAGACGGCCACTGCCTGCGCGACCAGGCCCTGGCCGCAGTCAAGATCGACGCGCCGCGCGGCGAGGACGTCTTCGCCGCCACCACCCTGCCGACTCTGGTGCAGATGGTCTCCTCGGGCCTTGGGGTCAGCTTCCTGCCGCAGATGGCGGTGCGGGCGGGTCTGGCCGATCATCCCGGGGTGGTGGTGCGGCCTATTTCCGAAGACGCCCCGCGCCGCGAGATCGTCGTCGCCTGGCGGGCGGGCTCGAGCCGCGCCGCCGAGGCGCGCCTGCTGGCCGAGGCGTTGAAGCTGGACTGAGCGAGCCGGATCAGCCGAACAGGCGGCTGTCCCACCAGACCGGCGTCTCCAGCCCCGGCTTGATGCGGGCGAAGTCAGGGTGAGCGGTGTTGAAGACGAAGTTGCGCTCCATCCGCGCCACGACCGAGGGCGTGATCAACAGGGCTGAGCGGCCTTCCGCGTGCCAGGCGCGGCCGAAGGCGCGGGCCGCCGCCCCGCCCGGCTCGGCCCAGCCGGGAACCAGGTCCGGGTTGACGACCTCGTAGGAGACGCCCGCCGGAATGTGGATCTCCACATGATGCTGGCCCAGCGGCAGTTCGCCGCCGAAGTGGACCAGCTTCTCCAGCATGGCGGTCGAATAGTGTTCGGCGGCGTAAATCACCCTCTGACCCGCCTCGTGCCACCGGCCCGAGGCCAGGCGCGAGCCGCCGTCGCTCCAGATAGGGTGCTCCCCGCGCGGATCGCCGATGCGGAATCCCTTGAGCGCGTCGTCCAGCCGACGGTGCATGCCGGACCTAGACCGCGAAGCCGGCGTCGGCGCGGCGCACCAGATTGATCACCGCCTCGGCTCCCGCTGAACTGGACTGGGCCATGGCCAGGGGGGTGCGGCCGTTCAGCAGCTGGTGCGGGCGGTTCAGGAAGCGGACCACGGCGGCGCTGTCGCCGCGATAGGCGCGGCCTACGGCGTCGACCACGCGGCCGACCTCGTACAGACGCTCGCTCATCTCGCGCGACAGGGGCTTGCGGCTGGTGCGGGCGCGCCGCAGCGTGGCCTCCGGAATGATCTGGCCGACCACGCGCGGCATGCCGATGACCTGGCCCAGGGCGGCGGCGGCGGCGGGCTTCAGCCCCTGGGACACGCGTTCAGCCAGGGCCACGTCGTCCAGCGCCTCATTGTCGTTCAGGCCCAGCAGCTTGCCGATCCGCGCCGCGTCGCTGGCGGGCAGGGTCTCGGGCGAGGCGTAGAGGTCGAGGGCGGTCATGGCGGCGGCTTTCGTCATATGACGACAATATGGGCGTCAAACGGCGAGGCGGCAAGAGCTTCGCTTCTCCTGCTCATCCTGGCGCCAAGAAAAAAGGCCGGCGGATCGCTCCGCCGGCCTTCATTCTGGTTGGTCTAACGCGCTTTCGCGCTGCTTGAGACCCTCCTACTTCTCGTCGCCGCGCGCCAGGTTGCGCAGGACGTAGGGCATGACGCCGCCGGCCTTGAAGTAGTCCAGCTCCGTCTGGTTATCGATGCGGCAGCGGACCGGGAAGCGGGCCATCTTGCCGTCCGACGGGCGGAACAGCTCGACCCACAGGTCCTGACGCGGCTTCAGCTTGCCGATGTTGGCGTCGGTCAGGCCGCGGATGGTGACGATCTCTTCGCCCGTCAGGCCCAGCTTCTGCCAGCCGTCTTCCTTGAACTGCAGCGGGACGACGCCCATGCCGACCAGGTTCGAGCGGTGGATGCGCTCATAGCTTTCGGCGATGACGGCGCGGACGCCCAGCAGGCGCGTGCCCTTGGCCGCCCAGTCGCGCGACGAGCCGGTACCGTATTCCTTGCCGGCGAAGACCACCAGCGGACGGCCTTCCGACTGATAGCGCATGGCCGCATCGTAGATCGACATCGTCTCTTCCGAGGGGAAGTGCTTGGTGACGCCGCCCTCGATGTCGGGAGTGATGCGGTTGCGGATGCGGATGTTGGCGAAGGTGCCGCGCATCATGACTTCGTGGTTGCCGCGGCGGGCGCCGTAGCTGTTGAAGTCCAGGGCGTCGACGCCGTGGTTGGTCAGGTACTGACCGGCGGGCGAGGCCTTCTTGATCGAACCGGCCGGGCTGATGTGGTCGGTGGTGATCGAGTCGCCGAAGATGCCCAGGATGCGCGCCTCGACGATGTCCGTGACCGGAGCAGGCTCCATGGTCAGGCCCTCGAAGTAGGGCGGGTTCTGGACGTAGGTCGAGGTGTCTTCCCACTCATAGGTCTGACCGCCGGTGACGGCGATCGCCTGCCAGTGCTCGTCGCCCTTGAAGACGTCGGCGTAGCGCTTGGCGAACATCTTGGGCGTGACCGACTTCTTCTGGATGGCGGCGATCTCCTGCGAGGTCGGCCACACGTCCTTCAGGAAGACGTCATTGCCCTTCTTGTCCTGGCCGATCGGCTCCTTGGTGATGTCGATGCGCATCGAACCGGCCAGGGCGTAGGCGACCACCAGCGGCGGCGAGGCCAGGTAGTTGGCCTGGACGTCGGGGTTCACGCGCCCTTCGAAGTTGCGGTTGCCAGACAGGACCGAGGCGGCGACGATTCCGTTGTCGTTGATCGACTTGGAGACCGCCGGGTCCAGCGGGCCCGAGTTGCCGATGCAGGTGGTGCAGCCGTAGCCGACCAGGTTGAAGCCCAGGGCGTCCAGATCCTTCTGCAAGCCGGCGTCGGTCAGATAGTCGGTGACGACCTGCGAACCGGGGGCCAGGGAGGTCTTCACCCAGGGCTTGGGCTTCAGGCCGAGCGCGTGGGCCTTGCGCGCCACCAGGCCGGCGGCGATCAGCACGCTCGGGTTGGAGGTGTTGGTGCACGAGGTGATGGCGGCGATGACGACGTCGCCGTCGCCCAGGTCGAATTTCTCACCCTCGACGGCGACGCGGGCTGCGTCGGTCGGGCGCGAGAACACGTCGGCCAGGGCGGTCTCGAAGGCCGGGGCGGCGGTGGTCAGCTCGACGCGGTCCTGCGGGCGCTTGGGACCGGCCAGCGACGGCACGACCGTCGAGATATCCAGCTCCAGAACGTCGGTGAAGATCGGATCTTCCGAGGTTTCGTCGATCCACAGGCCCTGCGCCTTGGCGTAGGCTTCGACCAGGGCGACGCGCGGCTTTTCACGGCCGGTGGCGGTCAGATAGTCGATGGTGGCCTGAGACACCGGGAAGAAGCCGCAGGTGGCGCCGTATTCCGGGGCCATGTTGGCGATGGTGGCCTGGTCCTCGATGGTCATGCCGGCGATGGCGTCGCCGAAGAATTCCACGAACTTGCCGACCACGCCCTTCTTGCGCAGCATCTGGGTGACGGTCAGCACCAGGTCGGTGGCCGTGGCGCCTTCCGGCAGCTTGCCCGTCAGCTTGAAGCCGACGACTTCGGGGATCAGCATCGGGATCGGCTGGCCCAGCATGGCGGCCTCGGCCTCGATGCCGCCGACGCCCCAGCCCAGGACGGCCAGGCCGTTGATCATGGTGGTGTGGCTGTCGGTGCCGACGACGGTGTCGGGATAGGCGACGGTCTTGCGGCCTTCCTCGGCGGTCCAGACGGTCTGGGCCAGGTGCTCCAGGTTGACCTGGTGGCAGATGCCGGTGCCGGGCGGCACGACGCGGAAGTTGTTGAAGGCCGACGAGCCCCAGCGCAGGAAGTTGTAGCGCTCGATGTTGCGCTCATACTCGCGCTCGACGTTCTGGCCGAAGGCGGCGGCGTTGCCGAAGTGGTCGACCATGACCGAGTGGTCGATGACCAGGTCGACGGGGACCAGCGGGTTGATCTTCTTGGCGTCGGCGCCGAGCTTGTCCATGGCGTCGCGCATGGCGGCCAGGTCGACCACGGCCGGAACGCCGGTGAAATCCTGCATCAGCACGCGGGCCGGACGGAAGGCGATCTCGTGCTCGACGGCGCCCTTGTTCTCGATCCAGGCGGCGACGGCCTTCAGGTCGTCCTCGGTGACGGAAACCCCGTCTTCGTTGCGCAGCAGGTTCTCCAGCAGCACCTTCATCGAGCGCGGCAGGCGGGAAATCCCGGCCAGACCGGCTTCCTCGGCGGCGGGAAGGCTGTAATAGGCGTATTTCTTGCGCCCGACCGCGAGGTCCTGGCGGGTCTTGAGGCTGTCAATCGACGGCATGGAGAAGAGTCCTCTGACTAACGCCGCCCGACAATTCGGTTGCGCCTTCGCGCGCTGGACGTCGGGGCGCACAGGTCCCCGGCGCGCGCGGCGAAAGCCTGCTGCGGCGCTTGCGCATATAGTCCCGCGCGCGAGGGCCGTCCATGTATCCACACCCGTGACGTGGACATTGAGAGAGACTCGCAAGTGCTGACCCGTCTGGAGATAGAGGGCCTGACCCTGTCGCGCGGCGAGCGGCGTCTGTTCGCTGGTCTCTCCTTCGCCCTGGCGGCGGGCGAGGCGGCGGCCCTGACAGGGGCCAACGGGGCGGGCAAGACCAGCCTGCTGCGGGCCGTGGCGGGCTTCATCCGGCCGGACGCCGGCGCGGTGGTTTTTCACGACGCGACCGGCCGGGTCGAGGCGGAGACGGCGCGTCGCTCGGCGCTGCATCTGCTGGGCCATCACGAGGGTTTGAAGCCGCAGCGCACCGCGCGTCAGGAGCTGGGCTTTCAGGTCGAATGGCTGGGCGGTTCGACCGCCGCCCTTGATGCGGCGGTCGCCCGATTGAAGCTGGCGCCCCTGCTGGACCTGGAGACGCGCAAGCTGTCGGCGGGGCAGAGGCGGCGTCTGTCGCTGGCGCGTCTGGTCGCGGCCCCGCGCGCCCTGTGGCTGCTGGACGAACCGCTGGCGCCGCTCGACGAGGCTTGGCGCAGTGTCGCCGCCGAGCTGATGGCCGAACATCTGGCGGGCGGCGGCATGATCCTGGCCGCTGTGCACGATCCCCTGCCCGTCCCGGCGCGGTCGCTGGATCTGGGAGGCGTTCGGTGAAGGCTGTCCGCGCCCTGTTCGCGCGCGAGCTGTCGCTGGCCTGGGGCGGCGGCGGCGGGCCGTTGCTGGCCTGCGGCTTCCTGTTGTGCCTGACGGCCATCCTGCCGCTGGCGGCGGGCGGCGACCCGCGCGTCCTCGCCCCTGCGGCTTCGGGGGCCAGCTGGATGGCGCTGGCGCTGGCTTCGCTGCTGTCGCTGGAGCGGATGTTCGAGCGCGATCTGGAGGACGGAGCGCTGGATCTGCTGGCGACCGGTCCCCTGCCGCTGGAGGCGGTGGTCGGGATCAAGGCCTTGGCGCAGTGGCTGGCGACGGGGCTGCCGCTGGCGGTCGCCGCGCCGGTCGCGGCTTTGGCGCTGGGTCAGCCGCCGGAGCTGATCGGCCTGACGGGCGCTTCGGCGGCGCTGGGCGGTCTGGGCTTCGCCCTTACCGGAGCCCTGGGCGCCGCCCTGGCCCTGGGCGCTCGGCGCGGCGGCCTGCTGATCGCTGTGGTCGTGCTGCCGCTGTTCATTCCGCCGGTGGTGTTCGGAGCCGGCGCCCTGACCCGCGCCGCCGCCGGCCAGAGCCCGGCCTCGGCCCTGGCCCTGCTGGGCGCCTATGTCCTGTTCGCCCTGGTGATCGCGCCCGTAGCCGGGGCTGCGGCCGTCAGGAACGCGCAGGGTTAGCGCCCCTTCAGCGTCACATACAGCGCGCCGTCCCCGCCGTGACGACGGTGGGCGGGGGCGAAGCCCGAGACCACGCCGCGCAGATGCGGTCCGGTCAGCCATTCGTGGACCGAGGCGCGGATGACGCCGCCGCCTCGCCGGCCCTGCCCGGTGATGACCAGCACCGAGCGCAGGCCGCGCATCTGGCAGCCGATCAGGAAGCCGCGCAGTTGATCCTCGGCCTCGAAGCGGCCGAAGCCGTGCAGGTCGATGCGCGCCTCGATGGGATCGCGCTCGCGCGACAAGCGGCGCTGGCGGCGCGGCTCCAATTCTTCCGGCGCGGGGCGAGGACGGGGCGCGACGGTTTTTGGCGAGAGCGGGGGCGATGCGGCGACGCGCCCGGCCGAGGCGGGGGTCAGGGCCGTCGCGCGCTTCTTGCCCGCCGCGCCGCGTTGAGGCGGCGCCGTATGAGCGAGCGCCTCATCGGCTTGGGGCAGAACGGCGCCGGGCGTCACGCGGGCGGCCTTGCGATGGGCGGGCGGCGTCACCGTGGCGGTCACCCTGCCCCAGATGCGCCTGTCGTCATCGGTTGTCGCGGATGCGGCTTTCGGCCCCTTTCCGGAAGGGGGGCGGGCCACGCTCAGTCCTCGTCGTCGAAGGCGGCCGACGGGCCGGGCTCATGGGCCAGCAGATCGCCGGGCTGGCAGTCCAGCTCGCGACACAGGGCGTCCAGGGTGGTGAAGCGCACGGCGCGCGCCTTACCTGTCTTGAGGATGGACAGGTTGGCGACGGTCACGCCGACGCGGTCGGCGAGTTCCGTCAGCGACATGCGGCGCTGGGCGAGGATGCGGTCGAGCTGGACGCGGATGGCCATGGGTTGAGCTTTAGCGTTTCTCGTTCAGATCGTCAGTTCGGATTCGCGGCGAAGGCGCGCGCCTTCGCGGAAGACCTCGGCCAGGACGAAGACGACCAGCACGGAAAAGACGGGGGTGAGCAGGTCGCTGATCCCCTGCGGCTCCATGACGCCCGGCGCCAGACGCGAGGCGACCAGCCCCTGCACCAGCCAGACGCCCCCGGTCACGACGGCCAGGATCAGGCCCACATGGCGCAGGCGGCGCACGTTGTCGGGCTGGAACGGATCGCCCAGGGTCAAGGTGCGGAAGATCTTGCGCAGATGGCGCAGGATGATCAGGAAGCCGCCGAAATAGGCGGTCAGGGCGCCCAGGGCGAACAGCAGCAGCGGACGCGTCAGAGGCATCTCGCGGCCGTCGGCGCCGTCCGAGACGGTCACGTTCAGATTGTCGATCGGGATGAAGATGGAGGCGACCCACAGAAGAAGCAGCAGGCCGGTGACGAGGATCATCACCACATAGGCGGCGTCCAGCGCGATCTTCAGCAGGCTGGCGACGGAGCCGGGACCGATGGTTCTCAGGTTCGGCGTCCGCAAGGAGGAGGCGCGAAGCGGGGTCTGGGCGGGCAGCCGGTTCGGTTTCCGCAATCGCGTCATCGGGCGTCTCAGGCCGGGAAGGGAGGCGCCGTCGCCGCGGCGGGTCCGGCCGACCCGCGCGCGGCTCTATTCTTTGCGGCGTTCATGGCGATCGTCAAAGTCCCCCTCCGATCCCGCAGGATCAGAAACCCTGGATGATCAGGGCGATCGCCGCGACCGGCAGGGCGGCCAGCAGGAAGGCGTTGCCCAGGCTGTGGGCCAGACGGTCCATAAGGTTGGTCTTTCGCATGGCTTGCATATCAGTCTCTCCGTCAATGCACGTTTTTTGTGCATATTTGTTGTACCGCTGGGTCATTGTTGCGAGATGTTTCTCTCGCTTGAACGGTGCGGCCTCCGTTCTTGAGAATGAAGATAGGTCATGCCCTGCAGAAAGCCAACTTACATATCGTTTAACGATGTTACCATTTCGCAATGGATCCGACGGGAGTAAGGTCGCGTCATGAATCTCAAGCTGATCAAGGGGATGCGGCTCGTCGCCGCCACCCACAATCCGGGCAAGGCGCGCGAGATCGAAGCGCTGCTGGATGGACATTACCGGATCGTCACGGCGGGAGAGCTGAATCTGCCCGAGCCGGAGGAAACGGAGAGCACCTTCGCCGGCAACGCCATGCTCAAGGCGCGCCATGCGGCCCAGGTTTCGGGAGAGGTCGCCCTGGCCGACGATTCCGGTCTGTCGGCAGCCGCGCTGGACGGGGCGCCGGGGATCTATTCCGCGCGCTGGGCGGGCCCGGACAAGGATTTCGCCCTGGCCATGAAGAAGGTCGAGGAGCGGCTGGAGGAAACCGGTTCGCGCGATCGGTCGGCCTGGTTCACCTCGGCCCTGGCGGTGGCCTGGCCGGACGGTCCCTGCGTGGTGGTCGAGGGTCGGGTGGACGGCCAGCTGGTCTTCCCGCCGCGCGGCGACGGCGGTCATGGTTACGATCCCGTCTTCCAGCCCGAGGGCTCAGACAAGACCTTCGCCGAGATGGACGCCGCCGAAAAGGACGCCGTCAGCCATCGCGGCCGGGCCTTCGACAAACTCAAGGCGGCGCTGATGGATTGATCGTGGTCCTTCTCCCCTTGTGGGAGAAGGCGGCTGCCGAAGGCAGACGGATGAGGGGGCTGTCGGCTCCAGATTCTACGAAGGCCCCCATGCTCAACCCGCCCCCTCATGCGAGCGGCTCCGCCGCCCAGCTTCTCCCCCGAGGGGAGAAGGGCGCCGTCGCCCTCTATGTCCACTGGCCCTATTGCGCGCGCATCTGCCCCTATTGCGACTTCAACGTCGTGCGGGACCGGGGCCGGGTCGAGGAACAGGTCGGGCTGGCGCGGGCGATCCTGAACGACCTGGAGGCCCAGGCGGCCCTGGTCGGGCCGCGCGCCCTGGCCTCCATCTTCTTCGGCGGCGGCACGCCCTCCCTGATGCCGCCCGAGGCCGTCGCGGCGGTGGTGGAGCGCGCGCGCGCCCTGTTCCCGCCGACGGGCGATATTGAGATCAGTCTGGAGGCCAATCCGACCGACGCCGAGGCCGGGCGCTACGCCGCCCTGGCGCAGGCCGGGATCAACCGCCTGTCCATGGGGGTGCAGTCGTTCGACGACGCGGCGCTCGAATTCCTCGGCCGCGATCATTCGGCCGCCGAGGCGCGTCGCGCCATCGGCCTGGCGGGCCGCGTCTTTCCGCGCCTGTCGATCGACCTGATCTACGCCCGGCCGGGCCAGAGCGTCGCCGACTGGCAGGCGGAACTGGCGACTGCGCTTGATCTGGGGTTCGAGCACGTCTCCCCCTATCAGCTGACGATAGAGGGGACGACGGCGTTCGGGCGGGCCGTGGCGCGCGGGGCCTGGTCGCCGCCCGACGAGGACCTGGCCGCTGAACTCTATGAAGCGACGCAGGCGACGCTCGAGGCGGCCGGGTTCGAGGCCTATGAAGTGTCCAACCACGCCAAGGACGTCGCCGCGCGCTCCAGCCACAATCTGCATGTCTGGCGCGGCGGGGATTACCTCGGCCTCGGCCCCGGCGCCCACGGGCGGATGACCCTGGACGGCGTGCGCACGGCTACCGTGGCCCGTCGCCGGATCGCGGACTATGTGCAGGGCGTCGGCGCCGGATCACCCTGGGCCGAGCGAGAGGCTCTGAGCCTACAGGACGCTGCCGAGGAGAAGGTTCTTCTGGGCCTGCGGACGGTCGAGGGGGTGTCGCTGGCGACGTTGGCGGTTCTGGAGCGCTCTCTGGCATCCGGACCTCTCGCCGAACTGATCGCCGGTGGATTCCTGGAGCCGACAGGGGACCGTGTTCGCGCCACTGTCCGCGGGCGCCCCCTGCTGGACGCTGTGCTCAAGGCGTTATTGGTATGATCGGTCGACAGGCCTGTCGAGCCGATGAGGGTGGCGTTGGGCTGATTTCACTCTAGAACGATGGTATGGAAGACTCATCACTACCTAAGCGTCCGGCTCGTGTCCGCGCCGACGCGATCAAACCGTTTCGTTGCAAAAACTTGATAGCGGTGATCGAAGACCCGGCCGATGTGAAGAACATTGGAACCGTGATCCGCAACGTGAACGCCCTGGGTGTTGAGAAGGTCTATGTTGTGGACCCACGCCGCTCGCTGCCAGACGACTGGCAGGAGTTGCGTGGCGACAAGGCCATATCAAAAATCTCGGTGTCTGCTGTGAAGTGGACGTTCGTGAAGCGTTTCGACAGCACCGATGAATGCTTCGACTACCTTGAAGCCAAGGGCTTTGTTTCGATCGTCACATCCCCGCATGTGAAGGGCAAGACGAGCATGTTCCTGGATGAGGGCGACTATTCCGTTCACGCCAAGCTTGCGGTCTGGTTCGGCAGTGAAAACACCGGGATCAGCGAGCGGGCGATTGAACGAAGCCAGATGTGTGTCAGCGTTCCCATGTTCGGGATGATCGAGAGTCTCAATCTCGGCACCAGTTCAGGCATTGTCCTGTATGAGGTCACGAAACAGCGCCGTGAATATCAAAGCCGATACAGGTTCCGTAACCGCAGGGGCGAACGTCAAACGCCGTTGCCAACCGTGATGACGTCGGGCGAACAGGCGACTCCACGGGAATGAGCGGCAGGCGACAAACGATATCGGCGCTGAACCACTCGACCCCTGATGTGCGGACTGGCAGGGTCCGGCCGATGTCAGACGCCCCGCTTTTTCCGCCGACCGCCCCGCCCGCACGCCCCGTTTCGCCGGGCCTCTATCTGGTGGCGACGCCGATCGGAAATCTGCGCGACATGACGCTGAGGGCGCTGGACGTGCTGGCGGCGGCCGACCTGGTGCTGGCCGAGGATACGCGGGTGACGGCCAAGCTGATGACCGCCTATGGGCTGAAGGCCAGGCTGGAGCGCTGCGACGACCACGCCTCGACCCGCGCGGCCGAGATCGCGCTCGAGAGGCTGAAGGCGGGCGAGGTGGTGGCCCTGGTGTCCGACGCGGGCACGCCCCTGGTGTCCGACCCCGGCTATGTGGTGGCGCGCGCGGCGGCGGCCGAGGGCCTGCCGATCCATCCTGTGCCCGGCCCGTCCAGCCTGCTGGCGGCGCTGTGCATCGCCGGGCTGCCCGCCGACCGGGTGCTGTTCGCGGGCTTCTTGCCGCCCAGGTCGGCGGCGCGCCGCACGGCGCTGGAGGAACTGCGGCCCGGTCGTCAGACCCTGGTCTTCTTTGAGAGCGGGCCGCGCCTGCGCGATAGCCTGGCCGACATGGCCGAGGTGCTGGGGCCGCGCCCGGCCGCCGTCGCCCGTGAACTGACCAAGCTCTATGAGGAATGCGTGCGGGGCACGCTGTCGGAGCTCGCCGCCGATCCGCGCCTGGACGCGCCCAAGGGCGAAATCGTGGTGGTAGTCGGCCCCGGCGAGGCCGAGACGGCCAGCGCCGCCGACGCCGACGCCGCCCTGTCCGAGGCTCTGACCCGCCTGCCGCCCGGCGAGGCGGCGGCCGAGGTGTCCAAGGCGCTGAACCTGCCCAGGAAGCCGCTTTACAAGCGCGCGCTGGAGCTGAAGGGCCGGTGAGCCCGGCCCTGCGGCCGCATCCGCCGCCGAGGAAGCCCAAGGCCGGCTGGCGCCGACAGCTGGGCGGACGGTCGCATCGCCAGGGGCATGACGCCGAATGGATCGCGGCCCTGTGGCTGATGCTCAAGGGCTATCAGGTGCTGGCCTTCCGCCTGAGAGGTCGGCGCGGCGAGATCGACATCCTGGCGCGGCGCGGGCGCGTTCTGGCCGCTGTTGAGGTCAAGCGCCGTGCGACGCTCGAGGCCGCGACGCTGGCCCTGGGGGCGGATCAGCACCAGCGCCTGATCCGCGCGGCCGAGGCGGCGGCGCGCGGACGGCCGGCCCTGGCGGGTCTGGACCTGAGAATCGACATGGTGGCGCTGGCCCCCGGACGCTTTCCGCGTCATCTTCGCGGCGTGATCTCCACGGGAGCGGACCGGTCTTGACGCGCGAGGAAGCAGAAGCGGTGCTGGCGCAGGCGGGACAGGGGCCGGACGAGGCCTTTCCCCTGCTGGATTGCGCCATCGCCTGCGCCATCCACGACTATCCGTTCCGCGACGCCGACGGCGTGCGCATTCTGGCCGATCACGCCGCCCAACGGCTCAAGGAGCGCGCGGCCAATGAAAGCCCCGACGACGCCCTGACCGAGGCCCTGGCCGGCGACCTGCGGTTGAACGGCGACCTACTGAACTACGACCATCCGGCCAACACCGACGTCATCGACGTGGCCGAACGGCGGCGCGGCCTGTCGGCGGTTCTGGTCATCTTCTATCTGGATGCGGCGCGGCGAGCCGGGCTGACGGCGGCGCCGGTCGATTTTCCCGGCCACGTCCTGCTGCGGGTCGAGACGCCCGAGGGGCCGGTGGCGCTGGACCCGTTCAGCCAGGGGCGGCTGGTCCTGCCGTCGGAGCTGACGCGCCGCGCGCTGCTGGCCGGGCTGACGCCGCACGTGGCCGACCGGCTCGACCTGTTGATGGCGCCGGTCAGCGAGCGCCAGACCTTGATCCGCCTGCAGAACATCCTGTTCACCCGGGCTCTTCAGGCCCGCGACTATGAGGGGGCCGAACGTTCGGCCCTGCGCCGCGCCCTGCTGGACCCCGAGGATCACCGCCCCTGGCTGGACGTCGCCGCCGCCCGCGAGAAGCAGGGCGCCCTGACCGGCGCCATGCAGGCCCTGTCGCGCGCCCGCACCCTGGGCGAGCCGATCGCTGCCTGCGACGCCCGCCTGGACCGGGTGCGGATGCGGTTGAACTGAAGCGCGGCCTTGCGGCAGGCAGGTCCGAGCCTCAAGTAGGCACTGACGGCGTTTCGACGTTCAAGCAGCGCGCGCCTGCGGGGCGAGCGTTAGCGCCACTAAAACCAGCTCAAACAGCGAGCGCCCGCGGCGCGAGCGATAGCGCCACAAAGAAGGACTCCCCATGCTCAAGGTCGCCATCCAGATGGACCCGCTCGAGGCGGTCAACGTCGAGTCGGACACCACCTTCCTGATGGCCCTGACCGGGCAGGCGCGCGGCCACAAGCTGTGGGTCTATGACTTCCGCACCCTGGCGCTGGAGGACGGCCGCCTTTTCTGCCGCGCCCGTCCGGTGACGGTGCAGCGCAAGCAGGGCGACCACGCCGACTTCGGTCCCGAGCAGCGCCTGGACCTGGCCGAGGACGTCGACGTCATCCTGATGCGTCAGGACCCGCCCTTCGACATGGCCTATGTCACCGCCACCTATCTGCTGGAGCGGGTGCATCCCCAGACCCTGGTGGTCAACAACCCGGCCGAGGTGCGCTCGGCGCCCGAGAAGCTGATCGCCACCCTCTTCCCCGGCCTGCAGCCGCCGACCCTGGTGTCGTCTGACCCGGAGGCCCTGGTCGATTTCCATCGCCGCCATGGGGATGTGGTGCTCAAGCCCCTGCACGGCGCGGCCGGTTCGGGCGTGGTGCGGCTGAAGGCCGACGATCCCAACCTGGAGGCCCTGATCGAGATTCACGCCGAGGCCTCGCGCGATCCTCTGGTGATCCAGAAATTCATCCCGGCGGTCTCGGCGGGCGACAAGCGCATCATCCTGGTCGACGGCGAGCCGGTCGGCGCCATTAACCGCATCCCCGCCAAGGACCAGGTGCGCTCCAACCTGCGCGTCGGCGGCACGGCCGCGCCGGTCGAACTGACGCCGCGCGATCTGGAGATCTGCGCCGCCATCGGCCCCTATCTCAAGGAACGCGGCCTGATCTTCGTCGGCATCGACGTGATCGGCGACTATCTGACAGAGATCAACGTGACCTCCCCCACCGGCGCCCAGCAGCTGCTGAAGTTCGCCGGGATCGATGCGACCGAGCGCATGTGGGAAGTCATCGAGCAAAGGAAGGGCGCGGCCGCCTGAAGACGCGCTTCACGGGAGGGAACCTTAATGACTGCACTGAACAAGGCCGGGGCGCTGGTCGTCCTGGCGCTGGCGATCGCCTGCCCGGCGGGCGCCCAGGAGGCATCGCCGAATGCGGAGCCGAAACGCCCGTCGCTGGAGGTCCTGGAGCGGATCATCGAGACCCGTACGCCGCAGACCCGGATCGAGACGCCGGATCACGACCGCATCAGTGCGCGGCGCATCGACATCGTCGACGCCGACGGGACCATCCGCATGACCCTGTCGGGCGCGACCCCGCCGCCGATCATCGACGGCATTCAATATAAGCGCGCCTTCAACGTCGCCGGTCTGATCCTTTACGACGACAAGGGCAGCGAGCGCGGCGGTTTCGGCACGGCTGACGTCGAGGGCGGCATGGCCGTTCTGGCGCTCGACCATCCGGCGATGGATGCGGTCGGCTGGCGTGTGTCGCCCGACGGCTCGGTCAGCTTCGTCTTCAACCAGGCGCCGCCGCTGGTGCGCGAACCGGGCCTGGGCGGGGCGCTGGTTCCGGGCGTGCAGACGCCGACGCGGATGCGTCTGTCGCTGGCCGCCGATGGCACGCCCGCCGTCGCCCTGTCGGACAGGAACGACAAGCCGCGCCTGCGCCTGACCGTGACCGAGGAAGGCTTCGGCGCCATCCAGTTCCTGAACGCCGAGGGGCAGGTGATCCATACGATCGCGCCGGAAGCCGACCTGCCGACGAACTGACCGAACAACGCTCTTGCAGTGTTGATTAGTTCGTGATTTGTTCTCTCGACTGCGGGAGGGAACGGCATGGTCGCGCGGGTGGTGACGGTGGCTTTCGACGGCGTCGATGCGCGTCGGGTCGATGTGGAGGTGCAGCAGGTCGGTTCGCCCGCCGGCGCCTTCGCCATCGTCGGCCTGCCGGACAAGGCGGTGGCCGAAAGCCGTGAACGGGTGCGCGGCGCCTTTGCGGGCATCGGCCTGGCGCTGCCGGCCAAGAAGGTGATCGCCAACCTGGCCCCCGCCGATCTGCCCAAGGAAGGCAGTCATTTCGACCTGCCCATCGCCCTGGCCCTGCTGGCCTCCATGGGGGTGATCGGGCCGGACGCCCTGGACGGCTGGGCGGCGGTAGGCGAACTAGGTCTGGACGGACAGATCGCGGCGGTCGGCGGAACCCTGCCTGCCGCCATGGCGGTGAACGCCATGGGCCTGGGCCTGATCTGCCCCGAGGCCAACGGGCCCGAGGCGGCCTGGGCGGGCGAGGCGCGACTGCTGGCGCCGCGCTCCCTGATCGGCCTGATCAATCATTTTCGGGGAACCCAGGTGCTGCGCCCGCCTCAGCCGGGGCCGGTGATCGAGGGACGCGCCGTGCCCGACCTGCGCGAGGTCAAGGGACAGGAGGGGGCCAAGCGGGCGCTCGAGATCGCCGCCGCCGGGGGCCACAACCTATTGTTCGTCGGTCCGCCGGGATCGGGCAAGTCGATGATGGCGGCGCGTCTGCCGGGCCTGCTGCCGCCGCTGACGCCGATGGAGCGGCTTGAGACGTCGATGGTCTGGTCGGTGGCCGGATTGATCGAGCGCGGGGCCCTGACGCGCGAGCGGCCGTTTCGGGTGCCTCATCATTCGGCCTCCATGGCGGCCCTGACCGGAGGCGGGCTCAAGGCCAAGCCGGGCGAGGCCTCTCTGGCGCACAACGGCGTGCTGTTCCTTGATGAATTGCCCGAATATTCGCCCCAGGCGCTGGACAGCCTGCGTCAGCCGCTGGAGACGGGCGAGATCGTGGTGGCGCGCGCCAACGCCCATGTGCGCTATCCGGCGCGGTTCCAACTGGTGGCGGCGATGAACCCCTGCCGTTGCGGCGTGGGCGGGCCGGGGCGCGGCGCCTGCGGCAAGGCTCCGCGCTGCCAGAAGGATTATCAGAACCGCATCTCCGGCCCGATGTTCGACCGCATCGACCTGACGGTGGAGACGCCGGCGGTGACGGCAGCCGACATGATCCTGCCCGCTCCGGCCGAAGGCACGGCCGAGGCCGCCGCCCGCGTGGCCGCCGCCATGCAGATGCAGGAAAATCGCCTGGCCGAGGCCGGGTTGACGGGAATGCAGGCGCTTAACGCCCGCGCCTCGGGCGAGGCGCTGGAGCGGTTCGCCGCGCCCGATCAGGCGGGGCGCGCCCTGCTGATGAAGGCTGGAGAGGCCGGGGACCTGACCGCCCGCGGCTGGACGCGGACCCTGCGTCTGGCTCGCACCATCGCCGATCTGGACGGGGCCGACGGCGTGCTGCGCCGCCATGTGGCCGAAGCCTTGATGTACCGGCGCAGCACGGTCGGGGCCCATGAGGACTTCGACCGTCAGGCCAGCCGGCGGATTCTGTTTCCTGTTCGCGAGACAGGGCCGGGACAAACGCCGTTCGTTTGGAATTAACACCTCGGTCCTAGGCTACCGCTATGGGACAGACGCGCCGCAGACCTTCGTCGCAGACCGAACTCTTCCCGGCCGCGCCCGCCGCCGCCGTGGATGGAAGCTCGCCCGAACAGCAGTTCCTGCGGCTGATGAGTCACGAGATGCGCACGCCCCTGAACGGGGTGATCGGCATGTTGGGCCTGCTGTCGCGAACGCGTCTGGATGGGGCGCAGCGCGCCTATGCCGAGGCGGCGCAGAAGTCGGCGGAGCATCTGCTGGGCCTGGTCAATGATCTGCTGGATTACGCCCGGCTCGAAGCCGAGACGCTGGAGTTCGACCCGGCCCCTGTCGACCTGGAGGGATTGGTGCGGGGCGTGGCCGAACTGCTGAGCCCGCGCGCCCACGACAAGGGATTGGAGATCGTCTGGTCGGTGGCGGCCGAGGCTCCGGACGTCATCGCCGACGAGGGCCGTCTGCGCCAGATCCTGTTCAACCTGGCAGGAAACGCCGTGAAATTCACCGACCGGGGCGGGGTCCGCCTGGCGGTCGAGCTCATCGGCGAACGCCTTGGATCGCGCACGCGTCTGGCCTTCATCGTCGACGACACCGGCCCCGGCGTGCCGGAGGAAGCGCGGGGGCGCATCTTCGAGGAGTTCGGCCACGCCGACGCCTCCGACGCCGCCCGGTTCGACGGCGCCGGACTGGGCCTGGCGGTCGTGCGGCGGCTGGCGCGCGCCATGGGCGGAACCGCGGTGGTCGAGGATCGCCCGGACGGCGCCGGCGCCCGCTTCCGTTTCGAGGCCGAGTTTCCCGTGGCGGACGAGGTTGAAGCGCGTGCGCGGCCCCTGGCGGGGCTGGCCGTGGCCATCCGCACGCCGGATCCCTTCGTGCGCCGTGCGGCCGCCGATCAGATCGAGGCCTCGGGCGGCCGGGTCGCGCGCCAGGCCGGGGTGACTCTCATCGATCATGCGGGCGCCGAAGACGGGGCGCTGGCGGTCCGGCCCAGCCAGGGCCAGGCCATCATCCTGCTGCGCCCGTCCGAACGGGATCTGATCAGCCGCTATCGGGCGGCGGGCTTCTGCGGCTATCTGATCAAGCCGATGCGCCGGGCGTCCCTGGCTGAGCGCGCCCTGGCGGCGGCCGCGCCGCGCCGGGGCCTGCCCGCGCCGCCGGTCCGGCCGGGCGACGACGACCGGGTGGCCCATGTGGCCTTCAAGGGCGTGCGCGTCCTGTTGGTCGAGGACAATCCGGTCGGCGCCCTTCTGGCGAGGACGCTGCTGCGGCGCGAGGGTTGCGTGGTCCAGACCGCCGCCGACGGCCAGGAGGCGCTAGACGCCCTGAAGGCGGCGCGCTTTGACCTGGTTTTCATGGACATGCGGATGCCGCGCCTAGACGGGCCGAGCGCGGCGCGCGCGCTGCGGGCGCGCGGGGACCAGACGCCGATCATCGCCCTGACCGCCAACGCCTTCGCGGAGGACCGCGCGGCCTGCCTCGAGGCCGGGATGGACGATCACCTGGCCAAGCCGCTGGAGGCGGACGCCCTGCGCGTCGCCCTAGCGCGCTGGACGAACGCCGCCAACCGCGCCAAGGTCGCGGCGTCCTAACCGCCAGTAGTCCGTCGTCCGTAACGCCCGGCGGCGCCTCCGCCGGAGCCATGCATGACTGATTCCAAGACGCCCGCTTCGGCCGCCCGAGGCCTGGGGGGGCTCGCCGTCTATGGCGAACGGCGGCCGATGGCCATGCTGCTGCTGGGGTTTGCGGCGGGTCTGCCCAATCTGCTGATCTATGACACCCTGTCGGCCTGGTTGCGCGACGCGGGCGTGACGCTGGAGATGATCGGCTTCTTCGCCCTGGCCACCCTGACCTATGCGTTGAAGTTCGTCTGGGCGCCCCTGTTGGACCGCACCAATATTCCGGGCCTGACGCGCTGGCTGGGACACCGGCGCTCGTGGATGCTGGCGACGCAGGTCGTCATCATCGCCGGCCTGTGGCTGATCTCGGGCTCCAATCCGCAGACGTCCCTCGGCGCCGTGGCGGCCTTCGCGGTTATGGTGGGCTTTTTCGGCGCCACCCAGGACATCGCCATCGACGCCTGGCGCATCGAGGCCGTCGACGACAGCCGCCAGGGCGCCATGGCGGCCGCCTATCAGCTGGGCTACCGGGTCGCTCAGATCGTCGCGGGCTTCGTGCCCCTGGCCTTGGCGCAGTTCTACAACTGGAACCTGTCCTACGCGATCATGGCCGCCCTGATGGGCGTCGGCGTGATGGGCGTTCTGCTCGCCCCGCGCGAGAAGCAGCACGTCGTGCGCGCCATTCCGGTATCCGACATTCCCTCGCGACCCGTGGCGGAGAAGGCCGAATGGGTCCTGCGCCTCGGCCTCATCTTTGTCTCGGCGGTTCTGATCGGGACCGGCCTGACCGACAAGATCGACGCCTTCGCCTGGGCTTTCGGCGCCATCCTGCCCCAGGAGATCCTGGGCGCTCTGACAGCGGGTCTTGTCGAGAGCGGCGGCGTCGGCGTGCTGATCCAGTTCGGCTGGATCGTCCTGGGCTTCGGCCTGCTGTTCTTCGCCTGCGCGCCGGTGCCGGGCTGGCGTACGCGCCCGGGCGCCTATCTAGCAGGCTCGTTCGGCGCGCCGTTGAAGGACTTCTTCGTGCGTTTCGGCCGGCTCGCCGGCCCGATCCTGGCGCTGATCTGCCTCTATCGTCTGGCGGACTTCGTGCTGAACATCATGAACCCCTTCTACATCGACCTGGGGTTCAGCCTGATCGAGATCGGCGAGGTGCGGAAGCTGTTCGGCGTGATCGCCATGTCGCTGGGCGTCTTCATCGGCGGCTGGTCGGTCGCCCGTTTCGGCTTGATCCGCACCATGGTGGTCGGCGCCTTCATGAGCCCGGTGTCGAACCTGGTCTTCGCCTGGCTGGCCACCCAGGGCCATGATCTGACCGCCCTCTTCGTCGCCATCGGGGTGGACAACCTGGCCACAGGATACGCCGGCACGGCCTTGATCGCCTATATGTCCAGTCTGACGTCGATCGGTTTCACGGCGACCCAGTACGCCCTGTTCAGTTCGCTGTACGCCCTGCCGGGCAAGCTCATCGCGTCCCAGTCCGGCAAGATCGTGGAGGCGTCCGCGCGAGCGGCGGACGCAGGAGGGCCGCTGGGCGCGCTGAAAGGACTGTTCCACGCCCTGCCGCCGGAATCTCTTGTCGTCGGGGCCGCCAAGAGCGGGGTCACGCCCGCTGGACTGGGGGCGGGCTATGTCACCTTCTTCCTCTATTCGACAGTGATCGGCGTGTTCGCCATTATTCTGGCCTTCTACGTCGCGCCGCGTCATGCGCGCCTGATCGCCGAGCAGAAGAAGGCGGCGGCCTCGGAAGACGCTCTGTCCTGAAACGCAAAGAGGCGGCCCGAAGGCCGCCTCTCGACGTTGTTGCGATGGGCCGGCGGTCAGTCCTCGACCTCGACCCCTTCGGCGTAGGCGGCGAAGGTGGCCGCCGTCATGATCTCGCTGACCGAGGCGCCCAGGGGCACGATCTGGACCGATTTCTCCAGACCCACCAGCAGCGGACCGATCACCGTGGCGCCGCCCAGAGCCTGGACCAGTCGGGTCGAGATGGCGGCGGAGTGGATGGCCGGCATGACCAGGACGTTGGCGTCGCCGGTCAGGCGCATGAAGGGGTAGTTGGCGCGAGCGTCGGAGTTGAGCGCCAGGGCCGGCGGCATCTCGCCTTCATATTCGAAATCGAGATCCATGCCGTCGAGGATGCGGATGGCTTCGCGCACCTTCTCGCCGCGGTTGCCCGGCGGATCGCCGAAGGTCGAATAGCTGAGGAAGGCGACGCGCGGCTTGCGGCCCAGGGTCTTGACCGTGGCGGCGGCCTTGACCGCGATCTCGGCCAGTTCGGCCGCGTCGGGCAGTTCGTGGATCGAGGTGTCGGCCACGAACAGGGTGCGCCCCTTGGCCAGCAGGATCGACAGACCGATCATGCGGTCCGTGACGTCGAGGACGCGGCGGACTTCCTTCAGGGCCATGTTGAAGTTGCGGGTCACGCCGGTGACCATGCAGTCCGCCTCGCCGCGCGCGACCATGGCGGCGGCGAAATAGTTGCGGTCCTGATTGATCATGCGCTGGACGTCGCGACGCAGATAGCCGCGACGCTGCAGGCGGGCGTAGAGCCAGTCGACGTATTCGGCGTTTCGGTCCGACACGCGGGCGTTCATGATCTGAATGCCCAGCTCATCGAAGCTCAGGCCGGCCTCGGCGGCGTTCTGGCGGATCAGCTCCTCGCGGCCGACCAGGATGGGCGTGCCGAGATCGGCCTGCTTGAAGGCCCAGGCGGCGCGGATGACCGACTGCTCCTCGCCCTCGGCGAAGACGACGCGCTGTTTCGGACCCGAGCGCACGCTGGCCTGGATCTTCTGCATCAGGGCGGCCGACGGATCGACCCGCTGGCGCAGGCTGATGCGATAGGCGTCCATGTCCTCGATCGGCTTGCGCGCCACGCCGGTCTCCATCGCCGTCTGGGCGATGAAGGGCGGGATGTACCAGATCAGGCGCGGGTCGAACGGGGTCGGAATGATGTATTCCGGGCCGAATTTCAGCTTGCGGCCGCGATAGGCGGCGGCGACCTCGTCCGGCACGTCCTCGCGGGCCAGCGCCGCCAGGGCGTGGGCGCAGGCGATCTTCATCTCGTGATTGATCTGGCGTGCGCGCACGTCCAGCGCGCCCCGGAACAGATAGGGGAAGGCCAGGACGTTGTTGATCTGGTTCACATAGTCCGAGCGGCCCGTCGCCATGATGGCGTCCGAACGCACCGACTTGACGTCTTCCGGGGTGATCTCCGGGTCGGGGTTGGCCATGGCGAAGATGATCGGATTGGGCGCCATGGAGGCGACCATCTCCTTGGTGATCGCGCCCTTGGCCGACAGGCCCAGCACGACGTCGGCGCCGACCATGGCCTCGGCCAGGGTGCGCAGGGGCGTGTCGGTGGCGTGCGCGGCCTGCCATTGGGAGACGTTGTCGCGGCCCTTGTAGATGACGCCCTGGCGATCGCAGATGACCGTGTTCTCGGCCTTGACGCCGGCGGCCTTCATCAGGGCGATGGACGACAGGCCCGCCGCCCCGGCGCCCGACAGGACGACCTTGAGGTCTTCCAGCTTCTTGCCGACGATGTGGGCCGCGTTGATCAGGCCGGCGGTCGAGATGATGGCCGTGCCGTGCTGGTCGTCATGGAAGACGGGAATGTCCAGCAGGTCCTGCAGCTGGGCTTCGATCTCGAAGCATTCAGGGGACTTGATGTCCTCCAGATTGATGCCGCCCCAGGTGTCGCCGATGTTCTTGACCACGGTGACGAACTCGTCCGGGTCGATGGTCTTCACCTCGACGTCGAAGCTGTCGACGTCGGCGAAGCGCTTGAACAGGACCGACTTGCCTTCCATCACTGGCTTGGAGGCCATGTGACCCAGGTGACCCAGGCCCAGGATGGCGGTGCCGTTCGAGATGACGGCGACCATGTTCCCCTTGGAGGTGTAGTCGTAGGCCTTGTCCGGGTCCTCCGCGATGGCCAGGACCGGCACGGCCACGCCCGGCGAATAGGCCAGCGACAGGTCGCGCTGGGTCGCCATCGGCTTGGTCGGGGCCATGGAGATCTTGCCCGGCGTCGGATCGCTGTGGAACTCCAGAGCGTCGTCGTCGGAGAAGGTCTGTTTATCGGTCAATTCGGGCATTTCGATCTCGGGAAGAGGCAGGCGCATTTCGTTCCTAGATCGTGGGACCTTCGCCGACAACCGCTGACGCCGGGTCAAGGGCGATTGCGTGGTTTCTCCGTCACGCCACGGGCAGGAATCCGGTTCCTTCGATCTCGACAGGGCCGGTCATGAAGACGTGGTTCGACGCTTCGTCCCAGTTGATGGTCAGTTCGCCGCCGTCGACGATCACCGTCGCTCGGCGATCGGTCAGTCCGCGCCGCGCCGTGGCCACCAGGGCGGCGCAGGCGCCGGTGCCGCACGCCAGGGTCAGGCCCGCCCCGCGCTCCCACACCCGCAACCGGATGCGGTCGCGATCCAGGACGTCGGCGAAGCCGACGTTGACCCCCTCGGGGAACAGGGGGTGGCGTTCGACCAGGGAGCCGGAGCCGCGCACGAAGGCGTCGTCCTGCTGGTCGGTGAAGAAGACGACGTGGGGGTTGCCCATCGACACCGCGCCCGGCGTATGCAGCACGGGCGCGTCGATCGGTCCGACCTGAAGCTCGATCCCGCGCGTGTCCATTTCTTCGGCCAGCGGCACTTCGGACCAGTCGAGACGCGGCGCCCCCATATCGACCGTTACTTCATGGATGGCCGCGGTCGTCGACCCTTCGGGATCTCCCGACCCGGCGCGGCCTGGAAGAGAGGATGAGGCGCGACGCGCGATGGTGGGGCCGCCGAGGGTGTCGATGACCACCTCTTCCTTGTCGGTCGCCTCCAACATCAGCCAGCCGACGCAGCGCAGGGCGTTGCCGCAGGTCTCGACCATGGAGCCGTCAGCGTTCCATACCCGCATGAAGGCGTCGGCCGTCTCGGACGGCTCGATGCCGATCAACTGGTCGAAGCCGCCCAGGCCCGCCGCCGGATCGGCCAGGGCGCGCACCTGGTCTGCGGTCGGGTGAAAGGGCTCTTCGAAGGCCTGGACGACGATGAAGGCGTTTCCGGCGCCGTTCATGCGGATGTAGGGTCGGGCGGGCTGGCTCATGACGCCCTTCATATAGGATTTTTCGCCGGTTCATGTATCGCTGACGACGATGACGTCTGATCATAGCGAAACCGCCAAACCCGACGGGCTGCGGCTGAGGGCGCGCCTGCGCTACCTCTATCACGGCGCCCAGCCGGCGGCGGTGAAGTTCCGCCTGATGGTGATCATCGTCGACCTGATCATCATCGGCTTCTTCCTGGCCGCGCCGATCCTGAAGGAGGCGGGCTGGGTCTTCTATGTCGCCGACTACTTCATCGCCGCCATTCTGGGCCTGGACCTGGCGGCGCGGGCCTATGCCTATTCCGACATCCGCGACTGGCTGAAGAAGCCCATCGTCTGGGTCGACCTGTTCGTGCTGGCGACCCTGCTGTTCCCGGCCTGGCTGGCGAATTTCGGCTTCCTGCGGCTGCTGCGGTTCTGGAGCCTGCTGAACAGCGACCTGTTCTGGCGCACCATCGGCCGCCGGTTCGACGACACCCGCGTCGAGGAGATCACCCGCGCCCTGGCCGCCCTGGTCACCTTCGTCTTTGTGACGACCGGCTTCGTCTACGCCTATTTCCGGGGCAAGGCCGAGCACATCAACGGCTATCTGGACGCCCTGTACTTCACCGTCGCCACCCTGACGACGACGGGCTTCGGGGACATCACCCTGCCGGGCAACTGGGGGCGGGTCATCTCCATCGTCGTCATGCTGGTGGGCATCACCCTTTTCATCCGTCTGGCCCAGACGCTGATCCGGCCGCACAAGGTGAAGTTCCCCTGCCCCACCTGCGGGCTGCAGAAGCACGATCCCGACGCCGTGCACTGCAAGGCCTGCGGTCAGATCCTGTGCATCCCGGACGACGGCGATTGAGCCGCAGCCTGCGGCGAAAGATTACAAGCCCGTAAGATTACAGGCGCTTGCCCCTCGCCGCCGCCCTCGCCAAGGTGCCGCGCGAAACATTCGTCCGTTGGGGGACATCCATGATCATCCGCTCGGTGGCGTCCGTCGCCGCCCTTCTTCTCGCCGCCGGAGCCGTACCCGTCGCCATGGCCCAGACCACCGTTTCCACAAGCGCCGCCTCGACGGCTCCAGGCTTCGCGACCAGCGATGCGACCGACCCCTATCTGTGGCTGGAGGAGGTCGAGGGCGACCGCGCCATGGAATGGGTCAAGGCGCACAACGAGACCTCCCTGGGGACGCTGCAGGGCGACCCACGCTATGAGACCCTCCATCAACAGGCGCTGGACCTGGTGCAGTCGCGCGACCGCATCCCCTCGCCCGGTTTCACTCACGACGGCCACGTCGACAACTTCTGGCAGGACGCCGACCATGTGCGCGGCATCTGGCGGCGCACGACGCTGGCGTCCTATCGCACCGATGCGCCGCAGTGGGAGACGATCCTGGACATCGACGCCCTGTCGGCGGCCGAGGGCGCCAACTGGGTCTACAAGGGCGCGACCTGCCTGGCGCCGGAGGAGCGCTACTGCCTGATCTCCCTGTCGAACGGCGGCAAGGATGCGGTGACGATCCGCGAGTTCGACAGCGTCACGAAAACCTTCGTCGAAGGCGGGATTTCGCTGCCAGAATCCAAGGGCGGCGCCAGCTGGATCGACAAGGATACGCTGCTGATCTCGCGCGATTTCGGCGAAGGGTCGCTGACGGACTCTGGCTATCCGCGCACCGTGCGTCTGATGAAGCGCGGCCAGAGCGTCGATCAAGCGGTCGAGGTCTTCGCCGGTCAACAGACCGACGTCTCGGTTTCGGGCTACACCCTGCGCGATGCGGACGGCGCGGTTCAGGCAGTGCTGCTGAACCGGGGGATCAACTTCTACGAAAGCGAGACCTGGCGCTTGAACGCCGACGGCTCGACCACCAAGCTGGAGCTGCCGCTTAAGTCCAACATCAACGCCCTTGTCGCCGGCCAGCTGGTGGTGACGACGGATCAGGACTGGACCGCGCCCTCGGGTCAGGAATTCAGGACCGGCGACGTCATCGCCTGGAACCTGCAGGCTTGGCTGGCTGATCCGAAGACCCCCGCCCGTCTGGTGATCCGCCCCGGCGAGCGCGAGGCGATCGAGGGGCTCAACGCCACCCGCAACAAGCTGGTCGTGGCCCTTTACGAGAACGTGCGCGGCTCGGTCTATGTCTATGACCCGGCCGACTGGAGCCGCACGCGCCTGGACCTGCCGCAGAACGTCTCGGTCGGCGTCGGCTCGGCGTCGGAGCGCGACGATCAGGTTTTCGTCAGCGTCACCGGCTATCTGAATCCGTCCAGCCTCTATCTGGCCGATGCGGCGACCGGCGCGGTCGCCCTGACCAAGGCCCTGCCGGACAAGTTCGACGCCAGCGGCATGCGCGTCGATCAGTTCGAGGCGCGCAGCGCCGACGGGACGATGATCCCCTATTTCGTCGTCCACAAGGACGCCATGGCGATGGACGGCTCGAACCCGACGCTGCTGTACGGCTACGGCGGCTTCCAGTCGTCGCTGCTGCCCGGCTATTCGCCGACGGTGGGCAAGCTGTGGCTGGAGCGGGGCGGGGTCTATGTCATCGCCAACACCCGCGGCGGCGGCGAGTTCGGACCGAAGTGGCACCAGGCGGCCCAGCAGGAGAACCGCCAGCGCGCGCATGAAGACTTCCAGGCCGTGGCCCAGGACCTGATCACGCGCGGGATCACCTCGCAGCCGCACCTGGGGATCATGGGCGGCTCGCAGGGCGGACTGTTCATGGGCGCCATGCTGACCCAGCGCCCGGACCTGATCAACGCGGCGGTCATCCAGGTGCCGCTGTTCGACATGCTGCGCTTCCACAAGCTGCTGGCCGGCGCGTCCTGGATGGGCGAATACGGCGACCCGGACATCCCCGAACAGCGCGCCTGGATCGAGCAGTATTCACCCTATCAGCGTCTGGCGGCGGGCCAGCCCTACCCCGAGGTCTTCATCCACACCTCGACCAAGGACGACCGCGTCCACCCCGGCCACGCTCGCAAGGCGGCGGCGCGGATGGAGGAACTGGGCTATCCGGTGCTCTTCTATGAAAACACCGACGGCGGCCACGCGGCCGGCGCCAATCTGCGCGAGACGGCCCGCCGCATCGCGCTGGAATACACCTATCTGACCCGGCGGCTGATGGATCAGCCGGCGCAGCCCTGATCGCATGGAGCCTGAGAGCATGATGAAGTCCCTGTTCTTGTCCGTCGCCCTGCCCGCCCTGGTGCTGGCCGCCGCGCCCGCCCTGGCCGAGGGGGCGGCGGCCGACCCGGTCGCCGCGTCCGCGACCACGCCGCCGCCGCACTTCCCGCGCGACCTGTCGCCCGAGGGGGTCAAGGCCGCCGACGACCATCTGGCGCTGGAAGAGGTGGACGGGGCCGAGGCGCGCGCCTTCGTCGCCGCCGAGAATGAAAAGTCGCTGGCCGCCCTGACCGGCGACCGTCGCTATGAGCCGTTCCGCCAGCAGGCCGAGGCCATTCTGACGGCCACCGACCGCATCCCCGGCGTCAGCTTCCTGGGCGAAGGCCTGGGCAATTTCTGGCAGGACGCCGCCAATCCGAAGGGCGTCTGGCGTCGCACGACGCTGGACTCCTATCGCACCGCCCAGCCCCAGTGGGAGACGCTGCTGGACATCGACGCCCTGGCCAAGGCCGAGGGCAAGGACTGGGTGTTCAAGGGCGCTGACTGCCTGGCGCCGGACGAGACCCGCTGCCTGATCAATCTGTCGGACGGCGGCATGGACGCCGTGACGGTGCGCGAGTTCGACCTGACCACCAAGACCTTCGTGGACGGCGGCTTCGTCATCCCCGAGGGCAAGCACCGCATCAGCTGGCTGGATCGCGACACCCTGCTGATCGCCACCGACTTCGGTCCCGGCAGCCTGACGGAGTCGGGCTATCCCTACATCGTCAAATCCCTGACGCGCGGCCATCCGCTGGAGCACGCGACCGAGGTCTATCGCGGCCAGCAGGGCGACGGCGGCTACGGCGTCTCGCCCACGGTCTTCCGCGACAAGGCGGGCGCGGTCGAGGCCGTGCTGTTCAGCCGCCCGCTGGACACCTTCCGCTCGGAAATCTGGGCCCTGGGAGCCGACGGCAAGCCGTATAGGTTGAACCTGCCCGAGCGCGTGGGCGTCCAGGGCGTCCTGGGCGGGAAACTGGTCTTCTCGCTGGAACAGGCCTGGAGCTTCGACGGTCAGGACTACGCCGCCGGTTCGTTGGTCGCCCTGCCGCTGGGCGTGCTGGGCGACGTACGCCAGAGCATCCGCATCGACGCGAAGTCCGCGACCATCTTCGCGCCCGGCCCGCGTCAGTCGCTACAAAACGTCCGCGTGTTCGAAGACAGCATCGTCGCCGTGATCGCCGATAACGTCGTCGGCACGCTGAAGCGCTTCGCCCCGACCGCCGAGGGCTGGACTGCGACCGAACTCGCGGTGCCGGCCAACAGCGCCGTGGGTCTGGGCGACAGCTCCAAGGCCAAGGGTCAGGTCTTCGTTTCGACCCAGGGCTTCCTGACCCCGCCGACCCTCAGCCTGGCGGACGTCTCGACCGCCGCCCTGACCGAGCTGAAATCGGCCCCGGCCAAGTTCGACGCCTCGACCCATGTGGTCGAGCAGTTCGAGGCGACCTCGACCGACGGGACCAAGATCCCTTACTTCGTCACCCGGCCGAAGGACCTGGCGATGGACGGGACCGGCCCGACCATCCTGTTCGGCTACGGCGGCTTCCAGGCCAGCTTCCCACCTGCCTACAAGCATGAGATGGGCAAGCTGTGGCTCGAGAACGGCGGCGTCTTCGTCCAGGCCAACATCCGCGGCGGCGGCGAATTCGGTCCGCAGTGGCACCAGGCGGCCCTGCGCGAGAACCGCCAGCGCGCCTTCGACGACTTCGCCGCCGTGGCCCGTGACCTGGAGCAGCGCCGCATCACCAGCCCGCGCCATCTGGGCATCTACGGCCGCTCCAACGGCGGGGTGCTGACCTCGGTGTCCATCACCCAGCACCCGGAACTGTTCAACGCGGCGGTCATCGAGAGCCCCCTGATCGACATGCTGCGTTATCAGGAGTTGCCGGCGGGCGCATCGTGGATGGGCGAATACGGCGATCCGCGCATTCCGGGCGACGCCGAATTCATCGCCCGCTACTCGGCCTATCAGCAGCTGAGGCCCGAGGTGAAATACCCGCGCGTCTACATCACGACGAACACGCGCGACGATCGGGTCCACCCCGGCCACGCCCGCAAGTTCGCGGCGCGTCTGGGAGATCAGGGCCACGATCACCTCTATTTCGAGGACACGGCGGGCGGTCACTCCAATGACGCCGATCCGGTCGCCAACGCCCGCCGCTGGGCCCGCCACTACGTCTACCTCAGTCAGCAACTGATGGACTGAAGCAGCGCTCGTCGCGCCCGACGCGCCGCTCACGCATTTATGAGCGGCGTTATCGGGTCGAAGAGATAGGATCGCCGCCATGATGGCACGGGGCCTGTTCAGGTACGGGATGACGGCGGCGGCCGCAGGCTTGGGCTTGCTGGTCGCCGCCGCTGCGCCGTCGCGCGAGCGCGACGCTCCGGTCCAGCCGGTCGTGGTCGAACTGTTCACCGCCCAGGGCTGCGCCGGCTGTCCCGACGCCAACCGCACGGTCGAGACGGTGGCGGAGAATCCGGGCGTGATCGTCCTGACCTACGGCGTCGACTACTGGGACTATCTGGGCTGGTCCGACACCTTCGCCCGGCCCGAGTTCGCCGAGCGCCAGCGCGCCTATCGCCAGGCGTTGAAGCTGCGGAACGTCTCGACGCCTCAGGTGGTGATCGACGGGCGGCGTCATGTCTCCGGCGCCCGCCCGCCCGAGTTGAAGGCCGCCGTCGAGGCCGAGGCGCGTGACCGGGGCTGGCCGCCCGAGATCGAATTCCGCGAGACGGGCGATCGCGTCGGCGTGGGCTCGGGTCGTCCGCCGGAAGGCGGCGCCGAGGTCGTCGCCGTCGTCTATCAACCGGGGCAGCAGACGGTCGAGGTCAAGGGCGGCGACAACCGCGGCCGAGCCGTGACCCACGTCAATGTGGTGCGCGAGGTGCGCCGTCTGGGCGACTGGAACGGGCGACCGGTGCTGTTCCCCCTGCCTCAGGACACGGGGATCGATGAAGGGGTGGTGGTGCTGCTTCAGGCCAAGGACGACCGTCGCATCCTGTCGTCCGCAGCGCGCCCGGAACCGGGGCGCGATTGAACCGCTGACGGAAAAGGTCTAAAGGCCCGCCGCTCTTGATGGGCGCGCGCCTCCTCGCGCGACCCGGAGAAAACATTGCATGGTCGGGGACACGCCCCGCGGCGACGCCGCGCCAACCGCCAACGCCTCCTCTCCCGCGAACGCCCAGATTCCGCCTGACGGCGGATCCCAGGGCCAGGGCGGCAAGGCCGGCCGTCGCGCCCTGATCCTGGGCGCCATCGGCGTGGTGTTCGGCGACATCGGCACCAGCCCCATCTACGCCCTGCGCGAGGCCATCGGCCACGCCCAGAAGGGCGTCGAGGGCGACCTGGCCGTTATCGGCGTGGTGTCGCTGGCCTTCTGGGCGCTGATGGTGGTGGTGACGTTCAAATACGTCATGTTCCTGATGCGGGCCGACAACAAGGGCGAAGGCGGCACCCTGTCGCTGATGGCCCTGGCCCAGCACGCCATCGGGCGACGCAGCGCCTGGCTGTTCATCCTGGGCGTCTGCGGCGCGGCCCTGTTCTACAGCGACGGCGTCATCACCCCGGCCATTTCCGTGCTGTCGGCCATCGAGGGCCTGCAGGAGGCGCCGGGCCTGAACGGGCGCCTCGACCCCTTCATCGTGCCCCTGGCGGCGGGGATCCTCATCGCCCTGTTCCTGGTGCAGTCGCGCGGCACGGCCGGATTGGCCAGGTTCTTCGGCCCCATCACCCTGGTCTGGTTCCTGTCTCTGGGCCTGATGGGGGTGGCGCACATCTTCGACGACCTGTCGATCCTGAAGGCCCTGTCGCCCTATTACGGCATCAAGCTGCTGATCGCCGACGGCTTCCTCGGCTTCGTCATCCTGGGCAGCGTCTTCCTGGCCGTCACCGGCGCCGAGGCGCTGTATGCGGACATGGGCCATTTCGGCAAGTCGCCGATCCGCCAGGGCTGGTTGTTCATCGTCCTGCCCTGTCTGACCCTGAACTACCTGGGTCAGGGCGCCTTCCTGCTGTCGCACCCCGGCGCGGCTGACAACCCGTTCTGGAACATGGTGCCGCAACTGGTCTATTGGCCCATGCTGATCCTGGCCACGGCGGCCACGGTGATCGCCAGCCAGGCGGTCATCACAGGGGCCTTCTCGGTGACGCAGCAGGCGGTCCAGCTCGGCCTGCTGCCGCGACTGGACATCCGCAACACCTCCGAGACCCAGGCGGGCCAGATCTATGTGCCTGCGATCAACAGCCTGCTGATGGTGGGGGTGCTGTTCGTCCTGGTGACCTTCCAGTCCTCGCACAATCTGACGGCGGCCTATGGGGTGGCGGTGACCGGCACCATGATGGTCAACACCCTGATGTCCTTCACCGTGGTGCGGCACAAGTGGAAGTGGCCGATGTGGGCCGTGCTGCTGACGCTGGTGCCGTTCGGCTTCATCGACGCGGTCTTCCTGACCTCGAACCTGCTGAAGATTCCCGCCGGGGCGTGGATGCCGCTGGTGCTGGGCGGCGGTCTGGTCATGCTGATGTGGACCTGGGTGCGCGGCACGCAGATCCTGACCGACAAGACGCGCAAGGACAGCCTGCCGCTGACCGATCTGATCGAGATGTTGCGCGCCCGCCCGCCGCACCGGGCGCCGGGCACGGCCATCTTCCTGACCTCGGACGCCGATGTCGCGCCGGTGGCGCTGATGCACAACCTCAAGCACAACAAGGTGCTGCATGAGAAGAACATCATCCTGACCGTGCACACCTCCGACCGGCCGCGCGTGCCGGACCTCCAGCGGGTGGCGGTCGAGCCGATCAGCGACGATTTCAAGCGCCTGACCCTGACCTTTGGCTATATGGAGACGCCGAACGTGCCGCGCGCGCTCGGCCTGTGCCGCAAGCAGGGGCTGAAGTTCGACATCATGTCGACCAGCTTCTTCCTGGGCCGCCGTTCCGTCGTTCCCACCGCCCGCCAGGGCATGCCTCTTTGGCAGGACAAGCTGTTTATCTTCCTGATGCGTAACGCCGCCAACCCGACCGACTTCTTCCGCATTCCGCCCGGCCGCGTGGTCGAACTCGGCACCCAGGTGTCGGTGTGAGCGGGGGCGCCCCCAAGGGCAAAAGCTCCGCCGCGCGCGGCCGCCGCATCGCCGAGAAGGCGCGCGGCCCGCGTCGCGAACCGGCGCCGCGCCCGGCCGCAGACGACCCCCACGCCGACATCGGCGTCGAGGCGCGCCTGGTCGCCGGCCTGCTGCTGAACGCGGCGCTGGAGAAGCGCACCGGTCTGGACGAGGCCCTGTCCCAATCGCCAGCGCGCGACCTGCCGCCTCAGGATCGCGCCTTCGCCCGCGCTGTGGCCATGGCGGCCCTGCGCCGTCTGGGCGAGATCGACCAGATCCTCGAGCGCCGCCTGCAGAAGGCGCCGCCGCTGGCCGTCATGACCATCCTGCGCATCGCCCTGGCCCAGACCCTGGTGCTGGAGACGCCCGCCTTCGCCGCGGTGTCGACAGCGGTGAAGCTGGCCGAGCGCGATCCCAAGACGCGCCCCTACAAGAATCTGGTCAACGCCGTGCTGCGCGGCGTCGGCCGCGACGGGCCGGGCCTGACGACGGCGGAAGCCAATCTGCCCGACTGGCTGGCCCAGCGCTGGAAGGCGACCTATGGCGAGGCAGCCCTGATCGGCCTGGCCCTGGCTACGCGCGAGGAACCGGCGACCGACCTGACGGCCAAGCCCGGCGTCGACCCGGCCGAACTGGCCGCGGCGGTCGAGGGCGAGGCCCTGCCCGGCGGCACGGTCCGCACCGGCAAGCGCGGCGACGTCGCGTCCTGGCCCGGCTTCGAGGCGGGCGACTGGTGGGTGCAGGATGCGGCGGCCGCCGTCCCGGCGCGCCTGCTGGCGGTCAAGGCGGGCGAGACGGCGCTGGACCTGTGCGCCGCGCCGGGCGGCAAGACGCTGCAACTGGCCGCCGCCGGAGCCGAAGTTGTCGCGCTGGACCGGTCCGAGGCGCGCCTTAAGCGCCTGCGCCAGAATTTCGAGCGCATGAACCTCAAGGCCGAGGTTGTCGCCGTCCCGGCCGAAGACTGGGAAGACGACCGCGCCTTCGACGCCGTCCTGCTGGACGCGCCGTGCACGGCCACCGGCACCTATCGCCGCAACCCCGAGGTTCTGCGCGCCACCCGTCCCGCTGATGTGGCCAAGCTGGCCGACGTTCAGCACCGCCTGCTGGACGCCGCCGCCGAGAAGGTGAAGCCGGGCGGCCGTCTGGTCTATTGCGTCTGCTCGCTGGAGCGCGAAGAGGGCGAGACGCAGGTGATCGCCTTCCTGCGCCGCAATCCGGCCTTCCGCACCGTCGCCGCCGTTCCCGCCGAGGTCGGCGCCCCGGAAGAGGCCCTGACCGCCGAAGGCTGGCTGCGCATCCTGCCGTCGCAATGGGCGGAAAAGGGCGGTCTGGACGGCTTCTTCGCAGCGAAGCTGGAACGGATCGCCTAGCTGAGCTGAAGACCGAACCAGCCGTCGCGGCTGGAGACCGTCATCGGCAGGCCGAACAGGTCGGTCAGGGCGGCGTCGGTCAGCATGTCGGCCTTGGCGCCGTCGCGGGCGACGCGGCTGTCCTTCATCATGATGACGCGGTCGATCTCGGGCAGGATCTCCTCGATGTGGTGCGTCACCAGGATCAGGGTGGCGCCGCCCTGCGCCAGCGGACGAAGGCTGTCCAGGAACAGGCGGCGCGTCGCCGGGTCCAGCCCGCCGCACGGCTCGTCCAGCAGGATGGCGTCGGGCTGGTGAGCCAGGGCGCGGGCGATCAGCACCCTGCGCGCCTCGCCCGACGACAGGGTGGCCATCGAGCGGCCGATCAGATGCTCGACCCCCATGCGGTGCAGGGCCTCGGCGGCAGCGTCGCGCATGGCCGGCGTGATCGTTTCGCGCCGCCAGACCCCGCGCGAGGCGAAGAAGCCTGAGACGACCGCGTCCATCACCTCCAGCGCATCCTCGCCGGTCAGGTCCGACTGGGCGGCGGGCGAGACGAAGCCGAGGCGGCGGCGCAGGGAAAAGACGTCCCAGGGGCTCTGGCCGAACACCTCGACCCGCGCGCCATGCACCGGATAGAGCTGGTGCAGTATCAGCTTGACCAGCGTCGATTTGCCCGACCCGTTGCGGCCCAGAATGGCCGTGTGTTCGCCCGCCGCGAGGGTCAGGCTGATGTCGTCCAGAATGCGGCGCTCGGCGCGCACGACGCTGGCGTTCTCGATGTGCAGCAGCGGTGGGATGGAGGTCGCGGCCGCTTCAGTCATCGTCATCTTCGATGGCGTGAATCTGGTCGTCGTCCAGGCCCAGGTGGTGGCCGATCTCGTGGATCAGGACGTGGGCGATGATCTCGGCCAGGCCGACGTCGCCGCGCTCGCACCATTCGTCGAGGATCGGACGGCGATAGAGGAAGACGCGCGACGGCTCGGGCGCCGGACCCATGGCGTCGCGTTCGCCGATGTGGACGCCTGAATAGAGGCCGGTCAGTTCGAACGGGTCCTCGATCTCCAGATCGCGCAGGGTCTCCTCGTCGGCGAAGTCGTCGATGCGGATGACGACCTCCCCGGCCGCCTGGCGAAACAGATCGGGCAATCCGGCGAAGGCCTCCTCGGCCAGGCGGGCGAAATCATCGAGCGAAGGGGCGAGTTGGTCGGTCCAGGGCGTGGTCATGGCAAGGGATATCGCCCGCGCCGGGGCCAGTCGCAATCAGGGACGCGGCCGCGCGTGCATGGGCCGCATCGCAATTCGCCCAATCAGAGTATGGTAAACGCCGAATCGGCCTGTCCTGACGGGCGGCTGACGCTTGGATCGGAATTTCTGGGGAAGGCATGGCCGAGGCGGATCTCGCGGCCGACATCGCCTTTGCGGCCACGGCGGGGGCGGCGGGGCTGGCGCTGGCGGTCAGCGTCTGGGCCTGGCGCCTGCGCGCCCGGCTGGTCGCGCGCGAGATGGAGGTCGAGCAGAGCCTCGCCGGCGCCCAGGTCCAGGCGACCACGGGCGCCACGGCGTTGATGGCGTTCGACGACGTGCGCCTGGGCCTCGACCCGGACGGTGAGATCGAGAGCGTCTTCGGCGCCCCGGACATGCTGGCGGCCCTGGCGCCGGGCCGGGATGCGGCGGGGGCCGCCGAGGCGGTCCTGTCGACCCTGAGGCAATCCCACACCGGCCGCATGGAGGCGCTCGTCAACGCGGGCGAGGCGTTCGAGACCCTGCTGGAGACCCCGGACGGCGCCTGGGCCGTCGAAGGGCGGGCGCACGGCGGCGGGACCTGGTTGCGGCTGTCGCGCCTGGGCGGACCGGACAAGGGCGGCGAGGCCGGCCCCGGCGCCCTGGCCGAGCAGTCCCCGGCCCCCACCTGGGTGGTGGACGGGGCGGGCCACCTGATCTGGGCCAACAGCGCCTGGCTGCTGGAGACGGGCGCCGAGACGCTGGACGAGGCGCGTAGCCGGACCCTCAGCTTCGATCGGGGCGCCGACGCCGTGGTGGCTGAGGCCTTGCGCCTGAACGCGCGTCAGGAAGGCTTCCGCTGGACCACGGCGGGCGGGCGTCGCCGGGCGTGGAAGATCCTGGCCGAGCCGCTGGCCGGCGGGCGGGGCGCCGTGATCGCCTTCGCCATCGAGATGACCGAGGCCGAGGAGACGCGCGACACCCTGCGCCGCCACGTCGAGGCCCATGACGAGACGCTGAACCATCTGGCCGACGCCGTGGCCATCTTCGGCCCGTCTAAGCGGCTGGCCTTCCACAACACTGCCTTCCAGTCGTTGTTCGGGGTCGACCCGGCGTGGCTGGACGAGCGTCCGACCCACGCCGAACTGCTGGACCGGCTACGCCAGAAGCGTCTGCTGCCCGAAGTCGTCGACTATGCGGCGTGGAAGGCCGAAGAGCTGGACTTCTACGGCGCCGCCCAGGCCTCGCCGGACGACAGCTGGTCCCTGCCCGACGGGCGGACGCTGCGGGTGGTGCGCCAGCCGCACCCGCTGGGCGGCATTCTGCTGATCTTCTCGGACATCACCGGCGAGCTGCAATTGCGCAGCCGCTACAACGCCCAGATTCAGGTCCAGCGCGCGACGCTGGACAAGCTGAACGACGCCGTGGCCGTGTTCGGCTCGGACGGGCGGCTGCGGCTGCATAACGAAGCCTTTGAGAGTTTCTGGGGCGTTCCCGGCGAGCGGCTGATGGAGGCGGGCGACTTCGACGCCGTGGCCGCCTTGTGCCGTCCGGTTCTGCCCGACGCCGCCCTGTGGCTGGGGTTGAAGGCGCGGGTGGCCGACCCCGATCCGGAAAGCCGCGTGGCCATTTCGGGCGAGGGCCGCACCGAGGACGGCCGCATCGCCGCCTGGCAGACGCGCCCCCTGCCCGACGGCGCCACCCTGGTCGCCTTCTTCGACGTGACGGCCCGGCGTGAGCTGGAACAGGCCCTGGCCGCCAAGGAGGCCGCCCTGGCCGAGAGCCAGGCCCTGAAGCGCGAGTTCGTCGGCAGCGTCTCCTATGAGTTGCGCACGCCGCTGACGACCATCGTCGGCTATTCCGAACTGCTGGAGGCCATGGGCGACCTGCCCGAGCGCAGCCGTCAGCACGCGGGCGCCATCCGCGTGGCGGCCAGCCATCTGGCCCGCTCCATCGACGACGTGCTGGACATGGCCCAGATCGACGCGGGCGAGATGGAGCTGACCCTGGGCGACGTGCGGGTCTGCGACCTGCTGGACGAGGCGGCGGAAAAGATCCGGGCCAAGGTCGAGGGCCGCGGCGCGACGCTGCACATGGCCTGCCCGACCGGGCTGAAGCCGATCCGCGCCGACGCTCGCCGCATCGCACAGGCGGTCGATCACCTGCTCGAGAACGCCTGTCGCGCCGTGTCCGAAGGCGGCGCCGTCAGCCTGACCGCCGAGGCCGGACCGGGCGAGGTCCGCATCCGCGTCGAGGACACCGGCCGGGGCATCCCCTATCACCTGCAGGCCCACGTCTTCGACCGCTTCGTGCGGCGCGAGCGCGGCGGTCCGGGCGTGGCGCTGGCCCTGGTCAAGGCGTTGGTCGAACTGCACGGCGGCTGGGCCGAGGTCCAGTCCGAACCGGGCAAGGGCGCGGCCTTCATCCTGCACCTGCCGGTCGAGGCCACGGCGCCGACCGCCGCGCCGGAACTGCTGCTGGGCTGATCTGAACCCTCCAGTCGTGCTAGAGGGCGTGTCCAAGCCTTCCAGGACGTCTTCATGGCCGACACGACCCGCCCCCTGCTCAAGACCGCCGTCATCTATGATTTCGACGGCACCCTGGCCCGGGGAAACATGCAGGAGGTCAGCTTCATCCCCTCGATCGGGATGACGCCGGCCCAGTTCTGGAACGAGACCGTCCGTCCCCGGACCATCGCCTCGGACGGCGACGGCATCCTGATGTACATGCAGATGATGCTGCTGGCCGCGCGCGAACAGGGCGCGCCGGTGACGCGCCAGACGCTGCGCGACCACGGCCGCGACGTGGCCCTGTTCGAGGGCCTGCGCGACCGCTCCTGGTTCGACCGGATGAACGCCTTCGGCGCCCAGTTCGGGCTGGAGATCGAGCACTACATCATCTCGGCGGGCCTGACCGAGATGATCGAGGGCTGCCCCATCGCCGAGGCCTTCACCCACGTCTTCGCCTCGAAATACACCTATGACGAGGACGACGTGGCCGTCTGGCCCGCCGTGGGCGTCAACTACACGACCAAGACCCAGTATCTGTTCCGCATCAACAAGGGGGTGCACAACCACTGGGAGGACGAGCGCATCAATCGCTTCATCCCGGACGAGGAGCGCCCCATCCCCTTCGACCGGATGATCTTCCTGGGCGACGGCGACACCGATGTGCCGACCATGAAGATGATGCACACCAAGGGCGGCTTCTCCATCGCCGTCTACGACCCCGACAGCACCCCGCGCGACCATGACAAGATCCACCGCCTGATCTCGGAGGACCGGGTCAACTTCGTCGCGGCGGGCGACTATCGCGAAGGCTCGCCCGTCGACTTGATCGTCAAGGGCCTGATCGGCCGCATCGCCGTCAACTACGGCCGGATGCCGGCGGACTGAGGCGCCGGTCGGCGTCCAGCTGAAACACGAGGTCGGCGCGAACCCCGCCGGCCAGCATATGGCGGGTGATGCGCTCGAAATGCTGGATGAAGACGGCCAGTTCCGCGCGTCTGGCGGGCGGCAGTTCGGCGGGCGGCAGGCCCACCAGCCCCGCCTCCTGCTCGCAGCGCCAGTCCAGCACGGCGTCGAAAGATGGCGCCTTGAGGAACAGCATCGCGTCGAAGCGGGCGAAGACTTCGGCGTAGGGCCCGGCCAGGGCGGCGTTGACGGCGCGCCGCCATCTCCCTTCGCCGTCCTGCTCGGCTTCCAGAGTGTTGATCGGTGCGGTGAGTTCGGCCTCGGCCTGCGGCGTCGCGCCCAGGCACCAGCCGTCGACCAGCACCGCCGAGGGGCGGCCCGCAAACACAGGCCAGTCCGTTCTGGGCGCGCGATCATCGGCCAGTTTGTCGAAGGCGGGAAGCGGCGTGCGGCTGTCGGCGCCGGCGGCGCGCAGGGCGGCTAGGGCGCGCTCCAGCAGCGCAAGATCATGCGTCCCTGGCGGACCGCGTACGGCGAACAGGGGATGGGCCTCGCGGGCCAGGGCCTGGCGCTCAGCCTTTGTCAGATAGACGTCGTCCAGCGACAGATGCGCCGCGCCCAGCCGGGCGGCGGCGGCGCGCGCCAGGGTGGTCTTGCCGCAGCCCTGCGCTCCGGCGATCCCGATAACAGGAATGTGGCCCGGCCGCGCATGGGCCGCCGCCAGGGACCCGACGGCGACCAGCAGCCGGGCGTCGATCATCTCAGTGCTGGCTTTCCGGCAGGCGCACGATCAGGCCGTCCAGATCGTCGGTGACGCGGATCTGGCAGGACAGGCGGCTGTTCGACTCGACGTTCTCGGCGAAGTCCAGCATGGACTCCTCCATGGCTGAGGCGCGGCCCGTCTCGGCGGCGAAGTTCTCGTCGACATAGACATGGCAGGTGGCGCAGGCGCAGGCGCCGCCGCAATCGGCGTCGATGCCCGGTACATTGTTGCGGATCGCGCCTTCCATGACGGACAGGCCTTTCTTGACTTCGACCGTGTGCTCGGTTCCGTCGTGTTCAATGTAGGTGATCTTGGGCATGGAAGCGGTCTTAACTCTGGATGCCGGCTTGGCAAGCCTTGCTACGCGGCGGCCAAGGAAAACCCCCGGAACCAGGCGGTTCCGGGGGCCCTTCTTTTCGTCCTGATCGGCTGGATCAGGCGGCCGTCTTCTTGCGCGACGGCGAGACCATCAGCTTCTTGGTCTCGGCGATCGCCTTGGCCGGGTTCAGCCCCTTGGGGCAGACCTGGGCGCAGTTCATGATCGTGTGGCAGCGATACAGCTTGAAGGGGTCTTCAAGGTCGTCGAGACGCTTCTGGGTGGCGTCGTCGCGGCTGTCAGCGATCCAGCGGTAGGACTGCAGCAGGGCCGCCGGGCCGAGGTATTCTTCCTGGTTCCACCAGTAGCTCGGGCACGAGGTCGAGCAGCAGGCGCACAGGATGCACTCGTACAGGCCGTCCAGCTTCTCGCGGTCTTCCGGCGACTGCAGGCGCTCCTTCTCCGGGTCCGGCAGGTCGGACTGGAGGTAGGGCTGGATGGAGTCGTACTGGGCGTAGAACAGCGACAAGTCCGTCACCAGGTCCTTGACCACCGGCTGGTGGGGCAGGGGGGCGATGGTGATGTTGTGCGACGAGCACTCGGCCCAGCCCTTGGTGCAGGCCAGGGCGTTGCGGCCGTCGATGTTCATCGAGCACGAGCCGCAGATGCCTTCGCGGCACGAGCGACGGAACGACAGGGTCGGGTCGATCTCGTTCTTGATGTGGAGCAGGGCGTCCAGAAGCATCGGGCCGTGATCGTCGGTCGAGACCTCATAGACGTCCCAGCGCGGATCGGCGTCCACTTCGGGATCATAGCGATAGACCTTGTAGGTCTTGACGTTCTTCGCGCCGGCCGGGGCCTTGTGCACCTTGCCGGTGGTCGGCTTGGAGCCGCGCGGGAGGTTGAGCTGAACCATCTGCAATCCTCCTTAGTACACCCGAGCCCGGGGCTCGATGTAGGAGACCTCGTCGGTCATCGTGTATTTGTGCACCGGGCGGTAATCGATCTGGACCCCTTCGCCCGGACGCTTCCACGCCAGGGTGTGCTTCATCCAGTTTTCGTCGTCGCGGTCGGGGAAGTCCTCGCGGGCGTGGGCGCCGCGCGATTCCGTGCGGTTCAGCGCGCCTTCGATGGTGACCAGGGCCTGCGAGATCAGGTTGTCGTATTCCAGCGTCTCGACCAGGTCGGTGTTCCAGATCAGGCCGCGATCCGTGGTCTTGATGTCGGCGCCGGCGGCCTCGATCGAGCGCAGCTTCTGCACGCCCTCTTCAAGGGTCTTGCCGGTGCGGAACACGGCGGCGTCGGCCTGCATGGCCCGCTGCATGTCCAGACGCAGGTGCGACGTCGGGGTCGAGCCCGAGGCGTTGCGGAAGCGGTCCAGGCGCGCGATGTGCGCATCGGTCTGGGCCTTGGAAGCGGACGGCACGGCCGAGTTCTTGTCCACGACCTCGCCGCAGCGCAGGCCGACGGCGCGGCCGAACACCACCAGGTCGGTCAGGGAGTTGGAGCCCAGACGGTTGGCGCCGTGCACCGAGACGCAGCCCGCCTCGCCTACGGCCATCAGGCCGGGCACCACGCTGTCGGGGTTGCCGTCGCGCAGCGTCAGCACCTCGCCGTGATAGTTCGTCGGGATGCCGCCCATGTTGTAGTGGACGGTCGGAATGACCGGGATCGGCTCCTTGGTCACATCGACGCCGGCGAAGATCTTGGCGCTTTCCGAGATGCCCGGCAGGCGCGCGTGCAGCACCGCCGGATCGAGGTGATCCAGGTGCAGGAAGATGTGGTCCTTGTTCGGACCCACGCCGCGGCCTTCGCGGATTTCGATGGTCATGGAGCGGCTGACCATGTCGCGCGGGGCCAGGTCCTTCACGGTCGGCGCATAGCGCTCCATGAAGCGCTCGCCTTCCGAGTTGGTCAGGTAGCCGCCTTCACCGCGGGCGCCTTCAGTGATCAGGCAGCCGGCGCCGTAGATGCCGGTCGGGTGGAACTGCACGAACTCCATGTCCTGCAGCGGCAGGCCGGCGCGCAGCACCATGGCGTTGCCGTCGCCGGTGCAGGTGTGGGCCGAGGTGGCCGAGAAATAGGCGCGGCCGTAACCGCCGGTGGCCAGCACCACCATCTTGGCGCGGAACTGGTGAAGTTGGCCGGTGTCGAGCTGCAGCGCGGTGACGCCGGTGCAGGCGCCGTCCTGCATGATCAGGTCCAGGGCGAAATACTCGACGAAGAACTTCACCTCGCGACGGACCGACTGGCCGTACAGGGTGTGCAGGATGGCGTGGCCGGTGCGGTCGGCGGCGGCGCAGGTGCGCTGCACCGGGCCTTCGCCGAAGTTGCGGGTCATGCCGCCGAAGGCGCGCTGGTAGATCTTGCCTTCGTCGGTGCGGCTGAAGGGCACGCCCCAGTGTTCCAGCTCATAGACGGCCTGAGGCGCGTTGCGGACCAGGTATTCGATGGCGTCTTGGTCGCCCAGCCAGTCCGACCCCTTGACGGTGTCGTACATGTGCCACTGCCAGGAGTCCTCGCCCATGTTGCCGAGCGAGGCGGAGATGCCCCCTTGCGCCGCCACGGTGTGCGAGCGGGTCGGGAAGACCTTGGTGACGCAGGCGACCTTCAGGCCCTGCTGGGCGGCGCCGAGGGCGGCGCGCAGGCCAGAACCGCCGGCGCCGACGACGACGACGTCGTATTCGTGATCGATAAGCTCGTATGCAGCCATGGCGGGGTCAGACTCCGGCCGGCAGCGGGGCCGAGCCCAGCGCCAGACGCACGATGAAGAAGACGCTGGCGGCCGCCAGCACGAAGAAGACCAGGTTCGAGACCAGAACCAGTCCAGAGCGGGAAGAGGCGGGGACGTAGTCCTCGATGATCACCTTCCAGGCTAGGCTGGCGAACAGGCAGAAGACCACCGCCGTCACGGCCAGAAGGCCGGCGTTCAGCGTGCTGCCGAACCAGGCGATGACCGCGCTGTAGTCGGCGCCAGCCAGGGTGAGGCCCGACGACAGGACCCACAGGCCCAGCGGCATCAGGGCCAGAAGGGCCAGCTTCTCGAGTTTCCATTCCCCGGCGCCGAGACGCTCGGAGATTTTCACATTGTTCTTGAACTTGGGCGCGGCGCTCACAGCGAAACCTTTCCAGCAGCGAACAGCACGACCCAGAACAGGACGGCCAGGACGATCGGGCCCCAGACGGCGATCTGCGCCAGCAGATTGGCCGACTTGATGGTCAGCCCACGACCGGTGTCGTTGATCAGGTGGCGCGCGCCGTTCAGCAGGAAGGAGAACAGCACCCAGGTCAGGCCGAACCAGATGAACAGGCCGAACGGCGAGCCCGAGAAGGCGGCGACCGAGGCGAAGGCGTCCGGGCCGGAAGCCGTGGCGGCGACCCAGCCCAGCAGCAGGATCGCGCCCACGCTGGCCGCGCCGATGGTGACGCGGAACAGGATCGACGCGACCATGGTCATGTGCCAGCGCCAGATATCGGTGAAGGGCGACATCGGTGCGACGTGCCCGTTGGGGTGACGGACGTAGCGGCCCGTCCGGTCGCCAGTTTCGCCCGCAGCCGTGGGAGTGTTCGACATGCGAATGATTCTCAAAAAACCCGAGGAATTTCAGGGCCGGATTGCAGTGCAACAGGCTTTAGTGACGCAGACGGGGGGGTGTCAACGAAGGGGGCCGATTCCGACGAAAGTCGGCCCTCCGTCCTAGAGTCAAAAGGCCGCGATGTGCGCCAGGGCGGGATCGCGTGTTTCCGGCGCGCACGGAACCGCCCCCGGACGTCCCCAGACCGGATCGGGCCACAGGGGGTCGTCGCGCCGACGGCCGACGACATGGATATGAAGCTGGGCTGTGACATTGCCCAGGGCGGCGACGTTCAGCTTGTCGATGGGAGCCTCGCGCAGGGCGCCCAGTTCGCGCACCAGGGCGCCGGCGCGGACGATCTCCTCGCTCAGAAGGGCGCGCTGCTCGGGCGACAGGTCCTCCAGCTCGACCGCGCCGGGGACGCGGGGCAGCAGGATCAGCCAGGGAAAGCGGGCGTCGTCCTGGAACCGCACCTGGCACAGGGGCCAGTCGGCGGCGAAGACGGAGGCGGCCTCGAAGGCGGGATCGGCGGTGAAGCTCATGCGGCGTCCTGATCGGCGAGAAGGCGCAGGCGATAGGCGTTCATCGCCGTCTCGGCCAGGCGTTGGGTCAGGCGCCAGTTGACCACGGCCCCGATCGGCGCGCCGACCAGGGGCAGCAGCTGGGCCAGCTTCGCCACGTCGATGTAGTCGCGGTACTCCAGCTGGAACTTGCGCCAGTCGAAGGCCTTCAGGGCGTCAGGATCATTCGGCGCGCGCATGGCGGCCTCCAGCGCAGCCAGGGCCTCGGGGCGATGCCGGGCGCTGGAGAAGGCCAGCTGGAAGATGCGCAGGACGATCACCCGCTCCTTCAGGTCGCGGCCGGAATAGCCGTAGAGGGCGGCGATCTCGAACAGCATCTTGACCTTGATCGCCATCAGAGCCGGAAAGTCCGCCGCCGCCATCAGGAAGCCCCCGGCGCCCGCCACCCCGCCCTCGACGCTGGCGGTGGTGCGATACAGCTCGACGCGCGTGCGAACCCTGGCCTCGCGCTCCTGTAGGGCGCCTTCGGTCAGGGGGCGGGCGGTGGTCCACTCCGATCCGGCCAGCAGGCCGCGCGTCATCTGCTGCACGGCGCCGGTCACGATCTCGTGCACGCGCTCGGGAATGACGCGGTTGATGCGGTCCTGGGTCGCGCGGGTGGTCTTGTCCCACAGGCCGGGCCGTTTCAGCTGGCGGTCGCGCCAGGCCAGGGCCTCGGCCAGGGCGCGCGCCTCATAGGCGGCGTCCGTCATCGGGGGAGCGTCCGTGGGTTTGGCCATGGCCGCAGCCTCGCAGGCCTCGACGAAAGGCGCAACGCGGAACGCTTGCCGCGATCTGCCGACAGGTCTAGACCGCCGTTCCAGCGACTACCGTTTCGCACACGCAATATCGACTGGAGAGACCTGAATGGCTCGCGCGAAGATCGCCCTCATCGGCGCCGGAATGATCGGCGGAACCCTGGCCCACGTGGCCGCGCGCGAAGCGCTGGGCGACGTCATCCTGTTCGACATCGCCGAAGGCACCCCCCAGGGCAAGGCTCTGGACATCGCCGAAGCCTCGGCCGTCTTCGGTCAGGACGTGGCCCTGAAGGGCGCCAACGACTACGCCGACATCGCGGGCGCCGACGTCTGCATCGTCACCGCCGGCGTGCCGCGCAAGCCGGGCATGAGCCGCGACGACCTGATCGGCATCAACCTCAAAGTCATGAAGGCCGTCGGCGAGGGCATCAAGCAGCACGCCCCCAACGCCTTCGTCATCTGCATCACCAACCCGCTCGACGCCATGGTCTGGGCCCTGCAGAAATTCTCGGGCCTGCCCAAGGAGAAGGTCATCGGCATGGCCGGCGTGCTGGACTCGGCCCGCTTCGCCTACTTCCTGGCTGAAAAGACCGGCGTCTCGGTGCAGGACATCCACGCCTGGACCCTGGGCGGTCACGGCGACGACATGGTGCCGATGGTGCGCCACTCGACCGTCGGCGGCCTGCCGCTGCCGGACGCGGTCGCTGCGGGCTTC
The DNA here is from genome assembly GCF_053645695.1 of Brevundimonas sp. NPDC055311. Lineage (NCBI taxonomy): Bacteria > Pseudomonadati > Pseudomonadota > Alphaproteobacteria > Caulobacterales > Caulobacteraceae > Brevundimonas > Brevundimonas sp. NPDC055311. The sequence goes on from NZ_JBSHMV010000002.1 coordinate 271,167, forward strand.
CTGTCGCAGGCCGATCTGGACGCCATCGTCGAGCGCACCCGCAAGGGCGGCGGCGAGATCGTGGCCCTGCTGAAGACCGGATCGGCCTTCTACGCCCCGGCCGAGAGCGCGATTGCGATGGCCAAGTCCTACCTGCTGGACCAGAAGCGCGTCCTGCCGTGCGCCGTGTGGCTGTCGGGCGAATACGGCCTGTCGGACCTCTACGTCGGCGTCCCGGCCCTGATCGGCGCCGCCGGCGTCGAGAAGGTCATTGAGTTCACCACCAACGACGACGAAAAGGCGATGTTCGCCAAGTCGGTCGCCTCGGTCCAGGGCCTGATCCAGGCCTGTAAGGACATTGAACCTTCCTTGGCTTAAGGGCGCTAACGCGAGCCGCGCGGCGGCTCGCTGCTTGAGCGCTTAGGCGTCTAAATTGGAAAGGGCCGCATCTTCGGGGGCGGCCCTTTTTCATGCGCCATTTCTGGCAACCGCTCATCCCGGCGGACGCCGGGAACCAGTGCTTTGGCCGCCAATGCGGCGTTGGCTAACAAGCGCTCTAAAATGCGGTGCGCGAGGTTCGTACTGGATCCCGGCGTCCGCCGGGATGAGCGGAAAGGAGTTTACGCCGCCTCGGCTTCCTCACGCTGCTCCAGCCAGGCCTCGCTCTGCATCTCGTTGAAGCGCGACACCGTCCGCTCGAACTCGAAGGCGCCGACGCCCTCGGTGTAGAGCGCCTCGGGCGCGGCCTCAGCCAGGACGACCAGCCGGGTCTTGGCCTCGTAAAGCGCGTCGACCAGCGTCACAAGGCGGCGCGCCTCGTGGTGGTTGGCCGGGCTGAGCAGGGGCACGTCGGCCAGGAACAGGGTGTGGAAGCGCCGCGCGACGGCGAGATAGTCCTGCGGTCCCAGCGGACGGCCGCACAGCTCGTTGAAGGTCGCGCGCGCCATGGCGCCGACCGTGCGCTCCAGCTTCACCTCACGGCCCAGCACCGGCAGGGCGATGGGCTCCTCCGGCTCGCCGCCCTTGAGGTCGGACCACAGGGTCTCGAAGCCCTGCCGCGCCTCGGCGTCCAGCGGCGAAAACCAGACCCTGGCCCCGGCCATGCGGTCCAGGCGGAAGTCCCGGGCGCCCGCCGTCTCGACCACGTCGCAACGTTGGCGGATGATGTCGATGAAGGGCAGGAAGAGCTGGCGGTTGATGCCGTTCTTGTAGAGGTCTTCGGGCGCGCGGTTCGAGGTGACGGCCAGCACCACCTTCTTTTCGAACAGGGCCTCGAACAGCCGACCCAGGATCATGGCGTCGGCGATGTCCGTCACCTGCAACTCGTCGAAGCACAGCAGACGCGCCTCAGAGGCGATCAGGGCGGCGATCGGCGGGATGGGATCGTCCCCCTTGGCGGTTCCGAACACGGCCTTGCGGCTGCGCGGGGTTCCGTCGCGCCACTGCTTCACCAGGTCGTGGATGCGCGCCATGAAGGCGTGGAAGTGGGCGCGGACCTTCTTCTGCTCGGGCGTCGAGGAGTAGAAGAGGTCCATCAGCATGGACTTGCCGCGTCCGGGCGGGCCCCAGATGTAGATGCCCCTGACCTCGGGCAGGGCGCCGAACAGCCCCTTCTTCGACAGGTCGGTCTCCAGCCGCTCAAGCGCGCCGATCAGGGCGGCCTGGGCCGGTTCGGGCGTGATCACGCCCTCTTCCACGCGGATGTCGTAGGCGTTGCGGATGCGGGAGGTCATGGCCAGCAGATAGCTCCCCGATGGGGCCGGGGGAAGGCGTTCGCGGATTCCGGCGCCGAATTGGAGGATTCTGGTTGCTTCGCGGCTGCGAAGGACCCAAATGCAGAAGCGTTTCTCCCAAACGCCCCCGAACAAAGGATGATTTCATCATGGGCTATCGCGTCGCCGTCGTAGGCGCCACAGGCAATGTCGGCCGGGAAATCCTGGCCATCCTCGAGGAAGTGAACTTCCCCGTCGAGAAAATGCACGCGATCGCCTCTCGAAAATCCAAAGGCGTCGAGGTCTCCTTCGGCGACAGCACCATCAAGTGCGAGGACATCGAGCAGTTCGACTTCTCGAGCGTCGACCTGGTGCTGATGAGCGCCGGCGGCGGCGTGTCGCGCGAATGGTCCGAGAAGATCGGCAGGGCCGGTCCCATCGTCATCGACAACTCCTCGGCCTTCCGCATGGACCCGGACGTGCCGCTGATCGTGCCGGAAGTGAACCCGGACGCCGCCAAGCTGGCGACCAGGAAGAACATCGTCGCCAACCCCAACTGCTCGACCGCCCAGCTGGTGGTGGCGCTGAAGCCGCTGCATGACGCGGCCAAGATCAAGCGCGTCGTCGTCTCGACCTACCAGTCCGTCTCGGGCGCCGGGAAGGAAGGCATGGACGAGCTGTGGAACCAGACCAAGGCCATCTACGGCCTGGGCGACGCCACGCCGAAGAAATTCCCCAAGCAGATCGCCTTCAACGTCATCCCCTACATCGGCGCCTTCAACGAGGACGGCTACACCGATGAAGAAGCCAAGATGTGGGACGAGACGCACAAGATGATCGACCCGTCGATCAAGCTGACCGTCACCTGCGTGCGCGTGCCGGTCTTCGTGGGCCACTCCGAAGCCGTGACGGTCGAGTTCGACCGTCCGATCGCCCCGGACGAAGCCCGCGAGATCCTGCGCGAGGCGCCGGGCGTCCTGGTCGTCGATAAGCAGGAACACGACGGCTACATCACTCCGGTCGACGCCGCGGGCGAACATGCCGTCTATGTCAGCCGCATCCGCAAGGACCCGACTGTCGAGCACGGTCTGTCCTTCTGGGTGGTGTCGGACAACCTGCGCAAGGGCGCGGCCCTGAACGCCGTGCAGATCGCCCAGCTGCTGGACGAGACCGGCGTCATCTCGCCCAAGAGCGGCTATCGCACTTTGACTGTGTAAGCAGAGGTCCCTCACGCTTCGCGCGCGGCGCGAGGCTGCTTGAGGGGCGTCATATGTGTTGAACCCCCGCCGCGTCGGCGATGCGGCGGGGGTCGAAAGGTACCAGAGTGAGCGCCTCCCCTGCTCCCGCCTCCGAAGCCCGCGCCGCCTTGGCGGCGGGCGTGTTCTGCTACCTGATCTGGGGGTTCGTGCCCCTGGTGTTCCAGCAGATGGGCCATCAGGGGGCGGACGCCTGGGAGATCATGGGGCACCGGGCCGTCTGGGGCCTGGTCTGGGCCGCGCTGCTGGTCATGCTGTCGCGCCAGTGGACGCAGGTCATGGCCGTGCTGCGCCAGCCCAGGGTGCTGGGCTGGCTGGCCCTGTCCGCGGTGTTGATCGCGGGGAACTGGACCACCTACATCATCGCGGTGAACGACGGGCGGACCCTCGACGCCTCGCTCGGCTACTACCTCAATCCGCTGCTGAACATGGCGGCGGGGGCGTGGCTGTTCCGTGAGAAGATCGACTGGGCCGGAAAGATCGCCATGGCGCTGGCGGCGGTCGGAGTGCTGCTGCAGACCATAGCCCTCGGGCACGCGCCCTGGGTCTCGATCATCTTGGCCCTGACCTTTGCGGCCTACGGCATCATCAGGAAGCGCGTCTCGGTCGACGCCCAGACGGGGCTGTTCCTGGAGTGTCTGCTGCTGGCCCTGCCGGGTCTGATCTGGCTGATTCACATCGAAAGCACGGGCGCGGGTCATTTCACCGCCTCGCCTTCGGCGACCCTGTGGCTGTTGTTCGCCGGACCGGCCACGGTCATTCCCCTGGCCCTGTTCGCCTGGGCGGCGCGGCGGATGCCCCTGTCGAGCATGGGCTTTCTGCAGTTCCTGGCGCCGACCATCGTCTTCATCATCGGCGCCTTGCAGGGCGAGGCCCTGGGGCCGCTGCGCATCGCCTCCTTCGTCTTCATCTGGGTCGCCGTGGCCGTCTTCGCCGTCGGCGCCGTGCTCAAGGTGCGTCGCGCGGCGCATACGGCCGAGACCATCGTCGCGCCCGAACCCGGCCTGCTGGACGATCCCGCCGAGGATCGAATGGACGCCATCGGCGAGAAACCTTCGACTTCGCGTTGAGGTCGAAGGCCGTCCCGTCCTAAAGAGAAGGCGATGATGATCCGCTCCCGCCTGCTCTCCGCCCTCGCCGTATCCGCCTTGATCGCGGGGGGGACCTCGGCCTGCGCTCAAAGCAGCAGCGTCATGGGCGGCGGCGATGAAGTGATCCGCACCGCGCGCGTGGGCGCCTCGCGAGACGCCGCCCCGGCTCCCGTCGAAGGCGCGCCGGCGCCCGTCGCCGCGCCGCCGACCACGGCCGAAACCTTCGACGCGGTCAGCGACGCCCTGGACGCCGCCGCCGCCGCCTGGACCTCGGGTCAGGTGGACGCGGTCATGGCCACCTATGTCCACGACGAGCCGTTGCTGGTCTTCCTGGGCGACACGCCCCTGAAGGGGCCGGACAGCGTGCGCGCGGCCCTGGACGCCCGCGCCACCGAGCCCGGCGGCCTGGGCGCCCTGTCCTATGAATGGTTCGAAACCCTGCAGTTCGACGTCAATACGGCGGTGGTCTCGGGCCGGGCGGTGATGACGCGCGACGGCAAGACCCATCGCGGCCTGTTCACCCGCATCCTGCGTCGCACGGTCGACGGCTGGCTGATCGTCCACGACCAACTGGCCTGGGGACCGGAGGCCTAAAGCGCCCCGTAAAGCGCTTCGATCAACCTCAAGGCGCGCGGATCGCCGATCAGGTGCGGCGACTGGCGCGTCATGACATAGGCGGCCGAGACGCCCGCCGCCTGATCCGCGAAGACCATCGACCCGCCCCAGCCGCAGTGGCCGACCGCCTCGGGATTGGGACCGAAGATGTTCAGGCCCTGATTGCGGGTGAAGCCCGCCGCCCAGCTCATGTCGAAGGGCAGCACCCGGTCCGGTCCGTGGATGCGCTCGCGCGTGGCCTGGGCCAGGGTCTCGTCCGACAGCACCGCCAGGTGGTCCAGAGTCCCGCCGGTGGCGACGATGGACATCATTCGCGCCAGATCCTTGGCCGTGGCGTGCAGATTGGCCGACGGAATCTCCGCCGTCCGCCATTCAGCCGAGCCGCGCCCGCCGGGGGCCGAGCCGCGATCCAGGAAGGCGGCCTTCTTGATCGCGTCGATGGCGCCGAGGTCCGGCGCGGCGGCGGGTTTGCGCAGTTGGGCGACTCGGCCATGTTCGGCTTCGGGCAGGCCGATCCATAGGTCCAGGTCGAACGGCTGGGCGAAGTCTTCGCGCAGGGCCGTCCCCATCGTCCGCCCGTCGACAATGCGGAACAGCTCGCCCGCCAGATAGCCGATGGTGATGGGATGATAGCCGGACGCCGTCCCCGGCGCCCACAGCGGCGTCTGGGCCGCCAGCTTGTCCAGCACCGCCTGACGGTCGAACCAGATCTCGGGCTCGGCCCCGCCGTCGAAGCCCGGCAGGCCGGACTGGTGGCTCATCAACTGGCCGACGGTCAGCTGATCCTTGCCCGCGGCGCCGAAGGCGAGCCAGTGGTCGGCGACCCGGTCCTCATAGGACAGCAGCCCCTTGTCCACGCAGCGCGCGATCATCAGGGCCATCACCGCCTTGCCGGTCGAGAAGACCGGGACCAGCGTGTCCTCGGCGAACGGCTTGGTCCCCGCCAGATCGGCCGAGCCGGCCCACAGGTCCGCGACCACCTCGCCGTCGATGGTCACGCTGAAACGCGCGGCCAGCTCGTTCAGCCCTTCAGGTGCGTCGGTGAAGTTGGCGGCGAAGGCGTCCTTCACCGCATTGAAACGCGGCGGGCAGACGCCGTGGAGGTCGGGGAGGCTGGTCATGGATGCGGTCTAGCGCCTTGGCGGCTTCACGTCACTTGCAGCCGATTACTGGCGCGCCGACGCCGAGGCGTTTCGCGCGCCTTCGAACTCGTCGCCCGGCTTCCACGCGGGCCAGTCGCGCGAATTGGCCAGGTCGCGGCCGACTTCATACAGCAGCTGAACGTCGGCGGCGGCGGCGTCCATTGTCCATTCCGGCGTCCATTCGTCCGAAGGCTGATGATAGCGATTGGCGACGTAGTCCCGGCTGGCTTCGTTGTGGCCGGTGAAGCCTGCGGCGGCGAACAGGGCGGGCACGCCCTTCCTCGCCAGCGGGAAGTGGTCCGAGCGATAGAAGGCCCCCGCGTGCGGCGCCGGGTCGGGGATCAGGCGGCGCCCCTCGCGTTCGGCCAGCACCGCCAGCCGGTCGTCCAGATCGTTCTTGCCCGCGCCGATGACGACGATGTTCGGGTCGATCTCGGTCCCCGGCAGCAGGCTGTCCATATTGATGTTGGCGACGGTCGTCTCCAGCGGCCAGACCGGGTTGGCGGCATAGTATTCGGCGCCCAGCAGGCCGGTTTCCTCGGCCGCCCAGCTGATGAAGACGGTCGAGCGTTCGGGGCGCGGCCCCTCGGCGAACAGGCGGGCGATTTCCATGACGCCCGCGACGCCCGTCGCATTGTCGACGGCGCCGTTATAGATGTCGTCGCCGTTCTTGGGCGTGGCGCGGCCATAGGCGTCCCAGTGGGCGCCGAACATCACCGTCTCGTTCGGGTATTTGGTTCCGGGCAGGCGGCCGATGACGTTGCGCGTTTCGACCCGGTCGGCCTTCTGGCCGAAGTCGATGGACATGGTCACGCCGTCCAGCGCCACGGGGCGGAAGTCGGGGGTCCGCGCCTGATCCTTCAGGGCGGCGAAGTCCAGCCCGGCGTCTTGGAACAGCTGTTCGGCGATCGCGCCCTGAATCCAGCCCTGCGCCGCCACGCGCTCCTTGTCGGGATCGGCGCGGACGATGTCGAACTTGGGCGCGGTCGAGGAATTCTCCAGCGTCGACCAGGGATAGCCCGCGCCCGGAGTGTCGTGGATGACCAGAACGCCCGCCGCGCCGTGCGCCGCCGCCACCTGGAACTTATAGGTCCAGCGGCCATAGAAGGTCATGGCCTGGCCATCGAACTTGCCGTTGACCGGATGACCTTCGGGCGCGGCGAAGTCGGGGTCGTTGACCAGCACCAGCATGATCTTGCCGGTCAGATCGACGCCCTTGTAGTCGTCCCACCCACGCTCGGGCGCGTCCACGCCATAGCCGACGAAGACCAGAGGCGCATCGGTCAGGGTGATGCGTTCAACCGGCCGGTCGGAGGATACGATGACGTCCGTGGCGCGCTGCAGTTCGGTCGTGCGGCCGTTGGCGGAAACGCTGATGGCGGCGGGGCCGTCCTGGCTGGTGCGGCTGACCTGGGCGACCTGCACCCACGATCCGTTCGGGCCGCCGGGTTCGAGACCGAGCGCCTGGAACTGCTGCGACAACCACTCAATGGTGCGGTCTTCGCCGGGCGTGACCGGGGCGCGACCTTCGAACTCATCAGACGCCAGAACGCGGGTGGCTTCGTTCAGTCGGGCCGGGTCGATGCGACCGGTCTGGGCGAGCGCAGAGGTCGAACACATCAGGGCGGCGATCAGGCCGACGGCGGCGGAACGGGCGAGGGTCATGGGCAAGCTCGGCGTTTGGACGATTTGCGCCACGCTGCCCCCTGAGGCCGCCGCTGTCGACCCCGAAAGCCTCAGCGCTCGTCCAGCCAGACGCGTACGCCCTCAGCCGCGACGACGCCCGAGGCGAAGGCGGCTTGGAGCAGATAGCCGCCGGTCGGCGCCTCCCAGTCCAGCATCTCGCCCGCCGCAAAGACGCCGGGCCGTTCCTGCAGCATCAGCCGTTCGTCCACGGAGTCCAGCGCGACGCCCCCGGCCGAGGAGATGGCGCGGCTCAGGCCCTGCACGCCAGTCAGGGTCAGGGCGACGCCCTTGATCCGGGCGGCCAGTTCGGCGGGTTCTGCGGGCAGGGAGCCGCCTTCGCGCAGCAGGGCGACGGCTGTTGAGTCGAGCCGCGCCGCCTTGCGTAGCCAGTTCGACAGGCTGTCCTTGCCGCGTGGTTTCGACAGGCGCTGGGTCAGGGCCTCGACGCTCAGATCGGGCCGTAGGTCGAGCGTCAGCGCGGTCGATCCGTTGTGCTCCACCGCCTCGCGCAGCCCGGCCGACAAGGCGTAGACGCCGCCGCCCTCGATCCCGTAGGCGGCGATCATGGCTTCGCCGCGCACGGTGCGGTCGCCGTGCGTCAGGGAGACCCCTTTCAGCGGCGTTCCGGCGAAACGGTCGCGGAAGATCGGCGACCACGCGACATCAAAGCCGACATTAGCGGGACGGAAGGCGGCCACTTCGGCGCCCGCCTCTTCTAGCGCCGGAACCCATGCGGCATTCGAGCCCAGCTTGGCCCAGCTGGCGCCGCCGAGGGCCAGGATGACGGCGTCCGGGCCCTCGAACCGCTGGCCGTCGGGCGTATCGAACGTCAGGGCGCCGTCCCGCCAGCCGGTCCAGCACGAGCGGGTGCGGACCTCGACGCCCAGCCCTTCCAGCCGCGCCAGCCAGGCGCGCAACAGAGGCGAGGCCTTCATCGCCTTGGGGAACACCCGGCCGGACGAACCGACAAAGGTCGGCTGGCCCAGCCCCTCGACCCATGCGATCAGAGCGGCGGGCGAAAAGGCGTCCAGCCATCCCTTGATGCGACCCTGCGCGGCGGCGTCATAGCGGTTCAGGAACGGCTCGAGCGACTCCGAATGGGTCAGGTTCAGCCCGCCGCGCCCGGCCATCAGCAGCTTGCGCGCGACCGAGGGCATCCGCTCATGCACGACGACGCGCAGACCCGCCTGCGCCAGACGTTCGGCGGCCATCAGCCCGGCGGGACCGGCGCCGATCACGGCGACTGTGGAGGGGGAGCGCGTCATCGACGCCTTCCTAGCCGGAATGGCCGTCGCGGCCTATGCTGGCGGACATGAGCGTCGCCTTTACACGGGAAGAAGATCTGGAAGCCACGGCGGCGGACCTGCCCGACCGACCGATCTCGCCCCACCCGAACCTCGTCACGCCGCAGGGACTGGCCCAGATCGAGGCCGAGTTGGCGGCCGCGCGCGCGGCCTATACGGCGGCTCAGGCGGCGGGCTCCATCGAGGCCGATCGCACCGCCATGGCGCGGGCGACGCGCGACCTGCGCTACTGGTCGGCGCGGCGGGGCACGGCCCAGCTGGTCGAGGCGCCGCCGGACGGCAAGGTGCGCTTCGGCGACACGGTGACGATCGAGCGCGAGGACGGGCGCACTCAGTCCTGGCGCATCGTCGGCGAGGACGAGGCCGACCCGACCCAAGGCAGCGTCAGCCACGTCTCGCCTCTGGCCCGCGCCCTGATGGGCAGGCGCGAGGGGGATGAGGCGACGGTCGCGGGCCAGTCGGTCGAGATCGTCGCCATCAAGGAAGGCTGAGAAGCGTGAAGGCTGGGGGCGGCTTCAGTAGCCGCCCGTTCCCTTCTCCTTCGCCACCGGCTGGAAGTCGCGCACGAAGCGCTCCAGCAGGCGCACGCTGTAGCCCGCTGAACCGGCCGGTTTCACGTCGTTGGCGGCGCCGAAGGCCATGTTGGCGATGTCCAGGTGCGCCCAGGGCGTCTCCGGCCGTGCGAAATAGCCGATGAAGTGGGCGCCGGTGCCCGCCCCGGCGCCGCCCTCGCCCGAGTTCTTGATGTCGGCGATGGTCGAAGAGGTCGCCCGCACATAGTTGGGATGCAACGGCAGACGCCAGAGGGTTTCGCCGGTGGCGTCTCCAGCGGCCTTCAACTGATCGGACAGGGCGTCGTGGCGGCTGAACAGGCCCGCATAGTCGCCGCCCAACGCGCCGCCGACCGCGCCGGTCAGGGTCGCCACGTCGACGATGGCGGCCGGGTTCAGCGTCGTGTCGGCCCAGACCACGGCGTCGGCCAGAACCAGACGGCCTTCGGCGTCGGTCGAGATGATCTCGATGGTCTTCCCGTTCATGGCGGTCAGGACGTCGGCCGGGCGGATGCCGCCACCGTCGGGCATGTTCTCGGCCAGGGCGGCGACGGCGACCACGTCCACCGGCGCGCCGCCCTTGGCCAGGGCCAGGACCGCGCCGACGACGCTGGCGGCGCCGGACATGTCCATCTTCATATTGCCCATGCCCGAGCCGGGCTTCAGCGAGAGGCCGCCCGAATCGAAGGTGATGCCCTTGCCCAGCAGGGCGATCGGGCCGTCGCTGGACGCGCCCTGGCCGCGATAGCGCACGGCCAGAAGGCGCGGCGGGCGGCTGGAGCCCTGGCCGACGCCCAGCAGGGCGCCCATGCCCAGACGCTGCATGGCGGGCACGTCCAGTTCGGTGATCTCGATCCCCGGCACGCCGGCGAAGGCGGCGCGGGCGCGTTCGACGAAGCTTTCGGGATAGACGACGTTGGCCGGCTCGTTGGACACGTCGCGGGTCCAGGCCATGGCTTCGACCAGGGCCGCGCCGCGACGATAGTGCGCCTGGGCGTTCGCGGCGTCATCGGCCACAACGGTCAGGGCGCCGGGCGCCGCGCGGTCGCGACCGGTGGTGACATACAGGTCCGAGCGGTAGTGGCCGATGCCCAGCCCCGTCGCCAGTTCAGAGGCCATATCCGCCGACAGGCCCGAGGTCAGGGCGGTCAGGACGCCCGGCTGGCTGTTCAGCACGCGGCCCGCGACGATTCCGGCGGTCTGGACGTCTGCGGCCTTGGGCGCTTCGCCCAGACCGACGATCAGGATGCGGTCCCAGCCGCCGACGCCGTGCAGGCTCAGGGTCTGGCGCGCCTTGTAGTCGAAGCGCGCGGCGCTCAGGGCTGCGGCGATCGCCTGACGCGTTCCGGCGTCCAGAGCCGATCCGCGCGCGGCCAGATCAGCTTCCGAGGTCAGCGGCAGGACGAGGGAGCCCGATGGCGAAGCGGCGGCGGCGAAGGTCACGGCGCGCGCCTGTGCGGGCGCAGCGCGCGCGGGCCAGTCGGCGCGCTCGGCGGTCGGCGCCGCGCGGCGCGCTTGGGCCTCAGCCGGAACGGCGACGCTCAGGCCGGCGGCGGCGATCAGCGCGGCGGCGGCGAAGGACGGAATACGGGTGGTGCGGCGCATCGATCAGGGCCCCCTCTGTGACGATGAAGGCGCCTTTATGGGCGGTCGTATCGCGCCGGGGCAACTGTCCCGCTGGCTGAAGGGAACCGGGCGCGACGCCTTGTCGCGCTTGTCGCGCGCTTGGGGTCGCGCCCGGCGGAACGGCGGCCGTCAGCAGGCCGCCCGACGCGGGGGCGCCGGGCAGGGTCGGGCCCTGAGGCGGACTTCGCCGGTCTCTCGGCGTGAAAGGCGGCGCGCGTCGAGCAGGGCGCCGATCCAGCCCCACGCGGGTTCCTTATGAGTGCGGTAGATGTGGTCCATGACTTCGTCCTCCTTTCTGAGAAGGTCAGGATGGCGCATGGTGCGCCGGGTCACAAACGAGACGATGACGCCGATTCATAAGGCTAACTTATGTCTGATCCTCTTTCCCGTATTCCGGTCGACGCCCTTCGCGTGTTCGAGGCGGCGGCGCGCTTGCTCAGCTTCACCCGCGCGGCTGAGGCTCTCGGCATGAGCCAGGCGGCGGTCAGCTGGCGCATCCGCGACCTGGAGCAACGGCTCGAGCGGCCCCTGTTCACGCGCGGCACGCGGCAGGTGGCCCTGACGCCCGAGGGCGAGCGACTGGCTACAGCCGCGACCGAGGCGATGACCTTGCTGAGGCGGGCGGTGGCCGAGGTGGTTGAGGCGGACCAGGGCGTATTGGCCGTCACGACGCTGCAGACCATGGCGACCCAATGGTTGGCGACGCGGCTGGGTGCGTTCCAGTTGGCCAATCCCGACCTGGCCGTGCGGGTCGACACCAGTTCCATACTGTCCAATCTGGGCGCGGACGGGCTGGACGTGGCCTTGCGCTTCGGCTCGGGCCGGTGGCCGGGACTGGAAAGCCGCTTTCTGATGCCGGCCGTCTTCACGCCGGTTTGCACCCCGGCCCTGCGCGACCGGCTGGAGCTGAAGTCGCCTGCCGATCTGAAGCGCGCCCATCTGATCGGAGAGCCCCGCGAATGGGCCGCATGGTTCGCCGCCGCCGGCGTGGCGCCCGCTGACGCCGGAGCGCCGCCCAGGCTGACCGCCGACAATCAGGCGATGGAGGTGGCGGCGGCTCTGGGCGATCAGGGCGTGGCCCTGGGCTCGCCCATCCTTTACGGCCGCGAGCTGGAGCGCGGCCTGCTGGTCCGGCCGTTCCATCAGACCGTCGCCCTGGCCGAGGGTTATTGGCTCTGTTACCCGTCGGGCCGCCGCCTGGTCCCCAAGATCGCCCGCTTCCGTGACTGGATTCTGGACACGGCCCGCGCCGACCCGGCGGTGGTCGAAGGCGCACGGCTGGCGGGACGCGAGGTGGGTGAGGCGGGAACCTAGCGTAAAAGAAAGGGCGGGACCTTTCGATCCCGCCCCTCCGTCGTCTGAGCTTTGAGAAGCCGGACTTCCTTAGAAGTCCATGCCGCCCATACCGCCCATGCCGCCCATGTCGGGGGCGCCGCCGGCCGAAGCCTTCTTCGGCGCATCGGCGATGGCGGCTTCGGTCGTGATCATGATGCCCGCGACCGAACCGGCCGAGGCCAGAGCCGAGCGGACGACCTTGGCCGGGTCGATGACGCCCATTTCCACCAGGTCGCCATACTGTTCCGTCTGGGCGTTGAAGCCGAACTCGGCCTTGGCCGATTCCAGCACCTTGCCGACCACGATCGAGCCTTCGACGCCCGAGTTTTCCGAGATCTGACGGATCGGAGCCTGCAGGGCGCGGCGGACGATGTTGACGCCGGCGTTCTGATCGGCGTTGTCGCCCTTCAGACCGTCCAGCACCTTGGAGGCCTTCAGCAGGGCCACGCCGCCGCCCGGGACGATGCCTTCATCGGCAGCAGCACGGGTTGCGTTCAGGGCGTCGTCGACGCGGTCCTTCTTTTCCTTCACTTCGACTTCGGTCGAGCCGCCGACGCGCAGGACGGCGACGCCGCCGGCCAGCTTGGCCAGACGCTCTTGCAGCTTTTCCTTGTCGTAGTCGGAGGTGGTGTCTTCGATCTGACGCTTAATCTGGCCGACGCGGGCCTCGATGCCGTCCTTCTCGCCCGAACCTTCAACGATGGTGGTGTCGTCCTTGGTGATCTGGACCTTCTTGGCCTTGCCCAGCATGTCGAGCGCGACCGTTTCCAGCTTGATGCCGAGGTCTTCAGAGATGACCTGGCCGCCCGTCAGGATGGCGATGTCTTCCAGCATGGCCTTGCGGCGATCGCCGAAGCCCGGAGCCTTGACGGCGGCGACGCGCAGGCCGCCGCGCAGCTTGTTGACCACCAGGGTGGCCAGGGCTTCGCCTTCGATGTCCTCGGCGATGATCAGCAGGGGACGGCCCGACTGAACCACGGCTTCCAGCACCGGCAGCATGGGCTGCAGCGAGGTCAGCTTCTTCTCGTGGAGCAGGATGAGCGGCTCTTCGAGGGAGACCTCCATCTTGTCCGGGTTGGTGATGAAATAGGGCGACAGGTAGCCGCGGTCGAATTGCATGCCTTCGACGATGTCGACGGTGGTTTCGGCGGTCTTGGCTTCTTCAACCGTGATGACGCCTTCGTTGCCGACCTTGGCCATGGCCTGGGCGATCAGGTCGCCGATTTCAGCGTCGCCGTTGGCCGAGATGGTGCCGACCTGGGCGATTTCCGAGTTGTTGGAGACCGGCTTGGAGTTCGACTTGATCTCTTCCAGCACCGCTTCGACAGCCTTGTCGATGCCGCGCTTCAGGTCCATCGGGTTCATGCCGGCGGCCACGGCCTTCAGGCCTTCCTGAACGATGGCCTGGGCCAGGACGGTGGCGGTGGTGGTGCCGTCGCCCGCCTTGTCGTTCGCCTTGGAAGCGACTTCGCGGATCATCTGGGCGCCCATGTTCTCGAAGGCGTCTTCCAGCTCGATTTCCTTGGCCACCGAGACGCCGTCCTTGGTCGAGCGCGGGGCGCCGAAGGACTTCTGGATCACGACGTTGCGGCCCTTCGGACCTAGGGTCACCTTGACGGCGTCAGCCAGGACGTTGACGCCCTTCAGCATCTTGTCGCGAGCGTCGGTGTTGAACTTTACGATTTTAGCGGCCATGTGGGCTGCTCCTATCTATAAGATTTTACGTTAGAATTCCGGAAACCCAGGACGCGTCTTACGACAGCACGCCCAGGACGTCGGATTCCTTCATGATGATCAGGTCTTCACCGTCGATCTTCACTTCGCTGCCCGACCACTTGCCGAACAGGACGCGGTCGCCGGCCTTCAGCTCCAGGGCGACGAACTTGCCGTCTTCGTCACGGACGCCGGGGCCCACGGCGACGACTTCGCCTTCCTGGGGCTTTTCCTTGGCCGTATCGGGGATGATGATCCCGCCCTTGGTCTTGGATTCTTCTTCAACGCGCTTGACCAGCACGCGGTCGCCGAGCGGACGAAACGCCATCTGAGTAACTCCCGTTAGGATGTTGGTTCCAGCCCTCGGAGCCCACGACTTTGGCAGTCGCCCTCCCCGAGTGCTAACGACCGGGGAGTTAGGCAGGGGGGCGGGGGGCGTCAAGGGCGAGGCGGACCGAAATTCGGCGCCTTGATGAAGCGAAAATGAACGGGCGCCCCCGGGGTCGTTCAGACAGGCTTCGCTAAAAAGGGGACAACGGATCAACCGGCTTTCGAAAGGAGCCCGCCATGAAGACCCTGTTCAAGATCGGCGCCGGCGCTATCGCCCCTGCTCTGGTTGTGACGATGCTGGCCACGACTCCGGCCGCGGCCCAGAACTATCGCGACCGCGATCGCGACAATACCGGCCGTGACGCCGTCCTTGGCGCTGTCGTCGGCGGCGTGGCCGGCGCCCTGATCGGCCAGGGCGACGGACGTTATGTCGCGGGCGGCGCCCTGGCGGGTGCGGCCCTCGGCGCGGCCTCGTCCTCGAGCAACGACGACTGCAGCTATTACCGCGGCGGTCGCTGCTACCGGAACCAGGGCCACTGGGAGCGCGAACACGGCATCAACAGCCGCGACGGCTATTACAACGGCCGTTACGAGCGCAACAACGGCCGCTATTACCGCGACGGTCGTTACTGGCGGAACCACGGCGAGTGGCGCAGCTATCAGAACCGCCGCGACCGCGACTACCGCTATGATCGTCGCTGGTAGGCGAATGGCGAGATGAAGAAAGGCCCGGTTTCGCGACCGGGCCTTTTTTTCGTCGCCTGAGAATCGGGCGCCTACGCCGTCAATCGTCGCAGCAGGTCGGCTGTCGAAGGGTCGAGGTCAGAGGAAGGCGCGCCGGCTTCGACGTCCTTGAGCACGGCCTTGGCCAGGGCCTTGCCGAGCTCCACCCCCCATTGATCGAAACTGTTGATGTCCCACAGGACGCCTTCGACGAAGGTCTTGTGCTCATAAAGGGCGATCAGGGCGCCGAGGGAACGGGGCGTCAGCGCTTCCATCAGGATGGCCGTCGACGGGCGGTCGCCGGGGAAGGTCTTGTGCGGAGCCAGACGGTCGGCCTCGGCCTCGGATGCGCCCGAGGCGAGCAGTTCGGCGCGAGCCTGGCCCTCGGTCTTGCCCTGCATCAGGGCCTGGGCCTGGGCCAGGGCGTTGGCCCAAAGGGGCGTCGCGGTCGCGTCCTCGCAGGTGCGGCCGACGATGACGAAGTCGAGGGGAACGACCTGCGGTCCCTGATGCAACTGCTGGAAGAAGGCGTGCTGGCCGTTGGAGCCGGGTTCGCCGAAAACGACGGGACAGGTCTGGCGACCGACGGGCGAGCCGTCGCGGCGCACCCGCTTGCCGTTCGATTCCATCTCCAACTGCTGCAGGAAGGCGGGCAGGCGACGCAGGGCGTGGGCGTAGGGCGCGACGCTGCGCGCCGGGCGGTTCAGGCCGTCCACATTGTAAATGTCGGCCAGAGCCAGGAGCACCGGCCCGTTCCTCTCCAGCGGCGCCTCGAGGAAATGCCGGTCCAGTGCGGCGGCGCCGTCGAGGAATTCCTGGAACGCCTCCCAGCCCAGACCGATGACGCAGGACAGGCTGACCGCCGACCACAGGGAATAGCGGCCGCCGACCCAGTCCCTGAAGGCGAAGGTGCGGCCGCATCCGAAGGCCGTCGCGTTGTCCGGCGCGGCGGTCACGCCGATGAAATGTCTGGCCATCCCTTCGGCGGGCAGGGCGGCGGCCAGCCACGCCTTGGCGGCCTCGGCGTTGGTCAGGGTTTCCTGGGTGGTGAAGGTCTTGGAGACGACGACGACCAGGGTCGTCTCGGGCTCCAGTCCGATCAGGGCCTCGGCCATGTCGCGCGGATCGATGTTGGCGACGAAGCGCAGGTCGATGGCCGGATCAAGCGGGCGCAGGGCGTCCCAGATCAGTCGAGGACCCAGATCGGAGCCGCCGATGCCGATATGGAGCACCGTCCGGATGGCGCGCCCGGTCGCGCCTGTCTCATTTCCGGACCGCACCGCTTCGGCATAGGTCTTCATTTCGGCGCGAACGGCCTCGACCTCGGCCGAGACCGGCTCGCCCAAGGCGTGGAAGTCCGCGCCGTTCGCCGCGCGCAGGGCCGGGTGCAGCACTGCACGGCCCTCGGTCAGATTGACGGCCTCGCCGTTGAACAGGGCCGCGCGGCGGCTCTCCACGTCGCAGGCGCGCGCCAGGGCCAGGGCCGCGTCCAGGCCGGGGCGGGTCCAGCTCTGCTTCGACAGGTCGATATGCAGGCCGGCCGCCTCCAGCGTCAGCCGCGCCAGACGATCCGGGTCGGCGGCGAACTGATCCTGGATGCGGGCGCCGGCGTCCCGGCGGGCGGCGGCTTCGAGTTCGGCCCAGGCGGCGGCGTGCGGCATCATCGTCTCCCCATGGCGGTTCGGTGCGGTTGGCCCGACGCTTGCAGGCTCTGGTGTACGGCTCAGGCCGAGAAGAGTTCAATCCAGGATCGGGTCAACAAGGGTTTCCTTCGGAAGCGCCGCGGCCCGCTCCCTTGTGAAAGGCACGCCATGTCCTGCGGAATAGCCCTCGCTGTCGCCCTGATGCTGGCCGATCCCGCCGTCGCCGAAGCGGCGGCCCTGCCGCCGGTGGCGCCCGCCGCGCCGGTCTCGGTGGCCCAGGAGCCCCTGTTCGCCGATCTGGTCGCCCGGTCGGGCGCCCTGAAGTCGATCGTCGACGGCTGGATGGCCTCGGGCGAGGCGGACCGGGCCGGCTTCTTCACCGGCGCGGCCTATGCGGCGTTCAAGACCCAGGCGACGGATCTGGCCCAGCGCGACATGCAGGGGCATCTGATCCTCAAGGAACGCGGCACGGATAACGACCTGAAGTGCATCCTGCGCGGCATTTCGGAAGACATCCCGGTCAAGGTCGCGGCGGTGGAGACGGCGCCCGACGCGGCTGCGCGCAAGCTGGCGCTCGACGAGCTGTCCTATCTGCTGAACGACAACGTCGAGGTCATCACCTCGCCCCCTCAGCCCGCGGCGTAGCCGCCAACTGAGGCCTGATACTGTTCTTGGGCCTGCCGCGCTTTGCGCGACTTGGGGCCCGATTAGGGGGAGGTTCGTTTCCGCGAGGAATCCTCAACCCTCGACGGTCTCGGGGTACTTGATGGCGCAGCCGTAGGGCGCGGCGTAGGCGGTCTGGACCGCGCGGCCGGCCTTGGCGTCGGCCATGGCGGCGCGAACGAAGTTGTTGGCCCCGTCCAGATCTTCCACCTTGTTGGTCGGCCGATCGTCGATGCCGCCGACGTAGATCAGCCGCCCTTCGGGATCGATGATCCGCATGTCGGGCGTGGTCTTGGCGTCGTAGCGCTTGCCCACCTCGCCGGTCGGATCCAGCAACAGATGGGTGAAGGCGGCCTGGTGCTTGGCCTTCCAGGCTTGCGCCTCCTCCCCCTCGACGAAGCCCTGGGTTCCCGGCGACGAGGAGATGATGGTCAGCCAGACCACGCCGTCGGCGGTCGCCTCGCGCTGCAGGGCCTGCATGGCCCCGCTGTAGTGTTTCTTCACAAAGGGACAGCCTTCGTTGGTCCATTCCAGAACGACCGTCTTGCCGCGGAAGTCGGCCAGCGATCGCTGATGGCCCTCGGCGTCGACCAGGGTGAAGGCGGGGGCCGTTTCGCCGGGGGCTGGCGCTTCGATCGCCTCGGGGGCGACAGCGGCGGTCTCGGACCGCTCCGGCGATGCGGCGGGTTGCTGCTGGCAGGCGGCGAGCAGCAGAAGAGAGGCGGAGGCGGCGGTCAGCAGGCGGAACATGGCGGTCTCCTTGGGATGAAAAGTCAGCGGTCGGCGGCGTCCTTCAGGGCGTCGACGACGACGCCCTCGGTCAGCAATTGCGGCAGGATGCGCGGCTCGGCCCGGCCCGGCGCATAGACGAGGTAGAGGGGCACGCCCGAGCGGCCGTGGTGTTGCAGCTCGGCGGTGATGGCGTCGTCGCGGCGCGTCCAGTCGCCGACCAGATAGACGGCGTTCGCCTGTTCCAGCGCCTCAGTCGTGCGGGTCGAGGACAGGGCGGCGCCCTCGTTGAGCTTGCAGGTCACGCACCAGTCGGCGGTGAAGTTGACCAGGACGGGCCGTCCTTCGGCCAGGGCGGCCTTCACCGCCTGGTCGGACCAGGGCTGGGAGGGCAGGCGGGTCGAGGCGCTGTCGCCGTCCGACGCGGCGGGCGCGGCCTTTCCGGCCAGGACGCCGAAGCCCAGGGCCGCGATCAGGGCCAGGACGGCGGCGATCCCCGCAGCCCGACCCTTGCCCGGCGCGGCGGCCTGGAAGCGGCCGTAGAGCCAGAGCGCCAGGGCCAGCATCAGTCCGGCGCCGAACAGTAGAGCTAGGGCGTCGGCGGTCTGGCGGCCATAGACCCAGGCCAGCCACAGGGCGGCGCCGTACATGGGGAAGGCCAGCAGATTGCGCAGCGTCTCCATCCACGGGCCAGGCTTGGGCAGACGGGCCAGCAGGCGCGGATTGAGGCTGATCAGCACATAGGGCAGGGCCAGGCCCAGCCCCAGCATCAGGAAGACCGCCAGGGCCATGGGCCAGGGCATGAACAGGGCCGCGCCGAGCGCAAAGGCCATGAAGGGGGCGGTGCACGGCGCGGCGACGACCACGGCCAGCACGCCGGTGAAGAAGGCGCCCGCCGCGCCGGGCAGGCGCGCCAGCGGGCCGTGTCCGGCGCCTTGCAGGCCTGCGCCGACGTGGAAGACGCCCGACAGATTCAGCGCCACCGCCAGCATCAGCAGGGCCAGGGCGGCCACAACGCCCGGCGACTGTAGCTGGAAGCCCCATCCCAGGGTCTGACCGCCCGCCCGCAGGGCCAGCAGCGCCCCGGCCAGGACGAGGAAGGTCGCCAGCACCCCGGCCAGGAAGGCCAGGCCGTCGCGACGGGCTTCGACCGGTTCATGGGCGGCGCGGCTGAGCGAGGCGGCCTTCATCGCCAGTATGGGGAAGACGCAGGGCATCAGATTCAGGATCAGCCCGCCCAGCAGGGCGAACAACGCCGCCTTGCCGAAGTCGGCGAACCCGGTCGGCGCGGTCGCTGCGGCCTGAACGCCCTCGCCGTCGCCGATGGCGCCCTCGTCCGCGACGCCGGCCAGGGCCGCCCCGGGTTCGGCCGTGATCTCCCAGGCGCCCAGATCGGTCGACAGGACGCCGCCGATCGGCCCGTTCAGCCCGTTGGTCGTCAGGCCGCGCCCGGCGGGGACGCTGACGGTCAGGCCTTGCGGGCCGCGTTCGCCGGACTGGCCGGCCGCGTGGTCGATCACCCCGCCTTCGAACGGATAGAAATAGGCCCATTTCGGCGCGGCGCCGGTCAGCGGGCCCCCGACGGCCGTCAGGGTCAGCCTGCCGTCGACCAGGGCGGCGCGGGCCTCGATCCCGGCGGGCCGCGGGGCGTCGGCGACGACGTCCTGGATCGCCTGGCCGAAGCGGGCGTCCAGCGGCGCGGCGTGGTCGCGCACCGGCAGATCGAGCGCCAGGTCGAGGTCGTCGGGCACGCACATCTCGTCGCTGCAGACGTAGAAATGGGCGGTGACGCGCAGGGGCAGGCTCCGGCCGGGCTGGGCGTCGGCGGGAATCTCGATCGGCACGGGCAGGAAGACCGTGCCCGAATAGCCGTAGTTCATCAGGCTCTGCAGCCGTTGGCGCTCGGGCAGGGGCCACAGGATGTCGCCTGGCTTCAGGCCGGTCGGCAGGGCCCAGGTCAGGGTTGTCGGGCCGCCGGAATCGCCCTGGTTGCGCCAATAGGTGTGCCAGCCGGGCTCAATCTTCTGGCGGATGGCGACGACAGCCGTCGAGCCTGGGGTCGCCCAGGCTCCCATGGGGACGAGTTCGGCCTCGATCCTTTCGGTGCGCTGGGGACCAGGCGCGACGGCCTCTCCTCTGGCGGGCGCGGCGCCGGCGGCCAGGGCCTCGCGCAGGGCGGCCTCGGACGGGGACGCGGACGCCGTCGCCGGCAGGGCGAGGACGAACCAGGTCAGGAGAAGAAGCAGGATGCGCAAGGGCGACGCCGGAAGCAGAACCAGGGGAAAGGCGCGACCTTAGACCCTCAGGCCCCGCCTAGCCACGCCCCGCGACGGCGGGCCGCAGCCGGCGGTCTGGCGGGGTCAGCGCGGGGCGGCGACCTCGATCAGCACCTCGGTGCGGCGACGCAGAGGGTCGTTGACGCCGCCGACGAGCGCGCCCTCGGCCCCGGCCGCTTCTATGTCGAACGCCGGGGCGGGCAGGCCGGCGCCCGCCAGCGCCTCGGCGACGGCGCGGGCCCGTTGTTCGGAAATGGTCAGGTTGGCGGCGGCCGTGCCGCTGCGGGCGTCGGCCAGGCCGGTGACCTTGACGTGCTTGATCTGGCAGCCCTGAAGCTGGGTCGCGGTCATGCCGATGGCCTGGCGGGCGGCGTCGGTCAGGGTGGCGCGGTCGGGCGTGAAATAGACTTCGAACCGCTTGTCGGCGCAGGCGGCCGGGTCGCTGACCAGGTCGCTGCGCTTCTTGTAGCCGCCGGTGGCGGCGCACCCGGCCACGGTCAGGCCGACGGTCAGCAGAACGACAGCGGAAATGAGCTTCATGTCAGGCCCCTCGCGCGCGCCGTGCGGCTCGCGCGCCCTCCAGCAAAAAGGGCGACCCGCGCCATGCGGATCGCCCTTTCAGACTGTCCCGAAAACGCTTCGGGCGCCAGAGGCTAGACGCCGGGATCAGTAACGGCGTTGGCCGTTCTCCCAGTAGCACTCGGACTGGCGGTTATCGTAGCAGTAGTAGTAGCGCCCCTGGTTGTCGCGGTAGCGCTGCTGGTTGTTGCGGTCCTGGTTCGAGCCGCGGATGGCGCCGGCCGCACCGCCCGCCAGGGCGCCGATGGCCGCGCCCGTGGCTGCGTTGCCGCCGCCGACGTTGTTGCCGATGATGGCGCCGGCCACGGCGCCCAGGCCCGCGCCGACGGCGCCTTGACGGACGGTTTCGTTCGAGCCGTAGCCGCCGCCGTAGTACGGGTCGCTGGCGCAGGCGGTCACCAGAAGTCCGGCGCCGGCGATGGCGATGATCGCCTTGTTCATGGTTCTGTCCTTCATCCCTTAGGGGGCACCCCTGAAGCTTCGATAACGCAGCCCGAAGAGGGCGGTTCCGAGGCAAAACGCTCGAAGCTTCACTTTAAATTCCAGCGCGTGGCCGCGAGCGCGGAACTGGCCGACCGCGCAGACGTTCGCCGCCCATGACAGCCGACACGCAGAACGACGCTCCGAATTTCCTGAGCCTCCTGGACCCCGCCGCCGCCTCTCAGGATGAGACGCCGCGACCGTTGACGGAGGCGGTCCGACTGGAACGGGTCATCATCCTGGTCAATCCGCTGTCGGGCGGCGTGGGGGCGCAGGCGGCCGACGAGGCCGCCGCTCTTCTGGCCGTCTATCCGCTTCAGGCCGAAGTGGTCGTGCTGGAGGGGGCGCGGATCCCGGATCAGATCGGCGAGGCGCTGGAGGCGCGTCCGGACGTCCTGTTCATCCTGGCGGGCGACGGGACGGCGCGATCGGTGGCCGCCCGCGTCGGGTCCGACGGGCCGCTGATCGCACCCCTGCCCGGCGGCACCATGAACATGCTGCCCAAGGCGCTTTACGGCACGGGGGATTGGAAGAAGGCGCTGCGCCTCGCGCTGGAGGAAGGCGCCCCCCTGGCCGTGGCCGGCGGCGAGGTCGAGGGCGAGGCCTTCTACTGCGCGGCCATCCTGGGCTCGCCCGCCCTGTGGGCTCCGGCGCGCGAGGCCATCCGCGAAGGCAAGTTGAAGATGGCCTGGACCTACGCCCGCCGCGCGCTGAAGAAGGCCTTTTCCGGCCGGGTGCGCTATGCGCTGGACGGTAGCGAGCGGGAGAAGGCTGAGGCCCTGGTGCTGATCAGCCCGTTGATCTCCAAGGCGATGGACAAGTGCGACGGGCTGGAGGCGGCGGCCATGAACACCGCCGACGCGGCTCAGGCCTTCCGCCTGGCCGCGCACGCCCTGTTCGACGACTGGCGCCAGGATCCGACCGTCACCACCCGAGGCGCCCGCAGGATCGAGGTGGAGGCCCGGTCGCGCATTCCCGCCGTGATCGACGGCGAGCCGATGCTGCTGGGCCGCGAGGCGGCGGTGCGGTATCTGCCGCGCGCCTTCATGGCCCTGGCGCCCAAGCCGCCCGCCGGCGAGGACAGCGTCTAGTGGGTCTGGTCCTCCAGTTTTCGGACGTTCATTTCGGATGCGAGCATGAACACGCGGTGGCCGCCGCAGCCGACTACGCCCATGCCGCCGGGGCCGATCTGATCCTGATCACCGGCGACATCACCCAGAGAGGCTATCCGCGCGAATTTGCGGCGGCCGGCGACTGGATCCGCGGCCTTCCCGAGCCGGTCTTCGTCACCGTGGGCAATCATGACGTGCCCTATTGGGACGTGATGGCGCGGCTGTTCTGGCCGTGGCGGGCCTTCGAACAGGCGACCGGCCATCCGGCCCATGATCACGAGTTCCGCCACGACGCCCTGATGGTGCGGGGCGTCACGACGGCGCGCGGCTGGCAGGCCCGTCCCAACTGGTCCAAGGGCGTCATCGACCTGGATCAGACGCGCCGCGCGGCGGAGGCTCTGCGCCAGGCGCCCGACGGCGCGCTTCGCATACTGGCCTGCCACCATCCCCTGGTCGAGATGATCGGCGCGCCCATGACGGGCGAGGTCAAGCGCGGAGAGCGCGCGGCGCGCATCTTCGCCGAGGCGGGCGTCGACTTGGTCGTCACCGGCCATGTCCATGTGCCCTTCGCCCTGCCGATTGGGGTCGGGGACGAATGCTCCTATGCCGTCGGCTGCGGGACCCTGTCGCATCGCGAGCGGGGGGCGCCGCCCAGCTTCAACCGCATCGAATGGGACGCCGAGACGGTGACGGTGTCGGCCGTGGCCTGGGACGGACATCGGTTCGCCGATCACCAGACCTGGCGGCTGCCGCGTCGCCGCGCCTGAGGGTTTCAGATCATGAAAAAGGGCCGCGACGGCTTGGTCGCGGCCCTGATTTCAATGCGTCCGGCTCCGCTAGATGCGCGGCCCGCCGCGCCCTCTCAGGCCGCCCACCAGCAGGGAGACGACGAACAGGATGACGGCGATGATGGCGATGAATTTGGCGATCTCAAACGACATGCCCGAGATGCCGCCGAAGCCGAGAACGGCCGCGACCAAGGCTATGATAAAGAAAATGATGGCCCAGCGAAGCATAGGCGATACCCTCCGTAAGGTGTTGACAGGAGCGGGCTTTCGACCCCTCCCGTCGACAACGCCGCTTGCCTGAACCAACGCGTCGGAGACTTGGCCGTTCCTTTAGCGTCGACGGCGTCCTCTGCTTTTTTCAGTAAAGGCGGCCGCGACCATGGTGGCCAGGGCCGGATTGCGCAGGAAGATGAAACCGCCGGCCAGGGCCGCTGCGGCGCCCAGGATCGGACGCTGCTGGAACAGGTGCAGGGCGCGGGCGCCCAGGCCTTCCGGCTCCTCGTCTTCCTCATCCTCATCATCGCCGCGCGCGCGGCGCACGAAGACCAGGGCGACGATGGCCGCGATCAGGGCGAACAACAGGGCGGTCAGGGCGGCCGCGATCACGGGCGGCACGACCAGCAGCAGCAGATAATAGACCGTCGCCCCCAGGGCGACCATGGCCACGAAGGCCGCGCCGGCGGCGACGAAGGTCGCCACCGCGCGGTTGATGAGCCCCCGCCCGAGCATCAGCGCCGACGCCCGGCCAGCAGCAGACCCAGGACGACGCCGACGCCGAGTGCAATGGCGGTCGACTGGATCGGGCGTTCCTGCACCCGCTCGACGACATAGCGCTGCGCCTCGTCGAATTTCTCGGCGGCGTCATCGTAATATTCACGGCCGCGCACCTTGGCGGTGTCGTAATAGCCGCGCGCCTTCTCGCGCAGTTCGTCGCCCTGTTCGCGCAGGCGGGCTTCGGCCTCGGAGGCCTTTTCCTTCAGGCGCTGGGTTTCCTCGCGGGCGCCGGCCTTGAGGTCCTCCTTCAGGGTCTTGAGATCGTTCTTGATGTCTTCACGAGCCTTGGACGTGGCCATGATGCGCGCTCCGCTCCTTGTGTAAGCTTGACGATTAAATAGAGAAGCCCTGTCCGAAACGCCACACCGACGATCAAGGTTCCTGCAATGCAGCATGGGGCGCCGTGCGGCGAAAATCCGATCTGGCGCGCCGTTCACGGCGCTTCTAGAACAGGGTCATGACCCAATGGCTGTTCCCGCCCGCCCAGACGCCGTCCCTGCTGATCGACGGTGATTCTCGCCGTCTGCCTGTGCGCCGCATCCTGTGCGTGGGCCAGAATTACGCCGCCCATGCCCGGGAGATGGGCGCCGATCCCGACAAGCCCGCGCCCTTCTTCTTCGCCAAGCCGGCCGACGCCCTGGTCGTCGATGGGAGCGACCCGGCCTATCCCTCGGCGACGCAGAACCTGCATTACGAGGTCGAACTGGTCGTAGCCCTGGGCGCAGACGCCAGGCCGGTCGGCTGGGCCGTCGGCATCGATCTGACGCGGCGCGATCTTCAGGCCGAGGCGAAGGCCAAGGGCCGGCCGTGGGAGGCTGGCAAGGCGTTCGATCAGTCCGCGCCCTGCGGCGCGCTCAGCCTGACGCCGCCCGCCGCCGACGCCGCCATCGAGCTGAGCGTCAACGGGGCGGTCCGCCAGTCGGGCCGCTTGTCGGACATGATCTGGGACGTCGACGGCGTCCTGTCCAAGGCGGCGGAGCTGTGGGCGCTCCAGCCCGGCGACCTGATCTTCACCGGCACGCCCGAGGGCGTCGGCCCGCTGAATCCCGGCGATCGGGTCGAGGCGGTCATCGCGGGCCTGCCGCCGCTCAGCTTCACGGTGCGCTCATGATCCTGCACGGCTACTGGCGCTCGGGCACCAGCTATCGCACCCGCATCGCCCTCAATCTGAAGGGGGTCGAATATCGGCAGGCGGCGCTGGACCTGCGCACGGGCGCGCAGAAATCCGAAGCCTACCTCCGGCTCAATCCGCAGGGCCTGGTCCCGGCGCTGGAGACGGATGACGGCCTGGTGCTGACCCAGAGTCCGGCCATTCTGGAGTGGCTGGAGGAGACCCGTCCCGAGCCGCCCCTGCTGCCGCGCGACGCGGCGGGCCGCGCCCAGGTGCGGGCCATGGCGGCGCTGATCGGCTGTGACATCCATCCGCTCAACAATCTGCGGGTGCTGAAGGCGGTGCGCGGTCTGGGCGCCGATCAGTCGGGCGTCGACGCCTGGGCCGGTCAATGGATCATCGACGGCTTCACGGCGCTGGAGGCTCTGGTCGTACGTCACGGCGAGGGCTGGTGCTTCGGCGCGACGCCGAGCCTGCCGGACTGTTACCTGATGCCGCAGCTCTATTCGGCGCGGCGGTTCAATGTCGATCTGGCGGCCTTCCCGCGCCTGCTGGAGATCGAGGCGCGGGCCGAGGCCCACCCCGCCTTCATCGCCGCCGTGCCGGAAAACCAGCCGGATGCGGATTAAGCTTCTTCGTTCACCAACGACCTTGATTTCGGTCAATCTCCCTTAAGCTTTGACGGCGAAAGTGGCGGCGTGAGATTCGCCGTTCCGCCCTCTCCGGCCGACAAACTCGCCATCGCCCTGGTGGTCGAGCCTGATCGGTCCCGTCCGCTGCCGCCCGGCCAGCGGGAAGAGGCGACGCGTCACCTGCTGCAGACTGCGGGCGACGCCGGGATCGGCCTGGTCGCCACCCGGCCCGAGGGCGACGTCGAGCGGATGCTGGGTCAGGCCTGGCCCTTCCCTTCGCCCTTCCGCGTCACCGTCCGCACCGTGCCCCTGGCCGATGGTCTGGACCGGGTCGAGGCGCGCGCCCGCCGCTCGCTCGAGCGCATGGGCCTGCCGCGCGGCGACGCCGTCCTGGTGCAGAACGCCGCCGATCTGGCGGGCGCCGAGGGCCGCGCCCTGTGGGATCGCCTGCAGGCGCTGAAGGATCGCGGGATTTTCCGCAAGGTCGGCTTCATCGCCACGGTCGAGGACGGCCCCGGCCTGCTGGCCCGCCGGTTCCAGCCGGACGTGGTGCAACTGACCTGCAATATCCTGGATCAGCGCGCGGCGCGCGCGGGCGTCATCGCCGATCTGGCGAGCGAGGGCGTCGAGGTTCATCTGGCCTCGGTCTTCGCCCAGGGGTTGCTGTTCGCCAACCGCGACAGCCTGCCGCCCGAACTGGCGGCCCACGGCATGGCCCTGTCGCGCACGCGTCGCCGTCTGGCCGAGGCGCGCGTCGATCCGATGCAGGCGGCCCTGGCCTACGCCCTGACCCTGCCGGGCGTCGCTTCGGTCATCGCCAGCGTGGCGTCATCAGCCGAACTGCGCGCCATCATCGCCGCCTCCCACGCCCCGCGCCCCGACATCGACTGGGACGCCCTGGCCCTGGACGAGACGCCCGCCGCCCTGGCCTCGCGCCCGCGTCTGCGGCTGGTCAGCGCGGCCTGATCCACAAAGCTGTCCACAGGTCGCCTTTCGCCTGTGCATGAGGAACACCGCCCGCGCTTGAGGCCGCCGCCCCGATCCGCCACCCTGCGGGCCAGATGAACGCGCCGCTTTCCCACCCGCCCAAAACCGACCTCAAGCCGGACGCCGGAACCACGCCGGTCATGGCCCAGTATCTGTCGGTCAAGGCCGGCCAGCCGGACGCCATGCTGTTCTTCCGCATGGGCGACTTCTACGAACTGTTCTTCGAGGACGCCCAGAAGGCGGCGGCGGCGCTGGGCATCGCCCTGACCAAGCGGGGCAAGCATCAGGGCGAGGACATCCCCATGGCCGGGGTGCCGGTCCACGCCATGGACGGCTATCTGGCGCGGCTGATCCGTCAGGGCTTCAAGGTCGCCGTCTGCGAACAGCTGGAAGACCCGGCCGAGGCCAAGAAGCGCGGCTCCAAGGCCGTGGTTCACCGCGACATCGTGCGGGTGGTGACGCCCGGCACCCTGACCGAGGACACGCTGCTGGACGCGCGCGGCGCCAACCGGCTGGCGGCCGTGGCGATCCGCAAGGGCCGGGCCGCTGTGGCGGTGGTCGAGCTGTCGGCGGGCGTGGTGGATTCGGTCGCCTGCGACCTGTCTGATCTGGGCGCGGCGCTGGCGGCGTTCCGTCCGTCCGAAGTGCTGGTCCCCGACCGCCTGTTCTCGGACGAGACGATGAAGGGGGCGCTGGACGGCTCGGGCGGCGTGGTTCAGGCCATGCCTCAGGCCCTGGCCGAGCCGGTCGGGGCGAAGGATCGGGTCCAGCGGCTTTACGGCGTCTCGGCGCTGGACGGCTTCGGCGCCTTTGAAGAGGCTGAGATTTCGGCCCTGGGCCTGATCGCCGCCTATCTGGAGACGACGCAGGCGGGGAAGATTCCCGCCCTGACCCCGCCGCGCCGTTCGGGCGAGAGCGGCTTCCTCGCTATCGACCCGGCGACCCGCCTCAGCTTAGAGATCGACCGCACTCAGCGTGGAGAACGCGACGGCTCCTTGCTGCACGCCATCGACCGCACCGTGACCTCGGGCGGGGCGCGGGCGCTGGCCGAGCGCGTCTCGCGCCCCTTGCGCGATCCGGCGGCGATCAACGCCGGTCTGGATGCGGTCGAGTGGCTGCTGGAGCGGCGCACCCTACGGCGCGACCTGCGGGAGTCTTTGCGCGCTTCAGCCGACGTGGCGCGGGCGACCTCGCGTCTGGCGCTGGGGCGCGGCGGGCCGCGCGATCTGGCGGCGATCCGTTCGGGCCTGAAGACGGCGCAGGGCCTCAGCGCCCTGTTCGCCGCCTCGGCCAATGATCCGCTGGCCGGGCCGCCCGCGCGGGTGACGGCTTGCCTCGACCAACTGGCGCTTGAGGGCGACCTGTCGCATCTGCTGGCCGAACTGACCGACGGCCTGATGGACGAGCCGCCGCACCTGGCGCGCGACGGCGGCTATGTGAATCTCGGCCACCGGCCCGAACTGGACGCCGCCCGCACCCTGCGCGACGACAGCCGCAAGGTCATCGCCGAACTAGAAGCCAAGGCCGTCGCCGACAGCGGGATCGCCTTCAAGATCCGCCACAACGCCGTCCTCGGCTACTTCCTCGAAACCAGCGCCAAGGCGGCCGAGTCCCTGTTGCGCGCCGGACCCGACAGCCCCTTCATCCACCGCCAGACCCTAGCCAATCAGGTGCGCTTCACCACCGTCGAACTGTCGGAACTGGACGCCAAAATCAGCCAGGCCGGGCACCGCGCCCTGGCCATCGAGGCCGAGACCTTCGAGGGCTGGCGGCGCGAAGTGGCGCGTCTGGCCGGGCCGCTTCAGGGCGTGGCCGAGGCGCTTGCCGAACTGGATGCTCACGCCGCCTTGGCCGAATGGGCCGAAGAGGTCGGCGCCGTGCGCCCCAGCGTCGACGACAGCCTGTGCTTCGCCGTCGAGGCGGGCCGCCATCCCGTGGTCGAGGCGGCGGTGAAGGCGCAGGGCCTGCCCTACACCCCCAACAACTGCGCGCTGGCGGGCGACGGCGTCGGGGCCTCGCGCTTGTCGATCGTCACCGGCCCGAACATGGCGGGTAAGTCGACCTTCCTGCGCCAGAACGCCCTTCTGGTGGTGCTGGCGCAGGCGGGGGCCTTCGTCCCGGCGCGGTCGATGCGGCTGGGCGTGGTCGACAGGCTGTTCAGTCGCGTCGGCGCGGGCGACGATCTGGCGCGCGGCCGCTCCACCTTCATGATGGAGATGGTCGAGACGGCCGCCATCCTGACCCAGGCGACGGGGCGCAGCTTCGTCGTTCTGGACGAGATCGGGCGCGGCACCGCCACCTATGACGGTCTGGCCATCGCCTGGGCCACGGCCGAGGCCCTGCACGAGACCAACCGCGCCCGGACCCTGTTCGCCACCCATTATCATGAGCTGGCCCAGCTCGAGGAACGGCTCGACCACGTCTGCAACCTGTCGATGAAGGCGAGGGAGTGGAACGGCGAACTGGTCTTCCTGCACGAGGCGGCGCCGGGCGCGGCGGATCGGTCCTACGGCGTGCAGGTGGCGCGTCTGGCCGGGGTGCCGACAGCGGTCGTCGGCCGCGCGCGCGAAGTGCTGGAGCGGCTGGAGAATGAGAAGACGGCGACTGCGCGTCTGGACGACCTGCCGCTGTTCGCGGCGGCCGAACCGCCCCCGCCGCCGATGAAGTCCATGCTGGACGAGGCCGTCGCCGCCATCGATCCCGACGACCTGACCCCGCGCGAGGCGCTGGAGGCCCTTTATCGGTTGAAAAATCTGGCGAAGACCTAAATCACCGCTCATCCCGGCGGACGCCGGGATCCAGTCCTTTGGCCCCAAATGCGTGTTTGGAGGCGGAGCGCCTTTTCAGGCGCTGAGCCTGAAGCTCTTACTGGATCCCGGCGTCCGCCGGGATGAGCGGGAGTGAGGGAGCGTGCTATGTTCCTTCCGTGACCGTCCCGCCTCCGCTCCCGTCCGCCGTTCTCGACGCCGCTTCGGCGCCGGACCCGCGCGCCGCCGTCACCGCCGCCTTGCGCGAAAGTTTCGACGCCGATCGCGCCCGCGCCGCACGCCGGGCCGAGAGCGCCACCGACGGGGCCGAGGCCGCGCGTCTCTACGCCGAGGCCGCGGACGCCCTGCTGACCACCCTGTGGCGGTTCGCGACCGAACAGGTGCATCCGGCTCTGGACGAGCGGCTGACCCTGCTGGCCGTCGGCGGCTATGGGCGCGGGGTGCTGGCGCCGTTTTCGGACCTCGACCTGTTGTTCCTGCGGCCGGGACAGGCGATCAGCCCGCGCGCACAGGCGGTGGTCGAGTTCGTCCACTATGTCCTGTGGGATCTGGGGCTGAAGGTCGGTTCGGCCTTTCGCTCCATCGGTGAGACGCTGGCGTTGGCGCGCGACGACATGACCGTGCGCACCACCCTGCTGGAGGCGCGGGTCCTGGCGGGGGACGTCGGGCTCGGCGAGGGCCTGCTGAAGCGGTTCCGCAGCGCGGTCAGCCGCGCTGATCCGCGCCCTTTCATCGCCGCCAAGATGGCTGAGCGCGACGTGCGGCTGCAGAAGACCGGCGCGGTCCGCTACCGCGTCGAGCCCAACATCAAGGACGGCAAGGGCGGGCTTCGCGACCTCAACACCCTGTTCTGGATCGCTCGCTCCCTGGCGCCGGACAGCGACCGGGGACAGGCGGCGCTCGAGGGCCTGCTGACCGCGCGCGAGATGCGCAGCTTCCGCGAGGCGATCGGCTTCCTGTGGCGGGTCCGCATCCTGCTGCACCTCAGCGCCGGTCGAGCCGAGGAGAAGCTGACCTTCGACTTCCAGCCCGAGATCGCCCGGCGCATGGGATGGCGCGGGCGCGGCGACGAACTGGCGGTCGAGCGCTTCATGCGCCGCTATTTCCAGGTGGCGCGCGAGGTCGGCGCCCTGACCCGCGCCGTCTCGGCCCAGCTGGAGGCCCGCCAGCAGAAGAAGGCCGAAGGTCTGGCGCGCGGCCTGTCGCGGCTGATCCGGCGCCGTCGCATCAAGCTGGCTTTCGACGGTCTGGCGGTGGAGGAGGGGCGACTGACAGTGACGGGTGCGAACGTGTTCGCCCGCGATCCGGTGCGGCTGCTGCTGCTGTTCGTCGAGGCGGATCGGCTGGACCTGGACCTGCACCCCGACGCCTTCGCCGCCGTGATCCGTTCGCTGACGCTGGTGACGCCCGCCCTGCGCCGCGATCCGCGCGCGGCCGAGGCCTTCCTGACGGTGCTGGCGCATGGCCAACGGCCCTATCGCGTCCTGTCGATCATGAATGAGACGGGCTTTCTCGGCCGTTTCCTGCCCGAGTGGGGGCGGATCGTCGGCCAGACCCAGTTCAACATGTATCACGCCTATACGGTGGACGAGCACACCCTGCAGGCGGTCGGGATCATCAACGACATCGCGCGCGGCAAGCTGGAGGGGGACCATCCGGCCTCGACGGGCGTCATCCACCGCATCGCCGACATCGAAGCCCTGATGCTGGCCATGCTGCTGCACGACGTGGGCAAGGGCGGCGACCGGGGCCAGTTGGAGGACGGCGCCATCGCCGCGCGCCGGGCGTGCGAACGGCTGGGGGTCGACCCGCGTCGGATCGAGCTGGTCGTCTGGCTGGTGCGCCATCACCTGCTGATGAGCGACTACGCCCAGAAGCGCGACGTGTCCGACCCCTCGACCGTGCGCGCCTTCGCCGAGGCCGTGGGCGACCCGGAGCGCCTGCGGATGCTGATGGTGCTGACCGTGGCCGACATCCGCGCCGTGGGGCCGGGCGTGTGGAACGGCTGGAAGGGGCAGTTGATGCGCGCCCTGTTCGAGGCGACCGAGGCCCTGTTCCGGGGCGACGCCGTGACGCGCGAAGACCCCCTGGCCGATCACCCGGCGCTGGTCGAGCGAGCGCGGCGCGAAGGGGCGGCGGTCGAGGCCCTGCCCGCCGAGGGGCCGCTGGAATCGACCGCCCGTGTGGCCGTGGCGGCGCGCGACCGATCCGGCCTGTTCGCCGATCTGGCGGCGACGCTGTCGATGGCGGGCGCCGATGTGGTGGGCGCGCGGCTGGCCACGGCCGTGGACGGCATGGCGCTGGACGTGTTCGAGA
Source organism: Brevundimonas sp. NPDC055311 (assembly GCF_053645695.1). Taxonomy (NCBI): domain Bacteria; kingdom Pseudomonadati; phylum Pseudomonadota; class Alphaproteobacteria; order Caulobacterales; family Caulobacteraceae; genus Brevundimonas; species Brevundimonas sp. NPDC055311. The sequence goes on from NZ_JBSHMV010000002.1 coordinate 303,088, forward strand.
TCCAGGACGGGGCAGGCGAGCCCTATGGCGGGCGTGAGCCGCGCCGACTGGCCATTCTGGTCAAGGCGATGGAGCGGGCGGTGCTGAAGGGGGCGCGGACCTCGGCGCTGGAGGCGCCGCGCGTCAGCGCCCGCCGCGCCGTGTTCGAGGTGCGGCCCGTGGTGCGGATCGACGCTGATACGGGAACCAGCGCCGTGGTGATCGAGGTGTCGGGCGCAGACCGTCCCGGTCTGCTGGCCGATCTGGCGCGGACCATTTCGGCGCATGGTTACTCGACCCGCTCCGCCCACGTCGCCAGCTTCGGCGAGCGGGCGGTGGACGGCTTCTACATCACCGACGCCGACGGCCGGAAACCGAAGAGCAAGTCGAAGCTGGAGGCGCTGAAGGCCGATCTGCTGGAGGTGCTGGACCGGACGCTCCAGGGCCCGGCGGGGCGGCGCATCATCCCTGTGCGCGCCAGCGTGCGCGACGTCTCGGATCTGGAAGGCGCTCTGGGCCGCTCGCCCGTATCCAGCGGCTCGCAGGCGCGCTAAGGCGTTTCGGACCGAGCGCAGGAACAGCCGTGAACGACAAGACCGATCCCATCGAACCGGCCGCGCCGATCCCGGCCGCAAACGCCACGGTCGAGCCGGTGGTCCAGCCGCCCGCCTCCGCCGCGACGGCCAAGCCCAAGGCCGGCGGCGTGGCCCGGTCCTCGGCCATCTTCAGCGCCATGACCCTGCTCAGCCGGCTGGCCGGGTTCGCGCGCGACCTGGTCATCACGGCGGCGCTGGGCGCCTCGGCGGGACCGGCGGCCGACGCCTATTATACGGCGCTGAACTTCCCCAATCTGTTCCGGCGCATCTTCGCCGAAGGGGCCTTCGCCGCCGCCTTCGTGCCCGCCTACGCCAAGACGCTGAAGAGCGAAGGCGAGGCGACCGCGGACAAGGTGGCGACCGACGCCCTGGCCGCCGTGGCCGCCGTCACCGTGGCCCTGACCCTCGTCGCCCAACTGGCCATGCCGTGGCTGATGACCGTCATCAATATCGGCTTCCTGGACGATCCGGCGCGCTTCAAGCTGGCGGTGATCCTGACCCAGATCACCATGCCCTATCTGCCCTGCATGGCGATCGCCTCCCTGCTCAGCGGCGTCTTGAACGCACGGGGGCGCTTCATCGTCTCCGGCGCCTATCCGATCCTGTTGAACCTGATCATGCTGGCCGCCGTCATCCCGGTGAAGGGCGACCAGATCGAGGCCGCCTACGCCGCCTCCTGGGCCGTGTTGGTCGCGGGCGTGGCCCAGGCGGGCCTGTGCTGGTGGGCGGCGCGCAAGGCGGGGGCGAACATCCGCCTCAGCCTGCCGAGGATGACCCCGGCGGTGAAGGCCATCATCATCACCGCCATCCCGGCCGCCATCGGCAACAGCGCGACCCAGATCAACGTCTTCATCTCCGGCAACCTGTCCAGCTTCGTCGACGGCGGCCGCACCTGGCTGGCGACGGCGGACCGGCTGTATCAGCTGCCGCTGGGCCTGGTCGGGGTGGCGATCGGCATCGCTCTTCTGCCCAAGTTGTCCTCAGCGGTGGCGTCCGAGGACAAGGGCCAGCAGCAGGCCTCGATGGACGAGGCGCTGATCCTGTCCATGGCCCTGACCCTGCCGGCGGCGGCGGCTCTGATGGCCATGCCCTACTTCCTGATCGACGCCCTGTTCACGCGCGGCGCCTTCCTGCAGGTGGACGCCGTCAACACGGCCCAGGCCCTGCTGCATTTCGGCTGGGGCGTGCCCGCCTTCGTCCTGATCCGCATCCTGGCGCCCGCCTTCTTTGCGCGGGGCGATACGCGGCGGCCCATGGTGTTCGCCCTGATCTCGGTGGCGGTGAACGCCGTCCTGGCCATCGGCCTGTTCAGCGCCGGCATGGGGGTGTCGGGCATTGCGGCGGCGGTCAGCGCCTCGGCCTGGACCAATGTGCTGCTACTGGGCGCGACCCTGTGGCGGCGCGATCACTACCGGCCGAGCCCGCGCGCGGTCTGGCGCCTTGGCCGCATCGCCCTGGCCAGCGCGGGCCTGGCGGCGGTGGTCGGCGTCGCGTCGTGGGCGCGGCCGATGCTGCAGGCGCCGGTCGCGGACCTTCTGGCCTTGGCGGGTTCGACCCACGGCGCCAAGGAGATCACCCTGTTGCTGGTCGTGGCCTCGGGCGGTCTGGCCTATGTCGTCCTGGCCTTCCTGACCCGGGCCGTGACCGTGGCCGAGGTCAAGGGCCTGGTCCGGCGGGCGCGGTGAGCTTGCCCTTCGCGCTGCGAACCGATAAGCGCGAGGGCATGGCGCTTTCGGGACGATTTCTCGCTCACGGACGATGGCGCGGCTGATCCGCCGCTCCGCGCTTCCGCACGTCCCCCTTTCGCACGCGAAAACGTGCGCCGACACTCGCCTTTCGATTTCCGAGATCCGCTATCATGACTGACCAGACTCCGGCTCAATACACCGGTCCGCGCCGCATCCTGTCCGGCATCCAGGCTTCCGGCGCCCTGCACCTGGGCAACTACCTGGGCGCGCTGAAACGCTTCACCGAACTGCAGGAGACGGGCGCGCCCCTGTTCGTCTTCGTCGCCGACATGCACGCCATCACCGTCTGGCAGGAGCCGGAGAAGCTGGCCGCCCAGACGCGCGAGATCGCGGCGGCCTATTTGGCCTCGGGTCTCGACCCCGCCAAGGCCGTCATCTTCCCGCAGTCGGCCGTGCCTGCCCACGCCGAGCTGGCCTGGATCTTCAACTGCGTCGGTCGCCTGGGCTGGCTGGACCGGATGACCCAGTTCAAGGAGAAGTCAGGCAAGCACAAGGAACGCTCCAGCGTGGGTCTGTATACCTATCCGGTGCTGCAGGCGGCGGACATCCTGCTCTACAAGGCGACCGAGGTGCCGGTCGGCGAGGACCAGAAGCAGCATCTGGAGCTGACCCGCGACATCGCCCAGAAGTTCAACAACGACTTCGGTACGCCGGGCTACTTCCCCCTGCCCGAGCCTCTGATCCAGGGCCCGGCGACACGGGTCATGTCTCTGCGCGACGGCGCGGCCAAGATGTCCAAGTCCGATCCGTCGGACCTGTCGCGCATCAATCTGACCGACGACGCCGACGCCATCGCCAACAAGATCAAGAAGGCCAAGACCGATCCCGAGCCGTTGCCGGAGACGGTCGAGGGTCTGGAAGGCCGCGCAGAGGCCAAGAACCTGGTCGCCATCTACGCCGCCCTGGCTGACACCACGCGCGAGGCGGTGCTGGCCGAGTTCGCGGGTCAGGGTTTCGGCGCCTTCAAGCCGAAGCTGGCTGAACTGGCCGTGTCCTCGATGGCGAACGTCACCGCCGAGATGCGCCGCCTGATGAACGACCCGGCCGAGATCGACCGCGCCCTGGCCGCCGGCGCCGAAAAGGCCCGCGAAGTCGCCGAGCCGACTATCGCCGAGGTCAAGAAGATCGTCGGCTTCTGGCAGGGCTGAGCCGAATGGCGCACCCGCTGGATCGTCCGATCTGGAACGCCCTGACGTCTGCGCGTCAGGCGTCCCTGGCCGTAGGGACGGGCGGGGCGTTGCGGCTGGCGCCGGGTTACGGTGTCTTCGTCGCCAGCGTCGATCAGGCGCCGGAAAGCCTGGCGGCCGTCGCGGCGCTGGAGCAGCCCGAGGGGCTGCTGGCCACGGTCGAGGCGGAGCGCACGCCCATCCCGCCGGGCCTGACGGTGCTGAAGGAGGCGGTGCTGACGCAGATGGTTCTGGTCGATCTGGCTCCGGCCAAGGCGCGCGACATCGCTATAGAGCCCCTGACCGAAGCCGACGCCCCGGCCATGCTGGCGCTGGCGACCCTGACCGAGCCGGGGCCCTTCTTCGACAAGACGCACCGACTGGGCGACTTCTTCGGGGTCAAGCAGGACGGGCGGCTGTTGGCCATGGCGGGCGAGCGGCTCAAGCCGGACGGCTTCACCGAGGTCTCGGGCGTCTGCGCCCATCCCGACGCGCGGGGGCGGGGTTACGCCGGGGCGCTGATGCGGGCGGTGATCGCGCGCATCCTGGCGCGCGGCGAGACGGCCTTCCTGCATTCCTATGCGGACAACGCCGGGGCCATCGCCCTGTATCACTCGCTGGGCTTCACCATCCGGGCGCAGATGCAGATGCGGATGCTGACCCAAGGCGATCTGGCCCAAGGCGATCTGGCGAAACCCGCAGAGGGCGCCTAGCTTAGCTTCGACCCTTTGTTTCGGAGCCTGTCATGAGCCAGCACGTCGCCGTCGTCGAATGGAACCGGGGCGATCAGCCCTTCAGCGACAACAAATACGGTCGCGGCCATGACTGGCGCTTCGACGGCGGCGCTGTGGTGCGGGGATCGTCTGCGCCTTCGCCCATGATCCCGCCGCCCCTGTCGGAAGAGGCGGCGGTAGACCCGGAAGAAGCCCTGGTCGCCGCCCTGTCCAGCTGCCACATGCTGTTTTTCCTGGCCTACGCCCGCAAGGACGGCTTCGTGGTCGATTCCTATCGCGACGAGGCCGAAGGAACCCTGGGCAAGGACGAGCGCGGCAAGATGTCGATCACCGCGGTGGTGCTGCGCCCCGCCGTGACCTGGTCGGGCGACAAGCAGCCGGATGCGGCGGCCATCGCCGACCTGCATCACCGCGCCCATGACGTCTGCTACATCGCCAACTCGGTTCGCGCCGAGGTGAAGATCGAGCCGCGCTGAAATCCTCAGGCCGTCTCCTCTTCGATCAGGGAGCGGAAGGCGGCGTGGGCGGCGGTCATGCCGTCCGTCGTCGCCAGGGTGATGTTGCCCGCCGGCCGCGCCAGGTCGCCGGCGGCGAAAACGCCCGGTTGAGTGGTCTGTTGCTGGGCGTCGACCTTGACGATGCGGCCCATGGGGGTGTCGGTCATCTCGCAGCCCAGGCGTTCGGCGAAGCCGCCGGACTGCCGCACATGGGCGCCGACGAAGACGGCCTTCAGCGGGATGAAACGGCCGTCCGTCAGCCGCGCCCCGGTCAGGGTCGGCGCCTCGCCTTCCAGACGTTCGACGGGCGTCGGCTCGATGGTCACGCCGCGTCGCGCCAGCACGCGCGCGTCGTCTTCGCTCAGGCGCGCCGGGTCGATGAACAGCACGGCCTGGCCCCATTCGGCGACGACGCTGGCATACTGGACCGCATGGTCGCCGCGCCCCAGGACGCCGATCGGCCCGCCGCCGACCTCATAGCCGTGACACCAGGGGCAATGCAGGGCGGTGCGTCCCCAACGCTCCTTCACGCCGGGCAGATCGGGCAGGACGTCCTCGACCCCGTGGGCCAGGATCAGACGACGGCCCATGGTGCGGCTGCCGTCGGCGAAGGCGACCGAAAAGCCGCCGTCGATGCGCGTCGCGTCCACCGCCTCGGCCATGCGGAAGGCGGCGGTGGGATAGGCCGCGACCTGGGCGCGGGCGGCGGCGGCGATCTCCGACCCCGGACGGCCGTCGTTGCTCAGCACCCCGTGCGCGCGGGCGGCGAAACGGTTCCGGGGGCGGCCGTCGTCGATGACCAGGACGCGGCGGCGCGCCCGCACCAGTTGCAGGGCGGCGGACAGACCCGCGTAGGAGCCGCCGATGACGACGGCGTCATGGGGCATCGGGTTTTCGCTGGTGCGCATGGAGCAGGTCTCTCTTGGGATGGGCGGCCAGCCGGCACGAGAAGTCCGCCGCCAGATCAGCCAGGGTGATGGAGTCCAGCCGCGCGGCCAGCAGGGCGCGCGCGGCGGCGTAGGTGTCGGACAAGGCGTCGTTGACGGCGGCCTCGATCAGGCAGCCTTCGGCCTCGACCGGCGGCGACTCGGGCAGCAGGCCGGGCTCGCCCAGGGCGGCGTGGACCTGGCCGAGGGTGACGGCCTCCAGCGGGCGCGCCAGTCGCCAGCCGCCGCCGTGGCCTTTTTCAGATACGACCAGCCCCTGTTCACGCAGGCCCGCCATGGTGCGGCGGACCACGACCGGATTGGTCGACAGACAGGTCGCCAGCATGTCCGAGGTCATCGGTAGGCCGCAGCGCTGTTCGTGCTCGGCCATGTGCAGCAGGGCGTGAAGAATGTTGGAGAGGCGGGAGTCTCTTTTCATGTAACTTCAATTGTTACGTGAAAAGGCGCGCGTCAAGGCGGGGTCCAGAGATTATTTTCAGCAGACTATTTTCAGACGTGGGGCGCGCTGTCCTTCAGGAAGGCGCTGAAGCGACGCAGCGCCTCTTCGGTCAGTTCCGGATGGTGGCGCATGGGGCCGTTGTTGGTCGGCTCGTCAAAGGCGTGGGTGCCGTCGGCGACCCAGCTTTCGACCTCTGAGCCGCAGTTGCGGATCATGGCGTTGACCCGCTCGGCGTTGCGGACGGTGGTCAGGTGATCGCGTTTGGCCGTCAGCGCCAGGACGCGCGGGCAATGGCGCCAGGGCTTCATTCGATTGAAGGCCCAGGGGCCGATGTAGGGATAGGCCAGCCAGACGGCCTTGACGCCGGACAGGTCGACGGCTGCGGGATCGGCCACGCCCATGCGGCCCGGCTCGGGCGTCTCGCTCATCATCTCCATGATGGCCCAGCCGCCGTGGCTCCACCCGCCTAGCGCCAGTTGCGAGGCGTCGACGTCAGGGCGTTGCGAGACGCCATGGATGGCCGCCAGGACGTCGCCAGCGCGCTCATAGCCGCGAAAGGCCAGGCCGGTGCAGACGGCGATCAGGGTGAAGTTTCGGCCCCATCCGCGCGACGCATAGGAATCGACGATGAAGGCGCGCCAGCCCGCCGCCTTCGCCGCCTCGGCGTAGCGCGGCAGATGGGCCCGCAGACCGCCGCAGCCGTGGAACAGAAGGACCGCCGGACGGGCCTTGTCGTCGTCCGGTCCGACGACGTGAACATGGGGCTCTAGCTGGGCCCAGCGGGCGGCGACGGTGTCCATCGGCGCAGCTTAATCCGTCTCTCCGCCGAAGAAAGAGGTCTTGCGCTTTCGATATATCGATATATCTGTTTGCGAGTTCGATATATCTAAGTGAGAGAGAAGAGACGCAGATGAGAGGATTCAAGGGAATCGGAATGCGCGGCTGCGGCATGGGCCACGGTTTTGCGCGCGGGCACGGCGGCCCTTTTCGGTCGATGCGGCCGGAAGGGCGACGCATGGGCGAGGGCCGGATGCGGGGCGAGGGCCACGGCCGTCGCGGCGGCGGCCGCATGTTCGAGCACGGCGCCCTGCGCTGGGTGCTGTTGTCGCTGATCGCGGACAAGCCCAGTCACGGCTATGAACTGATCAAGGCCATCGAGGCCCGGATGGGCGGAACCTACACGCCCAGCCCCGGCGTCATCTACCCCAGCCTGACCCTGCTGGAGGACATGGGCGCCCTGAGCGTCGTCGCCGAGGGCGGCAAGAAGCGTTACGCCGTCACCGATGAAGGCCGTCGCCTGCTGGGCGAGAACGCCGAGGCCCTGGCTCACGCCGAGCGCAAGATGAAGGTCTTGCGCGGCCGCGCCGATCGTCCGGCCCGCATCGCCCAGGCCATTGAGGCCTTCCGCGCGGCGACCCATGAGCGTCTGAGCCAGGAGCCGCCGCTCAGCGAGGCTCAGGTCGAGGCCATCGCCGACCTGATCGAGGCCGCGGCCGAAAAGGTGAGACAGGCATGAACGACGCCCTGCTGAGACAACCGCGCCGCGTGCGGCACGAGCTGAAGTTCCGCCGCGCGCGCGTGGAGGCGGTGGAGCAGCTGACCCCCGTGCTGAAACGGATCGTCCTGACGGGCGAGGAGTTGGAGGGCTTCTTCAGCCCCGGCTTCGACGACCACGTGAAGATCTTCCCCGCGCCGCGCGGCGAGCCCTTGGTGCTGCCGACGCTGGGGCCGGACGGACCGGTGTTTCCCGAGCCCCGGCCCGTGGCGCGCGACTACACGCCGCGTGTTTTCGACGCCGCCAATCGTCGGCTGATCATCGACTTCGCCGTCGGCCACGGCGGCCCGGCGACGGCCTGGGCCGAAGATGCGCGACCGGGCGACGAACTGGGTCTGGGCGGGCCGCGCGGCTCCTTCCTGATCCCGACCAGCTTCGCCGAGCATCTTCTGGTCGGCGACGAGGCGGCCATCCCCGCCATCGCGCGCCGTCTGGAGGAACTGCCGGAAAGCGCGCGCGCCATCGCCTGCATCGAGGTCAACGACGCAGGCGGAGAGCTGGACCTGCCCAGTCCGGCGAACGTCGAGATCGTCTGGGTGCATCGCAAGGGCGGCCCGCGCGGCCGCGCCGAGGCCCTGACGGCGGCGGCGGTCGCGGCGGCGAAACAAATCGACCCGGCCGACGCCTATGTCTGGGTCGCCTGCGAATCCTCGGTCGCCCGCTCGATGCGCGCGGCCCTGTTGGCCGTCCGGCCGTTCAACCCGAAATGGATGAAGGTCGCGGGCTACTGGCGCCTGGGCCGGGCCGGCTCGCACGAGGTGATCGAGGACTGAGGCCCGACCGGGCCTTGGCCAAAAGAAAGGGCGCTGCCGATGACCGGCGGCGCCCTTTCTGCGCTCAAGCAGCGAGCCGCCGCGCGGCTCGCGTTAGCGCTCTTCATGCCTAGTGCCGGAAGACGCGAACGCCCGTGAAGGCCATGGCGATGCCGCGTTCGTCGGCGGCGGCGATGACTTCCTCGTCGCGGATCGAACCGCCCGGCTGGATCACCGCCGTGGCCCCGGCGGCGACCGCTTCCAGCAGGCCGTCGGCGAAGGGGAAGAAGGCTTCGGAGGCGCAGGCCGAACCCTCGGCGAGCGAATGGGCCAGACCCTTGGCTTCTCCCGCTTCCTTGGCGCGGATGGCGGCGATGCGGGCGCTGTCGCGACGGTTCATCTGGCCGGCGCCGATGCCTGCGGTCTGACCGTCCTTGGCGTAGACGATGGCGTTGGACTTGACGTGCTTGGCCACGGTGAAGGCGAACAGCATATCCTGGATCTCGGTCGGCGTCGGCTGACGGCGCGTGACGATCTTCAGGTCTTCGGGCTTGATCAGCGAGCGGTCGCGCGACTGCACCAGGAAGCCGCCGGCGACCGAGCGGAACACCTCGCCCGGACCGTGCGGGTCGGGCAGGCCGTCCGTGATCAGCAGGCGCAGGTTCTTCTTGGCGGCGAAGACGGCCTTGGCTTCGTCGTCGGCGCCCGGCGCGATGACGACCTCGGTGAAGATGCCGGTGATGGCGCGGGCGTCGTCGCCGTTCAGCGGGCGGTTGACGGCGATGACGCCGCCGAAGGCCGACACGGCGTCGCATTCCAGCGCGCGGGCGTAGGCTTCCGACAGATCCTTGCCGACGGCCACGCCGCAGGGGTTGGCGTGCTTGACGATGACGCAGGCCGGGGCCTCGAACTCGGCCACCAGTTCATAGGCGGCGTCGGCGTCGGCGATGTTGTTGTAGCCCAGCTCCTTGCCCTGGATCTGGGTGGCGTAGGCCACGCCCGGGCGCTTCTCGCCGGTGCGGTAGAAGGCGCCGGTCTGGTGCGGGTTCTCGCCGTAGCGCAGGGTCTGGGCCAGCGAACCGGCGATCGACTTGCGCGCCGGGGCGGCGTCGTCCAGCTGAGCGGCGAACCATGATGAAACGGCGGCGTCATAGGCGGCGGTGCGGGCGAAGGCTCGGGCGGCCAACTGCTTGCGCAGGGCCAGGGTGGTCGAGCCGTCGGCCTTCAGCGCTTCGACGATCAGGCCGATGCTGATCGAGTCGACGGCGACGGCGACGTGACCGTGGTTCTTGGAGCCCGAACGGATCATGGCTGGGCCGCCGATGTCGATGTTCTCGATGGCCGCTTCAAAGCCGCCGCCCTCCTCGACCGTCTTCTCGAACGGATAGAGGTCGATCCAGACGATATCGATGGCGCCGATATTGTGCTCTGTCATGGCGGCGGCGTGGGTCGGGGCGTTGCGCACGCCGAGCAGGCCGCCGTGGACGACAGGGTGCAGGGTCTTGACCCGGCCGTCCATCATTTCCGGGAAGCCGGTCAGATCGGCCACGTCCTTGACCGGCAGGCCGAAGCCCGCGATCGCCGCCTTGGTGCCGCCGGTGGAGACCAGCTCGACGCCCAGCCCCGCCAGGGTGCGCGCGGCGTCTTCCAGCCCCGCCTTGTCCGACAGGGAGATCAGGGCGCGGACGGGTTTGATCGCGTCCGGGGCGGGCGGAAAGTCGGGAGCGGCGGGCATGGGCGGCGTCCGTTTACGGCTGGGGCGGGGAGATGGCGGGGCCTCTAGCACCAACGGGGCGCGGCGTCAGCCCTTGGGGCGCTCTTGCTCTCTCCACTCGCCGTCATCCTCGGGCTTGACCCGAGGATCGAGTTGTCCGCCACTCGACCTTCCATGAACGAGCGCCGCCCCTTCATGGCGACCTGTATTCTGGCCAGCCGCCCGCTCGGCGTCCTCTACGTCGGCATGACGTCGAACCTGTACGAGCGCATTCGCTAGCACCGAGAGGACGGCGTCGAAGGCTTCGCTCACCGCTACGGCTGCAAGACCCTGGTCTGGTATGAGATGCACGGCTTCGTCACGGAGGCGATCCGGCGCGAGAAGGCGTTGAAGGCCTGGAACCGGACATGGACGCTCGAACTGGTCGAGAAGGCCAACCCGCAGTGGCAAGACCGTTATCCCAGCCTGTGCGGACTGGCGCCCGATCCTCGGGTCAAGCCCGAGGATGACGGAGAGGGGGAAGGAAGCGTCAGCGCCTTCCTCCGCCGCCTCGACGGCGCTTAGCTCGGATCGCCGCTCGCGCCGGCGGGGCTCAGCTTCCAGCGGACCTTGGTCTCGGCGTCGGTGCGGGCCGAGCCGCGCACGACGATCTGGAGGCTGCGGCGGGTCAGGCCTTCGTCGATGTGGACAGCGGGCTCGATGGCTACATCGGGGCCGTCGCTGCGGAACCACCAGCCGCGCCCGGACGGGCCGCGCAGCAGGATGGAGCGGCGGTCGCGGGCCAGCGAGGCCTGAACGCCCGGCTCGAGCTGGAAGCGCAGGGCGTAGGGGGCGGCGATGGCGCGGGTCGCTTCGGGACGGCCTTCGGGCGGATGCAGCCGCTCCTCGGCGCGCAGTTCGTCCAGCCTCTGATCGATATAGAGACGACGCTGGTGCATCAGGCCGTACAGCGGCATCCAGCCGTCGTGTTCGACCTCCAGCCAGACGGCGCCGTCGCCTTCCTGGTGCTGGCGCGTGACATGAAGGGCGGGGCCGACGAGACGCGGGCCCAGCAACTCGCCCTTCCAGCCCGACAGGGGTTCGCCCAGCGGCTGTTCGCCCAGGGTCAGGGTCGAGGCGCCGGGCGTCAGGCGCAGGGCCTGGCGGTCCAGGGCGCGCGGGGTCCATCCGGCCGAGGTGAACAGGCGATCGCGGCCGCAGACGACCTCCAGCGCGGCGGGCTGGCCGCAGGCGGCGGCCGACCAGGCGTTGCGGGCCGGGGCCTCGACATCGATCATGACGGTCAGCAGCGGGCTGGAGACGCGTAACAGGCCGCCGACGAGGCCGCCGGCCGGGGCGGCGGGCGCATCGTCATGGGCGCGGGCGGCGGCGATGCGTTCCGGCGTCGAGGGGCCGCCGCCCTGGAAGACGGCCAGGCGGCGGTCGGGCAGGGTCTGGAGGCGCAGGGCCAGGGTCAGGCGCGAGATGGCCTCGGCCACCGGCTCGGGCGTCACCTCCGACAGCTGGGCCAGGGCGTCGTCCAGCGTCAGCAGGTCGAGCAGCAGCTCCAGCCCCATCTCCGGCGCGCGCGAGGCGTGGGCGCCGTCGGGGGCGACGGTGGCGGCCAGGGCGCCGGGCAGACGTTTCAGAGCCTTGTTGCGGATGGCGGCGCCGGCCTTGCCGGTCAGGGCGCAGCCGGCGACGGCGGCGGCGGTCAGGCGCTCGGCGCGGCCCATGATCCCGCCGGGCGGGCGCAGCAGCTGGCGCGCCTGGTGGGCCAGGATGTCCGTCAGTTGCAGGCGCTCGACCTCGGTCGCCACGCCCGCCAGCCGCCGTCCGGCGCAGGCCAGATGATAGACGCGGCGGGCCAGGATGTCGGGATCCCAGGAGAAGGGCGACCAGCGGCTGAACACCTCGCGCCAGGCCAGGGTCATGGCCAGGGCCTCGCGCGCGCCGCGATCGCCCTGGGCCATCATGGCGGGCAGCCAGGCGAAGCCGTGCAGTTCGACCGCGAAGGCGCGGCTGGGGGTGGGACTGTTCCACAGCTCCAGCGGGGTCTCGGCGTCCAGGCTGAGGCCCGCCAGCGTCAGCTTGCCCGACAGCAGGGGGCGCGGCGTCTCCTCGGGCAGGGGGCGGAAATCGCGCGGACTGACGGCGAAGCCCTCGGCCGTGGGACCGCCTAGGGTCAGGCCGTAGCCGGGCAGGCCGTAAAGCTCGATCCACGCTTGGCGCGCGGCCAGTCCCTTGGCGACCGAGGCCCAAAGGCGCGGGTCGGGCCGGGCGCCCGAGGCGGCGCGCACGGGGGTCCGCAGGGGCGCGCCCTTCAGACCGGGGATGTGCCCCTCGGCCAGGGGGACGTCGCTGTCGCGCGGGGCGAAGGGGCCGAGGGGACTCACGCGGCGGCGGCCTTCAGGGCCTGAATGTTGGCGGCGTAGGCGTCCGGTCCGCCCTTGAAGACGAAGGAGCCCGCGACCAGGGCGTCGGCTCCGGCGGCGACGCAGGCTCCGGCGTTGGCGGCGACCACGCCGCCGTCGACCTGAAGATGGGCCTTGGACCCGGCGCGGTCGAGGATGGCGCGGGCGCGCTCGATCTTCCTCAGCGAGGTCTCGATGAATTTCTGACCGCCGAAGCCGGGATTGACCGACATGATCAGCACCAGGTCCACCATCTCCACGGTCTCCTCCAGCACGATCAGCGGCGTGCCCGGGTTGAAGACGAGGCCGGCCTTGGCGCCCAGCTGACGAATCTGACCCAGCGTGCGGTGGACGTGCGGGCCGCTTTCGGGGTGGACGCTCATGATGTCGGCGCCCGCCGCGCGATAGGCCTCCAGCCAGTTGTCGACCGGAGCGACCATCAGGTGCACGTCGAACGGCAGGCTGGTGTGCGGGCGCAGGGCCTTCACCACGTCCGGGCCGATGGTCAGGTTGGGCACGAAATGGCCGTCCATGACGTCGACGTGAATCCAGTCGGCGCCGGCCGTCTCCAGCGCGCGGATCTCCTCGCCCAGCTTGGAGAAGTCGCTGGCCAGGATGGAGGGGCAGATCAGCGGGGCGGTCGCGGTCGTCTGGGTCATGACTGTGCGACTTACGGCCCTCGGCGGCGAGGGGCAAGCCGGGCCGCTGACGCAGTTGCCGAGGGAGGCGTCCATTCGCGCTTCGCGAACGGTCGGCGGTGGTCGTTGGCGAAGGCGCCGCGGTCGAGGGCGCAAGGGCGCTGGCGAGGCGCAGCCGGTCGACGCAAGGACGGCGGCGAACCGCTTCACCCGTCCCCGAAAGGACCTCGTCATGATCCGCCTGCTCGCCGCCGCCGCCGTCCTCGCCTTCGCCGTTCCGGCGTCCGCCCAGCCTTCGGGCCATCGCTTGACCTTCACCTTCGAGATCGGGGCGGAGACGGGGGCGGTCATGGTCGCCCTCTATGCCGATGAGGCGGCCTATGAAACCGGCGCGCCCAGCCGCGTGGCCCGGGTCGATGTGGCGGCGGGCGACCGCGCCGCCGTGTTCGAGAACCTGCCCGCCGGCGCCTACGGGATGAAGGCGTTCCACGACGTCAACGCCAACGGAAAGATGGACGTGAATCCCTTCGGCATGCCGACCGAGCCCTTCGCCTTCTCCAACAACGCGGTCGGCAACATGGGCCCGGCCAAGTGGGAGCGCGCCCGTTTCGATGTCTCGGGCGTCACGGCCCAGACCATCCGCATCCGCTAGGTCCAGAAAGCCAGGAGACGTTGTCATGATCCCGACCCGCCGCACCCTGTTCATGGGCGCCGCCGCCCTTTCCGGCGCCCTGGCCGCCGCCCGCGTGCTGACGCCCGACGTGGCGCGCGCGGCCCAGGCCCTGGCCGCCGCATCCGACTGGTCTCTGGCCACCGCCGACGTCGAGGGCGATATCGCGCCGCGCACCCTGCGCCTGGCGCACGGTCGAGCGCCCGAGGGGTTGTCAGGCAGCCTCTACCGCAACGGTCCGGCCAAGTTCCGGCGGCCGGGCGGCTCGTCCCAGCACTGGTTCGACGGCGACGGCCTGATCCGCCGCTGGCGTATTCAGGACGGTCAGGCGACCTTGGCCGCCCGCTTCGCCGACACACGCAAGCGCCGGCAGGAGAGTGAGGTCGGGGCCATGCTGATGCCCGGCTTCGGCACTGTCGGCGATCCGCGCGCCCACATCGGCTCGGCCGACGACGCCAGCCCGGCCAACACCTCGGTGCACAAGGTCGGCGGCAGGCTTTGGGCCCTGTGGGAGGCCGGCTCGCCGCTGGCCATGGATCCCGAGACCCTGGCGACAGAAGACTTCGTCACCCTGCGTCCCGACCTGAAGAACATGCCCTTCCTGGCCCATCCGCGCATCGAACCGGACGGCCGCATCTGGAATCTGGGCGTGAACGGCGAACAGGCCATGGTGTGGCGCCTGGCGGCGGACGGGTCGCTGGAGGACGCCGAGGTGATCGCCCTGCCGCGCGCCAGCTACATCCACGACTTCAGCGCCACGGCCCGTCATCTGGTCATCGTGCTGCAGCCCTGGGTCCATGTCCGCAACGTGGCGCCGATGTCGGCGGGCTTCGACTGGACGCCCGAGGCGGGAACCCAGGTGCTGGTGGTGGACAAGGCCGACCTGTCGCAGCGACGGCTCTATGACCTGCCGCCCTTCGGCTTCTTCCACGTCGGCGACGGCTGGGACGAGACGGACGGCACGATCCGCTTCGACCTGTGCGCGCACAGGGACATGGACTTCGCCGCGCGCGGCGCCCAGGAGGTGCTGAACGGCGTGCCCCTGGGCGGAGAACCGGCCGAACTGGCCATGGTCGTGCTGTCGCCGAACGGGCGCGGGCGGCTGGAGCGGACCGGCGTGGTCGGCGAGTTTCCGCGCAGCGATCCGCGTCGCGCCGGTCTGGCGCGCCGCTTCAGCCTGCACACCACGGGCGAGCGCGCCGATCGGCCCCTGGCCTCGGCGGTCGCCGTCACCGACTGGTCGTCGGGGCGCACCCGGTCCTTCGACTTCGGCCCGGATCATGTGACGGACGAGATGGTCTATGTCCCCAAGCCCGGCGGGACGCACGAGGCCGACGCCTGGCTGGTCGGCCCGACCATCAATCTGAAGGCGGGGGTCAGCGAACTGCACGTCCTGGACCTGATGCACGTCGAGGACGGCCCGGTCGCCACCTGGCGCGCCGATGTGGCCCTGCCGGCGGCCTTCCACGGAAACTGGGCGTGAAAGCCACACCCGGCCTTGTCCTCATCGCCGTCCGTCGACGGGCGGTTGACCCCCGCCGTCGAACGGGCCAAGACCCCTGCGCCGCCCAGATGCCTATCGTGGGGCGGCGTCTTTTTGGAAACCCTCAGATGAACCCCGAAGACCGAAGTCCGTCTTCAACTTCTTCGACGCTCTGAGGACGCTTCGCTTCCGCGCGAGGGTGTCCTCGCGAAAGGAAGCGACTTATGCTGAACGCCTATGACTGGCGCGCCGATCGGCTCGTGCGCCTGGATACGGCCGTGGAACACGGCCCCGCCTGCTGGATCGACCTCGTCTCCCCGACCGCCGAGGAGGCGGCCGCGCTGGAGACCCTGACCGGCATCGATCTTCCCAGCCGGGACGAGATGGACGACGTCGAACCGTCCGCCCGCCTTTACGCCGAGGACGGCGGCGTCTTCATGATCGCCGCCGTGGCCACGGATCTGGAGACCCATGATCCGGTCAAGACGCCGGTGAGCTTCATTCTCAAGGGCGGGCGGCTGGTGACGGTGCGCTATGGCCAGCCGCGCGCCTTTCCCGTCTTCATCGCCCACGCCACCAACAAGCCGGGCGAGAGGCTGGCGACCGGCGAGAGCATCATGCTGGGGCTGATCGAAGCCATCATCGATCGCTATGCCGACGCCCTGGAGGCCAAGGGGGTCGAACTGGAGGGCATTTCGCGGCTGATCTTCCGCAAGCGCGATCCTCGCGCCATGGAAAGCCACAACCTGCAGTCGGTGATCCAGGACATCGGTCGGGCCGGGGACTTCCTGGCCCTGATCCGCGAGAGCCTGTCCAGCCTGCAACGCCTGCTGGCCTATCACGCGGCGCTGTCGGCCTCCCGCGCGCCCGGCAAGGCCGACCGCGAAGCGCGCCAGACCCTGCGTCTTATGCAGCGTGATGCGGCGGCGCTGAGCGAGCTCAGCATCTCGATGTCGTCCAAGGTGACCTTCCTGATGGACGCCACCCTGGGGCTGATCAACCTGGAGCAGAACCAGATCATCAAGATCTTTTCGGTCGCCGCCGTGGCCCTGCTGCCGCCGACGCTGATCGCCTCCATCTACGGCATGAACTTCGATGTCATGCCGGAGCTGCACTGGCGTTACGGCTATCCGGCGGCGGTCGGCGCCATGGTGCTGTCGGCGGCCCTGCCGTATTTCTACTTCCGCAAGAAGCGCTGGCTGTAGGGGCTCACCACCAGCCCGCGTCGCGCAGGGCCTTGGCGTAGCGGCGGCTGACGGGGACGACCAGTCCCCCGTCCAGCGTCAGGGCGGCGCGGCCGTCGCCGCGCGCGACCGAGGCCACGGCGTCACGGGCCGCCCACCAGCTGCGATGGGTCTGGGCGCCCTCCAGCCCTTCCAGTTCCGCCAGGGCGTCCGACAGGCGCATCAGGATCAGGTCCGAGCCCCTGTCCGTGTGCAGGCGCAGATAGTGATCCTCGGCCTGGACGGCGATCAGGCGCCCGCCGCGCAGTTTCGAGGGCAGGCGGTCCAGGAAGCGGGCGGGCGCGTCGCCCGGCGCGGCGGCGTGGGTCTCGACGGGCTGCTTGCGGCCCAGAAAGACGTTGAGGGCGCTCAGTACGGCGGTGATCAGGGCCACGGGCGGGAAGAAGTGGACCAGGTCGTCGGCGTGGCGCAGCCGCCCCTCGAACATCAGGCCGGTCAGGGCCCAGACCATGAGGGTCAACGGTCCCGTGATGACCAGGGTCAGGGCGGCGACGCCCAGCCACGGGCGCGCGTCCACGTCGATGAACCGTTCGACCAGCAGGCTGCACAGGTGCCCCCACAGGCCGCCGACGACGAGCACGGGCATCCAATAGGCCAGACGCTGCGCCAGCGGCGCGCCGTTGGAGCCGAAGGCGCCGCCGAGCGCCAGGAAGACGCCCGCCCCTACAGCGACCGCCAGGCCGCGCAGGAAGTCGCGCGCCTTGGAGCCTGGCGAGAAATCCAGTCGAGGCGTCACGCGCGCGTCGGACCGCAGACGGCGCGGAAGCCGGCGGCGGCGAACCGCACCATGTAGTCGCAGGCGCTGTCCAGATCGCCCGAGCGGCACAGCCCGCCCGACAGGCGGTCCAGACGCCCGGTCTCGCCCAGCGTCAGGGTCAGGGCCCCCGACAGATTGTGATAGGCCCAGTAGAGGTCGGCCTCGTCCGCCTCGGGCATGATGCGCTTGACCAGTTCCAGCAGGCGACGGATCGCCGGGTCGAAATAGCGGGCCATGGTCTCGCCGCCGAAGGCCGGGTTGGCGTTGGTCTGGGCCACCAGGGCGGCGTAGTGCTTCCACCCCGGACCGCCCTTCAGCGACCACTGGAACGGCGGGCGCAGGAAGGCCTCGAACAACCCCTCCAGCGTCATGGTCTCGCCCGCCGCCTCCGCGTAGCGGTCGACCGCGGCGACGCGCTCGGCGTTCCACACCTCGGCGCGGCGGTTGAAGACGGCGTCGAACAGCTCCTTCTTGGCCCCGAAATAATAGTGAACCAGGGCCGTATCCACGCCCGCCTCGCGCGCCACCTCGCGGATGGTGACGCCATAGAAGCCATGCTTGGAGAACAGGTCTTCGGCCGCGTTCAGGATGGCCTCGCGCGTCTCCCCGGCGACGGCCGCCTTGGACTTCTTGGGGCGCCCGCGTCGCGCCGGGGCGGCGGGCGGGGCTGGAATCTGGGGCGGCGGCAGGTCGCTCTTCGTCATGGCCGGAAGCTAGTCGCGCTTCGGGGGTTAGTGCAACGGCGCCACAGGGCGGGCTCTTCCGTGACGGAAATCAGGCTTGGCCGTTTGACAGGCGGCCGAAACCCGGTCACCTATGCTGAAAATCATTGAACGCTGAATAAAAAGCGTCGATCGGGCCGGAAACAAGATTGGGATGCACATGAACAGACTCGTGAAGACCGCCCTGCTGGCGGGCGCCGCATTCGGCGCAATGGCCTCGGCCGCTCAGGCGCAGGACGTGACGACGCAGGAGGCTGCGGCCCAGGTCGAAGACATCATCGTCACCGCCCGCCGCACCGAGGAGTCGGCCCAGAAGACGCCGCTGGCCCTGACGGCCTTCAGCGGCGAGACGCTGGAGCGCACCGGAGCTCAACAGGTCACCGATCTGCAGGGCGCGGTGCCGAACCTGAACCTGGTCCAGGGCCGGGGCTCGTCGAACGCGACCAACATCTACATCCGCGGCGTGGGCCAGCCCGACGCGCTGCAGACCTTCGATCCGGCGGTCGGGGTCTATGTCGACGACGTCTATTATTCGCGTATTCGCGGCACCCAGTTCGACCTGCTGGATCTGGAGCGCGTCGAGATTCTGCGCGGCCCGCAGGGTACGCTGTACGGCAAGAACACCATCGGCGGCGCCATGAAACTGGTGTCGCGCCGCCCGGACCAGGAGTTCCGCGCCCGCGCCTCGGCCGCCTATGGCGACTATGACCTGGTTGAAGTCCAGGGCGCCGTGTCCGGCCCCGTGACCGACAACCTGGCCCTGGGCCTGTCGGCTCTGCATTCGGAGCGCGGCGGCTATGTCACCGATCCGGCCACGGGCGCCGAATACAACGACAAGAACTCGACCGCCGTGCGCGCCAGCCTGGCCTGGGATCCGGCGTCGAACTTCCGCATCGACCTGAACGCCGACTACGCCAAGGATGACGCGGGCATGACGGTCGGTCAGGCCCAGAACGATCTGACGGACCTGTTGAAGACCACGGTGTTGCGCCCCGTGCCGAACCCGGTTCCGGAATATAATTTCAAGACCCGTACGACGCCGGGCCTGCCGAACGAGACGCGGCTGGAGACCTGGGGCACGGCGCTGCGCGCGACCTGGGATCTGTCCGACGCCCTGTCGCTGAAGTCGATCACCGCCTATCGCGGCCTGAACACCGACGACTACATCGACTTCGACGCCACGGAACTGGAGATCGCCGACGCCCTGGTGGCCGTGGATCAGACCCAGTTCAGCCAGGAGCTGCAGCTGACCTATACCGGCGATCGTCTGAACGCGGTCGCGGGCCTGTACTACCTGAAGGAAGACGTCGACTCCCATCAGGAGAGCTACAACGACGCTCTGCTGGGACCGGCGTTCGGCAACTCCGGCTTCCTGCGCACCATCGACGACACCCTGGAGACGACCTCCAAGGCCGTCTACGGCAACCTCAGCTATGACGTGACCGACAAGCTGCGCCTGTCGGCGGGCGTCCGCTATACCGAGGAAGAGAAGGACTACTGGCGCACGACGTCGACCTTCTACAGCCTGCTGCCAGCGTTCAACGCGACCTATGTCTTCGCGCCGGACGTGGGCAAGTACGACGACACTTCGATCATGCTGTCGGCCGATTATCTGTTGTCCGACGACGCCATGGTCTATGCGCGTTATTCGCAGGGCTTCAAGTCGGGCGGCTTCAACGGCCGCGCCAACTCCCCGACCGAGGCGACCGAGTACCAGCCGGAAACGGCGGACTCGTTCGAAGTCGGCGCCAAGACCTCGTTCTGGGATCGTCGCGCCCGCCTGAACCTGGCGGCCTTCATGACCAAGTATGAAGACTTCCAGGCTCGCGTCGCCGGTCTCGACACGGACCCGGTGACGGGTCTGCCCGCCCCGGTTCTGTCGGTGCTGAACGCCGGTCAGCTGGACATCTTCGGCTTCGAGCTGGAAGGCGTTCTGGTCCCGATCCGCGGTCTGACGCTGGACGCCCAGGTCGGCTTCCTCGAAGCCGACTACAAGGAGTTCAAGGACGACCGCTTCACCAACTTCGGCGGCAGCCGCGCCTTCCAGGACCCGGCCTTCTCGCCCAAGTGGACCCTGCGGTTCGGCGGCCAGTACGAATGGTTCCTGTCGGGCGGCTCCTCGGTGACCGTCGGCGGCGCGGCCAAGTTCCGCTCGAAGATGGCCCTGGCGGTCGACAACACCTACGAGAACACGGCGACCGAAATCCCCGGCATGTATCAGGACGACTACTGGCTGTACGACGCCCGCGTCGTCTGGTCGGACGCGTCGGACCGCTACTCGGTCGGCCTGTATGGCCAGAACCTGTCGGACGAGGTCTACAAGACCGACGCTCAGGAGTTCTCGTCCATCGGCAACATCCGCACCGCCTATTACGGCGCGCCGCGGACCTGGATGATCAAGGTTTCGGCCAAGTATTGATGCTGCAAGCCTGAGCGCAGCGTACTGGGCGGCGGTTCGTTGGAGCCGCCGCCCTTCTTTTTTCGTGGCGCGCGGCCGTCGGGCCGCTACCGTCGCCGCAGCAGCCAGTCGGGGAAGGCCCATGAATCAGATCGAGGCCGCAAAGGCCCAGGCGGGAACGGTCGAGGCGCAAACCGCCTCGCCGGGCTATCGCTACTATGTGCTGGGGATCCTGATCCTCATCTACATGCTGAACTTCCTGGATCGGCAGATCATCGGCATTCTGGCCGCGCCGCTGAAGGCCGAGTTCAACCTCAGCGACAGCCAGTTCGGCCTGCTGGGCGGGCTGGCCTTCGCCCTGCTCTATTCCACCCTGGCCATCCCGATCGCCTGGCTGGCCGACCGGTTCAGTCGGGTGTGGATCATGACCGGCGCCCTGACGCTGTGGTCGGGCTTCACCGCCCTGTGCGGCCTGGCGGGCGGCTTCGGCTCCCTATTCCTGTGCCGGATGGGCGTGGGCATCGGCGAGGCGGGCGGCGTGGCCCCGGCCTATTCCCTGATCGCCGACTACTTCCCCAAGTCGCAGCGGGCGCGGGCCCTGGCGGCCTACGCCTTCGGCATTCCGCTGGGCATGGCGGCGGGCACCCTGGTCGGCGGCCTGCTGGCGGCGACCTACGGCTGGCGCACGGCCTTCATCGTGGTCGGCGTCCTGGGCGTGCTGGTCGCGCCTGTCCTGCGCCTGACGGTCAAGGATCCCAAGCGCGGAGGGTTGGACATCGAGCCGGCCGCCGCCGCAGCCGCCCCCGTCGAAACGCCGAAAGCCCCGCCCTTCAAGGCGGTGGTGCGCACCCTGGCCCCCAAGCCCAGTTTCTGGCTGCTGGCGTTCGGCGCGGCGTCGTCCTCCGTGTGCGGCTATGGCGTGGCCGCCTGGCTGCCCAGCTTCTTCATGCGCAGCTTCGGCCTGACCCTGTCGCAGACGGCCTGGTACTACTCCGCCATCGTCCTGGTCGGCGGGGTGGCGGGCATCTGGCTGGGCGGCGCCATGGCCGATCGGCTGGGCAGGAAATCCAAGGGCGCCTATCCGCTGACGCCGGCGATCGCCTTCCTGATTTCGGTGCCGTGCTTCATCCTGGCGATGAATTCAGGCGCGGTGGTGGGCGCGGTCATGCCGGGCTCGGACCCCAACGGCTTCGCGGCCCTGGCCCTGGCCTTCCTGATCTTCCTGATCCCGACGGGACTGAACCTGACCTGGCTGGGGCCGATCACGGCGGCGGTGCAGCACCTGGCCAGCCCGACCATGCGGACCACGGCCTCGGCCCTGTTCCTGCTGATCAACAACCTGCTGGGGATCGCCGTCGGCATCTACTACTTCGGCTGGATGAGCGACATGCTGCGGCCGACCTTCGGCGAGGAGAGCCTGCGTTGGGCCATCTATACGGGCATGGGCTTCTACCTGCTGTCCTCGGCCCTGCTGTTCGGCGCCTCGCGCACGCTCCAGAAGGACTGGGTCGACTAACGGCTCCTAGAACAGCCCTGGGCGGCGGTCCGGCGAGGCCCGCCGCCCGGCATAAGAAAATCCTCATGAGGCCATAAGACGACAGGCGGTTGCGCTGGCGAAGGCGCGACGCCTATAAGCGCGGCCAAAGTTTCCACAAACCTCCCTAAACGGCGCGGATCAGACATGAACATTCACGAGTATCAGGCCAAGCAGGTCCTCAAGGGCTACGGCGCCCCGGTCGCGGACGGCGTCGCCATCACCTCGGCCGACCAGGCCGAAGCCGCCGCCAAGCAGCTGCCTGGCCCGCTCTATGTCGTGAAGTCGCAGATCCACGCCGGCGGCCGCGGCAAGGGCAAGTTCAAGGAACTGGGCGCCGACGCCAAGGGCGGCGTGCGTCTGGCCTTCTCGATCGAGGAAGCCGTCGCCCACGCCAAGGAAATGCTGGGCAACACCCTGGTCACCGCCCAGACGGGCGAGGCCGGCAAGCAGGTCAACCGCCTGTACATCGAAGACGGCGCCGACATCGCCCGTGAGCTGTACTGCTCGCTGCTGGTCGACCGTTCGGTCGGTCAGACGGCCTTCGTCGTCTCGACCGAAGGCGGCATGGACATCGAGGAAGTGGCCCACGCCACCCCGGAAAAGATCCACACTATCGCCATCAACCCGGAAGCCGGTGTCACCGCCGAGAACGTCGCCGCCATCAATGCGGCGCTGGAGCTGACCGGTTCGGCCGCCGAAGACGGCAAGTCGCTGTTCCCGATCCTGTACAAGGCCTTCGTCGAGAAGGACATGGACATGCTCGAGATCAACCCGCTGATCGTCATGGAGAACGGCCACCTGCGCGTTCTGGACGCCAAGGTCAGCTTCGACGGCAACGCCCTGTACCGCCACGAAGACATCCGCGCCCTGCGCGATGAGACCGAAGAAGACGCCAAGGAGATCGAGGCCTCGAAGTGGGACCTCGCCTATGTGGCCCTCGACGGCAACATCGGCTGCATGGTCAACGGCGCCGGCCTGGCCATGGCGACGATGGACATCATCAAGCTGTACGGCAAGGAGCCGGCCAACTTCTGCGACGTCGGCGGCGGCGCCGGCAAGGACAAGGTCGCGGCGGCCTTCAAGATCATCACCGCCGACCCGAAGGTCGAGGGCATCCTCGTCAACATCTTCGGCGGCATCATGAAGTGCGACGTCATCGCCGAGGGCGTCGTGGCCGCGGTGAAGGAAGTGGGCCTGAAGGTGCCGCTGGTCGTGCGTCTGGAAGGCACGAACGCCGAGCTGGGCAAGAAGATCCTGAACGAGTCGGGCCTGACCATCCAGGCCGCCGACGACCTGGACGACGCCGCCCAGAAGATCGTCGCGGCGGTCGCCTAAGCGCCGCTACCGCCCAGCAGACACACAGAATTCAGAGCACAGACACATGTCCATCCTCGTCAACAAAGACACCAAGATCCTGGTTCAGGGCCTGACCGGCAAGACCGGCGGCTTCCACACCGAACAGGCGCTGGCCTATTACAACACCAAGATGGTCGGCGGCGTGCACCCGACCAAGGGCGGCCAGACCTGGACCGGCTCGCACGGCGAAACCCTGCCCATCTTCGCCTCGGTCGCCGAAGGCAAGGAGCGCACCGGCGCCGACGCCACGGTCATCTACGTCCCGCCGGCAGGCGCGGCCGACGCCATCATCGAGGCCATCGACGCCGAGATTCCCTTCATCACCTGCATCACCGAAGGCATTCCGGTGCAGGACATGGTGCGCGTCAAGGCGCGTCTGGACCGTTCGAACTCGCGCCTGCTGGGCCCGAACTGCCCCGGCGTCCTGACCCCGGAAGAGTGCAAGATCGGCATCATGCCGGGCAACATCTTCAAGAAGGGCAATGTCGGCATCGTCTCGCGTTCGGGCACCCTCACCTATGAAGCCGTGTTCCAGACCACCAACGAAGGCCTGGGCCAGACCACGGCCGTCGGCATCGGCGGCGACCCGGTCAAGGGCACCGAGTTCATCGACGTGCTGGAGATGTTCCTGGCCGACGACGCCACCGAGTCCATCATCATGATCGGCGAAATCGGCGGCGCGGCTGAAGAAGACGCCGCCCAGTTCCTGATCGACGAAGCCAAGAAGGGCCGCAAGAAGCCGATGGCCGGCTTCATCGCGGGCCGTACGGCGCCGAAGGGCCGCACCATGGGCCATGCCGGCGCCGTCGTCTCGGGCGGCAAGGGCGATGCGGAATCCAAGATCGCCGCCATGGAGGCTGCGGGCATCCGCGTGTCGCCGTCGCCGGCGCGCCTGGGCACGACTCTGGTGGAAGTGCTGAAGGGCTAAATCCTTCAGCGCACGCTGCGCGTGCGGGCGCTATCGCTCGCCGCGCGGCGGCTCGCTGCTTCAGCGCCTTTTTGAGAGGCGCGGCGCTATGCTCGCGACGCGGTCGCTCGCGGCTTGAGCGCCGGATTCACCTAAGGGCGGGTGCGGCGTCGGCGGGGCGGCGGATTAGACCAAAGTCTAACCTATCCGCGTTCCGGGGACGTTTTTCGCGCCGTGTGACCTTTTGTAACGCCTCCGGAATCGTCCGGGGGCGTTTTTTCTTGCTGATTCGACCAAATTCCACCCGCTCCGCCTCCCTTCGGTCATGACCAGTAAGGAAACAGGGCCTATATGAACGGCGCTGCTCTCCGCGCGGCTGTGCGCGGGCGGTTGTAAAGGGACGATTGAAAGAAAAATGGCGGACGATGCGGGTCGGCTGAACCAGGTCTTTGCCGAGACCTCCTTCCTCTATGGCGCGAACGCCGCCTTCATTGAGGACCTGCACGAAAAATGGGCTTCGGACCCCGGCTCGGTGTCGGGGGAGTGGCGCGCCTTCTTCGATCAGCTGAAGGACAACGCCGACCTGGTGAAGCAGTCGGCCGCCGCCGGCTCCTGGGGCCGTTCGGGCGCGACCGAGCCGACCGAGGAAACCGCCGTGTTCGACGGCCGCTGGCCGGCCCCCAAGGTCGACCCCAAGGCCGCCGGCAAGCCCGGCCCGCGTCCGGCCGCTCCGGTGGCTGACGCCTCAGGCGCCGTTTCAGCCGCCGACGTGCGCGCCGCCGCCCACGATTCCATCCGCGCCCTGATGCTGATCCGCGCCTATCGCGTGCGCGGCCACCTGCAGGCCAACCTCGACCCGCTGGGCATCGAGCCGCCGATCCAGAACCCGGAGCTGACGCCCGAGTTCTACGGCTTCACCGCCGCCGACATGGATCGCCCGATCTTCCTGGACGGCGTCCTGGGCCTGGAGACCGGCTCGGTCCGTCAGGTGCTGGAGATCCTCAAGCGCACCTACTGCGGCAACATCGGCGTGCAGTTCATGCACATCGCCGAGCCTGAAGAGAAGGCCTGGCTGCAGCAGCGTTTCGAAGGCCCGGACAAGTTCGAGCAGAACGCCTTCACCAAGGAAGGCAAGCTGGCCATCTTCAAGAAGCTGGCCGAGGCGGAAGGCTTCGAGCGCTTCCTGCACAAGCGCTTCCCCGGCACCAAGCGCTTCGGCCTGGACGGCGGCGAGGCCATGGTTCCTGCGCTGGAGCAGGTCATCAAGCGCGGCGGCGCCCTGGGCGTCGACGAAATCGTTCTGGGCATGGCGCACCGCGGCCGCCTGAACGTCCTCGCGGCCGTCATGGGCAAGCCCTACAAGGCCATCTTCCACGAGTTCCAGGGCGGATCTTCCGTCCCTTCGGACATCGAGGGCTCGGGCGACGTCAAATACCACATGGGCGCCTCGTCGGACCGTGAGTTCGACGGCCACAGCGTCCACCTGTCGCTGACCGCCAACCCGTCGCACCTCGAGATCGTCAACCCGGTTGTCCTCGGCAAGTCGCGCGCCAAACAGGCCTTCGACATCCGCGAGGCCGAGGTCAACGTCGGCAAGCCGGACGTCGAATGGGTGCTGGACCGCTCCAAGGTCGCCCCCCTGCTGATCCACGGCGACGCGGCCTTCGCCGGCCAGGGCGTCGTGGCCGAGTGCTTCGCCCTGATGGGGCTGAAGGGCTACCGCACCGGCGGCACCCTGCACTTCGTCATCAACAACCAGATCGGCTTCACCACCAGCCCGCGCAACTCGCGCTCGTCGCCCTATCCGTCGGATGTGGCTCTGATGGTCCAGGCGCCGATCTTCCACGTCAACGGCGACGATCCCGAAGCGGTCGTCTTCGCCGCCAAGGTGGCCACTGAATACCGCCAGAAGTTCCACAAGGACGTGGTGGTGGACATGTTCTGCTACCGCCGCTTCGGCCACAACGAAGGCGACGACCCGACCTTCACCCAGCCGCTGATGTACGCGAAGATCAAGAGCCAGCCTTCGACGCTGGAGATCTACGCCAAGCGCCTGATCGGCGAGGGCGTCATCACCCAGGCCGAGGTCGACGCCGAGATCGCCCGCTTCGAGGCCTATCTCGACGCCGAGTTCGAGGCCGGAAAGACCTTTGAAGCCAAGAAGGCCGACTGGCTGGACGGCGAGTGGAAGGGCCTGGGCGCCGAAAACACCGATGACGCCGCGCAGCGCGGCGACACCGCCGTCCCGGCCGACAAGCTCAAGGACTTCGGCCACCGCCTGACGACCATCCCGAACAGCGTCGACGTCCACAAGACGCTGAAGCGCGTCATCGACGGCCGTCGCGAGGCGGTGTCGAGCGGCCAGAACATCGACTGGGCCACGGCCGAGAGCCTGGCCTTCGCCAGCCTGCTGGACGAGGGCTACAACGTCCGTCTGTCGGGTCAGGACTCGGTGCGCGGCACCTTCTCGCAGCGTCACTCGGGCGTCACCGATCAGACGACCGAACAGCGCTACTTCCCGCTGAACAACCTGCGTGAAGGCCAGGCCCATTTCGAGGTCATCGACTCGGCCCTGTCGGAAGAGGCGGTGCTGGGCTTCGAGTACGGCTATTCGCTGGCTGATCCGAACACCCTGACCATGTGGGAAGGCCAGTTCGGCGACTTCGTGAACGGCGCCCAGGTGGTGATCGACCAGTTCATCTCCTCAGGCGAGCGCAAATGGCTGCGGATGAGCGGCCTCGTGATGCTTCTGCCGCACGGCTATGAAGGCCAGGGCCCCGAGCACTCCTCGGCGCGCCTTGAGCGCTTCCTGCAGCAGTGCGCCGAGAACAACATGCAGGTCGCCAACTGCACGACGCCGGCCAACTACTTCCACATCCTGCGTCGCCAGTTGCACCGCTCGTTCCGCAAGCCGCTGATCCTGATGACGCCCAAGTCGCTGCTGCGTCACAAGAAGGCCGTCTCGACCCTGGCCGACATGGCCGAGGGTTCGTCCTTCCACCGCGTGCTGCGCGACGACGCCCAGCTGCGTCCGGACGTGGCGGGCGTCACGCTCAAGGCCGACAAGGACATCCGCAAGGTCATCGTCTGCTCGGGCAAGGTCTATTACGACCTGCTGGACGCCCGCGAGAAGGCGGGCGTCAACGACATCTATATCCTGCGTCTGGAACAGTTCTATCCGTGGCCGATCAAGTCGATCTCGGCGGAACTGGCGCGCTTCCCCAACGCTGACCTGGTGTGGTGCCAGGAAGAGCCGAAGAACATGGGCGGCTGGACCTTCGTCGATCCGTGGATCGAGCTGACGCTCGAGAAGATGGACGTGAAGGCCAAGCGCGCGCGCTACGTCGGTCGTCCGGCTTCGGCCTCGACCGCTGCGGGCCTGATGAGCCGCCACCTGAAGGAACTCGAGACCTTCCTCGCCGAGGCCATGGCCTGACCGCCGCGCCTGACCTAAAAGACAAGCAAAGTTCAGACACGAAAAGACACTGAAGATGGCCGATATCCTGACCCCCGCCCTCGGTGAATCCGTCGCCGAAGCCTCCATCGCCAAGTGGACCAAGAAGGTCGGCGACGCCGTGAAGAAAGACGAAGTCCTGGTTGAGCTGGAAACCGACAAGGTCTCGCTGGAAGTCGTGGCGCCCGCCGACGGCGTGCTGTCGGCGATCAACGCCGGTGAAGGCGACACCGTCGTCCCCGGCACGGTGCTGGGCGCCGTGACCGAAGGCGGCGCGGCCGCCGCCTCTGCCCCGGCGGCTGCTGCTGCGCCCGCCGCCGCTCCGGCCGCTGCTCCGGCCGCTTCGGGCGGCGCTGCGGTCGACATCGCCGTGCCGACCATGGGCGAGAGCGTCGCCGAAGGTTCGATCGGAACCTGGCTGAAGAAGTCGGGCGACACCGTCGCCAAGGACGAGCTGCTGGTCGAGATCGAGACCGACAAGGTGGCCGTGGAAGTCTCGGCCCCGGCCGCGGGCGTCCTGACCATCATCGCCGCTGACGGCGACACCGTGACCCCCGGTCAGGTGATCGGTTCGGTCGCCGCCTCGGGCGCCGCTGCTGCGGCTGCTCCGGCCCCGGCCGCCGCTCCGGCCAACACGGCTTCGGCGCAGGCTCCGGCTTCGGCTCACCTGTCGCCCGCCGTTCAGCGCGTCGTGTCCGAGAACAACCTGAATCCGGCCTCGCTGTCGGCCTCGGGTCCGAAGGGCAACATCACCAAGGCCGACGCCATCGCCGCCATCGGCTCTGCCGCCCCGGCTGCGCCCGCCGCTGCTGCTCCGGCTGCTCCGCGCGCCGACCAGCCGCGTGAAGAGCGGGTGAAGATGACGCGCCTGCGTCAGACCATCGCCCGCCGCCTGAAGGAATCCCAGAACACGGCCGCCCAGCTGACCACCTTCAACGAGGTGGACATGACCAACGTCATGGCCCTGCGCGCCCAGTACAAGGAAGCCTTCGAGAAGCGCCACGGCGTGAAGCTGGGCTTCATGTCCTTCTTCACCAAGGCCGTGGTTCAGGCCCTGCATGAAATCCCGGCCGTCAATGCCGAGATCGACGGCACGGACATCATCTACAAGAACCACTACGACATCGGCATCGCCGTCGGCACCGACAAGGGCCTGGTGGTTCCGGTGCTGCGCGACGCCGACGTCCTGTCGCTGGCCGGCATCGAGAAGGGCATCGGCGCCCTGGGCAAGGCCGCCCGTGACGGCGCCCTGACCATGGACCAGATGCAGGGCGGCACCTTCACCATCACCAACGGCGGCACCTACGGCTCGCTGATGTCGACGCCGATCCTGAACGCGCCGCAGTCGGGCATCCTGGGCATGCACAACATCGTGCAGCGCCCGATGGCCATCAACGGCGAGGTCAAGATCCGTCCGATGATGTACCTGGCCCTCAGCTACGATCACCGCATCGTCGACGGCAAGGAAGCCGTGACCTTCCTGGTCCGCATCAAGGAACTGCTGGAAGACCCCGCGCGCGCCCTGCTGGACCTGTAAGTCCGCGCACCGCGAACGATTGACGACGGCGGGATTTTCGGATCTCGCCGTTTTCAATTGCGCGTCCCGCAGGCGTGCTAGGCTGGCGCCATGAGCCTGGTCGAGATCGCCCGCTATCAAGACGTCTATGAGGCCGATCTGGCGGCCGCCTTCCTGGCGTCGCACGACATCGAGGTGTCCGTGACCGAGCGGTTCCAGACCACGGTCGATCCCCTGATGCAGCGCGCTCTCGGCATCCGTCTGATGGGGCGGGCGGATCAGGCGGCGCAGGCGCGCGACCTGCTGGCGCGCGCCAGGACCGGCGAATTCGCGACCGATGAAGGCGATGATCTGGACGGACCGGATTCGACGGTTCGCGCGGCGTCGCGAGGGCTGGCCCTGTTCGCCGTCGCGACCGGCGCGGGCTTTGTCGGCACAAGCATGCCGCGTCGCTTCGGCGCCTTTCAGTGGGCGGGCCTGGCGATCCTGGGCGTGGTGGTGCTGCTGTCGCTGGTCCTGTGGCTGGTCGGGGTGTTCAGCGCCTAGAGGCCGACGTCCCAGACGCCCGCGTCGCGCATCCGGCACTCGCGGGCCTCGGCGGCGCGCCCGCCCATGTCTTGGGCCATGCCGCGAATGGCGTCGGACACCGTGGTCTTGTGCAGGCCCGGCGTGACGGCGTGGATGAAGGCGCAGCCCGCCAGGCGCAGCAGCTTGAAGCCGAAGCGCGATGAAGCGGCCAAATGCTCGACATAGGTCTCGTCGACCTCGCGCGGATGATCGCGGAACAGGCGGTTGAAAGCGTTCGACATGACGACAGCCTAGCGTGCTCGCGCCGGTCCCTCTACCCGGCGGCCGCATTCTGGCTTAAACCCGCCGCAGCAACAGGGGACGCTTCGTCACGCCGCTTCAATCCCGCGTGAGCCCCTTACTCAGACGCACAAGGACGACCGATGGCCGACGGCAAGACCCCTTCCGCCCAAACCTTCCGCTGGGACGACCCGTTCGACCTGACGGGGCGCCTGACGGACGAGGAGCGGATGGTTCAGGATGCGGCGCGGTCCTATGCGCGCGAGGCCCTGCTGCCGCGCGTGGTCGCCGCCTTCCGCGACGAGGTCTTCGATCGCGCCATCATGACCGAGATGGGCGAGATGGGCTTCCTCGGCGCCATGCTGCCCGAGCAGTACGGCGGCTCCGAAGCGTCGCACGTCGCCTACGGCCTGATCGCCCGCGAGGTCGAGGCGATCGACAGCGGCTATCGTTCGGCCATGTCGGTGCAGTCGTCGCTGGCCATGTATCCGATCTACGCCTTCGGTTCGGACGAGCAGAAGGCGAAGTTCCTGCCCAAGATGGCGGCGGGCGAACTGGTCGGCTGCTTCGGCCTGACCGAGGCCGACGGCGGGTCGGACCCGGCCTCGATGAAGACCACGGCGGTCGCGGTCGACGGCGGCTATCGTCTGAACGGCGGCAAATACTGGATCACCAACTCGCCGATCGCCGACCTGGCCATCGTCTGGGCCAAGCTTGACGGCGTGATCCGCGGCTTCATCGTCGAGCGCGACTTCGACGGCTTCACCACGGGCAAGATCGGCGACAAGCTCAGCTTGCGCGCCTCGGTGACGGGCGACATCGGCCTGAACGACGTCTTCGTGCCGGAAGCCAACATCCTGCCGGGCGTGCAGGGGCTGCGCGGGCCGTTCTCCTGCCTGAACAAGGCGCGCTTCGGCATCGCCTGGGGCGCGATGGGCGCGGCCGAGTTCTGCTTTCACGCCAGCCGCGACTATGTGGCCGAGCGCACCCTGTTCGGCCGTCCGCTGTCGTCGCGCCAGCTGGTGCAGAAGAAGCTGGCCGACATGCAGACCGAGATCTTCCTGGGCTTCGAGGGCGCCTACGCCCTGGGCCGCCTGCTGGACACCGGCGCTTGGGTTCCCGAGGCCATCAGCCTGATGAAGCGCAACAACTGCGGCAAGGCCCTGGCCGTCGCGCGCGAGGCCCGCGACATGCACGGCGGGGCCGGGATCACCGGCGAACTGCACGTCATGCGCCACGCCATGAACCTGGAGACGGTCAACACCTATGAGGGCGCGCACGACGTTCACGCCCTGATCCTGGGCCGCGCCATCACCGGCGAAGCCGCCTTCTGAGACAAGCGTTGCAGAAAACGCGCGACGCGACGATCCTTTGCCGTTGTCGCGCGTTTGTCTCGCCTGCGGGGCGGCGATGCTCGCCAGTCTGTCGGCCGAGAACGGTCGACGCGTGAAGGAAACGGGAATGACCAAACACAGCCTGCTGGCCGGCGCCGCCCTGGCGATCTTCAGCTTCAGCGGCATGGCCCAGGCTGCGGCCGCGGCCGTCCAGTCGCCGGTCGCGGCCATGCCCTATGACGCCCGGCGCGGCGTCTTCACCTTCGCCGCCGGCCTGGAGGAAAGCCTGCCCGCCGTGGTCCAGGTGACGACCCTGGGCCAGTCGCGCGGTCCCAGCTCGGAAAACAATCCCAAGCCCTCGCAGGGCGGGTCGGGCGTCATCATCGACGCGCGCGAAGGCATCATCGTCACCAACCACCACGTCATCGAGAACGGCCAGAAGTTCACGGTCGACCTGATCGACGGACGGCTGTTCGACGCCACCCTGATCGGCGCCGACAAGGCGACCGACATCGCCGTGCTGAAGATCGACGCCACGGGCTTGTCGCAGGTGGCGACGGTGGATTCCGACACCCTGCGCAGCGGCGACCTGGCTTTCGCCGTCGGCTATCCCCTGGGTCTGGACCAGACCCTGACCATGGGCGTCATCTCGGGTCTGAACCGCTCGGGCATGGGCGACGCCATCGAGGACTACATCCAGACCGACGCGGCGGTGAACTCGGGCAACTCGGGCGGGCCGCTGCTGGACAGCCGGGGGCGGTTGATCGGCATCAACACCGCCATCCTGTCGGGCGGTTTCGGCGGCGGCAACGACGGCATCGCCTTCGCCGTGCCGACGCGCATCATGATGTTCGTGGTCGACCAGCTGCGCGCCACCGGCGAGGTCAAGCGCGGCCGCGTCGGCCTGGGCCTCGGCTCCCTGACGGCCGAGCGCGCGCGCGAGGTCGGGCTGAACATCGTGCGCGGCGCCGTGGTCTATGACGTCGAGCCGGGCTCGGCGGGCGAGAAGGCGGGGCTGAAGCCCGGCGACGTGCTGACGCGCATCCAGGACCGCCCGGTGGCCAACGCAGGTTCGGTTCAGGCCACGGTCGGCATCGCCCGCGCCGGAACCCAGATGCCGGTCGTCTATCTGCGCGACGGCCGTGAGGCCTCGACCCGGCTGACGGTCGAGCCGTCCGATCCGGCGCCGGTGCGCCTGGGCGCCCAGGCGGCCATGGCGCGGGGTCTGACGATGCGCAATCCGGCCTCGGGCGGGGGCGTCCAGATCGCCGTGGTCGAGGCGGGATCGTCCGCCGCCGCGGCGGGTTTCCAGGCCGGCGACGTGGTGGTCCAGGCGAACGGCGCCGAGATCGCCGACATGAAGGATCTGGCCCAGCGCGTGCAGGCCGCGGGCGAGGCGGTCGTGCCGATCATCGTGCTGCGCGACAACGAGCGGGTCGAGATCGACCTGCCGGCCTGATCCGCGCTGTCTGAAGCTCTACGCATCGCCCGCGTGACCCGGCGTCGCGCGGGCGAAGTCTTGTGCGTCTGGCGGGAAGCGGACAGCAAAACGCCCGCGCTGCCGGGTGGAGGGGGAGGAGGGGCAGGCGCGGGCGTCGCTTGGAGGAAGCATCGGCCCGCCAGAGCCCTTTACGCGGAAAAATCCAGGGGGCTGGGGGGGCTGTTCAGGATCCGGGACTTTTCCGAACTCCGACAGGCCGATGATGCATGTGTGCGCGCCCTTCCGGGCGGGCGAAGGACCGAATGGGGGCGTTTTCGTGTCGCTTCGGATTTTCCCGATCGGTGAAGCTTAGACCTTTGACAGGATCAAGGTGGCGTTGGTGCCGCCGAAGCCGAAGCTGTTGGACATGACGTGCTTCAGTTCGCCGTCGTGGCGCTGACGCAGGATCGGCATGCCCTCGAATTCGGGGTCCAGGGTCTCGATGTGGGCGCTCTCGGCCGCGAAGCCGTGCTTCATCATCAACAGGCAGTAGATGGCTTCCTGCGCGCCCGCCGCGCCCAGCGAGTGGCCCGTCAGCGACTTGGTCGAGGAGATCATCGGCATGGCGTCGCCGAAGACGTTGCGCACCGCGCCCATCTCCTTGCTGTCGCCGACCGGCGTCGAGGTGCCGTGCGGGTTCAGGTAGTCGATCTTGGGATTGCCGGCCATCTCCAGCGCGATCTTCATGCAGCGCTCGGCGCCCTCGCCCGAGGGGGCCACCATGTCGTAGCCGTCCGAGTTGGCGCCGTAGCCGGTGACTTCGGCGTAGATGGTCGCGCCGCGCGCCACGGCGCGCTCGTATTCTTCCAGCACGACGATGCCCGCGCCGCCGGCGATGACGAAACCGTCGCGCGTCGTGTCATAGGCGCGGCTGGCCTTGTCGGGCGTGTCGTTGAAGTTGGAGGACATGGCGCCCATGGCGTCGAACATGTTCGACATGGACCAGTCGATGTCCTCGCAGCCGCCGGCGAAGACCACGTCCTGCTTGCCCCAGGCGATCTGCTCGGCGGCCGCGCCGATGCAGTGGGCGCTGGTCGCGCAGGCCGAGCTGATCGAATAGTTGACGCCCTTCAGCTCGAACCAGGTGGCCAGGACGGCCGAGGGGCCGGACGCCATGGCCTTGGGCACGGCGAAGGGGCCGACGCGCTTGGGCGAGCCCTTTTCAACCGTGGTGGCGGCGGCCTGCAGGATCACCTGGGTCGAGGGCCCGCCCTCGCCGACGATCAGGCCGATGCGCGGGTCCTTGATCTCTTCGGCGGACAGGCCGCTGTCCTTCAGCGCCTCTTCAAAGGCGATGTGCGCCCAGGCCGTGCCGTTGGCCAGGAAGCGAGCGGCGCGGCGATCGACCAGAGGCGCCCAGTCCTCGGCCGTATGGCCCAGGGCCGGCGGCGCCCAGACCTGGGAGCGGAAGCCGTATTTGGCGTGGTCGGCGGCGTGCTGGACGCCTGATTTGGCGTCGCGGAGCGAGGCCGCGACCTGATCCTGGCCGGTGCCGATGGAAGAGACGATGCCCAGGCCGGTGACGACGACACGCCGCATGGTGTTTCCAATCCTACAAAGTCTTCGGGCGCCGCGTTGGCCGCAGCTATCCCATCAAGTGGGGTCAGGCGGCGCTCGGTTCCACCGTGGCCGCGCCGCCGAACAGGCCGACGCGCATGTCCTGACAGGTGTAGATGACCTCGCCGTCGGCCTCGAGCACGCCGTCGGCGATGCCCATGACCAGCTTGCGATTGATGACGCGCTTCAGGTGAACCTTATAGACCACCTTCTTGACGTCCGGCGTCACCTGGCCGGTGAATTTGACCTCGCCGACGCCCAGGGCGCGGCCCTTGCCCGGTCCGCCGATCCAGCCGAGGTAGAAGCCGACCAGCTGCCACATGGCGTCCAGGCCCAGGCAGCCCGGCATGACCGGATCGCCGATGAAGTGGCACTGGAAGAACCAGAGGTCGGGGTTGATGTCGAGTTCGGCCTCGACATAGCCCTTGCCGTAGTCGCCGCCGTCGGCGGAGATGGTCTTGATCCGGTCGAACATCAGCATGGGCGGCGCCGGCAGCTGGGCGTTGCCCGGACCGAACAGCTCGCCCCGGCCCGAGGCCAGCAGGCCTTCGTGATCGAACGACGACGGATATTGCGACTGGCTCAAGGGAAATCGGCTCCGAAAGGTGTTGCTGGCGGGTTACACGACCCGGAGGCCGCGCTCAACCATGCCGTCACTATATGAGATCAGGAGGCGCGGCCGGTTCCGGCCGGGCGGGCGGCGTTGCACAGGGCGCGCTCCTGGGCGCCGAAGACCGCCCTCTGCTGCACCCAGCCGCGCAGCTTGCGCGCCCGCACCCGGCACCAGCCGTCCTCGCATTCGTCCAGGGGGATCAGGGCGTGCGGCGACAGAAGGGCGCGGATGGAAGCGGTCTCGGACCGACCTGACCGGATCGGCACGGCCTCGTCCGAGCGGTTGAAGACGCTGCGGCGGCCCGAGGCGACGGTGCGGTGGATCCAGGCCACGGAGCCGTCGGGATCGCAGATCTTCCGCCACTCGCGGGTTTCGGCGATCACCTGAACGGGCAGGCCGGCGGCGCGATATTCCCACAGGATGCGATAGTCGAGGCCTGGCCCCTGACGCGCCCGCACCTGCGACGACTTGAGAGTCACCCAGCGCGGCACCTCCAGCCCCGTGGGGGTCGGGCGGCCGTCCGGCATGGTGGCGCCCGCCGACAGCAGAACCCCGGTCGTCAGGACGGCGGCGAGGGCCGCGACGCGAGGCGCCCTTTTGAACCTGACCGCAGCTTTGCTAGACACCGAATATCGACCCGTTCCGAACGGGCGCCGCCCGTGGAAAACCCAGGTCCCCTATGTCCGCTCGCAAGCTTAAGGTCGTATTAACCAGACGCCTGCCTGACGCGGTTGAAACGCGGATGCGGGAACTTTTCGACGCCGAGCTGAACCTGACTGACCGGCCGATGTCGCGCGACGAACTGGCCGCCGCCCTGCAGCGGGCCGAGGTGTTGGCGCCCACCATCACCGATCATCTGGACGCCGAACTGATCGCAGGGGCGGGCGAGCAGCTGAAGATGATCGCCAACTTCGGCGCGGGCGTGGATCACATCGACATCGACGCCGCCGTGGGGCGAGGAATCATCGTCACCAATACGCCGGGCGTTCTGACCGAGGACACGGCCGACCTGACCATGAGCCTGATCCTGGCCGTCAGCCGCCGCGTCGTCGAGGGCGCGGCTGTCGTCGCTGCGGGCCAGTTCGAGGGTTGGAGCCCGACATGGATGTGCGGGCGCAAGCTGTGGGGCAAGCGTCTGGGCATCGTCGGCATGGGCCGCATCGGCCAGGCGCTGGCTCGCCGCGCCAGGGCCTTCGGGATGCAGGTCCACTATCACAACCGCAAGCCCGTCCCAGACATGATCGCCGAGGAGCTGGGCGCGACCTGGTGGGACGACCTGGACCAGATGCTGGCGCGGATGGACGTCATTTCGCTCAACTGTCCGGCGACGAAGGAAACGCATCACCTGCTGTCGGCCGAACGTCTGGCCCGGCTTCAGCCGCACGCCATCGTGGTCAACACGGCGCGCGGCGAACTGATCGACGAGGCGGCTCTGGTCGAGGCGCTGGATCGCCGCGCCCTGTTCGGCGTCGGCCTGGACGTGTTCGAGAACGAGCCGAAGGTCCACCCCGGTCTGATCGGCCGTCCGAATGTGGTGCTGCTGCCCCACCTCGGTTCCGCCACCATCGAGGCGCGTCAGGACATGGGCGACCGGGTGATCGCCAACATCATGACCTGGCAGAACGGGCACCGCCCGCCCGACCGCGTCATCCCGGCGATGCTCTAGGCGTGAGCTGACCCGCAGACTGGACAGGCGGGATCGGCGGCGATCTTCACGACGCGGCTGCTTCCGGCCAGGCCGTCGTAGAGCATCAGGCGGCCGGTCAGCGGCTCGCCCGCGCCGGTGATCAGCTTGATCGCTTCCAGAGCCGCCATGGCGCCGATGACGCCGGCCAGGGCGCCGACCACGCCGACGCGGGCGCAGGTCTCGGCGTCGGGCGGAATCTCGGGCACCAGGCACTGATAGCAGGGGCGCCCTTCGAACACCGACACCTGCCCCGACCAGCGGCCAAGCGCGCCGGACACCAGCGGCTTGCCCGCCGCCACGCAGGCGGCGTTGACGGCCAGTCGCGTCTCGAAGTCATCGGTGCCGTCCAGGGCTAGGTCGAAGCCCTGCATCAGGGCCGCTGCGCTGTCGGGCGTGACGCGCTGGTTGAAGGTCTGGACCGTGACGTGCGGATTGAGGGCGTTCAGCCGTTCGGCGCCGGCCTCGACCTTGGATCGTCCGGCGTCCTCGGTGGTGAAGGCGATCTGGCGTTGCAGGTTCGACAGGGCGACCGTGTCGTCGTCGACCAGACCCAGCGTCCCCACCCCGGCGGCGGCCAGATAGAGGGCGGCCGGATTGCCGACCCCGCCCATGCCGACGATCAGGACGCGGGCGCGCTTCAGCGCCTGCTGGCCGGGGCCGCCGACCTCGGACAGCACCAGCTGGCGGGCGTAGCGTTCGACCTCTTCATCGGAGAAGCGAACCGGAGCGGAAGGGGCGGAAGACTGGGTCACGCCGACTGTCTAGCGCAGTCGCGCGGGTGCGTCAGGCCGGAACGGGCGCGGCCTCCACGCCCAGGGCCAGCAGGGCCTCGGCGCGGGCGGGACTGAGCCGGTCCAGGGAGTCGCCGTCCAACAGTCGAGCCCCCTCCGACGTCAGCTCGGCCAGGATCATGGGCCAGTCGCCGAACCGACGGCCCGGTATGGCGACATCAGACAGCAGGCGCAGGTTCTCATGGCGCGGATCGACGCGCAGCCGGTCCATCCGCCGGTCGACATCGGCCCGACGGCCCTCGATGAGCTGCAGGAATCGGCCGTCGTGGCGCATCAGGACGCTGCTCAGACCGTCGCGACGGTTGTTGCGCTCGGACGCGCCGAGAATCTCGGCCAGGATCAGAAGGCTGGTCGCCGCGCCGCCGACGGCGTCGCTGACATAGATGGCGCGGTGCAGAGGCAAGGCAACTCGAAACAGAAAACGCAGCGCCCTCCTCGGGAGAGCGAGGCGGCGGATCGGCAAGGGCGGTCCACCTTTCATGGCGCGATTAAGAATTATTTATGGTTAAGCTTTTCGTGTGACGGCGCATTGCGACACCGCCTGATCTTGCGGCGGACGGCGGGCTTCGCCATGTCAGCGGCCATGAACACGAGCGCCTCCAACTTTCCCGACTGGCACGGCACCACCATCCTGGCGGTGCGCAAGAACGGCCGCACCGTCATCGCCGGCGACGGCCAGGTCTCCATGGGGCCGACCATCGTCAAGGGCGCGGCGCGCAAGGTGCGCACCCTGGCGAACGGCAAGGTTCTGGCGGGCTTCGCCGGGGCCACGGCCGACGCCTTGACCCTGATCGAGCGGTTGGAAGCCAAGCTGGAGCAGTATCCGGACCAGTTGGCGCGCGCCTGCGTCGAACTGGCCAAGGACTGGCGGACCGACCGCTATCTGCGCCGTCTTGAGGCCATGCTGCTGGTCGCCGACAAGGACACCATTCTGACGGTGACGGGCGTCGGCGACGTGCTGGAGCCGGAATACGGCGTGGCCGCCGTCGGCTCGGGCGGCAACTACGCCCTGGCCGCCGCCCGCGCCCTGATCGACGAGAACACCGAACTGGACGCCGAACAGATCGCCCGCAAGGCCATGAAGATCGCCGCCGACATCTGCGTCTACACCAACGGCAATTTAACCATCGAAAGCCTGTGAAGGCGCTCAAGTAGCGAGCCGCCGCGCGGCGAACGATAGCGCCGCACACAGGCGCTTCTGGAAAAAAGAATGACCGACCTGTCTCCCCGTGAAATCGTCTCCGAGCTGGACCGCTTCATCGTCGGCCAGGACGACGCCAAGCGCGCCGTGGCCGTGGCTCTGCGCAATCGCTGGCGCCGCAAGCGCGTGCCCGAGGATCTGCGCGACGAGGTCACGCCCAAGAACATCCTGATGATCGGCCCGACGGGCGTCGGCAAGACCGAGATCGCCCGGCGTCTGGCCAGGCTGGCCGGCTCGCCCTTCCTCAAGGTCGAGGCGACCAAGTTCACCGAGGTCGGCTACGTCGGCCGCGACGTCGATCAGATCATGCGCGACCTGGTCGAGAGCGCCCTGGTCATGGTGCGCGACCGGCGCCGGGCGGGCGTCAAGGCCCGCGCCGAGGGCCAGGCCGAGGACCGCATCCTCGACGCCCTGGTCGGCCCCGGTTCGCAGCCCGCCACGCGCGAGGCCTTCCGCAAGAAGCTGCGCGCGGGCGAACTGGACGACAAGGAGATCGAGATCGCCCTGGCCGATACGACCTCGCCTCTGCAGGGGCTGGACATGCCGGGCGGCGGCAACGTCGGCCTGCTGAACCTGTCGGAGATGCTGGGCAAGATGGGCGGCGGCCGCACCAAGACGGTCAAGCTGAACGTGCGCGACGCCGTGGCGCCCCTCGTCACCGAGGAGAGCGACAAGCTGCTGGATCAGGAAAGCCTGACGAAGGAGGCCCTGCTGCTGGCCGAGAACGAGGGCATCGTCTTCCTGGACGAGATCGACAAGGTGGCCGCGCGTCAGGATCGCGGCGGCGGGGCCGACGTCTCGCGCGAAGGGGTGCAGCGCGACCTGCTGCCCCTGATCGAGGGCACGACCGTCTCGACCAAATACGGGCCGGTGAAGACCGACCATGTATTGTTCATCGCCTCGGGCGCTTTCCACGTCGCCAAGCCGTCGGACCTGTTGCCGGAACTGCAGGGCCGCCTGCCGATCCGGGTCGAGCTGAAGGCCCTGACCCGCGACGACTTCAAACGCATCCTGACCGAGCCGGAGGCCAATCTGATCCGTCAGAACCAGGCCCTGCTGGCGACCGAAGGGGTCGAGCTGGTCTTCACCGACGACGCGGTCGAGGCCATGGCCGACGCCGCCGTGGCCGCCAACTCCACCGTCGAGAACATCGGCGCGCGCCGTCTTCAGACGGTGATGGAGCGGGTGCTGGAAGAGACCAGCTTCAAGGCCTCGGACCTGTCCGGCCAGACCCTGACGTTCGACGGCGACAAGGTGCGCGAGAAGGTCGGTGATCTGGCGAAGAACGTGGACCTGAGCCGGTTCATTCTGTGAGGCCCCTCTCCCGCGAGCTTTCATCTTTCCGTCATCCTCGGGCTTGACCCGAGGATCGGATTGTCCGCCAGCGTAACGGCGGCCAGGAAGAGCGTGCCCCGACGCTCGACCCTCGGGTCAAGCCCGAGAATGACGGCGTGTACGACGTGTGCGGAGGTGGTGCGTGCAGTCAGCCCCGCATCGCCTCCACCGCCTCGACCAGTCGCTCCAGTTCCGCCGGGCTCGACAGCCGGTGATCGCCGCCTTCGATCAGGTCGAGGCGCAGGTCGCCGCCGCTCAGGCGCTCGGCCAGTTCGACCTGATGGCGCCACGGCACCACGTCGTCGGCGCGGCCCTGAAGCACATGAACCGGCGCCGTGATGTCGATCCGGCCGTCCAGCAGCAGCCAGTCGCGCGCCTCCTCGAACATCCGCCGGGTCAGGACGTAGGAGCCCAGCCCTTCCTCGGTGATGACCGTCTCGCCTTCGCGCAGGATCGCCTGACGTTCGTGGTCGACCAGACCCGGCCACATCAGCTTTTCGGTGAAGTCCTGCGCCGGATTGACCAGCACCACGCCCTTGACCTGTTCCGGCCGCGCCAGCGTCGCTAGCAGCGCCACCCAGCCGCCCATCGATGATCCGACCGGAACCACCGGGCCCTCAAGACTGTCGATCAGGGCGACGGCGTCCTCGCGCCAGCGGCCGATGGTGGCCTGTTTCCAGTCGCCGCTCGACACGCCGTGGGCGAAGTGATCGTAGCGCACATAGTTCCAGCCGCGCTCGCGGGCGGCGGCGTCCAGAGCCAGGGCCTTGGTCCCCTCCATGTCCGAGCGGAAGCCGCCGATCCAGATGACCGTCGGGCCGTCGCCCTTGACCGCCTTGAAGGCCAGCGTCTCGCCGTCGGGGCGGATCAGGGTCTGGACGTCGGACATGGGAAACTCCTCGGACTGTCATTCCTCGCGGAATGGCTTTAGCAGAGACGACGATTGTTCACAGAGGCCGCGAGGCGCCCGCTTGTCTGCACCCAAAGCCCTGTTCGTCAGCTCCAACCGGATCGGCGACTGCGTCATCTCCTCCGGCGTGATCCGCGAGATC
This sequence comes from Brevundimonas sp. NPDC055311, assembly GCF_053645695.1. Classification (NCBI taxonomy): domain Bacteria; kingdom Pseudomonadati; phylum Pseudomonadota; class Alphaproteobacteria; order Caulobacterales; family Caulobacteraceae; genus Brevundimonas; species Brevundimonas sp. NPDC055311. The sequence goes on from NZ_JBSHMV010000002.1 coordinate 344,147, forward strand.
GCGCGCCAACTGCCGGGCGTTCAGATCACCGTCGCCTGCGGCCGCCCGCCCGCCCCCTTCTTTCGCTCCGCGCCGAACGTCGAGCGCGTCATCATCCTCGACAAGAAGAAGGCCGCCGGACACTGGATCGACCTGTGGAAGCAGGTGCGGGGGACGCAGTGGGACATGGGCGTGGACATCCGCGGCTCGGCCCTGGCGTATCTGATCCCGGCGAAGCGGCGCATCGTCTACAACCGTCGCTGGGAGACCGGCCTGCGCAAGGTCGAGATGGTCTCGCGCCTGATGGGCTCGCCTTCGCCTCTGGACCCGGAAATCTTTCTTGACGATCAGGCCCGCGCCGAGGCGGCCTCCGTTATCGACCCGCAACTGGCAGGCGGCGCCGGTCCCGGCCCGATCATCGCCCTGGCGCCGATCGCGCACCAGCCGGGCAAGTCCTGGCCTGCTGACCGCTGGGGTCAACTGGTCGAGAAGCTGAAGGCCGAGCCGCGCTTCGACGGCTGGCGCTTCATGCCGGTCGGCGGTCCCGGCGACCGGCCGCCCGCGACCCCGGCGCTGGAGGCGGCGGGACCGCGGGCCATCGACTGCGTAGGCAAGGGCGATATCCTGTGCTCGGCCGCCGCCATCGACCGGGCGACCCTGTTCGTCGGCAACGACTCCGGCCTGATGCACGTCTCGGCGGCGTTGGGCCGGCCGACGCTGGGCCTGTTCGGCCCGACCGAGTGGTGGCTGTATGGCCCGTGGGGGCCGAGGACGCGCACGGCGGCGTCCAATGAGACGCGCGGTCAGTTCGCCCCGATCGAGGATTTGAGCGTCGATCACGTGTTCGAGGCGGTGCTGAGCCTGCACGACGCCTATGTCGCTGAAGGGGCCGTAAAGGCCTGAAGACCCGAAATCCCTTGAAACATCGGCCTTGCGTCGCCATATTCCGGCCGCTTGGAACACAGCGGCGGCATCGCGCGCTGAGCCATGCAGACAATTTTCGCCTATCTTCTGATCACATAAGGAAACGACGCCCATTCGCCGTCCAATGCAAGCGCCGCCCGTAAAGGACGGGCCGCCCATCAACCAGGATATCCGCGCCGCCCGCGTTCTGCTCATCGACCAGAATGGGGAAAAACAGGGCGTCATGCCCTTGTCCGCCGCGCTGGAGGCCGCCGAGGAGGCGGGCCTGGACCTGGTTCAGATCGTCGCCAACGCCGAAACGCCGGTGTGCAAGATTCTGGACTACGGCAAGCATCGTTTCCAGGAACAGAAGAAGAAGGCTGAGGCGCGCAAGCGTCAGAAGGTCGTCGAGCTGAAGGAAATCAAGCTTCGGCCGAACATCGACAGCCACGACTACGATGTGAAGGCCAAGGCCATGCATCGCTTCTTCGACGACGGCGACAAGGTCAAGGTGACCATCCGCTTCCGCGGCCGTGAAATGGCTCACCCGGAACTGGGCATGAAGCTGATGAACAAGGTTCAGGCCGACTTCGAGGAAGAAGCCAAGGTCGAGTTCGCGCCCAAGATGGAAGGCCGCCAGATGATCATGATCCTGGCCCCCCGCTGATCGTGACCATCATTGCGTGATTAAGAGCCCCGTTCGAAAGAACGGGGTTTTTTATTGTTGTCTTGCGCAGGTGGAACATGCGATTCTGATCGGGCGTGGAGCGTGATCGGGGAGCATGATGCTGGGAAGGAGAATGGGCGCGATTGTTTTCGCGCTTGCTGCGGCAGCCGGCGCCTTGGTTGCGGGCGGGCCGGGCGAAGCGATGGCCGAAACTCCACCTCTTGAGGCGTACGGGGCATCACCGGCGATCGACTATATCGAGTTGTCTCCGAGCGGGGAGTTGATCGCGCGGATCGTGGTCGTGGACGAAACGCGCGCCATCGCGGTCACGCGAATCAAGACAGGCGAGCACCTTCTCGCTGCCCCGATCGGCCAAGCCAAGGTGCGCGATCTGCGCTGGATCGGCGAAGGACGAGTGCTGATCGTCTCCTCTGAGACGCAAGCGATTCCACAACTGGGCGTGCCCCGATCCGAGCTGTTCTTCGGCATGATCCTCGATCTGGAGACCAAGGCGCTCGTCCATGTGTTGAAGCGGACGCCGGGCGTGCTGGCTACGCTTTACGGAGGCGCCGCGGTTCGCAGTACGGCGCAAGGCGACGCCCTGTTTGCGCGGGGCGTCAACGTGGTCAACGGCCAGATCGATCTGCACAGAATCGATCTGGATACGGGTCGGGGGCGCTCGGTCGTCTCCATGGACCGCAACACCGACGACTATGTGATGGATGGCCAGGGCGAGGTCATCGCCCTGGCGCAATATGTCGAGCGTAGCGGACGCTGGTCGTTGCGCCTGCCCGAGAGGCGGCGTTTTCGCGAGGTCTGGATGGTCGACGCGCCGGTCGACAAGCCATTGCTGCACGGCATGGGGCGTAACCCGCGCTCGATCATCGTGGGGGCGGATCGACCTGAGCTCAGTTCTGCAAGCGCTGATTCCGAAACCGGAAATGTGCTGTTTGAAGTCAATGTAGACACGGGAGAATGGACGCCGCTGCCGTTCGATCGTCATCCCGATTTTCTTCTCCACCACCCGCAGACCCGCTTGCTGATCGGCGGCGGCCGCGTTGAGGGGGAGGGAGTTCGCTATGAGTTCAGCGACCCCGCAGCGGCGCGACAGTGGCGCTCCATCGAGCGCGCCTTCCCCGGCCAGGCTCCACGTCTTGTCTCCTGGAGTGATGACCTCAAGTCGATCTTGGTCTTCATCGACAGTGGCGAATCCGGCCTCTATCGGCTGGTGGACTTTGAGCGGGGCGTCGCGGACGTGGTGGGGGAGTCCTATCCGACTATCTTGGCTGAGCACGTCGGTGCGGTTCGTCCGATCCGCTATGCAGCGGCAGATGGACTGGAGATCCACGGTTACCTGACTTTGCCGCCTGGCGTGGATAAACCACAGGGCTTGCCTTTGGTCGTGCTGGCGCACGGAGGGCCGGCGGCGCGGGATGTCGCTGGTTTCGACTATTGGGCCCAGGCCATGGCCTCGCGGGGCTATGCGGTTCTACAGGCCAATTTCAGGGGATCGACCGGATATGGCCGGGCCTTCCTCGAGGCAGGCTACGGCGAGTGGGGGCGCAAGATGCAGACGGACCTGTCCGACGGCGTGCGTTGGCTGGCTTCGGAAGGCGTCATCGACCCTGCTCGAGTCTGCATCGTCGGGGCCAGCTACGGCGGCTACGCCGCCATGGCCGGGTTGACGCTCGACAAGGGGGTCTATCGTTGCGGCGTGGCCGTCAGCGGCGTGTCCGACCTGCGGCGGATGGTCAACTGGGAGGTGCGCCAGCAGGGGCAGGCGAACAGTCAAGTCGTGCGGTACTGGAACCGTTTCATGGGCGCCGCCCGCCTGAACGACCGGGCGCTCGACGCCCTGTCTCCGGCAAGGCTGGCCGACGCGGTAGACAGTCCGCTGCTGCTGATCCACGGCAAGGACGACACCGTCGTTCCGATCGAACAGAGCCGCGTCATGGCGGACGCCATGCGCCGCGCCGGCAAACCCGTTGAACTGGTCGAGTTGAAGGGCGAGGATCACTGGATGTCGCGCGCCGACACTCGTCTGCAAATGCTGCGTGAGACGGTCCGCTTCCTGGAGCTTCACAATCCGATTGAATGATCGCGCGGGCGGGCGCTTTCCGACACGAAGGTGGCGCGCTAAGGCGGAAGCATGACCGTGTTCCCGTCTTCTCAGCCTCAGGTCCAGGCGCCGACCCTGGCGGTTCTGTTCGCCGTGGTCTTCATCAATCTGGTCGGTTTCGGCCTAGTGGTGCCGCTGCTGCCGTTCTTCGCTCAGAGCCTTCAGGCCGAGCCGTGGCAGATCACCCTGATGTTCTCGGCCTATTCCCTGGGCCAGTTCTTCGCCGAACCCTTCTGGGGGCGGCTGTCGGATCGGATCGGGCGCAAGCCGGTGCTGCTGGCCACGCTGGCGGCCAACGCTCTGGGCTATCTGCTGCTGGCCTTCGCGCCGAACATCTGGGCGGCGGTGCTGGTGCGATTGTTCACCGGTCTGGGCGCGGGCAATATCTCGACGGTCCAGGGCTATATCGCCGACGTCACACCGCCCGAGCGCCGGGCCGGACGGATGGGGATGATCGGCGCCGCCTTCGGCCTGGGCTTCATTGTCGGGCCGGGCCTCGGCGGCCTGCTCGCCCAGCCGCAGATGGGCCATGTCGGCTATCAGTTGCCGATCTTCGCCGCCTCGGGCGCAGCGGTGCTGGCGGCGCTGGGGGTGATGCTCTTCCTGCGCGAGAGCCGAGCCAAGGCTGATCCCGCCGCGCCCCGCCCCGCCTTCCTGTCCGGCCTGCAGTTCGCCCGCGCCGACGAAGTGGTGTCGCGCGTCCTGGTGGTCAGCCTGATCTATCTGGCCGGGTTCTCGGCCATGGAGGCGTCTTTCGGTCTGTGGGCCGAAAGCCGCTACGCCTGGACCGCGCGCGAGGTGGGCCTCAGCTTCATGATCGTGGGGCTGGTCTCGGCCTTGAATCAGGGGCTGGTGGCCGGGCGGCTGGCGAGGCGCTTCGGCGAGGCGCGGGTGCTGGCGGCGGGGATGCTGTTGTTCGGCGCGTCGCTGATCCTGCAGGTGGCGGCCCCGCCGGCGTGGTTTCCGGCGACGCAGATCGACCTGGGTCTGTTCGTCATCCCTGTATCGGCCGGTTGGATCATTCCCATCGTCATGGGGATCGGCGCCTGCGGCATGTCTCTGGCCATGCCCAACATCTCGGCCCTGATCAGCCGGGCGTCGCCGCCGGACCGGCAGGGCGCCATGCTGGGGCTGAACATGGCGACGGGATCGATGGCCCGCATCGTCGGCCCCATGGTCGCGGGCGTCCTCTATTCCGCCATTGGATCGGACTGGCCCTTCCTGGTGGGGGCGGCGTTGACGGTTCCGGCGGCGATGATGGCGATCAACGCCGGACGCGCCGCACGCCGCCGCGAGGCCCAGGCCTGAGACACCGCGCGGCGACTCTTCTTGCCTCCGGCTCCCGTTTGGCGTAGAAGCCGCGCCTTCGCGTACCGGACCGCCGGGCGAACAGGCATGCCTGGGCGGTCTTAAATCGGTCATCTGACCTTGGGGCTCAAGTCGCCCGAAGGGCGGTAGACCCCTCAATAAAGAGAGTGAAAATGCCGAAGCTGAAGACGAAGTCGGGCGCCAAGAAGCGCTTCAAATTCACCGCGACGGGCAAGGTCAAGGCTGGCGTGGCCGGCAAGCGCCACCGCCTGATCAGCCACAACTCGAAGTACATCCGCCAGAACCGCGGCACTTCGGTCATGGCCGACGCCGACGCCAAGAAGATCAAGTCCTACATGCCGTACGCCTGATCGGCGCGCTGCATCACTGATCCTCTCCGCTAATCGAATTTGAACTCAGCCTCTCATGCAGTGAGCCGCCGCGCGGCGAACGCTAGAGGCTAAAACAGCAAAAGTCCCTCAAGCAGCGAGGCCCCGCGGGCCGAGCGGTAGGGACTTCCCGAAGGGAAAACCAAAATGGCTCGCGTCACCCGGGGCGTTACGTCCCACGCCAAGCACAAGAAAGTCCTGAAGCAGGCCAAGGGCTTCTACGGCCGCCGCAAGAACACCATCCGCGCCGCCAAGGCTGCGGTGGATCGCGCCGGTCAGTACGCCTACCGCGACCGTCGCAACAAGAAGCGCTCGTTCCGCGCCCTGTGGATCCAGCGCATCAACGCCGCGGCCCGCACCGAAGGCTTCACCTACTCGCAGTTCATGCACGGCCTGAACAAGGCGGGCATCGAGCTGGACCGCAAGGTTCTGGCCGCCATCGCCGCCGATGAAGCCGGCTTCAAGGGCATCGCCGACAAGGTTCGCGCGGCCCTGGCCTAAGCCTTTCTCCCACACGGGACGAAGCAAAAGCCCTCCGGTTCGCGCCGGGGGGCTTTTTGCTTTCGATCCTAACGGCTAGACGAACCCCCATGACCGATCTCGCTCAACTGGAACTGGACCTCATCAACGCCATCGGCTCGGCCGAGAGCGTGGCGGGTCTGGAGGACATCCGCGTCGCCGCCCTCGGCAAGTCCGGCTCGATCTCGGGCCTGCTGAAAGGCATGGGGGCGCTGAGCCCGGATGAGCGCCGCGAGCGCGGCCCCGTCATCAACGGCCTGCGCGACCGGGTGTCGTCGGCCCTGACCGCCCGCAAGGCCGAGCTGGAGGCCGCCGAGCTGGACGCCCGCCTGCTGGCCGAGCGCGTCGATCTGACCCTGCCCAGCCGCCCGCGCCGCAAGGGCGGGGTGCATCCGACCATGCAGGTCATGGACGAGATGGTCGCCGTCTTCGCCGACATGGGCTTCTCGGTCGCCGAAGGGCCGGACATCGAGGACGACTTCCACAACTTCACGGCGCTGAACTTCCCGCCCAAGCATCCGGCGCGGGAGATGCACGACACCTTCTTCCTGAAGCCCGACCCGGAAACGGGCGAGCGCAAGGTGCTGCGCACCCACACCAGCCCGGTGCAGGTCCGCACCATGATGTCGCAGAAGCCGCCGATCCGCATCATCGCGCCCGGCCGCACCTTCCGTAAGGATTCCGACGCGACCCACACGCCGATGTTCCACCAGATCGAGGGTCTGGTGATCGATCGCGACATCCACATGGGCCACCTGAAGACGACGCTGGAGACCTTCATCGCCCGCTTCTTCGAACTGGACGATGTTCACGCCCGCTTCCGCCCGCACCACTTCCCCTTCACCGAGCCCTCGGCCGAGATGGACATCCGCTGCGACCGTTCCGGCGGGAAGCTGACCCTGAACGAGGGCGAGGACTGGCTGGAGATCCTGGGCTGCGGCATGGTGCACCCGAACGTGCTGCGCAACTGCGGCATCGACCCGGACGAGTACCAGGGCTTCGCCTTCGGCATGGGCGTCGACCGCCTGGCCATGCTGAAATACGGCGTGCCGGACCTGCGCCCCATGTTCGAGGCCGATACGCGCTGGCTGGCGCACTACGGCTTCTCCGCCTTCGCCGCGCCGAACCCGGCGTCGGGCCTCAGCTGAACTGGAATACGCCTATGACCGACCAGACCACGATGTCGCCCGAAGAAAAGCTGGGTCGCGAGATCGTCGCCCGCACCACGTTCGAGAAGGAAGCCGTCTGGCTGCCGTCTCTGGCCGTGCATCACATGAACGCCGGACAGGTCTTCATCGACGGCAAGATCTTCACTGAATGCCTGATCGAAGGCCCGGCGGTCATGGCGATCATGAACGGCACGACCTTCGACGGCTGTAACATGGGCGTGGCCGAGGACCCGCGCACCCTGTTGCTGGACCCGCGCGGCTCCATGATTGCCGGGGCGATCGGCATGTCCAACTGCCGTTTCGTGCGCTGCCGCTTCGTGCAGGTGGCCTTCACCGGAGCCAAGGAGGCGCTGGACGACATGGAGCAGGGCCTGTTGAGCGCGCGCGCCGAGGCGAGAACTCAGGCGCAAACGAAGGGATGAGGTCTGCAGGCGCCGGGAGCGGCGCCGCCGGCCCCCCTTCTGGTTTTTGAAAGATCACCCCAATGACTGACACCACCATCACCCTCGAAGCGCTCGGCCTCGGCCCCACCTATGTCGGCAAGAACGTGTGGCTGCCGCAGCTGTTCATGGAGGCGGCGCGCGCCGGCCTGCCCGCCATTGAGAACCGTCGTTTCGAGAACTGCCTGATAGAGGGGCCCGCCGTCCTGCTGCCGTTGGAAGGCTGTAATTTCGACGGCTGCAACATGGGCGACGCCAAGGGGGATCCGCGCAACCTGATGCTCACCCCCCTGGGGCCGCAGCGCGTCACCGGGCCGATCCCGTTCCGGAATTGCCAGTTCATCAACTGCAACTTCCTGGGCGTCGGCTTCACCGGTCCGTCCGACTTCATCGACAACATGGTGGCGGTCCTGTCCCAGTCGGGAACGGCCCAATGAAGTTCACGCTTTCCTGGCTGAAGTCCCACCTCGACACCGAGGCTGAGGTCGATCAGGTCGCCGAGGCCATGACCATGGCCGGGCTTGAGGTCGAGGAGGTCCACGACCCGATCGCCGCACTGGCCCCCTTCACCGTGGCGAAGATCGTCTCGGCCGAGCGTCACCCGAACGCCGACCGGCTGCAGGTCTGTCAGGTCGAGACGGTGGACGGAATGAAGGAGATCGTCTGCGGCGCCCCGAACGCGCGCGCGGGCCTGACCACCATCTACGCTCCCATCGGCGCCTATGTGCCCGGCCTGGGCGTGACCCTGGTCGAGAAGCCGGTGCGTGGGGTGGTGTCCAACGGCATGCTGTGCTCGGCCTCCGAGCTCGAGTTGTCGGATGAGAGCGACGGCATCCTGGAACTGGCCGACGACCTGCAGGTGGGCGAGCCCGCCGCCGGCGTCTTCGGCGCCGAGCCGGTCATCGATTTCGAGGTGACGCCGAACCGTCCCGACTGGCTGGGCGTGGCGGGCATCGCACGCGACCTGGCGGCTGCGGGCCTCGGCAAGCTGACGACGCTGGAGATCGTTCCCGTCGCGGGGTCTTTCGACTCTCCGGTGTCGGTGACGCTGGAGGCGCCCGAACTGTGCCCGGTCTTCGCCGGTCGCGTGATCCGGGGCGTCAGAAACGGCCCGTCGCCGGAGTGGCTGCAGCAGCGTCTGACGGCCATCGGCCTGCGTCCGATCAACCGCCTCGTCGATATCACCAACCTGATTTCCTACGACCGCGCGCGGCCGCTGCATGTCTATGATCTGGCGACCCTGTCGGGCGAAGGGATCGTGGTTCGGGCCGGTCGCGGCGAAGCCGACAGCCTGGTCGCCCTGGACGGCAAGACCTATGCGCCGGGCGCCGCCGACTGCGTCATCGCCGACGCCGAGGGCCAGCGCGCCATCGGCCTGGGCGGCGTTATGGGCGGCGTCTCGACCGGCTGTTCGGACGAGACGGTCGACGTCTTCGTCGAGAGCGCCTGGTTCGACCCTATCGCCACGGCCCAGACGGGCCGCTCGCTGGGGATCAATTCGGACGCCCAGTATCGTTTCGCGCGCGGCGTCGACACGGCCTCGGTCGTGCCGGGGCTGGAGCTGGCGACGCAGTTGATCCTGGACCTGTGCGGCGGCGAGCCGTCGATGGTCACGGTGGCGGGCCAGGCCCCGGCCGCGCCCGCGGCCTTCGCCTTCGACCCGGCCTATGTGAAGCGGCTGTCGGGCATGGACCTGAGCGACGACCGAATCTTCGAGATCCTGTTCGCCCTGGGCTTCACCGTCATGCGCGGCTCGCCCTGGTCGGTGACGCCGCCGTCCTGGCGCCGCGACATCGAGGGGCGGGCGGATCTGGTCGAGGAAGTCGCCCGCATCGAGGGCTACGCCGCCTTGCCCGACGCGCCCCTGCCGCCGGTCGCCCCGGCGCCGGGCGGGGTTCTGAGCCCGCGTCAGGCGCGCGTGCGCACGGCCCGACGCGCCCTGGCGGCCCTGGGTTATGCCGAGGCCGTCACCTGGTCCTTCACCAAGCAGTCGATCGCGACCCTGTTCGGCGGCGGCGACGAGCGTCTGGTGCTGGAGAACCCCATTGCAGCCGATCTGGACTGCATGCGGCCCTCGGTCCTGCCGAACCTGATCCAGGCGGCGGCGCGCAACGCCGCGCGCGGCCACGCCGACGTCGCCCTGTTCGAGATCGGTCCCATCTATCTGGACGACCAGCCGACCGGCCAGCGCACCGTCATCGCCGGCCTGATCGCGCCGCACGCCGACCGCCACTGGGGCGGGGCGGGGGAAGACCCCCTGTTCGCGCTGAAGGGCGACCTTCTGGCCGTGCTGGAAGAGATCGGCGCCCCGGTCGCCTCCCTGCAGCTGGCGCAGGGCTCGAACCGTGACTGGTGGCACCCCGGCCGTTCGGCCCGGCTGCAGCTGGGACCCAAGAACGTCATCGTCGAGTTCGGCGCCCTGCACCCGCGCGTGCTGAAGGCGCTGGACGCGGACGGCCCCATGCTGGCGTTCGAGATCGTGCTGGATTCCGTGCCCGAGCCCCGCGGTAAGGGCGGTAAGGCGCGTGGCGCGGCGGATCTGCCGAACCTCATGCCCCTGACCCGCGACTTCGCCTTCCTGATGGACGAGGCCAAGGCCGTGGGCGATTTGACCCGCGCCGTGGCGGACGCCGACAAGGCGCTGATCGCCGACGTTCGCGTCTTCGACGTCTATCGCGGCCAGGGCGTGCCCGAAGGCCAGAAGTCGGTGGCGATCGAGGTCGAGATCCAGCCCCGCGCCGCCACCCTGGCCGAGGCGGAGATCGAGGCCTTGATGGCCAAGGTCAAGGCCGCCGCCGCCAAGGCGGGCGGAACCTTGCGAGCCTGACAGCAGAAATCCGGCGGCCTGAAGCCCAGGCCGCCGGAACTTCTGCGGCCAAGCAATCTTCGGTTAACCTTAAAGCCCCAAGGCTGCCGTAAAAGGCAGGGACGGTAGGCCAAGCCCGCGACGACGGGCGGACCGTCCTTAGCCGGGAGCCTCGACCATGCACCGCCGTCAACTGATCCGCACCAGCCTCGGCCTCGCCGCCGCCGGCGCCCTGCCCGCCGGTCTCGGCGCCTGCGCCAGCCGCCCGCCGGCCGACCCCAACTATCCGATCGCCTCGGACAACACGGCCCAGGCCTATACCTTCGATGAACTGGTCGCCGCTGGGTCGCGCGAACTGGGCATTGCGGCCGAGGCCGTGGGCGGCGCCATCGAGCGCATCTTCGCCGAACAGGGCGACCGCCCGACCGCCTATATCGCCGGCGAGGAAGGCGCGGGCGCCGTCGTCGCCGGCCTGCGCTATGGTCGCGGCGCCCTGCACATGAAGGACCTGTCGGCCTCGCAGGAGGTGTTCTGGCAGGGAGCCTCCATCGGCTGGGACTGGGGCGGCAACGCCAGCCGGGTCTTCACCCTGGTCTACGGCCTCTACCACCCTGACATGCTCTATCGCCGCTACCCGGGCGTCGAGGGCTCGGCCTATCTGGTCGCCGGTCTGGGCGTGAATTATCAGCGCGCGGACGGCATCGTCCTGGCTCCGATCCGCACCGGGGTCGGCGTGCGTCTGGGCGCCAATGTCGGCACCATGAGCTACAGCCGCCAGCGCAACATCCTGCCTTTCTGAGTTAAGGGCGCTAACGCTCGCCGCGCGGCGGCTCGTTGCTTGAGCGCGGGTGAGCGTGGACAGGAGGCGCGTCGATTTCAGTCGACGCGCCTTTCGCATGTCAGGGGGCCTTCTCGGCGAGGACGGCCTCCAGCCCTTGGCGGTAGGACGGGTAGCGTGGACGCCAGCCCAGTTCGGCCTTGGCGCGGGCGTTGGAGACGCGCTTGGAGTCCAGATAGAAGCGGCGCATGGCCTCGCTGACCTCGGGGTCGGTCCAGTCGACCTCGGGCGGGCGCGGCAGACCCAGGCGCTCGGCGGCCCAGGCGGTGACGACGTCGGCAGGCGTAGGCTCGTCGTCGGTCAGGTTGTAGACGCCGCCGGGACGCGGCTGGGCCATGGAGGCGAACAGGCCAGAGACGATGTCGTCCACATGGATGCGGTTGAACACCTGGCCGGGCTTTTTCACCAGGCGGGCGGTTCCGGCGCGCAGGCGATCGAGGACGCTGCGGCCGGGGCCGTAGAAGCCGGGCAGGCGGAAGACCTGAAGCGTCAGCCCCATGCCCTGGGCGCGGTCCAGCCAGTCGCGCTCGACCCTGGCGCGGCGGGCGCCCTCAAGCGTGGCGGCGTTCAGCGGATCGCCCTCGAAGGCCCAGCCGCCTGCGCGATCGCCGTAGACGGCGGTGGAGGAGACATAGCCGATCCAATCGGGCCAGGCGTCAGCGGCCAGGGGCGTCAGGGCGCGCAGGGCGGGACAGCCGTGGACGTCCGGCGGCGTGGTGATCAGCACGGCCTGTGCGGCGGCCAGAGCCTCGCTCAGGGCCTTGGCGTCGGCCGGATCGACCGGCGTGATCCCCTGCGCCGCCAGCGACTGACGGGTCTGCGGATCGCGCGAGGTGGCGAAGGCTCGGCCGCCGCGCCGCAGGGCTTCGCGGGCCGCCGCCTGTCCCAGATAGCCGCCGCCGAACACCAGCAGGGACGGGGCGGCGGCGGGTTCGGTCATCGGGCTTCAGTCTCTCAGGCGGACAGGACGCGGGCGGGCGAGGCGGCGGAGCCCTCGGTCTCGGCGCGCAGGGCGTCGGCCCGGCCGGCGTTCCAGGCGGTGACGCAGGGAATCTTGGTCCGGTCGGCGCGATCGGCGTAGCGGCGGGCGATGTCGGTCACATCGGCCATGAGGCCCTCGGCCAGGGTGATCGGCTTCAGCCCCAGTTCGCGGAACTGATCGTTGGCGACGACCAGTTCGTTCTCGTCGGCCTCCTGACGCGGGTTGGCGACGTTGTGCACCTGCGCGCCCGTCATCTCGGCCACCATCTGCGCCAGGTCGCGAACGCGGCGGCTCTCGGTCATCTGGTTGAGGATCTTGACCCGGTCGCCGCGCTTGGGCGGGTTGTTCAGCGCCAGCTCGACGCAGCGCACCGTGTCCTGAATGTGGATGAAGGCCCGCGTCTGGCCGCCCGAGCCGTGCACGGTCAGCGGATAGCCGACCGCCGCCTGCATCAGGAAGCGGTTCAGCACCGTGCCGTAGTCGCCGTCATAGTCGAAGCGGTTGATCAGACGCTCGTCCTGCTTGGTCTCCTCGGTCTGGGCGCCCCAGACGATGCCCTGGTGCAGGTCGGTGATCCGCAAGGCGTCGTTCTTGGCGTAGAACTGGAACAGCAGGGCGTCCTGCGTCTTGGTCATGTGGTAGATGCTGCCGGGGTTCGGCGGGAACAGGATCTCCTGCTCGGTCGGGCCGTGGTCGGTCTCCACCGTGACCTTCAGATAGCCCTCGGGGATGCGCAGGCCCGCCGTCGTGTAACCGTAGACCCCCATGGTTCCCAGGTGGGCCAGGTGCACGTCCCGCCCGCTCTCGACGATGGCGGCCAGCAGATGGTTGGTGGCGTTCAGATTGTTGTCGACGGTGTAGAGCTTGTGCCGCGCCGACTTCATCGAATAGGGGGCGGCGCGCTGTTCGGCGAAGTGGACGACGCTGTCGGGCGCCCAGTCGCGGATCAGGGCGACCAGGCGGTCGAACTCCTTGCCGACCGTCAGATTGACGAAGTCGATGGCGCGGCCCGAGACCTCCTTCCACGCGGCGATGCGCTCGCCCATGGTGCGGATCGGGGTCAGGGAGCGAATCTCCAGCTCATTGTCGATGTTGCGGCGGCTGAGGTTGTCGACGATCAACACATCCCAGCCGCGCGCCGAGAGGTGCAGGGCCGTGGGCCAGCCGCAGAAGCCGTCGCCGCCCAGAATCATCACGCGCATCAGTCGAACCTCGTTTTCAGCACTCTATCCTGCCTAGCCGAACGCGCGAGGGGGCGAAAGCGTGGCGCTTGGCTGCGACGAAAGCGACGCAGGATGGAAAAACAGAGTCCAATTCGTCTGAAATCGGAGGGCGTCCTTTCCGGAACCCGGCAGGATGGGCCGGAGACGAGATCAGGCGGGCCTGGCGCGTCGTCGCGGCGCATCAAGCTTGAAACCATGACCTTTTCCGCGGCGGGCGATCACAACAGGCGAGGCCGGCCAGCCGGGATCAGACCGGATCGGCGCTGAGCGCCATGAGGATCAGCGGATAGGGGCGCCCGGCGTCGTCGGTCTCGGCGCGGCCCACGGCCTGAAAGCCAAGGCGCTCGTAGAAGGCGCGGGCGCCGGGGTTGTCCTCATTGACGCTGAGACGCCGGGCGCCCAGCGACAGGGCGTGATCGACCAGCCGACGCCCTATGCCGGAGCGGTGCAGGCGAGGGTCCACGAACAGGGCCGCCAGTTCATCGTCGGACAGGCCGAGAAAGGCGACGGGCGCCCCGTCGTGTTCCCAGGCCCAAAGGTTCGGATCGCCGCTGCCCAGCCAGGCGGAGACGTCGGCCTCGATGGCGTCGATCGCTTCGGGCGTCAGAAAGTGGTGCGTCGCCTCGACCGCGCGGCGCCAGACGGCGGTCAGGGCAGGCGCGTCGGCGGGGACGGCAGGGCGGATCAAAGCAGGCTTTCGATCGCGGCGCGGGCGGCGTCGCCCAGGTCGGGGCGTTTCAGGGCCAGGGCGACGTTGGCGCGCAGCAGGCCGATCTTGTCCCCGCAGTCGTGGGTCACGCCTTCATATTCATAGGCGGTGAAGGTCTGCGACTGCATCAGGCGGGCCATGGCGTCGGTCAGCTGGATTTCGCCGCCGGCGCCGCGCTCCTGCGTCTCCAGCAGATCGAAAATCTCCGGCTGCAGGATGTAACGGCCCGAGATCGACATGGTCGAAGGGGCCGTGCCCTGGGCGGGCTTTTCAACCATGCCCTTCATGCCGTAGCGGCGGCCGTCATGGGAGGCGGGGTCGATGATGCCGTATTTGTGCGTGTCGGCTTCGGGCACGGCCTCGACCCCGATGACGTTGCCGCCGACCTCGGCGTAGACCTCGGCCAGCTGTTTCAGGGCGCCGGGTTGCGAATCCACGATGACGTCCGGCAGGATGACGGCGAAGGGTTCATGGCCGATGATGTCGCGGGCGCACCAGACGGCGTGACCCAGGCCCTTGGGCTGCATCTGGCGCGTGAAGCTCATCTCGCCGGCCTGGGCCAGCTCGGCGTTCATGATCTCCAGAATCTCGGTCTTGCCCTTGGCCAGGAGCTGGGCCTCGAGCTCGATCTGGTGGTCGAAATAGTCCTCGATCGCCTGTTTGGCGCGGCCGGTGACGAAGACGATGTGCTCGATTCCCGCCTCGCGCGCCTCTTCCACGATGTAGGAGAGAATCGGCCGGTCGACGACGTTCAGCAGCTCCTTGGGCGTGGTCTTGGTGCCGGGCAGAACCCGCGTGCCGAGACCGGCCACGGGCAGGACCGCCTTGCGCAGGCGGGCGGGAGAGGTCGTCATGGATCGTCCTGATCAGCCTTGGGGCGCCTGTCATAGGCGTAATTCGTGAAGCTTCCAAACGCCCCCGGACGGTTCGGGTTCGCCCTATTCCACCGTCACCGACTTGGCCAGGTTGCGCGGTTGGTCGACGTCGGTCCCTTTCTGGACGGCGGTGTAATAGGCCAGAAGCTGCATCGGCACGGCGTAGACCAGGGGCGAGATCAGGGCCGGGCAGTCCGGGGCATGGACGCGGCGGATGCCAGCGCCGTGCGGGTCGGGCGCCTTTTCCGGGGCGATCATGATGACCGGGCCGCCGCGCGCGGCCACTTCCTGCAGGTTGGAGGCGGTCTTCTCGAAGAGGTCGTCCAGCGGGGCCAGCGCCACCGTCGGGGTCGCTTCGTCGATCAGGGCGATGGGGCCGTGCTTCAGTTCGCCCGCGGCGTAGCCCTCGGCGTGGATATAGCTGATCTCCTTCAGCTTCAGCGCGCCTTCCATGGCCAGCGGGAACATCGGTCCGCGGCCCAGGAAGAGGACGTCCCGCGCCTTGGCCAGGTCGACGGTCAGGGCGTGGATGCCCGCGTCCATCTGCAGGGCCTCGGCGATCAGGCGCGGGGCCTCGAACAGGGCCTTGACCAATTCGGCTTCCTGAACGGCGTCGATCCTGCCGCGCGCCACGCCCGCCGCGACGGCCAGCGACAGCAGGGCGGCGACCTGGGCGGTGAAGGCCTTGGTCGAGGCGACGCCGATTTCCGGCCCGGCGTGGGTCGGCCACAGGACTTCGGCCTCGCGCGCCATCGACGAGGTGTGGACGTTGACCACGGCGGCGGTCTTCAGCCCCTGCGCCTTGCACCAGGTCAGGCTGGCCAGGGTGTCGGCGGTCTCGCCGGACTGGCTGACGGCGACGGCCAGCGTCCCCTTGCTCACCGCCGGATGGCGATAGCGGAACTCCGAGGCGATCTCGACGTCGCAGGGCAGGCCCGCATAGCGTTCGAAGGCGTACTTGCCGATCTGACCGGCGTAGAAGGCGGTGCCGCAGGCGACGATCTGGATGCGTTCGATCGCGGCGAAGTCGACGGCCTGGACCTTGGCCTTGCCGGAGACCAGGTCGAGGTATTCCGACAGGGTATGCTGGACGCTGTCGGGCTGTTCGTGGATCTCTTTTTCCATGAAATGGCGGTACTCGCCCTTCTCGACCAGGGCCGAGGAGGCGGAGACCTGGACCACGGCGCGATCGGCCGGACGGCCCGAGGCGTCGAACATGCGCGCGCCGGTGCGGGTCACGGCGACGTAGTCGCCTTCCTCCAGATAGGAGATCTTCTGGGTGAAGGGCCCGACGGCCAGGGCGTCAGAGCCCAGGTACATCTCGCCCTCGCCCCAGCCGACGACCAGGGGGCTGCCGCGCCGGGCGCCCAGGATCAGCTCATCGTCGCCCTCGATCAGCACGGCCAGGGCGTAGGCGCCGGTCAGGCGATCCAGCGTGGCCTTGAAGGCGTCCAGCGGCGTCATCCCGGCCGCCAGCTTGTGGTCCAGCAGGTGGGCGACGACCTCGGTGTCGGTCTGGCTTTCAAAGATGCGGCCCTCGGCCTCCATCTCGGCCTTCAGCTCGGCGAAATTCTCGATGATGCCGTTGTGGACCAGGCAGACGCGCCCCGCTTTGTGCGGGTGGGCGTTGGTCGTCGTCGGCGCGCCGTGGGTGGCCCAGCGAGTGTGGCCGATGCCGACGGTTCCGGCGACCGGGTCGGCGGCCAGAACGGCCTCCAGCTCGCGGATCTTGCCCTTGGCGCGGCGGCGCTGAACGCCTTCGCCGTTCTGGACGGCGATGCCCGCCGAGTCGTAGCCGCGGTACTCCAGCCGCTTCAGGCTGTCGATCAGGCGAGGGACGACGGGGCCGGTTCCGGTGACGCCGATGATGCCGCACATGAGGTCTGCTCCGATCGGGACGCGACAGCCGCTTTTTGCGCACGGTCGCGGAATTGAGGTAAGCGAGAGGGTTCAGCCTCCGCCCTTGATCTCCGCTCTAGGAAATCGCGGGGACGGCGACATCAAAAAATGGGTTTCGGAAGGTTTCTTTGCAATTCCGGGGCCGCCAGCGAAGGACCGCGCCCTTGGGCGAGAGAAAATACTTCGGCACCGACGGCATCCGCGGCCGGGCCAACACCCATCCGATGACGGCCGAGGTGGCGCTGCGCGTCGGCCTGGCCGCCGGACGTCTGTTCCGCACCGACGACGACCGGCGCCACCTGGTGGTGATCGGCAAGGACACCCGCCTGTCCGGCTATATGATCGAGCCGGCCCTGGTGGCCGGCCTGGCCTCGGTCGGCATGGACGTGCGGACGTTCGGGCCGCTGCCGACGCCCGGCGTGGCCATGATGACGCGCTCGATGCGCGCCGATCTGGGCATCATGATCTCGGCGTCGCACAACGACTATGCGGACAACGGCATCAAGCTGTTCGGGCCGGACGGCTACAAGCTGTCGGACGAGATCGAGCTGAAGATCGAGGCCATGATGGACGAGGCCCTGGATCAGGACCTGGCGCCGTCGAACAAGCTGGGCCGGGTCAAGCGCATCGACGACGCCCCGCCGCGCTACATCGAGATCGCCAAGCAGGCCTTCCCCAAGCGGCTGAGCCTCAAGGGACTGCGCATCGCCATCGACTGCGCCAACGGCGCGGGCTACCGCGTGGCGCCGACCACCCTTTATGAGCTGGGGGCCGAGGTCTTTCCCGTCGGGGTGGAGCCGAACGGCCTGAACATCAACGCCGAGTGCGGTTCGACCCATCCGGCCACGGTGTCGGAGGCCGTGAAACGCTATCGCTGCGACATCGGCATCGCGCTGGACGGCGACGCCGACCGGGTCATCATCTGCGACGAGAAGGGCCATGTGGTCGACGGCGACCAGATCATGGCCCTGATCGGCCTGGACTGGGCCAAGCGCGGGCGGCTGAACGGCAAGGGCGTGGTCGCCACCGTCATGTCCAACCTGGGGCTGGAGCGCCGCCTGAAGGCCGAGGGCCTGACGCTGGAGCGCACCAAGGTCGGCGACCGCTACGTCATGGAGCGGATGCGTGAGGGCGGCTTCAACCTCGGCGGCGAACAGTCGGGCCACATCATCCTGAAGGACCACGCCACGACCGGCGACGGCCTGATGGCGGCGCTGCAGGTGCTGGCCGTCCTGGTCGAGGCCGGGGCGCCGATGAGCGAGCTGGCGCGCCAGTTCGAGCCGGTGCCGCAACTGCTTCAGAACGTCCGCTACACGGCCGGCAAGCCGCTGGAGGACGAGAAGGTCAAGGCCGCCATGGCCGAGGCCGAGGCGGCCCTGAACGGCGCGGGCCGCCTTCTGGTCCGACCCTCGGGCACGGAGAAGCTGATCCGCGTCATGGCGGAGGGCGACGACGAGGCTCTGGTCAAGCGCGTCGTCAACGACGTCGCCGAGGCGGTGAAGGCGGCGGGCTGATCGCCCGCCGCTCGCGCCGTCAGACGGCGGACAGGGCCTGATCCAGGTCGGCCCACAGGTCCTCGACGTTCTCGATGCCGACCGACAGGCGCACCAGATTGTCGCCGATGCCGCTGCGCGCCTTGGCCTCGGGAGTGTAGTCCGAATGGGTCATGCTGGACGGGTGGGACGCCAAGCTCTCGGCGCCGCCCAGGCTGACGGCCAGTTTGAACAGGCGAAGCGCGTTCAGCATGCGGAAGGCTTCCGCCTCGCCGCCCGGCAGCTCCAGCGAGAAGGTCGAGCCTGATCCCTTGCACTGGGCCTTGAAGATCGCCTGCTGGGCGGGCGAGGCGTCGGGACCGCCGGCGGTCAGGACGGCGCTCACGCGCGGATCGGCGCGCAGCCGCTCGGCCAGGATCAGGGCGTTGTCCTGCGCCCGCTCCATGCGGATGTGCAGGGTCTCCAGGCTGCGCAGCAGCAGCCATGCCGTGTGCGGATCGGCGGTCGTGCCGCAGATGGTCCGCATCTCGCCGACGCGGGCCATGATGTCCGCCCCGCCCATGCAGCCGCCCGCGATCAAGTCCGAATGGCCGCCGACGTATTTGGTCAGGGAATAGAGGACGAGGTCCGCGCCCAGCTCCAGCGGGCTCTGCCACAGGGGCCCGAGGAAGGTGTTGTCGACGGCGATGGCGGGCGGTTCTGCCTGATCGAGGGCCTTCGCGCTGGACACGGCGCGAGCGATGTCGACCAACTGGTTGGTGGGGTTGGCCGGGGTCTCCAGATAGACGGCGGCCAGGCGTCCGCCGGTTGCCCTGGCCTCGGCGGCGGCGGTCATGGCGGCGTCCAGGGCGTCGGCGCCCTCGGCGGCGGGGACGCTGATCGCCTTGACGCCGTAGCGGGGCAGGATGCGGTCGAACAGGTATTCGGTGCCGCCATAGGCCGGGGCCGTATAGAGGATGACGTCGCCGGGCCGCACCAGCGCCAGCATGGCGGTCGAGATGGCGGCCATGCCGCTGGAGAAGACCAGCGCCTTGTCCGCCTTGTCCCAGACGGCGAGGCGGTCTTCGAGGATCTCCAGGTTTGGGTTGTTGATGCGCGAATAGATCAGGCCGAGGGCCTCGTCCGGGTCGCGCTGGCGCAGGCCATAGGCGACTTCGAAGAAGCGCTTGCCGTCTTCGGCCGACTTGAAGACGAAGGTCGAGGCCTGGAACAGCGGCGCCTTGATCGCGCCCTCCGACAGGGCCGGATCATAGCCGTAGCCCATCATCAGGGTTTCAGGCGCGAGGGTGCGGTCGCCCAGGACACGTGTGCGGTGGCGGTTCATTTTTTTGTTTCCTCTCCTGGCGCGGTGATAGCCGACCACGGAAAGACCCGCCAGCAGCTAGACTGTGGAGGTCGGGGCCTGAAGGATGGAAGTTTCGACTAAAGACGGCCGGCCACGATCAGGCGGTCAGGATGCGGGCCAGCGCCTCGATCCTCTGGCGGATGTCCGGCACGGCGATGGTCTCCCAGAAGGCGGCGCGGGCGGGCGGGCCGAGGGCGAACAGGGCGAGATCGGCGGCGCCGTCGGCGTGGAGGACGCGGCCTTCGGCGTCGAGGTCGAGGCCCAGGTCGGCCGCGTCGATCCGAGCGCGGCCTTCGGCGATCAGGGCGGCGGTCAGGGGCGCGCGGGCGGCGTCGTGGCCGGGGCCGGTGCAGTCGATCAGCCAGGCGGCTGACAGGGTTTGGGCCTCTCCATTCCGTATACGGATGGTCAGACGTGCGCCCTGGTCGTCCGTCGTGATCGTCTGGGCGCGACCTGGGATAACGGTCAGTCGGCTTTCCGCTTTCAGCGCCTCCAGAGCTTCGGCGATTTCGGGCGCGATGCGATGGCGCCGCACGTCCCACCAGGGCCGCAGATGGCGCAGGAAGCGGGCGCGTTCGGCGCTCGAAACGGCGCGCCACAGCGTGGCGGTGATGGGGCGATAGCCTTCCATGACGCGGCGCCAGCCGTGGTCGCGCGCCAGTCGACGCGCCGAAGCCAGGCGACGCGACAGGGCGCCTGTCAGAGCCTCCGGCGGCAGGTCGACGGGCGCGTCGTGATGGGCGCCGTGGGCCAGGGGCAGCAGGCCGCGCCGCGACACGACCGTCGCCCGGCCGCGCCAGCCTTTGGCCTGAAGCGCCAGGACGACGTCCACCATGGTCAGGCCCGAGCCGAGGATCAGGACGTCCTCGTCAGGCCCGATCGCGGCCAGGGCGTCGGGCCGCCACGGATCTGCGATGCGGCGGGGACCGTCGTTCTCGACGGCGGGGCGCGGCGGGGGATTGCCGGTGGCCAGCACCAGGGCGCGGCCGGAGATGCGGGCGCCGTCGGCCAGGACGACGGTCTCGCCCTCGATGCGGACGGCTTCGCCCCTGATGCGACGGATCAGGCCGGGATAGGCGGCCTCGGTCCGGGTCAGGCGGTCCTGCACATAGAGGCCGTAGAGGCGACGTGGGGCGAAGCCGTTCGGATCGGCGTAGGTCGGGGCTTGGACCGCCAGCCAGTCGGTGAAGTCGGCGGGCCGGTCAGGACGGGCGCTCATCCGTTCGGCGCGAACGTTGAGGCGGTGGTCGTCCAGGGGCGTGGAATAGGCGACGCCGAGACCGACCTGTTCGTCGCGCTCGATCAGGATTGAGGCCTGCCCCATCTCGGCCAGGCGCGCGGCCAGCATGGCGCCGGAGAATCCACCGCCGACGATGATCACGGGTAGGGAGGCGGCGGCGTCGTTCATTGAACGAGCATCGTCCACGACGCCGCCGCCGGTCAAACCGGAATCAGATTTCCTGGTTGAAGGCGCCGATTTCCGGGTGGGCGGCCAGGCGGGGCTTCACTTCCTTGCGGAACAGGTCGCGCATGTCGTCGGCGGAGCGCATGCTCTCGACCACCACCACCAGCTCGGGCTTGTTGCTCGAGGCGCGGACCAGCACCCAGGAGCCGTCCTCCAGATGGACGCGCACGCCGTTGACGGTGATGGCCTCGACGATCTTGCGGCCGAGGATTTCTCCGCCGGACGCCGCCAGGTCCTCGTATTCCTTCACGATCTTCGCCAGCACGTCATATTTCAGTTCGTCGTCGCAGTGCGGCGACATGGTCAGGCTGGTCCAGGCGTCGGGCAGGGCGGATTTCAGCTCCGACAGCGACTTGCCGGGGTTGCGGTCCAGCATGGCCAGGACGGCGCCCGCCGCCACCAGGCCGTCGTCATAGCCGTGGCCCAGATCGCCCGACAGGAAGAAGTGGCCCGACTTCTCGAACCCGGCCAGGGCGCCCAGTTCGGCGGTCTTGCGCTTGATGTAGGAGTGGCCGGTCTTCCAGTAGACGGTGGTCGCGCCGTTGGCCTTGAGCACTTCGTCGGTCTTGTAGAGGCCGGTCGACTTCACATCGACGACGAAGGTGGCGTTCGGATGGAGGGTCGACAGATCGCGGGCCAACATCAGGCCGATCTTGTCGGCGAAGATCTCCTCGCCCGTGTCGTCGACCACGCCGCAGCGGTCGCCGTCGCCGTCGAAGCCCAGGGCCAGGTCGGCGCCCGTCTCCTTCACCCTGGCGGCCATCTGCACCAGCATGGCGTGATCTTCCGGGTTCGGATTGTATTTGGGGAAGGTGTAGTCGAGGTCCGTGTCCATCTCGATCACCTCGGCGCCCATCAGACGCAGAATCTCGGGGGCGAAGGCGCCGGCCGTGCCGTTGCCGCAGGCGGCCACCACCTTCAGCGGGCGGGACAGCTTCACCTTGGACGCCACGTCCTTGATGTAGGTCTCGCGGAAGCCCTCGATGCGCTCCAGCTTGCCGCCGGGGCGGGCGACGCCCTGACCGTTCAGGACGATCTCCTTCAGGCGGCCCATCTCGTCGGGGCCGAAGGTCAGGGGGGCCTGGGCGCCCATCTTCACGCCGGTCCAGCCGTTCTCATTGTGGCTGGCCGTGACCATGGCCACGCAGGGGCAGTCCAGCGCGAACTGGCCGTAGTAGGCCATGGGCGACAGGGCCAGGCCGATGTCCAGCACCTCCATGCCGCCTTCCAGCAGGCCCAGGATCAGCGCCTGTTTCACCGACAGGGAATAACCGCGGAAGTCATGGCCGACGGCGATCTTGGGCGTCTGACCGATCTCGTGGACATAGGTGGCCAGACCCAGGCCCAGGGCCTGGATGCCCAGCAGGTTGATCTCTTTTTCGAGAATCCAGCGGGCGTCGTATTCGCGAAAGCCGGTCGGCTTGACCAGGGGCAGGGTTTCATATTCCGCAGTGTTGGGGCGGATGTCCTGACGGGGCTTTTGCATAGGTCTTCCTAGATGGGCCGCTGGAGAGAGCGGGGCCGCAGTATGGCTTCGGCGTATAGCCTTCCCCCGCTCGCGAGGCCACAACGCCTGACCGGCGTTATCGCTGCGCCGCGCGGGGCGTACGTCTCAACAAGCGGCGAAACCTTGACCGCCCCCGCGTCGGGGGCCTAGCGAGAAACCCAGATACGGATGCTCCCGGAGACTTTGATGACCCGCCTGATCCTGCTGCGCCACGGCCAGAGCCAATGGAACCTGGAGAACCGCTTCACCGGCTGGGTCGACGTCGACCTGACGGCGGAGGGCGAGGCCCAGGCGCGGCGCGGCGGCGAGCTGATCGCCGAGGCGGGCTTCAAGCCTGCGGTCATGTTCACCTCGGTTCTGAAGCGCGCCAAGCGCACCGGCGCCCTGGCGCTGGATTCCGCCGGGCTGAAGAATGTGCCGGTCATCGAGGACTGGCGCCTGAACGAGCGCCACTACGGGGGCCTGACCGGACTGGACAAGGCCGAGACCGCCGCCAAGCACGGCGAGGACCAGGTCAAGGTCTGGCGCCGCAGCTATGACGTGCCGCCGCCGCCGTTGGCGCCGGGCGGCGAGTTCGATTTCGCTTCAGACCCCCGCTACGCCGGCAAGGAGATCCCGGACACCGAAAGCCTGAAGACCACGCTGGATCGGGTGCAGCCCTATTGGGACGCGGAGATCGCTCCCCGCCTGAAGGCGGGCCAGGACGTGCTGATCGCCGCCCACGGCAACTCCCTGCGCGCCATCGTCAAACTGCTGTTCGCCGTGCCGGACGACAGGATCGTCGATGTCGAGATTCCGACCGGCAATCCGCTGGAGATCGATCTGGACGCAGACCTGAAGCCGGTCGCCGCCCGCTATCTGGACGAGGGGCGGGCGCAGGCCCTGCCGCAAATCGCGTGAGCGGGGAAGCGCAGGACGCCGTCTTCATGCGGCGGGCCATCGACCTGGCCCTAAACCGCATGGGCGAGACCTGGCCCAATCCGGCGGTCGGCTGCGTCCTGGTCAAGGACGGAGCCGTGCTGGCCGAGGCCGCGACGGCGCCGGGCGGACGCCCCCACGCCGAGGAACAGGCCGTGCCCGAGGCGGGCGAGGCCGTGAAGGGCGCGACCGCCTATGTGACGCTGGAGCCGTGCGGCGCCCGCTCGTCGGGACGCAAGTCCTGCGCCCACTTCCTGGCTGAGGCCGGGGTCGAGCGGGTGGTGATCGCGGCCCTGGACCCGTCGCCCTTCGCCTCGGGCCGGGGCACGGAGCGGCTGCGCCAGTCGGGCCTGACGGTCGAGACGGGCCTGCTGGGCGATGAAGCCGCCGTGTTGTGCGAGGGCTTCCTGCACCGGCTGGAGACGGGCCGACCGATGGTGCGCGTCAGCGTCGACGGGGCGGGCTTCGACGGGCGCTTCGCCGCCTCGCCGCGCGCCGATCTGACGACCGAACTGAACCGGCTGGGCGAGGCGGGCTACACCCGTCTGTGGACCCAGGAGGGCGAGCTGGCCGAGGCCCTGCGCGAACAGGGCCTGCTGACGGAATAGGGCGGCCTGCGGCGGGGCGGAGGCGACGGGAGAAACCGCTGTTTCCGCAAAGCTTCCTTAATCCGCCGTAAGCCATGATCGGCCCCATGAGCGAGGCCGCAGAACCCGTCCGCAGAACGCTGACCCAGGAGGAGGTCGACGCCGTCTGCCTGAAGCACGACCGTCTGTGGCAGGCGCGGCCGGGCGGGGCGCGGGCGGTCTTCGCCTGGATGGACCTGTCAGGCGTGAACTTGCGCGGCCGCAACCTGGCCGATGCCGACTTCACCGCCGCCTGCCTGATCGGCTGCGACCTGACGGGCGCCAAGCTGGACAATGCCAACTTCTTCGGCGCGGACATGCAGGACGTGACCCTGATCGACGCCAGCCTGCGCCGGGCCGATCTGCGCGGGGCCTGCCTGCGCGGCGCGGACCTGTCGGGCGCCGACCTGTTCGAGGCCGACCTGCGCGAAGGGACCATCGCCGCCAAGGACGCCAAGCTGGGCTTCCGCGTCGTCGAAGCCCGCAAGCGCGCCGACACCCAGGCGCAGGGCGCCGTGCTGGCGGGCGCCAATCTGCAGCGCTCGCGCATGACGGGCGTCATCGCGGTGGCCGCCGACTTCACCGACGCCGTCATGAAGGACTGCAAGCTGGTCCGGGCCAATCTGAAACAGGCCAGCTTCCGCGGCGCCGACTTGGCCGGGGCCGACCTATCGGGCGCCGATCTGTCGGGGGCGGACCTCAGCGACGCCATCCTGGTCGGGGTCAAGGCGTCCATGTGGCGGACCGACGGGGCCAATATGGACGGAGCCCTGGTCGACGACCGTCCGGCGGGCGAGCCGGTCAGCCAGATGCCCGCCGCCGAGATGCTGCGCGAGCACGCCCAGTGGTGCGAGACGGGCGGGGGTGAGGGCCAACCCTCGGTGTTCGACGGGGTCGATCTGCGGCCGCTGGAGTCCATTCGCGGACTGAACTTGACGGCTTTGTCGGCCAAGGGGGCGGTCTTCTACGGCCTGGACATGGAGGGGGTGCAGCTTCAGGGCGCGCAGCTTGAAGGCGCGGACCTGCGGTCGGCCAATCTGCGCCGGGCCGACCTGCGCGGGGCGCGGCTGACGCGGGCGCGGCTGAACGGGGCGGATCTGCGCGAGGCCCAGCTGGGGCCGCTGATGCTGGCGGCGGACCGTTTGCTGCCCGCCGACCTGACCGGGGCGATCCTGCGCGGCGCGGACTTGACCGGCGCCGATCTGCGCCGGGCCGTGCTGGTCGAGGCGGACCTCAGCCGGTCCATCCTGCACGGCGCCCAGACCAAACAGGCGGACTTCACCGGCGCCCAGACCGGCGGCGCGCGCGGGCTGGACCCGGCGGACCTGCACGCGGCCTAGAGCGCGACGCACGACAACGCCGTCTCCGCATCAAGCATAGGCAAGAAGTTTTCTGAATCCGCTCGTCCCGGCGGACGCCGGGATCCAGTGCTTTGGCTTTAGATCGCGTGGGTCAAAAGATAGGGCTTTGCGCTGCGCTCTCACTGGATCCCGGCATCCGCCGGGATGAGCGGCAGCAAAGGTCATCGCCGAAATTTGGTGGGTGTTTCCGAACAAAAAAAGGGGCGACGCGAACGCCGCCCCTTCGACTGTTCAGTCAGGCGAGACGCCTTTAGGCCGCCTTCTTGGCCTTGGGTTCGATCTTGCCCTCGATCAGGGGCGAGCCGGTGGCGATCTCAATGCTGCGGGGCTTGAGAGCCTCGGGCAGTTCACGCTTCAGCTCGACGGTCAGCAGGCCGTTGGCCAGGGCCGCGCCCTTGACCACCACATAGTCGGCCAGCTGGAAGCGGCGCTCGAAGTCGCGCTCGGCCAGGCCGCGATGCAGATAGGTCTTCTGGGGCGCGCCGTCGTCGTTGGCCGCCTTCTTGCCGGTGACGGTCAGCAGGTTTTCCTTCGCCTCGATGTTCAGCTCATCGGCCGAGAAGCCGGCGACGGCGATCTCGATGCGATAGGCGTCCTCGCCGGTCGTCTCGATGTTGTAGGGGGGCCAGCCGTTCTCCTGGCTTGAGCGCGCGGCGCTTTCCAGCTGACGGGCCAGGCGGTCGAAACCGACGGCGGAACGGTACAGCGGCGAGAAATCATAGGTACGCATGGGTCATCCTTCTGACATTCAGCAAGGTTGAGCCGTCCGGCGATTTGGCCCCGGACAGCGGAGGGTTTCAGCCCCGGCGGTCCGAAATCGGCCCCGTCAGGTCTGGAGAGCCCGGGATCGGCGCTCTCGGATGAAGAGGTAGGAGGCCGTTTTTCCGGCGCAAGGGGCGCGCGAATTCGTCGCTCGCCGCATCGGCGCCTTGTGGTCGCCGCGAAGCGCCGTATGGGTTTTACATTCGTCGTCCAGGATCGACCGGAGCCCTTCATGCGACCTCTCGCCCTCAGCGCCGTCGCGGCGTGTCTGCTCGCCTCGCCCGTCTTCGCCCAATCGGGGGCCCCGGACGCCCCTCGCCTGCCCCATCGGCAAGGACTGTCGATGGAGATGCCGAGTTTCTCCGAGGATGCGGCGCTTGAGGCGGCCGTGGCCGCGGCGACCCGGCCCGAGGCGGACCGCGCCCGCGACGGCGACCGTCATCCGTTCGAGACCCTGACCTTCTGGGGGCTTCAGCCCGGCCTGACCGTGGTCGAGATCGAGCCGGGCCGCGCCGGCTGGTGGCGCAACATCCTGGAGCCCTATGCCGCGGCGACCGGCGGCCGGTACGTCCCGGTCAACCGCCCGACCGAGGGCATGGGCGTCGCGGACGGAACGGCGGACATGGTCGTGGTGGCCCGCGCCTTCCACAACTGGTCGCGCGACGGCCGGGCCGAACCCTATCTGGCGGCCTTCTTCACGGCGCTGAAGCCCGGCGGCGTGCTGGCGGTCGAACAGCACCGCGCGGCCGAGGGGCTGAATGTGACGGAGACGGCGCCCAACGGCTATGTGCCCGAAAGCTGGGTCATCCACGCCGCCCGCCGCGCGGGCTTCGAGCTGGAGGCCCGCAGCGAACTGAACGCCAACCCCAGGGATGACCGCGCTCACCCCTTCGGCGTGTGGACGCTCAAGCCCACGCGCACCTCCGAACGCGACGGCCGCGCCCTGACGCCGGACGAGCGTGCGGCCCTGGACGCCATCGGCGAAAGCGATCGCATGACCCTGCGTTTCCGCAAGCCCTACGCCGCCGACTGAAGCGCCTAGATGACAATGCAGTGCGTGGTTTTGACCCTGGCGCAGAAGCGCCTTAAGCCCGAAACGCAAACACCCGGCGGCGAGAGGAAGCGCGCATGACAGAACGATCGACGCGGCGATCCGTCCTGGCCGGCGCCAGCGCCCTGGCCCTGGTCGCGCCCCTGTTCGGCCTGGCCGCCTGCGGTCGCAAGGATGAGGCGCCGACGCCCAGCGCCCCCGAAGCGCCCAAGGGGCCGCCGGAAGGTTCGCTGGAATGGGCGGTCGCGGGTTCATGGCGCTCGGCGGACGACAAGACGCGGGACGCCTGGCGCCATCCGGTCGAGACCCTGCGTTTCTTCGGCCTGCAGCCGAAGATGACGGTGATCGACTTCTGGCCCGGCAGCGGCTGGTATGCGGAAATCCTGGCGCCCTATCTGAATCGGGGCGGCGGCGCGCTCTATCTGGCGGGCTTCTTCGAGGGGCCGAACGCCGACCCGGCCCAGGTCGCCATCAACAACGCCCTGAAGGCCCGCATCCTGGCGGACAAGAAGCTGTACGGCCCGGTCCAGTTCACCGCCTTCGGCGCCGGTTCGCCGCCGGTGGCGCCGGCGGGAACGGCCGACATGGTGCTGTTCATGCGCTACATCCACGCCTGGATGGCGGCGGGGATCGCGGAAAAGGCCTTCGCCGACGCCTTCGCCGCCCTGCGTCCCGGCGGGGTGCTGGGGATCGAACAGCACCGCCTGCAGCCGGACGAGGATCAGGACCCGGCGGCGGCCAACGGTTATGTGCAGGAAGCCTTCGTCCGCCAGTTGGCCGAAGAGGCCGGCTTCGTCTTCGTCGAGGCGTCCGAGATCAACGCCAATCCGGCCGACACCAAGGACCACCCCTTCGGCGTCGAGACCCTGCCGCCGCGTCGCCTGACGGCGCCGATGGGCCAGCCCGCCGATCCCGAATTCGACCGGACCAAGTATGACGCCATCGGCGAAAGCGACCGCATGACGCTGAAGTTCAGGAAGCCCGAGTGAGCCGTCCCGCCGCCTTCGCCGCCCATGCGCCCCTGATGGGGGTGCCCGGCGCCGCCTGCCCGCCGGGCGGAGAGGGCGACTGGTTCCGGGGCGCCGGAGGCCTGCGCCTGCGCGCCGCCTTCTGGACGCCCTCGACCCTGCAGGCGAAGACGCCGCGCGGGACGGTGGTGCTGAGCCCCGGCCGCACCGAGCCGATCGAGAAGTATTTCGAGTTGATCGGCAACTTCCTGGCGCGGGGTTTCTGCGTTCTGGCTCACGACTGGCGCGGCCAGGGGCTGTCGGCGCGGCTGCTGCCGGACCGGCTGCGCGGCCACGCCCGGGCGGTCGAGGAATTCCTGGACGACTACGCCCGCCTGCTGGACGCCTATGAGGCGCGAGCGCCCAAGCCCTGGATCATGGTCGGCCACTCCATGGGCGGCTGTCTGAACCTGTTGACGCTGGAGGGCGGGGAGACGCGGTTCGCCGGCGCGGTCCTGTCCAGCCCCATGCTGCGCATCAAGACCGGCAAGCGGTCGATGTGGACCGTCAAGCTGGCGGTGCGCTGGGCGCTGCGTCACGGCAAGGCCGGCGACTATGTGCTGGACGACGCGGACGACCCCTTCGACCACACCTTCGAGGAAGACGGCCTGACGTCGGATCAGGCGCGCTACGACCTGTGGCGTCAGCAGCTCTACGCCTGTCCGCACCTGGCCATCGGCGGCCCGACCTGGGGGTGGCTGGCCTTCGCCCTGGACGCGGGCGAGCGGGCGCTGAAACCGCGAGCCCTGAAGAGCGTGAAGATTCCGGTCTGCGTGGTCCAGGCGGCCGAGGACGACAAGGTCTGGAAACAGACCAACCGCTGGGCGGCGCGCCGCATGGGCCGGGGCCGCTATGTCGAGGTTCCGACCGCCAAACATGAGGTCGTCATGGAGGTCGACGACCTGCGCGGGATCTTCCTGCATGAGTTCGACGCCCTGGCCGACTATGTGGCGCCCGGCGCCGAGGCGAAGTCCGGCGCTTCGCCCGCAGCGCGGACGGTCGAACCCGCCTGAGCCGTCAGGCGCCGCCGAGCAGGGGCCGGGCCTGGGCCGTCAGCCGCGCGTCGCCGACCGCCAGGACGCGGCCGTCGGCTTCGTTCGGCGCGTCGCCGCGCCAGTCGGTGAACCGTCCGCCCGCCGCCTCGACCAGGGGTTTGAGCGCCGACCAGTCCCAGACCTTCAGCTCGCTTTCGGCCACCAGATCGATGCGCCCGGCCGCGACCATGGCGTAGGCGTAGGCGTCGCAGCCCAGCCGGGCCAGCCGCGCTGCGGCGCGCAGACGGTCCCAGGCCGCGCGGTCGGCGCCGAGGAAGATCTCCGGGTCGGTGGTGGCGATCAGGGCCTGGCTCAGATCGGGGCAGGCGCGGGTCTTCAGCGGGGTTTCGCCGCCGCCCTTCAGCAGGCGCGCGCCGGATGGGCCGCCCAGGAAGACTTCGCCCAGATAGGGTTGGCCGACGGCCCCGATCATGGGCGCGGCCTCGTGGCGCAGGGCGATCAGGGTGGTCCACAGAGGCAGGCCGGCGATAAAGGCGCGGGTGCCGTCGATGGGGTCCAGAACCCAGACGTGATCGGCGTCGGGTCGGTCCTCGCCATACTCCTCGCCGATGACGCCGTGCTCGGGATAGCGGGCGGCGATCATCCGGCGGATGGCGGCCTCGGCGGCGCGGTCCGCCTCCGTGACGGGGTCGAAGGCGCCGGGGGAGCCCTTGTCCTCCTGGGCGAACTCGCCCCGGAAGAAGGGCAGGGCGACGCGGGCCGCCTCATGCGACAGTTCGACGGCGAAGGTTTCCAGTTCGGTCATGCCCCGGCCATACACCGCCGGGGGCGCGGCGGCCCAGAGGTCATTGAACCGAACAGGCGATCAGGCGGCGGCGGCCAGGGGTTCTCCGGGGCGGGGCTGGCCGTTGTCGGGGCTTTCCCCGGCGCCGTCGTAGAAATAGCTGACCGGCGTCTGCAGCGCCTCGGCCAGCTCCCACAGGCGGGCGGCCGAGATGCGGTTGGCGCCGCACTCGTACTTCTGAATCTGCTGGAACCTGATGCCGACGCGATCGCCCAACTGCTGCTGGGTCAGGCCCAGCAGGCGGCGACGGCGGCGCAGGCGACGACCCAGGTGCAGGTCGATCTCGGCGGGCATGACGACACTCCTGTCTTCCTCGGCCTGTGCCGGATCGGCACGGACAGAGGGGGCCGCCGCAAGCCGCGTGCCGTTTTCGCCCCAAGGCGAGGGACGCAACCCGACGCCCGCCCGCGCATTAACGGCCAAGGCAGTCAGCCTTCAGGAAGGGAAGAGAAGCATGGGTGGATTTGGATTTATCGCCTGGATCATCATCGGCATCGTCGCCGGATGGCTGGCGGAGAAGATCATGAAGCGGGATCACGGCCTGCTCACCAATCTGATTGTCGGCGTGGTCGGCGCCCTGATCGGCGGGTTCCTGGCCAACAATCTGCTGGGCGTGGACGCCGCGGGCAATTGGATCGTCGGCATCATTGTCGCCACCATCGGCGCCGTGGTCCTGCTGTTCCTGCTCGGTCTGGTGAAGCGGCGGACCTGATCGACCGTTTCATCGCACAAGAAAAAAAGGGGCGGCCCGTCGGGCCGCCCCTTTTGCCGTCGAACCAGACGATTTAGTGAGGTTCGTCGCCGTTCGGTTCGTCGCTGGTCGGCTCATCGGCCGGCGGGGCGTCGGCCGGCGGCGTGTCCATCGCGTCCGGGGTCGGCTCAGCCGTGTCCGAAGCGATCGGGGGAGCCGACTGGATGTCCGAGGCGCTGGCGTCGACGACGATGTCGGCGCCGTCCTGACGGATGCCGGCCAGCGGCACCGGACGGACCTGGCCGTCGGCGGTGCGGACGGTCAGCTCCTGACCGGCGGCGCCGTTCTGGACGCCGACCAGCTTGCCGATCTCGGTCCCGTCGCTGCTCTTGACGGTCGCGCCCGGCGTCAGGGTCAGGCTCTGGGGTTGAGCCGCGGCCGCCTCAGCGGGAGCCGGTTCGGGCGTCTGCGGCGTCGTGGCGTCCTGGGCGAAGGCAGGGGCGGCGATGAGGAAGGCGCCGGCGATGCCGGTCAGCAGGGCGGTCTTGCGGATCATGAGAAACTCCTGGAAGGGCGAGCCCGGCGCTCGCGAAAAAATGAACCCTTGTGAAGGCCGATGGTTTCCCCTGCCCTGAAATGACCTTTTACTCGCCCCAAACGACCGATTCCTGCTCATCGGAGAGCGATTGACCAAACCGGGTGCAAAACACGACCCCTGGCGGATCACGCGTCGTCTGGCCGGACTGGTCTATGAGCTGACGCCGCAGATGTTCGCGGTCGCCACCTTCCTGCTGGGCGGGGCGATGCTGCTGTCGGCGGTGACCCCGGCCTTCAATGACCGGCTCAACGCCTTGGGGCGGTTCTATCCGCCGTTGCTGATCGATCTGTCCCACTTCGCCGCCAGCGTGACGGGCTTCATCCTGCTGCTGATCTCGGCGGGGCTGTGGCGGCGGCGGCGCGGGGCCTACTATGCGGCCTTGGCGGTCCTGCTGGTCGGCGCGGTCTTCTCGCTGCTGAAGGGGCTGGATTGGATGCAGGCCATCGAGATGAGCCTGGCGGCGGCCCTGCTGGCGCCGTGCCGCTCGGCCTTCAATCGCCGCTCGCGCTTGGGGGAGCCGCTGCGGCCGGGCTGGCTGCTGATGCTGGCGGCGGCGGTGGCGGCCATGCTGTGGCTGGGCTTCTTCGCCTATCGCGACACGGCCTACACCGACGAGCTCTGGTGGACCTTTCTGGTCGACAAGCAGGCCTCGGGCTTCCTGCGCGCCGGGGCGGTGCTGGCCTTGCTGACCCTGGCGGTGGCGGTGCGTTCCCTGCTGACCGCGCCCGGCGCGCGCAGCCATGGGCCGGCGGCTGCGGCGGACGTCGAGCGGGCGCGCCAGGCGCTGGAGATCGCCGAGGTCGCCGCGCCCGAGGCGGGCCTGGCCCTGCTGGGCGACAAGGCCCTGCTGTTCAGTCCGTCGGGCCGCAGCTTCATCGCCTATCGCGTGCGGGGGCGTCGCTGGATCGCCATGAGCGAACCCGCCGGGCTGAGGGAGGAGCGGCTGGAGCTTCTGTGGTCCTTCGCCCAGCTGGCCGACAGCTACGGCGGAGCGGCGGTTTTCTATTCCGTGGGCGAGGGACTGTTGGCCGACCTGGCGACACTTGGCATGGCCGTGCGCAAGGTCGGCGAAGCGGCCGTGATCGACGCCGCTCATTTCACGACCGAGGGCAAGGGCAAGCAGAGCCTGCGCACCGCCGTGAACCGGGCCGAGCGCGAGGGCGCCGGCTTCGAGGTGGCGCCGCCGGGCTCGGCGCGGTCGCTGGAGGCTGAATTGCGCGCCGTGTCCGACGCCTGGCTGAGGCATCACAACGGGTCCGAGAAGGCCTTTTCGCTCGGCCGGTTCGACATCGACTATCTGGACCGACAGGCGCTGGCGCTGGTGCGCGAGAACGGCCGCGTCGTCGCCTTCGCCAACCTGTTGATCGGCGCGGGCGGGCGCGAGGCGATGATCGACCTGATGCGCCATGATCCGGAGGGGCCGCACGGCGTGATGGACTATCTGTTCACCCGCACGGCGCAGTGGGCGCGGGACCAGGGCATGGAGCGGCTGGACCTGGGCATGGCGCCCCTGTCGGGCCTTGAGGACCGCCGCATGGCCCCGGTCTTCGCCCGCGTCGGCGCCCTGGTGTTCGAGGAAGGCGGCGCCGTCTACGGCTTCCAGGGCCTGCGCGCCTACAAGGCCAAGTTCGGCCCCGACTGGCGGCCGAAATTCATCGCCGCGCCGCCGACCACGCCCCTGCCCCTGGCCTTGCTGGACGTCGCCCTGTTGACCAGCGGCGGCTGGCCGGGGCTGCTGGGCCTGAAGAGGTAGCCTCGGCGCACAAAAAAGGCGGCCCGCCGCGGGCCGCCTTCCTCGTTTGGACAGAACGCCGGATCAGTCGGCGCGGACGCGCTTCTTGCGGAAGGAGGGGTTCAGGACCTCCTTGCGCAGGCGGATCGACTTGGGCGTGACCTCGACCAGTTCGTCTTCCTCGATATAGGCGATGGCCTGTTCCAGGCTCATCTTGCGCGGCGGGGTCAGGCGCACGGCTTCGTCCTTGCCCGAGGCGCGGACGTTGGTCAGCTGCTTGCCCTTGATCGGGTTGACGTCCAGGTCGTCGGAACGGCTGTTCTCGCCGATGATCATGCCCTGGTAGGTCTTTTCGCCGGCGCCGACGAACATGACGCCGCGATCCTCCAGATTCCACAGGGCGAAAGCCGCCGTGTCGCCGTCCGAGTTGGAGACCAGCACGCCCTTCAGGCGGCCCTCGATGGCGCCCTTGTGGCCTTCGTAGTGGGAGAAGACGCGGTTCAGCACGCCCGAGCCGCGCGTGTCGGTCAGGAACTCGCCCTGATAGCCGATCAGCGAGCGCGACGGGCACTTCAGCTGGATGCGGGTCTTGCCGGCGCCCGAGGGGCCCATGTCGGTCAGTTCGGCCTTGCGGGCCGACAGCTTCTCGATGACCACGCCCGAGAATTCGTCGTCGACGTCGATGACCACGTCCTCGATCGGCTCCTGACGCTCGCCGTTCTCGCCGGTCTGATAGACCACGCGCGGGCGGCTGATCGACAGTTCGAAGCCTTCGCGGCGCATGTTCTCGATCAGAACGCCCAGCTGCAGTTCGCCGCGACCGGCGACCTCATAGGCGTCCGAGCCCGGCGTCTCGGTGATGCGGATGGCGACGTTGGCCTCGGCTTCCTTCAGCAGGCGGTCGCGGATGACGCGCGACTGCACCTTGTCGCCTTCGCGGCCGGCCAGCGGGCTGTCGTTCACGCCGACGGTCATGGAGATGGTCGGCGGATCGATCGGCAGGGCGTCCAGCGGCTCGGTGACGTCCATGGCGCACAGGGTGTCGGCCACGGTGGCCTTGGACATGCCGGCGATGGCGACGATGTCGCCCGCTTCCGAGCCCTCGTCCAGCGGCTGGCGCTTCAGGCCGCGGAAGGCCAGGACCTTGGTGATGCGGCCCTGTTCGATGGTCTTGCCATCGCGCGACAGGGCCTTGATGGCCATGCCCGGAACCGCCTTGCCCGAGTGGATGCGGCCGGTCAGCAGGCGGCCCAGGAAGGGGTCGCTTTCGATCAGGACGTTCAGGATCTTGAACGGCTCATTGACGCGCGCCTGGGCGGCGGGGGGCGGGACGTGATCCACGATCAGGTCATACAGCGGGTGCAGGTTCTCGCTCGGCTGGGCCAGGTCCAGCGTCGCCCAGCCCGAACGGCCCGAGGCGTAGATGACCGGGAAGTCCAGCTGCTCGTCCGTGGCGCCCAGGGCGGCGAACAGGTCGAAGGTCTCGTTCAGCACGCGGTCCGGGTCGGCGTGGGCGCGGTCGACCTTGTTGATGCACAGGATGGGGCGCAGGCCCATCTTCAGCGCCTTGGTCAGCACGAACTTGGTCTGGGGCATGACGCCCTCTTCGGCGTCGACCAGCAGGACGCAGCCGTCCACCATGCCCAGGATGCGCTCGACCTCGCCGCCGAAGTCGGCGTGGCCCGGCGTGTCGATGATGTTGATGCGGGTCTCGCCGGCCTTGCCGTTCCACAGGATCGATGTGCATTTGGCCAGGATGGTGATGCCGCGCTCGCGCTCCTGATCGCCGGAGTCCATGGCGCGCTCGGTCGTCGCCTCATTGGCGCGGAACAGGCCGGACTGGGCCAGCAGGGCGTCCACCATGGTCGTCTTGCCGTGGTCGACGTGGGCGATGATAGCGACGTTACGAAGGTTCATGTCGGGCTCGGGCGGACTGTGTTCGGTCACGGATGGGCCGCGCCGCTGCAAGAAGATTGCAGAAAAGGGAAGGGTTCGGCGCGCCTCTTACAGGGATGCGGGCCAAAACGCCAGTCCGGTGCGCGTTCGACTGATCAACCCAGCGGCATGACGGCCAGCACCCCCACGGCCAGCGTGCCGATGAGCAGGGCCGACAGGGCGGCGACGGCGGCCACGCGCGGTCCGGCCCGCAGCACGGCGCGCGGATCGACCATCAGCCCCAGCGCCGCCATGGCGATCAGCGTCAGGGCCGAGACCGAGACCTGCAGCGGCGGCAGGATCGCTTCCGGCAGCCAGCCCAGCGACCGCACGGCCATCAGGGCCAGGAAGACGAGGATGAACCAGGGCGCCATCTGATGCAGCTTCGGCCCGCGCCCGCCTTCGGCCTGTTTCGAGCGCATCAGGCCCAGGATCAGGCAGACGGGACCCAGCATCAGCACGCGCACCAGCTTGACCACGGCGCCCGTCTGGACGGCGGCCAGGCCGGCGGGCGCGGCGGCGGCCAGCACCTGCGGCACGGCGTAGACGGTCAGGCCCGCCAGCACCCCGACCCGCGTGGCGTCATAGCCCATCATGGCGCCGACGACCGGAACCAGCAGCACCACGGCGATGCCCAGAACGGCGGTGAAGCCGATGGCGGCGGCCACGTCCTGGCCCTCGGCCTCGATGACCGGGGCCACGGCGGCGATGGCCGAGTTGCCGCAGATGGCGTTGCCGCAGGCGACCAGCAGGGCCATGGCGTGCGGCAGGCCGAACGCCCGCCCCAGCGCGTAGCCGCCAAGGATGGCCACGGCGACGACGCCGACGATGGTCAGCAGCAGCCAGGGCCCCAGCGCCGCCACCGCCGCGCCCGAGACCGTAGCGCCCAGCAGGGCCACGGCGACTTCCAGCAGGGTCTTGGCGCTGAAGGCGACGCCCGGCGTCCACAGCGACGACGGCGTCCAGACCAGGCGCAGTCCGGCCCCGATCAGGATGGCCAGGACCAGGCCCTCGATCCACGGATGCTCGAACAGTCGGGTCTCGACGATCTGCAGCCCATAGGCGACGGCGCCGATGGCGGCGGACAGGGCGACGCCGGGCAGGAGGCGGGCCAGGCCCGTCAGGCGGCGAGAGGGAGCGGCATGGTCGAGAGCGACGGTCATGCGGTCCTTATCCGCTCCGTCATCTGATCGATCCAACGCGTAGTTATGGACTTAACAATCGATTTGATTAATCAATAAGCCATGACGCTGGAACAGCTCCGCATCTTCGTCGCCGTGGCCGAGCGCCTGCACATGACGCGGGCGGCCGAGGCGCTGCATCTGACCCAGTCGGCGGTCAGCGCGGCGGTCAATGCGCTGGAGACGCGGCACGGGGCGCGGCTGTTCGACCGGGTCGGGCGCGGCCTGGCGCTGAACGCGGCGGGGACGGCCTTTCTGCCGGAAGCCAGGGCGGTGCTGGCGCGGACCGAGGCGGCCGAGCGGCTGCTGGACGAACTGGCGGGGCTGAAACGCGGGTCGGTGCGGCTGTTCGCCAGTCAGACCATCGCCGCCTACTGGCTGCCCCCGCGCATGGCCGCCTTCGCCCAGAGCCATCCGGGCGTGGAGCTGCATCTGTCGATCGGCAACACCCATCAGGTGGTCGAGGCCGTGCTGGCGGGCGAGGCGGAACTGGGCCTGATCGAAGGCGCCGAGGACGCGCCCCGGCTGGAGCGGACGCGGATCGGCGCCGACCGGCTGATCGTGGTGGCGGCGCCGGGGCATCCGCTGGCGGAGCGGGAACAGCCTCTGGCCGCGTCGGATCTGAAGGCTCTGGACTGGGCCTTGCGCGAGGCGGGCTCGGGCACCCGCAGCGAGTTCGAGGCGGCCCTGCCGCGCGGCATGGCCGCGTCGGACCTGAAGACGGCGCTGGTGCTGCCGTCCAATGAGGCGATCCTGACGGCGGTGGCGGCCAGCGCCGGGGACGGCGGCGGGCTGGTCACGGCGATCTCGGAATTGGCCGCCCGGCCCCTGATCGAGGCGGGGCGGCTGGTCCGCCTGCCGCTCGAACTGCCCGAGCGGCCCTTCTATCGGCTGCGCCACCGCGAGCGCAGCGCCAGTCGGGCGGCGGAGGCCTTCGCCGCCGCCCTCTAGTTCGTCTTAGACCTTGGCCGCGCGGCGACGCACCCAGGCGTAAAGGGCGTAGGTCAGGACGGCGAAGGCGATCAGACCGGCCCACATGGCGGGCCAGCCGCTGTCGGCGGGCAGCAGGGCGAAGGGCGCTTCATTCTTCGTGCCGACGATGACGGCGGCGGTGAAGACGCCGAACAGGCTCTCGCCCACGATCAGGCCGGACGCCAGCAGCACGCCCATGCGGCGGGCCACGTCGGCGTAGCGGGTCGACTTGACCGCCCGGTCGTACAGCCAGCCGCAGACGGCGCCGACGACCAGCATGGTGGTGACGGCGGCGGGCAGATAGACGCCGATCCCGGCGGCCAGCGGCGGCAGCTTGATCCGGTCGTTGGTCGTGCGGCGCAGGATGACGTCGAGGATGATGACCAGGACGCCGACCACGGCGCCGATGCCGATCAGATCCCAGCGCAGATCGCCCGAGATGACGCCCTTGGCCAGGGCCGAGATCAGGGTCGCCTGAGGCGCCGCCAGGGTCTGCGAGCCCTGGACGATGGCGGGCGGGCCGCCTTCGAAGCCGAAGGCCTGGTTCATCATGTCCAGCACGAAGGGGATGACCAGGGCGCCGGCCACCACGCCGACCAGCAGCGCCGTCTGCTGACGCCAGGGCGTGGCCTCGACCAGCTGGCCGGTCTTGAGGTCCTGCAGGTTGTCGTTGGCGATCACGGCCACGGCGAAGACCACGGCGGTGACGATCAGGGCGAAGGCGACGATGGACGGATCGGCCGGAACCCCGGCGATGGCCAGCACGCCCAGCATCAGCAGGGAGGCGATGATGATGGCCAGGATGCCGACGCCCGACACCGGGCTGTTCGACGACCCGATCAGCCCGGCCATGTAGCCGCAGATGGCGGCCACGGCGAAGCCGATGACGACGACATAGACCAGGCCGCCGATCACCAGCAGCGGGGCCGATCCGGCCAGGGCGGTGCCCTGGGCCACCACGGCCAGCAGGACGGCGATGCCGACCAGGGCGGCGACCGAGATCAGACCGACCAGTTTGATGGGCATGTCCTGCTCGGCCAGCTCCAGCGTCTCGCCATGGGCGCGGCGCGCCTGGGCGGAGATGGCCGAGGCCAGGCCGGCGGCCAGGGGTTTGGCCAGCTTGGCCAGGGTCCACAGGGCGGCGACGCCGATGACCCCGGCGCCGATGAAGCGGACCTCCTGGGCCCAGACGCTCATGGCCAGGCCCTCGGCGCCGGCTTCGGCCGCCGTCGTGGCGGCGATGGAGGGCACGCCGTGGGCGACGGCCCAGGCGGCGAACTCGGGGGAGGTCAGGATGGGCACGAAGATCAGCCAGGCCAGGACCAGGCCGAACAACTGGGTCAGGCCGACCGCCAGCCCGATCAGGTGACCGGCGCCCAGCAGGGCGAACTGCATGGAGAAGCCGACCCCGGTCGCCCCGCCGCCCAGCGCCGCGGGCAGGCGCAGGAAGGCGGCGGTCTCGGCTGCGAACACCCGGGCGGCGGCCAGGAAGCCGAACAGGGCCGAAGCGATCGCTCCGCCGATGACGACGAACAGGCCGGAACGGTTCTCGCGCACCGCCTCCTCGGTCTGGTCCGCGCCGGGCGAACCGACCTTCAGCACCTCGGCGGCGGCGACGCCCTCGGGGTAGGGCAGGCCGCCCTGAACGACCAGGGTGCGGCGCAGGGGAATGGAGAAGGTCACCCCCAGCACCCCGCCCAGGACGCAGATCATCACCGACTCCCAGAAGGGGAAGTTCATCCACCAGCCGATCATCACCAGACCGGGCAGGACGAAGATGATGGCGCTCATCGAGCCGCCGACCGAGGCGACGGTCTGGACCGTCATGTTCTCCCAGATGGTCGAACCGCGGAACGCCCGCAGCAGGGCCATGGAGATGACCGCCGCCGGAATGGCCGAGGCGAAGGTCAGGCCGACCTTCAGCCCCAGATAGGTATTGGCCGCCGTGAAGACCGCCGCCAGCAGACACCCCAGGATCAGGGCGCGGATGGTCAGTTCTATGCGTTTGCCGGTTCCGGCGGGGGTGTCCGTCATGCGGGAGCCTCGTGAATGTGCGGCGAGGCTAAGCCTGAAAGCCGGGCTGTGACAACGGGGCGCAGGCTAGTTCAGGACGCGCCGGGAATCCGGCACGTCCAGACTGAAGGCCGGAATGGCGGCTTCGAACATCCGACCTTCGGCGTCCTGCATGAAATAGGCGCCGACCATGGAGCCCGAGGGCGTCGTCAACGGACAGCCCGAGGCGTAGGCGTAGCTGTCGCCCGGCTCGATCAGCGGCTGCTCGCCGACCACGCCGGGACCGCGCACCTCCTCGACCCGGCCCAGGGCGTCGGTGATGGTCCAGCGCCGGGCCACCAGCTGCACCGGGCCGCCGCTCAGATTGACGATCTCGACCTGATAGGCCCAGACCCAGCGCCCCTCGGCCGGGTCTGACTGGCCCGCCAGGTAGGAGGGGCGGACGCGAACGACGACGCCTTCGGTCTCGGCGGAGTAGGCAGGAGCGGAGTGCATGCGCTATATGCAGCCCGCCGTACGCGGGGTTCAAGCGTCTGTCGTCGCCGACAAGCTACACAGACGAGAAAATCCGTGTGAGAACAGGACGGCATGACCAGCTTTCAGATTCCCGCCCGCGCCGGCATCCTTCCCTTCCAGGGCATTGAGACCCTGATCGCGGCGGGCGCCATCGCCTCCGACACCCCGTTCGACGTCGATCAGGTCCAGCCCGCCAGCCTGGACCTGCGCCTGTCGGATCAGGCCTGGCGCGTGCGCGCCTCCTTCCTGCCCGGTCAGCGCAAGGTCGAGGCGCGCATCGCCGACGTCGCCATGCACGCCATCGACCTGTCGGGCGGCTATGTGATGGAGAAGGGGTGCGTCTATATCGCCCGCCTGCAGGAGCGCCTCAGCCTGCCCAAGGGGCTGAACGCCCGCGCCAATCCGAAGAGCTCGACCGGCCGCGTCGACGTCTTCGTGCGCCTGTTGACCGATCAGGGCGGCAGCTTCGACGATGTGGACGAGGGCTATGACGGCCCGCTGTATCTCGAGATCGCGCCCCAGACCTTCTCCATCCTGGTCAAGCCGGGCACGCGGCTGAACCAGCTGCGCCTCAAGGCGGGCGAGCCGCCCAAGCTGGAGACCCGCAGCGTCGGCGTCGACCTGCGCGCGGGCGACAACGGCGTCGTCGGCTATCGCGGCCGCCGTCACGCGGGCGTGGTCAACATGGACCACATCGACGGCCATGACCCGCGCGACTTCTGGGAGCCGCTGACCCTGCGCCGGGGCGAACTGCTGCTGGATCCGGGCGAGTTCTACATCCTGGCCTCGTCGGACGATGTGGAGATTCCGGTCGATCAGGCCGCCGAGATGACCCCGATCGACCCCTCGGTCGGCGAGTTCCGCGTCCACTACGCCGGCTTCTTCGACCCCGGCTTCGGCACGGACGAGGCGCACGGCGCCGGCTCCAAGGGCGTGCTGGAGGTCCGCACCCACGACACCCCCTTCCTGCTGGAGCACGGCCAGATCGTCGCCCGACTGGTCTATGAGCCGCTGACCGAGCGGCCCTCGCGCCTCTACGGCGAGGGCGGCAGCCACTACCAGAGCCAGGGGCTCAAGCTGTCGAAACACTTCCGCCCCTGGGGCTGATCTCATCCTTCTCCCCTTGTGGGAGAAGGTGGGCGCCGAAGGCGCGCGGATGAGGGGTGTGAGCGCTGCGGTCAGCCGATCGCGGCGCTTTTTTTATGCGCCGCACGACGAGCGACGCCGCCGCCACCCCTCATCCGTCATGCTTCGCATGCCACCTTCTCCCACAAGGGGAGAAGGGTCGTTCTGAGCGCATCAGGTCAGCTTGTTCGCCTTCCTCAGACTGGGGAAGACCCTGGCCCAGACCCCGGTCGCGGCCAGGGCGCCGAAGCCGCCAAACACCGCCGCCCCGATCGGGCCGAGCAGGCGCACCATGACGCCGGAATAGGCCTCGCCCAGCTCGTTGGAGGCGCCGATGAACAGCATGGACACCGACGACACCCGCCCGCGCATGTGATCGGGCGTGGCCAGCTGGATCAGGGTCTGGCGGATGTTGACGCTGATCATGTCCGCCGCTCCGCCCAGGAACAGCACCGCCCCTGACAGCCAGACGCTCTTGGACAGGCCGAAGATCAGGGTGCAGACGCCGAACACGGCCACCGCCCCGAACATCCACCGCCCGCCGTGACGCACGATGGGGAAGCGGCTGAGGTAGAGGGCCATGATCAGCGCCCCCACCCCGAACGAGGCCCGCAGCAGGCCGAAGCCGATCGCGCCGACATGCAGGATGTCGCGCGCGAAGATCGGCGTCAGCAGCGCCACCCCGGCCAGCAGGACGACGACCAGGTCCAGGGAGATGGCGCCCAGGACGATCTTGGTCTTCCAGACATAGGCGAGGCCTTCCCTGACCTGCTGCACCGGGCCCAGTTTGGATGGATCGACCTGGGGCTTGCCTCGGGTGCGGATCAGCAGGAAGCAGGCGACCGCCACCAGGAACAGCCCCAGGGCCGAGGCGTAGGCCAGGGGCACCGACAGGCCGACGATGACCCCGCCCAGGGCCGGTCCGGCGATGGCGCCGGTCTGGAAGGCGATGGACTGGGCGGCGATGGCGGGCGGCAGGGCCTTGCGTCCCACCACCATCGGCAGGAAGGCCTGGCTGGCCGGGGCCAGGAAGGCGCGCGCCGCGCCGAAGACGGCGGCGACCGCCAGCAGGCCCCACAGGGGCGGCGAGCCGTGCAGCGCCATCATCAGGAAGGCGCTCGCGCACATCCCCTCGACGATGATCGACAGGGTGACGGTGTGCTTGCGGTCGTGTCGGTCGGCCATGGCCCCGGCCGGCAGGGTGAAGGCCAGCAGCGGCAGGAACTGGCACAGGCCCACCAGCCCCAGATAGAGGCTGGCCTGTTCGATCGGATGATCGCGCCGGGCGATCTCATAGACCTGCCACAGCAGGGCCGAGGACTGGATCTGGATGCCCAGAACCGCCACCATCCGGCCCAGCCACAGCAGGCGGAAGTCGCCGATGCCCCAGGGACTGGACGGGCCGCCGTCATGAGAGGAACCGGGCGGCGGTCCAGGCGGCAGCGGCGGCTGGGGCGGAACCGTCGGGGCGGAATCGATGCTTTCGGTCGTCACGGTCGTGGTGCGTCTTCAAACAAGGGGCGCTGTCGCGGCCGTCGGGCCTTCTCGCGGATGCGGGATATGCCTAAAGCAATAGCCTCATGAACGCCGCATCACATTCCGTCATCGATCCTGTCGACCTGACCCGCGACCTGATCCGCATCCCCTCCGTCACCCCCGCCGACGAAGGGGCGATGGACGTGTTGGAGCGCGCCCTGACCGGCCTGGGCTTCACCTGCCGCCGCATGGTGTTCGAGGGGCCGAGCGGCGTGGGCCACGACGCCCGGATCGAGAACCTCTACGCCCGGCGCGGGACCGCCTCGCCCAACCTCTGCTTCGCCGGCCACACCGACGTGGTGCCGATCGGCGATCTGAAAGCCTGGAGCGCCGGACCGTTCGAGGGCGAGACCCGCGACGGCGTCCTCTATGGCCGGGGCGCCGTGGACATGAAGGGCGGCGTCGCCGCCTGGGTCGCCGCCGTCTCGCACGTCCTCGCCCAAGGCGAGATCGAGGGCTCCCTGTCCTTCCTGATCACCGGCGACGAGGAAGGCCCGGCCCTGCACGGCACCAAGCGGGTGGTCCAGACCCTGGCCGCCGAGGGCGAGGTCATCGACGCCTGCGTGGTCGGGGAACCCTCCTCGGCCCACCACCTGGGCGACATGATCAAGGTCGGGCGGCGCGGCTCGCTGAACACCTGGATCACCGTCCACGGCAAACAGGGCCACGTCGCCTATCCCGACCGCGCCGCCAATCCGGCCCCGGTCATCGCTCGCCTGCTGGCCCGGCTTGACGCTCACGTCCTCGACGAGGGCTACCCCGAGTTCCCGCCGTCGAACCTTGAGATCACCACCATCGACGTGGGCAATCCGGCGACCAACATCATCCCGGCCGAAGCGAAGGCGCGGCTCAATATCCGCTTCAACCCGACCCACACCGGCGACGGTCTGATCGACTGGCTGAACCGCGAGGCGGGCGCGCTTCAGGCCGAGACCGGCCTGCAGATCGAGCTGGAGCACATGTGCTCGGGCGAAGCCTTCCTGACCGAGCCGGGCGTCTTCGTCACGGCGGTGCAGGACGCCGTCGAGGCGACGCTGGGCCGCCGCCCTGAGGCCTCGACCACCGGCGGCACCTCGGACGCCCGCTTCATCCGCGCCCTGTGTCCGGTGCTGGAGCTGGGTCTGGTCGGCCAGACCATGCACCAGGTCGACGAGCGCGTGCCCGAGGCCGACCTGCGCGCCCTGAGCGACGCCTATGAACGCGTCATCACGACAGTGCTGGAGCGTCTGAAGCCCTGATCCGCCGGGTCATGTCACAGCCCGACGGTCTGTCTCGTCATGGAGGGACGCGCACTCAAGCCACAGGAGCCACGACATGACACCGCGCATCGCCAACCCCGCCAAGGCCGCCCCCGACGTCTATCAGGCGATGGTGCGGCTGGAGCAGGCCGTCGCCGCCAGCGGCCTGGAGCATAGCCTTCTGGAACTGCTGAAGATCCGCGTCTCGCAGATCAACGGCTGCGCCTATTGCCTGCACATGCACACCGCCGACGCCCGCAGGGCGGGTGAGAGCGAGGTGCGTCTGCATCTGCTCGCCGCATGGCGGGAATCCTCGCTGTTCAGCCCGCGCGAACGCGCCGCCCTGACCTGGGCCGAGAGCCTGACGCGCATCGAACAGTCCCAGGCGTCGGATGCGGACTATGCCGTGTTCAAGGCCGAGTTCAGTGAAGCCGAGCAGGTGAAGCTGGCCTTCGCTATCGGGGCGATCAACGTCTGGAACCGGCTCGCCGTCGGCTTCCGCTCGGCCCATCCGGCAGGCCCGGCGCGTGTCGCGGCCTGATCCCTCGACCGAAGTCTTCGAGGCGCATCGGCCCCGGCTGACGCGCCTCGCCTACCGCATGCTCGGCTCCCTGGCCGAGGCGGAAGACGTGACGCAGGAGGCCTGGCTCCGATGGAGCCGGGTCGACCCGGCCGAGATTCGCGAGCCCGGCGCCTGGTTGACGCGCACCACCACCCGCCTGGCGCTGGACCTGCTGAAATCCGCCCGCGTGCGGCGCGAGACCTATGTCGGCGCCTGGCTGCCCGAGCCGCTGATCACCGGGCCGGAGGCGGACGCCGAGGTCTTCGCCGATGATCTGACCCTGTCCCTGATGACCGCCATGGAGCGGCTGTCGCCCCTGGAGCGCGCCGCCTTCCTTCTTCATGACGTGTTCGATGTCGGCTTCGACGAGGTGGCGACGACGCTGGAGCGCGATCCCGCTTCGGTGCGGCAACTGGCCAGCCGCGCCCGCCGCCATATCCGGGAGGCCCGCCCCCGCTACGCCGTGGAGCCGCAAGAGGGCGAACGCATCGCCCGCGCCTTCTTCGACGCGGCGCGATCCGGCGACA
This sequence comes from Brevundimonas sp. NPDC055311, assembly GCF_053645695.1. Classification (NCBI taxonomy): domain Bacteria; kingdom Pseudomonadati; phylum Pseudomonadota; class Alphaproteobacteria; order Caulobacterales; family Caulobacteraceae; genus Brevundimonas; species Brevundimonas sp. NPDC055311. The sequence continues at coordinate 388,972 of NZ_JBSHMV010000002.1, forward strand.
TGGCCGCCCTCGGCGCCCTTCTGGTGGACGAGGCGACGCTGAAGTCGGACGGCGGGGGCAAGGTGATCGCCTTCCACAACGCCATTCAGGGCGCGTCGAAGCTGTTGCGGCTCTACGCCGGCCTGCACCGCAAATACGGTCAGGAAGGTTCGGAAATGCTCCGTCCCGTCTGGATCGACGGCCTGCCCGGCTACATCAGCCTGGAGCGCGGCCGCATCCTGCAGACGACGGCCCTGACCATCGTCGACGGCCGGGTGGTCGAGGTCTTCATCACGCGGAATCCGGACAAGCTGGCGCGCATCGCCGCGCTTCTGGATCGGAACTCGCCGCCGGCGTCGACCTAGCGGCAGGCGTCGACCCATTCGGCGTCGGTCAGCGCGGCCATCCGCTCAGGGGCGATGCGGACGGCCGAATGGATGGCGCCGGCCGCCGGGATCACCACGTCCCAGGCCTTCAGCGAGGCGTCGCAATAGACCGGCAGGGGCGTCGCCAGGCCGAAGGGGCAGACGCCGCCGACAGGGTGGCCGGTCACGCCCTCGACCTCTGAGAGGTCCAGCATCCTGATCTTGCCGCCGAAGGCCGCCTTGGCCTTGGCGTTGTCCAGCCGCGCGTCGCCCGCCGTGACCAGAAGGACGACGCGGTCGCCTGCGCGCAGGGACAGGGTCTTGGCGATCTGGCCCGGTTCGACGCCGTGGGCGGCGGCCGCCTCGGCCACCGTGGCGGTGCTGACGTCCAGTTCGATGACGGCGACGTCGGGCGCCTTTTGCGCGAAGAAGGCGCGGACGCTGTCCAGGCTCACGGCTTTTGCGCCGCTTCCAGCCGGGCGATGCGGCGGTCCATGTCGGCGACCTGCTCCTTCAGCCGCTGCGCCTCGGACGCCATGTCGACCGGCGTGCCGTCGTCATAGGTCAGCTGCGCCCCCTTCTCGATCAGGTCGAGGCGATACAGGGCGGTGACGCGGGTCGCCTTGAACCGCTCCAGCTCGCTTTCCGGGGAGATGACGCGGGCCATGTCAGCGCGCCGCCACGACGACGACTTCGACGAGGTAATTGGGCGTGGCCAGCTTCGCCTCGCAGGTGGCGCGGGCGGGCGGGTGGGCCGGATCGACCCAGGCGTCCCAGACGGCGTTCATCGCCTCGAAATCGGCGATGTCGGCCAACCAGACCTGGGCCGACAGGATCTTCGTCTTGTCGCTGCCGCATTCGGCCAGGATCGCCTCGACCTCGGCCAGGGCGGTGCGCGTCTGGGCGGCGACGTCCTCGCCCGGCTCGCCGACCTGTCCGGCCAGGTAGACGGTCTGGCCGTGGATCACGGCCTGGCTCATGCGGTTGTCGGGCTGGATGCGGGTGATCATGACGGCTCCTTGCACTGAGGCCCGGACTTAACGCGGCGGGGCGGCTGCTCCAAGGACAAAGGCCGGACGCCGCGCCGTCTTCCTAAACGCGAAAAGCCGTGTCACAGGAAGCGCCATGGAAACGATCCGCATCGAGAACCGCATCGGCGTGCGCGCCACGGCCGAACGCCTCTGGGAAGTGCTGACGGACTTCGGCGGCTGGAACCGCTGGAATCCGCATGAGGTCGAGGTCGAGGGCGCCCTGGGCTTCGGCGCGCCGATCAGCCTGACGGAACGCCTGCCGGACCTGGGCGAACGGCAGGTGCAGGCGAGGCTGGGCGAATGGGAGCCCAACGCCCAGCTGGTCTGGATCGAGCGTCGCGGCTTCCTGTTCCGCACCCTGCGCTACTATGAGATCGAGGAGCTGGAGCGGGGAGCCTGCATCGTGTCGCACGGCACGGTCTTCACCGGCCTGCGCGCCGAACTGTTCCACGACAAGCACCGCCCTCGCATCCGCCCGGCCTATCAGGCCATCAGCGAGGCCCTGAAGCGGACCGCCGAGGAAGGCTGAGGTCCCGGACGGCTGCGTCAGCGACGGCTCAGCCGCCCTTCATCATGTCCTGGATGTTGATGATGGCCGGACCCAGGATGACCACGAACAGCACCGGCAGGAAGAACAGGATCATCGGCACGGTCAGCTTGGCGGGCAGGGCGGCGGCCTTCTTCTCGGCGGCGGCCAGGCGCAGGTCGCGATTCTCCTTGGCCATGACGCGCAGGGCCGACCCCAGCGGCGTGCCGTAGGTCTCGGCCTGGGTCATGGCGGTGGCCACGGCCTTGATGCCCGGATGCTGGGTCCGCTTGGCCATGCCCTCATAGGCCATGCGCCGGTCCGGCAGATAGCTGAGCTCGGCCGAGAGCAGGGACAACTCCTCGGCCAGTTCGATCGACTGGCCGCCGACCTCCTGGCTGACCTTCTGGATGGCCGCCTCGATCGACATGCCGGACTCCACGCAGATCAGCAGCAGGTCGAGCGAGTCCGGGAAGGCCGCCACGATCGAGGCCCGCCGCTTGTCGATCAGGTTCTTCAGATAGATGTTCGGCGCATAGAAGCCGACGCCCGCCGCCCCGACCACGAAGGCGATCAGGGTGGTCAGGGGCAGGTCCGGCTTGACGACGCCGAACAGATAGAAGGCCGTCAGCGCCATCAGGATGAAGGGGGTGGCGAAGCGGAAGAAGTAGAAGGTGTTCAGCGGCCTCGGCCCGCGGAAGCCCGCCTGGATCATGTTGTCGGCGACCTTGGGGTCTTCCAGCAGCTTCATCAGGTTCAGCCGGGCGACCACACGGCTGCGGAAGCTGTCGTCGGTCTGGCGCAGGCTGGCGCCTTCGCCGCCCGCCGCGCCGCCGCGCATGGCCTGGCGCGAACGGCGCCGCAGTTCCTCGCGGCGCTCGGCCACCGCCTTCATCCGCTTGTCCAGGCGCGGCCCGCCGTCGACGAAGGAGGACAGAAGCGTCAGCACGCTGGCGAAGACGGCCACGCCCACCCCGATGCTGAGCAGGTTCTGCGGGTCGGTGATGAAGCGCATGAAGCCGTTCACGGTCGTCGCTCCCTCGTCAGAACTTGAAGTTGATCATGCGCTTCATCACGAAGACGCCGATCGCCATCCACAGGCCCGCGCCCATCAGCATGACCTGGCCGCGGATGTCGGTGAACATCAGCAGCATGTAGCTGGGGCTCGAGAGCATCACGAGGATCATCACCGCCGGAGGCAGGGAGGCGATGATGCCGGCCGAGGCGATGGCCTCGGACGACAGGGCCTTGATCTTCTCGACCATCATTCTTCGGGCCCGCAGCACCGAGGTCAGGTTGCCCAGGGCCTCGGCCAGGTTGCCGCCCGACTTCTGCTGGATGGCGATGACGATGGCGAAGAATTTCAGCTCCGGCGTCGGGATGCGCTCATACATCTTGTCCAGGGCCTGGGCGAGCGTCAGCCCCACCCCCATGCCCTCGACCAGCAGGCGGAACTCCCCGGCCAGGGGCTCGGGACTCTCGCGGGCGATGATCTTGAAACAGTCGTGCACCGGCAGGCCGGTCTTGATGCCGCGCACCAGGATGTCGACCGCATCGGCGAAGGCCAGGGAGAATTTCTTCATCCGCGCCTTGGCCTTGAAGCCGACGATCCAGCGCGGCAGGCCCAGGCCTGCGGCCACGCCGCCGCCCAGGACGATGAGGATGTTGGCCCCCAGCACGAAGGCCAGAAACGCCCCGACCAGGCCCGCGACCACGCTGATGATGACGAAGGTCCGCATCGACAGGGTCAGGCCCGCCTGCTTCAGCTTGGCCGCCATGGTCAGGCGCGCCTTGCGCTCGCGCCGATCGACCTCCTGAAGCTGCTGCAGGATCTGTTTGCGCCGGGCCTCGGGCGTATTGGCCGCAGCGGCGCGCTTGGCGCTCGCGGCCGCCTCGGCCCGAACCCCGCCCATGGTCTTGGCGCGCTTGACCGCCTGGCCCGAGGAATCGTCGCCGCCGACCAGAACCCAGCCGACGCCGCCGATGGTGATGAAGGCCAGGACCGCCGCCAGGATGGGAAGCAGCATCGCCCTACTCCGCCGCGTCCAGGGCTTCGGCCAGTTCGCGTTCCAGCCCGTAGTAGCGGGCGCGGTCCCAGAAGCGCGGACGAGCGATGCCGGTCGAGCGGTGACGCCCGGTGATCTTGCCGTGCGCGTCCTCGCCGGTGATGTCGTAGACGAACAGGTCCTGGGTGACGATGACGTCGCCTTCCAGCCCCACCACTTCGGTGATGTGGGTGATGCGCCGGCTGCCGTCGCGCAGGCGCGCGGCCTGGACAATGACGTCGATGGAGCCGACGATCATCTCGCGGATGGTCTTGGACGGCAGGCCGTAGCCGCCCATGGTGATCATGGATTCCAGACGGCTGATCGCCTCACGCGGGCTGTTGGCGTGCAGGGTGCCCATCGAACCGTCGTGGCCGGTGTTCATGGCCTGCAGCAGGTCGAAAGCCTCAGGACCGCGCACCTCGCCGACGATGATGCGTTCGGGGCGCATCCGCAGGCAGTTCTTGACCAGGTCGCGCATGGTGATCTGGCCCTGGCCCTCCAGGTTCGGCGGGCGGGTCTCCAGACGCACGACGTGCGGCTGCTGCAACTGCAGCTCGGCGGCGTCCTCGCAAGTGATGACGCGCTCGGTCGGGTCGATGAAGGCCGTGAGGGTGTTCAGCAGGGTGGTCTTGCCCGAACCCGTGCCGCCCGAGATGACCAGATTGCATCGCGCCGCGCCGATGACGCCCAGCACCCGCGCGCCCTCGGGACTGATGGAGGCGAACTCCACCAGGTTGCGCATCGTCAGCTTGTCCTTCTTGAACTTGCGGATCGTCAGCGTCGGACCGTCGATGGCCAGCGGTGGGGCGATGACGTTGACGCGGCTGCCGTCGGGCAGGCGGGCGTCGCAGATCGGAGAGCTTTCGTCGACGCGGCGGCCGACCTGGGACACGATCCGCTGGCAGATGTTCATCAACTGGCCGTTGTCGCGGAAGCGGACATTGGTCAGTTGCACCTTGCCGCCGACCTCGATGAAGACCCGGCCTGCGCCGTTGACCATGATGTCGGCGATGTCGTCGCGCGCCAGCAGCGGCTCCAGCGGACCATAGCCGAGGACGTCGTTCAGGATGTCCTGGACCAGGTGCTCCTGCTCGGCCACCGACATGGAGACGTTCTTGATCGCCACCAGTTCGGAGACGATGTCGCGGATTTCCTCGGACGCCGCCTTCTGGTCCAGCTGCGCCAGCTGGGCCAGGTCGATGGTGTTCATCAGGGCGTTGAAGATGGTGGTCTTCGTCGCGTGATAATAGTCGCTCTGCTCGCGCACGATCTCGGCGACGGCCTGGGCCTTCTTGAGCTGCTCCAGACCCGGCGTGGCGCGGGGACCGGCCGCCGGAGCTGCGCCTGGCGCGCCGGTCGGGGCGGGCTCGGGCTTGCGGCCCAGCAGTCCGTCCAGGGCGTCCAGCCGGTCGCTGCGCGGAGCGGCGGCAGGCGGCGGCGTCAGAGGGTCCAGGTCGTCGGCGGAGAAGCCGTCGACCGGCTCGGGCGCGGGACGCGGCTGCGCTTCCGGCGCGACGGCTGGGGCGGGCCGCGGCGCGGCGGGAGCGAGGCCCGGTTGTGCTGTCCGCTTGCCGAACACGACCTCAGGACTTCTTGCTGAACAGGGAGCCGAGCAGGGAGCCGCTTCCCTTGGCGGCCGGCCTGGGCCGGCCCGCCGCGCGCGCGGACGCGGCCGGCAGTTCGCGGCGCGAGACGATCTGGGCCAGGGTCTCGAAGGCCTCGGCCGCCTTGGTCCTGGCGGCGGCGTCGACGATCATCTGGCCGTTGTTGGCGGCCGCGCCGAACACCTTGGCGTCGAAGGGGATGCTGAGGCTGGGATGGACGCCCAGGGCCGCGCCGAAATCCTTGGCCGGAATCTCGGGCCGACCCGGCATCCCCACCTGGTTCAGAACCAGGCGCGGCGGGGCGTCGTTGGGACGGCCCTGCTTGATCAGGTCGATCATGTTCTTGGCGTTGCGCAGCGAGGCCAGGTCCGGGGTCGCCACCACCACCACCTCGTCCGCCGCAATCAGCGCCCGGCGCATCCAGCCCGACCACAGGTGCGGCAGGTCCAGCACCACGAAAGGCGCCGTGGCGCGGATGCGGGTGGTGACCTCCTCGAAGGCCTCGGCGCCGATGTCCCAGTCGGTCTCCAGGGTGGCGGGCGCCGCGAACAGGCTCAGCTTGTCGGTGCAGCGGACCATCATCCGGTCCAGCAGGGTGGCGTCCAGGCGATCGGGCTGACTGAGGGCGTCGGCCACTCCGTTCAGCGGGTCCTGATTGAAGTCCAGCCCCGCCGTGCCGAACGGCAGATCATAGTCGACGATGACGGTGTTGACGCCGATCCGCTCGCTCATGGCGTAGGCGGTGTTGTGCGCCACGGCCGAGGCCCCGGCCCCGCCGCGCGCGCCGACGAAGGCGATGGTGCGGCCGACGAAGGGCTGGGCCGGGTCGGCGAACAGGCCCCCGATGGCGGCGATCAGCTGCAGCGGCTGGACCGGCGCCACCAGATATTCACTGACGCCGCGCCGCATCAGTTCGCGGAACAGCAGGATGTCGTTGGTCGCGCCGATGATGACGACCTTGGTGCCCGCGTCGCAGACCTGGGCCAACTGGTCGATCTCGGCCAGCAGGTCCTGCGGCGCCTTCAGGCTCTCGACGATGATCAGGGGCGGCGTCGGCTCGGCCTGATAGGCCTCGATCGCCGCCTGAACGCCGCCGAGGCGGATCTGGGTCGTGGCGCGCGCCATGCGGCGGTCCTGGCCTGCGCGCTCGGCGGCGGCGGCCGTGTCCTGACGCTCGGCGAAGATGTGCACGCCGATGCGGGGGATCGACACCTCGACCGAGGCCGGGCCGCCCAGCGTCAGGGCCGTCGACGGCTCCAGCGCGGGCAGGGCCGCCACCACGGGCTCGGCGGCGGCAGGGGCGGACACGGGCGGTTGCGACCGAATGGCCGTCTCGGTCTCGTCGCGCATCCGCCCGACCGGATCAAAGGCGTCCGCCGCCCGGTCCAGGGCCGCAGGCGCGACGTTCGGCGCGGGGTGCAGGTCCATGAAGTCGTCGTCGAGATCGAACCCGTCGAGGGCGTCGAAATCCTGTGTCGGGAAGGGCTTGGGCGCGGACGTCATTGCACCGCCTGCGAAATCTTGGTCTGCGAGATCAGCGCCTCGCGCTGGGCGGCGGTCTGCGCGCCCTCGCGATAGGCGTCGAACACCACGGAGCGACGGCCCGCGTCGGCCGGCGTCATGGCGCGCGGGGCGACGATGTCGCGCGGATCGGCGATCTGGGCGGCCAGGTTGGCGGTGACGGCGCACCCGAAGTTGGAGGCCGATTGATTGTCGCCGGTGCGGCCCAGATTGCCCCATTGGGCTCCACACTGCGGCACGACCGCCTGCACGGTCTCGAAGCCGACCAGGACCGGCGCCCTCGGATCCGGCGCGGCGTAGCCGACCAGCTGGATGCGCTCGCCGGGCACGCCCGCCGCCTCGAACGCCGCCTTGACGTTCCAGGCCGCCTGGGCCGCCGCCGGATCGCCGCCCGCCGGGGCCTCGATGACCAGAACGGGCGCCCCTTCCATGGCGAAACGGCCGACCAGGGCGTCCAGGGCGGCGCGCTGATTGGCCGACAGGCCGGTCTCGTGCACCGCCAGGGCGATGCGGTCCAGGCCCGGCTCGACCTGAAGCGAGAAGCGCGAGGTCGGGGTCAGCGGCGGCTCGCCGCCCAGGCTGGCCGGGCCGCCCACGCAGGCCGACAGCGTCAGGCTCAGGCCCAGAACGGCGGAGATGGAGGCGGTGCGGATCATGGCGCTCACTCGATCACATAGCCGACAGGACCGCGCCAGCCGGCGCCGGGCTGGGCCGCCGGGGCGGGCGAGCCGTAGACCTGGTTCAGCTGGCCGAAGAAGATGGTCTGGGCGTCCTGGGCGATGCGCAGGCCGTCGGCGGGCGTCTGCATCCGCCCCGGCGACGTCGGGTTGACGATATAGGGTTCGACGATGACCACCAGTTCGGTCTCGCCCATCACATAGTCGCGCGACCTGAACAGCTGGCCCAGCACCGGCAGGTTGGTCATGCCCGGCAGGGCGTCGATCGCCTGGCGCGTCGATTCCTGCAGCAGGCCCGCGATCATCATCGACCCGCCCGAGGGCAGTTCGATGGTGTTCTCGCTGCGCCGCACGCTCAGGCCCGGCAGGGTGATGGAGGACGGCGTGCCCGCGCCGATGGTAAGGCCCCCGTTGGGCGTCAGCTCCGACACCTCGACCTTGACCTGCAGGCTGATGCGTCCTTCCGACAGGACCACCGGCCGGAACGACAGACCGACGCCGTAGGGCTTGTATTCGACCGTGACCTGGCCTTCGCGATCACGTCCGGCGGGGACGGGGAACTCGCCCCCGGCCAGGAAGCTGGCCGCCTCGCCGTTGACCGAGGTCAGGTTGGGCTCGGCCAGCGTCCGCACCAGGCCGACGCGCTCGAAGGCCTTGAGCATGGCCTCGCCCTTGTTCAGCCCGTCCGAACCGGGGCCGGTTCCGGGCTGGGCCGTGTCCCAGTTGGCGGGGTCGCCGGGGCTGCCGTCGACCGTGACCGGGCACATGGAGCCCTCGGGCCAGCCGGGACCGCAGGGCACCTGCATCTGGAAATTCTTGGTGGTGTCGCGCGCGATCCCGCCCGCCAGCCCGCCCAGGAAGGAGCCGTTCACGCCCCAGGTGGCGCTGTTGCCCAACAGCCATTGGGTGTCGCCGACCCGGCCGATCACCGCCTGGGTGTCGAAGCCGAGCTGTTTGATGGCGTTGCGCTGCACCTCGACCACGCGCACCTTCAGCGTCACCTGGTCCGAGCCGGCGACGGCGATCATGTTCATGACCTTTTCAGGGGCGCTGACGAAGGCGCGCGCCACCTGGGCGGCGCGGTCGGCCTCGGCCGGGCTGGCGGCCACGCCGGTCAGGATGATGCTGTCGTTGACCGCCTCGGCGCGCAGGTTGGAGCCCGGCGCCACGCGCGCCAGCGTGTCCTGAAGCGCGCTGACCCCTGCATCGACGCGAACGCGCAGGGCCAGGATGGTGCGGCCGCCCGCATCCAGGAAGACGGCGTCCGTCTCGCCCCCCGCCAGGCCGATCATGGTGATCCGCCGGGGCGAATGCAGCATGGCCTCGGCCACGGTGGGATTGGAGATGATGACGTCGCGCGCATCGGTCGGCAGGTCGACGGCGAAGGAGGTCCCGCGCGGCAGATTGACCAGCTGGGGGGCCGAGCCTGCGGTGATCGCCGCGCGCGTCTGGGCCCTGGCGCCTTCCGACGCCGCCGAACCGCCCAGGGCGATCAGAGCGGCGCAGGCGGCGAAGGCGAAACGATTCATGCCCGATAGCCTCGTCCTCATGGCGTCGTCACCGTCTCGACCTGGCCCTCGCGATAGATTTTCACGACCGAACCGCCGCTCGCCGCGCGAGCGCCTCGAACCGCGCCCGGCACATGGCCCGACGGCCCGGCCGTATCGGCGTAGGAGCGCAGCACCAGCGACAGGTCGCCTTCGGACTTGGCCAGGGCCAGGACCTCGGCGTCGCGGCCGGTCAGCTCCAGGGTGGCGGTGGCGCCGACCACCGCCTTCTCGTCCTCGGCGGCGCGGGTGCTCTGGTCGATGGCCAGGACCTTGACGTTGCGCATCACGGTGGCGGCCGAGTATCGCGTTCCGCCGTCGTCGCCCGAGCCCTTGACCTCGCGCGTCAGCAGGACGTCCACCCGGTCGCCAGGCAGGATGAAGCCGCCCGCAGCGGTCTCGACCGTGACGCGGATCGCCATGGCCCGCATCCCCGGCTCCAGATAGGCGGCCATGTAGCCGCTGTCCCCGGCGCGCACGATCTTGCGCGCCACCAGGGGCTCTCCGGCTAGGACGGTTTCGCGCACCACGGCGCCGATGTAGTCGCCCTTGGCCCCCGGCGTGTTCAGTTCGGCGACGGCCTTCATGGCGCGCTCCACCGTGGCGCTCTTGCCGTCAGCGGCGGCGTTCTCGGCGGCTGCGCCTTCCGCCTTGGGCGCTGGCGGCGGACCGTCGGTGATGAAAAGAGGGTTGAGTTCGTCGACCGGCCAGTCCTTCCAGCTCAGGTCGGCCTCGGTCAGGCGTCGGCCCGGCTCCAGATCCCGCGCGGCGACCAGCACCCGAGCCATGGGCCGCGTCTCGACGGCGGCCGATGCGGTCGCTGTCGGCTGTCCCGACGATCCCATGGCGCGCACGACCAGGGCCAGGCCGATGGCTGCAAGGGCTGCAACGCAGATGACGGCGATCTTGGCGGGTTTCATCCAGTCTCTCCGGCAGACGCGATCGCGCGAACCCGGATGATCCGCCCCCTGCCTGTCAGGGATAATGGCTTGTCATGGTTAACGCGCCCCTAAGCTCGGCGCTTTAACGAACAGCGTCATCAACCCGCGATGAAGGCGGTCATCAAGGGGCTGGACGGATAGGCGAGCAAGGCGCCGATGGCGATGGCGACGCCATAGGGGATGTCGCCCTTGGGCTGCATCAACCGCGTGATCCAGCCGGGGCCGGTTACCGCGAAGACCTGCAAATGGCGTCGTGCAGTCATTAGAAGTATGCAAAATCCACCGCCGGCTAGCGCCGTATAAAGCAGAAACGGCAAGCTGCCTGATAACCCCATCCAGAGGATGGAAGCGGCCATCAGCTTGGCGTCTCCTCCACCGATCCAATTCAAGGCGAACATGCCTGCTCCCATCAGCAAGGCTGCGATCGCCACGCCAGAAGAGATGACTACGATATCGAGAGACAGGCCAAATATTAGCGCTGCTGGAAAAAATCCAAGAATCAAAAGTCCTGAAATCCAGTTCGGGATCTTCATTGTCGTCAGATCGTAAAGTGCAGCGATAATGGCCAGTGCTGGCAATATGACGAGACAGAGAGCTAATGGTTCTATCATGATTGGAATAAATATTATTTCTAGGTTGCTTCTTTCCCGAAAAAAAGAAGCCGAGATTTTTACCCTCGGCTTCTTCCATTGACTTCGATTTTTTGGTTAGGCGGCAGACTCGGACGTCATTTTCGCTTCAATATCTTCGAAGGTGCCCTTGAGCTTCCCGCCCAATGAGCCCACAGCCACGATGATCGCCACTGCGATCAGAGCGGCGATCAGGCCGTATTCAATGGCGGTGGCGCCGGATTCGTCTTTAGCGAAGCGCGAGATGAAGTTGCGCATGTCTTGTCTTCCTTTGTTCAGTAACGAGCTGATGACCCACTATCAGGGTCTTCGGTTTTGCCCGCTTGACCCCCGTTTGCATGGCGACAATGCGTCAGCGCCTCTTAAGAGCGAGTAAAATCTAGCCGATGGACAGAAGAATTGATGGTTACTGCGCCGTTTACTGAAATTCGTGTTTCATTTCGACGCCGGTCCCGAATTTCAGGGTTTCTTGACCTTTGAGCGTCAGCTTCGCGTCCGGCGCTCGCGCGCGCCCGTTCTGACGCTCTCGGAGGTCTCGCCATGCGCCCTGCTGCTCTTTTCGTCGGCCTGGCCGCGACGCTCGCCCTCGCCATGCCGGCTTCGGCGCAGGACCGGCCGCTCGACGTCAAGCTGGATCAGGCCACGCGGGTGCAGCTTCGCGCACCGGCCGGTTCGGTCATCGTGGCCAATCCGCGCATCGCCGACGTCGCCGTGACCGACGCGCGCACCCTGTTCATCACGGGCAAGAGCTACGGCCTGACCGAGATCATCGCCGTCGACGCCCTGGGCCGCCCGCTGTTCCAGCGTCAGGTTTCGGTCAGTCCCGGCGAGACTGGCTCGGTGCGCGTCTGGCGCGGGGGCGAGGCGGTCGAGGTCGCCTGCGGGACTCGTTGCGCGCCCGCCGCGCGCCCGTCCACGGCGCCCTGAATCCCATGCGACGGGGGCTGGGTTTGATGCGAGGTCGGCGACGCCGTGAGGGCTCCACCGCCGTGGAGTTCGCCCTCGTGGCCTTCCCCTTCTTCGTCCTGTTGTTCGGCATACTGGAGATCGGCCTGATGCTCCTGGTCGACGCCCTGGCCGAAACCGCCGTCTCCGACGCCGGCCGACAGATTCGCACCGGTCTGGCCCAGGAACAGGAGCTCGAAGCCGAAGACATCAAGGCGCGCCTGTGCGCCAACATGGGCGTCTTCTCGCGCGATTGCCCCGGCCGCGCCTTCATCGACATCCGGGTGGTTGACGGCTTCTCGACGCCGCCGGACGCAGACCCGTTTAAAACGGGGGCCTTCGACCCTGGCGTCCTGACCTATCAGCCCGGCGGTCCCGGCGATCGGGTGCTGGTGCGTGTCTGGTACGAACATCCCATCGTCACCCCTTTCATCGCTCAGGCCGTGTCGCGCACCGCCGATCGTCGCGTGATGCTGACCACCACCCTGGCCTTCCGCAACGAGCCCTACAAATGAGACGCGCCGCGAACATCGGATTGTTGCGCCGCCTGTTGCGGGACCGGCGCGGCGTCTCTGCGGTCGAGTTCGCCCTGATCGCGCCGGTGATGATCACCATCTATTTCGGCCTGGTCGAGTTCAGTCAGGGCTATATGGCCGAGCGTCGCGCCAGCCACGCCGCCTCCATGGTCGCGGACCTGGTGGCCCAGTCCGGCGGCACCAATATCCGGGACCTTGAGAGCACCTTCATGATCGGGGACATGATCATGCGCCCCTTCTCTTCGACGCCGCTGTCCATCCGCGTCTCGAGCGTCACCGTCGATGCACGCGGCGTCGCCACGGTCGAATGGAGCCGCGCCAAGAGCGCCAAAGACCCAAAGGGCGGCGACATCATGCCCGCCCGCAAGCCGGGCGACCCCATCACCGATCTGCCGCCCGACCTGATCACGGACGGCGAGACCGTGATCCTGGGCGAGACGAACTACGGCTACGTGTCCGCCTTCGGCCAGATGATACCAGGCGGCATCGCCTTCAAGCGCAGCTACTATCTGCGCCCGCGCACCACCGACCGGATCGCTTGCGCCGACTGCCCCGTCTGACTGGGCGGCCCTAGCCGACGAGGGCCTCCTTGAGCGCGCGGAACTTGGCCTCGGTCTCCAGCCGTTCGGCGCGCGGGTCGCTGTCGGCGACGATCCCCGCCCCGGCCAGGGCGCGCCAGCCCCAGCCGAGCGACGTCTGCTCAAAGGCCGCCGTGCGGATCAGGACGGAGGCGGTCAGTCGCGCCTCCTCGCCCAGCCCCCAGCCGAACAGGGAGCCGCACCACGGTCCGCGCGGCGGCTCATGGCCTGCGATCACCTTCATGGCCTGATGCTTGGGCGCGCCGGTGATGGAGCCGGGCGGGAAGGCGGCCTCCATTACTTCGGCCGCACCGACGCCGTCCGCCGCCTGAGCGCTGACGGTCGAGACCAGATGGTGCACCGTCGGATGGCTCTCCAGTTCGAACAGGCGCTCGACCTGAACCGAGCCGGGCCGGGCCGCCTGCGCCACGTCGTTGCGCATCAGATCGACGATCATCAGGTTCTCGGCCCGGTCCTTGGCGCTGGCGATCAGTTCCGCGGCCAGGGCCGCGTCCCGGACCGGGTCGGGATCTCTTGCGCGGGTGCCCTTGATCGGTCGGGTCTCGATGCGGCCGCTGGCGCTGTCAAAGGTCAGGAACAGTTCGGGCGAGTTGGACGCCAGCGCCCTTCGGCCCAGGCGCCAGAAGGCGCCGTAGGCCGTGCCCCGCTCCGCCGATAGCCGGAGGAAGACGTCGAAGGGATCGCGCCCCGGTTTCAGCGTTCCGGTCCAGGCGCGGGCGATATTGGCCTGGAACAGCTCGCCCGCGCCGATACGAGTGATCACGTCGGCGACCGCCGCCTCATAGGCCGCGCCCGAGCCTTCCTCGACCGCGCGATCGCACGGCGGCGGGGGCGGCGCGACCGACGCCGCCGTCTCCAGCCATCCAGCCGCCCGACGGACCTGAAGACGCGCCGCCTCAGCGTCGATCCCGCGTCCGATGGTCTGCACCCGCCGCTCGCGATGGTCGAAGGCCAGCAGGGCCGGATAGCGGGCCAGCATCAGGTCAGGCCAACCGCCCCCGCGTTCGCCGGTCGCGGGCCGCGCCCCGGCGTCATAGCTCATCAGCCCGACGACGCCGCCGCCCGCATAGGCCGGATCGCGCAGGCGCTTAAACAAGGTCCCGTCGTCGACCCGCCCGACGAAGGTCTGGTCCGGCTCGCAGGCGACGAAGGACCAGCGCCCGCCGTGCGCGTCCGGATCTCCGGCGCCGGCCAGCAAGGCCAGGGCGCCCTCGCGCCGGCTCAGCCCCGCCGCCGTCGCCAGGGGCTCGCGCCAGGGATGCGTCTCGACAAGGCGCGCGGGCAGGGCGTTCACGGCGCCAGCCGCGCCCGGATGCGGTCGGCCAGGGGCGCGTCCACGCCCAGCACATGCTGCAGGTAGCCGCCGACCGAACCGCTGTGCGCCGCGATGGCCCGATAGGCTTCGTTCAGATAGGCCGCCTCGACGCCCAGGAAGGCGACCACGGCCCCGTGCGACGCGGTGCGGCCGGTCATGGCCGTCAGGCGACGGGCCATCTCTTCAGCCCTGCCCTCCAGGTTCACGGCCCTGTTGGTCTCCAGATAATCCGCCATCAGGTCGTCCTGCGCCACGCCCAGCAGGCTGTGGGTCAGGGCCGCCAGCAGGCCGGTCCGGTCCTTGCCCGCCGCGCAGTGGATCAGCACCGCCCCCTCGGCCTCGCCCAGCAGACGGAAGTAGCGACCGAACAGATCGACATGGGCCGCCTCGAACGGCAGGCGGCGATAGGTCTCGGTCATGAAGGTTCGGCCGGACGCCTCGGTCAGGTCGGCGGTCTTCAGAAAGGTCAGGTGCGGCGCCTCGCCCCCGTCGTCATGATCGCTTTCGATCAGAGTCCCGGCCCAGCCGGGCGGGCGGCGAGACGGCTGGGCGCGTCGCTCGCTGGGACGGCGCAGGTCGACCACGGCGGCCAGCTTCAGCGCCGCCAGCCGCGCCACGTCGGCGTCGGTCGCCCGCGCCTGGTGCGCCGCGCGATACAGCCGCCCGCGCGCCAGCAGGCGGTCGTCCACGGCGTAGCCGCCGTAGTCGCGGAAATTGTCGATGGCCTCGAACGGCGAAAGGCGGTCGCTCATGACCGCCTTTCTTAGACTGTTCGACGGGGGGCGCCAGTCCAGGCTAGCGCCCCGCCACCAGGGCCGACATGGCGTCCAGATAGGCGAGGAAGGCGTCGCGGCCCGTCTCGGTCATGCTGGCCCGCGTCAGGGGTTTGCGGCCCTGGAAGCTCTTGGACACGGCGACGAATCCCGCCTCCTCCAGCTTTCGCAAATGCACGGACAGATTGCCGTCCGTCGTCTGCAGTCGAGCCTTGAGCTCGCCGAAGTCGGCGCTCTCCACACCGGCCAGACAGGCCATGATCCCCAGGCGCACCCGGCCGTGGATCACCTCGTCGATGCGGCCGATGTCGAAGTTCGAGGTCTCGTCCTCGACGTTCATCTCAGCCCGCCTTCTTCGTTGCGCCGCGCACCAGGATCAGTCCGGGCGCGAGGGCGACGGCGATCAGCAGGACCAGATAGACCGGATAGATGAGCAGGGGATCGCCCAGTCCGGCAAGCACCACGGCGCCGGCGTAGGAGATCAGGCCCACGACGTTGAGCCAGGCCTTGCGGCTGATGGCGGCCACCACCATCCAGGCCGAACCGTAGGCGCCCATGACCACCGTCGGCATCAGGGCCATCACGCCCCAGTCGCCGGTGCGCCAGCCGAAGACCATCAGAGCCGTCCAGGTGACGAAGATGCCGTAGCCGATGGCCGACCAGGCCGCGCCGACCGACCGGTTCATGGCGCTGGCGCCGCCGCAGGCGCTTTCGATGCGGCGGATGAGCACGATCAGGGCGATCACGAATACTGCGGCCGCGCCCAGCCACAGCGACAGGCTTTCCCAGCCGCCGTTGGGGATACGGCCCAGCACCATCATCCACTGGCCGACCGTGGCGGCCCCGAAGATTACGGCGGCGGCGACCAGCACCGATCCGCCCAGAAGCGGCGCTCGCCGTCCCTCCTGGGCGAGGGCCTTCATATAGGCGATGTCGTCGTGAACGGATTGAACCTGGTCGCGGGTCATGGCGTCTCTCCCTGCCTGTCGTGCAGAAGGTGAGCCAAGAACTTTATGATGTAAAGTTCTTTCTTAAGGGTGGACGCAAGGCCTCTCCCTCCCCTTTATGGGGAGGGTGGCTGAGGCCGCAGGCCGAAGTCGGGTGGGGGGCGGCGAGGCCAATCGAGCGCTGCGCCCAGGATCACCCGGCCCTCCCCACCCGGTCTTCGCTTCGCTGCGACCACCCTCCCCATGAAGGGGAGGGAGAAGCCGCGCTCAAGCAGCGCGCGACCGCGTCACGAGCGATAGCGCCCTTATCTGAAAGGCGGCTCGTCGAAGGCGCGCAGCTTGCGCGAGTGCAGGCGGGTTCCCTCGGCGCGCAGCAGGTCCACGGCCTGGATGCCGATCTGCAGGTGCTCGGAGATCGAGCCTTCGTAGAAGCGGTTGGCCTGGCCCGGCAGCTTGATCTCGCCGTGCAGCGGCTTGTCCGAGACGCATAGCAGCGTCCCGTAGGGCACGCGGAAGCGATAGCCCTGCGCCGCGATAGTGGCGCTTTCCATGTCGATGGCGACGGCGCGGCTCTGGTTGAAGCGCAGGGCCGACTTGGAATAGCGCAGCTCCCAATTGCGGTCGTCGGTGGTGACCACGGTGCCGGTGCGCAGGCGCTTCTTCACCTCTTCGCCCGGCGCGCCCGAGACCTGTTTGGTCGCGTCATAGAGGGCGCGCTGCACCTCGGCTATGTTGGGGATCGGAATGTCGGCGGGCAGGACGGCGTCCAGCACATGGTCGTCGCGCAGATAGGCGTGGGCCAGGACGTAGTCGCCGATGGTCTGGCTGCCGCGCAGGCCGCCGCAGTGGCCGATCATCATCCAGGCGTGCGGCCGCATGACCGCCAGGTGGTCGCAGATGGTCTTGGCGTTGGACGGGCCGACGCCGATGTTGACTAGGGTGATGCCCTGACCGTCCGGCCGCGTCAGGTGATAGGCGGGCATCTGATGCTTGCGCCAGGCGGCGTCCATGATGGCCGCTTCCGGGTCGTCGGTGGCGCGCGTCACGACCACGCCCCCGGCGCAAGACAGGCTCTCATACGGGCTGTCGGGATCGGCGATCTGGGCCGTCGCCCAGCGCACGAACTCGTCGACGTAGCGGTGGTAGTTGGTGAAGAGGATGAAGCTCTGCACGTCCTCGACCGGCGTGCCGGTGTAGTGCCGCAGCCGCGCCAGGGAGAAGTCGGTCCGCAGGGCGTCGAACTGGGCCAGCGGATGCTCCTCGCCCGGCTCCCACAGACCGTCGGAGACTTCGTCGCCGATATGGGCCAGTTCGGTGGTCGGGAACCAGCGGGCGATGGCCGCCGTCATGGTGCGGTCCAGCACCACGTCCGAGCCGTCCAGCACATAGGGGAAGGGGATCTCCTGATCCGACCGCTCGACGGCGAAGGTCGCCCCATACTCCGTCGCGAGCAGGGTCAGCTGATCCAGCAGATAGGTGCGGAACAGGTCGGGCCGGGTGATGGTGGTCGTATAGACGCCGGGCCAGGACAGGCGGCCATAGGCGCGGGTCTCGAGGTTCTGCGGGCGGTCGCCGTACCAGGTCACCGTCAGGCGGGGGTAGGCGAACAGGCCTTGCGCGCGCGCCTCGGGGTCGGCGCGTTCGCCGGTCGCCAGGAAGGTCTTTACGGCCTGGCGCAGGTTGGCGACGGATTGATTGTAGAGGGTTTCGAGGCGGTCCAGCGCCGCCTGGGGGGTCATCTTGTCTGTCATGGCTTCCTCTAGCGGAAAACCGTGACCTTGGCGAGACGGGGGAAACACGCCGACATGACAGTTGACCTCCGAGGGTTAGCTCAACGCCTCGCGCAGGAAGGCGACGGCCTTCGTCAGATCGTCCGCCGCCCCGCGCCAGACCGGCGCCGCGCCTTTCGCCCCCTCGTAGGCCGAAGGATCGGTGAACGTCGCATCCGGCTTGTCGGGCGCGCCGAGGGCGGCCGCCGCACACACCGCTCCGGGCGCTCCGGCCGCCGCCAGATAGCGTCGGTCCAGCGCCAGCATCAGGGCCGCGCGACCGCCTTCGCCCAGGCCCAGAACGCCGATCCGTCCGGCGTCTCCGCCCAGATCCTCGGCCCGCCGCGCCGCCCAGGCGACGGCTGACGCTCCATCGGCGATGAAGGACGGATAGGGGCTGCCCGGCGCCGCCCGCCGGTCGGCCAGAACCATGATGAAGCCTCGCTCGGCCAGGTCGCGCGCCGTTCGTTCATCCGCCGCCTGGGGGGCTCCGTCCGGCAGCAGGATCAGGATAGGCGAACCGTTCGCCCGCGCCTGACGATAGAGGCGCAACGTCTGACGCGGATCGGCGCCATAGGCCGCGCGCGCCGTACGCCAGCCCGGCGGCCCGAGCGGAACGGGCGCCGATCCGCCCTCGCCGATCAGCGGCGCGCAGGCCGCCGTCGCCACCGTCGCCAGCAGCGGCGCCAGAAGTCCTCGCCTCGTCATGCCGTCTCCCCCGGAAATCAAAGGGGCGCGGCCCTGTCGAACCGCGCCCCGAAATCAGGTCGAACCTTACCGGGCCAGATGCTTGTCCAGCCAGCCGAAGACCTCATTGTGCCATTGCAGGCTGTTGGCCGGCTTCAGCACCCAGTGGTTCTCGTCGGGGAAGAAGACCAGGCGGCTCTCGATCCCGCGCCGTTGCAGGGCGGTGAAGGTCGACAGGCCCTGCGAGGTGGGGATGCGGAAGTCGAGATCGCCCTGAACCACCAGCATCGGGTCGCGCCAGTTCTGGACGTGATTGGCCGGGTTGAACTTCTGATAGCCCTCCGGGTTTTCCCACGGCGTGCCGCCGTATTCCCACTCGGTGAACCACAGCTCCTCGGTGCCGTAGCCCATGCCGAAGGTGTCGAAGACGCCGTCGTGGTTGACCAGGCATTTGAACTCGTCCGCCCAGTTGCCCGCGATCCAGTTGATCATATAGCCGCCGTAGGAGGCGCCGAGCGCGCAGGCGTTCTGGCCGTCCAGGAAGTCATACTTCGACTGGGCGAAGGCCCAGCCCTTCTGCAGGTCTTCCAGCGGGCGGTCGCCCCAGTGCTGGCTGATGGCGTCGGTGAATTCCTGGCCGTAGCCGGTCGAGCCGTGGAAATCGATCATCACCACCGCATAGCCCGCGCCCGCATAGGTGCCGGGGTTCCAGCGGTAGGACCAGGAGTTGCCGAACGAGCCCTGCGGCCCGCCGTGGATTAGGAAGGCGACCGGATACTTCTGACCCTCGACGTAGTTGGCGGGCTTGATGACGTAGCCGTGGACCGTCTCGTCGTTCCAGCCGGGGAAGCTGAACTGCTCGGCCTCGCCGAAGGCCTTGGTCGTCAGCTGCGGGTTCACATCGGTCAGGCGACGCGGCATTTCGCGGCCGCGATAGGTCTTGAAGAACAGGTCGCTGGGCGAGGTCAGGGTGTCGACCGCCATGACGAAGCCCGAGGGCGTCTGCTGGAAGGCGCCGACGTGGCCTTCGCCCGTCAGCGGCGTCACCACGCCGTTGCGCGCGTCGATGGCGAACAGGCGGGTCTGACCGACATCGCCCGCGGTGGCGTAGAGGGTGTTTCCGTCCTTCGACCATTGCAGCGTATCCGCCGAACGGTCCCAGTTGGCCGCGATCTGGCGCGTCTGGCCGGTGGCGACGTCGCGCAGGAAGATCGAGAACTTGTCCGCTTCAAAGCCCGGACGGGCCATGGCGCGGTAGGCCAGGGTCTGACCGTCCGGCGAGAAGACCGGGCCGGTGTCCCAGGCCGGGTTGGCCTCGGTCAGATTGGTCAGTTGGCCTGGCGCCGATACGGCGACGCTGTAGAGGTCGAAGTTCGTGCTCCACGGCTCGCTGTTCCCGGCCTTGCGCGCCGAGAAGACCAGCGACTGCCCGTCAGGGGCAAAGGTGAACTCGCTCTCGTCGCCGAACGGCTTGGACGGGGTGTCGCCGTCAAAGCCTTTCGTGACCCAGACCGGCTCGCCGCCCGCCTTGCCGTCGGCGCCGATCGACTGGACGAACAGGTGGTTCTGGGTGTGGTCGTTCCACGTATCCCAGTGACGCACGAACATGCGGTCATAGACCTGGCCGGTCGACTTACGCTCGGCCTCTGTCTTGCTGCGCGCGACCGAGGCGTTCAGGTCCGCCGCATCCGGGTAGACGGCCAGCGACACGGCGACCGCATCGCCCGCTGTGTTGATGCGATAGGCGTTGACGTCGGTCGGCAGGGCCGTGACCTGCGTCGCCGTCGCGCCCTTGTCGGCCGAGACCCAGACCTGGCTGGAGCCCGAACGGCCCGACAGGAAATACAGCTTGCCGCCGGCGCCCCAGCGGGCGGTGTTGGCGCCGCCTTCGGAGATGGCCAGCTTCTGCGGCTGAGCCTCGCCCTTCAGGCCCAGGATGTAGAGGGCGCTGGAGCGCTTGTTGGCCGCCACGTCGGTCTGGGTCAGCGAATAGACCACCCACTCGCCGTCCGGCGACACCTGGGGGTCGCCCAGCCGGTTGGCCGAGATCATGTCCTGATAGGTGAAGGCGGCGCGGGTCTGGGTCGTCGCTGGGGCCGTCGCTGCGGCCGGAGCGGCGAGCGCCCCCTCGGCCAGGGCCGGCAGGGCCGAGGCGGTCAGCAGGGCGGCGGCGCTGAGGCCGGACAGGAGATGGGGCAGGCGGCGCATTCAGGCGCTCCTATGCGGATGTGAAGTCTGGCCGAAGGCCTAACACCGCCGCGCGCCGCCCGCAAAGCCTCCTGTTTAAGGGGCCGTTTGCTGACCTTCCTTCGTCCAGTCGGCCGTCCAGTCCAGAATTTCCTGCTGCCACTCGACCCAGGTTTGCGGCTTGAGCACCCAGTGGTTCTCGTCCGGCACATGGACGAAGCGGCTGGGAATGTTCAGCCGCTGCAGGGCCGAGAAGGTCGCCAGCCCCTGCTCCATCGGCACCCGGAAGTCCTTGGAGCCGTGCAGCACCAGCATCGGCTTCTTCCAGTCGCCGGCGTAGGTCTCGGGGTTGTGCGCGTCATAGACGGCCTTGCGGTCCCAGGTCGCGCCGCCGAACTCATGGATAAAGGTCGAGATGTCCATGGCGTTCATCAGCTGCGGCACGTCGAATACGCCCGCGTGGTTGACCAGGCAGCGCCACGGCTCGTTCCACTTGCCCGCGATCATATTGACCATATAGCCGCCGTAGGAGGCGCCCAGCGCGCAAGCGCGTTCGCCGTCGATCCAGGGATTGGCCGCCAGCGCCGCCTGCCAGCCCTTCTGCAGATCTTCCAGCGGACGATCGCCCCAGTGGTCGTTGATGGCGTCGGTGAAGGCCTGGCCGTAGCCCGGCGAGCCATGGAAGTTGACCATCACCACCGCATAGCCCGCCGCTGTATAGACCTGCGGATTCCAGCGGTAGGACCAGCTCTCGGTCCAGGGCGACTTGGGCCCGCCATGGATCAGATAGACGGCCGGATATTGGCGGCCCTCGACGAAGCCCGCGGGCTTGAACACCCAGCCGTGCGCCGTCTCGTCGTTCCAGCCGGGGAAACGGATCTCCTCGGGACGGGGCAGATCGATGCGGGCCAGCAGCTCGGCGTTGTGCTGCGTCGCCTGACGGGCGGTCTGGCCGTTGCGGGCGATGAAGATCTGCGTCGGGGCGGTGAAGCTCTCATGGGCGTAGGCCAGAACGCCGCCGACCTCGTCGAAATCGCCGACCGAGCCGATGTCGGTCAGGGCCTTCACCGACCCGGTGCGAGCGTCGATCTCGAACAGGCGGTTCTGGCCTTCATCGGCGGCCGTGACGTAAAGCGCCCGACCGTCCGAACGCCAGGTCAGGCCGCTGGGGCCGCGATCCCAACGGGTCAGGGCGCGGGCGTTCGCGCCATCGGCGTCAGCGACCATGACCACCGACTGATCGCCGCCGACGTTCTCGCGCGGGGCGGCCAGCCAGGCCAGGCGCCGTCCGTCGGGCGACAGGGCGGGCGCGCCGTCCGGCCCCGAATGGTCCGGGGTCAGGTTGACGGCGGGGCCGCCGTCCAGGCTCAGGCGATACAGGTCGCTGTTGTTGGTGAAGGGGGCGCGGTCGCCCTGTATCCGCGTCGAATAGATCAGGGTCCGCCCGTCGCGCGCGAGCGTCAGCCCGCCTTCGCCCACGCCGACGTCCGCATCCAGTCCGGCGGTCAGATCTCGCGGCGCGCCCTCGGCGAAGCCCGAGCCGTTCAGCGGTTGCAGGAAGAGATGGCTCTGGCGTCCGTCAGCCCAGCGGTCGAACACCCGCAGCGGCATCCGGTCATAGACCTGCTGGGTCGACTTGGCCCGCTCGGCCAATCGGTCCCTGGTGCAGTCCAGGGTCTCGCAATCCGTATAGACCGACACGCCCAGCACCAGGGCCTTGCCGTCCGGCGTGAAGCGGAAGCCCGACACGGAGACCGGAAGCGTCGTCGCCTGCGCCGCCGCCAGACCCTCGCGGTCCGCGCGCCACACCTGGTTCGATCCGCCGCGCGACGACAGGAAATAGATCGACTGCCCGTCCGGCGCCCAGCGCGCGCTCGAGACGCCGCCGTCGGAGATCGGCAGGCGACGCGGCGCCGTCGCGCCGTCGACGTCGGCGATCCACAGGCCGGTCTGGTTCTTGTTGCCGGCCCAGTCCGTGGTGGTCACGGCGTAGATGACGCGGCGTCCGTCGGGCGAGACGCGCGGATCGCCGACCCGCTCCATCGTCGCCAGATCCTTCAGACCGAGACGATCGGACGCCGGGGCTTGGGCTGAAGTCGCAGCCGCGACCGGCGTTTCCTGCGCCAGCGTCGGCGTCGCCGCCAGGCCGCCCGCCAGCAACAGCATCTGGACGGCCGCCGCCGTCATCCAGTGTGATCGGGTCATTACGCTACACTCCCCCCAAAGAATGGTCAGGCTTCCTGCATAGGGGGCCGTTCCCGCTTCGCCAAGCGGGATGGCGCTTGCCCGCCGCCGCCGCCTCGGCGACAAGCAGGCGATGAGTCCGGCTCTTCACATCGTCGACGTGCTGATCGCCGAGCGCGCGCCCCGGCTGACGGGATCGGCCGCCTGGCCCCTGGCGCGGCCCGCCCTCTACGGCCTGCTCGACTACGCCAAGGCGCGACGCATGGCCGACGCCATCGGCCCCATGGCGGGGCGCCAGGCGCTGGACTATGTCTCGGACCTGCTGGAGTTGACCGTGCGGACGGCGCATCTGGATCGCCTGCCCGCCTCGGGCCGCTGTCTGGTGGTGTGCAACCATCCGACCGGCATCGCCGACGGCCTGGCCGTGCATGACGCCCTGCGCACGGTGCGAAACGACCTGATCTATTTCGCCAACGCCGACGCCCTGCGCGTCTCGCCGCGCCTGTCGGAGACCGTCGTTCCCGTCGAATGGGTCACGGCCAAGCGCACGCGCGAGAAGACCCGCGTCACCCTTCAGGCCGCGAAAGAGGCGTTCGAGGCCGAACGCTGCGTCGTCATGTTCCCGGCCGGGCGCCTGGCCCGCGTCGGTGCGGACGGCCTGCTGACCGACCCCGAATGGGCCGCCACCGCCGCCTCCCTGGCCCGCAAATACGAGGCGCCGGTGATCCCGATCCACGTAGCAGGCCCGACCAGCCGCCTGTTCCACCTGTTCGACAAGGTGTCGCAGGAACTACGCGACATCACCCTCTTCCACGAACTGCTGAACAAGAAGGGCCGCGCCTTCGACCTGATCGTCGGCCGCCCCATCGCACCGCTGGCGCTGGACGTCGACGCCCAGGCGGCCACCCTGAAACTGAAAACCTTCGTCGAGCGGACCCTGGCCGCCGATCCTGACGCGACCTTCGCCTGATGCCCTCCGCATGACGACTTTCGATCTTCCCGACGCCGACGCCACCACCCGCCTCGGCGAAGCCATCGCCTCCCTGCTGGCGCCGGGCGAGGCCGTTCTGCTCTACGGCCCGCTGGGCATGGGCAAGTCGACCCTGGCGCGCGGCCTGATCCGCGCCCTGACGCGCCCCGATGAGGACGTGCCGTCGCCGACCTTCACCCTGGTCCAGTTCTATGAGAGCGACCCGCCCATCGCCCACTTCGACCTCTATCGCCTCAGCCGGCCCGAAGAAGCCTTCGAGGTCGGACTGGACGAGGCGCTGGACGAGGGCTGCGCCCTGATCGAATGGCCCGAACGGTTGGGTGACGATCCTGGCCGGATGCTCGGCCCCGACCGGCTGACGATCGAAATCTCGGAACCCGCCCCTCAAGCAGCCGCCCTCCGCGAGGGCGGCGATAGGGGCCTCTCTGGAAGAGTTGCGACCGCAACTGGCGCAGGGTCGTGGGAAGCCAAACTGAAGGAACTCCATGTCTGACCGCGAAGCCCTCCGTCTCGACTTCCTGCGCTCGGCCGGGCTGGCCGAGGCCGTCCGAGCGCCCCTGCCCGGCGACGCCTCGACGCGGCGTTACGAGCGGCTGACGACGGCCTCGGGCGCCTCCCTGATGCTGATGGATCAGGCCCCCGCCGCCGAGAGCCGGCCCTGCGATCCGTCGTGGACGCCGCAGCAGCGCCACGCGCATGGCTGGAACGCCGTCGCCCGCCTGTCGGCCGGACGCATCGAGGCCTTCGCCGCCGTCGCCGTCCATCTGAAGTCGCTCGGCCTGTCCGCGCCCGCGATCGTCGCCGTCGATGCCCCGAACGGTCTGGCCGTGATCGAGGATTTCGGCGACGCCCTGTTCGCTCGCGTCATCGAGGACGGCGCCGATCCGGCCCCCCTGTATCGCGCCGCCGTCGAGGCCCTAGCCGTCCTGCACGCCGCCCCGATGCCCGGTATCCTGACCGGCCCGGCTGGCGACTGGCCGCTGCTGACCTATGACCAGACGGCGCTGCAGGGCGGGGCCGACCTGTTCGTCGACTGGCTGCCGAAACTGATCCCGACCCTCAGCTTCGACGAGGCCGCCGTCGCCGAATGGCGCGCCGCCTGGGCCCCGATCACCGTTGCGGGCGAGGCGGGCGCGACCGTAATGGCCCACCGAGACTATCACGCGGAGAACCTGATCCGGCTGGACGGCAGGACCGGCGCCGCCTCGGTCGGGATGATCGACTTCCAGGATGCGGTGAAGGCCCACCCGTCATGGGATCTGCACTCCCTGCTGCAGGACGCCCGCCGCGACGTGGCGCCCGAGCTGGAGGCCCTAGCGCTCGACCACTATTTCACCCTGCGCCCCGAGGCCGACCGCGAGGCCTTCATGGCGTCCTACGCCGGTCTGGCCGCCCTGAATGAGGCGCGGATTCTCGGCATCTTCGCCCGCCTGATCGCCCGCGACGGCAAGCCCCGCTACGCCGCATTCATGCCGCGCATGTGGGCACACCTGAACGCCAATCTGCAGGCGCCGGGCCTCGACGCCGTCGCCGCCTGGATGGACCGCCATGTGCCGGAGGATCTGCGTCGATGACCGCCCCCAAGACCGCCATGGTTCTCGCCGCCGGGCTCGGCACGCGGATGCGCCCTCTGACCGACGACCGGCCCAAGGCTCTGGTCGAGGTCGGCGGCAAGGCGCTGATCGACCATGTGCTCGACCGGCTGGCCGAGGCGGGCGTGACCGACGCCGTGGTCAACGTCCACTGGTTTGCCGACCGTCTGGAAAGCCATCTGGCCGCCCGCATGCGTCCAGCCATCACCATCTCCGACGAGCGCGCCGAACTGCTGGAAACCGGCGGCGGCCTGAAGAAGGCCCGCCCCCTGCTGGGCGACGGCGCCGTCTTCGTCGCCAATATCGACAGCGTCTGGATCGACCGGGGCGATGCTCTGGGCGACCTGATCCGCCTGTGGAATCCCGCGCGCATGGACGCCGCCCTGCTGCTGGCCCGGCGCGAAGGCTCCATCGGCTTCGAGGGCGGCGGCGACTTCTTCCTCGGCGACGACGGCGCCCTGACCTTCCGGGGCGAGGCCGCCAGCGCGCCCTACGCCTATATGGGCGTCCACATCACCCGGCCTGATTACGCCGACCACGGCCCCGACGGTCCCTTCTCGCTCAGCCCCCTGTGGCGCGCCTCGGCCGCCGAGGGTCGCCTGTTCGGCTGCGTGCTCGACGGCGACTGGATGCACGTCGGCGACCCGCAGGCGCGTGACGAGGCCGAAGCGCGTCTGAAGGCGGAGACCTGATCATGACGGGGGGGCGCTTCGATCCGTTCGCCGGAAGCGGGCCGCGCTGGCGCGCCGTGCCCGCCTGGCGGCCCTTCCTCGAAGACCTGGCCGCGGGGGTGCTGGATTGGCTGGGCGACGCCCCGCCCGAGACCCTGACCGACGCCACCATCCTGCTGCCCAACCGCCGCGCCGCCCGCGCCTTTTCCTTCGCCCTGGGCAAGCTGGCGGGCGAGCGCCCCGTTTTGCTGCCTCAGGTCCGCCCGCTCGGCGATCTGGAAGAGGACGAGCCGCCCTTCGCGCCCGGCGAACTGGGGCTGGACCTGCCGCCCGCCATCGCCCCTTTGACGCGCCGCTTCGAGATGGCGCGGATGATCGCCGAGGAGTTCGAGCCGGGGATGAAGCCCCTGCGCGCCCTCGAAATGGCCGATGCGCTGGGCGCCTTCCTCGATTCCTGCCAGCTCGAAGCCGTGCCCGACCTGTCGCGTATCGCGACCCTGGCCGAACAGGATCTGGCCGAGCACTGGCGCGAGAGCGCCCGCTTCCTCGGCCTCGCCGTCGAGGCCTGGCCGAAACGGCTGGAGGCGCTGGGGCTGGTCGACCCCGCCTGGCGCCGCGCGACCCTGCTGCGCCGTCTGGCCGAGGCCTGGGACGCCCGCCCTCCGCAGGCCCCGGTCATCGCCGCAGGGTCTACCGGCACCGTCCCCGCCGCCGCCGACGTGCTGAAGGCCGTGGCGAAAGCGCCGCAGGGCGTGGTCGTCCTGCCCGGCCTCGACCTCGATCTGGCCGTCGACGCCTGGGACCGCATCGACGACCAACACCCCCAGGCCGCGCTGAAGGCCCTGCTGACCCGCGCCGAAGTCACGCGCGAGGCCGTCCAGCCCTGGTTCGAGCCGCCGCTCGACCCCGCCGTCGAGGCGCGCGGTCTGGCCCGCCAGCGCCTGATCAACGAAGCCCTTCGCCCCGCCGAGGCCACCGACGACTGGCGCCGCGAGATCAAGGCCTTGCGCGCCCGCTCGGCCGAGGCCGGCCGCGCCGCCGACCCCATCGCCGAGGGCCTGTCGGGTCTGACTGTCCTGTCCGTCCGCGCCGAGGACGAGGCGGCGACCGCCGTCGCCCTGATGATGCGCGAAAGCCTTGAACAGCGCGCCCCCGACGGCCGCCCCATCACCTGCGCCCTGGTGACGCCGGACCTGCAGTTGTCGCGCCGGGTCGAGGCGCGGCTGGCGCGCTGGGGCATTGTCGCCGACTCCTCGACCGGCCAGCCGCTGTCGCGGATGACGGCGGGGGTGCTGGTCGACCTCGGCGCCCGTTTCCTGGCCGAGCCGCTGAAGCCGCAGACCCTGTTGGCCCTGCTGAAGCACCCGCTGGTCCGCCTTGACCTGGGCGAGACGTCGCTCAACGACGCCGCCGAAGCGCTTGAGGAGCACGCCCTGCGCGGCCCTCGCCCGCGCCGCTGGTCCCAGCTTCACGAACGCCTGCTGAAGGCGGCCGAGCCCCGGCGCGGCGGCCTGCCGCTGGCCGACTGGAAGCTGGCCCGTCTGAAAGGCGCGCAGACCCTCGCCGACCGGCTGGAGGCGTTGGCGACCGCCCGCCCCTGTCCGCCGGACGAGGCCGCCGGCACCCTGACTGCCCTGATCGAGGCGCTGGCGGGTCAGAACGCCTGGGCCGGGCCGGACGGCGAGGCCGCGGCGTCCCTGCTGTCGGCCCTGATCGAGGGCGGCGGCCCGCTGGGCCAGACCACGCCCGCCGAGTTCGCCGATCTGATCGCCGCCTTGCTGGCCGAGACCACAGTCCGCACCGGCGGCGCCACCCATTCGTCCCTTCGCATCCTCGGCGCCATCGAGGCGCGGCTGGCGCGGGCCGACCGCATGATCCTGGCCGGGCTGGAGGAAGGCGTCTGGCCCAACGCCGCCCCGGTCGATCCCTTCCTGTCGCGACCGATGCGCGCCGCCCTGCCCCTGCCCGCGCCCGAGCGGCGTCTGGGCCAGACGGCGCAGGACTTTGTTCAGGCCGCCTGCGCCGACGAAGCCGTCCTGGTCCACTGCGAACGGCGCGGCGGCCAGCCCGCCGTGCGCTCGCGCTGGCTGTGGCGGCTGGAGATGCTGACGCGCGGCGCAAACGCGCCCGACACCCCGGTCAGCCTCAGCGCCCCCGAGGGCGTCGCCGACTGGACCCGCGCCCTCGACGCCCCGCCGCCCGGCCCGGCCCGGCTGGCCCCGCGCCCGGCGCCCACGCCCCCGGTCGAGCGCCGCCCGCGCAGCCTCTATGTCACCGGGGTCGAGCGCTGGGTCCGCGACCCCTACGCCCTCTACGCCCGCCGCCTGCTGAACCTGGAGCCGATGGAGCGCCCCGGCGCCTCGGCCGAGGCCCTGGCGCGCGGCAACGCGGTGCACAAGGCCATCGAGCGCCTGACCGAGGACTGGCCCGACCTGCTGCCCGACGATCTAGACGCGGTGATCGAGCGCCTGCTGCTGGAGGAGCTGGGCGCCCACGGCTTCGAGGACGCCGCCATGGCCCGCGAGGCGCCCTTGGCCCGGAACGCCGCCCGCTGGCTGGCCGGGTTCGAGACCGAGCGCCGCGCGCGCGGCGTGGCCCTGCTGATCGAACAGCAGGGCGCGCTGACCTTCGACGCGCCCGGCGGCCCCTTCACCGTCAAGGCCTACGCCGACCGCATCGAGGTCGGCGCCCTGTCCGCCGCCGTCATGGACTTCAAGACCGGCCAGGTTCCGAGCGCCAAACAGATCAAGGCGGGCTTCGCACCGCAGTTGACCCTGACCGGCGCCATCCTGGCCGCCGGCGGCTTCAAGGACACGAACGGCCCCGTCCCGCCGGAAGAACTGACCTACGTCCGCGTCGTCGGCCGCAAGAAGGCGGGCGAAGTCGCCGTGCGCGCCGCCGGGCCGGAAGCGCAAATCCTGTCCGACGCCGCTCTGCAAGGCCTGATGGCCCGCGTCGCCGAATTCGACCGGCCGGAGACGCCCTACCTCTCGTGGGCCGCGCCTCATCTGATGGGCAGCTACAGCCCCTACAACCTGCTGGCCCGCGTCTGGGAATGGCACGTCATCGGCGGCGGCGAAGAAGGAGAGGCGGAATGAACCTCCACGTCCGGGACGGCCTCAACCCCCAGACCCGCGCCGCCGATCCGGCCCGCTCGGTCTTCGTCACCGCCAACGCCGGATCGGGCAAGACCACCACCCTGGTCAGCCGGGTGGCGCGCCTGCTGCTGGGCGGCGCCGCGCCCTCGGCCATCCTGTGCGTGACCTACACCAAGGCCGCCGCCGCCGAGATGCAGGCGCGCCTGTTCGAGACTCTGGGCAAGTGGGCCGTCATGGACGACGGCGAACTGTCGGCCGAACTGGCCAAGCTCGACGACAGCGACCCCGGCGCCCTCAACCCCGCCCGCCTGTCCGAGGCCCGTCGCCTGTTCGCCCGCGCCCTGGAGACGCCCGGCGGGCTGAAGATCCAGACCATCCACGCCTTCTGCGAAAAGCTGCTGCGCCGCTTCCCCATCGAGGCGGGCGTGTCGCCGCGCTTCACCGTGCTGGAGAACGAGGCGGCGATCGCCCTGTCTCACGCCGTGCGCGAAGACCTGGCCCGGGCTGCTCTGGCCGACGCCGAAGGGCCGGTCGGCGAGGCCTACAGCCATTTCGCGGTCGAGCTGGACTGGGGCCGCTTCCAGGATCTGCTGGCCCTGATCGAGGCCAAGCACGCCGAGCTGACCGACTATGTCGCCCGCGTCGCCGACGGCCGCGCGCCGGGCCCCTACGTCCTGACCGGCGCCGATCCGAAAGCGACGCCCGAGGACATCGAGGCCGACTTCCTGCGCTGGCTGGACCGGGGCGAGGTCCGGCGCATGGCCGAGCTGATGGCCACCGGCTCCAAGACCGACAAGGACCGCGCGGCCGAACTGATCCACGCCCTCGACCACGACTGGAGCTTCCACGGCCTGGGCGTCGTCTTCCTGACCGGGTCCGGCTCGCCCCGCAAGTCGATGGCGACCAAACAGGCGCCGCCCGACGCCGCAGGCTGGCTTGCCGATCTTCAGGACAAGTTTCTGGCCGCCCGAGACCAGTTGCGCGCCGCCAAGGTCGCCGACGACACCATCAAGCTGCTGACCCTCGCCAACGCCCACGCCGCCCTCTATGAGGCGGCCAAGACGGCGGACGGCGCGCTCGACTTCTCGGATCTGGTCGCCCGCACGGTCGAACTGCTGACCGTTCGCTCGACCGCCGCCTGGGTGCTGTACAAGCTGGACGGCGGCGTCGATCACGTCCTGATCGACGAGGCGCAGGACACCGCCCCCGAACAGTGGGCCATCATGCGCGCCCTGACCGGCGAGTTCTTCACCGTCGAGGGGACCGACCGCACCGTCTTCGCCGTCGGCGATGAGAAGCAGTCCATCTACTCCTTCCAGGGCGCCCGGCCCGAGCGGCTGCGGCAGGAGGCGCAGGTCTATGACGGCCTGATCACGGGAGCAGGCGGGGCCTTCGAGGGCGTGCCGCTGGAGACTTCCTACCGCTCGACCGAGGCGGTGCTGAAGTTCGTGGATGAAGTCTTCGCCACGCCCGAACGCGCCCGCGCCCTGGTCGGCGAGACGGGCGAGATTCCGCACCACACCGCCGCCCGCCTGGGCCAACCCGGCGCCGTCGAACTGTGGCCCCTGTTCGTCGACGAGGCCCCGCCCGAACGCGACGCCTGGACCGATCCCGTCGATCAGGAAGGGACCGCCAGCGCCCGCAAACGCATGGCCCAAACGCTCGCCCTCGAAATCAAGCGCCAGGTCGAAACCGGCGCCGTCGTCTTCGACAAGGGCGGCGCCGCACGCCCCTGCGGCTACGGCGACTTCCTGATCCTGGTCCGCCGCCGCGACGCGACCTTCGAGGAGATTATCCGCGCCCTGAAGGCGGAGGGCGCGCCGGTGGCGGGCGCCGACCGGCTGAAGTTGTCGCAGCACATTGTCTTTGACGACCTGAAGGCGCTCGCCCGCTTCGCCCTCTTCCCCGGCGACGACCTGACGGTCGCCGAGGTGCTGCGCGGCCCCTTCTGCGACGTGGACGAGGACAGCCTGTTCGACCTGGCGGGCCGCGAGAAGCGCGACGGCCTGTGGCGCGAACTGAAGCGCCGGGCGGACGAGCGACCGGAGTGGGGCGGGGCGCTGGACCTGCTGCGCGCGGCGCGGAGCGCCCGCGATCTCGATCCCTTCGGCTTCTTCTCCCGCCTGCTGAATCGGATGGACGCGACCGGCATTTCAGGCCGCGCCCGCATCCTGACCCGTCTGGGGCGCGAGGCCGAGGAAGCCGTCGACGAGACCCTCAATCAGGTGCTGGCCGCCGAGGGACGCGGCGGGACCGACCTGGAGACCTGCCTCGCCCTGCTGGAAGCCGCCGATGTCGAGGTGAAGCGCGAACTGGAAGGCCCGCGCGGCGAGGTCCGCGTCATGACCGTTCACGGCGCCAAGGGGCTGGAGGCGCCGGTCGTCATCCTGCCCGACACGACGATGAAGGCGAAGGCGCAGGGGCCGTCCCTGATGCCCGTCCCGCTTGAGGACGGCGCCGAGGCATGGCTGATGTGCCCCGGCTCGTCGAAGGAGAACTGCCCCGCCTCGGCCGACGCCCGCGCGGCCCGCGAGGCGCGGGTCGGCGACGAATCCTTACGCCTGCTCTACGTCGCCCTGACCCGCGCGCGGGACCGGGTGATCGTCATGGGACGCGGCTCCAAACGCGCGCCCGAGGCCGGGGACTGGTGGTCGGTGATCGAGGAGACCTTCGACCGACTGGGCGATCAGGTGCGCGAACTGGACGGCGGCGTCCGCCGTTATGGCGCCGATTCTGACAGCCTACCCGCCGCTGTCGCCACGGCTGAAACCCGGCCCGAGGCCCCCGCCTGGGCGCGGATCAATCCGCCGCGCGACGCCGCCGCCCGCTTCGCCTCGCCGTCGCAGATGCAGGAGCAGAAGCGCATCCCGGCGCCGTCGCCGCTGGCGCGGGGCGAAGGCCCCGGCGCCGGGCTGGGCCGCTTCCGGCGCGGCGACCTGATCCACCGCCTGCTGGAGCGCCTGCCGGACCTGCCCTCGCCCGACCGTCCCGACGCCGCCCGCCGGATGCTGGCGCGGGAGCGCGACCTGACCGAGGATCAGCGCGCCGAGATGATCGCCGCCGCCTTCGGCGTTCTGGACGACGCCCGCTTCGCCCCCGTCTTCGGCCCCGGCAGCCGCGCCGAGGTCGCCCTGACCGGGACCGCGCCCGACCTGCCGTCCGGCGTGTCCATCTCGGGCCGCATCGACCGGCTGGTGGTCACGCCCGAGCGGGTTCTGGTGGTCGACTTCAAGTCCAACCGTCCCGCTCCCGATCACGTCGAAGACGCCGATCCGGCTTATGTGCTGCAGATGGCGATCTACGCTGCCGTCCTGCGCCGTCTCTATCCCGACCGCGCGGTCGAGGCGGCCCTGGTCTGGACCGATGGGCCGAAGTTGATGGCCGTGCCGCAGGGCCTGATGGACGCCGCTCTCGAAAATGCGCGTTGATTTGTCGAGGATTCGCACCCACATCTGTGCCTGAACGCCGAGGATTCAATTCGGCGCGCCACTAAACGCGCTCAAGCAGCGAGCGACCGCGTCGCGAGCGTAGCGCACCAAAGGAGAGCCATTCATGGCGACTGTGAAAGTCACCGACGACAGCTTCGACGCCGACGTCCTGAAATCCTCGACCCCCGTCCTGGTGGACTTCTGGGCCGAGTGGTGCGGCCCCTGCAAACAGATCGGTCCGGCGCTGGAGCAGATCGCCGACGAACTGGCGGGCAAGGTCACGGTCGCCAAGGTCAACATCGACGACAGCCCCATGGTCCCGTCGAGGATGGGCGTGAAGGGCATCCCGACCCTGATGCTGTTCAAAGGCGGCCAGATGACTTCGATGAAGGTCGGCGCCATGCCCAAGGGCAAGATCGTCGAATGGCTGGCCGAAGCCGGCGTGAAGGCGGACTGACACGACATTCTCCCTCCCCTTCATGGGGAGGGTGGCTGAGCCCGCAGGGCGAAGTCGGGTGGGGGCGGCGTTTCGAAAGAGGCGCCGCCTTTTTCTTTGCTGTACTTGCGTTAAGTGGGGGCGGCCGATCTCAATCTCCGCTCATCCCCGCGGAGGCGGGGACCCAGTAAGAGTGCAGAACGACAAGCCTCTTCATTGATCGCAGCGCCTTGAAGCCAAAGCACTGGGTCCCCGCCTCCGCGGGGATGAGCGGGGCGGAGGAAATCGCACCAACACTCAACGCGAATTCAGCCTTTCTTTGCCCGCTTCGCCCAAGGCCCTCCCCACCCGGCCGCTTCGCGACCACCCTCCCCATGAAGGGGAGGGAGCGGCGGCGCGCTAGCTTCAGACCGGCCAGGTCTCGCGGCCGGCGCCCAGCACCTCGCCCGCCAGATACAGCGAGCCGCAGATGACCACCCGCCCGGCGCCCAGGGCCAGGGCGCGCTCCAGCGCCGCGTCCACCGATCCCGCCGCCATGGCGCCGAAGCCGCGTCCCTGGGCGACGGCGGCCAAAGCCTCCGGCTCGGCGGCCGTCCCCTCGAAGCCGACGGTGAAGACCTGGGCGTCGACGCCCTTCAGCGCCTCGAAGAAGCCGCCGGCGTCCTTGTTGGCCAGCATGCCGACGATCAGGGCTGTGGGGCGCGGCGCGCGCGCCTGGCGGTCGGCCAGGGCGCGGGCCAGGGCGCGGGCGGCGTGCGGGTTGTGCCCGCCGTCCAGCCACAGTTCGGCGTCGGCCTTCTGAGCCTTGTCGGCATAGGGGCCGGCGGTCAGCCGCTGCATCCGCGCAGGCCAGCGCACGGCCTTCAGCCCCTCGGCGATGGCGGCTTCGGGCAGGTCCAGCTCCAGCGCGGCGGCGATGGCGACGCCGGCATTGTCGAACTGGTGCGCGCCGGACAGGGCGGGCGCGGGCAGGTCGAGGAACCGCTCCTGATCCTGATAGACGAGGCCGCCGCGTTCGGCCCAGGCGTCGAAGTCGACGCCCATGACGGTCAGGGGCGAGCCGACCTCGGCCGCGCGCCGCGCGATCACGGCCATGGCCGCCTCGGACTGGCGCGCCACGACGCCGCGCGCGCCCGCTTTCAATATGCCCGCCTTCTCGCCCGCCACGCCCTCGAGGGTCGTGCCCAGGAACTCGGCGTGGTCCAGATCGACGGGGGTGATGACGCTGAGCAGGGGCCGGGCGATGACGTTGGTGGCGTCCAGCACGCCGCCGAGGCCCACCTCGATGACCGCCAGGTCCGCAGGGGTCTCGCTCATGGCCAGAAAGCCCGCCGCCGTGGTGCTCTCGAACACGGTGGCCTGCCCGCCCGTTTCGGTCATCGCCGCCTCGACCCGGTCGAGGATGGCGTTCAGAGCGTCATCGGTGATCAGCGTCCCGGCCAGGCGGATACGCTCGTTGAAGCGCACTAGATGCGGCGAGGTGTAGGCGTGGACGCGCAGGCCCGCAGCCTCGGCGACGGCGCGGATCAGGGCGACCGTCGAGCCCTTGCCGTTCGTGCCCGCGACATGGACGACCGGCGGCAGCTTGTCCTGCGGATTCCCGAGCGCCTCGCACAGGGCCCGCATCCGATCCAGCGACAGGTCGATGCGCTGGGGATGCCGGGCGCGCAGGCGTTCCGAAATCGGGTCCATGGAAAGAGCCTGCGGTTAGGCAGCCTTCTTCTGGGCCGCGCCGCTCATCAGCATGGACAGGATCAGGCCCAGCGTCGTCGGCAGGTCGCCGCGCGACACCACCTTGTCGACCATGCCCTTGTCCTTGAGGTATTCGGCGCGCTGGAAGCCCGGCGGCAGTTTCTCGCGGATGGTGGTCTCGATCACGCGCGGGCCGGCGAAGCCGATCAGGGCGCCCGGCTCGGCCAGATGAACGTCGCCCAGCATGGCGTAGGAAGCCGTGACGCCCCCCGTGGTCGGGTCGGTCAGCACCACGACGTAGGGCAGCTTGGCCGCCTTCACTTCCTGAACGGCCAGGGTGGTGCGGGCCATCTGCATCAGGCTGAGGGCGCCTTCCTGCATCCGCGCCCCGCCGGCGGCGGTGTAGCAGACGAAGGGAACATTGCGCTTCACCGCCTCGCGCGCGGCGGCGATGAAGGCCTCGCCCGCCGCCATGCCCAGCGACCCGCCCATGAAGGTGAAGTCCTGCACGATGACCACGGCGGGGGCGCCGCCGATGCGGCCGTAGCCGATGGCCATGGTGTCCTTGCGGCCCGCCGCCTTGCGCGCCGCCGACAGGCGGTCGCGATACGGTTTGCCGTCCGAGAACTTCAGCGGATCTTCCGGCACGTCGGGCGTGTCGATCGCCTCATACAGGCCGTCGTCGAAGGTGGCCTTCAGGCGGGTCGGGGCGTTGATCCGCATGTGACGGCCTGACGGCGTGACCCACAGGGCCGCCTCCAGGTCCGAGCGGAACAGCATCTCGCCCGTGTCCGGGTCCTTGACCCACAGATTGTCCGGGGTGTCGCGCGGGCTGACGATCTTGCGCACGCCCGGCGCGAAACGCGACAGCCAGCCGCCGCGTGCCTTGTTCTCGGGATTCTTATCGACCATGGGCGGGGCCTTTAAACGGTTTCCGTCACGGAAGCACTAGCGCGGGCGCCATGAACCGCATCAGCCAGGGCCTTCACCTTGGCCAGAACGCGCGGCGCGGCGGGTTCGTTCGCCTCGAGAGCGGCGGCGACCTCGTCCACGAAGACCGAGCCGGCCACCACGGCGTCGGCGACGCGGGCGATCTCGGCGGCGCGTTCGGGCGTCCTGACGCCGAAGCCGACGGCGACGGGCAGGCCGGCCGCGCGACGGACGCGCGCGACGGCGGGCGCCACCTCGGCGGCCACGGCCTCCTTCACTCCGGTCACCCCGGCGACGGAGACATAGTAGACGAAGCCCGACGTGCCCTCGGCGATGACCTTCAGCCGGTCGTCGTCGGACGTCGGCGTGGCCAGGCGGATCAGGGAGACCTCGGCCGCGTCCAGGGCGGCGGCCAGCGGCCCGGCCTCTTCCGGCGGACAGTCGACGACGATGATGCCGTCCACCCCGGCCTCGGCCGCATCGCGGGCGAAGACCTCATAGCCGTAGGATTCCACCGGGTTCAGATAGCCCATCAGGATCAGCGGCGTGTCCTGATCGCCCTTGCGGAAATCGGCCACGAGATCGAGCGTGCCGCGCAGGGTCATCCCCGCCTTCAGCCCGCGCAGGGCGGCGCGCTGGATCGGCGGCCCCTCGGCCATCGGGTCCGAGAAGGCCAGGCCCAGCTCGATCAGGTCGGCTCCGGCGGCGGGCAGGCCCTTGAGGATCTCCAGCGCCTCATCCCGGCTGGGATCGCCGGTCATGACATAGGGGACCAGACCGGCCCGGTTCTCGGCCTTCAGCTTGGCGAAGCGGGCGTCGATGCGTGTGGTCGTCACTGAGTCGCTCCTCCCGAAGGCGTCGGCGCCGGAGTCTCGGGCGTCGCGGCGCAGACATCACCGGGAATGACGGCGAAGCCCAGGTAGCCCGGAGCGGACGCCTCGGCGGGCTTGGACACGTCATAGAAGGCGACCATCTGCAGGCCGTCGCAGCCGCCGCCGTCGCGGCGGCGCACGAAGATGACGCGGTTGTCGTCGCCGTCCGCCGCCAGCCAGTTCAGGGTGGAGAGGTGCTCCGTATAGGCGTCCGCCAGGGCGCCGATCTGATCCAGTTGGGCCGTCACGCAGAAGGCCGGACTGCGCAGCAGGCCGCCGCAGTCGGCCGCTTCCGTCGCCGGCGGCAGGACCGGCATTCCCGTGGCCGCCGGACCAGGCGGGATGGCCGGGGCCGCCTGAACCGGCGCCTGGGGCGCTGGAGCGGCCGTGTTCTGCGCCAGGGTCAGGGTCGGAGAGAGGGCCGCGATGGCGGCGGCGATCAGCAGGGTCTTCATCATCACAGCTCCACGTCCAGATGCTTGGCTACAGTGTTGATGTCCTTGTCGCCCCGGCCCGACAGGACGATCACCAGATCGCCGTCCTTGCCGATCTGTCTGGCGACGTCGCCGGCGCGCGCCAGGGCGTGCGAGGACTCCAGCGCCGGGATGATGCCTTCCAGCCTGCACAGGGTCTGGAACGCGTCCAGCGCCTCATGGTCTGTGGCCGACAGATATTCGCCCCGGCCCAGATCGTGCAGCCAGGCGTGCTCCGGCCCGATGCCCGGATAGTCGAGCCCGGCCGAGATGGAGTGGCCTTCCAGAATCTGGCCGTCGGCGTCCTGCAGCAGATAGGTGCGGTTGCCGTGCAGCACGCCCGAGCGCCCGCCCTTCAGGCTGGCGGCGTGGTCGGGGGTGTCCAGGCCGAGGCCCGCCGCCTCCACCCCGATCAGACGCACGGCCTCGTCCTGGATGAAGGGATGCATGGCGCCGATGGCGTTCGATCCGCCGCCGATGCAGGCCATGACCGCGTCGGGCAGGCGGCCGATCTGACGCTGAGCCTGGGCCTTGATCTCCTTGCCGATCACCGACTGGAAGTCGCGCACCATGGCCGGGTAGGGGGCCGGGCCCGCCGCCGTGCCGATGATGTAATAGGTGTCGGCGACATTGGTGACCCAGTCGCGCATCGCCTCGTTCATGGCGTCCTTAAGCGTCGCCGCCCCTGCCGTCACCGCCGAGACCTCGGCGCCCAGCAGCTTCATGCGGAAGACGTTCGGCTGCTGCCGGGCCACGTCGACGGCGCCCATGTAGACGGTGCAGGGCAGGCCGAAGCGGGCGCAGACGGTGGCCGAGGCGACCCCATGCTGACCGGCGCCGGTCTCGGCGATGATGCGCGTCTTGCCCATGCGGCGGGCCAGCAGGATCTGGCCCATGCAGTTGTTGATCTTGTGCGCGCCCGTGTGGTTCAGGTCCTCGCGCTTCAGCCAGATCTTGGCGCCGCCGAAATGCTCGGTCAGCCGCTCGGCGAAATAGAGCGGGCTGGCGCGGCCGACATAGTGCTCCAGATAGCCGTCCAGTTCGGCCTGGAAGCCGGGGTCCGCCTTGGCCGCCTTATAGGCCGCATCCAGCTCGTGGATCAGCGGCATCAGGGTTTCGGGCACGAAGCGGCCGCCATAGGGGCCGAAGCGGCCTTCGGCGTCAGGCCAGGCGTAGGAATTCGATAGGGCGTTCACAGTCTGGGGCACAACGAAAGTCTTCAGGGAGGAAGGCGACGAAATCAGGACCGCGATGCGGCGTCCAGAAAAGCTTTGATCAGGGCCCGGTCCTTAACACCCGGCGCGCTTTCAACGCCAGAGGAGACATCGACCATCGGCGCCCCGGAAATCCGCACCGCCTCGGAAACATTTTGCGGGTCCAGCCCGCCTGCGAGGAACCAGCTTGCCGGAAGCGCCCGGTTTTGCATCAACCTCCAGTCGAACGAGACCCCCACGCCGCCGGGCAGGTCGGCGCCTTTCGGCGGCCTGGCGTCGAACAGCAGATGATCGGCGACGCCGGTCCAATCGGCGACATCGGCGAAATCCGCCTCGTCCCGGATCGGCAGGACCTTGATGACCCCAGCCCCCGTCAGCCGCCGCGCCTCCGCCGCGCGCTGCGGCGTCTCATGACCATGCAGCTGGATGAAGTCGGGCCGCAGGATCAGGGCGACTTCGCTCAACAGGGCGTCGTCGGGGTCGACCAGGACGGCGACCACCTTCGCCTTTCCGCGCGCCCGGTCGAACAGGGTGGCGGCGTGCAGCGGCGGGATGTGGCGCGGGCTCTTGGGAAACACCACCGCCCCGACAAAGGCCGCCCCGCCGTCCAGCGCCGCATCCAACGTATCCGGCGTCGTCAGGCCGCAGATCTTGGTGAGTGTCATGAGACAGGCAGGTGCGCGACTGCGGAGGGCAGGTCAAGCGCCGCACTTGCCCTCCCTTACCCCTCGTCATCCTCCGGCAAGCCGCGCAAGCGGCGCAGACCGGGGGACCCAGCGGCGCGCGTAAGCGCGAAAGAAGCGGGCGTAGCGCTTGCCGTAAACATCGCCTCCGGCGCCGCTGGGTCCCCCGGTCGTCGCTGCGCTCCGCCGGAGGATGACGAAAGAGTAGTTCAGGCGAAGATCGAAGCGATCTCATCTTCGGTCAGCAGCCGCCATTCGCCAGGCGCCAGCTCATCGGGCAGCGCCAGCCTGCCCAGCCGCTCGCGATGCAGGGCCTCGACGTGATTGCCGACCGCCGCGAACATGCGGCGCACCTGGTGATAGCGGCCCTCCGTCACCGTCAACCGCGCCTCCGTCGGCGAGATCACCTCCAGCACGGCGGGCGCCAGCGGCTTGTCCTCGCCCTCCAGCACCAGCTCGCCCGAGGCGAACAGCGCCTCTTCCGTCCCGTTCAGCGGCTGCGCCAGCGTCGCGCGATAGACCTTGGCCACATGGCGCTTGGGGCTGATCACCCGGTGCAGCAGGTCGCCGTCGTCGGTCAGCAGCAGCAGGCCGCTCGTCTGCTTGTCCAGCCGCCCGATGGTCGAGATCGCCGGATCGCGCCGTCGCCAGCGGTCGGGCAGGACGTCATAGACCAGCGCCCCGTCCTCCTTGTGCGAGCAGGTCATGCCCAGCGGCTTGTTCAAAAGGATGACGAGGCCGGGTACGGGGTCCAGCGGCTCGCCGTCGATCTCCATGCGCATCGGCAGATCGGGCGTCACCGGAATGCGCTTCGACACATCGGTCAGATCGGCGCCGTCCAGCACGACGCCGCCCGCCTTGCCCAGCCGCGCCATCTCGGCCCGCGAGCCGTAGCCCATCGAGCCCAGCAGCTTGTCCACGCGGGACGTTGGAATCTTCTTGCTCATGCCCTATCGCCCTTCGGGCTGCTTGAGGGCGGGATCACTTCACCGCCTCGAAAATCTTGTAGCCGCCCTGATCCACGACCATCCGCGCCCGCTTGAAGGCGGCGTCCAGTTCGGCCTCATAGGGCAGATGGCGGTTGGCGACGATCCAGGCGGTCCCGCCCTTCCTGAGCATCTCGGCCGCCTTGCGGATGAAGGCCTGCCCCAGCCGTCGGTCCTCGGCCCCGCCGTCGTGGAAGGGCGGATTGCTGACGATGAAATCCAGGTCGCCCGCCGCGCCCAGCGTCCGCACATCGGCCCAGTCGAAGCCGGCGCGCGCATCCTCGACGTTGCGCTTCGCCGCCTCGACTGCGCGCCGGTCGATGTCGACCAGCCTTAGCGCAGTCACGGGGGGCGAGCGCAGAACCACCGTCGACAGCGCCCCGAAGCCGCAGCCCAGATCGGCGCCCGCCCCCTTCAGCGGCGGCAGGACTTCGGCCAACAGGGCTGTGCCCGGATCGATCCGGTCCCAGGCGAAGACGCCCGGCTGCGACCAGGCGTCGAGCCCCGGAACCACGCGCGGCGCGCCCGCCTCGATCGCTGCGTCCAGCCCCTCGACGGTCTCGGGGCGGATGACGACGCAGCGGCGATGGTGGGCCTTGGCCGTCTCGATAACCTCCAGCCCGAACGCCTTCAGCTCCTTGCCCAGGCGCGAGCCGCCCTTGTCCTTGGGCGCCATGACGTCCAACCGACCGCCGGGCTTCAGCGCCTTCAGCGCCAGGGCCAGCGTATAGCGCCGCTCCACCGCGCCCGGCGGGGCGTAGAGCATCGCCCCGTCAGCCGATCCGGGCGCGACCGTCTCCAGCGCCGTCGAGCCGGGGATCAGAGGCGAGGTCTGGGTCGCCGTCGTGGGCGGATCGAACACCGCGGGCGGGCGGCCGTAGAGAAGCATGGTCATGACGCTGCCCTTATCCCTTCTCCCCTTGCGGGAGAAGGTGGCAGCCCTCGGGCTTGACCCGAGGGCTGACGGATGAGGGGTCGCTCGCCCCTTAAGGACAGCCGCTGCATTCTGCGTCCCGAAACCCCTCATCCGAGCGCCTTCGGCGCCCACCTTCTCCCACAAGGGGAGAAGGACGCGGTTGGAGAAGGGATCACATCGTGACACCCCCGACCGAATACGGCACAACGGCCGCCATGTTGGACTTCCCCCCGCCCGCTGACTTCTCGCCCACACTGGACGAGGCGCGGACCCTGCTGGAGCGGGTGTGGGGCCATGCCGATTTTCGCGGGCTTCAGGCCTCGGTGATCGAGGAGGTCCTGGCCGGGCGCGACGTGCTGGCCGTGCTGCCGACCGGCGGCGGCAAGAGCGTCTGCTATCAGGTGCCCGCCATCCTGCGCGAGGGCGTGGGCCTGGTCGTCTCGCCGCTGATCGCCCTGATGACCGACCAGGTCGAGGCGCTGAAACAGCAGGGCGTGGCCGCCGCCCGGCTCGATTCCGGCCTGACGATGGACGAGCGTTCCGCCGTCTGGCGCGCGGCGCGCTCGGGCGAACTGGACCTGCTGTATGTCTCGCCGGAAGGACTGGCGTCGGGGTCCATGCTGGAGCGTCTGGCCGAACTGCCCATCAGCCTGATCGCCATCGACGAGGCCCACTGCGTCTCACAGTGGGGCCACGACTTCCGCCCCGATTACCGCACCCTGGGGCGCCTCGCGGAAATCTTCCCGCGCACGCCGCGCATCGCCGTCACCGCCACCGCCGACGCCCGCACGCGCGACGACATCCTGGCTTCGCTGAAGCTGGGCGAGGCCCGCGTCTTCGTCGACAGCTTCGCCCGCCCGAACCTGCAGCTGACTGCCGAGCGCAAGGTCAACGGCTCGCGCGCCCGCACCGACGCGCGCGTGGTCGAACTGGTGCGCGAACGGCGCGGCCGCTCGGGCGTGGTCTATTGCGGCAGCCGCGACGGGTGCGAGCGGGTGGCGGATGCGCTGCGCGACGCGGGGACCAACGCCATCGCCTATCACGCCGGGTTCGACGCCCGCGAGCGCGACCGGCGACTGGAGCGCTTCCTGGCCGAGGACGGGACCGTCATGGTCGCCACCATCGCCTTCGGCATGGGGGTGGACAAGCCGGACGTGCGCTTCGTCATCCACGCCGATCCGCCCGGCAGCCTCGAGGCCTACTGGCAGGAGATCGGCCGCGCCGGACGCGACGGCGAACCGGCTGAAGGCATCACCCTTTACGGCCCGTCGGACATCGCCTGGTCGTTGCGCCGTCTCGACAGCCGCCCGATGGCCGAGGAGGTCAAGCAGGTCCAGACCCGCAAGGTGCGCCAGCTGTTCGCCATGCTGGACGGCGCGACCTGTCGCCCGCAGTCCGTGCGTCGCTATTTCGGCGAGCAGG
The DNA here is from genome assembly GCF_053645695.1 of Brevundimonas sp. NPDC055311. Taxonomy (NCBI): domain Bacteria; kingdom Pseudomonadati; phylum Pseudomonadota; class Alphaproteobacteria; order Caulobacterales; family Caulobacteraceae; genus Brevundimonas; species Brevundimonas sp. NPDC055311. The sequence continues at coordinate 431,186 of NZ_JBSHMV010000002.1, forward strand.
ACGCCGAGCCGTGCGGCGTCTGCGACGTCTGTGGCGATCCGCCCGCCACCGTCGACGCCCTGATCCCGGCGCAGAAGGCCCTGGCGGCGGTGCATCGTCTGGGCGAGCGCTTCGGCCGCACGCGCGTCATCGACCACCTGCTGGGCAAGACCAAGGACGTCCAGCCGTGGGAGGCGGGGCTGTCGACCTGGGGCGTCGGCGCCGACCTGTCGCTGGTCGGCTGGCGCGACGTCATCGACCATCTGATGTTCGAGGGCCTGCTGGTCGAGGATCCCAACGACGGCAAGCCCCTGATCCGGCTGGGCGACCCTCAGGCCGTGCGTGGCGTCTATCGTGGCGAGCGCGAGGTGCGGGTGCGTCAGGCGCCGATCCGGGCCGCGGCCCTGGACAGGCCGCGCCGCAACGCCGGGCGCAATCTGGCGGTCGAGGGGTTGGACGCCGACGTGCGCGCCCGCTTCGAGGCCCTGCGCGCCTGGCGCCGCGAGCGCGCCGTCGAACAGCGCGTGCCGCCCTATGTCATCTTCCAGGACAAGACCCTGGTCGAGATCGCCCTGCAGGAGCCGCGCGGCCTGGATCAGCTGGCCGTCATTCCCGGCGTCGGCGCGGGCAAGCTGGAGCGTTACGGCCCGGCCGTGCTGGAGGCGCTGGAGGCCGTCGCCTGACGGTCGCCATGACCAAAACTTAACTGGCGCGCCGTTCCTCCCCCTGTCACCCCTTGGCTGACAGGGACGAGAGGATGCTCATGAACCGGATGTTGGCGGCGGGCGTCGCCTGCCTGGCGATGGCGGGCGCAGTGCAGGCGCAAGAGGCTTCAAACGGAGCGCCAGCGCCGATGGAGCAGCCGCGCGACTGGTCGGCCGCCCTGGTTCAGGACGCGACCGGCCTGCACGACATCATGATCGACAGCCATCCGGGCGTGCATGACCGGCTCAACCCCCAGTTCCGCGACCGTCTGGACCAGGGCTTGGCGACGGCGTTGGAGCGGGCGAAGACCACGACCGACGCGGGCGGCTGGTGGTGGGCGCTGCGCGCCTATGTCGCCAGCTTCGAGGACGGCCACGTCCAGATCAGCCTGGCCCAGAGGGATTTCGGCTTCCCGACCCGCTGGCCCGGCTTCCTGACCGTCTATCGCGGCGCCGATCAGGTGGTGGTCGATCGCGACGAGGCCGACGCCGACGTGCCGCCGCTGGGCGCTCGGCTGATCGACTGCGACGGGGTGGACGCCGCCGCTCTGGCCGAACAGCGCATCGGCCAGTTCCGGGGGCGCTGGTTCCTGGAGGCGATCAGGACGCGTTTGGGCGACTGGATGTTCCTGAGTGCGGAAAACCCGTGGCAGACCGAGATGAAGGCCTGCCGGTTCGAGACCGACGGCGCGACCACGACCTACGCCCTCGACTGGCGCGCCGCGCCCGATGATCTGAGCGATCGCCGCGCCCGGTTGATGCAGAGCGCCAGGCCCGACTTCGCCCTGAAGCATTTCGACGACGGCGGCTTCTGGATCTCGACCCCCACGTTCAACGGCGACCCCGCCAGCGAGGCCCACGCCGAACTGACATCCCTGATCGCCGACATGAAGACCAAGCAGGACGCCCTGCGCGACGCCCCCTATGTGGTGCTGGACCTGCGGGGCAACGGCGGCGGCTCCTCGCACTGGAGCCAGCTGATGGCCCAGGTCCTGTGGGGCGACGACTGGATGGCTGCGCACCCCGAGCCGGCGATCGAATCCGTCGATTGGCGCGCCTCGGACGGCAATATCGCGGAAATCTCCGCCTTCCTGGACAAGCTGCGCGCCACGAACAGCCAGCCGGAGCTGATCGCCTGGGCCGAGGACGCCGTCGACGGCATGAAGGCGGCCCGGGCCGCCGGCGAGATCTATTGGCGCAGCGCCAATGACGAGGAGTCGGCCGACGCCGCCCCGTCGCCGCCCACGCCGCAATTGATGAAGGGCCGGGTCTATGTCCTGACCGATTCCAGCTGCGGCTCGGCCTGCCTGGACGCGGTCGACCTGTGGAAGACCGTGGGCGCCGTCCAGGTCGGACGCGAGACCTCGGCCGACACCGTCTACATGGAGATCCGCCAAGCGTCTCTGCCCAGCGGGCTGGCCGAAATCGCCGTGCCCATGAAGGTCTATCGCGGTCGCGCGCGCGGCAACAACGAACCGCAGCGGCCCCAGTATGTCATCGAAGGCGACATGAGCGACGACGCGGCCCTGCTGGCCTCGATCCGTCGGCTCCAGCCGAACTGAGGCCTCAGCGCAGGAAGCGATCGACCGCCGCCTGAAACTGCCGCGGGCGATCGATCATGACCATGTGCTCTGCGCCTTCGACCCGTTCGAAGGCGGCCGGGCGGGGCAGGGAGCGGTAGCCCGCGCGGAACAGGTCGTCGACGTGGCTGCGCGGGCTGCGGTCGTCCGGGCTCCAGCCGTAGACGACGGTGACCGGCGCCTCGATCAGCGGCAGACGCGAGCGCAGGTCCGTGGTCATCACCTCATACAGGCCCTGGGCCAGGACGCGGCGGTCGCCGCCCTGCCAGCCGAGGCCGCCCAGCACATTGTCGGCGGCGCCGCCCAGCTCCAGTCCCATGGAGGCGGCCTGGGTCCGCAGCGCCTGGTCGCCCAGCAGCATCAGGCCCTGATAGGCGATGCGGGCCAGGGGCTCGACGTCGGCGGCGGTCGATCCGGGGCTGATCAGCGACGGGAAGAAGGGCGAGGCGTCCACCACCATGACCTTGCCGATGCGGTCGCCGGCGTCGGCGGCGACCCGCAGGGCCACCTGGCCGCCCATGGAGTGGCCGATCAGGGCCGGGCGTCGAAGGCCCTGCTCCTCGATGTAGCGGCGGATTTCGGCGGCGACGGGCGCGCTGACCAGACCCTCGGCGTTGCCGCCGGGCGCCGTCTCGCCGAAGCCGCGCACCGTTACCAGATGCACCCGATAGCGGCCTTCCAAAGCCGCCGCCGTGCGCGCCCACACCGCCGAGGTCGAGGCCAGACCGGGGATGAGCACCACGTCCGGCCCCTGGCCTTTCGTCTCGACCAGGATGCGCGAGGACTGGAACAGCGTCGGCGCCGGCGCCGGGGCGGCCGTCGGGCGCGCCGCCTGGGCGGCGGAGACGCTTTGCGCCGGCGCGCTTGACGGGATGATCGTCAGAACGGCGGAGAGAAGGGCGAAACAGAGCGATTGGCGCATGGCGTCAGCCTGCCCGTGGATAACGGCGAAACCTCGACCGGGCCGGGCCCGTGGCGGGACCATTGTGTTTTCGTCTTAACAGGAGTGAAATCCCCCTGTTCCTGGGGAGGATGAGATGAAACCAACTGTCATCACCATTGTCGCCGCCGTCGTCGCTCTGGCGGCATCGCCCGCCCTGGCCGAAAGCTGGCACGTCGTTTCGCGCAGCTCGGCCACGGTCTTCATGCTGGACGTGGACTCCATCACCGAGGCGAGCGGCGCGCGAACGGCCGTTCTGGCGCGCGTTCCGGCGTCCGGTCCGGTCGACGACCTGTCCTATTCCGCCGGCGAGATCACCATCCGCTGCAGCGCCAACCAGTCCAAGCCGGGCGTGGAGGTGCTTTACGGCCCCGACGGCGCGGAGCAGGAGCGCATCGACGACGGCTACGACTTCGACGCCATCGCTCGGAACTCGCTGGATTCCTACATCAAGGACATGCTGTGCGACGACCAGCGCGGCACGCTCGTCTACCCGTCCGTCCGCGCCTTCATCGAAGCCGGACGTCCTCGGGCGGACTGAGCCGCCGTCGAAGCGCCCTTGCCGGGGCGCAGCCGGGCGTCTATCGCCTAGCCGCAGGGGCGCGCGCCCCTGTCCGGGCGATCCCTTGCTCCATCCTCAACGCCTGAGGCGGCGTCCAGGCGGCCGGATCCGTAGTGTAAACAGTCAGAGTCGCCGCCTTGCCCCATCCGACGTCGGCCGTCGTCACGTCGTCCATCGCTCCCGAGCCGTCGGTCGACCCGCAGAGCCTGGAGCGTCTGCGCGCCCTGCTCCACGATCAGGCCGACGCCATGGTGGCGGCCTTCTATCAGGTGCTGCTCGACGATCCCGAGGCCCAGGCCTTCCTGCACCACTCCATCGTCCAGGAGCGGCTCAGCCCGTCCCTGCGCAACTGGCTGATCGACCTGTTCGCACCTGAACAGGACGTCGAGGGCGAGGCCTTCATCGCCCGCCAGACCAAGATCGGCGAGGTCCACGCCCGCATCAAGATTCCCATGCATCTGGTCATGGCCGGGGCGGCGGTGCTGAAGGCGCGGCTGGCCGATGATCTTGCGGCGGACCCGGCGGCCTTTGATCTGTTGCGCCTGGTCGATCGGCGCATCGATCACGCCCTTCGCCTGATGAGCCAGTCCTATGAGAAGGGCGCCAGCAACCGGGCGCGCCTGGACGAGGCCTACCGCCTCTTTTCTCTGGATCAGGACATCCACTTCGAGCGGGAGAGCCAGCGCGCCGGCCTGATGGAGTGGAGCCAGAAGACCCTGTTCCGCATCCTCGCCTCGGGCGGGGTCGACGGGGCGGGCGCCCTGGGGGCCTCGCCCTTCGGCCTGTGGATCCGGCATCGGGCCGACTTCCTCTTCGACGGCTCGCCGCACCTGGCGCGGCTGAACGCGACGATGGAACGGATCGACGGCGCGCTCTTGCCTCGCTTCACGCCCGGCGCGGCCCCGGCCGAGCTGGCCGCCCCCCTGAAGGCGCTGGAGGCCGCCGTCGAGGAGGTCGCCTTCCTGCTGAACGAGATGTTCCAGGGGCTGGCGGGCATGGAGGGCGGTCGCGACCCGCTGACCCGCGCCCTGAACCGGCTCTTCCTGTCATCGATCCTGAGCCGTGAGATCGGTTTCGCCAACACCAACCACACGCCGCTGTCGGTGCTGCTGCTGGACGTCGACCACTTCAAGCGGATCAACGACACGCACGGCCATCCGGTCGGCGACGAGGTGCTGCGCCAGGTGGCCGAGGCCGTGACCGAGAACGTCCGCCCCAGCGACTTCGTCTTCCGTTACGGCGGGGAGGAATTCCTGATCGTCCTGGTCGAGACCCATCTGCACCAGGCTGCGACCATCGCCGAGCGCATGCGTCTGGCCCTGGCGGCCAAGCCGATCACGGCGGCTGGCCTGGCGCCCTTCAACGTCACGGCGTCGATCGGCGTCGCCGAGCATCGCGGCCATCCGGATGAGAACTATCTGGTCAAGGCGGCCGACGACGCCCTCTATCGCGCCAAACAGAACGGTCGCAACCGCGTCGAGCAGGACCGCCGCAGCGCCTGACGGCCCCGCGACGGCTGTCGCAAAGGCGCTTCCCTTCGCTTGAAAAACGGAGTTATCATCCGTGGCGGGCAGGGGGACGCAATGTCGGAATTTGACGCGCTTTTCGCCTTCTACGCCCTGCTGCTCGGGCTGGCGGTCGCCAATGTCGCGACCGCCTTCGCGGAGATGTACAAGGTGCGCGGCCGGGTCGTCATCGGCTGGACGGTCCCGCTGCTGGGCGCCGTCGTCCTGACCGCAGCCTGCCAGCAATGGCTGTCCCTGTTCCGCGCCCAGGCGGATATGAAGCTGGGCCCCGGCGAGCTTCTCATCTGCCTGGCGATGGCCCTGCCCTACATCTTCATCAGCCAGGTCATCCGGCCCCGTCACGACGAAACCTCGTCGCTCGAGGCCTATTACGCCGAGCATCGCCGGATCCTGGCCGGGGCCTTGCTGGTCCCCGTGCTCGCCAGCAGCGTCGTCAACGTCATCTATGCGGTGGCGCTGAACGACGGCTTCGTCCCCGCCGCGCTCGGCTTCCTGATCTACCAGGGCGTCCGCTACGCCTGCATCATTCCGATGCTGATCTGGCCGAACGTCGCCGTGCAGCGAGCGGGACTGGTCGTCCTGCTCGCCCACACGGTCTTGATGATGTTCTAGGCGTCAGGCGTCAGGCGTCAGGCGTCGACGGCGGCGTCCAGGGCGTTGTCCTGGATGAACTCGCGGCGCGGTTCGACCACGTCGCCCATCAGCTTGGCGAACAGGTCGTCGGCGTCGTCGCCGTGCTCGACCTTGACCTGCAGCAGGGTGCGGGCGTTGGCGTCCAGCGTCGTCTCCCACAGCTGTTCCGGGTTCATCTCGCCCAGACCCTTGTAGCGCTGAATGGCGATGCCCTTCTTGCCCGCATCCAGCACGGCCGCCAGCAGGTCCAGCGGGCCGCGAATGGTCGTGGTCTTGTCCTTGCGGCGATAGACGGCCGGCGCCGAGAACAGGCCGTCGAAGGCGGCGGCGCGCTCGGCCAGACGACGAGCGTCCAGCGAACGGCCCAGCACCTCGTCCAGCACGATTGTCTCGCTGACGGCGCGGCGCACGCGGTTGAAGGCCACCCCGCCCTGGGCGGCCGGTTCGCCGCTCCACGGACCGTCGCCTTCCTCGGCGTAGAGGTTCAGCCGCTCGGCCGCGCGCGCGGCGCGTTCGGCCAGTTCGCCGGCGTTCTCGTCGAACAGGCCCGCCAGGGCGCCCTGTTCGATGGCGAAGGCCGGGGCGCGGGCGGCCAGACGGTCGACCAGGGCCTTGAACGCCTTGGCCTCGCGGACCAGTTCCTGCAGATCCATGCTGGCGCGCACCTCGCCCGAGGCCAACTCCAGCGTCGCCTCGGCGCTGCCTTCCTCGATCAGATAGGCGTCCATCTCCGCCTGATCCTTGATGTAGCGGTGCTGCTTGCCCTTGGAGACCTTATAGAGCGGCGGCTGGGCGATGTAGACGTGGCCGCGCTCGATCAGCTCCGGCATCTGACGATAGAAGAAGGTCAGCAGCAGGGTGCGGATGTGGGCGCCGTCGACGTCGGCGTCCGCCATCAGGATGATCTTGTGATAGCGCAGCTTGTCCGCGTCGAAATCGTCGCGGCCGATGCCCGTGCCCAGCGCCAGGATCAGGGTGCCGATGGTGTCGGACGACAGCATCCGGTCGAACCGCGCCCGCTCGACGTTCAGGATCTTGCCGCGCAGGGGCAGGACGGCCTGGTTCTCGCGGTTGCGCGCCTGCTTGGCCGAGCCGCCGGCCGAGTCGCCCTCGACGATGAACAGTTCGGACTTGGCCGGATCGCGTTCCTGACAGTCCGCCAGCTTGCCGGGCAGGGAGGAGATCTCCAGCGCCGACTTGCGACGGGTCAGGTCGCGCGCCTTGCGGGCGGCCTCACGGGCCGACGCCGCCTCGATGATCTTGGAGACGACCAGCTTGGCCTCGACCGGGTGTTCCTCGAACCAGGTCGACAGGCCTTCGGTGCACAGGCTTTCGACGGCCGGCCGCACCTCGGACGAGACCAGCTTGTCCTTGGTCTGGCTGGAGAATTTCGGGTCCGGCACCTTGACCGACAGGACGCAGGTCAGGCCCTCGCGCGCATCTTCGCCCGAGATGGAGACCTTCTCCTTCTTGGCCAGCCCTGAGCTTTCGATATAGGCGCCCATGACGCGCGTCAGGCTGGTGCGGAAGGCCGAAAGGTGGGTGCCGCCGTCCCTCTGGTTGATGTTGTTGGTGAAGCACAACATCGTCTCGTGGTAGGAATCGTTCCACCACATGGCCAGGTCCAGCTCGATGCCGTCCTTCTGGCCGCGGATGACGATGACGTCCTTCAGGATCGGCGTCTTGGACTTGTCCAGGTGGCGCACGAAGGCTTCGACCCCGCCCTCATAGTGCAGCAGGATCTCGACCGGTTCCGGCCCGCGCCTGTCGCTCAGCTTGATGACCACGCCCGAGTTCAGGAAGGCCATTTCGCGCAGACGGTGTTCCAGCGTCTTCAAGTCGAAGTCGATGTGGCTGAAGGTGTCGATCGACGGATAGAAGGTGACCTCAGTGCCGGTCAGCAGACGGCCCTTGTCCTCGCGCATCGGCGCATCGCCGATGACGGCCAGCGATCGCACCGTCTCGCCGCGCTCGAAGCGCACGCTGTGCTTCTTGCCCTCGCGATAGATGACCAGTTCGAGCCAGTCCGACAGGGCGTTGACCACCGAGACGCCCACGCCGTGCAGGCCGCCGGACACCTTGTAGGAGTTCTGGTCGAACTTACCGCCCGCGTGCAGCTGGGTCATGATGACCTCGGCCGCCGAAATGCCTTCCTCGGCGTGGGTCGCCACCGGAATGCCGCGTCCGTTGTCGGTCACGGTGACCGAGCCGTCCTCGTTCAGGGTGACGGTCACCAGATCGGCGTGCCCGGCCAGGGCCTCGTCGATGGCGTTGTCCACCACCTCATAGACCATGTGGTGCAGGCCCGAGCCGTCGTCCGTATCGCCGATATACATGCCGGGGCGCTTGCGCACCGCGTCCAGGCCTTTGAGAACCTTGATGGAATCGGCGCCGTACTCGGGCGAGGGAGCAGTCTGTTCGGTCATGAAAACGTCGGCTCAGGGTCCGCGGGCGGACAGGGAAGAGGCGACGCGAAAGCCGCCCGTTTCAGGACCGCAAATCAGCGCGCCCCGAAGTCTCAGATATATAGGAAATTCGACGGAAAAAGCGAGCCTTTAAGCCCTATGCCGACAGCCCGCCGCCTTCCACCGCCACGAACTGCGCGCGGCCTTCCAGGGCGGCGAACAGCGGCCGCTCCGTCCCGGTCATGAAGGCCTGAAGCCTCAGCGCCTCGATCTCGTCGAACAGGGCGGCGCGGCGGGCTTCGTCCAGGTGGGCGGGCGCTTCGTCCAGCAGCAGAACGGGCCGCGCAGGCTGATCCGCCAGCCGCGCCACCTGGGCCAGGATCAGGTTCAGCACTAGGGCCTTCTGCTCGCCGGACGAGCCTTCGGCGGCGGGGCGGTTTTTCTCGCGGTGCAGGGCCGTCAGGTCCGAGCGGTGCGGCCCGAACAGGCTGCGCCCGGCCGCCGCGTCGCGGGCGCGGGCGCGCATCAGGCCTTCGCCCAGCGCTTCGACGATGTCGGCCTCGTCCGCGCCCGCCGCCGCCATCTCCTCGGCCGGACCGGCCAGTCCCAGATCGGCCTGTGGGAAGGGGCGGTCGGCGCGGGCGTCGATCCCGGCCTGAAGCGCCCTCAACGCCCCGGCGCGCGCCATCGCCGCCCGGGCGCCGCTCTCGGCCAGCCGCGCCTCCAGCGCATCCAGCCACAGGGGATCGGCGGGACGAGTCTCGTCGGTCAGCAGGCGCAACCGCTCGCGCAGGGCCTTGTCATAGGTCGAGACGACGGCCGCGTGATCGGGATGGGCGGCGAAGACCAGGCGGTCGAAGAACCGCAGCCGCTCGGCCCGCGCGTCCGAGAACAGCCGGTCCTGCTCCGGCGTGGCCCAGACCGGGCGGAGGTGGTCCAGCAGCCGCCCCGGCGGCGCCGTCTCGCCGTCGATGCGCACGATGCGCCGGGCCGAGGGGCCCATGGTCTGGACGCCGGTGCCCAGGCGCACTTCGTCGCCGTCGGCGGCCTGCAGCGTCGTCGCCACGGCCCAGGGCCGCCCGACCGTCTCGCCCGGCTCGCGCCGTCCCATCTCGGCCGCCGTGGCCCCGCGCAGCCCCTTGCCGGGGGTCAGCAGGCTGATCGCCTCCAGAAGGTTGGTCTTGCCCGCCCCGTTCGGCCCATGCAGCACCACCGTCCCGCCGGAAACCGGCAGGGTCGCGCTCGCATAGGAGCGGAAGTCGGTGAGGGCGAGGGAGGTTACGCTCAATCTATCCGCTCATCCCGGCGGATGCCGGGACCCAGTGCTTTGGCCGCAAGCGGCGCGGTTCAAAGGAGCGTCTCGAACAGATCGGCCCATTCTGGGTTCATACGCTCGATCAGGTCCAGCTTCCACTCGCGCCGCCATTCCTTGATGCGGCGTTCGCGAACAAAGGCCGCCGCTCGAGAGTCGTGAACTTCGTACCAGACCAGTCGCGAAACATCGTATTTCGCCGTGAAGCCGCCGCGCAATTTCTCGCGATGTTCCACGATCCGCTTCAGCAGGTCGTCAGTCGAGCCTGTGTAGAGCGTGCCGTTAGGGCGGCTGGCCAGAATGTAGACGTAGAACATCCGACCGACCGCTCCCGGCTCTCACTGGGTTCCGGCGTCCGCCGGGATGAGCGGAAGAGGGGGCAGCACCGGCTAGCCCTACACCCGCAGCGGCATCAGCACGTACTGCACGCCCACGTCGGCCGGATCCAGCACCAGCGTCGGGCTGGCCGGGTCGGCGAACTTGAAGTGGGCCGTTTCGCCGGTGATCTGGCCGGCGACGTCCAGCAGGTAGCGGGCGTTGAAGCCGATCTCGAACGGTTCGTCGGAATAGCCGATCTCGACCTCTTCCTCGGCCTGACCGGCTTCCATGTTGCGGACGGTCAGCTTCACCCGGTCGTTGTCGAAGGCCAGCTTCACCGAGCGGCTCTTTTCGGCCGAGATGGTGGCCACGCGGTCGACAGCCTTGGCGAACAGGGCGTTGTCGATGTCGGCCTGCTTGTCGTTGCCCTTGGGGATGACGCGCAGATAGTCGGGGAAGGCGCCGTCGATGACCTTGGAGGTCAGGCTGGCCTGGCCGAACTCGAAGCGGATCTTCTGGGCCGAGACCTGGACCTCGACCGGGCCGGCGCCGTCGTCCAGCAGGCGGCGGACCTGGTCCACCGTCTTGCGCGGCACGATGACGCCGGGGCCGCCCGCCGCGCCTTCCGGCGCCGGGGTCTCGGCCAGGGCCAGGCGATGGCCGTCGGTGGCCACGGCGCGCAGCAGCGGAATGCCGCCGTCGGCCACCGTGTGCAGATAGAGGCCGTTCAGATAGTAGCGCGTCTCTTCGGTCGAGACGGCGAAGCGCGTCTTGTCGATCAGACGCGCCAGATCGTCCTTGGGCAGGGTGTAGCGCGCGCCCGAGGCCTCGGTCGACATGACCGGGAAGTCGCCCGCCGGCAGGACCGGCAGGTTGAAGCGCGAACGGCCCGCCGCCACCACCAGACGCGGATCGTCGCCCGAATAGGTCAGCGACACCTCGGCGCCGTCCGGCAGCTTGCGCACGATTTCATACAGGGTGTGGGCCGGGGCCGTGATCTGGCCCTCGACGTTCACCTGGGCCTCGGCCTCGTCGACCATTTCCATGTCCAGGTCGGTGGCGGCGAACGACAGGCGGTCGCGCCCGGCGCTCAGCAACACGTTGGACAGGATCGGAATGGTGTTGCGACGCTCGACCACGCTCTGGACGTGCCCCAGGGCCCGAAGAAGCGCGGAACGTTCGATGGTCAGCTGCATATGGTCTCGCCCGGTCGCGACTCCGCCGAAGCAGCGTCGCCTTAAATATGGGCGGGAACACTAGCGCATTGAGCGAAAGGGGCAACGGGCAGAGGCGTCTCTACGCCGTCTGCCCCCGATTTCCACAGGCGATCGCCCTTAAATCCGCTCATCCCGGCCTTCGCCGGGATGAGCGGGCTAGGGACTTACCCGCGCAGTTTACGCGTCAGGGCCTCGACGTCGCGGGCGATCTGGTCGTCCTTGGGCATCAGCTCCTCGATCTTGCGGACCCCGTGCAGGACGGTGGTGTGGTCGCGCCCGCCGAAGCGGCGGCCGATGTCGGGATAGGAGCGGGTGGTGTGCTGCTTGCACAGATACATGGCGATCTGGCGCGGGCGGGCGATGGCGCGGGTGCGACGCTCGCTCAGCAGGTCGGCCTGTTTCAGGTTGAAGTGCTCGGCCACCGTCTTCTGGATCTCGTCCACGGTGATGCGGCGCTCGGGCCCCGTGCGCAGGGCGGCGCCCAGCAGGGATTGAACCTCATCGACCGTCAGGGCCGACAGGCGGCTTCCGGCGACGGCGGCCAGGGTGTTCACGGCGCCTTCCAGTTCGCGCATCGAGCCGGGGGTGCGATCGATCAGATGCTCCAGCACATCGGCGCGCGCCTCGCCCGAGACGACGCCCAGCTGGGCCAGGGCGTTCAGACGCGACTGGGCGACGGCGACCTTCAGGTCGCGATCCGCCGCCTCGACCGGGCAGGTCAGGCCGGCGGCCAGGTGGCTGCGCAGGCGCGGCTCGACGTCGGTCAGGGCCATGGGCGCGCGGTCGGCCGACAGGACGATGCGCTTGCCGTCCTCGATCAGGGCCGTGAGGGTGTTCAGCAGTTCTTCCTGGGTCGAGGTCTTGCCGCCGACGAACTGGACGTCGTCCAGCAGCAGCATGTCGGCCGAGCGCAGGCTCTCCTTGAAGGCGGCGGTCGAGCGGTCCTGCATGGCGCGCACGAAAGTCGACAGGAAGCGCTCGGCGGTCAGATAGACCACCTTGGCGTCCGGACGCAGGCGCTGGGCCTCCCAGGCGATGGCGTTCAGCAGGTGGGTCTTGCCGTAGCCGTAGGGGCCGCAGAAGAAGACGGGGTTGAAGTGGCCGTCGGCCCAGGTCGCCACCTGTTTGGCGATGGCCAGGGCGAAGGCGTTGCCGTGGCCCTCGACGAAGCTGTCGAAGGTCAGACGCTCCTGCAGGCCTGCGGCCCGCACGGCGCGGGCGCCGTCGGTGGCCGGAGCGAAGGCGGGCGCGGCAGGCGAGGCGGCCGGGGCGGCGCTGATCGAGGCCAGACGCGGCGCGACGCCCGAGGCGGCGGCCGGCGGGACCGAACCCATCTCGGCGCGGCAGCGCACGTCCAGGCGGCGGGCCAGGCCGTCCAGACCCAGCCACAGCTCGTTCATCCGGCGCAGGGCGTTCTTGCGCACCCAGTCGCGCGCATAGGCTGTCGGCGTCACCAGGATCAGATTGCCCTGTGAGTCCACGCGCACCGCAGACGGCGCGATATAGCTGCTGAAGGGTCCGTCCCCGATCTCAGCCTTCAGGCGGTCCGCCGCCTCGGTCCAGATACGGTTGGGATCCGTCATTCCCGCCATCGCCGCGCCCCCGATCATTCAGAACACCCGCCACAAGAGTTATCACCGACGAACGCCCTTCGAGATGTCGGGTCCAGGGACGACTTCTCTCGTCTCGCGAAGCAGGCTTCGCAAGCGGGGTCGTACTCGCAGACAGACATCTCGCGCCAAGGGAAACCATTGATTTCCCTCGTCTTCATCCAGAAAGGACGGAAGTGCGTTACCCCCTCAACTTACCCCCGGAGCGGCGGAGATCAACGCTGATTCGAGTCGAGATTCGCACTTAAATTGATTGACTCCGGCAAACCTCGACAGGGCTTGGGAAAATGGCGATTTCGCCTCATTCCAGAACCGGAATCGTCAAGCGCCACTTAGGCGCAGACAGCAAGACGGCGAGGGAGCTTGCGCTTCCTCGCCGTTGAATTTCTTACATTCTTTTACGAAATGCCTGTTACAGGCCTTCCGTAGCCGTCGCATTGCGCCGTTTGACGAAGCCGTGAAGACCCGTCCGAGCGCCCCTGCGAAATCAGGCGGCCGACAGCTTCTTCAGCTGGGCGGCCAGACGGCTGACCTTGCGCGAGCCGGTGTTCTTGTGAACCACGCCCTTGGACACGGCGCGCATCAGTTCCGACTGGGCGGTGATGAACGCGGCCTTGGCGGTCTCCACGTCGCCGCCCGTGACGGCTTCCTGGAACTTGCGCAGGTAGGTGCGAACGCGGGTGCGGCGGGCCTTGTTCACTTCGGTCCGCGCTTCGATCTTGCGGATCGCCTTGCGGGCGCCTGCATTGTTGGCCATCGGGTAAAAACCTTCGAACGAAAACGCCGTAGACCCACGTCCACGGCGAGAAAATCTCAAGAGCGCGCGGCTATAGCGGAAACCCCCCGGACGGTCAACGCGATCCGGCGGGAATTGAGTCGGGGCCGGGGTTTGCGCCCCATATGATCCGGCCCCGACAGGATTCAGCGTCCGGTGAAAGCGGGCTTCCGCTTCTCGACGAAGGCGGCCATGCCCTCCTTCTGATCGTCGAAGGCGAACAGGGAGTGGAACAGCCGGCGCTCGAACACCACGCCCTGCGCCAGGGTCGTTTCGAAGGCGGCGTTGACCAGCTCCTTGTTGGCCATGACGGCCAGGATCGACTGTCCGGCGATCTTGGCGGCGGCGGCGCGCGCCTCGTCCAGCAGGGCGTCGGCGGCGACGACGCGCGACACCAGACCCGAACGCTCCGCCTCGGCCGCGTCCATCATCCGGCCGGTCAGGCACATGTCCATCGCCTTGGCCTTGCCCACGGCGCGGGTCAGGCGCTGCGAGCCGCCGATGCCGGGGGCCACGCCCAGGTTGATCTCGGGCTGGCCGAACCTGGCCGTCTCGGATGCGATGATGAAGTCGCACAGCATGGCCAGCTCGCAGCCGCCGCCCAGGGCATAGCCCGACACCGCTGCGATGATCGGCTTGCGGAACCCGGCCACCCGGTCGTGGGCGCGGGCGAAGAAGTTGCCGCGATACATGTCGGCATAGGCCTGATCCGCCATCTCCTTGATGTCGGCGCCGGCCGCAAAGGCCTTCACCGAGCCGGTCAGGACCACGCAGCGTACGCTGTCGTCGTCAGCCACACTCTCCAGGAAGTCGCCCAGTTCTCCGGTCAGGGTCGTGTTCAGCGCGTTCAGCGCCTCGGGCCGGTTCAGGGTGACGACCGCATAGCCGTCGGCGTGCCGTTCAATCAGCAGGGTGGAATAGGCGTCGGCCATGGGGCGCTCCTCATCTGTCTTCGCGGGCAGGTCTAGCCGCTCGGGCGGCCTGCGCAAACACCCGGCTAGCGCTTCTGGCAGACAGGGCAGAAGAAGGTCGAGCGCCCGCCCTGCACGATGCGTTTCACCACGCCGCGACAGTCCTCAGTGCGGCACGGCTCATGCTCGCGCCCATAGACGTCGAAGCGGTGCTGGAAATAGCCCTGGCCGCCCTCGACGTTGGCGAAGTCCTTCAACGTCGACCCGCCCGCCGCGATGGCGTCGTGCAGGACGTTGCGGACCTCGAGCGCCAGCCGCTCCAGTCGGGGGCGGCTGACCTCGCCCGCCGCCGTCAGGGGCGAGATGCGCGCGCGATACAGGGCCTCGCATACATAGATGTTGCCCAGGCCGGCCACGATGCTCTGGTCCAGCAGGCTGACCTTGATGTTCTGCGCCTTGCCCGCGAAGGCTTCGGCCAGATGCGCGCCCGAAAAGGCGTTGCCCAGAGGCTCGGGTCCCAGCTTGGCGAACCAGGCGTGCCCCTCGACCGCCTCGGTGGGGATCAGGCCCATGAAACCGAAGCGCCGGGCGTCGGCGTAGCCCAGCCGGGTCAGCACCCCGTCCCGATCAGCCGTCAGGCTCATGTGCTCATGCTTGCCGACGACGGGGGCGGCCGTCTCGAACGCGCCGGGGGCGACACCCTCCAGGGTGAAGCGCCCGGTCATCCCTAAGTGCGTGATCCAGGTCTCGCCGGTGGACAGGGGAAACAGCAGGTATTTCGCCCGCCGCTCCAGCCGCAGCACGGATGCGCCCTCCAGCCGCTCGACGAAGCGCTCGGGAAAGGGGAAGCGCAGGTCCGGTCGGTTCTGGCGCGGCGCCGTCAGGCGCGCGCCCTCCAGCACCGGCTGCAGGCCGCGACGCACGGTTTCGACTTCGGGAAGTTCAGGCATGGCGCAAATCTAGCCTGTCACGCCTCTCGCCGCATCTCCCGTCTACGCCGGGCGTCCGGCTCGCTCGCAGGGCCGAGGTCCTGAACGGCGGCGGACGGCGAGATGCGCAATGGGCGAAAAGCAAAAAGCCCCCGCCGAAGGCGAGGGCCTGGATGGGACTGCGTCAACCCGGAGAACCGCAGTCCCGCCCCGGAGCCCGCCGGAAACCGGCGGGGCGGACGGCGGCCCCTCTAGGGACCGTTCGTGTCGGCCGTGGGGCCGAAAGTCGACGAGGCGGCGGCCCCTGCTCAAGCAGCGAGCCGCCGCGCGGCAAGCGCTAGCAGGCTCAGAGCTCAAGCAGCGAGCGACCGCGTCGCGAGCGATAGCGGACTTAGATGTACCGCCGCAGGCTGCGGGCCAGGTCGGACGAGGCGTCCTTGCCGGCGCTCTTGCGGACCTGGGGCTGGTAGGCGACGCGGGCGTGCTCGACGCAGTAGACGCCTTCCGAGGCGCGGCGGCCGCAGAAGCTGAACTCGCTGGTCGAGGGGTCGCCGATCGGCCATTTGCACATGTGGGCGCCCAGCGTCAGCACGGTGGCGGTGCCGGCCAGTTCGGGCGCGGGAGCCGGAGCGGGCGTCTGGGGCGCGGCGGCGACGGGGCGCGGCGCGGCGGCCTCGATGCGGCGCGGCGCCGAGGGGGCCTGCGTCGGCGCGGCCGGGGCGGCGGCGCGCGGACGAGCTGGGCGGAAGGTGGTGCGCGCGGGCTGCGACGGGGCGGCCCGGCCCGACAGGCCCAGGCGGTGCACCTTGCCGATCACGGCGTTGCGGGTCACGCCGCCGCCCAGGGCCTTGGCGATCTGGCTCGCTGACTGGCCTTCCAGCCACAGCTTCTTCAGCGCGCCGACGCGGTCTTCGGTCCAGCCTGGGTTCATGTCGCCCTCCTGCGGAGTCGGATTCAACATCTTGTGCCGGAGTCCGAATTTCGGCCCCTCATCACGCCTCTAATCGTAAATCACCTCTTAAAACACGCAATATGTGGGAATTCACCTGTCCACAGAAACTATATCTAGTATGGTTAATGTCTCGATTTGACTCAATTTCTTGGTCGTCATCCACAGGCCCCACGCCTTGCGAAACCGGCTTGGCTGTCGCATCTGAGGCCGCATGACGCACCTGACCGCCGGTTCCGACGCCTCTTCCGCCCCTCACGGCCTGCCCCAGCCCCGTCGCTATGACGGGATCAACTGGGTGGGCCTGCGCACCCTCTACCTGAAGGAGCTCCGCCGCTTCTGGAAGGTGGGCGCCCAGACGGTGGCGGCGCCGGTGGTGACGACCCTGCTCTACATGATGGTCTTCGTGGTGGCGCTGAAGGGGGCGCGGCCGCCGCTGCACGGCACGCCCTTCGCCGAGTTCGTGGCGCCGGGCCTGATCATGATGGCCATCCTTCAGAACGCCTTCGCCAACGCCTCCTCCAGCCTGATCCAGGCCAAGATCATGGGCACGGCGACCGATTTCCTGACCGCGCCGCTCAGCCCGCTGGAGCTGACGATCGGCTTCACCCTGGGCGCGGCGACGCGCGGGGTGGCGGTCGGCCTGGTGACGGCGATCTGCGTCATGCCCTTCGCCAGGCTGGGTCTGGCCAACATCGCCCTGATCGTCTGGTTCGGCCTGATCGCCTCCCTGCTGATGGGCATGGTCGGGGTGCTGGCGGGCCTGTGGTCCGAGAAGTTCGATCATCTGTCGGCGGTGCAGAACTTCGTGGTCATGCCGATGACCTTCCTGTCGGGCACCTTCTATCTGATCGACAGCCTGCCCGAGCCCTTCGCCAGCATCAGCAAGTTCAACCCCTTCTTTTATCTGATCGACGGTTTCCGGGCGGGCTTCATCGGCCACGCCGAGGGCAGTCTGGCGATCGGCGTGGTCATGAGCGCCGTGCTGACCGTGGTCCTGGGCGCCGCCTGCTGGCTGGTCTTCCGTTCGGGCTGGCGGCTGAAGAGCTGACGTTTTAATCAAGGCGTCGAGCGCGGGGCGAGGGGCCTTCGCGAAAGGGGCCTCGCCATGTCGTTTCGTCTTCGTCTGAATGCCGTCGCCAGCGGCGTCTGCCTGGCCGCCGTCTGCCTGACGGCCGCGCCGTCGCTCGCTCAGAACCGCGCCGCCGATCTGCGCGAACAGGTCGGCGCCTACGTCAAGCCGTCCAACGCCGAGCGTCTGGAGGTGCTGCTGGGCCAGCTTCGGGCCGAGGGCTTCGCCCCGACGGTCGAGACCTTCGAAGGCGGCGGCCGCGCCGGTCCGATGCAGGGCTCAAACGTCGTCGTCACCCTCGGCGAGGGCGAGAAGGAAATCTTGCTCACCGCCCACTATGACGCGGTGAAACTGCGCGACGGAACGATGGCGGACGGGCTAGTCGACAACGCCGGCTCTGTCGTCGCCCTGATCGAGGCGGCCAAGATCCTGCGCGAGGCGCCGCTGTCGCACCGCGTCCGCATCATCTTCTTCGACCAGGAAGAGCTGGGCCTGATCGGCGCCAAGAAGTGGATCGAGGCGCACGGGATCGCCGATGTCGCGGCCGTGGTGAACTCGGACGTCGCCGCCTATGGCGACACCATGATGTACGGCCAGAACAACGGGGCGCAGTCGGCCTTCGTCACCCGCGCGGTGCAGGAGCTGTGCGCCGAGCGCGCCCAGCAATGCGTCGGCTTCCCCGAATATCCGCCGTCGGACGACCGCGCCTTCTCGGCCGCCGGCGCGCCGGTCGTCTCCCTGGGCTTCCAGGACGAGGTCGGGGCCCATCAGATGTGGCTGGCCTTCAACGGCGGCGAGACCAACGGCCTGGCCGAGGGCTTCGTCCCGCAGGTCTTCCGCCTCATCCATTCCAAGGACGACGCGATCGAGGCGGTCGAGGGCCACACGATCGACTTGGCGGGCCGGACCTATGCGGCCCTGATCGTGAAGCTGGACGCGCAACTGCGCTGAATTCGCGCCCCGCGTGGTGTTGACTAAGCCGGAATAGCGCCCGACAAGTTCGTCGCCCTTTTCCAAAGCGGTCCCGTCGCAGACGCGCCGGGACCGTCTCGCTTTATGGAGTCTGCCAAGTGTCCGGTCATCTGATGGGTGTCTACAATCGCGCGCCGCTGGAAGTGGAGCGCGGCCAGGGCGTCCGCCTGTGGTCCACGGACGGCACGGAGTACCTGGACTGCGTCTCGGGCATCTCGACCAACGCCCTGGGCCACGCCCACCCCAAGCTGGTGCAGGCGGTCAAGGATCAGGCCGAGAAGCTGTGGCACGTCTCCAACATCTTCCGGATTCCGGGGCAGGACGCCCTGGCCGATGATCTGTGCGCCAAGTCCTTCGCCGACGTCGTCTTCTTCACCAACTCGGGCACCGAGGCCGTTGAATGCGCCCTGAAGACGGCGCGCAAATTCCACGTCGCCAACGGCCAGCCTGAGCGGATCGACATCTACGGCTTCGACGGCTCGTTCCACGGCCGCACCTATGGCGCCATCAACGCCGCCGCCAACCCCAGCTACACCGAGGGCTTCGGGCCCAAGATGGAGGGCTTCCATCAGCTGAAGTGGGGCGACAAGGACGCCCTGACGGCGGCGTTCGAGAATCCGACCACGGCGGCGATCATCCTGGAGCCGGTCCAGGGCGAGGGAGGCTGCCGCGCCACGCCGGACGCCGATCTGCGCTGGATGCGCGAGATGGCCGACAAGTACGGCGTCCTGATCATCTTCGACGAGGTTCAGTGCGGCATGGGTCGCACCGGCAAGCTGTGGGCCCACGAGTGGGCGGGTATGACGCCGGACATCATGGCCGTCGCCAAGGCCCTGGGCGGCGGCTTCCCCGTCGGCGCCTGCCTGGCCACGGCGGAAGCGGCCAAGGGCATGACGGTCGGCGTCCACGGCTCGACCTTCGGCGGCAACCCGCTGGCCATGGCGGTCGGCAAGGCCGCCTTCGCCGAGGTGTCGTCCGACGCCATCCTGAACAACGTCAACGAAGTCGCCGGCTATCTGAAGCAGCAACTTCATGGTCTGCAGGAGCGCTTCCCCGACGTGATCGTCGAGGTGCGCGGCAAGGGTCTTCTGCTGGGCGTCAAACTGGTTCCGAACAACCGCGAGTTCATGGGCTGGGCCCGCGACGAGGCCAGGCTGCTGGTCGCCGGCGGCGGCGACAACCTGGTCCGCATCCTGCCGCCGCTGAACATCACGCTCGAAGAGGCCCGCGAGGCCGTCGAGAAATTCGAGAAGGCCTGCGAGTTCGCTCGCGCCAAGGTCGCGGGCTGACGCTGTGTCTCCCTCCCCTTCATGGGGAGGGTGGGCGAGCCCGTCAGGGCGAGGCCGGGTGGGGACGCTTTCTTCTACCTCCAGACTTCCGCAGGGCCGCCCCCACCCGGTCCCTGCGGGACCACCCTCCCCATGAAGGGGAGGGAGAAGGCTTGGTCATGGTTCGTCACTTCCTCGACATCCACCGCCTGGACGCCGCCGATCTGCGCGCCATCCTGGACGACGCCCACGCCCGCAAACGCGCCCGAAAAGGCTGGCCCCAGGGCCGCGCCGACGCCGACGCGCCGGGCAAGGACCGCGTCCTGGCCATGATCTTCGAGAAGAACTCGACCCGCACCCGCTTCAGCTTCGACGCGGCGATCCGCCAGCTGGGCGGCGCCTCCATCATCGCCACCGCCTCGGACATGCAACTGGGCCGGGGCGAGCCGGTCGAGGACACGGCCCGCGTCCTGTCGCGCATGGTCGACGCCGTGATGATCCGCGCCAACGACCATGAGGACGTCGAGCGCTTCGCACGCGTCTCCACGGTGCCGGTGGTCAACGGCCTGACCGACCGTAGCCACCCGTGCCAGATCCTGGCCGACCTGATGACCATCGAGGAGCATCGCGGCCCGATCGAGGGCAAGACGATCGCCTGGATCGGCGACGGCAACAACGTCTGCCACAGCTTCATGCACGCCGCGCCCAAGTTCGGCTTCCACCTGCACGTCGCCTGTCCGGCGGAATACCATCCCGACCTGCGCGATCTGGAAAAGGGCGGCGCTCACGTCCACCTGACCAGCGACCCGCGCGAGGCGGTCAAGGGCGCCGACGTCGTCGTCACCGACACCTGGGTCTCCATGGGCGACCAGGACTATGAGGCCCGCTTGGCGGCCTTCGAGCCCTACAGCGTCGATGAGGCTCTGATGGCCGAGGCGGCCGAGGACGCCGTCTTCCTCCACTGCCTGCCCGCTCACCGCGGCGAGGAGGTGACGGACGCCGTCATCGACGGCCCGCAGTCGCTGATCTGGGACGAGGCCGAGAACCGCCTGCACGCCCAGAAGGCGGTCCTGGCCTGGTGCTTCGGGGCGTTCTAAGTCGCCCTGACGCGCTTCGCGCTGCTTGAGGGCGAGTGAGGCGCAGGCCTCGCCGCCTAGAAGGGCGCGGCGCCCGGCAGCGGCCGCCCGCTGACTTCGGCGAGCAGGTGGATCAGCAGGAAGAAGACCAGGGCGGCGGCCAGCAACATGATGAAACGCCAGGGCATCATCCGCGGGCCGCGCGTGATGTCTGTCGGTCGCGACCCGCGCCATCCGGCGAAGACGACGACCGCCACGGAGGCGACCAGCAGGATCAGGGTGAGCACAGCGTCCATGAAGGCGCCAGTTGGGACATCGGCGGGCGCGTTGCAAGCGCCTGGACCCCGGCTTTCGCCAGCGTGGCCGTATTTCTTGATGCGGGGTTAATCTAAACGCGGCATTAACCATGTTGGGCGCATCAGCGCCCGGTCGGCTGCCGTCGGCGCCTCGCCGCGAGGCGCCACATCTAGCGGTTAACGACACGTTTACACGCTTTATCTGGAAGGATACCGTTCGCGCCATGGGTCGGGAGGCGAATCAGTGACCGCAGCGGCGCCGTGGAGCGTGAAGGGCATCGATCCGAAGGCGCGCGAGATCGCCAAGGATCTGGCGCGACGCTCGGGCATGACCCTGGGCGAGTGGCTGAACTCCATGATCATGGATGAGCCGGACGAGGACGACGGCGTCGCCACCCTGCCGCGCCGGTCGCCCATTCCCGATCCCTATGACCGCCGCAGCCGCTCGCGCCGTCTGGACGACGTCTATGGCGAGGATGGACGCGGGCGCGAGGGGCCGGGGCACCATGAGAATCTGCGGCGCCATGAGAACCTGGGCAGAATGGGCGCCTCGCTTGAGGTGATCGCCGAGCGTCTGGAGGCGGCCGAGCGCCGCTCGACCCTGGCCATCCAGGGCATCGATCAGGCCGTGGCCGGCCTGGTGCGTCGTCTGGAGACGCAGGACGAGGCCGAGGCGGCCAAGGCCCGCCGGATCGACGACATCGCCGAGGAGCTGCGCGAGGGCCACCGCCGCCTGCGCCGTCTGGAGCAGGACGCCGGGACCGAGGCGCGTGAAGGGCTGGACAAGCTGGACGCGGCCCTGACCGCCGTCTCCACCCGCCTTTACGAGATGGACGAGCGTCAGCGCGCCGGCGTCAGCGAACTGCGCGACCGTATCGAAGCCGTTGAAAAGGCGGCCGGGCCGGGCGCCGGAACGAACCTGCTGTCGCAGGTCGGGGTGCGTCTGGACGACGCCCAGTCGCGCACCTCCGAGGCGCTGAAGGGCCTGGAGCGGTCGTTCGCGGCCCTGGATCTGCGGATGCGCGACGCGGAACGCCGCATCGAGCCGGACCATGCGCGCGAAGCCTCGCGCTTCGAGAAACTGGCCGAGAGCCTGACGCGGCAGGTGGAATCCAGCCGCACCGAGATGATCCGCCGCCTCGACGCGGTCGAGACCGAGGGACGCGTCGACCGCATCGAGCGCGCCTTGGCCGCCATCGGCGATCAGGCCCGCGCCGCCGAGCAGCGCTCGGCCTCCGCCGTCGAAGGCATGGGCCGCGAGATCATGCGCATCGCCCGCAACCTCAACGGTCGGCTGGAGACGGTCGAAGCCGGCGGCGCCGGTCCGTCCGACGCCCGCGTCGCCGCGCTGGAGCAGAAGCTGGAGCGCGATCTGGCGCGTCACGCCGAAGCCGTGGATCAGCGTCTGACCCAGGCCGACGACCAGCACGCCCTGGCGCTGGAGCGGCTGGGCGGCGAGATCGCCCGCATCTCGGACCGCCTGAGCGAACGCATCGCCCAGTCCGAGCGTCGCTCGGCCCAGGCACTGGACGACATCGGCCGCCGCCTGTCGGAAAGCACCGACAAGATGCACCAGCGCCACGAGCGCGCCTCGGGCGATCTGGCCGAACGGATGCGCCAGAGCGAGGAGCGCACGGCGCGCCTGCTGGCCGACGCGCGCGACAGCATGGAGCAGCGCGCCGATCGCGACGTCCGTCGCGCCCCGCCGCTGGAAAGCCCTGACCCCGCGCCCTGGACTCCGGCGGAAACCGCCGGGGGCGACTGGCGGGCGACGGCCTTCGCCGATCCGATCGACGACTGGAGCGCCGAGCCCCTGACGGGCGCCGTCGCTGCGCCGGGACAGCCGTTCGCCTCGGGCGCCGGGAGCGTCTTCGGCGATCCGCTGGACGCCGAACTGCTGGACGCCGGGCCGACGACGGCGCCCTTCGGCCGGATCGCGGACGACGCCTGGCCGCACGCCGCTCCGGCGGCTGCGTCCTCGGCCGATGACGATCTGTTCGGCGGCGCCGACGTCAGCGACATCCTGAACGCCGCAGCCGATCTGGACGCCGAGCGCCCGCTCGAACTGGACCGCGTCGGCGACGACGACGGCTTCTCGGCCGATCTGGATTTCGTCTCTCCGCACGCCTCGGCGCAGGAGCCGACCGCGAGCTCGACGCGCGACGTGCTGGAGGCCGCCCGCGCGGCCATGACGCCGGAAGAGGATGCGGCCCCGCGTCAGGCCTTCGGCCTGGCCAAGCGCGGCGGCAAGTCCAAGCTTCAGGAGCGGCTGGACAAGCAGGCCGGCCGTCAGAGCTCGACCATGCGCACCGCCCTGGGGGCCATGGCGGTGGCGGCTCTGGGCGTGGTCGGCGGCTACGCCACCTTGCAGGTCGTGGGCGGTTCGGGTCTGAGCCTGCCGGGCGGCTTCGCCCTGGCGCCGACCCCGACGACCGGCGCGGCGCCGGCCGAGACGGCGACGCCGATCGCCGCCCTGGCGCTGGACGCCTCCCCGACCGACGCCGTGCCGTCGCCCGACGCGGCGGCGACCGAGGGCGCAGGCCTGTTCGCCCGCGCCGTGCAGATGCTGGATAACGGCGACGACGGCGGCCTGGAGCCCCTGACCCGCGCCGCCAACCTGGGCTACGCCCCGGCGCAGCTGCGTCTGGCCAGCCTGTATCAGGACGGCGCCGCAGGTCTGACGGCGGACGAGGCCGAGGCCCGCGCCTGGGCCCGTCGCGCGGCCGAGGCGGGCGACGCCAAGGCCATGCATTTCTACGCCATGCAGCTGTATGACGGCGTCGGCGGCGCGCGGAACCGCGCCGACGCCCTGGCCTGGCTGACCAAGGCCGCCGGCGCCGGCCGCGTCGACAGCCAGTACAACGTCGCCCAGCTGCTGGAGAAGGGCGACGAGGGCGTGGCCCCCAATCGGGTCGAGGCGTTCAAGTGGTACATGATCGCGGCGCGTCGCGGCGACCAGCAGGCGCTGGCCTCGGTTCAGCGCATGACGTCGGGCCTGTCTGTCGTCGACCGCCGCAAGGCGCGTGAGGCGGCCGACGCCTTCACCGTCGAGCCCGTCGCCTGATCGGCGACGCCCGCGTGCAACCGGGGGTGGCGGTTCGCCGCAGGGGCGGCTAAGACCGAAGGCCTAGTCGCCTTTCCGGCGCTGATTGCCTGTCCTTCCAGCCGAAGGCGCGTGCCGTGGATATTTACCTGCCGATCGCCGAAGTCTCGGTGAACTGGCCGCTCCTGGTCATGCTGGGAGCGCTGGTTGGATTCGTGTCGGGTCTGTTCGGCATCGGCGGCGGATTCCTGATGGCGCCGGTGCTGGTTTTCCTGGGCATCCCTCCGACGGTGGCGGTGGCCAGCCAGGCCAGCCACGTCGTCGCCTCCTCGACCTCGGGCGTCATCCGCTATTCCGGCATGAAGGCGGTCGACTACCGCATCGGCGGCATCATGGCGGTGGGCGGCGCCCTGGGCGCGCTCGTGGGCGTCGAGCTGTTCCGCTACCTGCGCCTGTTGGGTCAGGCCGATCTGGTGGTAGCCCTGTCCTATCTGCTGTTCCTCGGCTCGATCGGCTGCATGATGCTGTACGAGAGCCTGACGCAGATCCTGCATCGTGTCCGGGGCGAGACCCCGCCGCGCAAGGAGCGCCGTCGCCCCATGTGGCTGTACGGCCTGCCGTTCAGGATGCGTTTTCCGCGCTCGGGCCTCTACATCAGCGCCATTCCGCCGTTCGGCCTGGGCGTGTTCGCAGGCATCCTGTCGGCCATCATGGGGGTGGGCGGCGGCTTCATCCTGGTGCCGGCCATGCTCTATGTCCTGCGGATGAAGGCCAGCGTGGTGGTCGGCACCAGCCTGTTCCAGATCATCATCACCACCGCCATCACCACCGTCCTTCAGGCCGGGCGCAACCAGACGGTGGACATCGTCCTGTCGACCATCCTGCTGCTGGGCGGAGTGGTCGGGGCGCAGTACGGCGCGCGCCTGTCGGGGCGTTTCCGGGCCGAAGAGATGCGCGCGGCCCTGGGGTTGATCGTGTTGCTGGTCGGCATCCAGATGGGGCTGGAGCTTTTCGTGCGGCCCAGTGATCTGTTCCTGCTGGCGCCGGGGGTGGCGGACTGATGTTCCAGGTCCTGCCGCCAGAACCGCCGCCCCAGGCTGCGGCCCCCGAGATCATCATCGAGCGCTCGGCCGCCACGAACGAGGAGGTGCGGGTCGCCGCCGCCCTGACCGACGCGCGGGTCGATGTGGATTCCGGCTTCCGGGGGGCGTCCATCGTCCTCTACGGCGCCGTGTTCAACCCGACCGACACGCCCGCTGACGTGGTGGTGGTGGTGCGCGGTCCCGACGCCCCGGTGCGCCTGGTCAAGAAGACGCGCAACATGGGGGTCTGGCTGAACAGCCGCCCGGTGCTGTTCGAGGGCGCGCCGGGCTTCTACATGACCGCCTCGACGCGGCCGCTGAGCGACATCGCCGACTTCGGCCAGCTGCGCCGCCTGGGCGTGGGCGTCGATCACCTGCGTATCGACGCGCCGGAAGAGGCGCGCACCGTCACCCGCTACGGCGTGCGCGACGTGGTCGTCAGCCGTCTGGGCGAGGACTATCTGGACTGGCGCCGCGCCGTCATCCGGCTGAAGGAGGCGGCGGCCCTCTACGACACCGATCCCAAGGGGGTGGAGTTCGTCGACCGGGGCCTGTTCCGCGCCGAGGTCAAGCTGCCCGCCGTGGCTCCGACGGGGAAGTATTACGCCGAGGTCTGGCTTTTCCAGGAGGGGGCGCCGGTGTCGGTGTCCAACCTGACCCTGACCGTCGAGAAGGTGGGGCTGGAGCGCGACATCTATGAGTTCGCCCACAACCGCCCGTGGAGCTACGGCGTGCTCTGCGTGATCCTGGCGGCGATGACCGGCTATGCGGCGTCGCGGGTGTTCCGGAGTCGTTAGTGTCGCTATCGCTCGCCGCGCGGCGGCTCGCTGCTTGAGCGACGCATCTCCCTTCCCCTCGCAAGGGAGGGCTTTGAGAGCGGCAACAAAAAAGGGCGGCCCGCGAAGGCCGCCCTTTCCGTTCAGTCTGTGGCTGCGCCTCAGGCCGCCTTCTTCTCCGGCGCGAAGCGGCCGTAGAAGGTTTCGTTCTTGGCGGCCATGTCGCGCAGAAGCTGCGGAACCTTGAAGCGGTCGCCGTATTTGGCGGCCAGTTCGTCGGCCTTGGCCACGAAAGCCTTCAGGCCAGTCTGGTCCATGAAGGTGATGGGGCCGCCGGTCCAGGGCGCGAAGCCCCAGCCCAGGATGGCGCCCAGGTCGCCCTCGCGCGGGTCGTCGATGACGCCCTCTTCCCAGCAACGGGCCACTTCCACCGCCTGGCGGTACAGCAGGCGGGTTTTCAGTTCATCGACGGCGGCCAGGGCCTCGGGGCTTTCGCCGAAGGCCTCGCCCTTGGTGGTCGGGGCCAGGTCGTAGAGGCCCGGCCAGATGACCTTGGGCTTCTGGTCATAGTCGTAGAAGCCCTTGCCGTTCTTGCGGCCGTAGCGGCCCTGCTCGACCATGGTGGCGACGATCTGCTCGCCCTCGTTGGCGACGTACTTGTCGCCCAGATCCTCGCGGGTCTGTTTGGCGATCTTGTACGACAGGTCAAGCGCCACGTCGTCGTGCATCTCCAGCGGGCCGCGCGGCATGCCGGTCATGCGGCCGACGTTGTCGATCAGCACGGGCGAATAGCCCTCTTCCAGCATGGCCATGCCTTCCATCAGGAAGGTGGAGAAGCAGCGCGAGGTGTAGAAGCCGCGGCTGTCGTTGACGACGATCGGCGTCTTCCTGATCTTCAGGACATAGTCCAGCGCCTTGGCCAGGGCCGCGTCGCCGGTCTTCTCGCCCATGATGATCTCGACCAGCATCATCTTGTCGACGGGCGAGAAGAAGTGGATGCCGATGAAGTCTTCCGGCCGCACGCTGGCCTCGGCCAGACCCGAGATGGGCAGGGTCGAGGTGTTGGAGCCGAACACGGCGCCCTCAGCCAGTTGGGCCTCGGCGCGCTTGGTGACGTCGGCCTTGATCTCGCGGTTCTCGAACACGGCCTCGATGACCAGGTCCGACCCCTTGATCAGGTCATAGTCCGTCGTCGCCGTGACCAGGGCCAGGGTGGCATCATACTTCTCCTGCGTCATCTGACCGCGCGACAGGCGCTTCTTCAGCAGTTCCTCGACGTGGGCCTTGCCCTTGTCGGCGGCGTCCTGCGTCTGGTCGATCAGCACGGTCTCGATGCCGGCCATGACCTGAACATAGGCGATGCCCGCGCCCATCATGCCGGCGCCCAGGACGCTGACCTTCTTCGGATCGGACTTGGGCACGGCCGCCGGACGTACGGCGCCCTTGTCCAACTCCTGCTTGGACAGGAACAGGCTGCGGATCATGGCCTGAGCCTGCGGCGTCATCAGGGTCTTGATGAAGTAGCGCGTCTCGATGCGCAGGCCCGCCTCGATCGGCACCTGCACGCCTTCATAGACGGCCTTCATCATGTTCAGCACGGCGGGATAGTTGCCGTAGGACTGCTTGCGCAGGATGGCGTTGCCCATGATGAAGACCTGGGCGCCCGCCGGGTGGTAGGGGCCGCCGCCGGGGATCTTGAACTTGGGATCGTCCCAGGGCTGGACGGCCTTGCCGCCCCCCTTGATCCAGACCTTGGCGGCCTCGACCGACTGGCCCTTTTCGACGACCTCGTGGACGACGCCGGCCCCCTTGGCGTCGTTCGGACGCCAGGACTTGCCCTCGGCCATCTGCATCAGAGCGTTCTGCACCCCGATCAGGCGCGTCAGGCGCTGGGTGCCGCCGCCGCCGGGGAAGAGGCCGACCTTGATCTCGGGCAGGCCCAGCTGGATCTTCGGGTCGTTCTCGACGACGCGATAGTGGCAGGCCAGGGTGAACTCCAGCCCGCCGCCCAGCGCCAGGCCGTTGATGGCCGCCGCCACCGGCTTGCCGGAGGTCTCCAGCGCGCGGAAGGCGCCGTTCAGCGCCCAGCCGGTGTCGAACGCCTTCTGCAGGTCGCCGCCGCCGGCCAGCATCCCTGCGGCCATGTCGCCCAGGTCTGCGCCGGCGCAGAAGCCGGTCGTCTTGCCCGAGGTGAGGACCACGCCCTTGATGGCGTCGTCGGTCTTGATCTTCTCGACCAGGGCCGGGATCTCGGCGATGACGGCCGAGGTCAGGGTGTTCATCGAACGGCCCGGCACGTCGAAGGTGACGAGCGCGACGCCGTCGGCGTCGATGTCGATCTTGAAGTTTTCCATCGTCATATGCTCCCGGATCAGACGCGTTCGATGACGGTGGCGGTGCCCATGCCGCCGCCGATGCACAGGGTGGCCAGGGCCGTCGACTTGTCCGAGCGCTCCAGCTCGTCCAGCACCGTGCCCAGGATCATGGCGCCGGTGGCGCCCAGCGGGTGGCCCATGGCGATGGCGCCGCCGCAGACGTTGATCTTGTCGTGCGGGATGTCGAGCGCCTGCATGTAGCGCAGCACCACGGCCGCGAAGGCCTCGTTCAGTTCATACAGGTCGATGTCGCCGGGCTGCATGCCCAGCTTGCCCAGCAGCTTGCGGGTCACGGGCTCGGGGCCCGTCAGCATGATCGACGGCTCAGAACCGATCGAGGCGCCGCCCAGGATCTTCGCGCGCGGCTTCAGGCCCAGGGCCTCGCCCATCTCCTTGGAGCCGACCAGCACGCCCGCCGCGCCGTCGACGATGCCGGACGAGTTGCCGGGGGTGTGGACGTGGTTGACGCTGGCGACCTCGGGGTAGCGCTGGCCGATCACGGCGTCGAAACCCATGCCGCCCATCATGACGAAGGAGGGGTTCAGCCCGCCCAGGATCTGCATGTCCGTGTTCGGACGAATGGTCTCGTCGTGGTCCAGCTGGGTCAGGCCGAGCTGGTTCTTGACCGCGATCACCGACTTGTCGAAGCGGCGCTCGGCCCAGGAGCGGGCGGCGCGCTTGTGGCTTTCGACGGAATAGGCGTCCACGTCGTCGCGGCTGAAGCCGTATTTGGTGGCGATCATGTCGGCCGAGACGCCCTGGGGCACGAAATAGGTCGGGAAGGCCGAGGACGGGTCGGTCGGCCAGGCGCCGCCGTCCGAGCCCATCGGCACGCGGCTCATGGCTTCCACGCCGCCGCCGACGGCCATGCCCGCCTCGCCCGACTTCACCTTGGCGGCCGCCACGTTCACGGCTTCCAGGCCCGAGGCGCAGAAGCGGTTGATCTGAAAGCCCGCGGTCGCCTGGTCCCAACCCGCCGCCAGGACGGCGGTGCGGGCGATGTCGGCGCCCTGCTCGCCGACCGGCGAGACGCAGCCCAGGATCACGTCGTCGACCTTGGTGGTGTCCAGGCCGTTCCGATCGCGCAGCGCCTCCAGCACCTGGCTGGCCAGGCTCAGCGCCGTGATCTCGTGCAGGCTGCCGTCCTTCTTGCCCTTGCCGCGCGGGGTGCGCACGGCGTCGTAGATGTAGGCGTCGGCCATGAGGCGTCTCTCTCTTGTTGTGTCCCTATCGTTCGCTGCGCGGCAGCGAACTGCATGAGGGACGGGTTCTTGGTGTCCCTGTCGCTCGGCGCGCGGCGCCTCGCTGCATGAGGGACGGTTGGCGTCTTGGTTGGGAGGCGGTGGGCGGACGGATCCGATCATCGCGTCTGGAATTGAAACTCAGGCCGTTAGAAAGCCGACGTTTACGTCAACGTCAAGTAACAAGGCGCGTGAGGTCGCCGGATGTGAAAAGGGCGGGCCGTTGTGCGCGGCCCGCCCCGTCTTCTCAGTCTCAGCGGCGCGCCAGCCGCACCAGCTTGCCGTTCTCCTCGTCCGTCACGACCCAGACGGCGCCGTCAGGCCCGACCGCCACGTCGCGGATGCGTTCGCCCAGCCCAGTCAGCAGGCGCTCCTCGCCGACCACGCGGCCGTCCTGCAGCACCAGACGAACTAAGTGCTTGCCGCCCAGGCCGCCGATTAGGGCGTTCCCCTTCCAACCGGGGAACATGGCGCCCTCATAGAAGACCATGCCGCCCGGCGCGATCACCGGGTCCCAGTAGTAGACGGGCTGGACCGTCCCTTCCCGGGTCGTCGTCGCGTCGGGAATGGCGTCGCCGCTGTATTCGATGCCGTAGGCCGCGCCGGGCCAGCCGAAATTGGCGCCTGCCTTCTCCAGGTTCAGCTCGTCGCCGCCGCGCGTGCCGTGTTCGATGCTCCAGATCGCGCCGGTTTCCGGCTGGACGGCGATGCCCTGCGGGTTGCGATGGCCGTAGGACCAGATCTCGGGCAGGGCGCCTTCGCGGCCGACGAAGGGGTTGTCGGACGGGACCGAGCCGTCGGCGTTGATGCGGATGACCTTGCCGTGGTGCGAGGCCAGGCTCTGGGCTGTCGGCCGCATCGGCTTGTCGGAGCGCTCGCCGACGGTGACGTACAGCTTGCCGTCCGGGCCGAAGACCAGGGAGGAGCCGAAATGCTTGTCCCCGTCATAGGTGTCCTTGACCTGGAAGACGACCTGCACGTTCTCGACTCGGCTCAGGTCGTCCGACAGGCGGCCGCGCGCCACAGCCGTGCCGTTGCCGCCGTTCCGCGGCTGGGCGTACGACCAGTAGATCGTCCGGTCCTCGGCGAAGGTCGGGCTCAGGATCACGTCCAGCAGGCCGCCCTGGCCGCGCGCCGCTACGGCGGGCAGGCCGCTGATCGGGGCGCCGATCTGGCCCTGCGCGCTGACGACGCGCATACGGCCGGGACGTTCGGTCACCAGCCATTGGCCGTCCGGCAGCAGGGCCAGGCCCCAGGGATGCTCCAGCCCTTCCGCCACGACGGCGTGCTGCATGGCGACGGCGGTGCTGACCGAGGGCGCGCGGGTCTGGCCTTCGGCGGCCGGCTTCTGGTCGGGATTGTTCGGCGGACGGGTTTCGACCGGGGCGCCCGTGGCGGCGGGCGCTTGTCCCTCGTCCTGTCCATTGGCTCCGCAGGCGGCGAGAACCAGGGCGGCGGCGGAAACGGCGAAGAGGGCGGGACGCATGGCGGCTCCTGAACAGCGTGGCGTGGAAGGGGGCAGGATGCAGCCACATCGCGCTTTACGCGAGCCGAAAGGCGCCGCGACCGATGGTCCCGCACGAAATCCCTGTCGAAGCGGCTTGAACCGGACGAAAGGCGGCGATATACGCACCCCTCTCGCGCCCAAGGGTCCTTCAAGGACTCGCGCGAAACTCCCGTGCGGGGTTGGGTAGCTCAGATGGTTAGAGCGGTGGATTCATAACCCACAGGTCGGCGGTTCGATCCCGCCTCCAACCACCACGGATTTTCTCGGAGATCTTCAGAAGACCGCCCGCGCCTCATCCCTGAGGGATGCGCGAGGCGCCGCCGGTGATCTTGCAGACGTAGTCGGTCTGCGGACGGCCGGTCTGGAGGCCGGTGGGCGAGAGGATGCCGCCGCGGTCGCGGCACTCGGCGTCCAGCTGGTCCATTTCCTGCTGATAGGTCGGCAGGGGGCGGCCCGAGGCGCAGGCGGCGAGCGCCAGCGGGGCGACGATGACGGCGGCGAGGAACAGGGGGGCGCGCATGATGGTCTCCTTCAGCCGGTGAAACGAGCCGTGAGACGGAATGATCCCTCTGAACCCGCCTCGGAGCAAGGCCAAGCTATAGGCGTCCGGATCAGCCGGCCAGCACGGTCAGGTGTTCCAGCAGGATCTTCAGGCCCAGGGCGATCAGGGCGACGCCGCCGATCAGTTCGACGATCTTGCCCAGGCGCACGCCCACGGCCTTGCCCACCAGCAGGCCCAGCGTCGCCAGGGCGAAGGTGGTGAAGCCGATACAGGCGGCGATCAACCAGATGTTGGCCTCCAGCAGGGCCAGGCCGACCCCGACCGCGCCCGCGTCGATCGACGTTCCCACGGCGGTGGCGACCAGGGCCACAAGGCCGCGCGACGCCGGCTTGGCGTCCTCCTCCGCCTCATCCCGCTGCAGCGCTTCCCAGATCATCTTCAGGCCTACGGCGCCCAGCAGGCCGAAGGCGATCCAGTGGTCGATGGCCTGGACGAAGTCGGCGGCGGCCACGCCCAGGGCGAAGCCGATCAGGGGGGTGATCGCCTCGATCACGCCGAACACCAGGCCTGAACGCAGGGCCTGGGGCACGGTGGGGCGATGCTGCGCCCCGCGCCCGATGGCGGCGGCGAAGGCGTCGGCGGACATGCTGACGGACAGGATGGCGATGGCGACGGGGGACATCATGGGGAAAACGCACTCAGCCGGACGCATGACAGCACGCTCCATCCACGGGCCGGCCCCGTCGATGCAGCATGCTGGTCTCGCTAGGCGGAGGTGATCCGCTGGCCGCGCCATGCCCGCAGGCAAGTGTGTTGACGCGACCCCGGCTGGGATATGCCGGAAGCTACTCCCCAACGGCCGCCCCTCTAACGCCTCGTTCCGAGTCTATCAACCCGCACATGGCCAAAGGCGACAAGACGCCCCATCTGTGCTAGACGCCGCCGCTTCATCCTTCGCCGCAGGACATCCGCCCTTGAGCATTTCGCTCGATCTCACGCGCGCCAGCGCCCCCATTCAGGGCATGGCGAAGACGCCCGTCAACCTCAGCGGTCTGACGCGCGACGAACTGCGCCAGGCCCTGATCGACGCCGGAATCTGCCCGCCGGAGAAGGCCCGGATGCGCGCCTCCCAGGCGTGGCGCTGGATTCACCACTACGGCGTGACTGACTTCGCCCTGATGAGCGACGTGGCCAAGGACACCCGCGCCAAGCTGGCCGAGGCCTTCACCCTGGCCCGCCCCGAGATCGTCGAGCGCCAGGTGTCCAAGGACGGCACCCGCAAATGGCTGATCCGCACGGCGCCGGGCATCGAGATCGAGACCGTCTACATTCCCGACGTGGGCCGGGCCGGCGCCCTATGCGTCTCGTCCCAGGTCGGCTGCACCCTGAACTGCACCTTCTGCCACACCGGTACGCAGAAGCTGGTCCGCAACCTGACGACGGCCGAGATCGTGGCCCAGGTCCAGGTGGCCCGCGATGATCTGGACGAGTGGCCCTCGCCCAAGGAAGACCGCCGCCTGTCCAACATCGTCTTCATGGGCATGGGCGAGCCGCTCTACAATCTGGACCACGTCGCCAACGCCATCGACATCATCTCCGACAACGAAGGCATCGCCCTGTCGCGTCGCCGCATCACCGTGTCGACCTCGGGCGTCGTGCCGCAGCTGAACGCCCTGGGCGAGCGCACGGCGGCCATGCTGGCCATCAGCCTGCACGCCACCAACGATCCCCTGCGCGACCGACTGGTGCCGCTGAACAAGAAGTATCCGCTGGACCAGCTGATGGCCGCCATCCGCGCCTATCCCGGCCTGTCCAACGCGCGCCGGGTGACGTTCGAATACGTCATGCTGAAGGGCGTCAACGACAGTCCGGCCGAGGCGCGCGCCCTGATCAAGCTGATCGAGGGCATTCCGTCCAAGGTCAACCTGATCCCGTTCAACCCCTGGCCCGGCACGGATTATCAGTGCTCGGACTGGAAGACGATCGAGACCTTCGCCGCCATCCTGAACAAGGCCGGTTACGCCAGCCCCATCCGCACCCCGCGCGGCCGAGACATCCTGGCCGCCTGCGGTCAGCTGAAGTCCGAGAGCGAGAAGCTGAGGGCCTCGGCGCGCCTGAAGGCCGAGCGCGAAGAAGCCGACGCGGCTTAAAGCGGCTTTCGCATCATTTCGCGATAGGTCAGGCCTCCGATCGCTCCGGCGAGCGGTAATGCGACTGCGAACATCATGCCCGTCAGCCCGAGTGCATGGCTCAGAAGACTCGCGCCGCCCAGTGTGGCCAGCAATCCTCCGGCTAAGGCCGCCGGCCAGGCGCGGTCGAGCTTCAGACGAGTCAGCGCCCATGCCGAAGGCGCGCCCAGCACAGCCGCTCCCACAAGGAAGCAAGGCAGGGCCAGCATCAGGGAGATGGGGACGATAAAGGCGGCAAATGCGGCTGATCCTTCGCCTGTGATGAAGGTGTTGATGATCGCCAGCGCCAACCACTGCAGGGCGACCGTCAGGGCGCCGAAGATAGATGTGGCCAGAACAGCGAATACCCATCGCGTGAAAACGGCGGCCGTCATGAGGCGACCTCTTCCAGATCCTCGATGCGGGCGGCCATCGTTTCCGGCGTTCGCACGTTCCAGGCCAGGCTCAGCCGCTCCAGAAGCTGGATGAAGCGGAAGCCCCAGTCGCTCTGGCCGGGGTAGAGGCCGATGCGGGCCGAGCCGGGGAAGGCGTGGTGATTGTTATGCCAGGCCTCGCCCATGGTCGGGATGGCGGCCCAGGGCACGTCGTAAGCCTGAACGCCTGCTTCATGCACCAGCCAGGTCTGCGGGCCGCGTCGATGGGCTAGATGGCCGACGAACCAGTGGCCGATTACGCTGACCGACACCCGCGCGCATACGCCCCAGACCACGAAGCCCCAGCCGCCGATCAGCCACAGCACGGCCGCGACCGGCGCCTGTTGCAGCATCCAGGTGCGTTCCAGAAAACGATAGAAGGGATCGCGCCCTATGCGCCCCAGATCGAAGACGGGCGGTCGATCCAATTCCAGGCGGCAATGCATCTGCCAGACGGCGTCGACCGCCATCGGGCGGCGGTGGGCCAGGTAGTCGTGGCACGCCGCCTGACGCTGGGCCCAGTCGCGAAGGTCGTGGGTGCGGATCATCCAGAACGGCCCGCTCATGCCCACCAGGGTCCCGAACCACACCAGGGTCTGCTCCAGCCACAGCGGACAGTCGAAGCTGCCGTGGATCAGGCGGCGATGGAACCCCACGGAGTGTCCCAACAGCAGGGTGCTCCCCGTCGCGAGGACGAAAATCGCCAGGGCGCCGAGGCTGAAGGTCGCCGCGCCGAAGCCAAGCGTCGTCGCCAGCATGGCGCCGTTCCACAGTGAATGAAGCGGGTCCCATCGCACCTTGCCCGCGACAGCGTCGCAGCCGGGCGTCTCGATCAGGCTGTTCACGGCGGAGGGATCCGGCTCGGTCATGGCGACGCCTCACATAGATGATTAAGAAGTAACTTAACTACTAAATCGATGGAGCTGGCAAGCTCTTAGCAAATCGCTTAAATACCTTCTCATGCAGCGCGTGTTCGAAGCCCTCTCCAGCCCGGTCCGGCGCAAGATTCTGGCCTATCTGACCCATGCCGAAATGACGGCGGGTGAGATCGCGGCCAAGTTCGAGATCTCCAAGCCTGCGGTCTCCCAGCATCTGTCGGTGCTGGAGACGGCTGGCCTGGTGCAGAGCGAGAAGCGCGGTCAGTTCGTGCACTACAGCCTGGTGCGCGATCACCTGGCCAACACCCTGAACAGCTATGTGCAGGAGGTTTGTCCCGTCTCCAGGCCGCTGAAGCAGGACAGCGCCGAGGTCGCCCGTGCGCGCCGTGACGCGGAAACATAGGCCCGCCGACCGTCCGGTCGGACGCTTTGTCCGCCGACTGTGGCGCGGGCGCCCTAGCGGAAGCGCCGAGCTTTCGGGCAAGGGTGTTTTGGTTTCGTTCCCCTTCAGGCTGGGAGGCTAGGGTTCGTCGTCATGGAGACCTCGTCGTTGCCGGGCGTTCTGTCGACTCCTGAACTCCAGGCGTTCGCGACGGGCTTTCCGATCCTGATGCTGCACCTGGCGGTGACGTTCGGCCTGCTGGCGGCGGGGGCGGCGGTCTACGCCCTGCTGACGCCGTGGCGCGAGATCGCCCTGATCCGCCAGGGGAATCCGGCCGCCGCCGTGGCCTTCGCCGGGGTGCTGGTCGGCCTGGCCATTCCGCTGGCGGTGTCCCTGTCGGTGTCGACCTCGATCCGCGACATCGCCATCTGGGGCGTGGCGACGGTGGTGCTGCAACTGCTGGCCTTCCGCGTCGTCGACTTCCTGCTGCACGGCCTGCCGCAACGCATAGAGAAGGGCGAGACCTCCGCCGCCGTGGTCCTGGCCGGGGCCAAGCTGTCGACCGCCCTGATCCTGGCGGCCGCCCTGACGGGTTGAGGGGGCGGCCTTGCGCTTTCCCCACCTTCCCGACTGGACCATCTACGCCGCCGTCATCGGCGTGATCCTGATCGCCTCCCTGAACCGGGGCGAGCGCGCCGATGCGCCGCACGACCTGCCTGAAGATGAAACGGCGGGGCCTCTGCTGGGCCCCATCACGCCCTTCGATCCGTCCGTCACGGTCGACACCTCGGACGAGCATGAGCCGGTGTCGGGCACCGCCTTCTCCATCGCCGGGGACGGCCGCTGGATCACCGCACGCCATGTGGTCGAGGGCTGCCGCAAGCCC
Source organism: Brevundimonas sp. NPDC055311 (assembly GCF_053645695.1). Classification (NCBI taxonomy): domain Bacteria; kingdom Pseudomonadati; phylum Pseudomonadota; class Alphaproteobacteria; order Caulobacterales; family Caulobacteraceae; genus Brevundimonas; species Brevundimonas sp. NPDC055311. The sequence continues at coordinate 467,494 of NZ_JBSHMV010000002.1, forward strand.
GCCCTGGTGATCGACAAGACCCGCGCCCTGGCCGCCGACGTGCGCCTGGCCGCGCGGGCGGACGTGGCCCTGTTGCTGACCGATGGCGGGCCGCCCGCCCTGCCGATCGCGCCCCAGGCGCCGCTCTACAAGGGCCAGCGCGCCTTCCACCCCGGCTTCCCTCAGGGCCAGCCGGGCGAGGTGGCCTCGCGCCTGATCGGCCGCGAGACGCTGAAGATTCGCGGCCACCGCTCCTATGACGAGCCGGTGCTGGCCTGGGCCGAGGCCGGACGCACGCGAGGGCTGAAGGGCACGCTGTCGGGCCTGTCGGGCGCGCCTGTGCTGGACCGTCGCGGGCGGGTGCTGGGCGTGACCATCGCCGAGTCGCCTCGGCGCGGCCGCATCTACACCACGGCGCCCGACACGTTCGTGCCCACGGTCGGCGCCCAGCAGCGCGCCGATGAAGCCGCCCTGGGCCAGGCCGTGACGACCCAGAACTACGGCGCCGTCTCCGACCGCCTGCGTCAGGATCTGCGCGTCGCCCAGGTGGTCTGCCTGACGACGTGATCCAGGCGACCAGACCGGCGTGGCCGGAACGAGAAACGCCTCCCCATGCGATGGGGAGGCGTTCTGGTTTTTACTTCAGCGAGGCGCTGTCCAGGTTCAGTTCGGTCAGCGGGATGACCTCGACGTCGGGGTATTTCGCCCGCAGGCCGTCGATGAACTTCGAGGCGTCGCCGACCACGACCAGGCTGGCCCGGTCGGTCGGCAGATGCTCGGCGAAGGCCGCTTCGACCTGCTGCGGCGTGACCGCGCGGACGCGCCCGGCGTAGTCGGCCAGATCGCTCATCGGCAGGTCGTAGAGGGCCAGGTTGGCGACCAGGCCGCCCAGGCCGTCGACCGTCTCCAGCGAGCGGCCGAAGGCGCCGATCAGGGTGGCGCGGCGCGGAGCCAGTTCGGTCTCGGTGGCCGGGGCGTCGCCCAGCTTGCCGATCTCGGCCAGCATCAGCTCGACCACCTCGGTCGCCGACTCGTTCTTGGTCTGGGTCGAGGCGGTGAAGACGCCCGTTTCGGCCCGCGCGCCCAGCGACGATCCGGCGCCGTAGGACAGGCCCTTCTCGATGCGGATCTTCTGGTTCAGCCGCGAGGAATAGCCGCCGCCCAGCAGGGTGTTGCCGACCGTCAGCGGGAAGAAGTCGGCGTCGGTGCGGCTGACGCCGCGGATGGCGGCGACGACCGCCGCCTGACCGGCGCCCGGCTGATCGATGACGACGACGCGCGGCGCCAGGGCCTGGCCCGCCTTGTCGATAGCGGTCGGGGCGGGGCCGGCGTCGCGCCAGTCGCCGAAGGCTTCATCCGCCAGCGCGCGGGCCTCGGCCGGGGTCACGTCGCCCGAGAAGACCAGGGTCGCCTGCGACGGGCGGAAGCGGTCGGAGTGGAACACCGCCACATCGTCGCGCGTCAGGGCGGGGATGCTGTTCACCGTGCCCGAGCCCGGCGCGCCATAGGGAGCGTCGCCGTAGATCACGCGGCCCACCGACTGGGAGGCGATGGAGCCGGGCTGGCTGAGGGCGACGCGCAGACCGTCCAGGGTCTGGGACTGCTGACGCTCCAGCTCTTCGGCGGCGAAGGCCGGATTGCGCACCAGGTCGGCCATCAGGGTCAGGGTCCGGCCGAACACGTCCTTGGGCGCATTGGCGTAGACATTGGTGAAGTCGGCGCCCGCGCCTGCGCCGATGCTGGCGCCCAGCTGTTCGATGGCGGTGGCGATATCCGGGGCCGCCTTGGTCGTCGTGCCCTGGGTCAGCAGGGCGGCGGTCATGGAGGCGACGCCCGGCTTGCCTGCCGGATCATGGGCCGAACCGGCGTTGAAGTTCAGCCGCGCCGAAACCAGCGGCAGGCCCTGCGTCGGGGCGACCAGGACGCGCAGGCCGTTGTCCAGACGGAAGTCGGCGATGGCCGGGGTGGCGGGCGACACCTCAGGCCCCGGCTGGGGCAGTCGGGCGCGCTCGGCTTCCGGCAGCAGGACGGCGACCGGACCGGCCGGGGCCAGGGACGCGACCGTGACGGGGGCGTCGACGTTCTTCTTCTGCTCGCTGGGCGCATTGGCGTCGTCGGCGGGCAGGTAGTTGATGGTGATCTGGCGCTCCGGCGTCAGATAGCGGCGGGCCACGCGCTGCACGTCGGCGGCGGTGACGGCCTGAATCTCGGCGATCTCGCGGTCGGCGGCGGTCGCGTCGCCGGTCATGATCAGGGCCATGCCCAGGGTGGTGGCGCGGTCGTCGATGCTTTCACGCCCGCGCAGGGCGTCGGCGACCAACTCGTTCTTGGCCTCGGCCAGTTCGGCGGCGGTGACGGGCTCGTCGCGCAGGCGCGCGATCTCGGCCTCCAGCGCGGCCTTGCCGGTCTCGACCGTCTCGCCGCCCGCCATGATGGCGTAGGCGGCCAGATTGCCCGCCTGCTGGGCGAAGTCGGGGTTGGAGCCGGCCGAGGCGGCGATCTGCTTGTCATAGACCAGCGAACGGTACAGGCGGCTGCTCTCGCCGGTTGACAGGATGCCGTCCAGCACCGTCAAGGCCGCGCGGTCGGCGTCCTTGTAGGCCACGGTGTTCCAGGCCAGGGCGACGGCGGGCAGGGGCACGTTCGGCGCATAGTAGGTGGCGGTGCGCGGGCCGGTCGGCTCGGGCTCCTTCACATCATTGGCGGGCATGGGCGTCGACGGACGCTTCAGCGGGGCGAAATATTCGTCGACCCAGCCGTCCAGCTGCGCCTGATCGAAATTGCCCGCCACGATCAGCATGGCGTTGTCCGGCCGGTAGTAGGTGGCGTGGAAACGCAGCACGTCGTCCAGGGTCGCGGCGTCCAGCTCCTCGATCGAGCCGATGCCGGGGCGGCGATAGGGATGGTCCTGATAGATGGTCTCGGGCGTGAACAGGCCGAACAGACGGCCGTAGGGGCTGGCCAGAATCCGCTGGCGGTATTCCTCCTTCACCACGTCGCGTTCGGAGGCGAAATTGGCCTCGTCGACGACCAGCGAGCCCATGCGGTCCGCCTCGGCGAACAGGATGCGCTGCAGGTGGTTGGCCGGTACGACCTCGTAATAGGCGGTCACGTCGTCGGCGGTGAAGGCGTTGTTGAAGCCGCCGACGTCCTCGGTCAGACGGTCGAACGTCTCGGACGGCATGTTCTTCGTCGCCTTGAACAGCAGGTGTTCGAACAGGTGGGCGAAGCCCGAACGGCCCGCCGGATCGTCCTTCGACCCCACGCGATACCAGACCTGCACCGTGACGTTGGAGGTCGAGGCGTCGCGCGCCGTATAGACTTCCATGCCGTTGGCCAGCACCCGCTTGGTGAAGCCCAGCGGCGGCACTTCGACCCCGCCCTGGACGGCGGTTGCAGAAGCGGGCGGGGCCTTGGCCCAGGCAGGGGCGGCGGCGGGCAGGCCGACCAGCAGCGCCGAGGCGCAGGCGGTCAGGATCAGGCGATTCTTCATGAGGGGCGGCTTTCCAACGCCCGCAGTCGAAGAAACGGGCGTCGAAAGCCTAGCAGGGCGAAGAGCCGCCGCGCACCTTACGGAGATGTAATGAAGCCGACCCTCTATTCACCGCTCATCCCCGCGGAGGCGGGGACCCAGTGCTTTGGTTTCAAGCGAGGCGGCCTAGATTCTGGCGCTTGATCCGCGCTCGGCGTGCGTGGCTCTTACTGGGTCCCCGCCTCCGCGGGGATGAACGGAATTCGGAGGTTACCGCCCGAACACCTCGACGCCGACGCCGCCGTCGGTCGCCAGCCAGGCGCGCTTCATGCCCTGGCTGTTGTAGGGCTGGGCGATGTTGCCTTCGCGATCCAAGGCGATCAGGCCGCCGTCGCCGCCCAGGGCGCCGATGCGGTCGATGGTCGCCTGGGACGCTTCGGCCAGCGTCTGACCGGCGGCGACGCCGAAGGCCGTGCGCGCGGCGGCGGCGATGCGGATGAAATACTCGCCCTGGCCGGTGCAGGAGACGGCGGCGTGCTCGTCGGCCCAGGTTCCGGCGGCGGGGATGGGGGTGTCGCCGACGCGGCCCGGCATCTTGCCGAACACGCCCGCCGTCGAGGTCGCGGCGGCCAGACGGCCCTGGCTGTCCAGCACGCAGCAGCCGACGGTGCCGTGGCTCAGGCCGCTGGGCGGATGATTGTCCTCGCCCTTGCCGGCGCGGGTGTACCAGGCCTCGGGATCTTCGACGCGCGCCAGACCCTGTTCGGCGGCGAAGCGGGCGGCGCCGTTCCCGGCCAGCATGACGTGGGGGGTGCGATCCATCACCGCGCGGGCGGCGACGACCGGGTTGCGGAAGCCCTGCAGGGCGGCGACGGCCCCGGCCTTGCCGGTGAAGCCGTCCATGAGGCTGGCGTCCAGCTCATAGTCGCCCGCCAGATTGGGCGAGGCGCCGCGACCGGCGACATAGAGGCCGGAATCCTCCAGCATGACGACCGCCTCGACGGCTGCGTCCAGGGCCGAGGCCCCGGCGTCCAGCCGCGCCTTCATCGCCTCGACGACCTCGCGCATGTGCACGACCTCGGCGTCGTAGTTGCGCTCGCGCCGGGCGCCGGCGCCGCCGTGAAGGATGAGGGCGGGTTTCGCCATGATCGTCTCCTCAGAACCCATTCGGCCTCTTTGCATCGGGCCGCAGGCTGATTAGCGTCGCCGGCGTGTCGGCGCCATGGCCGATGGGGGATAGCTGAAAAGAGTTCCTATGCGCGCAGTCCTGTCCAAGGCCCCCGGCGGCCCGGAATCGCTCGTCGTCGAGGAGGTCATGGACCCCACGCCCGGTCCGGGCGAGGTGGTGATCGAGGTCAAGGCAGTGGGCGTCAACTATCCCGACGCCCTGATCATCGCCGACAAATACCAGTTCAAGCCCGAGCGTCCCTTCGCGCCGGGGGCCGAGGTCGCGGGCGTGGTCGACGCCGTCGGCGAGGGGGTGAAGGGCGTGTTCCGGGGCGACCGCGTCGTCGCCGTGCCCGGCTGGGGCGGCATGGTCGAGCGGTTGAAGGTCAAGGCCGACAGCCTGATCCCGATCCCCGACGGTATGGACTATGAGACCGCCGCCGCCTTCATCATGACCTACGGCACCAGCTACTACGCCCTGAAGGACCGGGCGCAGCTGCAGCCGGGCGAGACCCTGCTGGTGCTGGGCGCGGCGGGCGGCGTCGGCGCCGCCGCCGTCGAACTGGGCAAGGCGATGGGCGCGCGCGTGGTTGCCGCCGCCTCGACCAACGACAAGGTTGAGTTCGCTCTGGAGCTGGGCGCAGACAACGGCCTGATCTACCCCTCCGGTCCGATGGACAAGGCGGCTCAGAAGGAACTGTCGGGCGAGTTCAAGCTGTCGACCGGCCGCGACGGGGCGGACGTTGTCTTCGACGGCGTCGGCGGCGACTACGCCGAACCGGCCCTGCGGGCCATGGACTGGAACGGCCGCTATCTGGTGGTCGGCTTCCCGGCGGGGATTCCGTCGCTGCCGCTGAACCTGACCTTGCTGAAGTCGGTGTCGGTGGTCGGCGTCTTCTGGGGCGCGGCCGTCGCCCGCGATCCCAAGGCCCACGCCGCCAACATGGCCGAACTGATGCAGCTCTACGCCGAGGGCAAGATCAAGCCGCGCGTCAGCCGCACCTTCCCTCTGGAACGCGCCCATGAGGCCATCCAGGCCCTCAGCGACCGCACGGCCGTCGGCAAGATCGTGGTGAAGGTGGAGGACTAGGTCTAGCCCTCTTCTTCCCGCAGCCGCTTCAGCGCCTGCGCCGCCTGATCGTGGTGGCGGGGTTTCAGGTGGGCGCCCAGGGTCGCCAGCACCGCCGCGATCACCGCTGCGTCGTCGGTGAAGCCGATGCCGACGAAGACGTCGGGAATGGCGTCCACGGGCATGACGAAATAGGCCAGGGCCCCCAGGATCAGCCCCTTGGCCGCCAGCGGGGTCTTGGGGTCCTGGGCGGCGTACCAGGCGGCGACCGCCTGCTGGGCGAAGGGGATGCGGGCGGCGGTGCGCCGCATCTTGGGCCAGAAGCCCTTGCGCACGCGCATCTCGTTCACCTTCTGCACGGCGGGAACCAGGGCCTTTTCAGGATTGATGGCGTCATCGGGCGACACCCCGTTGGTCTTTGCGGTCATGGCCGCTAAATCCTCGCACGAGCACTCGGTTCAATCGAATATAGGACGACTTTCATGAAACTCGACGCTTCGATCGCAGCGGTGGTGACGGGCGGGGCTTCGGGCCTCGGCGAAGGCACGGCGCGCGCCCTGGCGGCCAAGGGCGTCAAGGTCGCCCTGTTCGACCTGAACGAAGAGCGCGGCGAGGTCATCGCCCAGGAGATCGGCGGCGTCTTCTGCAAGGTGGACGTGACCTCGGACGAGAGCGTCGCCGCCGGCTTCGCCAAGGCCCGCGCCGCCCACGGCCAGGAGCGCCTGACCGTCAACTGCGCCGGCATCGCCACCGGCCAGAAGACCGTCAGCCGCAAGCGCGACACCGGCGAACTGCGCGCCCATGACATGGCGTCCTTCGAACGCACGGTCTCGATCAACCTGTTCGGCACCTTCCGCGTCCTGTCGCAGTCGGCGCTCGGCATGGTAGCGCTGGAGCCGATGGCCGACGGCGAGCGCGGCCTAATCGTCAACACCGCCTCGGTCGCGGCCCAGGACGGCCAGATCGGCCAGGCCGCCTATTCGGCGTCCAAGGGCGGCGTCTACGCCATGACCCTGCCGGTGGCCCGCGACCTGGCCCAGGAAGGGGTGCGGGTGAACACCATCCTGCCCGGCATCATGTGGACGCCGATGATGGCCGGCATGGACCAGAAGGTTCAGGACAGTCTGGCCGCCGCCATCCCCTTCCCCAGCCGCCTCGGCACGCCCGCCGACTACGCCGCCCTGGCCCTGCACCTGGCCGAGAACGTCTACATCAACGGCGAGTGCATCCGCCTGGACGGCGCTATTCGTCTCGCCCCTCGCTGACACGGGGCGCGGCGAGGCCGCTATCGCTCGCCGCGCGGCGGCTCGCTGCTTGAGCGGGTTGGGCGGCAATGTGGCGGCGGCGGTGCTTTGAAGCGGTCTCCGGGGCGCCCTTGCGGGCGTTTCGGGGGCCGTTTTCGTGTGAAGTTTCAGGGCTGTTCGAAAAAAATCGGCGGATTGGCCGAAAAACGAAAAAGGGGCTTGCGCGATCCGAAGTCGGTCCGCTATACGCCCCTTCCTCGACGGGGAGCAGCACATCGCTCCCAACGGAGTGCGGGCGTAGCTCAGGGGTAGAGCATCACCTTGCCAAGGTGAGGGTCGGGCGTTCGAATCGCCTCGCCCGCTCCAGTCGAGTATGAAATCCGGGGCCAGCGGGAAACCGCCGGCCCCGATTTTCTTTCGGCGATCATTGATCTTTCCAGCGCCCTGGTTGACGTTGACATCCTCTGAAAGGGGGCGCCGGTGAATCTTGAGAATATCCCCGTCCATTTGATCAAGCTGGGCGTGGCGGGTTTTGTTCTGAGCGCCATCGGTTTGAGCGCCTGGGGGTTCAGATTGCTTCGCCGCGTGCGCCCAGGTGAAATCCGGGGATCGTCTCAAGTTTTTGGCGTTGGCGTTGTCAGCATAGCCTTCGGTTCTTTCATTCTGTCGTTGGGTGCATTCGGGAGCGACTTGTCCGCGCACGGGCAGTTGGCGTCGTGGCTTGCTCTCGTCGTGTGTTTCGTTGGGTTCGGCGTGCTGCTGGTCGGGACTCAGATAGGGGTGCTGGCCCGCTTCGACGAGTTCGGAGTGTCTGTACGTTGGATCACGGGACGCGTGGAGCGGATGGCATGGTCTGATTTCCGTCGCGTTAGACAGGGCGGCGTCTTTTGGTCTGGCGCCGTATTTGAACGACGGCAGGGAAGATCCTTTCTGCTGTCTAGTGATGCAGGCGGCGCATACGCCTTAATGCTGGCGGCTCAGGCGGCGGGAGTGGCGGGGACGGAGGCCTTCAATCTCACCCCTCCAGATGACGCGATCATTAGCAATCACGGCTGATGGGTGGCTGCCGGCCCGAAGTCTAGAGCGCCTACAGCCCCAGCGCTGCGCGGATGTCCCGCCAGTCGACGTATTTGAAGTTCTGGGTTCCGGTGTCGTTGACGTCGTCCTGGATCACCACCAGGCCCTCGGGGAAGGGGCCGACCGGACCGCCCAGAGCGGCCAGGCCGTCGGTGCCCGTCACCCCGTCGACCGTCCCGTCCACGACCACGAAGCGGCCCTCGTATTGCGGCGTAGCGCCGTCGATGCGCCAGACGGGGAAGGTCGAGTCGCCCTGGCTGGAGGCGATCAGATAGCGCGCCTCCCCGTCGGTCAGCGTCGTCAGCCCCTCGGCGTCGGCGACCAGCACGCCCGGCGCGACCGGCTGGACCAGGGTGCGCGTCCCGCCCGAGGCCGGGTCGAGGCTGTAGCGCCACAGGCCGACGTTCTCCTCATTGACGTACAGGGCGTCGGTCGCCGGATCGGCGGCGCAGCCTTCGGAGATGGAGCCGATCTCGGCGCGGCGGACCAGTTGCGCGGAGGGGCGGCCGTCGGGTCCGGCGGCGACGACGAACTGGCGCAGTTCGCCTTCATGGCCGACCAGTATGGCGTGGACCTCCTCGCCGCGTCGGGCGAGGCAGAAGCCGTAGGGCTCGACCACGTCGGTCGTGATGAAGCCCCAGTAGCGCACCTTGTTGTCGCCGGTCCCGGCCGGGTCGAACAGATAGAGGGCGATGCCCATGCGGCCCGGCGTGCGGTCGCTGGCTCCGATCAGCAGCTGCGGGCGGCCGTCGACGTTCAGGCCCTCGGCCACATCGACGTTGTTCAGCAGCCCCTCGGGCATGAACTGCAGGATCGCCCCGTCGAAGCCGTAGACGTAGAGGCCGGCCTTCTTGTCGGTGCCGACGACGAAGCCGGGGGTCTGGACCCCCTCGACGGTCACGGGGGTTTTGGAGGCCCAGACGGCGGGGTCGTCGGCCGCGTCGTCGCCGACCGTGCCGACCGAGGGCGTCTCCAGCACGGCGCGCACGGGCGCGCCCTGGCCGACGACGCCGTCGCCCTCGCCTTGGAAGTCGACTTCATGTCCGGCGCAGGCGGCCAGCAGCAGGGCGGGGATCAGAAGGCCGGCGAGCATGGCGGGGCGCGAGCGCCGGGGCGGGATGGCGGGCATGGCGGGGCTTTCGGTCCGGGTTGGTCTATCCGCCCGAAACACGCGCGCGAAGGCCCGGTCAACGGCGTCCCTGCGACGCTTTGGCGATGGTTCGACAACGGATGATCCGAACGGGGATCAACTGTCGCGATCCCGTGTTCCGCTCGCAGATTCCTTTTCGTGAAATCGTCGCGGCCGCGTCGCCGGGACGTATTAGCCATCCCGCCGGAACCGGGCCGCCAGAAGCGGCGCCGGCCTTCGGGGATATGGACATGAAGCTCGGACTTCTTCTCAGCGCGGCGAGCCTGCCGCTGGTTTTCGCCGTGGCCGCCCAGGCGGCCGATGTGGCGGTTGACGCGGCTCCGGCCGTCGCGGCCGCTCCGGCGGGCGACGGCCTGATCGGCCGTGTCGTCAACGCCGACGGCTCGCCCCTGCCGGGCGCCGAGATCATCGACCGCGCCAGCGGCCGCCGCGCCGTCAGCAACAGCCAGGGCGAGTTCAACCTGGGCGGCGTTTCGGGTCAGGTGACGCTGGAGGCCCGCTACATCGGCCTGCCGACCGCGACCCAGACCGTCGCCGCCGCGCCGGGCCGCCTGACTTCGGTCACCGTCATGATGGGTTCGGGCGATGCGGTCGCCGTCGCCGACGTCATCGTCAACGGCGTCATCACCGAGGGCGTGGCCCGCTCGCTGAACCAGCAGAAGAACGCCGACGGCGTAATCAACGTCCTGTCGGCCGACGCCATCGGCCGCTACCCCGACCCGAACGTGGCGGAATCCCTGCAGCGCGTGCCGGGCATCGCCATCCAGCGCGACCAGGGCGAGGGCCGCTACATCAACGTGCGCGGCGCGCCGTCGGCCTTCACCGCCGTGTCGGTGGACGGGGTGACGGTTCCGGCCGTCGATCCGGGCACGCGCGCGGTCGACCTGGACACCCTGCCCAGCGACATCGTCTCCAACATCGAGATCTCCAAGACCCTGCTGCCGAGCCAGGACGCCGACTCCATCGCCGGCGCCGTCAACATCAAGACCCGCTCGCCCTTCGACCAGCGCCGCCTGGCCGTCAGCGGCTATGCGGGCGGCAGCTACAACGACTACGGCGGCGAGGACATCCGCGCGGGCGCCACGGCGTCGAACGTCTTCGGCGCAGACCAGACCTTCGGCGGCCTGCTGTCCTACTCCTACTCCAAGACCAACCGCCGTCCCGACAACGTCGAATCCGGCTGGACCAAGATGGAGACGCCGGAAGGCGGCGAGGTCTTCGCCCTCGAGGAAACCCTGTTCAAGGACTACGACACCGAGCGCACGCGCCAGTCGCTCAGCGGCTCGCTGGAGTTCCGCCCCTCGGAGTCCCTGCGGGCCTGGGTCCGCGGCTCGTTCGCCCAGTTCGAGGACGACGAATACCGCAACCAGCTGCTGCTGACCTATGACGAGGAGAATCTTCAGGCCGGCGCGACCGACCGCAAGGCGACCTTCGACGAGGTGACGGTCGAGCGCCAGCTGCGTCACCGCACCCAGAAGAACGAGATCATGACCCTGACGGCGGGAGGGGAGCGTATCTTCAGCAATGGCGCGGTGTGGGACGCCAGCCTGTCCTGGGCCGGCAGCGAGCAGACCTACCCGAACCGCAACGAACTGCTGTTCGAGTTGAACAGCGCTCCGACCGTCAGCTACGACTTCACGGGCAGCCACTACGAGCCGACCTATTCGATCTTCGCCGACGGCGATCACCTGGATCAGTCGGATTATAAGTACGCTCAGACGGACTTCCGCTCCTCCACCACGACCCAGGAGGAATACGCCTTCCAGACCAATTTCGAGCTGCCCTCGATCATCGGCGGCCGCGAGGTGACGTGGAAGTTCGGCGGCAAGTTCCGTTCGCGCGACGTCTCGGCCGACGAAGAACGCAGCCGCATCAAACAGGCGCCCGCCCAGGCCTACGCCGACCTGATGACGGACACGGAGTCGCGCAACTACGGCTATCTGCTGGGGCACAAGTTCAACAACGGTCTGGTCGACGGCTACTTCGGTCAGGTGCGGCCCCAGGCGACGCGGCGCGATGAAGACTCCATCGCTGCCGATTACACGGCTCAGGAAGACATCTTGTCGGCCTACGCCCAAGGCCGCCTGGACATCGGTGCGACCAACATCATCTTCGGCCTGCGCGTCGAGAACACCAAGTTCGAGGGCGAGGCCGCCAGCCTGTTCACCAAGGATGGCGTTGAGTCTCAAGAGGTGGCGCGGGTCGATCGCGATGACACCGAGTTCTTCCCCAACCTGACGATCCGTCACAGCTTCTCGGACAATCTGATCGGCCGCTTCGCCCTGACGCGCTCGATCTCGCGCCCCGAGTTCAGTCAGATCGTTCCGCGCCGTATCGAGCAGACCGAAAGCTCTAAGAAGACGGCCTCGTATGAGATCGGCAATCCGGACCTGCAGCCGACGCTGTCGAACAACGTCGATTTTGGGCTGGAATACTACTTCGCCTCCCTGGGCGTGGTGTCGGCCAACGCCTTCTACAAGGACCTGACCGACTATCGCTACATCCTCAAGTACGAGGACAAGGTGACGATCGACGGGACCGAGTTCGACGCCGAGTTCGAGACCCCGATCAACGCCCCGAACGGCCACCTGATGGGTCTGGAGCTGAACTGGCAACAGAAGTTCAGCTTCCTGCCGGGCTGGGCCTCGGGCTTCGGCGTCTTCGCCAACTACACCTGGACCGACGCCGAGATCGAAACGGCCCAGGCCTACGCCGGCCGCAACAAATTTACGCTGCCGGGCCAGTCGGAGAACAACTACAATCTGGCGCTCTTCTACGAGATGGCCGGCTTCAGCGCCCGCCTCAGCTACACCAAGCGCAGCGACTATCTGGAAGAGATCAACGCCGACGATCCCGACTTCGACCTGTTCGTCGAGGGCCGCGAGCAGCTGGACTTCACCGCCTCCTACGACTTCGGCAACGGGATCGAGGTGTTCGGCGAGGCCAAGAACCTGACCGACTCGGCGGGCGTCAAATACTACGGCTCGCGCGAGCGGACCTATGAGTACGAGAAGTTCGGCTACAACGTCTTCATGGGCGTTCGCTTCAAATACTGACCGGTCCATAGAGGCTGAAAATGGAAGGCCGGGCGGCGACGCCCGGCCTTTTGCTTTCGTCGGCATGGCCCCCGGAGCGATCCGCGCCTATATGGACCGTGGCGGTTGACCCCGCCGGGGTCGGCGCTAGTGTCCGCGCCGCTTCATTTTCAGCGCCTGAACGATCAGAGGACCTCATGGCCGACGCCGCTTCCCAGACCTACGACGTGGTGATCATCGGCGGCGGGCCGGGCGGCTACAACGCCGCCATCCGCGCCGGACAACTGGGGCTGAAGACCGCCCTGGTGGAAAAGCGCGCGACGCTGGGCGGCACCTGCCTGAACGTCGGCTGCATGCCGTCCAAGGCCCTGCTGCACGCCTCGGAGCTGTATGAGGCCGCCAACGTCGAATTCGCCGGCATCGGCATCGAGGTGAAGCCCAAGCTGGACCTGGCCCAGATGCACAAGGCCAAGGACGACAGCGTCGAGGCCCTGACCAAGGGCATCGAGTTCCTGATGAAGAAGAACAAGGTCGACGTGGTGAAGGGCTTCGGCCGCATCGCCGGCGCCGGCAAGGTCGAGGTCGAAGCCGAGGGCGGCGCCAAGACCACGCTGGAAACCAAGAACATCGTCATCGCCACCGGCTCCGAGCCGACCCCGCTGCCGGGCGTCGATTTCGAGGACGGCAAGGTCATCGACAGCACTGGCGCCCTGTTCCTGCCCAAGGTGCCCAAGCATCTGATCGTCATCGGCGCGGGCGTCATCGGCCTCGAGCTCGGCTCGGTCTGGCGTCGTCTGGGCGCCCAGGTCACGGTCGTCGAATTCCTCGACAAGGTCGGCGCGGGCATGGACGGCGAAGTCGCCACCGCCTTCCAGCGCGGCCTGACCAAGCAGGGCATGACCTTCCGCATGGGCACGAAGGTCACGGGCGCCAAGACGTCCAAGGACGGCGTTGAGCTGACCCTCGAACCCGCCAAGGGCGGCGAGGCGGAGACGCTGAAGGGCGACGTGGTTCTGGTCGCCATTGGCCGCCGTCCCTACACCGAAGGTCTGGGGCTGGAGACGGTTGGCGTCACGCCGGATCAGCGCGGCTTCATCGCCAACGACCACTTCAAGACCTCGGCGCCGGGCGTCTGGGTCATCGGCGACGTGACGCACGGCCCGATGCTGGCTCACAAGGCCGAGGAAGACGCCGTGGCCGTGATCGAGCTGATCGCGGGCAAGCCGGGCCACGTCGACTACGACCTGGTGCCGTCGGTCATCTACACCGGCCCGGAAGTGGCCTGGGTCGGCAAGACCGAAGAGGCGCTGAAGGCGGCGGGCGTCAACTACAAGAAGGGCAAGTTCCCCTTCGCCGCCAACAGCCGCGCCAAGATCAACCACGAGACCGAGGGCTTCGTGAAGGTCCTGGCCGACGCCGCAACCGACAAGGTTCTGGGCGTTCACATCTATGGCCCGCAGGCGGGCGAGCTGATCGGCGAGGCCTGCATGACCATGGCCTTCGGCGGCGCTTCGGAAGACGTGGCCCGCACCTGCCACCCGCACCCGACCCGCTCGGAAGCCTTCCGTCAGGCCGCCATGGGCGTCGAAGGCTGGACGATGCAGGCTTAAGAGCCTCACCGTCTTTCAGACTGCGATCAGAACGGCGCGCTCCGCACAGGGCGCGCCGTTTTTCGTTGCTGAAACTTAACTTGCTGGCCTTGGCGGCCGTCTTCAGTTTCACCGCGAAACGATGGGAGCAAGGGTGAAGCGATGCGTTTGGCGATTGGAATGGCGGCGGCGGCCTGGGCGGTGATCGGTTCTGTCGCCTCGGCGCAGGACTATCGACCCACGTTTCACCCTGACCAGTTGAAAGGCCCTCCGGCAGGCGCGTTCAATGAGGTTCTGGTGCTGGGCTCGCCGCACCTGTCCGACCTGCCCGACAGCTTCCGCGCCGAACAGCTTCAGCCTCTGCTGACGCGGCTGGAGGCTTGGCGGCCGACCGCCATCGCCGTCGAAAACCTGTCCGGCCTGCAGTGCGACTTCATGCGGCGCTATCCGTCGCGTTATGCGGAATCGGTCGAGGCCTTCTGCTATGACCCGTCCGCCGCCGGCCGGGCGCTGGGTATGGATGTGCCGGCGGCCAATGCCGAGGTCGAGCGTTTGCTGGAGGCCTGGCCCAAGGCGCCGACGGCGGCCGATCGGCGACGTCTGGCGGCTCTCTTCCTCGCAGCGGGAGAGCCGGGTTCCGCCTCGGTGCAATGGCTGCGTCTGCCCGCTGCTGAGCGGGTGGCGGGCGACAGCCTGACGGCGGAAATGGCGGCGGCCCTGGACCGCCGGATGACCCGAAAGAACGAGGTCGACCTGGTCGCGGCCGTACTGGCGGCGCGGCTGGGGCATGAGCGCCTGTGGGCGGTTGATGATCACACGGCGGACTCCGCGACCCCGCTTGACGAGGAAGAGGCGCAGGCCAAGGCGATCATGGCGGCGTGGGACAATCCCTATGTCCAGGCGCGCAAGGACGCAGACCAGCGGCTGTATGCCGACCTGGAGCACCCGAATGGCGTGCTGAACATCTATCGCGACTACAACACGCCGGACACGCAGATGGTCGTCTATCGCTCGGATTTCGGCGCGACCCATGTAGAGCCGTCGCCCGAGGCGTTCGGGCGCCGCTATCTCGGCTATTGGGAGACCCGCAACCTGCGCATGGTCGCCAATATGCGCGATGTGCTGGGGCGCTATCCGGGCACGCGGATGCTGACCATCGTCGGCGCCTCGCACAAGGGCTACTACGAAGCCTATCTGAATCAGATGCACGACGTGCGGCTGGTCAGCTCGGATGAGGTGCTGCGCTAGTTTCCGTCCCTCGCCCGCGACTTTGGTCGACGGGCCTCGCAATCGGCCGCGCCTGCGCCCATGTCAGCGGCGAAAGCTTCATGAGGCAGGGGAGAACAGCATGGACCTTCAACTCACCGGTAAGCGCGCCCTGATCTGCGGCGGCTCCAGCGGTCTCGGCCGCGCGGTGGCGACGGCTCTTGTGGCCGAGGGCGCGCATGTGGCTCTCCTGTCGCGCGATGCGGTCAAGCTGCAGGCCGTGGCCGATGACCTGAACGCCATGGGGCCGGGCCGGGCGGTCATCGCCCCGGCCGACCTGGCCGATCACGAGGCCCTGCTGAAGGCGGTGGACATCGCCGAGGCGGGTCTGGGCGGGCCGATCCAGATCCTGCTGAACAACACGGGCGGGCCGCCGCCCTCGGGCGTGGCGGGGCTGGACCCGGCGCTGTGGCGCGAGCAGTTCGAGGCCATGGTACTGTCGGTCTTCCGCCTGACCGACCGGGTCATGCCGGGAATGCGGTCGATGGGCTGGGGGCGGGTGCTGAACGTCGCCTCGACCAGCGTGATCGAGCCGATCGGGACGCTGGGCGTGTCCAACACCCTGCGCGCCTCGGTGGCGGCATGGGCCAAGACGCTGTCGGGCGAGGTCGCGGCCAACGGGGTGACGGTCAACACCCTGCTGCCGGGCCGCATTGACACGCCGCGCATCGAACGGCTGGACGCCGCCCGCGCCGCCGCCACGGGCGTCGAACCTTCGGAGGCCCGTGCGGAATCGGTCAAGACGATCCCGGCCGGTCGCATCGGCGCGACAGAGGAATTCGGCGCCGTGGCCGCCTTCCTGGCCAGTCCGCTGGCGGGCTATGTCACCGGCTCGCTGATCCGGGTGGACGGCGGAGCGGTCAGGGCGATCTGAGGCCGGGAACGGCGGCGGGCCGCCGCACCAGGCCGCCCAGGGTCACGGCCCCGCGCCCATAATCCAGCGTCACCTGGCTGAACCGGGTCAGGATGTCCGCGCCCAGCAACAGGGCGGGGCGTTCGATCAGGTTCAGGATGCGAAAGGCGTGCAGATCGCCGAACAGCAGGGGCGTCGGCCCCAGATCGCGCCGCGCCAGCCTTAGATCAGCCAGTTCGCCGGACCGCACCAACAGGGATTGGCCGATCACGCCATAGACGCGCAGCAAGGGGCGCTCGACCCGGCCCAGTCGCGAATCCAGCGCCCGCATCAGCGCGCGATTGCCGATCGAATACTGGGCGCCGCTGTCGATGAAGGCGACGGCCGGAACGCCGTCGGCGGCGACCTGGGTCAGGATCAACTGGCTGAAGCGCCCCGAGCGGACATCGGTGATGTCCTGGCCCACGCGGCTGGCCCGCCCGCCGAAGGACAGGCCGCGCCGCACGACGTCCGCGCCCGAGGCCGCCAGCATGACGCGCCGCCGCCGCAGGTCCAGCGTCAGGCGAAAGCGCGACAGCACGTCCAGCCCCAGAAGGCCGTCGGCGCCCAGCAGCCCAGAGGGAAAGACCGGCAGGACCAGGTCGGCGAAACGCCGCCCGGAAAAGGCCAGATGCGGCAGGCGCACGGTCGGCGTCATCTGGGCGGCGGTGATGCCGTGCACCAGGACGGGCGGGCCGGGGGAAAGGTCCAGCGCTTGCGCCAGCCGGTCCGAGACCGCGCTGCGTTCCGCGCCCGTGTCGATGACGAACAGCGCCTTGCGCCCGTCCAGATCGACCTCGACCCCGATGCGCGTCAGAAGGTTCGTCAGCAGACGCGCCTCGGCGTCGGGCGGAGGCGCCGGACCCGCCGCTTCCTGCGCCCAGGCCGGGCCTGCTAGAAGAAACCCTGTCTGGGCCAGCAGGCTCAAGGCCATGCGACGGCTGGGGGCGAGGTAATCGGTCTCAGGAACGAGAATCGGCCTGCGCACGCGCGTGAACTCCCGTTCCGCGATCGATCCCCAAGGAGGAAACTGGCGCCTTTTCGCTGCGCTGAACAGTCCGCCTTCAGACGGTCACCCGCGCGGGTGGGCCTGGGCGTAGGCTGCCAGCAGGCGGGCGGCGTCGACCTGGGTGTATTTCTGCGTCGTCGACAGGCTGGCGTGGCCCAGCAGTTCCTGAATCGAGCGCAGGTCGGCGCCGGCGCCCAGCAGGTGGGTGGCGAAACTGTGCCTCAGCGCGTGGGGCGTGGCCGAGGCGGGCAGGCCGAGGCGCCCGCGCAGCCGCTGCACCGTCGCCTGCACATGGCGGGCGCTCAGGGGACCGCCGCGCCGCGCCCGGAACAGGGCCTGATCGGCGTCGATGACGAAGGGCTGCAGCGCCAGATAGGCGTCCGTCGCCTCGCGCACCTGCGGCAGGACGGGGACCATGCGCGTCTTGTCGCCCTTGCCGGTGATGCGAAGGCTGTCGGGCAGGGGCGCGTCCGACCGCTTCAGCGACAGAGCCTCCGAAATCCGCAGGCCGCAACCGTATAGCAGGGTCAGGACGGCGCGGTCGCGTGCGGCCTCCCACGGCTCCATGTCGGGATCGGCTTCGGGTTCATGCAGCAGGCCCTTGGCCTGATCCTCGCTGACGGGGCGGGGCAGGGAGGCCTTGACCTTGGGGCCGCGCACGAGCGCCAGTTGCGGCGTCGCCACGCCCAGACGCCGGTCGAGGAAGGCGTGAAAGCCCCGGATGGCGGCTAAGGTCTGACTGAGCGAGCGGGCGTTGAGCGGGCGATCCCCGCTGCGGCGCTCGGCCAGATGGGCGCGCGCCTCGGCCGCCGTGACGGACCCCAGGTCCGCCGCGCTCTGCGGCTCGCCGCGATGGCGCTCCAGAAAGGCCAGATACAGCCGCCCGATGTGGCCATAGGCCTCCAGCGTGCGCGGCGACAGGCGGCGCTCATGGGCCAGATGCTCCAGCCAGGCGGCCAGTGCGTCCTGCGCGCTCAGGCTTCCAGCGGCCATCGCTCGGCCATGCGTTCGACCACGCGGGCGACGAAGGCCACCAGTTCGCAGCCCATGGCGGGGGTGAAGCCGTCGTCCTCGCCCGAGCCGAAGGCGCACAGGGCGGCGCGGGGCGCAGCCTCGCCCGGCGCGCGCAACGTCATCCGCACCAGGGCGACCGAGGCGACCTCGCCCTCGGACGGGCCGAACAGGCTGAGGCCGGTGAAGTTGGGGCCGAGCCAGTGCAGGCCGTCCTCGCCCAGCAGGGCGTCGACGCGGCCCGGCTCCAGCGCTTTCCAGCCGAAGGGGACGGCGCCCGGCTTCTCGATCGCCACGGCGGCGCCCGCCAGACCGAAACGGCCTTGCGCCACGGCGTCCAGCTGCCGCGCCAGTTCGGCGTGGGTGCGGGCTTCCATCAGGTCCAGGGCGGCGACGTGGGTCTGGGTCTGGGCGGCGAAGTTGGCGCGGGCGATCTCTTCGATCAGCTTGCGCGCCCCGGCCTCGCGCTGGGCGACGGCCTCCAGCCGCGCCAGGGCGGCGCGGCCGAAGTCGACGACGTTGCGGCCGGTGGCGGCCAGGCCCAGCTCTTCCAGCAGGGCGCGATCATCCAGCAGGTGTTCGGCGTGATCGCCCAGCCAGGCGCGCACTTCGGGCCAGTGCAGGCCTGGCGCCGCCGGGTCGGTGGAGAGGTCCAGGGAAGTGCTCAAGCGGACCTCTCATCGGGTCTAAATTACAGAATCGACTGACCGGTCTTGCCCCAGTCCGCCAGAAACGCATCCAACCCCTTGTCGGTTAACGGGTGCTTGACCAAGGCCTTGAAAACGTCGGCCGGAATGGTCGAGGCGTCGGCGCCGGCCAGGGCGGCGGCGGTCACATGGTCCGCATTGCGCACCGAGGCGGCCAGGATTTCCGTGCCGAAGTCGTGGATGTCGTAAAGGGTGCGGATGTCTTCCAGCAGGCCCACGCCGTCGGCGCCGACATCGTCCAGACGACCGACGAAGGGCGAGATGAAGGTCGCGCCCGCCTTGGCCGCCAGCATGGCCTGGGCCGCCGAGAAGCACAGGGTGACATTGGTCTTGATCCCCTTGTCGGCGAAGGCGCGGGTGGCGCGCAGGCCGTCCCACGTCAGCGGCAGCTTGACCACGACGTTGGGGGCGATGGAGGCCAGTTTGTCGCCCTCCTTGACCATGGTCTCGAAATCGGTGGCCACGGCCTCGGCCGAGATCGGCCCCTCGACCAGGGCGCAGATTTCGGCGATGACCTCGGCGATGTTGCGACCCGACTTGGCGATCAGGCTAGGATTGGTGGTGACGCCGTCCACCATTCCGGTGGGCAGCAGGTCCTTGATGACGGCGACGTCGGCGGTGTCGAGGAAGAGTTTCATGAGACCAGTTTTAGCGCCGAGTTGTGACGGAAGCGACCGTCTTTCGCGGACAGGGATATTTCAGACTCCGTGACCAAAAAAACAGAGTCCAATTCGTCTGAATCGTCTGAAATCGCTTCGCCGGGCGTGGCGAAGGGCGGCGATCATGGCAGGGCGCGACGTCGGTATCGGACGTCGGCGTTGCGGGCGTGCGAGGGCGCACGGTGAAGGTCGCCTCCGTCCTCATCCCCCTGCCCGTGCCGGAAGCCTTCGACTATGCGGTTCCCGAGGCGCTGGCGGTCGCGCGCGGCGATCAGGTCGCCGTGCCGCTGGGGCCGCGCCTGATCCGGGGCGTGGTGGCCGAGGTGTTCGAGACGACCGGCTCCAATCGCAAGCTCAAGGCGGTCGAGCAGGTGCTGGACGATCCGCGCCTGCCGGAACGGACGCTGGACTTCGTCGAATGGGCGGCGCGCTGGACGCTGAGCCCGCCGGGCGAGATGGCGGCGACGGCGCTGAAGGGCCTGCGCGCGCCCCGGCCCCGGCCCGAGCGGCGGGTGAAGCGCGTCGAGGGGCGCAGTCCCGCTCGCCCGACCGCGGCGCGCACGGCGGTGCTGGAGGCGCTGGGCGCGCGGGCCATGTCCGGCCCCGATCTGGCGCGGGCGGCGGGCGTCTCGTCCGGCGTGGTCAAGGGACTGGTCGACGAAGGCGTGCTGGAGGCGTTCGAGGTCGAGGCTGTCGCCGCCTTCGATGCGCCCGATCCCGACCATGCGCCTGCGACGCTGAACCCCGATCAGGCGGCGTCTGCGGCCGCGATCGCGCAGGCCGTGGCGGCGGGCGGCTTCGCGCCCTTCCTGCTGGACGGGGTGACGGGCTCGGGCAAGACCGAGGCTTATCTGGAGGCGGCGGCGCGGGCGCTGCGGGCCGATCCGACGGCGCAGGTGCTGATCCTGCTGCCCGAGATCGCCCTGACCCAGGCGGTGATCGAGCGCATCACCGCCCGCTTCGGCGTCGCTCCGGCCGAATGGCATTCCGGCGTCGCCCCGCCGCGCCGTCGACAGGCGTGGGAGGCGGTGGTCGCCGGGCGCTGCAACATCGTGGTCGGCGCGCGCTCGGCCCTGTTCCTGCCCTACGCCAACCTGCGCCTGATCGTGGTGGACGAGGAGCACGACGGCTCGTTCAAGCAGGAGGAGGGGCTGGTCTATCACGGCCGCGACCTGGCCGTGGCGCGGGCGCGGATCGAGAGGGCGGCGGTGGTGCTGGCTTCGGCCACCCCGTCGCTGGAGACGCTGTGGAACGCCCATCAGGGGCGGTATCGCTGGCTGAAGCTGGCGGCGCGACATGGGGCGGCGGTCCTGCCCGAGATCGGCCTGATCGATTTGCGCGAATGTCCGCCCGACCCGCAGACCTGGCTGTCGCAGCCCTTGCGCGAAGCCATCGGCGAGACCCTGGCGCGGGGCGAACAGAGCCTGCTGTTTCTCAACCGCCGCGGTTATGCCCCGGTGGTGCTGTGTCGCGTCTGCGGGCACCGGCTGACGGCGCCGGATACGGATTCCTGGCTGGTCGAGCATCGCTACACCGGGCGGCTGGTCTGTCACCTGACCGGCTTCTCCATGCCCAAGCCAAAGGCCTGCCCGTCATGCGGGGCCGAGGACTCCCTGGTCCCGGTCGGGCCGGGGGTCGAGCGGGTCGAGGAGGAGGTGCGCCAGCTCTTCCCTCAGGCGCGCACCGCCGTCTTCAGCTCCGACACCGTGCCGGACGGCAAGTCGGCCCGCGCCCTCATACAATCCATGGCCGACGGCGAGATCGACATCCTGGTCGCCACCCAGGCTGCGGCGAAAGGCCACAACTTCCCGCGTCTGACCCTGGTCGGAGTGGTCGATGCGGACTTAGGGCTTCGCGGCGGAGACCTGCGCGCGGCCGAGCGCACCTATCAGCTGCTGGCCCAGGCCACGGGCCGGGCGGGGCGGGCGGACAAGCCGGGCCGCGCCCTGCTGCAGACCTGGACGCCCGAGCATCCGGTGCTTCAGGCCCTGGCGGCGGGCGACCGCGACGCCTTCGTCGAGGCCGAGATGGCCGAGCGCGAGGCCGCCTCCCTGCCGCCGCACGGTCGTCTGGCGGCGCTGATCCTGTCCAGCGAGAACGCCATGGCGGTCGAGAAGGTCGCCCGCGATCTGGCCGAGGCCATCCCCAACGCCGAACGGCTGGAGGTCTACGGCCCCGCCGACGCGCCCCTGGCGCTGGTGCGCGGGCGGCGGCGCAAGCGGCTGCTTGTGCGGGCCGATCGAGATGTGAACCTGCAGGCCTTCCTGCGCGCCTGGCTGGCGCGGGTGAAGGTTCCTGCCTCGGTGCGGCTGACCGTGGACGTGGA
Source organism: Brevundimonas sp. NPDC055311 (assembly GCF_053645695.1). Taxonomy (NCBI): domain Bacteria; kingdom Pseudomonadati; phylum Pseudomonadota; class Alphaproteobacteria; order Caulobacterales; family Caulobacteraceae; genus Brevundimonas; species Brevundimonas sp. NPDC055311. The sequence continues at coordinate 489,146 of NZ_JBSHMV010000002.1, forward strand.
TCCCTATAGTTTCTTGTAGGGCGCTATCGCTCGCCGCGCGGCGGCTCGCTGCTTGAGCGCAGACCGTCCCTTCCGCTCACCCCGGCGGACGCCGGGGCCCAGTGAGAGCTGCGCGCGTCTGGGGCCAAAGGACTGGATCCCGGCGTCCGCCGGGATGAACGGGAAGAAGGGGCCTACCTCGGCCCGGTCAGCCGGATTTCGAACAGGCTGGGCCAGTTCTTGCCGGTGACGAACAGGCGGCGGTTCTGCGCGTCCCAGGCGATGCCGTTCAGCACGTCGTCAACCGGGTCCTTCACCTGATCCCTGGGCAGTAGGCCGCTGAGGTCGATGACGCCGACCACCCGGCCGGACTCAGGGTCGATGCGGAGGATGTAGTCGGTCTGCCAGACATTGGCCCAGACCTCGCCGTCGATCCATTCCAGCTCATTCAACTGACGCACCGGGCGGCCGTTCAGGGTGACGGAGACGCGGCCGGTCTCGGCCTGGGTGTCGGGGTCGAGAAAGCGCAGGGCCGCCGATCCGTCGGACAGGATCAGGCGCGTGCCGTCGTGCGTCAGTCCCCAGCCTTCGCCTGTGTAGCTGAAGCGGGAGACGGGCTTCAGGTCGTCCGCGCTCCAGATGAAGCCGACGCCGTTGATCCAGGACAGGGAGAAGACGCGGCCGTCCTTCTCGGTCAGGCCCTCGCCGAAATATTGAGAATCGAGCTCGCGCTTCTGCAGCACGACGCCGTCCTCCAGCCGCACGCGGCGCACGCTGGAAGGATCGCGGCCGGTGCTCTCGATCAGCACGCCGTCGCGGATGACCAGCCCTTGGGTGAAGGCGGTCGGGTCGTGGGGGAAGGTCCGCACCACCTCATAGCCGTAGACCGGAACCCGGGCGGGCGCGGGCTGAGCGGAGGGGGAAGCGGGGGCCGGTCCCGGCGTCTGCGCCGCCGCCGACGCGGGAAGCGCCAGCAGAAGCACCGCCAGGGCCGGCCCGATACGCACGTCTAGACGCCGGGCTCGGCGGTTTCGGCCTTGTTGAGGGCGGCCTTGGCGGCTTCCTCGGCCTGGTTCTTTCTGATCTGGGCGTTGCGCGACCACATGTTCAGGCCCTCGACCAAGGCCGAGAAGGCCATGGCGGCGTAGATATAGCCCTTGGGCACGTGGACGCCGAAGCCGTCGGCGATCAGCACGGCGCCGATCATCAGCAGGAAGCCCAGGGCCAGCATGACCACGGTCGGGTTCTTGTCGATGAAGTTCGCCAGCGGGTCGGCGGCCAGCAGCATGACGGTCACGGCGATGATGACGGCGACCATCATGATCGGCACGTGATCGGTCATGCCCACGGCGGTCAGGATGGAGTCGACCGAGAACACCAGGTCCAGCAGGATGATCTGGACGATGGCGGCGCCGACGTTGTTGATGACGACGTCCTTCTTGTCCTTCTCCAGCATGTCGTTCGACGGGGTGACGTCGACGGCGTGGTGGATTTCCTTGGTGGCCTTCCAGACCAGGAAGAGGCCGCCGGCGATCAGGATCAGGTCGCGCCAGGAGAAGGCGGTGTCGAAGGTCTCGCCGTGGAAGCCCAGGTCGAACACCGGCGTGGTCAGGCCGACGATCCAGCCGATGGTGGCCAGCAGGCCCAGGCGCATGATCAGGGCCAGGCCGATGCCGATGCGGCGCGTGCGCTGGCGGTGTTCGGGCGGCAGCTTGTTCGACAGGATCGAGATGAAGATCAGGTTGTCGATCCCCAGCACCACCTCCATGACGACCAGGGTCACGAGGGCCGCCCAGGCGGCGGGATCGGTCAGCAGCGGGGTTATGCTTTCAAGCATCGGGGTTCCTGATGGAGGTTAGGATTTTTCGGTAACGGGAGCGTGAGCGCGCATCAAGCGCCCAGCCGCGTCGTCATCGTCGCAGGCTCTTCTGATCGCTCCAGCTTGGCCGGTCCATCTTAGACCAAAGAGAGCGCGGGTGCGGCGTTATCGTTCCGCGCCCCTTGGTTGCGGGTTTCCGCCTTGCATGGTATCAGCCGCGCGGCTTTAGCGAAGGGCGTATCGAAAGATGCGTCCCCAGCGTGCTTTCTACAAGCATTTCAGGCCCTTGGCTGGCGCGGGCGACTGCGGCCGGTCTTGATCCAAACGCTTCAGACGCGGACCAAATATAAGTGGCGGACGAATTCAGGACGACGGAAGTCGGCGGACGGTATGCACAGGCGCTGTTCGACCTGGCGGATGAGACGGGGGCGCTGGACGCCGTGCGCGCCGATCTGGCTTCGCTCAAGGCGGCCTGGATCGACAGCGCCGACCTGCGCCGTCTGGCGACCTCGCCGCTGATCTCTTCGGACGATCAGGCCAAGGGTCTGGCGGCCATCGCCGACAAGGCCAAGTTCAAGGCGACGACGCGCAACTTCCTCGGGTTGCTGGGCCAGAACGGCCGCGCGGCCGACCTGCCGGGCGTGATCGCTGCCTTCGAGGCGCTGTACGCCAGGAAGACGGGCGTCGTGGCCGCCGAGGTGGTCTCGGCCGTGGCCCTGAGCGCCGCCCAGACCAAGAAGATCCAGGCCGAGCTGCGCGCCGCCCTGGGCCGCGACCCCGAGCTGACCGCCCGCGTCGATCCGTCGATCCTGGGCGGCCTCAAGGTCAAGGTGGGCTCGAAGCTGTTCGACGCCTCGCTGAAGACCAAGCTCGACCAGATGACCTTTGCGCTGAAGCGCGCCTAAGCCCCGAATTTCAGATCAAGCCGGGCCGACGGGCCCGCACCGAAGACGAAAGCCGAAAGAGCCCATCATGGATATCCGCGCCGCCGAAATCTCGGCCATCCTCAAGTCGCAGATCGCCAACTTCGGCGTGGAAGCCGACGTCTCGGACGTCGGCCAGGTGCTGTCGGTCGGCGACGGCATCGCGCGCATCCACGGCCTCGACAACGTTCAGGCCGGTGAAATGGTCGAGTTCACCAAGGCCGGCGTGAAGGGCATGGCCCTGAACCTGGAACGCGACAACGTCGGCGCCGTGATCTTCGGCGCGGACGCCGCCATCGCCGAGGGCGACGACGTGCGCCGCCTGGGCGAGATCGTGGACGTGCCGGTCGGCAAGGGCCTGCTGGGCCGCGTCGTCAACCCGCTGGGCGAGCCGATCGACGGCAAGGGCCCGATCCAGTTCACCGAGCGTCGCCGCGTCGACGTGAAGGCCCCCGGCATCATCCCGCGCAAGTCGGTGCACGAGCCGATGCAGACGGGCATGAAGGCCATCGACACCCTGATCCCGGTCGGCCGCGGCCAGCGCGAGCTGATCATCGGCGACCGTCAGGTCGGCAAGACCGCCGTCGCCATCGACACCATCCTGAACCAGAAGACGGTCAACAAGTCGGACGACGAGTCGGCCAAGCTCTACTGCATCTACGTCGCCATCGGTCAGAAGCGCTCGACCGTGGCCCAGATCGTCAAGACCCTCGAAGAGTCGGGCGCGCTGGAATACACCATCGTCGTCGCCGCCACGGCGTCGGAGCCGGCCCCGCTGCAGTTCCTGGCCCCGTTCGCCGGCACCGCCATGGGCGAGTATTTCCGCGACAACGGCATGCACGGCCTGATCATCTATGACGACCTGTCCAAGCAGGCCGTGGCCTACCGCCAGATGTCGCTGCTGCTGCGCCGTCCGCCGGGCCGTGAAGCCTATCCGGGCGACGTCTTCTACCTGCACTCCCGTCTGCTGGAGCGTTCGGCCAAGCTGAACGAGGATTACGGCTCGGGCTCGCTGACCGCCCTGCCGATCATCGAGACCCAGGCCAACGACGTGTCGGCCTACATCCCGACCAACGTGATCTCGATCACCGACGGCCAGATCTTCCTGGAATCGGACCTGTTCTATCAGGGCATCCGTCCGGCCGTGAACGTCGGCATCTCGGTGTCGCGCGTCGGCTCCTCGGCCCAGATCAAGGCGATGAAACAGGTCGCCGGTTCGATCAAGGGCGAGCTGGCCCAGTATCGTGAAATGGCCGCCTTCGCGAAGTTCGGCTCGGACCTGGACGTCTCGACCCAGCGCCTGCTGGCGCGCGGCGCCCGCCTGACCGAGCTGCTGAAGCAGCCGCAGTACTCGCCGCTGGCGGTCGAAGAGCAGGTCGTGTCGATCTACGCCGGCACGCGCGGCTACCTGGACGCCATCGCCGTTTCGGACGTCGGCCGCTTCGAGAGCGAACTGCTGGCCCGCATCCACGCCAACCACGCCTCGCTGCTGGACGGCATCCGCACCAAGAAGGCCCTGACGCCCGAGCTGGAAGCCGAGCTGAAGGACATCCTGGCGGCCTTCGCCAAGACCTTCGCCTGATCGTTCGGCCCTGTAGTCAAAGGAAGAGCAGAGCCGGATGGCTAGCCTCAAGGAAATGCGCGATCGGATCGGAAGCGTCAAAGCGACGCAGAAGATCACGAAAGCCATGCAGATGGTCGCGGCGGCCAAGCTGAAGCGCGCCCAGGAGCAGGCGGAGAACGCCCGCCCCTATGCGACGCGGATGGCCTCGGTCATCGCCAACCTGGCGGCCGGCGTCGGCGACGACGGCCCGCGCCTGATGACCGGAACCGGCGCCGACCAGAAGCACCTGGTCGTCGTCGCCACGGCCGACAAGGGTCTGGCGGGCGGGTTCTCGACCAACGTCATCCGCGCCGCGCGGGACCACATCAACAGCCTGATCGCCAACGGCAAGACGGTCGAGATCGTCGCCGTCGGCCGCAAGTCGCGCGACCAGCTGACCCGCCTGTTCGGCGACAAGGTCGTCAGGACCTTCGAGCTGAGCGAGCACAAGACGGTGGGCCTACACGCGGCCCAGCCGATCGCCGAACTGCTGGCCGAGAAGTTCGAGGCGGACGAGGCCGACAAGGTCACCCTCTTCTACAGCCAGTTCAAGTCGGTGATCTCCCAGGTCCCGTCGTCGCGTCAGCTGGCCCCGGACGAAGTCGACGCCGACGCCTCGTCGGACGCCGGCGCGCTCTATGAGTACGAGCCGTCGGAAGAGGACATCCTCGAGACCCTGCTGCCGCGCAACCTGACGACGCAGATCCTGGCCGCTCTGCTGGAGAACCAGGCCGGCTTCTTCGGCGCCCAGATGGCCGCGATGGACAACGCCACGCGCAACGCGGGCGATCTCATCAGCGCCCTGACGCTGCAGTACAACCGTTCCCGCCAGGCTCAGATCACCACCGAGCTGATCGAGATCATCGCCGGCGCTGAAGCGCTCTGATCCCGACACAGCTGACATTCGACACGGACAAGCACCGATGACCGACACCACCGCCCCGAAGAAACCCGCCGCCAAAAAGCCGGCCGCTCCCAAGAAGGCCGCCGCTCCGAAGGCCGCCGCCGCCGTCACGGCCCAGGGCAAGATCGCCCAGGTCATCGGCGCCGTCGTCGACGTTGAGTTCGACGGCCATCTGCCGGGCATCCTGAACGCTCTGGAAACCCAGAACGTCGACCAGAAAACGGGCGAGCCCTTCACCCTGGTCCTGGAAGTCGCCCAGCACCTGGGTGAGAACATGGTCCGCACCATCGCCATGGACACGACCGAAGGTCTGACGCGCGGCCAGGCCGTCGTCGACACCGGCAAGTCGATCATGGCGCCGGTCGGCCCCGGCACCCTCGGCCGCATCATGAACGTCGTCGGCCAGCCGATCGACGAAGCCGGTCCGATCAAGACCACCGAGTTCCGACCGATCCACCGCGAGGCGCCTTCGTTCGAAGAGCAGTCGACCTCGTCGGAAATCCTGGTCACGGGCATCAAGGTCATCGACCTGATCTGCCCCTACACCAAGGGCGGCAAGACCGGCCTGTTCGGCGGCGCCGGCGTCGGCAAGACCGTGACCATGCAGGAACTGATCAACAACATCGCCAAGGCTTACGGCGGTTATTCGGTTCTGGCCGGCGTGGGCGAACGCACCCGCGAAGGCAACGACCTGTATCACGAGATGATCGAGTCGAACGTGAACGTCGCCGGCGGCGGCGAAGGCTCCAAGTGCGCCCTGGTCTACGGCCAGATGAACGAGCCCCCCGGCGCCCGCGCCCGCGTGGCCCTGACCGGCCTGGCCCAGGCCGAATACTTCCGCGATGAAGAGGGCAAGGACGTCCTGCTGTTCATCGACAACATCTTCCGCTTCACGCAAGCCGGTTCGGAAATGTCGGCTCTGCTGGGCCGCATCCCCTCGGCCGTGGGCTATCAGCCGACGCTGGCCACCGAGATGGGCAACCTGCAGGAGCGCATCACCTCGACCAAGAAGGGCTCGATCACCTCGATCCAGGCCATCTACGTCCCGGCCGACGACTTGACCGACCCGGCGCCCGCCGCCTCGTTCGCCCACCTGGACGCGACGACGGTTCTGAACCGCGACATCGCCGCCCAGGCCATCTTCCCGGCCGTGGACCCGCTGGACTCCACCTCGCGGATCATGGACCCGCTGGTGATCGGCGAGGAGCACTACACCGTCGCCCGTCGCGTTCAGGAAATCCTGCAGCAGTACAAGGCGCTGAAGGACATCATCGCCATCCTGGGCATGGACGAGCTGTCGGAAGACGACAAGCTGGTCGTGTCGCGCGCCCGCAAGATCCAGCGCTTCCTGTCGCAGCCCTTCTTCGTGGCCGAACAGTTCACCGGCTCGCCGGGCAAGTTCGTCGAGCTGGCCGACACCATCCGCTCGTTCAAGGCCATCTGCGACGGCGAATACGACCACCTGCCGGAAGCCGCCTTCTACATGGTCGGCGCCATCGAAGAGGCCGTCGAAAAGGCCGCCAAGATGGCTGCGGAAGCCTAAGCCATGGCCGGTAAGCTGAACTTCTCCCTCGTCGCCCCGGAACGCGAAGTCTTCGCCGGTTCGGTCGATCAGGTCGATGCGCCGGGCGTCGAGGGCGACTTCGGCGTCCTGCCGGGCCACGCGCCCTTCATGACCACCCTGCGCGAAGGCGTGGTGACGGTCTATGACGGCGCCCAGCGCCGCCGCTTCGAGGTCAAGGGCGGCTTCGCCGACGTCAACGGCGAAGGCCTGACCATCCTGGCCGAAGAGGCTTCGGAGCTGACCGCGAACTGAGGTTCGCACGGCTGAAACGATTGAAGGCCCCTCGCTTGCGGCGAGGGGCCTTTTTCGTGCGTCTTATGATGCGCAGCCTTCCTTTACTCCGCCATCACTCCCTGCTCCGCCGTCATCGTCGGGCTTGACCCGAGGATCCAGTGCGGGACGCGCTCCACCTGGCCAGGTTTCGCACACGGACGGCTGGATCCTCGGGTCAAGCCCGAGGATGACGGGAGAGGCATCAGAAGGGCGATGGCGGGCGCCTAGAGAGGCGTCAGAGCGTCAGGCGGCCCATTCCCCAAACGCCCGCACCACCTGCTCATAGACCGGGCGCTTGAACGGCACGATCAGGCCGGGCGCCTCTTCCAGTCGCCCCCAGCGCCAGGCGTCGAATTCGGGCTCGCCGTGGCCGTTCAGGTCGATCTCATCCTCCCCGCCGGTGAGGCGAAAGGCGAACCACTGCTGGCGTTGCCCCTTCAGCCCCTTCCAACTCTTCGGGCTCGGCAGGCCTGCGGGAAAGTCATAGGGAATCCACTCGGTCGTGCGGCCCAGAAGGGCGATGGAGCGCACGCCCGTCTCTTCATGCAGTTCGCGGCGGGCGGCGGCTTCCAGGTCTTCGCCGTCGTCGACGCCGCCTTGCGGGAACTGCCAGTTCCACGGCTCGGGCGTGTCGGCGCGGCGGCCGAACCAGACCTGGCCGGCCGGGTTGAACAGGACGACCCCGACGTTGGGGCGATAGAGGGACAGATCGATGGTCATGTCCTTCGCATACGCCGCCGTCTCGACGCGGGCTAGGCGTCAACGTCCGGGAAAGGCCGCCCGGCTAGGGTGGCGTCATGGACAGACGTCAACTGATCGCCCTGGCTCTGAACGGCGCGGCTCTCGGCGGCCTCGCGGCGGCCGGCGCCGCTCATGCCTCTGCGGAGAAGAGCGGGGGCGGCAAGGGCGGCTATCTGTCCATGCCGACCGCTACGGCCACGGTTCTGCGCCGCGACGGGCGACGCGGCGTGTTGACGGTCGAGACGGGTCTCGACATCGCCGACGGCGCCTTGATGGAGCGGGCGCGCCTGTCCCAGCCGCGTCTCAGCGCCGCCTACAATGAGATCGCCCGCATCGCCGCCGAGCGGCTGCTGCCGGACGCGCCGCCGAACGTCGAATGGCTGGCGGTCGCCCTGCAACACGCCACCGACGCCATTCTGGGCAGGCCGGGGGCGAAACTTCTGCTCGGCACGGTGATGGCGGCCTGAGGCGGTAACCGCTGACGTTCCTACATATCCGCCCCCCCACACACATGCCGTCATCCTCGGGCTTGACCCGAGGATCCAGCGCAGGGCGCGCTCGACCTCGCCTATGTCGTGCAGGCGGATGACTGGATCCTCGGGTCAAGCCCGAGGATGACGGCGTGGGGAAGGCAGCGGGAAGAAGAGCAGGAGGAGCGGGAGAGGCAGGAGCGGCGGGCGAGGGGGCGTCGCGACGCCCGCGCCTCAGTCCTGCGTCGGATCGGGGCGGCTCGTGTCGCCGTAGGTCATGGCCAGGAAGACGTCTTCCAGATCCGGGTCCTCGGTGGCGATGTCCTTGATGGTCACGCCCGCCGCGCGGACGGCGGCCAGCACCTGCTCGACGCTGGATTCGCCCGTGCGATAGGTGACGACGAAGGCGCCGTTGGCGCGCGGGGCGACGATGAAGCCGTTCAGGGCGGGCAGGGTCTCGGGCGCCGTCTCGGGCGTCACCACCACATTGCGGGTGTCCAGCCGCTTCAAGAGCTGTTCGGTCGGCTCGCAGGCCACGACCTCGCCGCGGTTGATGATGGCGATGGTGTCGCACAGCTCCTGCGCCTCTTCGAGGTAGTGGGTGGTCAGGATCACCGTCACCCCCTCCTCGTTGATCTTGCGGACATAGTCCCACAGCTGGCGGCGCAGCTCGACGTCCACGCCCGCCGTCGGCTCGTCCAGGATCAGCACCGGCGGATTGTGCACCAGGGCCTTGGCCACCATCAGGCGCCGCTTCATGCCGCCGGACAGGGCGCGGACATAGGCGTTGGCCTTGTCGGACAGGCCGAGCGCCGCCAGCAGCTCGTCCGAGCGGCGCTCATTGGCGGGCACGCCATAGAAGCCGGCCTGCACCTCCAGCGCCTCGCGCGGGGTGAAGAAGACGTCGGCGACGATCTCCTGCGGCACCACGCCCAGGGCCGAGCGGGCGTCGCGCGCCTCATGGTCGATGTCGCGGTCCCAGATGCGGACCGTGCCCTCGGACTTGTTCACCACCCCGGCGATGATGTTGATCAGGGTCGACTTTCCCGCGCCGTTCGGCCCCAGAAGGCCGAACATGGAGCCGCGCGGCACCGTCAGGTCGACCCCGCGCAGGGCCGTCTTCGGCGGCGACTTGCGCGAGCCCTTGTAGGTCTTCTTCAGCCCCCTGACCTCGATGGCGTTGACGGGCAGGCGAGGCGTTTGTGTCATGGCGCGGACTTCAACTCAGGCAGGTGTCGGGGAGGCGGGGCCGGACGGCATAGGTAGGGGGCCGAGGGCCGTTCGCCAAGCGTCTCAGGGCGCCGAACTGGACAAGTCTGCGAGACGATATGTCAAAGTCGCTTGACGACCGTATCGGTTGTGTCTAGCGTGCTTGTCAGAAAGACAACTTCCCTTGGATAAGGACACGCCATGACCGCCGCCGTCTCCCCCCGCAAGCCCCTGACCCGCACCCGCCTGATCGGCTTCATCGCCATGGGGTTCTGCGTCGTCGGCTATGCCGGCTTCACCCTGGCCCTGCTGGCGGGCAAGCTTGAGTATCTGCCCATGGCCCAGGCGGCGGTCATCGCCGCGGTCGCCGCCGTGGTCGGCGAGATCGGCCTGTGGGTCGGCGCGGGGTGCCTGGGCTTGACCCTGTTCAAGAAGCGCAAGGCCCTGTTCGATCGGGTGATGGGCCGCAAGGCGCCGGCCTCGGACGTTTGACCTGACGGTCCGGTCCGCCTAGGAACGGCGCAAAGCCTTTCCAGACCGGACCGGATCATGCCTCCCCGCCATCTCGAAGCCGTCATTCCTCCGCCCGAAGAGATCGTGGTCTCGACCAAGCGCGTCGCCTGCGACGGCGGCGGCGGGGCCCTGGGCCACCCGCTGGTCTACATGGACATGGGCGAGGACGACTTCATCGAGTGCGGCTACTGCGACCGCCGCTTCGTGCTGTCGGCCCATCCGCACCCCGAGAGCGAATATCTCGATCCGGCGGCCCGCCCGCCCGAGGCGCACTGAGTCCGGTCATGCGTTATCTGCACGCCATGGTTCGGGTGAAGGATCTGGACGCCTCGATGCGTTTCTACCGCGACCTGCTGGGTCTGGAGGAGACGCGCCGCGCCGACTATGAGGCCGGCCGCTTCACCCTGGTCTATCTGGCCGCGCCCGCCGACAAGGCCCGCGCCGAGGCCGAGAAGTCGCCCGAGGTCGAGCTGACCTACAACTGGGACGATCAGGACTACGACGGCGGCCGCAACTTCGGCCACCTGGCCTTTCAGGTCGACGACATCTACGCCGCCTGTCAGCGCCTGATGGACGGCGGCGTGGTCGTCAACCGCCCGCCGCGCGACGGCCACATGGCCTTCGTCCGTTCGCCGGACGGCATCTCGATCGAGCTGCTGCAGGCGGGCGAGCGCCTGGCCCCGGCCGAGCCCTGGGCCTCCATGCCGAACGTGGGGGCCTGGTGAGCGTTTCGGCGCGGCTGATCCTGGGTCTGGCGGTCCTGAGCCTGGGCGCCTGCGCCTCGGTGACGGAGACCAATCCGGCGCGGACGGCCACCGACATGCTGCTGGTCAACCGCGCCGCCGACCGGGCGGTCGAAGGCCTGACCCTGCCGATCCCGCAGGGCGCGCGCGTCTTCGTCGACGAGACCTATTTCCAGGCCGAGAACGCCCGCTATGCGCTGAGCGCCATCCGCGCCGCCCTGTCGGAGGCGGGCTACGCCATCGTGCGCGAGCGCGGCGAGGCCGACGCCATCTTCGAGGTGCGCGCCGGCGCCCTGTCGCTGGACCAGCTGCGCCGGGTGGTCGGCATCCCCGACATGCGGGTGCCCATCAATGAGAGCCTGAACGTTGTCTCCCTGCCGGAGCTGTCGCTCTACTCCAACCGCGACCGGATGGGCGTGGCCGAGTTCTCGGGCTTCCTCTACGACGCCCGCACGGGGATGCCGCTGGGCGCCGTCACGCCGATGATCGGCCAGTACAAGATCCGCAGCCACAAGGCCTTCATGATGATCACCTGGGGCCAGCAGCTGGCCCAGCCGGGCGAGCGTGATCCGGGTTCGAGCTGGAAGGAATTCTAGCGCGAGCGCTCGCTCCGCTCGCGGAGCGAGACAGCCGCTTCGGACCGTGTTAGGGCGCAGGTGAGCATAAGGCGTTGGCCGCGCTCATCCGTTCGCCGCCGCCGCAAGAGACGCCCTTGTCCTTCTTCCACGCCGGTCCTGCGCCGAAAGGCTCCGGTCTTCGCCGAGGCGCCCTGCGCGACGGGCTGGATCTGGCGCCGGGCATGAAGGTCGGCCTGTTCGGCGGCTCGTTCAATCCGGCCCACGACGGCCACGCCCATGTGGCGGCCACCGCCATGCAGCGGCTGGACCTGGACCGGGTGGTCTGGCTGGTCTCGCCGCAGAATCCGCTGAAGTCTGGACACGAGACCGCGCCCCTGGCCGAACGCATGGCCTCGGCGCGCGCCGTGGCGGCGAGCGTCGGCCCGGCCATGATCGTCTCGGACTTCGAAACGCGCGCGGGCACGCGCTGGACCGTCGACACCCTGCGCGCCATCGTCGCCCGCCATCCGGGCGTGCATTTCATCTGGCTGATGGGATCGGACAATCTGGCGGGCTTCCACCGCTGGAGGGGCTGGACCGACATCATGCGGCTGATGCCGGTGGCGGTGATCGCCCGGCCGGGCAGTCTGCTGGACAGCCGTACGGCCCCGGCGGCGGCGCGCTTCGCCCGCTATCGCATTCCCGCCGCCCAGGCGGGTCTGTTGCCCAATCTCGAGGCGCCGGCCTGGACCTATCTGACCGCGCCGCTGAATCACCGCTCCTCCACCGCCATCCGGGCCACGCGCGCGGCGGGGTGAAGAGTCGTTGCAGGCCGGGTGACCTTTCATGCCGGGCGTGCTAGACTGGAGTTTTAGTAATCGCCTCGGAGCCCTCCGCTGACCCCCTCGACCGCGCATGATGCGCAAGACGCCGTTTCGAACGCGGCGCACGAAATGGACCTGATGGATTCCGTCCATTCCGAAGACGGTCAGGCCGAGGACGGCCCCAGTAGCGACGAGCGCCAGCCCCTGCCGGTCGGCGCGACCGAGCTGGAGCAGGCCATCCTCGCCAAACTCGACGAAGACAAGGCCCAGGACATCGTCCTGATCGACCTTCGCGGCAAGAGCCCCATGTCTGACGCCATGATCGTGGCCTCGGGCCGCTCGCACCGCCACGTCGGCGCCGTCGCCGACCACCTGCTGCGCCTGTTCAAGGAGCAGGGGCTGGGCAAGGTGAAGGTCGAAGGCCTGCCGCATTGCGACTGGGTGCTGCTGGATGCGGGCGACGTCATCGTCCACCTGTTCCGCCCGGAAGTGCGCACCTTCTACAACATCGAGAAGATCTGGGCGGTCGACAGCGCCCACCGCGGCGGCCCTGTCCGCGGCTGATCCTTCCTCTGACGGCGGGCTGACCTCATGAAGCTGGCGATCGCGGCCATCGGCAAGCCGGGCCGCGGTCCCGAGGCCGCCCTGGCCGACGACTACGCCCGGCGCGCCACCCTGTCGGGGCGGGCGCTGGGTCTGGGTCCCCTCGAACTCATCGACCTTGAGCCGAAGAAGCCCGGCAAGGCGCCGGAGGCGGAGCTGCTGCTCGCCGCCGCCGAAGGCGCGCATCTGATCGCCTGCGACGAGCGGGGGCGGACCTATTCCTCGCGCGCCTTCGCCGACCACGTGGCCGCCCTGCGCGATCAGGGGGAACGGCGGCTGGTCTTCGTCATCGGCGGCGCCGACGGCCTGGACGAGAGCGTGCGCCGCGCCGCCCGTTCGACCCTGGCCTTCGGGCCGCAGACCTGGCCCCACGCCCTGGCGCGCGCCATGCTGGCCGAGCAGCTGTATCGGGCCGTGACCATCCTGGCCGGTTCGCCCTATCATCGCGACTGATGCGATCCGGGGCCGTTCTTCTTCTGACCTCCTCCAGCCTGCTGCTGGCCCTGGCCGGGCCGGCGGCCAGCCAGCGCGCGACCCAACCGAACGCCGAGCTGACCCGGCTTCAGGCCGAGTATCGCGACGAGACGGCCCGCGCCCGCCGCCTGCGCGCCGAGGCCGCCGCCGCCGCCGAGGAGATCGTCGACCTGGACCGCCAGCTGCGCGAGCTGCGCCGCGCCGAGGCCGAGGACGACGTGCAGATGGAGGCCCAGCGCGCCCGTCTGAAGGAACTGGGCGATCGCGAGGCCGCCCTGCTCGCCGCCCTGTCCCGCGAACGCGCGGCGCAGGGGCGGCTGCTGTCCGCCCTGCAGATGATGAGCCGCAAGCCGCCGCCGCCCCTGCTGATCCCGGCGGACCAGGCGGTGGACACGGTGCGCGCCTCCATCCTGATCCGCGCCATCACGCCCGACCTGCAGAAACGCGCCGAGACCCTGGTCGAGCGCCAGGCCGAGATCGGCCGCATCCGTCGTCTGGCCGCCCTGTCCAGCGAGCGCCTGTTCACCGTTGAAAGCGCCCAGAACGACCGCCGCGCCGAGATCGAGGGGCTGACGGCGCGCAAGACCGCCCTGCGTTCGGTCCTGCGGGCGGAGGCGGCGCGGGCCGAACGCGCGACCAAGGCGCTGGAGGCCCGTATTCGCGACCTGGGCGGCCAGACGCCCCAGATCGCCGAAGCGCCCGAAGAGGCTCCGGCGGCCCGCCTGCCCGCAGGCCGCAGCCGCCTGACGCCGCCCATCGCAGGGACGCCCTCGCAACGCTTCGGCGGCCGCTCCGCCGGATGGAGCTGGCGCTCCAGCCATGAGGCGGTCGGCGCGCCTGCGGCGGGCCGCGTCGCCTACGCCGGCCCCCTGAAGGAATGGGGCGAGGTGGTGATCCTCGACCTCGGCCCCGGCTGGCGCGCCGTGATCGCGGGCCTTGACCGGTTGGAGGTCGAGACCGGCCAGCGCGTGTCCGACGGCCAGACCCTGGGCCGCACCGGCGAGGACGGCGAGGCCTATTTCGAACTGCGCCGCCAGGAACGGCCCATCGATCCCGCCCCCTGGCTGCAGTAGCGGGCCAACCGCGCGAAATTCCTTTCAAATCGGCGCGGACGCTGTTTGTATCGGCGCAACTGTCGTGCGCGCCGTCGTGGCGCCTGCGCCGCCCTGGACGACCGGAGCCGAAAGCGGATCCGATGGAAAGAGACCGAATGCGTAAACTGCTTCTCGTGGGTGCCGCCGCCCTGGCGCTGGGCGGATCGGCGGCGGCCGTGGCCAGCCAGACCCCGCGCAACGAGACCTTCCGCATGCTCGAGATGTTCGGCGACGTGCTGGGCATCGTCGAGCAGGCCTACGTCGTTCCGGTCGACAACAAGAAGCTGATCGAGGCCGCCCTTCAGGGCATGATGACGGCGCTCGACCCCCACTCCAACTACCTGCCCGCCAAGGGGTTCGACGACCTGCGCGAGCGGACCTCGGGCGAATATTCCGGCGTCGGCCTGACCATCACCTCCGAAGGCGGTCTGGTGAAGGTCATCTCGCCGATGGACGACAGCCCGGCCGGTCGCGCCGGGGTTCAGGCGGGCGACGTCATCAGCGCCGTCAACGGCCAGAACGCAGCGGGCCTCAGCGTGTCCGAGGTCTCGGACAAGCTGCGCGGCGCCACCGGCACCAGCGTCACCATCACCTTCCTGCGCGACGGCGAGGAGCCGCGCGAGGTCGTGCTGACGCGCGAGGTCATCAAGGTCGAATCCGTCACGGGCCGTCTGGAAGGCGACTTCGGCTACCTGCGCATCTCGACCTTCAACGAGAACACCGGCCGCGAGCTGACCGAAACGATCGAGCGGCTGAAGACCGAGAAGCCGGGCCTCAAGGGCTATGTGCTGGACCTGCGCAACAACGGCGGCGGCCTGCTGACGGCGGCCATCGACGTGTCGGACGCCTTCCTGGAACGCGGCGAGATCGTCAGCCAGCGCGGCCGCAAGCCCGAGGATATCGAACGCTACGCCGCCAAGCCGGGCGACCTGACCGGCGGCCTGCCGGTGGTGGTGCTGATCAACTACGGCTCGGCCTCGGCGTCGGAGATCGTGGCGGGCGCCCTGAAGGATCAGGAGCGGGCGACGGTCGTCGGCCTGACCAGCTTCGGCAAGGGGTCGGTGCAGACGGTGATCCCGCTGCGGGGCGGCCAGGACGGCGCCCTGTCGATCACCACGGCGCGCTACTACACCCCGTCGGGCCGTTCGATCCAGAAGATCGGCATCGAGCCGGACCTGGAGGTGGCCCGTTCCGAGGCCGAGGCGCGCATCGTTTCGCGCTCCAGCTTCATCTATTCCGAGGCGGCCTATTCGACGGCGCTGGACTCCTCCATCGGGGCCGAGCGCAAGGGCCCGCACACCCCGCGCGAAGCGCCCGGCGCCGACTACGCCAAGGACAAGGACTATCAGCTGGAACGGGCGCTGGACGTGCTGCGCGCCGGCGGCGACCTGGCCAGGCTGGCCGCCGCCCCCGAGGGGATCGTCATCACCGAACCGGGCGAGGAGAAAGTCGAGACGGCGGCTGACACGTCGGATAAGGCGGACAAGTCGGACACGCCGACCGTCACGATCAAGCCAGACGAGCCGAAACAGCGCTAAGACATCGTCCCCTTCTTGCGTCATCCCCGGGCTTGTCCCGGGGATCCATATCCGCGCCGGTCGGGTTCAGGCGCGGCGTTTCGGCCCCATCGGTCGTGTTCATGGATTCCCGGGACACGCCCGGGAATGACGACGGTTTGAGTAGCCGCAAACGTGGTGAACGCGCCGTTAGGCTTTCTTAACCGGCGCAGGGCTTAACTGAGGCTGAGGGGCGCCGCGTCTGTGCGGCGTCTGCCAGCCCGAGCCGACGCCCTGACCATGTTCGCCAAGCGCCAGTCCGCCCTCGCCGCCGCCGCAGGCGCGCCGCCGGAGCCCCGGTCGCGCCTCGCCATGGAGCCGGTCCTGAACGCCCTGAAGAAGCCGCCCGTCGCGGCGGGCGCGGCCGGGGCCTTCGTCATCGGCGCCGCCACCCTGTTCGTCGCCGTGCTGGGCGACCCGCGCGCGGGCGCGCCGACGGCCAGCGCCGTGCTGGAACGTCCCAGCGCCGCCGACATCGCCCCGACCGGCGCCGAGGCCTTCGGCTTCAGCGGTCTGGACATCTATCAGGACCTCGGCCCCATCGACCCGGCCCTGATGGGCGAAGAGGGCGCAGGCATGGCGGGCGAGGCTCTCATCACCCTGCCGGACGGCGCCAGCGTGGCCTCGGGCCAGGGCTTCAGCGCCCCGGTGCGCGCGCCGTCCAATCCCCTGCCCAAGGCGCCGATCGCGGGCCTGTTCCAGCCCGGCCCGAACGGTCCCCTGCCGCGCATCGCCGCCGACGGCCGCGTCCCGGCCCAGGCCTACGCCCGGCCCTTCCGCTCGAACGGCAGGCCGATGGTGGCCCTGGTGGTCGGCGGGCTGGGCCTGAACAGCGCCACGACGCGCGCGGCGATCGAACGTCTGCCGGCCGAGGTGACGCTGTCCTTCGTGCCCTACGCCGAGGGGCTTCAGACCTGGATCGACATGGCCCGCGCGCACGGCCATGAGGTGATGATCGAACTGCCGATGGAGCCGACCGGCTATCCCGACAACGACCCCGGCCCCTACACCCTGCTGTCGAGCGGCGGCGCCGACGATGTGGCGGTCAAGCTGGACTGGCTGCTGGCGCGCGCCACCGGCTATTTCGGCGTGACCAACTATCTGGGCGATCGTTTCGCGACCTCGGACGAGGGGGTGACGGCCCTGATGACCAACCTGCGCCAGCGCGGCCTGGCCTTCCTCGACGACGGCTCCATGCGCCGCCGTCCCGGCGCCTTCGCCCGCGCCAGCGCCGACCGCGTCGTCGACGAGGAACAGACCCCCGCCGCCATTCTGCGCCAGCTCAACGCCCTGGAGGCGGCCGCCAAGACCAACGGCGCGGCGCTGGGAACCGGCTTCTCCTACCCCGTCACCGTCGAGGCCGCCGCCCGCTGGACGGCGGGTCTGGAGGCCCGCGGCCTGCAACTGGCGCCCGCCTCGGCGATGACCCGGCGGCCGGGGCGGTAGGCCGCATAATCCGCGCGGCGAGGACGTCGGCGTGTTAGAGAGGTCGGCATGAGCACCGACGACGATCACGCCCCCGCCGCCGAACCTGCAGACGCCGTTCCCGGCGAGACGCCCGTGCAGCGGGCGCTGCGGCTCAAGAAGGCGGCGATTGACGCCCGACCCAAGCCGCCGCGCGGCGGACGTTTCCAGCGCGAACAGGCGGCCCGCATCAAGAGCGGGGCTTCGCGACCCTGGATGAGCAAGTAGTCAGACCGGGCCTTTGGCTTGATCGGCTCCGATAGACGTGATCGTCTGTCGGTATGACGATGTTCGCCCTCTTCCTGGCTTTGGCTTTCGTGGCCGTGCTGGCGGCCATGTCCTGGCGCGCTGCAAGAGGCCTGACGCGCGAGATGCGGTTGCCGATGCAGTGGGGCTTTGACGGGCGGTCAATATGGCGTGCGCCTCGTGACGTCGCCTTGAGCTTCACGCCTGTTCTGGCGGCCTTGACCCTGCTCTCTACGGCGATGGCGAGTCTGTTGGGGCCGCTGGAGAGCGCGGACGCGCGGCGTTACTTCGGCGTCCTGATCGTCATGGGATTGGCCTGGATCGGCGCTCACGCTCTGCACCTCAGGCTGGTGCGTGGCTGGCTCGCACGGCAGGGCTAAAGCGTCAGCCGCATGGCGACGCGGTCGGTCAGGCCGTGGGCGGCCTCTGCGGCCAGGGTCTCGCGCAGATAGGCGGGCGTTTCTGCAAACGTCAGCGCCGCATAGCCCAGGCGCGCATAGAAGGGCGCATTCCACGGAACGGTGCTGAAGGTGGTCAGGGTCAGGGCCTGTTTGGCGCGGGCTTCGGCTGCGTGGCGCGCCGCCGCCATCAGCGCCCGCCCAGCGCCGCGCCCCTGATGTTCAGCAGAGACTGACAACTCGAGGATATGCAGGTCCGCGTCCGCTTCGGCGGCGATCAGGAAGCCGATCGGCTGGTCCGCCGTATCAACCGCGACCCAGGACAGGCCCTGCGCGACGGCTGTGCGGTGGGTGCCCGGTCCGGCGACATGGTCGTCGGCGATCCAGGCCAGATCGGGCAGGGTGCGGAACAGCGTCGCCGCCGACCGCTCCACCGCCTCCAGACGGCCGATGTCCGTTCCGCGCGTCGGGCGGACCCGGATCAATGGGCGTCGCAGCCCTTGGCGGGCATGGGTTTCAGGTCCAGCAGGGCGAACAGCCTAGCGTCGTCGTCCTCTTCCGGGTTCGGCGTGGTCAGCAGCTTGCCGCCGACGAAGATGGAGTTGGCGCCGGCCAGGAAGCACAGGGCCTGCATCTCCGGCGTCATGCCTTCGCGCCCGGCCGACAGGCGGACCATCGACTTGGGGCAGACCAGGCGGGCGACAGCGACGGTGCGGACGAACTCGATCGGGTCGATCTCGCCCTCCTTCAGCACCCGCTCGCCCAGCGGCGTGCCGCCGACGGGGACCAGGGCGTTGACCGGCAGGCTGTCCGGGTGGACGGGCAGGGTCGCCAGGGCGTGCAGCAGGCCCGCGCGGTCGCGCCGCTTCTCGCCCATGCCGACGATGCCGCCGCAGCAGGTGTTCATGCCCGCGTCGCGGACGTGCTGCAGCGTCTCCAGACGGTCCTGATAGGAGCGGGTCGTCACCACCTCGGCGTAGTACTCAGGCCCGGTGTCGAGGTTGTGGTTGTAGTAGTCGAGGCCCGCGTCCTTCAGCTGTTTCGCCTGATCGGCGTTCAGCATGCCGAGGGTGGCGCAGGTCTCCAGACCCAGCGCCTTCACGCCCGAGATCATGGCCGCCAGCTTGGGCGTGTCGCGGTCCTTGAGCTCGCGCCAGGCGGCGCCCATGCAGAAGCGGCTGGCCCCGCCCGCCTTGGCCGCCATGGCCTCGGCGATGACGGCGGTCGGCTCCATCAGCTTCTCGGCCTTCAGCCCGGTCTTGAAGCTGGCCGACTGGGAGCAGTAGCCGCAGTTCTCGGCGCAGCCGCCGGTCTTGACCGACAGCAGCTGGGATTTCTGCACCTCGCTGGGGTCGAAGGTGCGCCGGTGCACCGTCGCCGCCTCGAACACCAGCTCCATGAAGGGGCGGGCGAACAGGGCCTCGACCTCCTCCAGCGTCCAGTCGTGGCGAGGGATCGAGAAATCGCGGGCGGGTCGGATCGAAGCGTCGTCAGCCATGGGACGACGGCTTAGCCGCGCGCGCGGGCGCGGCCAAGCCGGAAGTGATGCGTCGCCGTTATCTGGCTCAGCGTTCGTCCTTGTAGACGCGGCCGTCGCGCATGACGAAGGCCACGGACTTCAGCGTGGTCACGTCGGCCAGCGGATCGCCCGTCACGGCGATGACGTCGGCGCGCTTGCCCGGCTCCAGGCTGCCGATTTCCTCGGTCAGGCCCAGCAGATCGGCGGCGTTGACCGTGGCCGCCGCAATGGCGGTCGCCGGGGTCATGCCGTTCTGGACCATGAGTTCGAACTCATCGGCGTTGCGGCCGTGTTTGGAGACGCCTGCATCAGTGCCGAAGGCGATGCGCACCCCGGCCGGCACCGCCTTCTGCAACGACTGGCCGGTGATCTCGATGCGCCACAGGATCTTGGGCAGGACCTCGGGCGGATAGGCGTCGGGATCGGCGGCCAGACGCTCGCGATAGCCGTTCACCGTCGACAGGGTCGGCACATAGTAGGCCCGCGTGCGGCGCAACAACTGCAGCGTCTCGTCGTCGAAGATGGTGCCGTGCTCGATGGAGTCGGCTCCCATGCGCAGCGCCAGATTGACGCCGTCGGCGCCGTGGGCGTGGACTGCGACCTTCTTGCCGTACAGGTGGGCCGTGTCGATCAGAGCCTTGGCCTCGTCCTCGAACATCTGGGCGCCAAGTCCGGCGCCGATGCGGCTGTTGACCCCGCCGGTGGTGGCGATCTTGATCACGTCTACGCCGCGCCCGACCTGAAGGCGCACGGCTTCACGGCAGCTTTCGGCGCCGTTGCAGACATTGTCGTGAGCCACGTGTTCGCGAAGGTCGTCGTTGAAGCCCAGGCGCGCGTCCATATGGCCCGAGGTGGTCGAGATGCTGTTGCCCGCGTCGAGAATTCGGGGTCCGGGCAGACGGTGCGTGTCTGTCTCGGTCCGCAGGGCCAGTGTCACGCCGCCGCTATCGCCCAGGTTTCGCACCGTGGTGAAGCCGGCCATCAGCGTCTTTTCCGCATTCATGGCGGCGCTATAGGCGTGGACCGGCAGGTTGTCGGTGATCTCGGACAGGAAGCCCGCCTGACCCGCCGTGTCCGACACCAGGTGGACGTGGCTGTCGATCAGGCCGGGCAGGACGAAGCGGTCGCGCTGGTCCACCACCACGGCGCCAGGGAAGGCGGCGGCGTCGACGAAGCCGTCGCGGATCTCGACCACCTTGCCGTCGCGCACGATGAGGGTGGACGGGCCGCGCGGGGCCTGGCCGGGACGATCCAGCAGGCGGCCAGCCTGGATCAGGGTCACCACGCCCGGCGCGGGCGCGGCGCCGGTCGGTGCGACGGGTGTGGCGGTCTGGGCGGCTGCGGGCGCGCCAGCGGCCGCCAGGGCCAGGGCGCAGGCGGCCGTCGTCAGCAAGATCTTCATCATGGATACTCCCCCCTTGGAACTCGGGGAGTCTGTTAGCCCGCGTCTGTCGTCTTGCGCCAGTCGGATTTGCGTTCCCGGATCAGGCGACCAGGCGCGGCCCTCGTGAGGCGCCGGCGGCGACGGAGCGGTCCAGGCGGAAGCGGGCGACCTGCTGGTTCAGGCTGACGGCCTCATTGGCCAACTGGCGAGCGGCGGCGGTGGCTTCTTCGGTCATGGCGGCGTTCTGTTGGGTGATGTCGTCCATCTCGCCCATGGCGCGGCGGACACGGGCCAGGCCGTCGGACTGTTCCTGGGCCGAGCCGGCGATGCCGCCCGCCAGGCCGTCGACGGCCGAGACCTTGGCGCCGATTCGCTCCAGCGCCGCGCCGGTGCGCTCGACCAGGTCGACGCCGCGCGCCACCTGGGCCGAGGAGGTGGAGATCAGGGTGCGAATCTCGCCGGACGCCTCGGACGAGCGCTGGGCCAGGGCGCGCACTTCCTGGGCCACCACGGCGAAGCCGCGCCCGGCGTCGCCGGCGCGGGCGGCCTCGACCCCGGCGTTCAGCGCCAGCAGGTTGGTCTGGAAGGCGATTTCGTCGATCAGGCTGGTGAAGCGGCCGATCTCGCTCGAGGATTCGGCGATGGCGTGGATGGCGCTGACGGCGTCGCCGACCACCTGGGTCGTGTGCTCGACGTCGGCGCGGGCGGCGGCCAGAGCCTCGGCGGTCTGGCGCGCGCCGTCGGCGGTCGAGGCGACCTGGCGGGCGATGGCGTCGGCTTCGGCGACCGTGCGCTCCAGGTTGGCGGCCTGACGCTCGGTGCGGCTGGCCAGGTCTTCGGAGGCGACGGCCAGCTGGCTGGAGCCGGCGCTCAGGCTCTCGACGCTATCGGCCACGGCGCGGACGGCGGTGCGCAGGGCGCGGGTGGCGGCGTGGAAGTCGTTCTGCAGCGACCTGTATTCCTCGGGGAAGACGTCCGGGATGGTCACCGACAGATCGTTGTCGGCCAGGCTGTGCAGGGCGGCGCCCAGGGCGCGCACGACCTCGGCCTGGCGCGATTCGGCGGCGGCGTGTTCGGCCTGCACGCGGTCGCGCTCCTCCTGCAGGGCGTCCAGGTAGATGGAGATGGCCAGGTCCATGTCCAGCATGACCCGCTGGTTCAGTTCGGCCACGGCCTCGGCGGTGATGCGGTCGTGTTCGCGGCGATTGGCGAACAGCTTCCTGGGCCGCTCGATGATGGCGCGGGTCAGATGGGCCAGGAGAATGCTGTAGCCGCCGATGTACCAGCGCGGTTCCAGACCGATGCGGGCGTGGACGCGGCCGATGGTGCGCACCGAGGCGGCGTAGTCCTCGTCCGCGCGGCCCTCGATGATGGCGTCCCAGTGCTGCTGCTGGGCGTTGCTGGCGGCGGCGACATGGCCTTCGTCACGGAAGAAGCGGCGGGTCTCCGGCTCGGCGCGCACCCTGTCGTAGAAGGCGGCGAGGGCCAGAGGGATGGAGCGGCGCAGCAGGCCCGAGATGGCGCTGTAACCGGCGGACGGCCGACCCAGCCCCATGAAATGCATGCGGCGGTCGATCTCGTGGGAAGCCATGACGCAGACTCGTTTCAACGACGGGGCGAGGGGAGAGCCCCAATACCCCTTGTCGCCAAGAGGGTATTGTCCGGGTTAAGCCGAGATTGCGTAGATTTCCTTAATCCGCGCCGAACCGGCGGCGGCGTCATCGGCGGCCGTCATATAAAGACATCCTTATGTCTTGATTGCTCCCGTGGCCGCGCCGCGCTATAGCGGCGACAATCCCCCGATAGTGGCCGAAAGACATTTCAGCATGACCGACTACATCGTCCGCGACATCTCCCTGGCCGATTTCGGCAACAAGGAAATCGCCATCGCCGAAACCGAGATGCCGGGCCTGATGGCGCTGCGCGACGAATACGGCGCCGCCCAGCCGCTGAAGGGCGCCCGCATCGCCGGCTCCCTGCACATGACCATCCAGACGGCGGTGCTGATCCAGACGCTGGAAGCCCTGGGCGCCGAAGTGCGCTGGGCCTCGTGCAACATCTTCTCGACCCAGGACCACGCCGCCGCCGCCATCGCCGCGTCGGGCACGCCGGTGTTCGCCTTCAAGGGCGAGAACCTGGTCGAATATTGGGACTACGCTCACAAGATCTTTGAATGGGCGGATGGCGGCTATCCGAACCTGATCCTCGACGACGGCGGCGACGCCACCCTGTTGTGCGTGCTGGGGCCCAAGGCCGAGAAGGACGCCTCCGTCCTCGACAACCCGCAGAACGAGGAAGAGGAAGCCCTCTTCTCGGTCATGAAGCGTTATCTGAAGGAGAAGCCGGGCTTCTACTCGGCCATCCGCGACGCCATCGGCGGCGTGTCGGAAGAGACGACCACGGGCGTCCACCGCCTGTATCAGATGGCCGAGCGCGGCGAGCTGCCCTTCCCCGCCATCAACGTCAACGACAGCGTCACCAAGTCCAAGTTCGACAACCTGTACGGCTGCCGTGAATCCCTGGTCGACGCCATCCGTCGCGGCACCGACGTCATGCTGTCGGGCAAGGTGGCGGTGGTCTGCGGTTACGGCGACGTGGGCAAGGGCTCGGCGGCCTCGCTTCGCAACGGCGGCGCCCGCGTGATCGTCACGGAGATCGACCCCATCTGCGCCCTGCAGGCGGCGATGGAAGGCTATGAGGTCCAGACCCTCGAGGACGTCGCCGACAAGGCCGACATCTTCGTCACCACCACGGGCAACAAGGACGTCATCCGCGTCGAGCACATGCGCGCCATGCGCAACAACGCCATCGTCTGCAACATCGGCCACTTCGACAGCGAAATTCAGGTCGCGGGCCTGAAGAACTTCAAGTGGGACAAGATCAAGGATCAGGTCCACCACGTCGAATTCCCGGACGGCAAGAAGATCATCCTGCTGTCGGAAGGCCGTCTGGTGAACCTGGGCAACGCCACGGGCCACCCGTCCTTCGTGATGTCGGCGTCCTTCACCAACCAGACGCTGGCCCAGATCGAGCTGTGGACCAACGCCAAGGCCTACGACAACAAGGTCTACACCCTGCCCAAGCACCTGGACGAGAAGGTCGCCTTCCTGCACCTGGCCAAGCTGGGCGCCAAGCTGACGACGCTGAACCAGGAACAGGCCGACTACATCAATGTGCCGGTCGAGGGTCCGTTCAAGCCGGAACACTACCGCTACTGAGACCTGTCTCGGGTCTGTAAAGACAGAACCCCGCGCCGGCGACGTCGCGGGGTTCTGTTTGCTTGAAACGCACCTGCTCTCATACCGTCATCCTCGGGCTTGACGGCAGGGTAAGAGGGGGAGCCCTAGGCCGCGACGTCGCGGGGATCGAATTCGTCGGGCCCTCGGCCCATCAGGCCGGTCTCGAAGTCCATGAAGATGTCGATCAGCTCCTCGACGCCCACAGGGGGCGCCTTGGGGCTGAATCGGAAGCGCCAGAAGCTGACGATGTGCTGCACCGCCCCCAACTGGTCGCCCAGCCGGGTGAACAGGGCCGGCGCCTCCAGCAGGAAGTCGCGGAAGGCCAGCGGATTGCCCTCGCGCGTCAGCCCCGCATAGGCGTCGTCGTAATAGCGCAGGGTGCGGCTGACCTCTTCGCAGGTCTTCATGATGCGGCCGCGCAGCACGGCCCGGCCCCGGGCGATATAGTCCTTGGCGGCCTGGTCGCTGGGGCCGGCGGGCCGGATCGTTCCCACTTCATCGGCGACATGGACGATGTCGGCCATCAGGCTGCTGAGCGACCACTTGTAATAGAGGAAGCCCTTCCAGCAGAAGACGCCCTCCTGATACTGCTCGGGCTCCAGCTTCAGCGTCAGGCGCAGCGCCTCCAGCCGGTCGCCGGGGGCGTTGGACAGGATCTTCGAGGCCATGCGGGCGGTCGATCCGGCGGCCACGACTCCGTCGCCGATGCTGAGGGTGACCAGGGGCTCGATCTCCTTCTGGACGAACTCCAGCATCCGCTCCAGGTCGGCTTCGCTGAGGGCGAAATAGCAGGGCGCCGCGTCCACCCCGCCGCGCCGCAGCTGTTCGCGCAGCAGGAAGGGGTCCAGCGACGGCAGCTGATCCATCAGCCGCAGGGTCTTCAGATCCGGATGGTCGGGATCGACGCCGAAGGCTTCGTGCATGGCGCGCTCGAAGCCGATCTGATTGACAAAGATGAAGCGGCCGCCGGTCTTTAGATCGGTGCTGTCGATCGGCACCACGATCTTGGTCGCCACCTGACGGCGGCCGGGGAAGGCGTCGGTCTCGTTGCGCCGCAGCCGGTGCTTGATGATCAGGCAGCGATTCAGCGCCGGATTGCGGAACATCGGCCGCTCGGCCCAGTCCTCGCTGTCGCCGTGCTCGTCATAGACCTTGAGCAGGTTCAGCACGCGCGCGGTCGAGGCGGTCCGGCGCAGGTGTTCGAGATTGCGGATGGCGCGATCGGTCATGGCGGCCACCCTGCCAGCCAAAAATGACCAACGGCTTAGTTTGGCACAGGCCAAAAAAACGGGCCGCTTCCTGAAGGAGGCGGCCCGGTCAGTCGGGGAGGAAACTGAAAAGGGATCAGAAGTCGATGTTGACCGACAGCCACAGGCGCCGGGGCTCCTGATTGTTGGCGTACAGGTTGGTGTAGCTGAGCGCGCCCGTGTTCGTGTTGCTGACATAGGGGCGGTAGGACACGAAGTCCTTGTCAAACAGGTTGTAGATTGTGGCGTTGAAGGCCACACGGTCGGTGGCGCGGTACGAGCCGCCCAGGTGGAAGACCGAATAGCTGCGGTAATCGCCCCAGGTCGCCTTGGCGGTGCTCGTTGTGGTGTCCGGGTCGCGATAACGGTCGCTGCGGTATTCGCCCCGAGCCCACAGGCTCAGGCGGTTGGTGGCGTGCCAGCGCAGCACGCCGTTCACCATGTGCTCGGGCGTGTTGTAGAGCGGTTGCCCGGTTTCGGGGCCGCTCTTCTGCTCGCTGTCGGTGTAGGTGTAGTTGCCGTTGAGCGACCATGCGTCGTTGATCGACCAGTGGAAGGCGGCTTCCAGCCCCTGGGTGACGGCTTCATCGACGTTGATCGCCTGACCGAACAGGTCGAGGTCGGGCCAGTAGCCGTAGTCGACACAGCCGGGGCGGTTGTTCTGGGTCTCGTCGCGTACGACCGGCGGGCCGTTGTCGATGATCGGGGCGAAGGTGCAGTTCAACAGGCCGGGGCCGCTGGTGATCTTGTCCGAGAACTCATTGCGGAACACCACCGCGTTGGCGCGGAAGTTGTCGCGGTTGTCATAGAAGACGGCGAACTCGGTGGAGGTCGAGGTCTCCGGCTTCAGCGTCGGAGTGCCTATGGTCGGACGGGTGCCCTGGGCCGTGAAGCCGGTGATGCCGGGGGCGATCTGATCTAGACGCGGGGTTTTGAAGCCCTGGCTGACGCCGCCCTTCAGGGTCCAGTTTTCGGTCGCATTCCACACCAGATAGGCGCGCGGGCTGATGTGGTCGCCGAAGACGTTGTGGTCGTCGTAACGGACGCCCAGGGTCAGGGCCAAGGCATCGGTGAAGCGCCACTCATCCTCCGCGAACAGCGCCCACTGTTCGTGAGCGTAGGGCGCGGGGGCCACGCCGTCGATCATCTCAGCGTCCCAGTACTGGCCGCCGACGGTGAAGGTGTGATTGCGCCACTGCGAGAACAGCTTGGTGTCGAAAATGGTGTTGGTCGCTTCCAGGGTGCGGGCCTCGCCGGCCTTTCGGTCGGTGCCGGGCACGTCGTCGGGCAGGATGCGGCCGAGGGTCTCGCGCGTGGAGTGCGACAAGGTGGATTGCAGTTCGCCGAAGGGCAGGCGCCAGTTGTGCGCTAGGACATATTCGTCCTGGTTGAATTCTTGATCGGGGCCATAACCGCGCACGCCCAAGGTGCCCAATTGGGCGGTTGAGTTGTCGTACCACTGACGTTGCATATCGACGTCGAAGTAGAGGTCATGATCGGCGTGGGGCGTGAAATTCAGGCGGCCGCCGACGGACCACAGCTCGTTTTCAACCGGGCTGGGACCGCGCTGGCTGATGATGACCGCGCCGCCGTCGTCCTTTTCATAGGTCAGGCTGGAGGCTTCGCGCTGCGAATAGCGGCCGCGCAGGGCCAGGCCCAGGAGATCCTTCACCAGCGGACCTTGAGCATAGGCGTTGGCGCCGTAGATGTTCCCGAACTGATCGTCGCTCTGGAAGGTGCCGTCGGTGCTGAACGAGCCGTTCCATTCGGTCCCGACCTTGCGGGTGATGATGTTGACGACGCCGCCCATTGCATCCGAGCCGTAGAGGGTCGAGACGGGACCGCGCACCACTTCGATCCGGTCGATCGCCGACATCGGCGGGATGAAGCTGGTGGAGGTCTCGCCGAAGCCGTTGGGCGTGATGTTGCCTGCCGGATTCTGGCGGCGGCCGTCCACCAGCACCAGGGTATAGTCGCTGGGCATCCCGCGAATGGAAATGTTCAGACCGCCGGTCTTGCCCGCCGCCGCGCCGACGTCGACGCCTTCAACCGTCGCCAGAACCTCCGCCAGGCTCTGATACCGCGTCTCCTTCAGCTCTTCTCGCGACAATACGCTGATGGAGGCCGGGGCTTGCTCGATCTTCTGCTCGAAGCCCGAGGCGGTGACGACCACGTCGGCCACCTGGTGGCTCTGCTCCAGGACGTCAGAAGCCTCGTCGGCCAGGGCGGGCGCCGCGGCCCCGACGGTCATCAGGGCGGTGGCGGCCAGCAGGGACGAGCGGCGAGACGAGCGGAAGCAGGACATTGGAGCGGGGCCTTTGGAAATGAGAACGCCTCTCAACAGCGTTCGCATTCTCAGCGCAATGGGGGTGTGCGAATAGGTCGCATTTGCGCCGCGCTTCCGACACGTCTGGCGCGGAAATGCGGTCGGGCCTAAGAAGCGGGCATGGACATCATCGACATCCTGATCCTCATCGCCGTGGCCGCCGTCGCCGTCACCCTGGGCCTGGGCCTCTACAATCTGAAGCGCGGGGGCGAGGGGGCCAGCGTCCGGTCCAACAAGCTGATGCGGTTGCGTGTCGCCTTGCAGGCGGTGGCGGTGCTGCTGCTGATGATCGGCATGTGGCTGAAGCGCACCCACGCGGGCTGAGGTCGGACAGGAACAGGGGAGGGCGCGCCATGGTGACGCTGAACAAGATCTACACCCGCACCGGCGACGCCGGTCAGACGCGGCTGGCGTCGGGCGCGCCCGTGTCCAAGACCGATGCGCGGGTCGAGGCCTATGGGACGGTGGACGAGCTGAACGCCGTCATCGGCGTGGCGCGCCTGAACAGCGGCCAGAACGATCGCATCGACGCCATGCTGGGCCGCATCCAGAACGAGCTGTTCGACCTGGGCGCCGACCTGGCCACGCCGATGGAGCCGGCGCCCAAGTGGGAGGCCCTGCGCATCATCGCCTCCCAGGTCGAGCGGCTAGAGAACGAGATCGACTGGATGAACGACTGCCTCAAGCCGCTGGACAGCTTCATCCTGTCGGGCGGCTCGCCCCTGTCGGCGCATCTGCATCTGGCGCGCACGGTCTGCCGCCGGGCGGAACGGGACGCGGTGCGCCTGGTCGAATCGGGCGAGGCGGTGAACCCGGACGCCGTCCGCTATCTCAACCGCCTGTCGGACCTGTTGTTCGTCGCCGCGCGGCGCGCCAACGCCAATGGGGCCGGCGACGTCCTGTGGCGCCCCGGCGCGACGCGCTGAGGCGAAGGCCTTATTGAGACTGCAGCGCCTGGACCCGCTTGCGCTCGGCCTCGGTGGCGGCGGCGCGGGCGCGCTTGTCGGCGGCGATCTCATCTTCCAGCTTCACCAGGTCGCGGTTGCCCTCGGCCGAGGCCTCGGCGCGCGACATGCCTTCGGGGCGTTTGGTGATGTCGGGAATATAGATGGGCACGCCGCATTCGCGCGTCTCCATCGAATACCAGTGCCCCTTGGCCGCGCAGCGCTCGCCCGGATCGACCCAGAAACGCTGGAGGACGAACACGCCCGCCAGGGTCACGGCGAACAGGGCGAAGAAGATAATGCTGAGGCGACGGATCGTCAGAAAGCGTTTCATGCGGGGTCTCATAACCGAAAATTGGCCGCTGGACACGAACACAGTTCACGTAGCGTTACGTTGACAGGCCGGTTTCGTCGGTCCAATCCCTCGGCCGACATTTCGACGACCAAGTGGATAGGCTCATGAAGGTACTCGTCCCGGTGAAACGGGTGATCGACTCCAACGTCAAGGCGCGCGTCAAGGCGGACCAGACCGGCGTCGACCTCGCCAACGTCAAGATGAGCATGAACCCCTTCGACGAAATCGCCGTCGAAGAGGCCGTGCGCCTGAAGGAAGGCAAGGAACACCATGCCGCAGGCACGGCGACGGAAATCGTCGTCGTCTCCATCGGCGTGACCCAGGCTCAGGAAACCATCCGCACGGCCCTGGCCATGGGCGCCGATCGCGGCATCCTGGTGCAGTCGGACACGGACCTGGAGCCGCTGGCCGTCGCCAAGGTGCTGAAGGCCGTGGTGGACGAGGAGAAGCCCGACCTGGTGCTGCTCGGCAAGCAGTCGATCGACGGCGACAACAACGCCGTGGGCCAGATGCTGGCCGCGTTGGCGGACTGGCCGCAGGCCACCTTCGCCGGCAAGCTGGTCATCGACGGCGGCAAGGCTGTCGTCACCCGTGAAGTCGACGGCGGCCTCCAGACCGTCTCGGCCGAACTGCCGGCCGTGGTGTCGGTCGACCTGCGCCTGAACACGCCGCGCTATGCGTCGCTGCCGAACATCATGAAGGCCAAGAAGAAGGAGATCGCCGTCAAGGCGGTCGCCGACTACGGCGTCGACACGGCGGATCGCCTCAAGGTGCTGAAGGTGACGGAGCCGCCGAAGCGTTCGGCGGGCGTCAAGGTCGCCGATGCGGCCGAACTGGTTTCCAAGCTCAAGTCCGCGGGGGTGCTGTAATGGCCGTTCTCGTCATCGCCGACCACGACGGCTCGGCCGTTCGCGACACCACCAACAAGACCGTGACGGCCGCCCTGGCGCTGTCGTCCGACGTGGATGTTCTGGTCCTTGGAAAGGACGCCAAGGCCGTGGCTGACGCCGCCGCCAAGATTTCGGGCGTGCGCAAGGTGCTGCTGGCCGAAGGCGACGCCGTCGCCCACGGCCTGGCCGAGGCCGTCGAGGCCACCGTCCTGCCGCTGGCCGGGAACTACGACGCCATCCTGACCCCGGCCAACACCGACGGCAAGAACTTCGCCCCGCGCATCGCCGCCAAGCTGGACACGGCGCCGATCTCGGACATCGTCGAGGTCGTCTCGGCCGATACCTTCGTGCGCCCGATCTATGCGGGCAACGCGCTGGAGACGGTGCAGTCGGCCGACGCCAAGAAGGTCATCACCGTGCGCCCGACGGCCTTCGCCGCCGCCGCTGAAGGCGGTTCGGCCCCGGTCGAGAGCGTCGCCGCCGGCGAGGCGCCCAAGACCGCCTTCGTCTCCGAGGAAATGGTCAAGTCGGACCGCCCCGAACTGGGCGCCGCCAAGATCGTCGTCTCGGGCGGCCGCGCCCTGGGTTCGGCCGAAGAGTTCCACGCCGTCATGGACCCCCTGGCCGACAAGCTGGGCGCCGCCGTCGGCGCCTCGCGCGCGGCGGTCGACGCGGGCTACGCCCCCAACGACTATCAGGTCGGTCAGACCGGCAAGGTCGTGGCCCCGGCCCTCTACATCGCCATCGGCATCTCGGGCGCCATCCAGCACCTGGCCGGGATGAAGGACTCCAAGGTGATCGTCGCGATCAACAAGGACCCCGACGCCCCGATCTTCCAGGTCGCCGACTACGGCCTGGTCGCCGACTACAAGACCGCCGTGCCGGAGCTGATGGCCGCCCTGGGCTAAGGGCAGGCGTCACGCTGAGCATTGAAGCGCGCCGGATGGGAAACCGTCCGGCGCGTTTTCTTTTATTGGCCTTCTACATCCGCTCATCCCGGCGGACGCCGGGATCCAGTAAGAGCTACGCGCTCAACCGTGAAAATCCCCCTAGGCTTCCTGCCCGGCGCCTGAAGCCAAAGCACTGGATCCCGGCGTCCGCCGGGATGAGCGGAGAGGGGTTGGCCAAAGCTGTGGATGGGGCCAAACACGTCCCATGACCGCCCGCATTCCCGTCAAGCTGACCCCTCGCGCCGCCGCCGACCGCATCGACGGCTGGGACGTCGACCCGGACGGCCGTCCGGTGCTGAAGGTCCGCGTTCGCGCCCAGCCGGTGGAGGGCGAGGCCAACGCCGCCCTGACCGCCTTCCTGGCCAAGGCGCTGGGCGTGCCCAAGCGCGACGTGACCCTGGCGCGCGGCAGCCAGTCGCGTCTGAAGATGATCGAGGTCGACGGCCTGACCGACGCGGAGGTCCGCGCGCGCCTGCCCGCCGACGGAGCGCGCGACTGACTTTGCCGCGAGCGCGCCTTTTAGAGCTTTACCCTGACGGAAACACGGGATTGTATACGCGCCGTTGTCTGCCCGCAGTTCGCGGGCGCGAGGGGGCTCGCCCATGTTGTTCAGTCGCCTGCGGGGGCCAAGCCTCGCTGTTCTCACCTGCGCGCTCGGCGCGCTCAGCCTGTCGGCCTGCGCCACGACCGGCGACGCCGCGCCCAAGACCGAGACGGCCTCCGCCTCTTCGTCCAGGGATCGGACCATGGCGCCCGGCCTGGACGGCTGGGCCAATCAGGACCCCTATCCCTCCACCTATCGCGGCCTGCCGCGCCAGAACATGGCCATCGTCGGCGCCACGGTGCTGACCGGCGCGGGCCAGAAGATCGAAGGCGGCGTCGTCGTCGTCACTGACGGCCGCATCGCCGCCGTCGGCGGCGCGGACACCCCGGTCCCGGCGGGTCACCAGGTGGTGGACGCGCGCGGCCGCTTCGTCACGCCCGGCATCATCGACATTCACAGCCACCTGGGCGTCTATCCCTCGCCCGGCGTGCAGGGGATGAGCGACGGCAACGAAGCCACCAACCCCAACACCGCCCAGGTCTGGTCCGAGCACTCCATCTGGCCCCAGGACCCCGGCTTCAACACCGCCCGCGCGGGCGGGGTGACGACGATGCAGATCCTGCCCGGTTCGGCCAACCTGTTCGGCGGCCGCGGCGTGACCCTGCGCAATGTGCCGTCGGTCACCATGCAGGGGATGAAATTCCCCAACGCCCCCTACGGCCTGAAGATGGCCTGCGGCGAGAACCCGTCGCGCGTCTACGGCTCGCGCAACCAGTCGCCGGCCACCGGCATGGGCAACGTCGCCGGCTATCGCGCCGGCTTCATCGCTGCGCGCGACTACAAGGCCAAGTGGGACAAGTGGCGCGAGACGGGCGAGGGCACGCCCCCGACCCGCAATCTGCAGCTTGAGACCCTGGCGGGCGTGCTGGACGGTTCGATCCTGATCCAGAACCACTGCTATCGCGCCGACGAAATGGCGGTGATGCTCGATGTGGCCAAGGAGTTCGGCTACAAGGTCACCACCTTCCACCACGCGGTCGAGGCCTACAAGATCGCGCCCCTGCTGGCCCGCGAAGGCGTCTGCGCCGCCATGTGGACCGGCTGGTGGGGCTTCAAGATGGAGGCCCTGGACGGCATCGAGGAGAACGCCGCCCTGACCGACGCGCCCGAGGGCTCGTGCGCCGTCATCCACTCGGACGACGCCGAACTGATCCAGCGCCTGAACCAGGAAGCCGCCGCCGCCCTGTCGGCCGGTCGGCGCGCCGGGATGAACATCTCCGAAGAACACGCCATCGGCTGGATCACGCTGAATGCGGCCAAGTCCATCGGCATCGACAAGGAAACCGGTTCGCTGGAGAGCGGCAAGCGCGCCGACGTGGTGATCTGGAGCGCCGATCCCTTCTCGATCTACGCCCGCGCCGATCAGGTCTTCATCGACGGCGGCCTGGCCTTCGATCGCCAGAACCCCGCCTTCCAGCCCGTGTCCGATTTCGAACTGGGCCAGCCCGGCTTCGGCCAGGCCGCCGCCGGCGTCGCCCAGGGAGCTCGCTGAACCATGCGTATCAAAACTCTCCTCGCGGGCGCTGTCGCGGCCCTCGCCCTGACCGGCCCCGCCCTGGCGCAGGACGTCGCCATCACCGGCGGCCAGGTGCTGACCGGAACCTCGGTGATCGAGAACGGCACCGTCGTCATCCGTAACGGCAAGGTCGTTTCGGTCGGAACCGGCGGCGCGCCGGCCGGTCTGCGCGTCATCGACGCGCGCGGCAAGATCGTCACGCCGGGCTTCGTCGCCGTGGATTCCGGCCTGGCTGGGACCGAGGTCGGCTCGGTGCGCGGCTCCAACGACCTGGCCAACAGCGCCAACACCCTGACGGCGGCCTTCGACCTGTCCTACGGCCTGGACCCCTGGTCCTTCACCCTGCCCGTGGCGCGTCTCGGCGGCGTGACCCGCGCGGTGGTGACGCCGCGCCACGTCGGCTCGCGAGGGGGCGGCGGCCACAGCCATGACGATTCCGACTTCGCCGGCGCCGGCGACGGCGGCTATCAGACGCCGGGCCTGTTCGCGGGTCAGGCGGCGGTCATCAAACTGGGCGGCGCCGACATCCTGGTGAAGTCCAAGGTGGCCATGACGGCGCCCTTCGGCGAGGCCGGCGCCACCGTCGCCGGCGGCGCGCGCGGGGCCGAGTTCGTCCTGTTCAAGGAGACCTTGGCCGAAGTCCGCGCCTATGCCCGCAACAAGGCGGCCTATGACCGCGCCGACATGCGCGCCCTGTCCCTGTCGCGCGCCGATCTGGAAGCCTTGATCCCGGTGGCCGAGGGGCGCATGCCGTTGATCGTCACCGTCAACCGGGCGGCGGACATCCAGCAGGTGCTGCGCCTGGCGCGCGAGGAAGGCGTCAAGGTCATCCTCGACGGCGCCGCCGAAGGCTGGCTGGTGGCCGATGAGATCGCGGCGGCGAACGTGCCCGTCCTGCTGCACCCGATCACCAACCTGCCCTCGAACTTCGAGATGCGGGCGGCGCGGATGCAGAACGCGGCGGCGCTGAACGCGGCCGGCGTGGTCATCGCCATCAAGGGCAACGAGGGCTCGGCCCACCGCGCCCGCGACATCCGCTACAATGCGGGCAACGCCGTCTCGCACGGCCTGCCCTTCGCGGCGGCCATTCAGGCGATCACGGTCAATCCGGCCCGCATCTTCGGCTTCGACGGCCAGTTCGGAGAGCTGAAGGCCGGGGCGGCGGGCGACGTCGTGGTCTGGTCCGGCGATCCGCTGGAGCCGCTGAGCCAGCCCTCCGCCGTGCTGATCGACGGGGTGGAGCAGCCGCTGCAGGCCCGCAACCTGCTGCTGCGCGACCGCTACCGTACCGGCGGCGAAGGGGCGATGCCGCCTGCCTACGGCGACTGAGGCTTCACGGCCTGAAGACGGAAGGGCGCTGCGGGAGACCGCAGCGCCCTTTTTCATTGCTCCCGACTTCCGCTCATCCCGGCGGAGGCCGGGACCCAGTTCTTTGGCCCCAGGCTGGACATTGGAGACCGCTGTGCGCGGAGTTCTCACTGGGTCCCGGCGTCCGCCGGGATGAGCGGGGTATATAAGCGCGCGCCCCTACTGCGCCGTCAGTCCGCCGTCGATCTTGAACTCGGCGCCGGTCACGAACTTGGACTCGTCCGAGGCCAGGTAAAGCACGCAATAGGCCACATCGTCCGGCTCGCCGATGCGCTTCAGCGGAATGCCGCGCGCCAGTTTCTCATGCGCGCTCGCCTCGTCCCCGCCCGCCATGGCGACGAAAGGATCGAGGATCGGCGTCTTGATGAAGACCGGGTGCACCGAGTTGGCGCGCACGTTCCAACCAGCCCTGGCCGCCTCCAGCGCCACCGTCTTGGTGTAGAGCCAGACCGCCGCCTTGGTGGCGTTGTAGGCGCCCATGCCCGGCGCGGCCGCCAGTCCCGCGATCGAGGAGATGTTGACGATCGACCCCGCGCCCGAGGCCCTGAGCGGCGCCATGGCGTGCTTGCAGCCCAGCATGACGGATTCCAGGTTGATCGCCTGAACCTTGCGCCAGTTCTCCAGCGTGTCCTGCTCGGCCCACAACAGCTGGCCGCCGATTCCGGCGTTGTTCACCAGGATGCTGAGGCCGCCCATATCCTCGACCGCCGCGCCGACGACGCGGACCCAGTCGTCCTCGCGCGTGACGTCGTGCTCATAGGCGAAGGCCGTGCCGGGGTGGTCGGCGTTGATCGCCTCGGCCAGGGCGCGGACGCCGTTCAGGTCCAGATCGCTGAGCGCCACCCTGGCGCCCTCGCGGACCAGCATCCGGGCCATGGCCTGGCCCAGCCCCCCGGCGGCGCCGGTGATCAGGGCCGCCTTGCCCGCGACGCGTCCGCCCGTCACTCGACCAGACCCTTGACCGCCGCGTCGATGAAGCGGGCCATCGCCACGTCGCGCTCGGTCACCCCGTCGGCGTCATGGGTGGTCAGCAGCACCTCGACCCGGTTGTAGACGTTCGACCACTCCGGATGATGGTCGACCTTGTCGGCCAGCAGGGCGACGCGGGTCATGAAGCCGAAGGCGGCGTTGAAATCGGCGAAGCGCAGGGTGCGCGCGATGGCCGGGCGCGGGTCGTCGGCGCGGCGCCAGTCGGGCAGGTCCGCCAGAACTTCGGTCACGTCGAGGGCGGCGGTCATGGGCGTCTCCTTATGCTTTCGTCAGGCGTATCGCGGCCCCCGAGGCGCGACAAGCCGCCAGCCTGCGTCAGATGCGACGCTTCCCCGGATGACGGCGGCGACGGGAGGCGTTACACCCCCATCCATGACCCAGGCCGATCCCTCCTCCGACGCTTCCGGCAAGACCTCTTCCTTCGGCTTCCGCGACGTG
The DNA here is from genome assembly GCF_053645695.1 of Brevundimonas sp. NPDC055311. Classification (NCBI taxonomy): domain Bacteria; kingdom Pseudomonadati; phylum Pseudomonadota; class Alphaproteobacteria; order Caulobacterales; family Caulobacteraceae; genus Brevundimonas; species Brevundimonas sp. NPDC055311. The sequence continues at coordinate 524,873 of NZ_JBSHMV010000002.1, forward strand.
GACGCGAAGGAAAAGGTGCAGATGGTGCGCGGCGTGTTCAACTCCGTCGCCTCCAACTACGACCTGATGAACGACCTGATGAGCGCGGGCGTGCACCGCATCTGGAAGGACGCGACGGCGGCCAAGCTGAACGTCCGGCCGGGCGAGGTGGTGCTGGACATGGCCGGGGGCACCGGCGACATGGCCCGCCGCTATTCCAAGATGGCCCGCGCGGCGCAGGATCGGCGCGGCGGCGAGGACGCCACGGTCATCGTCATGGACTACAACGCCGAGATGATCCTGAACGGCGTGGCCAAGGGCGGCGAGCCTGAGATGGCCTGGGGCGTCGGCGACGCCATGAACCTGCCCTTCCCCGACGCCTGCCTGGACGCCTATTCGATCAGCTTCGGCATCCGCAACGTATCGGACGTGGCGGGCGCCCTGCGCGAGGCGCGCCGCGCGCTGAAGCCGGGCGGCCGCTTCATCTGCCTGGAGTTCTCGCGCCCCACGACCGGCGCGCTGAGAAAGGCCTATGACGCCTGGTCCTTCCACGCCATTCCGCGCATCGGTCAGCTGGTCGCCAAGGATCGCGACAGCTACCAGTATCTGGTCGAAAGCATCCGCCGCTTCCCCGATCAGCAGACCTTCAAGCGGATGATCGAGGAGGCGGGCTTCAGCCGCGTCAGCGTCACCAATCTGTCGGGCGGCATCGCCGCCATCCACCACGGGTGGGCGATCTGAGCCGGCTGACCTTCAACGCCCCGCCGCCGACGCCTGAGGCCCAGCCGGTGCGCCATCCGGTGGGCGCGGCCTTTCGCATGGTGCGCTGGGGCTGGGTGCTGGCGCGCCACGACGCCCTGATCCCGCGCGAGGCCAACCCCCTGCTGCCCGCCTGGGGCCGCCCCTTCGCTCGCCTGATCCAGTTGTTCGCCAGCCGCAGACACCGCGCCGGACGGCCCGGCCAGCGCGTCGGCGAGGCCTTCGAGCATCTCGGTCCCGTCGCCATCAAGCTGGGTCAGGTGCTGGCCACGCGCGCCGACATCTTCGGCCTGCAGTTCGCCCAGGATCTGGGGCGTCTGAAGGACAAGCTGCCGCCCTTCCCGCTGGAAGAGGCCAAGCGCGAGATCGAACGCTCGCTGGGGCGCCCGGCCGAGAGCCTGTTCATCGATCTGACCGAACCGATGGGCGCCGCATCGCTGGCCCAGGCGCACCCCGCCTGGCTGGCCGACGGGCGCAAGGTGGCGGTCAAGGTGCTGCGCCCCGGCGTCGAGCGCCGCGTGGCCCAGGGGCTGGACGCCATGCGTCTGGGCGCCAAGCTGGTCGACCGCTTCGTCGAACCCGCCCGTCGGCTGGAGCCGCGCGCCTTCGTCGAGATCATCGCCCAGTCGCTGCAGCTCGAGCTGGACATGCGGCTGGAAGCGGCAGCCGCCTCCGAACTGGCCGAGGTCATGGCCAAGGACGGCTATATGTCCGCCCCCGCCGTCGTCTGGGACGGGGTGGGCAAGCGGGTTCTGACGCTGGAATGGGCGCCGGGCCTGCCGATGACGGACCCGGCTCTGGTCGATCTTCCCGGTCTCGACAAGGACGCTCTGGCCGACAAGGTGGTGCGCGCCTTTCTGGTGCAGGCGCTGGACCACGGCGTCTTCCACGCCGATCTGCACGAGGGCAATCTGTTCGCCGACGCCCCCGCGCAGCTGACGGCCATCGACTTCGGCATCGTCGGGCGGCTGGGCCCGGCCGAGCGCCGCTACCTGGCCGAGATCCTGTGGGGCTTCATCAGCCGCGACTACGACCGCATCAGCCGGGTCCATTTCGAGGCCGGCTATGTGCCGCCGCACCATTCGGTCGACACCTTCGCCCAGGCCCTGCGCGCGGTCGGCGAGCCGGTGATCGGCCGCCAGGCCAGCCAGGTGTCGATGGGCCGCCTGCTGGGCCAGCTGTTCGAGATCACCGCCCTGTTCGACATGCATATGCGCCCCGAACTGGTGCTGTTGCAGAAGACCATGGTCTCGGTCGAGGGGGTGGCGCGCCGCCTGAACCCCGATCACGATCTGTGGGAGGCCGCCAAGCCGGTGGTCGAGCGCTGGATCAAGCGCGAACTGGGACCGCAGGCCCAGATCAAGGAGACGGTCGAGGAGGCGCTGGTCACGCTGAAGGCCCTGTCGCGTCTGGTGCAGAACCCGCCGCCGTCTCAGACGTTGGTGATCGAGAAGGCCGGAACGCGGCCCTGGGTGGTCGCCGCCGTCACCGTCGCAGTCTGCGCGTCGGCGGCCGCCTTGGTGCTGACGCTTTGGCCGATGATCGTCGCCTGACGTTTCTTCGGAGCCTGCGTTTCATGAAGACCACTTCCTTCGCCGCCGTCCTGTCCGGCGTTCTTCTGCTGGCCGCCCCGGCGCTGGCCCAGACCACGGCTCCGAGCCGGGCGCCGAACCAGGGGGCGGCTGCGGCGACCCTGCCCGACGCCTTCGAGGGGGATGCGCCCGCCGCTTCGACAGCGCCCGCCTCGCCGCCGGTCGCCGGTCCCGCCGCCCAGGCGCCCGACATCGCCCGCTCGGAAGAGGCCCTGCGCCGGGTCATCGCCGCCTTCCAGGCTGATGAGATCGACTATTCGGTGTTCAGCACCGACATGGCCGAGCAGATCCGCGCCCAGTCCGGCGCGGTGGCGCCCCTGATCCAGCAGTTCGGCCCGCTGAAGACGATCGAGCATCGCGGCCAGCAGAGCGGCGCCGACATGTTCCGCGTGGTGTTCGAGAAGCAGGCCACCGACTGGGTCATCGCCTTCGACGACCAGGACCAGATCGCCGCCCTGCTGTTCCGCCCGGCCCAGGACTGATCAGTCCAGCGACGGCTTTCCGCGCCCGCTCTTGATCGAAGAGCGGCTGGACTTGGCCTGTAGCCGACGCTCCTTCGATGCGCGCGTCGGCCGGGTCGGCACGCGATAGACCGGCTTGATCGAGGCCTCGGCGACCATGGCCTCCAGCCGCTCGACGGCGTCCGCCTTGTTGCGCTCCTGGGTGCGGAAGCGCACGGCGCTGATGACGATCACCCCGTCCAGCGTCAGACGGCTGCCCGCCAGCTTCATCAGTCGCGCCTTCACCGGCTCGGTCAGGCTGGGCGAGTTCTTGACGTCGAACCGCATCTGCACGGCGGTCGAGACCTTGTTGACGTTCTGCCCGCCCGGTCCGCCGGCGCGGAAGAAGCGGAACTCCAGCTCGTCCTCGGGAATGCGGCTCATGACGCCTCTCTGCGCGCCCGCACCACGGCGGCGTCCAGCGCCTGCAGGAAGCGCGAGCGGTCGGAGGCGGAAAAGGGCGGCGGCCCGCTGGTCGGCACGCCCATGGAGCGCAGATGCTCGCCGATCATCCGCCCGGCCAGGGCCGAGCCGATGGAGTCGGCCGTGAACGGCTGGCCGTTCGACTTCAGCGCCTGGGCGCCCGATTTCAGCACTCGGTCGGCCAGCGGAATGTCGGCGGTGATGACGATGTCGCCGCGCGTGGCGCGCTCGGCGATCCAGTCGTCGGCCACGTCCGGCCCGGCGTCGACGACCACCTGTTCGATCAGCGGCTCGCGCGGCGTGTTGATCCAGGCGTTGGACACCACGAAGACCTTCAGGCCGCAGCGGCGCGCCACGCGATAGACCTCCTCCTTCACGGGGCAGGCGTCGGCATCGATGTAGAGGGTGGTGGCCATGAGGGGCTTATGGCCCGAGACGGGCGAGGGGAGAAGGCGCGAGGCCTTCCCCCTGCCGTCATATCAGGCCACGCCGTCGCGGATGCGCTTCAGATCCGGCGCCAGCGCCTCGTCGGTCAGCATGGCGATGGCTTCCTCGACGGTGACGATGGTCTGGGCCTGGGAGCCGAAGCGGCGGATGGCGACCTTGCCTTCTTCGGCCTCCTTGCGGCCGACGACGGCGATGGCGGGCACCTTGGCGACCGAGTGCTCGCGGATCTTGTAGTTGATCTTCTCGTTGCGCAGGTCGATCTCGGTGCGCAGACCCGCCGCCCGGAACTTGGCCAGAACTTCCTCGGCGTAACCGTCGGCGTCCGAGGTGATGGTCGCCACCACCGCCTGCGTCGGCGCCAGCCACAGCGGGAAGGCCCCGGCGTAGTTCTCGATCATGATGCCGATGAAGCGCTCGAACGAGCCCAGGATCGCGCGGTGCAGCATGACCGGGCGGTGCTTCTGGCCGTCCTCGGCGATGTAGGTCGCATCCAGACGCTCGGGCAGCACATAGTCCAGCTGGATCGTGCCGCAGGTCCATTCGCGGCCGATGGCGTCCTTGACGATGAAGTCCAGCTTGGGCGCGTAGAAGGCGCCGTCGCCTTCGGTTACGACCGGCTCGGTCCCGGCGGCGCGGGCGGCTTCCAGCATCTGGGCCTCGGCCTTGTCCCAGAATTCCTCGGTGCCGGCGCGCAGCTCGGGGCGGGTGCCCAGGCTGATGTATTTGGTCTCCATGCCGAGGTCGGCGTGGACCGAATAGGCCAGCTTGATGAACTCGGCCGTCTCCTCGACGATCTGGTCCTCGCGGCAGAAGATGTGGGCGTCGTCCTGGGTGAAGCCGCGCACCCGCATCAGGCCGTGCAGCGAACCCGACGGCTCATAGCGATGGCAGGCGCCGAACTCGGCCATGCGCAGCGGCAGTTCGCGATAGGAGCGCTGGCCCTGATCGAAGATCTGCACGTGGCCGGGGCAGTTCATCGGCTTGAGGCTGAGCGTCTCGCCCTCGACCGTCTCGCAGACGAACATATTGGCGCGGTACTTGTCCCAGTGGCCCGAGGCCTCCCAGAACTTGCGGTCCAGCACCTGCGGCGTCTTGACCTCGACATAGCCAGCGGCGTCCAGACGGCGGCGCATATAGGCCTCCAGCACGCGCCACAGCACCCAGCCCTTGGGGTGCCAGAAGACCATGCCCCGGCCCTCTTCCTGCATGTGGAAGAGCTCCATGGCGCGGCCCAGCTTGCGGTGGTCGCGCTTCTCGGCCTCTTCGATGCGCAGCAGATAGGCGTCCAGATCCTCCTTGGTCGCCCAGGCCGTGCCGTAGATGCGCTGAAGCTGGGCGCGGTTGGAATCGCCGCGCCAGTAGGCGCCCGCCAGCTTGGTCAGTTTGAAGGCCTTGCCCACGAACTTGGTCGTCGGGAAGTGCGGCCCGCGGCACAGGTCGGCCCACTCGCCCTGCTTGTAGACGGTGATCGTTTCCGTGCCCGGCAGGTCGCGGATCAGTTCGGCCTTATATTCCTCGCCGAGCGTCTCGAAGTGGGCGATGGCCTCGTCACGGTTCCAGACCTGACGCTCCAGCGGGGCGCCCCGGTCGATGATCTCGGCCATCTTCTTCTCGATCTTCGGGAAGTCGTCGGTCGAGAAGGGCTCGTCGCGGGCGAAGTCGTAATAGAAGCCGTCCTCGATGGCCGGGCCGATCGTGACCTGGGTGCCGGGGAACAGCTCCTGCACCGCCTGCGCCAGCACGTGGGCGGCGTCGTGACGGATGGTCTCCAGCGCCTCGGGGTCGTCGCGCATCAGCAGGCGGAAGTCGCCGTTCCCGTCGATGACGCGGTCCAGGTCGCGCTGCTCGCCGTTCCAGACGACCAGGGCCGCCTTCTTGGCCAGCGAGGGCGAGATGGCGGCGGCCACGTCGCGGCCCGTCGAGCCGGCCGGATACTGACGCACGGCGCCGTCGGGGAATTTCAGTTCGATCATGACGGTCGTTCTTTTTCGGTCTTGGCGGGCGGAACGGGATCATAGCCCGAACCGCCGAAGGGATGGCATTTACAGAGGCGCCGCACGGTGAGCCATCCCCCCCGCACCGGACCGTGCTCGATCAGGGCGTCGCGCCCGTAATCCGAACAGGTCGGCATGAACCGGCACTGCTGGCCGATCAGGGGGGACAGCGTCAGCTTATAGCCCCGATGGGCCGCGCGGACGCTGCGTTCGTAGAGAGACATTAGAGAGACCGGGGTCCCTTCGCCGGGGGCTCTGCTTCGGGTTCGTCGCGCTTATCCCTCTTCACAGCAGGGGGATCAACCGACGCGCCGTTCAGGCCGCGCCGGCGAGGCGAGTTCGCGTATCGCTGTGGTGTTTGGCCAACGCCTGCTGCACGGCGTCCAGCGTCGCCTCCAGCGCCACCATGGTCGAGGCGTGGCGGGCGGGATAGTCGGCGACCTGCTTCAAAACGCGCAAACCTTCAAAACGGCCATCGGGACCGTCGCCGCCGGACTTCAGCATGGCGGACATGGCGTCGCGCGCGGCCTCGATCTCCTGAGCCGAGGCGCCGAGGATGTTTTCCCCGACCACGCCCGCCGCCGCCTGGCCCAGGGCGCAGGCCTTGACCGTCTGGGCGAAGTCGCCGACGCGGCCGTCGGCGTCCAGCATCACATCGATGATCGCCTTCGACCCGCACAGCTTGGCCACCCGCTCGGCCGAGCCTTCGGGCGCAGGCAGGCGCCCGCTGTTCGGCAGGTTGGCCGCCAGCGACAGGATGCGCGCGCTGTAGAGGTCGTCGATCACGGGATGAAGATAGGCCTTCGCAGGCTGAAGGTGAAGAGACGCAAGGCTTCTCCCTCCCCTTCATGGGGAGGGTGGTCGCGCAGCGACCGGGTGGGGAGGGCTGGGTCATGGACGCGGCGCTTGAATAGCCTCGCCGCCCCCACCCGACTTCGCCCTACGGGTTCAGCCACCCTCCCCATGAAGGGGAGGGAGAAAGTCGCGTCCTACCCGCCCTGCAACGACGACCAGGTCCGTGCCGTCGGCGACGCTTCTCCGAGCGCGGGGGCGACTGCCGCCGGGCTCTGCCCCGGCTGCATCCGCGCGGCCAGCCAGCGCAGATTCTGGTCGGCGGCCTCGGGCGGCAGGTCGCGACGCAGGATGGCCTCGGCCTCGGCGGTCTTGCCCTGCAGGCCCAGCGTCAGGGCCAGGTTCTGACGCACCTGCAGCCCGGCGCCCGGCTGGGCCGCCGCGCGACGCAGCAGAATCTCGGCGGACGGCGCGTCGCCTTCGCCGATGCGGGCGATGGCGGTGTTGGTCAGGACGTCGGCGTTGTCGGGCGACAGGCGCAGGGCCTCGTTCCACGCGGCCTTGGCGTCGTCGGGGCGGCGCACCTGCTGATAGGCCACGCCCAGCAGCGACAGAGGGCGCCAGTCGCGCGGCGCCGCCGCCTTGGCCTGTTCCAGCGCAGCGATGCCGTAGAAGGCCTGCCCGCGCGCGATGTGGGCGCGCCCGACCTCCAGCATGGCCTCGACGTTGGCGGGCTGGACGACCAGCACGCCCTGCGCCGTCTCGGCCGCCTGATCATACTGGCCCAGTTCGCGCAGGGCCTGAGACAGCTTGACCCCGGCGACCGGGTCCATCGGATTGAGCTGCTGCTCCTGGGTCCAGAAGACCGAGCGGCTGAGGGCGTCGGCCCGATCATAGCCCGCGCGCGTGGCGGCGTCGGCAGGCGCGCGCGGCGCGGTCTGGCTCAGAGCCGGGGCGGCGAGGGCCAGAAGCGTCAGGCTGACGGTTGCGGCGAGGGCGGCGTTGCGCGACATGGAAGGGTCCGTGGCGGTTCTGCCCCTAGGGTCGCGCCGACGGGTCAAGGTTTGGTTAATCGGCGTTAAGCGTCGGAAAGGTCGCCCATGTCCCCTCAGTCCGAACTGCTGATCGCCGCCGCCGAGACCGCGCGCCCGGTCCGCATCGTCAAGGCGGGCGCGGCGCTGGGCGGGCGGATCGCCGCCTGGGCCGAGGCCAACGGCTTCACCGGCAAGGCGGGCCAGCTGCTGGTGGTCCCGGGCGCCGACGGCGCGCCGGAGCAGGCCCTGTTCGGCGCGGGCGAGGCCTTCGACCCCATGACGGCGCGCGGCCTGCCGACGCGCCTGCCCGCAGGGGACTGGCGGCTGGAGGGCGTCGAGGGCGAGGCGGCTCATTCGGCGGCTCTGGCCTTTGCGCTGGGGGGCTATCTGTTCGACCGCTACAAGGCCCGGCCCGAGCGCGGCCGCGCGCGTCTCGTGGCGCCGGACGGCCTCGACCTGACGGCGACGCTGAACATCGCCGCCGCCTGCGCCCTGACGCGCGAGATGGTCGACACCCCCGCCGCCGACATGGGGCCGCTGCAGCTCGAGACCATCGCGCGCGAGATCGCCGAGGGCGCGGGCGCGAGCCTGACCGTCACGACCGGCGACGCCCTGCTGGAGGAGAACTATCCGGCGGTCCACGCCGTCGGCCGCGCCGCCGCACCGCACCGGGCGCCGCGGGTGCTGGAGATCGGCTGGAATCTGGACCAGGCGGACCTGCCGCTGGTCGCCCTGGTCGGCAAGGGGGTGGTGTTCGACACCGGCGGTCTGGACCTCAAGGGCGCCGCCGGGATGCGCAACATGAAGAAGGACATGGGCGGCGCCGCCCACGCCCTGGCCCTGGGCCGCCTGATCATGCAGGCCGGTCTGCCGGTGCGGCTGGTGGTGCTGGTCGCGGCGGTCGAGAACGCGGTGTCGGCCGACGCCTTCCGGCCGGGCGACATTCTGAACAGCCGCAAGGGCCTGACCATCGAGATCGGCAACACCGACGCCGAGGGGCGGCTGATCCTGGCCGACGTCCTGACGCGGGCGGGCGAGCACCAGCCGGACCTGACGCTGGATTTCGCCACCCTGACCGGCGCTGCCCGCATCGCCCTCGGCCCCGAACTGCCGCCGCTCTACACCGACGACGACGCCCTGGCCGAGGGCGTGCTGAACGCTGGTCGCGTCGTGGGCGACCCCCTGTGGCGGATGCCGCTGTGGGCAGGGTATCGCGCCTCGTTGGACAGCGAGATCGCCGACGTTCGCAACGATTCCGCCGCCTGGGCCCAGGCCGGGTCGGTGACGGCGGCCCTGTTCCTGCAGAAGTTCGCCCCGACGACGGGCAGCTGGGCGCACATGGACGTCTTCGCCTGGAATCCTCGCGCCCGTCCCGGCTGGCCCGAAGGCGGCGAAGCCCAGGCCATCCGCGCCTGCTTCCGCTACCTCAGCGAGAAATTTTCCAAATAGCCAAGGCTGTTAACGCCCCCTTCGGGATCGGCGCCTAGGGTAGGCGGCTCGAATTATCCGAGCCGTCGAGAGACCGCCGCTTGACCGATGTCCTGGCCCTGCTGCCGCCTGGCGCGCCCCTGATCCTTCGGGACGGGGACCGCGTGGTGCTGGCCGAACAGGCGCTGGAAGGCCTGATGCGGGCCGAGGCCTATCGCCGGACCGATCCCGCCCACTGCCGTCTGCCGGTCGCCGACATCGTCGCCGACGACGGTCAGCGCATCGACCAGCTGCTGTTCGGCGAGGCCTTCGACATTTTGGAACGCAGTCAGGACCGCGCCTGGGGCCGCGCCCGACGCGACGGCGTGGTCGGCTGGGTCTCGCTGGAGGCCCTGGCGTCCGGCGCGCCCCTGGCGACGCGCCGCGTCGCCTCCGTCTCCGCCGCCCTGCCGCTGAACGCCCTGATCGGCGACGATGCCCAGGGCCTGGCCGACAGCGACCTGCAATCCATCGGCGCGTTCGAGCGTGACCTGGTCGCGGTGGCCGAGCGCCTGCTGGGCCGCCCGCACGCCCTGGGCGCCCGTTCCTCGCTGGAGACGGACTGCTCGGGCCTGGTGCAACAGGCTCTGCTGGCCTGCGGCCGGCCCGGCCCGCGTCGCGCCGCCGATCAGGCCGGTCTCGGCCGCGCCGTGTCGCGAGAGGACGCTCAGCGCGGCGATCTGGTGATCTGGCTGTCGTCGGCCGAAGGCGACTGGACCGGCCATTCGGCCCTGATGCTGGACGCCGAGCGCATCATCCACGCGACGGGCGCGCGCGGCGGCGTGGTGGTCGAGACCCTGGCCGAGGTCGAGGCCCGCCTGGCCGCCGACGGCTTCGCCTCCGCGCTCTTCCGCCGGGTCTGAGCCCTCAACCTGATCTCTGAAACGAAGAAAGGCGGCCCGAGAGCCGCCTTTCCGTCATCTGTCCTGTCCGTCGGCCCTCAGGCGTCGGGCGCCGGGTTCGTCGCCTGGGTCGCAGGCGCGTCGACGGCCGGGGCGTCAGCCGGAGCCGAACCGGCTTCGGTCGCGGCGGCGCCTTCAGCGGCCGGAGCCTCGCCTTCGCCTTCGGCCGGAGCGGCGGCGCCGGGTTGGCGCGCGGGGTCCGGCGCCGGGATGGCGTAGCCGCCCGAGCCTTGCGACCGCAGCCAGGCGATCAGGTTGATGCGGGTCTTCTCGTCGCGGATGCCGGCGAACGACATCTTGGTGCCCGGCACATAGCGGCCCGGCGCGTTGATGAAGTGGTCCAACTCGTCATAGTTCCAGGTCGGGGCCTCGGCCTTGTGCTTGGCCATGGCGTCCGAATAGGCGAAGCCCGCGCGGTGCATGGCGGGGCCGCCGACCACGCCGAACAGGTTCGGGCCGATGCCGTCGGCGCCGCCCGAGTTGACGGTGTGGCAGGCCTGGCAGCGCGCGAAGGCGGCCTCGCCGGCGGCCAGGTCGGCGGTCGGCAGGACCGTGCCCCAGTCGATCGGCAGGACGGCTTCGGCCGCGCCTGCGGCCGCTTCATCCGGCGCGTCCACGAAATAGCCCATCTTTTCGGGCTGCTTGGTGTGGTAGACCATGCCCGAAACCTGCTGGACCACCAGGATCGCAAAGGCGGTGCCCAGGCACGCGCCCATAATCTTGTTCCACTTCAGATCGCCGCTCATTCCGCGTCGTCGCATCCCGTCTCTAGATGAGCCCCCCGACCGCGAAGCGGCGTTCAGGCGTATTCTTGCGTGGGCGTCTCTTACACGCTAGCGCGACCTTCGCAACCGGCCCGGACGTTTCCGGGCGCTTTCAAGGCGCTAGGCGACCATGAATCCGCTGATAATGATACCCGCTCGCATGGCGGCGACCCGTCTGCCCGGAAAACCTCTGGCGGACATCGGCGGCAAGCCGATGATCGTGCGCGCCTGGGAGCAGGCCATGGCCTCGGGTTTCCGCGTCGCCGTGGCGGCGGGCGACCCGGAGATCGTCGCGGCGGTGCAGGCGGCGGGCGGCGAGGCGGTGCTGACCGATCCCGACCTGCCCAGCGGCTCGGACCGCATCCTGGCGGCCGCACAGGCGGTCGATCCCGACGGCGCCCATGAGGTGGTCATCAACATCCAGGGCGACATGCCCTTCGCCTCGCCGGACCTGGCCAGGGCCTGCGCCGAACTGCTGGCGCGCGAATCAGTCTGCGACATCGCCACCCTGGTCGCGGCCGAGGCGGATGTCTCGGACCGGAACAATCCCGACGTGGTCAAGGCGGTGCTGGCCCTGCCGGACGGCGGGACCAGCGGCCGCGCCCTCTACTTCACCCGCTCGACGCTGTACGGGGAGGGCCCGGTCTGGCGTCACGTCGGCATCTACGGCTACCGCCGCGAAGCCCTGGCCCGCTTCTGCGCCGCCCCGCCGTCGCCGCTGGAGAAGCGCGAAAAGCTGGAGCAACTGCGCGCCCTGGAGATGGGTCTGCAGATCTGGGCCTCGGTGATCGACGAGGCGCCCCTGTCGGTGGACAATCCGGCTGACCTGGAAGCCGCGCGGACGCTGGCCTGACTATACGCTCCGTCACCCTCGGGCTTGTCCCGAGGGCCCATGGCGGAGCCAGCCATGATCGTGGCCGCATTGACGCCGTGCTCAAACGTTCAGACGTCGGCGGCACGCCCAACGATGGGCCCGCGGGACAAGCCCGAGGGTGACGTGGAAAGGGGATCAGTCGTCGTCGCCCGCCTCGCCGTCGTCGGGGATGGCGGGCATCTCGACGGCCGGGGCCAGGGTGACGATCTCCTTGATCTCGGCGCCGGGGAAGGCCTGCATGATCGACACCACGAAGGGGTCCGCCTCGACCGCCGCGCGGCGGGCGGCGCGGGCCTTCTTCTCGACCTCGATCAGGGTCTCGCCGCCGCCCTGGCCGTTGGCCGCGATCAGCCAGGTGCGGCCGGTCCATTCCTTCAGCCGCCCGGCCAGACGCCGCGCCAGATCGTGGGGCGAGCCCTCGGCCGGTTCATAGGTGATGGCGCCGGGACGGAAACTGACGACGCGGACGTAGCGCTCCACGTCCATCTGCAGGGTGATCTCGCGCTTTTCGCCGATCAGGGCGACGACGGCCTCGAAGCTTTGCGGATCGGGCAGGGCGGGCGCCGCCATCGGCCGCGCCGCCAGCATGGCCGAGGCCCCGCCGCCTCCGCCGCCTGAGCCGCCGCCGCGAGGGCCGCTCGCGCCGCCGCCGGGGACGCCGCCCGACTGGATCGCCTTCAGCGCCTCTTCCGGTCCGGGCAGGTCGGCGGCGTAGGCCAGCCGCACGATGGCCATTTCGACGGCATCGGCCGGATTGGGCGCGCGCCGCACCTCGTCCAGCGCCTTCAGCAGCATCTGCCAGGTGCGCGACAGCGTCACGGCCGAAATGGCCGCGCCCAGGGCCGCCAGCTTCTGCGCCTGATCGCCGGGCAGGCGGGTGGCGTTCGGCCCCAGCATCTTGGCCACCGAGGCCGCGTGGCAATGCTCCAGCAGGTCGTTGGCCACCTGCACCGGATCGGCGCCGTAGCCGTACAGGGTGCGGAAGGTCGTCAGCGCCTCGGCCGTCTTGCCCGCCATCGTCTGCTCGAACAGGGCGATGGTCTGGGTGCGGTCGGCCAGACCCAGCATGTCGCGCACCGTGGCCGTCTCGACCACCGCGCCGCGCTCGGCCTGAACCAGCGCCTGATCCAGCAAGGACAGGCCGTCACGTACGGACCCTTCGGCCGCGCGGGAAATCAGCGCCAGCGCCTCCTGCTCGATCTTCATCCCTTCGCGCTCGGCGACGCGGCCCAGATGGCCGGCCAGGACCTCCGGCTCGACCCGGCGCAGGTCGAAACGCTGGCAGCGGCTGAGGATCGTCACCGGCACCTTGCGGATCTCGGTGGTGGCGAAGATGAATTTGGCGTGGGGCGGCGGCTCCTCCAGCGTCTTCAGCAGGGCGTTGAACGCCTGCGTCGACAGCATGTGGACCTCGTCCAGCACATAGACCTTGTAGCGGGCCTCCACCGGTGCGTAGCGGACGCTTTCCAGGATGTCGCGGATGTCGTTGACGCCGGTGTGCGACGCGGCGTCCATCTCCATCACGTCCATGTGCTGGCCCGCCATGATGGCGGCGTCGTGCCGCCCGGTGGGCGTCAGGGCCAGGGACGGCTTGTCGATGGTCTCGGTTTCGTTGTTGAGCGCGCGGGCCAGCAGGCGCGCCGTCGTCGTCTTGCCGACGCCCCGCACCCCGGTCAGCATGAAGGCGTGGGCGATCCGCCCGGTGGCGAAGGCGTTGGTCAGGGTGCGGACCATCGCCTCCTGGCCGATCAGGTCCTCGAACGCGCGCGGCCGGTATTTGCGGGCCAGGACGGTGTAGGCCTCGCCCTCGGCGGGCGGCGCTTCGAAAGCCGCAGGGGCAGGAACGGGCGCGGTCTCCGCCTTCGGTTCAGGCGCGGGTTCGGCCGCAGCGGCAGGCGCAGCGGACGGCGGCGGGGCGCCGAACATGTCGTCGGTGTTGGGGTCGCGCTCCTCGACTTCGGGCGCGTCTTCCTCCCACGGAGGACCATCGAGACTGTGATCGGCGTCGCTCATGGTCCTGTCTTAGCGCGAAGGGGCGTCGTCGCGCACCCCCTCGCGCCGCAGAGAGGTTCAGAGATCGGTGGGCAGTTGCCCGCCGTTGTCGCGGATCTTCTGGATCACCTGCTTGTGCAGCCAGATATTCATGCTGGCGCTGTCCGACTTGTCGCCTGTGTAGCCCAGTTCGTCGGCCAGCTCCTTGCGCTCGGCCAGCGAGGATTCCAGGCCGATCAGCTTCATCAGGTCGACGATGGAGGTGCGCCAGTTCAGCTTCTGCGCGCGCTGCTCGTTCATGAAGTCGAGGATGCCGGCGACATCGACCTCGGCCGCGGGCTGGGGCGCGACGGCGGCTGCGGTGGGCGCGGGCGCCGGGATCGGGGCCGCCGCTTCGGGCGCGGGGGCTGCGGGTGCCGCCGCCGGGGCTTCCTTCTTCCTGAAGACGCCGCCGAGAATCTTGCCGAGAATGCTCATTCGCCTGCTCCTGATGAGGGGATCGAAGCCCTTTCAGCGAATGAGGCGCGGCCCGGTTCCGTGAAGCTTGCGCGACGGGCCTTCCACGCCGCCGTTCGCCCCTCCCTCGCCATCCTCGGGCTTGACCCGAGGATCGGGCCATCTGTCTGCGGGCATCGGCAAGACAGAGCACGCCGTTTAACTCGATCCTCGGGTCAAGCCCGAGGATGACGGCGGAGATGCGGGTGCGGTGGAGATGTAGGGGACGGCGCGCTCAAGCAGCGAGTGACCGCGTCACGAGCGATAGCGCACTAAAAAATCAGGAAAGGTGGAGACCGCGACCCGAAGGGGAATTCGTTGTGGCTGCTGCCTTCCGGCCCTGACCAGGTTGGCGAAGCCTTCGCCCGCGATCTCCGAGAGGGGATATGACGGCGGACGGCGCGGGAATCAAGCCCTCCCCTGCGCGCGCTGTCGGGGCTATGGAGCGCCATGCCCTATCGCAACGCCTTTTCCGGCAATCCGCTCGACCGCTCCGGCGACCTTCGCAACGACGCCGCCTGGCTGGCCGAGCAGGAGGCCAACCCCGAAGCCCTGGCCATGATCCTGTGGGAAGGCCGTCCCCTGGTCGAAACCCATGAAGGGGCCGAGCGGCTGGTCTGGCTGTCGCTGGCCCATGCGCGCGACATGGCGCGCGACCGCGACGTCTTCCTGGGGCTGTGGAAGGGCGCGCCGGTCTTCGCCGCCGAATTCGAGGGCTCCATCGACCCGACTGCCGGGCCGGCCGGTGGGCTGGGCCGTTTTGTCGAGATGCGCGAGGCGGCGGTGGTTCTGCCCGAGGCGGACGCCGCCATCGCCGCCACGGCCAAGAGTCTGTTCGACTGGCGGCGCCGTCACGGCTTCTGCGCCGCCTGCGGCAAGGCGTCGGACCAAGCCTCGGGCGGCTGGAAGCGCGTCTGCCCGGCCTGCGGGACCGAGCATTTTCCGCGCGTCGACCCCGTCGTCATCATGCTGCCGGTGTTCAGGGGCGGCGCCGAACCCGTTTGCCTGCTGGGCCGTCAGGCCGCCTGGCCCGCCGGCCGCATGTCGGCCCTGGCCGGCTTCATGGAGCCGGGCGAATCGATCGAGGAGGCCTGCGCCCGCGAGGTGATGGAGGAGGCGGGGCTGACGGTGTCGGCCGTCGCCTACCACTCCAGCCAGCCCTGGCCCTTCCCCGGTCAGTTGATGATCGGCCTGATCGCCGAGGTCACGACCGACGAGGCCGCTCCCGACCAGACCGAGCTGGAGGCCGTCGCCTGGCTGACCCGCGGCGAGGCGCGGGCCGTGCTGGACGAGACCCACCCGACCATCCACGCCCCGCCGCCCTACGCCATCGCCAGGCGGCTGCTCGAGACCTGGGCGCGGGGCGAGGGCTAGGCCCTCGGGGCAAGCCCGAGGGCGCGGGCCTTGCGGCGGGAGTCTTACAGGATCTGGGCCGCTTCCTCGAAGTCGAGGCGGGGCGAGCGGGGGAACAGGTTCTCGTCCGTGCCGTAGCCCAGGTTCATGATGAAGTTCGGCTCGACATTGCTGTCGGGGAAGAACTCGGCCTTCACCCCCGCGGCGTCGAAGCCCGACATCGGACCCACGTCCAGACCCAGGGCGCGCGCGGCGATGGTCAGATAGCCGCCCTGCAGCGAGGCGTTGCGGAAGGCGGCCTCGCGGCGGCCCGCCTCTTCCGGGAACCAGTCGCGGGCGCCCGGCGCGTGCGGGAACAGCTTGGGCAGGGTCTCGTGGAAGTCGATGTCCTGGGCGATGATCAGATTGACCGGCGCGGCCAGGGTCTTGGCGCGGTTGCCTTCGGCCATGTGCGTCGACAGCCGGGCCTTGGCCTCGGGCGAGGTGATGAAGACGAAGCGGGCCGGGGTCATGTTGACCGCCGTCGGGCCGAATTTGGTCAGGTCGTAGAGCTTGCGGATCAGGTCTTCGGACACGGGCCGGTCGCTCCAGCCGTTGCGCGTGCGCGCCTCGGTGAACAGCTGGGCCAGAACGGCGTCGGAAACCGGAAGGTCGCGGGCGGGAAGGGCGTCAAAGGCCATCAGGGCTTCTCCAGAAAACTGATTGGTAACTTCAATGGTGGCTAATTAGTTTTGGGAGTCGTCGCCGTCAAGGGATCGGCAACCGATTTTGTGACGAATGTGCAGGGAGGCGAGCGCGACAGGCTTTCTTCGCCAGGGTCTGGAGCCGCGCGGCGCTTGGCCCTATCTAGGGCTCATGAAAGACCTCAACGCCCTGATGCAGCAGGCCCAGGCGATGCAGCAGAAGCTGCAGGACGCCCAGGCGAAAATGGCCGAATCCACCGCCGAGGGCACCTCGGGCGGCGGCCTTGTGACCATCTCTCTGAAAGGCCCCGGCGAGATCACTTCGGTGAAGATCGACGACAGCCTGATGACCCCCGGCGAGGGCGAGATCCTGGCCGACCTGATCGTCGCCGCTCACGCCGACGCCAAGCGCAAGCTGGACGAGGTCAACAACGCCCTGATGCGCGAGGCCGCCGGGCCGATGGCCGGGATGAACATCCCCGGAATGCCGAAACTCTTCTGATGGCCGCCTCCGCCGGGCCGGAAATCGAACGGCTCATCAGCCTGCTGGCCAAGCTGCCGGGCATGGGCCCGCGCTCGGCCCGGCGCGCGGCGCTCGCCCTGCTGAAGCGCCGCGAGCAACTGCTGGTCCCGCTGGCGGCCTCGCTGGCCGAGACGGCGGACAAGGTGGTCAACTGCTCGGTCTGCGGTTCGCCCGATACGCGCGACCCCTGCTCGGTCTGTTCGGATCAGACCCGCGACAACGCCCTGATCTGCGTAGTCGAGGAGGCCGGCGCCCTGTGGGCCATGGAGCGCTCGGGCGCCTTTCGCGGCAAGTATCACGTCCTGGGCGGCCTGCTGTCGGCGCTGGACGGCGTCGGCCCCGAACAACTTCGCATCGCCGAACTGATCGGCCGGGCGAAAGGCGGAGAGGCGAAGGAAGTGGTCCTGGCCCTGCCCGCCACCGTCGACGGCCAGACCACGGCCCACTACCTGGCCGAGCGCCTGTCGGCGGCGGGGGTGCAGGTCACCTCGCTTGCGCGCGGCGTCCCCGTCGGCGGCGAGCTGGACTGGCTGGACGACGGCACCATCATCCAGGCCCTGCGGGCGCGCCGCCCGGCCTAGCGAGCGCCTAGCGCTGCTTCTTCATGCGCCGCCGCATCACCCGGTCGCCCAGCGCCTCGGCGTATTTCAGGGTGAAGGCCAGGGCCGCGGGATTGCCGCGCCGGGGGCCGACCGAATCGGCCATCACCGCCCCGCGCTCGCCGATCGGCAGGGGCGCGCCCGTGGTGGTGTCCAGCGCGGTCTGGTGCTCGATCTCGGCGTTCAGCCGGGCGCCCATCAGGATCACCTGCACCGAGAACCAGGTCCACAGCAGGAAGCCCATGGCCGCCGCCAGCGGGCCGTAGGAATCGGTGCGCACGAAGGTGGTCAGGAACCAGCTGAACAGGAAGGACACCAGCAGGCTCAGGCTGGCCGCGAACAGGGCTCCCGGCGTCAGCCAGCGCCAGCGCGCCCGCGACCGGCTCGGCCCCAGCCGATAGATCAGGGCCAGCGCCCCGACATAGCCGAAGAACAGAAGCGGCCAGCGCAGCGGCGCCAGATAGGCCCACTCGTCCTGCAGGCCGAACACCGCCAGCACCACCGGCACGCCCACCACCAGGGCCGAGCTCAGCAGCACCGCCGCCATGGCCGAGACGGTGAAGCCCATGCACATCAGGTTGTAGACGACGATGTTGCGCCGCTCGACCTCGTGATAGGCGAGATTCAGTCCGTAGAAGAGGGTCTTGACCCCCCCGTTGGCCGCCCACAGCGTCAGCAGCAGGGTCCAGACCAGGGTGAAGGTCAGCTGGCCGGTCGAATTGCCCGCCAGCCGCGTCATCTCCGTCCCCAGGAACTGGGCCACATTGGCGGGCAGCACCTCATAGAGGAAGCTCAGCTGTCCCCAGGCGTCGGCCGGATCGGCGAACAGGCCGTAGATGGTGACGAAGGCGCCCAGCGTCGGGAACAGGGCCAGCAGCATGAAGAAGGTCACGCCCCCGGCGACGAAGCCGACGCGGTCGCCGAAATAGCCCATGACCGTGCGCCACAGGATGTCGACCCAGCCCTTGTGCGGTATCTCCAGCGGGCGGCGCGCCAGGCGGCCCCGGCCGGGCTCGTCCGCGTCATAGTCCTCGGGCGTGGGATCGCGCGGGGGCAGGGGCTCGGGCCGCTCGGGCCGCAGCTCCAGGCCGAAGCGGTGGCCCTGGGTGTAGAGCAGGTGCGCCGCCGTCGCGCCCGTCGCCAACCCGCCCGTGGCGGCGGCCAGATAGCGCAGCAGTCCGCCCGCCGCGCCGTGTGATCCCCGCGCAGCACGACGTTTTCCGGCGCGCGAGGCGCGATGACTGGACTGTGGTTTCATCCCCATTCGCCCTTCAACGGCCACGCTGTCGGGCCGTTCCGTCTTGAAATCATGCGTTACAGACCCCAATCAGCGAGAATGCCTGATCAGAACACCCAACCGACCTTGCTGACCGCCTGGAAAGGCGCCCAGGCGCGCCTGAAGGCCGCCGGCATCGACAGCCCCTCCATCGACGCGCGCCTGATGCTTGAGGCGGCGACCGGAGCGGGCCGCGTCGATATCCTGAACGATCCCTATCGTGCGCTCAGTCCTGAGCAAACCCTGGCGCTGGACTCCATGGTGGACCGCCGCCTGCGCCGCGAGCCGGTGTCGCGCATCCTGGGGCGCAAGGGCTTCTGGAAGATCATGCTGAACGTCACCCCCGACGTGCTCAGCCCGCGCCCCGACACCGAGACGGTGGTGGACGTCATCGTCCGCGCCTTCCCGCCGAACTCGACCTTCGAGATGGCCGACCTGGGTACGGGCTCGGGCGCCATCCTGCTGGCCGCCCTGGCCGAGCGGCGCGGCGCGCGCGGCGTCGGCACCGACATCTCGACCGAAGCCATCGCCGTGGCGCGCGAGAACGCGGCCAATCTCGACCTGAACAACCGCTGCACCTTCATGCGCACCGACTGGGCGGCGGGCTTCGCCGACGCCAGCTTCGACCTGGTGGTGTCCAACCCGCCCTACATCCCGACCGGCGACATCGCCGGCCTGGACCCCGAGGTGCGCGAGCACGACCCGCATCTGGCGCTGGACGGCGGCCCGGACGGGCTGCAGCCCTATCGCGACCTGGCGCCCGAGATCGCCCGCATCCTGCGTCCCGAAGGCGTCTTCGCCGTCGAGATCGGCTGGGATCAGGGCCAGGCGGTCAAGGCCCTGTTCGAGGCGGCGGGCTTCACCGACGTCAAGGTGGTTCAGGATCTGTCGAACCGCGACCGCGTCGTCACCAACGGCCCGGACCCGCGCGTCGGACCCATCCCCGAGGTCGAAGGTCCCGTTCAATAAGTCTGCGGCGATAAAAACCCTTGGAAAGCGTCTCGCTGCGCGCTAAGTCCGTGGTGTTCCCCACTCAAACGCATCCTTTTCGGGCCGGTTCGCCTGAACAAGCGCGTCGGAGTTCAGTGACGGTCGCGCCCCTAAGACGGACGTGGCGGACCACGGGGAACGCACGGTTTTCCGAACAGATCGCACCGGGGATAGGCCCCGAACGAACGGAACGACGAACAGGGTCCCGCCCGTTTTCTTCGACGGCGGCCCGCACCAGCACGGTAAGCTCCGATGAGAGATTTCAAGGGCATGAAGCGTCAACGCGGACGCAACCGTAAGCCCGGCGGCGGCAATAACGCCAACGCGACCAATCCGAACCGTTCCTGGGACTCGCAAGGTCCCGAGAACATCAAGGTCCGGGGCAACGCCCAGACCGTCTACGAACGCTACATGCAGCTGGCGCGCGACGCCGCGGCCGCCGGCGACCGCGTTCTGGCCGAGAACTACACCCAGCACGCCGAACACTATTTCCGCGTCCTGCGCGCCCTTCAGCCGCAGCGCTCGGTCAGCGAGATCGCCCAGCGCGAACAGGCGGGCCAGGGCTTCGACATCGACTTCGAGGACGAGTCGGGCGCCCAGGCGGCCGCCATCATCGCCGCCCAGCAGGCCGAGGAGCGCCGGGTCGAGGAAGAGGCCCGCCGTCAGGCCGAACGCGCCGAGCGCGACGCCAACCGCGATCGCGAACCGCGCGAGCCCAGAGAAGCACGCGAACCGCGCGAACCGCGTGAAAACGGCGACGGCGACAACCGCGAGGGCGGCCGTCGCGAATCCCGCCGCGAGCGCTGGGAGCGCCGCCGCGAGGAGCGCAATCGCCGCTTTGAGAACGGCGAGTCCGACGACGCCTCCAGCGACGACGCCGCGACGGTCCAGGACGAGGGCCGTCCGTTCGGCGAGCCCGCTCCCGAAGCCGCCGCGCCTGACGTCGCCGATCACGCAGCCGACGCGCCCTCGGCCGATGTCGCGCCCGACGCCGGCGATGAACCCGTCGCCAAGGCTCCGCGCACGCGTCGTCCGCGCGCCGCCGCCGCTGCTCCGGCCGCCGCCGATGACTCCGCGGCGGCCCTGCCGGGCTTCCTGACTCGCCCCACGGCGATCGAAGACGCCGCGCCGAGCGACGAAACGCCCGCCCCGCGCACCCGCCGTCCGCGCCGCAAGGCCGAGGCGGTCGCCGACGACGAATAGGGCGTGATCGCAACCTAGACAGGTGCGTTCATATTAATGCAACCAGTTGCACGTCACTCTCGAGCCATCGGGAGGACGTGTGATGGAATTCGTTCTACTGGCGGTCGCCCTCGGTCTGGCGACGGGGATCGCCGGCGTCAGGCTGTCGATCGGCGCCCACGGGCGCATAGGCGCGGCACAGAGGCTGCATGACCGTCAGGCCGCCGTCGCCCGACGCCGCATCGTCGATCTGGAGGGCGCGGTGTGCGACGTCGAGGCGCGCCTGCTGCGGGCCCAGGCGGTCGAGGCCGCCGGCCGACGCACCCACGCCGCCTTGCTGAGCGCCGCCAGTCGCGAGATGCGCGGCCCCCTGGACGCCGTTCTCGGTTTCGCCGACCTGCTGCGGATCAACGCCGTCAACGACCCCCTCAGCCATCGCCAGGCCCAGGCCGTCGATCAGATTCGCGAGGCGGCGGTCCGGTTGCGGACCCTGGTCGAGGGCCTGACCGTCTTCGCCGGCGCCGCCTCTGCGGGTGCGGCGGCCTCCGAGCGTCTGGACCCTCTGCTGGTCGCGCGCCGCATCTGCCAGGCCCTGGTCGATCAGGCTCGGGCGGCGGGGGTCGATCTGCGCCCGCCGCCGTTCCAGGCCGGTCTGACCGTTCAGGCCGAGGCGCGCGCCCTCGACCAGGTGATGACCGCTCTGATCGGCAACGCCGTCCAGCACAACCGGCCGGGCGGGATCGCCCTGATCGAGGGACGCCGCGTCGACCACGAGGTCTGGATCACCGTGCGCGACACGGGGCCGGGCCTGTCGCCCGCCCGGATCAAGTCTCTGTTCGACCCCTTCGTCCCGCGCGGACGGCCGGCGGCCTCGACCGACGGCGCGGGCGTCGGCCTGGCCGCCGCGCGTCGTCTGGCGGCCGCCATGAACGGCGACCTGGCGGTCGAGAGCCGCGAGGGCGAGGGGGCGGCCTTCACCCTGCGTCTGCCCGCTGCGTCGCCCTCCGAGCCGCAGGCCGCCCCTCGTCCCCAGCTTCAGGCCGCCCCGCCCCTGCCGCGCCTGCCGAACGCCATCCTGCTCTACATCGCCGAGGACCCGGCCGCCGTCGCCCTGATGCGTCGGCTGCTGCACGCCCTGGGCCCGATCCAGCTTCACGTCGCCGCCACCGCGCAGGAGGGGACGGATCTGGCGCGCGATCTGCAGCCCGACGCCGTGGTTCTCGACCTCGATCTGCACGGCGCCGAGGGGTTGTCCGTCAAGACCGCCCTGGCCGAGGAGCCCCTGACCCGCGACCTGCCCGTCCTGGCCTTGTCGGCGGCGGTCGACCCGGACTGGGTGGGCCGCGCCCAGGCGGCGGGCTTCGCCGAATACCTGACCAAGCCGGTCGCCCTATCCGAACTTGCGGGGGCCCTGGCGCGACTTCTGACGCCCTCTTCCCCGCCCGAAACGGCGATGCGCGCCTGACGACCTCACGCGGTCGCGACGACGGGCGGGGTTGACGCCGCGCCTCATGGCGGCTTCCTAAGAGAAACGGGGCTTTCGATCCTCGTCGCGTGAGAAGACCGAGATGCCGCCTATGCCGAACCGACCTCTGACGCCCCTGTTCAAGGCCTGGGTCGGCCCGGCCCTGGCTGCGGCGGCCCTGGCGGCCTGCGCCACGACGCCGCCGCCTCCGCCGCCGCCTCCGGCGCCGCCGCCCGTTCCGCCGGCGCCCGAGGCGCCGGTCGGCGTCGTGCTGGACGACTGGCGCGGCGTCATCACCCCGGCTGACCGCGATCGTTACCAGCGCCGCGCCGCCGCCTGGACCCTGGCGCTGGAGCAGGCCCGGCGTCAGCCCGGCTCGGGCGACCTGACGGCCCTGGGCGCCTTGGTCGATCCTGACGCCGGTCGTCCCGGCGTCGCTCCGCCGCCCGGCGCCTACCGCTGCCGCACCGTCAAGCTGGGGTCCCAGGGCGACGAAGGCGGCCTGGGCTATGTGGTCTACGGCTGGTTCGCCTGCCGCATCGAACAGACCCCGGCCGGGCTGAAGCTGGTCAAGCGCACGGGCTCCCAGCGTCCGGCGGGCCTGCTCTTCCCCGAGAACGACCGCGAGATGGTCTTCCTGGGCTCCATGGCCCTGGCGTCCGAACCGACCGCGCGCAGCTATGGCCAACGCCCGGAACGCGACATGGTCGGGGTGCTGGAGCGCGTCGGCGAGGCCCGCTGGCGCCTGGTCACGCCCTGGCCGGCGACGGAATCCAACCTCGATCTGCTGGAGCTGGTCCCCGCGACGCCTTCGCGCTGAACAGGGGCGCTGAACGGGCGCGCTGAACCGTCGCCGTTCCCGGCCGTTAGGAGGGGATGATGTTGGAGACTCCCATGCGCCTCGGACCCGCCTGCGCCGTCGTCATTCTCAGCGCCGCCGCCCTGACCGGCTGCGATCGCGCCGCCGCGCCCGATCGGCCGGCCTCGCCTGCGCCGGCCTCGCCCGCGCCGGCCCCCGTCGAGGCGGCCCCTGAGGCTCCCGCGCCCGCGCCCGAGGCGCCGGCCGCGACCCCGTCTCCGGGCGAGCAGGGCGGGGGCGACGACTGGCGCGCGGTGGCCACGCCCGCCGACGCCAGCCTTCTGGGTCGTCTCGATCAGGCCTGGCGCCTGGCTCGGGCCGAGGCCGAGGAACGGGGCTTCGCCGATGAGGTGGAATCCCTCGGCGTCCTGGTCGACCCCAACGCCGGCCAGGCCGGCCGTCTTCAACCCCCGCCGGGCGACTACCGGTGCCGGACCATCAAGCTGGGCGCGCGCGATTCCGGCCAGGGCGGTTCAGGGGGGCTGGCCTACGTCGCCTATCCCGCCTTCCGCTGCCGCGTCGAACTGACGCCGGGCGGCGACCTGATCCTGGAGAAGACCACGGGCAGCCAGCGCACGCGCGGCCTGCTCTATCCCGACACCGACCGGCGCCTGGTCTACGTCGGCGCCCAGGCCTGGGGCGACGAGACCGGCTTCCCGGCCTACGGCGCCCGGGCCGAGCGCGACCAGCTGGGCGTGTTCGAGCGCATCGGACCCCAGCGCTGGCGCCTGGTCATTCCCTTCCCTAAGCAGGAATCCAAGCTCGACATTCTGGAGCTGACGCGCTGATCGCGGCTTGACCGGGCGGGGCCGCGCCCGTCACCCTGTGCGCTTTCCTCGCCTTAATTCGGGAGCACGCGCATGCGCGGCGTCGGCCTCACGCTCGGATCCATCATCGCCATCGCCGTCGTCCTGGCGGTCGTGCTGATCGGCTTCCCGACCTACAACGTCTATACCAAGCAGATGGCCGGGCGCGCCGCCTATGAGGAGGCGGTGCAGAATCGCCGCATCCGCGTGCTGGAGGCCCAGGCCGCCCTGGACGCCGCCAAGCTGACCGCCCAGGCCGAGATCGAGCGCGCCAAGGGCGCCAATGAGGCCAACCGCATCATGGCCGAGGCCCTGGGCGGCCCCGAGGCCTATCTGCGCTGGTCCTACATCAACATGCTGCAGGAGACGGCCGGCAAGGAAGGCCGCCAGACCATCTACATCCCCACCGAGGCCGGGATGCCGATCCTCGAGGCGGGGCGGCGCCCGGCGACCCGTTAGGTCGAAGGCGACGGAACCGGGTGCGCCGCTCAGGCCTTCTGTCGATCACGAACGATTGAAGGAAGGGATGTTTCATGAAGTTGCGGCCGTCAGTACGGGGCCTGCCCGTTCTTCTCGGACTCATGATGCCGGCTCTGGCGGCGTGTGGTCAGGGTCAGGCCGAGAAGGCCGAGGACGCGGCGCCGCCGCCCGCAGCCGCCGCGCCTGAAACGGCGCCATCCCCGACGGTCGCGGCGTCTCCGGCTCCTCCTCCGGCGGCGGCGGCGCTCCGCTCCTCGCCAGGCCCTCGAGGGTCGACCGTGGACCTGACGCGGGTCCAGGTCACGGGCTCCATCCTGACGGTGGAGCTGCGCTACACGCCGCCGCCCGGCGAAGCGGTCTCCCAGTGGTTCTTCAACATCAGCGACGTCAGCGTCATCGACGACGCCACCTCGCAGCGCTACGGCGTGTTGCAGGACGAGGAGAAGAAGTGGATGGCCGCGCCGCTCTCAGGCGGGCGGATCGGCGTCAGCACCGGGCGGGACAAGCCGGCGATCATCTGGTTCAAATTCCCAGCGCCGCCCGCCGACAGCGCCACCATCTCCCTGAACATGCCCGATGTCAGTCCGTTTGACGGCGTGCCGGTGCAGCGGTGAGGCGAGTGCGCGTCGCCGCCGCGGCGACGGGGCTGGTCGCGGCTCTGGCCGCCTGTTCCGGCGAGCGGTCCGACGAGTCTGGCCCGTCGCCCGCCGCCGCGCCGACGCCCTCGCCGCAGGCTGAGGCTAACCCCGTCACGCCGTCGACGGCGGGGACCGGCGCCCAGAACGGCGCCCTGGGCGGCGGCGCTCGCCTGACCGGTCAGGTCAGCGGCCTCACCGGCCGGATCAGCGGCTTCGCCATGCGCCAGACCGAGACGCAGACCATTGTCGAACTGGCGTCAGACGTGCTGTTCGCCTTCGATTCCGCCCGGCTGACGGCGGAGGCGGAAGCGGCGCTGCGTCGCACGGCCGAACTGGCTGCTCAGGCGGGATCGGGCCGCATCACCGTGGTCGGCCATACCGATGCGGTCGGCGAGGACGCCTATAATCTCGCGCTTTCCAGGCGACGGGCCGAGGCGGTGGCGCAGTGGCTCGCGGCGTCGGGCGGCGTCCCGGCGGATCGCCTGCACGCCGAGGGGCGCGGCGAGGCCGAACCCGCAGCGCCCAATGCGACGACCGACGGCCAGGACGACCCCGAGGGCCGCGCCAGGAACCGCCGCGTCGTGGTCGCCATTCCGCGCGCCTGAGCCGCCGCCTCAGACCCGCGTCAGCCGCAGGTCCTGATAGTCGTAGCTGAAGTCGATGTCCGGCGAGACGCCCTTGACCGTGGCCGTCGCGGGCTTGGCCGTGGCGATGCTGAAGGTGACGAAGGCGTCTTCCTCGCGCTTGTCGGGGAAGCGGGTGCGGAAGGTCTCGCCGTCATAGGGCTCCAGCCAGCCCTGCAGCGCCGGGGTGTGGGTGAAGCGCAGCCACAGGCCGGACTTGCGGTTGCGGCCGCGCCCCTCGGTCTTCGGCTCGATGACGATGTCGCCGTACCAGGGATCGCGCCAGGTTCCGGCGTAGGCCTCCAGCGGCAGGGACGGGGCCGCGCCCGCCGCCTGTTTGGCGTCGATCTCGACGGCGGCCTTCAGCGACTTCTCGATCCCTTCGGCCTCGCGCTTTTTCGAATCCGCGATCCAGTCGACGTCGACCTTGTTCATGGCGATGTCGGACAGGCCCGAGCGCAGGGCGCGCAGCAGGAAGCTCTCCTCGGCGTTGGTGAAGACCGAGAAACCGATCTTGCGGCCGGGGATCAGCACCGTGGCCGAAATGCCGCCGGGCGAGCCGCCGCCGTGGGTCACCAGCCGCTCGCCGCGATAGTCCTGCACCTGCAGCCCCATGGCGTAGGTCGAGGCGACGGCCCGATTGGGCAGCTCCGCCGTCGGTCCGTTGGACGAGGAGACCACGATGTTGGGCTTGTACATCTCGCGCGCGGCGGCTTCGGAGAACAAGCGCGTCCCGTCGGCCAGCCTGCCTTCGTTCAGGCGCACGGCGATCCATTTGGCCCAGTCCGTAGCGCTGGCGCAGATGCCCCCGGCGGCGGCCGCCGAATCCCAGTTCCACACCTCGACGATGGACTCGGCGATCTGGGTCATCGGCCCCTGATAGCGCAGGGGCGGCCCGACACGTCCGTGCGGCAGGGCGGACTTCGCCGGATCGGCCAGGCGGGCCAGGGGCACGCTCTCGTTCATGCCGACCTTGTCGAAGATGCGGGTCTGGACGAAGTCCTCCCACGACAGGCCGGATGCCTTTTCGATCACCGCGCCCGCGACCACGAACATCAGGTTGCAGTAGTCGTAGTCCTCGCGGAAGCCGTCCTCGATCGGCACGAAGGCGGCCTGGGCCAGCACCTGCGCGCGCGTCCGGTCGCTGTTGGGCCAGAACAGCAGGTCGCCGGCGCCCAGGCCGAAACCGGCGCGGTGGCTCAGCGTATCGCGCACGGTGATCTGCTGGCTCACCAACGGGTCCGACAGGGTGAAGCCCGGCAGATAGGTGCGGATCGGCTCGTCCCACTTCACCTTGCCCTCGTCGACCAGGATGGCCAGGCAGGCGGCGGTGACGTTCTTGGAGTTCGACGCGATGGCGAACAGGGTGTGTTCGTCGGCCGGTTCGGCCTTGCCCTGGCGGCGCACGCCATAGCCCTTGGCCAGCACCGTCTTGCCGTCGCGGACCAGGGCCAGCGACACGGCGGGCTGCTCCGGCCAGGCGGCCATGCAGCGCTGCACCCAGGCGTCGGCGGCGGCGGCGATCTCCTCGTCGGAGCGCGTATCGGCGCTGGTCTGGGCCCAGCCGGTCGCGGGCAGGGCCGCGCCCGTGGCGGCGACGGCGGAGGAAATCAACGCCGCGCGGCGCGACAGGCGGATGGACATCAAGGACGCTCCCAAAGACTGAACGGCGACGCTACCGCCGCCCGTCCGTCGGGCCAAGGGGCGCCCTCCATTCATCCCGCTCATCCCGCCCATCCCGGCGTCCGCCGGGATTCAGTGCTTTGGCTTCAGGCGCGACGGTTCATACTGCGAACGCGGCTCTTACTGGGCCCCGGCGTCCGCCGGGGTGAGCGGGAACGAGACCGGCCTACGCCGCCAGCCGCCACCTTTGCAGGTGCTCCAGCACGTCCGCCACGATCTGGGCGCGGGTGAAGCCGGTCACGTCGCGCGGGCGCGTGCCGTCGCCGGTCACGGCGCTGAGCCGCCATTCCAGGGCGCGGCGGCTTTCGGGCGCCTCCAGCGCGGTCAGGGCCGGGCGAGGCCGCGACCGGGCGCCCAGTCGATACAGGAAGTCCCGCCCGTTGGCGTGCTCGACCCTCAGCCAGACGCCGTTGTCGTCGCTCTGGACCTCGCTGTTCTCCAGACCCTCGGCGGCCACCGCCGCGCGCACCTCTTCCAGCGCCGGGGCGCCGTGGCGGGCGATCTGGCGGTCGATGTCGCGGCGGCTGGCGGGGGCCAGGATGCGCTTGAGCTGTTCGCGCAAGGGCGCCGCCTCGGTCTCGACGGCCTCGCCCCTCAGGTCGGCGCCCATCTGCCGCGCCAGGCCGAAACAGGCCAGGATCATGATGACGGCGAAGGGCAGGGCCGCCACCAGGGTCGCCGCCTGCAGGGCGCCCAGCCCGCCCGCCAGCAGCAGCAGGGCCGCCGCCAGCCCCTGCAGCACGCACCAGTAGATGCGCTGCCAGCGCGGCGTGTCTTCGACGCCGCCCGAGGCCAGGGTGTCGATCACCAGCGATCCTGAATCCGCCGAGGTGACGAAGAAGACCGCCACCAGGGCGATGGCCAGGGTCGAGGTGATCGCCGTCCCCGGCAGATACTCCAGAAAACGGAACAGGGCGGTCGACAGGTCCGCCTGGACGGCGTCCGAGATCGCGCCGGCGGCCGCGCCCAGATCCAGGCTCATGGCCGTATTGCCGAAGACCGTCATCCACAAAAAGGTGAAGCCCGACGGGACCAGCAGCACGCCGATCAGGAACTCCCGCACCGTGCGCCCGCGCGAGATGCGGGCGATGAACATGCCCACGAACGGCGACCAGGCGATCCACCAGGCCCAGTAGAACAGCGTCCAGTCCGCCATCCAGGCGCGCGGCTCATAGGCGTAGAGGGTGAAGGTGCGGACGAAGAAATGATCCAGATAGAGGCCGAAATTCTGCACATAGGCCCGCAGCAGGAACAGCGTCGGCCCCGTGATCAGCACGAACAGCATCAGGCAGACGGCCAGCACCAGGTTCAGCTCCGACAGACGCCGAACCCCCTTGTCCACGCCCGACAGGACGGACAGGGTCGCCACGCCCATGACCACGACGATCAGGGCCACCTGCATGGTGACGCTGCTGGGCAGGCCGAAGACGTAGTTGAGGCCCGAGTTCATCTGGGCCACGCCCAGCCCCAGGGAGGTGGCGATGCCGAAAAGGGTGCCGCAGATGGCGAAGATGTCGACCATGTCGCCGATCGGGCCGTTCACCCGCTTGCCCAGCAGGGGATAGAGGCTGGACCGCATGGTCAGGGGCAGGCCCTTCCGGTGCGCGAAATAGCCCAGGCTCAGCCCGACAACGGCGTAGATGGCCCAGGCGTGGACGCCCCAGTGGGTATAGGTGATGACCATGGCCTCGCGCGCGGCGTCGATGGTGCCGGGCTGGGCCTCGGGCGGGGCGATGTAGTGCTGCACCGGTTCGGCCACGGCGAAATACATCAGGCCGATGCCCATGCCCGCCGCGAACAGCATGGCCAGCCAGGAAACATAGGGGAAGTCCGGCTCGGCGTCGTCCGGCCCCAGCTTCAGCCGCCCGGTCGGCCCGACGGCCAGCACGGTCGCGAACAGCAGGAACCCGGCCACGGAGGCGACGTAGAACCAGCCGAAGGTCTCGATCACCCAGGCCTGGGCGCGTCCGAACAGCAGGCCGGACGTGGCGGGCGCCAGCAGGGCGAGCAGCAGCAGTCCGCCTGCGATCGCGCTGGCCCCCCAGAAGACACGGGGGTTCATCTTGGTCGTCAGCATGGGCCGCAAGCGCACGGCGACGCTTATGGTTCCATACGGATTTCAGCTCGTTCCGGCTTGTTCAGGTCCGCGTCTCCCAGGCGGTCCAGGCGGCGATGGCGATCAGCCCCAGGGCCATGGCGGCGCGCAGCGCCGGTCCCTGGGCGCGGGTCAGCAGCGCCCCGCCTGCGCGGGCGGCGGTCAGCACGATGGTGGCGTGGACGACGACGCTGACCAGGATGTGCAGCGCGCCCAGCGTCAGGGCCTGCGCCAGGGTCGAGCCCTGGGCGGGGCGAATGAAGCCGGGCAGCAGGACCACATAGAGCAGGGCCGCCTTGGGGTTCAGCAGATTGCCGATCAGGCCGCGCCGGAACAGGGCGCGTCGCCGCATCTGCACCGGGGCGTCGCTGGCGCCGCCGCCGGCGCTGCGCCACGCGTCCCAGGCCAACCACAGCAGAAAGCCGACCCCGGCCCAGCGGATGGCCTGATAGAGGGCGGGCCACAGCAGCACCGCCTCGGTCAGGCCGAAGGCCGCGGCGACCATCCACAGCGTCAGCCCCAGGGTGATCCCGGCCACGGCCGCCAGCCCCGCCGCCCGCCCCTGCGACAGGGAGACCAGCGCCAGCCAGCCCATGTTCGGACCCGGCGTCAGCTCCATCAGCGCGACCGCCGCCAGAAACGGCAGGATGACGGCAGGATCGACGGGGAACGGCATCGGCGCTTTACCAACCTCTGATTGCGCTCAGGCTAGGCCGGGACGCGGGGCCGCATCAATCGTGGGCGGCGTCCCCCTTGCGTGTCTCATCGGACACACCCACCTCGTTTGCGACAGCTCAAGGCGTCGCTTCCTGTAAGGGCGCATTGAGTCGACATCCGCCTCCCGAGGGGAAACCGAACGCCATGAATCTCGACCTCTATTCCGACCGCGCCAAACAGGCCGTCCAGTCCGCCCAGTCGCTGGCGCTCGCCCGCCGCCACCAGCAGTTCGCGCCCGACCACCTCCTGAAGGTGCTGCTCGAGGAGCGCGACGGCCTGGCTCGCAAGCTGATCGATCAGGCCGGAGGCGACCCGGCTGCCGCCGAAGCCGTCACCGAAGGCCTGCTGAAGAAGCGGCCCCAGGTCGAGGGCGGCTCGGGCCAGCTCTACCTCGACGGCGATCTGGCGCGCGTCTTCAACGCCGCCGAAGAGGCCGCCAAGAAGGCGGGCGACGCCTTCGTCACCACCGAACGCCTGCTGGCCGCCATCGCCAAGGAGGGCGGGGCCGCCGCCGAGGCGCTGAAATCCGCGGGAGTCACGGCCAAGAAGCTGGACGACGCCGTGGCCGAAATCCGCAAGGGCAAGACCGCTGACAGCGCCGGCGCCGAGGACAGCTTCGACGCCCTGAAACGCTATGCCCGCGACCTGACCGAGGCCGCGCGCGACGGCAAGGTCGACCCGGTCATCGGCCGCGACGAGGAGATCCGCCGCACCATTCAGGTCCTGGCCCGCCGCACCAAGAACAACCCCGTCCTGATCGGCGAACCCGGCGTCGGCAAGACCGCCATCGTCGAAGGCCTGGCCTTGCGCATCGTCAACGGCGACGTGCCCGAAAGCCTGAAAGACAAGAAGGTGCTGGCGCTCGACATGGGCGCCCTGATCGCCGGGGCCAAATACCGCGGCGAGTTCGAGGAGCGGCTGAAGGCCGTGCTGAACGAGGTCGCCGCCGCTGAGGGCCAGATCGTCCTCTTCATCGACGAGATGCACACCCTGGTCGGGGCGGGCAAGGGCGACGGCGCGATGGACGCCTCCAACCTGCTCAAGCCCGCCCTGGCGCGCGGCGAGCTGCACTGTGTCGGCGCCACCACGCTGGATGAATACCGCAAGCACGTCGAGAAGGACGCGGCCCTGGCCCGTCGCTTCCAGCCGGTCTTCGTCGCCGAGCCCACCGTCGAGGACACGGTGTCGATCCTGCGCGGCCTGAAGGAGAAGTATGAGGTTCACCACGGGGTGCGCATCTCCGACAGCGCCATCGTCGCCGCCGCCACCCTGTCGAACCGCTACATCACCGACCGCTTCCTGCCGGACAAGGCCATCGACCTGATCGACGAGGCCGCCAGCCGCGTGCGCATGGCCGTCGACTCCAAGCCCGAGGCCCTGGACGAGATCGACCGCCGCCTGGTCCAGCTCAAGATCGAGCGCGAGGCCCTGAAGAAGGAGAGCGATCAGGCCTCCCAGCACCGTCTTGAGAAGCTGGAAGACGAGATCGACGACTTGCAGGGCCAGTCGGACGAGATGACCGCCCGCTGGAAGTCCGAGAAGGACAAGGTCGGCCAGGGCGCCCAGGTGCGCGAGACCCTGGACCGCCTGCGCCTCGAACTGGCCGCCGCCCAGCGCGCCGGCGACCTGGGCCGCGCGTCCGAGATCGCCTACGGCCAGATCCCCCAGCTGGAGAAGCAACTCGCGGATTCAGAGTCCCAGGCGGCGGTCGCCGCCCCGCTCACGCCCGAAGTCGTCGACGCCGAACAGATCGCCGCCGTGGTCAGCCGCTGGACCGGCGTGCCCGTCGACAAGATGCTGGAGGGCGAGCGCGAGAAGCTGCTCAAGATGGAGGACGAACTGGGTCGCCGCGTGGTCGGTCAGGACGAGGCCCTGGCCGCCGTCTCCGACGCCGTGCGCCGCGCCCGCGCCGGCCTGAACGACCCCAACAAGCCGCTGGGCAGCTTCCTCTTCCTCGGCCCCACGGGCGTCGGCAAGACCGAGCTGACCAAGGCGCTGGCCGGCTTCCTGTTCGACGACGACAACGCCATCACCCGCATCGACATGTCGGAATACATGGAGAAGCACTCGGTCAGCCGCCTGATCGGCGCCCCTCCGGGCTATGTCGGCTATGACGAGGGCGGCGCCCTGACCGAGGCGGTGCGTCGCCGCCCCTATCAGGTCGTTCTGTTCGACGAGGTCGAGAAGGCCCACCCCGACGTCTTCAACGTGCTGCTTCAGGTGCTGGACGACGGTCGCCTGACCGACGGTCAGGGCCGCACCATCGACTTCAAGAACACCCTGATCATCATGACCTCCAACCTGGGCAGCCAGTATCTGGCCGACCAGCCCGAGGGCGAGGATGTCGAGGCGGTTCGCCCCCTGGTCATGGAGCAGGTCCGCGCCCATTTCCGGCCCGAGTTCCTGAACCGCATCGACGAGATCATCCTGTTCCACCGCCTCGGCCGCGAACAGATGGGCGGCATCGTCCGCATCCAGCTGGCGCGCCTGGAGAAGCTGATGGCCGACCGCCGCCTGACGCTGGCCCTGGACGACAGCGCCCTGACCTGGCTCGCCGACAAGGGCTACGACCCGGTCTACGGCGCAAGGCCGCTGAAGCGCGTCATCCAGAAGGAACTGGTCGACCCGATGGCCAGGAAACTGCTGGCCGGAGAGATCGAGGACGGCAGCGTGGTGGCCGTGTCCGCGGGCGCCGACGGGCTGGAGATCGGGAAGGCGCGGGTGCACTGACGCGCCTTCGAGCGCTGATCCGAGAAAGGGGCCGCATCATTGCGGCCCCTTTTTTCTTTCGTCATCCTCCGGCAAGCCGCGAAGCGGCGCTGACCGGGGGACCCAGCGGCGCGCGGAGCGCGAAAGATCCACGCTCGACGGCCGCCCTTAGATCGCCTTCGGCGCCGCTGGGTCCCCCGGTTCCGCGCTGCGCGCGGCCCGGAGGATGACGAAAGAGGGGGAGCGACATAGCGTGGCCGTATGGCGACCCATCGCACCTTCATCGCGACCTACATCATGGCGAGCGGGCGCAACAGGACGCTCTACGTCGGCTCGACCTCCAATCTGGAAAGCCGCGTGTGGAAGCACAGGACGCGCGCCTTTTCCGGCTTCACCGACGCCTATGACTGCACCCGTCTGGTCTGGTTCGAGCAGCACGCCCTGATGCTTGATGCGATCCGGCGCGAGCGGCGGATCAAGAAATGGCTGCGCGACTGGAAGCTGGCCCTGATCGAGAAGGACAACCCGGACTGGCGCGACCTCGCGGCCGACTGGTTCCCCGACCCGGACTGGACCCCGCCGCCGGGCGCCGACTGAGCCTCACCCCAGCACCGGCATCACCTCCACCCCGTCACAGGGGAAGGGGTTCATGTGCGGGTGGCTCGAACAGGCGGGCCGCCGCCTCGTGGCTGTCGGCGCGCACGACCATGAAGACGGTCAGCAGGTTGACCACGTCGGTCACGGCGCCGTCGTCGTCGATGCGTTTGGTCGGGCCCAGCGGGCCGCCCTGAAAGACGATGGAGTCGCGGTGCGCCTCCTCCCAGGCGGCGACGCCGAGGCGGGCCGTCTCGGCCTGCTCGGCCTCGCTCATGGCGCGCCAAGCCCGCCATTTGGGGCTGGTCTTGTCGCTGGTGAAGACGGCCAGGTAATGGGTCTGCGCGCTCATCGAAGCCTCCCGTTTGCGCCAGGGGTCGGTCTTTCGTCGGCCGTGGGCAAGCGGGACCGCCTCCCCTTGTGGGAGAAGGAAAATCCGCCGGCCTTCACATCAAGGCTTCGCAGCGCCTGATACTTCCCGCGCCAGCGCCCCACTCGTCCTCATCTCCCCGCCCCACCTCCCGCCTGCCGCATCCTGCCCCTCGTCCCGTCGCAGGGGAGGGCTCGCTCGGCCGGCGAACCGAAGCGGCGGCGGGAGCGGAGAGAACGGGGTCCGTGTCGGACCGTCGGCCTCCCATCGCGCGCGCCGGGCAAGGGGAACCCCAGCGGAAGGCGGCGACGGTTCGGGTGGGCGGTTCAGGATGTCCTGCGGGCGGCGGAACGAGGCGAACGCCTCCAACGCCGTTCCGCGGCCTCAAGCCGCGCGCAAGCGCGACCGGCCGCAGACATCGGGACGCGGAGCCGACGGGGCCTAGCGACGGGGCGTTCGACCCGTCCGCCAGAGAGGCTCCGGCCAGGGTCGAGGGGTTACTCGGACCGTTCCAGGACTGCGTCGTCGCGCGGCCTGCCCGTCATGGGCGCCGGGGGTAGCCGCGAACAACGGCGCCTGCCCCGAGCTCATGTCCAACTCTTCGCGCGGGGCGTCGGCCTTCGTCGAAACGGTAAATCACATCTTCTCCGGGCGAAGCCCCGGCGCCCCGCCCAGCCCTTCCGCCGCCCGGTCACCCCGAGGCGGGTAAAGCTGTTCCTTCTCCCCTTGTGGGAGAAGGTGGCCCGTCAGGGCCGGATGAGGGGTCTCTCCGAGGTTGGATGAAGGCCGCGCTTAGACCGCCGCGCGACCCCTCATCCGTCAGCCTTCGGCTGCCACCTTCTCCCACAAGGGGAGAAGGGCTCAGGCCGCGTCGGGTCGGGAGGTCCCGAAGGGCCGACGATCGCGGCCTGCTCGACTGCGCTCAAGTCGCGAGGGTCCGCGACCCGAGCATAGCGCCCTCAGATATGTATGGCGTGGCCCAGCGCGCGCAGGGACGCCTCGTGGAAGGCTTCGCCCATGGTCGGGTGGACGTGGATGGTTCCGGCCACGTCCTCCAGCACCGCGCCCATCTCCAGCATCTGGGCGAAGCTGTTGGACAGCTCCGACACATGCTGGCCGACGGCCTGGACGCCCAGCAGGCGGTGGTCCGTCTTCGAGGCGATGACGCGGACGAAGCCGCCGTCCTCGCCCGCCTCGATGGCCAGGGCGCGGCCGATGGCGGCGAAGGGGAAGACGGCCTGGATCACGTCGTCGCGGCCCTTGACGTCGTCGGGGCCTAGGCCCGCCGAGACGATCTCCGGCTCGGTGAAGCAGACGGCGGCGATGGTGGTCGGATCGAAGACGCGATCGTGCCCGGCGATGATCTCGGCCACGACTTCGCCTTGGGCCGAGCCCTTGTGCGCCAGCATGGGCTCGCCGGTCAGGTCGCCGATGGCCCAGACGTTCTTCATGCTGGTGGCGCAGCGCTCGTCGATCTTCACGAACGGGCCGTTCATGGCCACGCCCATGTTTTCGAGGCCCCAGCCTTTCGTCCGCGCGCGGCGGCCGACGGTGACCAGCACCTTGTCGGCGTCCAGCTGCATCGGGGCGCCGTCCTTGTCGGTGACGTTCAGCTTGCC
Organism: Brevundimonas sp. NPDC055311; assembly: GCF_053645695.1. Taxonomy (NCBI): domain Bacteria; kingdom Pseudomonadati; phylum Pseudomonadota; class Alphaproteobacteria; order Caulobacterales; family Caulobacteraceae; genus Brevundimonas; species Brevundimonas sp. NPDC055311. Next base: position 560,151 of record NZ_JBSHMV010000002.1, read on the forward strand.
GTCGCCGAAGCCCCCGGCGCGGGCGCCGAGCAGCAGCTGGACCCCGTGCTTCTCCAGCCATCTGGCGACGGGGTCGGTCAGGGCCTTGTCGTAGAGCGGCAGGATGCGCTCGGCCATCTCGACGATAGCCACTTCGGCGCCCAGCTTGCGGAAGGCGATGCCCAGCTCCAGGCCGATGTAGCCGCCGCCGACGACGACCAGCTTCTTGGGCACTTCCGGCAGGCTCAGGGCCTCGGTGGACGAGATCACGTCGCCGCCGAAGGGCAGGAAGGGCAGTTCGACCGGCTCTGACCCCGTGGCCAGGATGACGTGTTCGGCGGTGATGCGGATGTCGCCGTCGTCGGTTTTCACGGTGCAGGTCTTGGCGTCGGTGAACTCGGCCCAGCCCTTGATGACATTGACCTTGGCCTTCTTCAGCAGGGCGGCGACGCCCGCGTTCAGCTTCTTGACCACCCCGTCCTTCCACTCGACCGTCTTCGACAGGTCGATGGCCGGGGTCGAGGCGGTGATGCCCAGCGTACCGTCGCCGGCGGCCTTGGCCACCGTCTCAAACTTGCCCGCCGCGTGGATGATGGCCTTGGACGGGATGCAGCCGACGTTCAGGCAGGTGCCGCCGAGACCGGGGGATGCGTCCACCAGCACGGTCTCCAGCCCCAGCTGGCCGCAACGGATCCCCGCCACATAGCCGCCGGTTCCGGCGCCGATGATCAGGACTTTGGTCTTGAGGGTCTGGGTCATCAGTTCATCCAGAGCGTGGCCGGGTTCTCCAGCAGGGTCTTGATCTTCTGCACGAAGACCGCCGCGTCATGGCCGTCGACGATGCGGTGATCGAAGCTGGAGGACAGGTTCATCATCTTGCGCACGACCATCTGGCCGCCCCGCACCACGACGCGCTCCTCGATCTTGTTCGGACCGACGATGGCGACTTCGGGGTGGTTGATGATGGGCGTGTGCACCACGCCGCCGAGCGTGCCCAGCGAGGTGATGGTGATGGTCGAGCCGGACAGTTCCTCGCGCTTGGCGCTGCCGTCCTTGGCGGCGCCCGAGACGCGGGCGATTTCTTCGGCCGTGTCGTAGGCGTCGCGCGCCTCGGCGTGGCGGACGACCGGGACCATCAGGCCGTTCGGCGTCTGGGCGGCGATGCCCAGGTGGACGGCGTTGTGCTGGGTCAGCACGCCGGCCTCGTCGTCATAGGTGGCGTTGATGTTCGGCTGGTCCTTCAGGGCCACGACGATGGCGCGGGCGATGAAGGGCAGGACGTTGAGCTTGGCGCGGCCTGTGCCCTTGTTCTGGGCGTTCAGGTGGGCGCGCAGCTCTTCCACCGCCGTCATGTCGATGTCCTCGACATAGGTGATGTGCGGGATGCGACGGACGCTCTCGGCCATCTTCTCCGCGATCTTGCGGCGCAGGCCGATGATGCGGACTTCGTTGGTTCCCTCGGCCCTGGCGTAGAGCGAACCGCCCGAAGCCGTAGCCGGGGCGAACGTGCCGCCGCGCGCGACGAAGGCGTCCAGATCGGCGTGCTCGATGCGGCCTGCGGGACCGCTGCCGGGCACGAAGACCAGATCGATCCCCAGATCACGCGCGCGGTTGCGCACGGCGGGGGAGGCCAGCGGGCGCTCGCCCGGCTGGCGGCCGGTCAGGGCCGGAACGGGCTTGGCGTCGGTCTTGGGCGCAGCAGCAGGCTTGGCGGCCGGTGCGGCGACAGGCGCCGGCGCGGCCTTCTCGGCCTTGGCGGCAGGCGCTGCAGCGGCGGCCGGAGCCTCGGCGACATTGCCCTTGCCCTCGACCTTGAAGCTGACCAGGGGGCCGCCGACGGCGATCTGCTGACCGGCTTCGCCGTGCAGGGCGACGACGACGCCGGAGACCGGGCTGGTCAGTTCGACCGTCGCCTTGTCGGTCATGACCTCGGCCAGGATCTGGTCTTCCTGAACCGCGTCGCCGACCTTGACGTGCCAGCCGACCAGTTCGGCCTCGGCCGTGCCTTCGCCAACGTCAGGCAGTTTGAAGACGTGGTTGGCCCCGGCGGCGGCGACCGGGGCAGGAGCGGCCTCGGCCTTGGGCGCTTCGACGGCGACCGGAGCAGGTTCGGGCGCGGCGGAGACCGGCGCAGGGGCCGGTTCATCGGCGGAGGCGTTGCCTTCGCCCTCGACCTCGAACTCGGCCAAAGGGCCGCGCACGGCCATCATCTGGCCGGGCTCACCGTGCAAGGCGGTGACGACGCCCGCGACCGGGCTGGTCAGTTCGACCGTGGCCTTGTCGGTCATGACGTCGGCGACGATCTGATCCTCGGCGACCGTATCGCCGACCTTGACGTGCCAGCCGACGAGCTCGGCCTCGGCGGTGCCTTCACCCACGTCGGGCAGCTTGAATACGTAACGACCCATCTTAGCGACCTCCCGTCATGACGGCTTTCAGCGCGTCGGCGACCCGCTGCGGTCCGGGGAAATATTCCCATTCAAAGGCGTGCGGATAGGGCGTGTCCCAGCCGGTCACGCGCGCCACCGGCGCCTCCAGGTGATAGAAGCAGCGCTCCTGCACCAGCGCGCTCAGTTCGCCGCCGAAGCCCGAGGTTTTCGGCGCCTCGTGCACGATGACGCAGCGGCCGGTCTTCTTGACCGAGGCCTCGATGGCTTCGATGTCCAGCGGAACCAGGGTGCGAAGGTCGATGACCTCGGCGTCCACGCCCGCGTGCTCGGCGCCCGCCAGCGCGACCCAGACCATGGTGCCATAGGCCAGGATGGTGACGTCGGAGCCTTCCTTCATCACGCGGGCCTTGCCGATCGGCTCGACGTATTTGCCGGTCGGAACCTGGGCCAGTTCCTGCGCCTTCCACGGGCTGACCGGCTTTTCGTGCCAGCCGTCGAAGGGGCCGTTGTAGAGGCGCTTGGGCTCGAAGAAGATGACCGGATCGTCGTCCTCGATCGCCGCGAGCAACAGGCCCTTGGCGTCATAGGGGTTGGACGGGATCACCACCTTCAGACCGGCGATGTGGGTGAACAAGCTTTCCGGCGACTGGCTGTGCGTCTGGCCGCCGAAAATGCCGCCGCCATAGGGGCTGCGGATCACCATCGAGGAGGTGAACTGGCCACCCGAGCGATAACGCATCTTGGCCGCTTCGGAGACGATCTGGTCGTAGGCCGGATAGATGTAGTCGGCGAACTGGATCTCGACGACCGGGCGCAGGCCATAGGCGGCCATGCCGATGGCGGTGCCGACGATGCCGGTTTCCGAGATCGGGGCGTCGAAGCTGCGGTTCAGGCCGTGCTTCTTCTGCAGATGGTCGGTGACGCGGAAGACGCCGCCGAAATAGCCCGCGTCCTCGCCGTAGGAAACGACAGTCGGGTCTTCGGCCATCTTGACGTCCAGGGCCGAGTTCAGGGCCTGGATCATGTTCATCGGCGCAATGGCGGGAGCGTCCGGGGCGACCGACGCCGGGGCGTCCTTCTGGTCGACCATGTCGGCTTCAATCTTGTCGTTGATCTCGGCCATCACTCAGACTCCTACTTCGCGGCGCTGTTCGACCAGACGCCAGTCCTCGGTCGCATAGACCTCCTCGAACATGGTCTTCACGCTGGGGCGCGATTGGCCCAGCGTGCCGACGGCCTCGGATTCCTTGGCGGCGGCGCGGACCTTTTCGACCGTTTCTTTTTCGGCCTCTTCCTGCTGTTCGTCGGACCATTCGCCGATAGCGATCAGGTGCTGTTTCAGGCGGGCGATCGGATCGCCCAGCGGCCACTTCTCATGCTCGTCGCCGGGGCGGTAGCGGCTGGGGTCGTCCGAGGTCGAGTGCGGGGCGCCGCGATAGGTGAACAGCTCGATGATCGTCGCGCCCTGATTGGTGCGAGCGCGCTCCTCGGCCCACTGGGTCGCGGCCCAGACGGCCAGGAAGTCGTTGCCGTCGACGCGCAGGGCGGGCAGGCCATAGCCGATGCCCTTGGACGCGAAGGTGGTCTCAAGCCCGCCGGCGATGCCCTGGAAGGACGAGATGGCCCACTGGTTGTTGACGATGTTCAGGATGACCGGCGCGCGATAGACGGCGGCGAAGGTCAGGGCCGAGTGGAAGTCGCTCTCGGCGGTCGAACCGTCGCCGATCCAGGTGATGGCGATCTTGTCGTCGCCGCGGATGGCCGAGGCCATGCCCCAGCCCACGGCCTGAACATACTGGGTGCCCAGATTGCCCGAGATGGTGAAGAAGCCGTAGTCCTTGGCCGAGTACATGATCGGCAGCTGGCGGCCCTTGATGGGGTCTTCGGCGTTCGAATAGATCTGGTTCATCATGGTCGCGAGCGGATAGTCGCGCGCGATCAGAAGGCCCTGCTGGCGATAGGTAGGGAAGCCCATGTCCTCGCGGCTCAGGATCATCCCCTGCGCGACCGCGATGGCCTCTTCGCCGGTGCACTTCATATAGAAGCTGGTCTTGCCCTGACGGTGGGCGCGGTGCATCCGGTCGTCGAAGGCGCGCGTCAGGATCATGGCCTTCAGGCCGCGACGCATTGTCTCGGGGTCCAGCTTGGGGTTCCAGGGGCCGACGGCCTTGCCTTCATCGTCCAGCACGCGGATCAGGCGGAAGGCGAGATCGCGCATCTCGGCGGGCGCCGTGCTGACCTCCGGGCGGTCGACCGCGCCGGGCGCATCGAGCTTCAGGTGGCTGAAATCAGGCGTGTCGCCCGGCCGACCCGAAGGCTCCGGGACGCGCAGCGACAGCGTCGGGGTGTTCTTCATCAATGCCTCCCGTCCGGTTGAACCGGCCGCGTTTCCTTATGAAGCAGGGCATAGCATGTCGGCTCACTGTTAGCTCTCCCAAAAACACCCTTGCCAAATGCTGATTTGGGGTATTTTATTGCGCGGAAAGCTAATTCGGAGAAAGCCTTTGGCCGACGAACTCGACCCCATCGACGCACGCATCCTCGACATCCTTCAACAGGACGCAGGCCTGTCCGTCGCCGAGGTCGCCGATCGCGTCGGCCTGTCGGCCTCGCCGTGCTGGCGCCGGATCAAGAGACTGGAGGACTCTGGCCTGATACGCAAGCGTGTCACGCTCTTGGACGCCGGACTTCTGGGCCTGGACTTCGAAGTCTACGCCATCGTCAAGCTGAGCCTGCCGACGCGCGACAACCTGCAGATCTTCGAACAGGCCGTCGAAGGCTGGCCCGAAGTCGTGCAGTGCGCCACCATCACCGGCCGCGAGGACTATGTCCTGCGCATCATCACCACCGACATGCACGCCTTCGATCAATTCCTGCGCGACAAGCTGCTGACGCTGGGAATCGTCTCCAATTGCGAGAGCCACATCGTCACTCGCGGGGTCAAGAACGTCACCACCCTGCCGCTGGGCATCATCACGCCGCACGTCAGCTGAGAGGCGTCGCCTTTCGGTCAGGCGGAACCTCCATTTCACGCGGTTCGTTGGCCTGAGGTGAAAAGCGGAGGTTTCCGACATGCTGAAATGGGCGCTTATCTTCGCCGTCATCGCCCTGGTCGCCGGTCTGCTGGGTTTCGGCGGGATCGCGGGCGCGGCGGCGGGCATCGCCAAATTCCTGGCCATCCTGGCGCTGATCGTCTTCGTGGTCTTCCTGATCCTGGGCGTGACCGTGGCCAAGAAGGTCACCTGAGGGTTTCGAACGCCACCGCGTGAACCTTGTCCCGCCCTAGAAGCGCGGCCAGGGGCGGGGTTGGGAACAATCCCGCGATCGCCGGATCGCGCACATCCAGGCCGCCGGTGAAGGCGCCGAAGGCGGGCATGATCAGCCGCCGTCCGTCGGTGACGAAACAGGGGCGGCGCACGCCTCGTCCATAGGCGGCGACGCGAGCGGCGGGATGCAGGTGGCCCGCCACCTCGCCCGGCGCGGGGTCGGGCTGCGGCTCGTGGATCAGGAACAGGCCGCCCAGCGCCAGGGTCTCGACCACCCGGCCGGGCAGGCGCCTGAAGGGATTGGCCAGCGCGCCGGCCAGGGCGTCCAGGTCGTGATTGCCCTCCAGCCAGATCCAGTCGCGACCCGCGGCCAGCCTCTCCAGCCGCGTCAGCTGGGCGCCGTCCATGCGCGACACAGCCTTTGAATCATGGAAGCTGTCGCCCAACAGGACGACCGCGCGCGGGTCCAGCGCGTCGATCTCGGCCTCCAGCCGGGCCAAGGTGGCGGGGCTGTCATAGGGCGGCAGCATCTGCCCGCGCGCCGCGAAGGCCGAGCCCTTCTCCAGATGCAGGTCCGAGGCGATCAGGGCCTGACGCCCCGGCAGCCACAGGGCTCCGGAGCAGCGCAGCACGCAGGCTTCGCCGTTGACCGTCAGCTTCAGCCCGCCGCACGGATGACGATAGGGCGACAGGATTTCCCGCAAGGCGTCGTTCATCGCCCTTCTCCCCGTGGGGGAGAAGGTGGCTCGCGCAGCGAGACGGATGAGGGGGCGGCCGGCCTCAACCTCATCGTCTGACGTTCAGCTCGCTGAAGCAGCCCCCTCATCCGAGCGGCTCCGCCGCCCACCTTCTCCCCCAAGGGGAGAAGGACGCGTCTTATCTTCACGCCGCCCCCTTCAGCGCTTCGGGCGCGTCTTCCATGACCTCGGCGATCAGGGCCTCGGCGGTCTCGTCCAGGATCATTTCCGCCGCGTCTCCCCCGACCCGTTCACGCCCGATCTGCACCAGCACCGGCACGCAGAAGGGTGAGGGCCGGTCTAGCGCCTTGTGCACGATCCGGCCGTGGATGCGGCTCAGCAACTGGCCCAGCCGCGCCACGTCCAGCAGGCCCGTCGCCGCATCGGTCCGCGCCGTCCTCAGCAGCAGGTGATCGGGCTGATGGCGCCGCAGCACGTCGTAGATCAGGTCGGTCGAAAACGTCACCTGCCGCCCGGTCTTCTCCGCTCCCGGCTGGCGCTGCTCGATCAGGCCGGAAATCAAGGCGCAGTTGCGGAAGGACCGTTTCATCATGAAGCTTTCCTCCAGCCAGGCCTCCAGATCGTCGCCCAGCATGTCCGGCTCGAACAGGGCGTCCAGATCGAGGTCGTCCATCGGTCGGATCGACCAGATGGCCAGCGAATAGTCGGTGACCACAAAGCCCAGCGGCCCGACGCCTATCCGGTCCAGTCGCCGCGTCAGCAGCATGGCCAGGGTCGTGTGCGCCAGCCGCCCCTCGAACGGATAGGCGACCAGGAAATGCCGCGTGCCCCTCGGAAAGGTCTCGATCAGCAGGGTTTGCGCTTCGGGGATAGCGCTGCGCAACGCTTGAAGCTCCAGCCACTCCTGCACGTCGGGCGGCAGGACGCGCCAGTGGTCGCGGTCCTGCACCATGCGCCGCACCCGCTCGGCCAGAGAGGTGCCCAGCGGGAATTTCGAGCCGCCGTAAGAGGGGATCTTCGGGTCTTTATCCACGGCAGGCGAGACGAGGGCGTCCGTCTTGACGATCCCCTGAAAGGCCCAGACCTGACCGGCGAAGACGAAGGTGTCGCCGGGCGTCATCTGCTCGAAATACCATTCCTCGGCCTCGCCGATCTTGCGCCCCGCGACCAGATGCTTGCCGCCCGCGCGCCGCCCCGCGACCCGCACGTTCAGATTGGCGGCCGACACGATGGCGCCGACGTTCATCCGGTGCCGTTGGGCCATCTGGGCGTTGCGGACGGTCCATTTGCCGTCGCGGGTGCGCACGATGCGGGCGAAGCGATCATAGGTCCGCAGCGCATAGCCGCCGACAGCGACCAGATCGACCACCTCCTCGAACGCCTCATAGGTCAGGCCGCGATAGGGGCCGGCCGTCGTCACCTCGGCGAACAGGTCGGGCAGGTCGAAGGCCTCCGAACAGGCGCAGCCCATGACGTGCTGGGCCAGCGTATCCAGCGTGCCCGTATGTTCCGGCTCCCAGTCGAAGGCGTTCTCGGCTACGGCCTCGCGCGCGGCCTGACACTCCAGCATCTCGAAGCGGCTAGCGGGGACCATCAGGGCGCGCGACGGCTCGTCCAGCCGGTGGTTGGCGCGGCCGATGCGCTGGACCAGACGGCTGGCCCCCTTCGGCGCGGCCAGTTGGATCACCAGATCGACGTCGCCCCAGTCGATGCCCAGGTCCAGCGTCGAGGTACAGACCACGGCCTTGAGGTCGCCGCGCGCCATCGCCGCCTCGACCTTGCGCCTCTGCTCGGCGGCCAGGGAGCCGTGGTGAAGTGCGATCGGCAGGTCGTCCTCATTGATCGCCCACAACGACTGGAACACGAACTCGGCCTGCCAGCGGGTGTTGACGAAGATCAGGCTGAGGCCTGCCTGCTTGATGGCGTCGTAGACCTCGGGGATGGCGTGGACGCCGGTGTGCCCGGCCCAGGGCACGCGGCCTTCCGAGACCAGCACGTCCACCACCGGCGACGCGCCCGGATCGCCGAGGACGATGCATATTCCTTCTCCCCCTGTGGGAGAAGGTGGGCCCGAAGGGCTCGGATGAGGGGTTCTTCTGTCGTCGGACGGGATGATTTCGGGAATGTCGCGAGACCCCTCATCCGTCAGGCTCCGCCTGCCACCTTCTCCCACAAGGGGAGAAGGAGAAAGCCAGTCGGCGATCTTGCCCGGATCGTCCACCGTCGCGCTCAGGGCCACCCGCCGCATCGTCGGCGCGAACGTCTGCAACCGCGCCAGCCCCAGCGCCAGCAGGTCGCCGCGCTTGCCGCTCCAGATGGCGTGGACCTCGTCCAGCACCACGCACTTCAGGTCGGCGAAATAATCCCTCGCCCCCTCCCAGGCGCAGAACAGGGCCAACTGCTCGGGCGTGGTCAGCAGGATGTCGGGCGGGAAGTCGCGCTGGCGCTGCTTCTTGGACTGTTTAGTGTCGCCGGTGCGGCTCTCGACGTGGATGTTGAGCCCGATCTCGCGGATCGGCGTCATCAGGTTGCGCTCGACGTCGGTGGTCAAGGCCTTCAGCGGCGACAGATAGAGGGTGTGGACGCCCGACCCTGGTCCGGTCTGCGGCCTCGGCCCCCGTTCGGCCAGATCGATCAAGCTGGGCAGGAAGCCCGCCAGAGTCTTGCCTCCGCCCGTCGGCGCCACCAGCAGGGCGTGCTTTCCGGCCTGCGCCGCCGCCACCATTTCCAGCTGATGCCGACGCGGCGACCAGCCCCGACCGGCGAACCAGTCGGCGAACAGCGGCGGAAGCGTTGCAGTGATCGGCGGCGTCACGACAGGCCTATAGCATGTTCCCGTTCCGTTTCGTCACCTCTGGCGCTATCTAGCGAGGGTGACTGTCGAATCCGCCGAGATCAGCACCGCGTCGTCGCTGACGTTCGACCTGCCGCCCGCGCTGGCCACGCCGCCGGGGGCCGGGGCCGTGTGCGACGATCAGGGCGCGCGCAAGATCGGGCGGGGCGCCGCCGAGGGCCTGTTCACCGGCGGCGACGTGATCGTCGCCCACGCTGGGCTGACGGCGCGACGGCTGGGTCTGGCGCCGCCGCCGCGCTCGGCCGAGATGCTGGATGCGCTGGAGTTGTTCGCCTTCGTGCGCCCGGCCCGGTTCTGCGCTCCGTCGGCCACGGGACTGGCGCTGGCGCTCGGGCGCGAGGAGCCGAGGGGGGCCGAGGCCCAGGCCGCCGCCCTGCGCGCCGCCGCCGCCGACCTGCTGGCCGAGCTGGCCGCGCCTGCCTATCCGGGGCGGGAGGAGGCCTATACGCTGGCCTTGACGCTGGAGCGGGCGGGCTGGGGCTGGGCGTCGCGCGTGCTTCAGGCCCTGCGCGCCGGGCCGTTGCGCGACCGCCAGCAGCGCGGCTCGGGCCTCGACGTCTGGGCGCGGCTGCAGGAATGGGAAGACGAGGCGCCGCGCGGCGAGGCCGGGTCGGCCCCCGTCGATTCCGAGAGCGCCCGCATCCGCCTGGACAAGCTGCTTCAGGCCTCGGGTCTGGACGAGACGCGGCCTGCCCAGTCCGACTATGCGGCGGAGGCCGCCTACGCCTTTTCGCCGCGCAACGAAGAGGGTCGCCCGCGCGTCCTGCTGGCCGAGGCCGGGACCGGCACGGGCAAGACCCTGGGCTATCTGGCGCCCGCCAGCCTGTGGGCCGAGCGCAACGCAGGCGCAGCGTGGATCTCGACCTACACCCGCGCCCTGCAACGCCAGATCGACCGCGAAAGCCGCGCCCTGTGGCCCGACGAGGCCGAGCGTCGCCGCAAGACGGTGGTGCGCAAGGGGCGCGAGAACTACCTCTGCCTACTGAACCTTCAGGACATGGTGCAGGCGGCGCAGCTGGGGAACGGCGACCTGATCGGCATGGGCCTGGCCGCGCGCTGGGCCGCCCACACCCGCGACGGCGACATGACGGGGGGCGACTATCCCGGCTGGCTGCCCGGCCTCTATGCGACCGCGCCCATGCATCAGGCGGGACCGGCCAATCTGGTCGACCGGCGCGGCGAGTGCGTCCACGCCGCCTGCCCCCACTATCGCCTGTGCTTCGTTGAAAAGACCATCCGCGCCAGCCGCCGGGCCGATCTGGTGGTGGCCAATCATGCGCTGGTGATGACGCAGGCCGCCTTCGACGGCGCCCGCACCGCGCGCGGCCTGAAGCAGGACGGCGAGACGGCGGCGCTGAAGCGCATCGTCTTCGACGAGGGCCACCACCTGTTCGACGCCGCCGACAGCGCCTTCTCCGCCTGCCTGTCGGGGCAGGAGGCGGCCGAACTGCGTCGCTGGATCAGAGGGCCCGAGGGGCGCGGCCGTCGCGGGCGCGGGCTGGAACAGCGTCTGGGCGACCTGACCGCCGACAACGAAGCCGCCTCCAAGGCCCTGAAGGACGCGCTCCAGGCCGCCGCCCAACTGCCCGGCGAAGGCGTGTCTGGCCGCATCGCCCCGGCCTCGGGCGAGGTGAACCCGATCGGGCCGATCGAGCGATTTCTGGTCGCGGCGCTGGAGCAACTGCGCGCCCGCGCGGCCGAGACCGGCGGCGCCGAGTTCGGTCTGGAATGCGCCCTGCGCCCCGTCGCCGAGCCGGTGCTGGAGGCCGCCCGCGAAGCGGCCCGCGCCATCGCCGCCGTCGAGGCGCCCTTGCTGGCCCTGTCGCGCCACCTCGAAGACATTCTGGACGAGGAGGCGGCCGAGCTGGACGGCGCCGCCCGCGCCCGCATCGAGGGCTCGCTGCGCGGGCTGGACCGGCGCGCGCGCATGACCCTGCCCGGCTGGCGCTCCATGCTGGCGGCGCTGGAGGAGGGGGGCGACGAACCCGACCCCGATTTCGTCGACTGGCTTTCGGCGGAAGCCGCTTTCGGCCGCATCCATGACGTGGCCCTGCGTCGTCACTGGATCGATCCGACCGTGCCGCTGGAGGCGGCGGTGGTCATGCGCTCGCACGGGGTGCTGGTGACCAGCGCCACCCTGACCGATCCGGCGGCGGAAGACCCCTTCGACCTCGCCCGGATGCGCACCGGGGCCGCGCGCCTGATCGAACCGGCGCGGACGCTGAAGGTCGACAGCCCGTTCGACTATGCCACCAACAGCCGGGTCATCGTCGTCAATGATCTGGTCAAGGACGACCCGCGCCAGATCGCCTCGGCCATGCGCGAACTGTTTCTGGCGGCGGGCGGCGGCGGACTGGGCCTGTTCACCGCCATCCGGCGGCTGAAAGCGGTCTATGAGCGACTGGGGCCGGAACTGGCGCGGGCGGGCCTGCCGCTCTACGCCCAGCACGTCGATCCGCTGGAGGTCGGGGCGCTGGTCGACGTCTTCAGGGCCGAGCGCGACAGCTGCCTGCTGGGCACCGATGCGGTCAGGGACGGGGTGGACGTGCCGGGGCGGTCCTTGCGCGTTCTGGCCTTCGACCGGGTGCCGTGGCCGCGTCCGGACCTGCTGCACAAGGCGCGACGCGAGCGGTTCGGCACGGGCTCGGGCGGGCGTTCGTGGGACGACGCCCTGGCGCGCGGGCGGATCGCTCAGGCGTTCGGCCGTCTGATCCGCCGCGCAGACGATCGGGGCGTCTTCGTCATGCTGGACGCCGCCTGCCCGACGCGCCTGTTCGCCGCCTTGCCGCCGGGGACGGAGGTGCTGCGCCTGGGCCTGGCCGAGACGGTGGAGTTGACCAAGGGGTTCCTGGCGGAATCGGGCTGAAGCCTCCGCTCCCTCTTCTTTCGTCATCCTCCGGCAAGCCGCGCAGCGGCGCTGACCGGGGGAGCCAGCGGCGCCGAAGGCGATCTTTGCTGCGCGCGCTGCGCGCGGGTTTTCGCCCTCCAGGCGCCGCTAGGTCCCCCGGTCTCCCTCGCTTTCGCGAGGGTCGCCGGAGGATGACGAAAGAAAAGGGGCCTGTGCATGATCGCCCTGTCGGTTATTCAAAGCGCTGCGCTTCAAACTGACCCAAGGCCCATGTCCAAGACCACCCCCGCTACTGTCGCCCTGACCAGGGCCGGCGTCGCTTTCGAGCTGCATCCCTACGATTACGACCCCGATGCGCCGCGCGTGGGTCTGCAGGCGGCCGAGGCCCTGGGCTGGGCGCCCGAGCAGGTGTTCAAGACGCTGATGACCTTGGTGGACGCCAAACCCGTCTGCGTCGTCGTGCCGTCCGACTGCGAGGTCAGCATGAAGAAGCTGGCCGCCGCCGCAGGGGGCAAGTCGGCCCAGATGATGAAGCCCGCCGACGCCGAGCGCCTGACCGGCTTCAAGGTCGGCGGCGTCAGTCCCTTCGGCCAGCGGAAGGCCGTCCCGACCTTCATCGACGAGACGGCGATCCTGTTCGACCGGGTGCTGATCAACGGCGGCCAGCGCGGCCTGCTGCTGGAGTTGGCGCCGGACGAGGCGGCGCGCGCCTGCACGGCGACGTGGGCGGACCTGACGGCCTGACCGGTCTAGCTCTCGAACGTCACGACCACGCTGTCGGCGGAACGCTCGGCCTCGCCGTGGAACACCGCCTCGATGTTGTTGCCGTCCGGGTCGAGCAGGAAGGCGGCGTAGTAGCCGGGGTGATAGGGCCGCTCGCCCGGCGCGCCGTTGTCGGTTCCGCCCGCCGCCAGCCCCGCCTTGTGGAAGGCTTCGACCATGGCGCGGTCCTTCGCCTGGAAGGCCAGGTGGCAGCGGCCCGTCGGCCGACCCGCCGCCGCGATGCTGTCGACCGCCGAGACGAACAGTTCGTCGGCCCAGAAGAAGCGTTCGGCTTCGCCGCCGATGGGCACGCCCAGGGCCTCCAGCACCGCGCCGTAGAAGCGGCGGCTGGCCTCCAGGTCCGGCGTCACCAGTTGCAGATGGTCGATCAGCCGGCCGCGATGAAGCTGCTGCGTCTCCATGGTCCTCGTCTCCTGTCAGATTGCGATTCGAACGGGCGGCAGCCTGGCCTGTTCCTGCTGACAGGACGTGTCAGCAGCCGCTCATCCTGCTAAAGCGCGCTCATGACCGACGCCGTCCCGCATCACAGCCGTAAGGGCTTGATCATCCCCTTCGCCATCGTCGCCGTGGGCCTGGTCCTGTGGACCGGCTGGTGGTTCTTCCTGACCCAGCAGATCGAGCGGCGCATGGAGGCCAAGATCGCCGGGCTGCAGGAGAGCGGCTGGACCATCCAGCATGCCGGGATCTCCACTACCGGCTGGCCGATGCACGCGCGGGTGACGATCAAGCACCTGGACGTCGTCGCCCCGTCCGGCCACGCGATCGCGGCGCCCGAGATGATCGCCCAGGCCAACGCCTACAATCCCACGCGCTGGGTGCTGGCGGCGCCGGACGGCCTGACCGTTACGCGCGGCGAGAAGGGCAAGACCGCCATCCGCGCCGAGGGCGTCCGCATGAGCGTGCACGGCCTGACGCAGCGCTGGCCCAATGTGGCGCTGGAGCTGGAGAGGCCGGTCTTCACCGCCCTGCCGGACGCCGAGCCCTTCCCGCTGAAGCAGGCGCGTCTGGTGCAGTTCTACATGCGGCCGCACCTGGTCGGCTCGGACACGCCGACCGATGATGTGGACGTGCTGTTCCGTCTGGTCGACGGCGAGGGCCGCCCGGACGGCCCGGTCGAAGGCTTCACCCAGTCGGGGATGCTGAACGCCCAGATCGAGGCGGTGATCGAAAAGGCCTCGGCCCTGCGCAAGGGCGCGGACGCCAAGGGGCTGCTGACCGCCTGGACGGCGGCGGGCGGCCGCTTCATCGACGTGAAGGGCCAGCTGCAGGCCGGCGAGAGCAAGGCCTTCGTCTCTAGCGACGCCCTGTCGGCGGACGGCCAGGGTCAGCTGGAAGGCGAGGTCTTCGTGCGCGCCGAGAAGCCGCTGGCGGCCATCGTGGGTCTGGCGGGCGCCCAGCAGGGCGGGGCGCTGGACCGCGCCGCCGCCGCCAAGGCCGCCGCCGCCACGCCGCAGGGCGGGACCGGCGACGACGGTCAGGGCGTGGAGCTGGCCATCCTGTTCCGCGGCGGCCGCACCTATCTGGGGCCGTTCGCCCTGGCGCCCGCGCCGCAGCTGTTCTGATGCTGATCGAGCCGCCCGCCGACGAAGCGCGCCTGTCGCTGGAGCGGGCCGTGGCCGAGGCCGTCCGCGCCCGGCTGGCGGCGGGGCCGCGCGGCTCGGTCGACGGCGACGCCATCGCACTGCGCGCGGTTCTGCAAGGCGCGAGCCTGTCGGAAAAAGCGGCGGTGCGCGCCGTGCTGGGACGGCTGGAGGCGGCCGACGGACGGCCGTTGATCGCCTGCGGATCGTTGTCGCAGATCCTGGCGTCTGACCGCTGGGGGCTGGCGGCGCGGCCGATGGCAGAGGCGGATCAGGCCCTGATCGCCGTGCGCGACGGGGCGGCGCAGAAAACGCGGGCCCTGATCGATCTGTCGGCGCGGCCGTGGTGGGGGCGGTTGCTGGCCCTGCCCATGCTGAAGGTCATCGCCGCCCTGCCGGATGACGCCGCCGGGGCGCCGCGCGCCCTGATGGTCTCGACCGAGGCGCCGGGACCGACCGGCGACGACCGCACCTTCTGGGTCACGGACAGCGGTTGGCCGGACGCTCGCATCGTCGAGGCCCTGGGCCAGGCGGGCCTGGCGGCTGAATTTCTGTCGGGCGGAGGCGGGTTGAAGCTGTTCGTCCTGACGGGCTATGTGCAGGCGGAAGACATCAGGCTTGACGGCGCGCCCGGCGGCCTGACCGGCGTCATCGGCGCCGCTCCCGTCTTCTGACAAATTGCGGCTTGTATACTTCGACTGGCAGGGGATGACGCGCGCATGACCGAAGCGAACCAGGCGCCGTCCGGCGGCGCGCCTCAACCCAAACGCGGCGTGCTGGACATCGCCCCCTATGTCGGCGGCAAGAGCGCCATCGCCGGGGTGGCCAAGCCCATCAAGCTGTCGTCCAACGAGAACGCGCTGGGCGCGGGCGAAAAGGCGCGCGAGGCCTTCGCCGCCGCCGTTGCCTCGATCCACCTCTACCCCGACGGTCGGGCCGACCGCCTTCGCGCGGCCGTGGCGGAGGCGCATGGACTGGAGCCGGAGCGGCTGATCTTCGGCAACGGCTCGGACGAGGTCTTCGCCCTGCTGAACCAGACTTATCTGGAGGCCGGCGACAACATCGTCACCAGCCAGTACGCCTTCGTCGCCTATCAGATTTCGGCCCGCGCCTGTCAGGCGCAGGTCAGGCTGGCGGCTGAGCCGGACTTCCGCGCCGACGTCGACGCCATGCTGGGCCTGGTCGATGAGCGGACCAAGCTGGTCTATCTGTCGAACCCGGCCAATCCGACGGGCAGCTTCGCCACGGGCGAGGAGATCCGCCGCCTGCACGCGGGCCTGCCGCCCCACGTCATCCTGGTGATTGACGAAGCCTACGCCGAGTTTGTCACCGAGCCGGACTGGGAAAGCGCCTTCGATCTGGCGCGCACGGCGCCCAACATCGTCGTCACCCGCACCTTCTCCAAGCTGCACGGCCTGGGCGGCCTGCGCGTCGGCTTCGGCTATGCGCCGCTGGCGGTGGAACAGGCCATCGACCGCATCCGCCTGCCGTTCAACGTCTCCCTGCCGGGGATCGAGGCGGCCATCGCGGCGTTGGGCGACGAAGCGCACCAGAAGGCCTCGCGCGATCTGGTGGCCGAGTGGCGGCCGCGCCTGATCCAGGCCGTCAAGGGCTTCAGCTTTGAGGTGTTCCCGGCCTCGGGCAACTTCATCCTGATCCGCTTCCCGGATGCGAAGCGCCCGGCCTCGGCGGCGCAGGACTATCTGCAGTCCAGGGGGATCATCGTGCGCGGCGTGGCCAGCTATGGCCTGCCGGACTGCCTGCGGGTGACGGTCGGGACCGAGGATCAGAACCGCGCCGTCATCGACGCGCTCAGCGAGTTCGCGGCGGGCTGACGCCTCAGTCGCCGCTGTTGAAGCGGACCACGCCGATCACGCCTGCGCGCCAGACATGGTCGTCCTCGATCAGGGGGCTGTCCTTGATGTCGCCCAGGCGCTGTTCGTAGTTGAAGAAGGCGCCGACGCCGTAGCGGTCGCCGATCGGCACGGCCAGCAAGGCCGCCGCGCCCGCCGCCGACAGGCCGCCCGAAGGCGTGAAGGCGGCGTAGTCGGTGTTGGCCGCCTCCTGGGCGGTGACGCCGTAATAGCGCTGGACCCGCTCGTCGCTGCCGCCGCGCATATAGGCCATGGTCTGCAACAGGCCGATGGGCGTCACGCGCTGGTGGCTGACCGAGCCGTAGTATTCCAGTCCGGCGTCGTCGCCCGTGGCGTCATGCTGGATGCGGCCGCCGACCACGATGTTCCCCGGCAGGCGCTTGAAGGCGTAGAGCGCCGCGTCGGCGCCCAGGTCCGGCCGGTCCATGCCGTCGATATCGCCCGCCGCGAAACGAGGGCGAAGCTGGACGCCCGCATGGAAGCCGTCGCGCTTGATGGCGTTCCAGCCCAGGCCGTCCAGGCCGTTGGCGTAGACGATGTCGCGATAGGAGGCCGAGCCCCAGGCGGTGAAGTTGAAGTCTTCGGCCTTGTCGCCCGACACGCTGAAGCCGCGCACGAAGCCGCCGCCGACATCGACCTTCCACGTCTGCGGCGCCTCGACCGGCTGGAACGGCTGCGACTGCGCCAGGGCGGCGGCGGGCAGGCCGGCGAAGGCGGCGGTCAGGAGCGCGAGGCGGAAGGCAGAGCGGAAAATCATGAGCGGGTCCCAGGTCAACAACTGATGATATAGGGGCCCGTCCTGCAAAGCCTAGGTTTGGGGCGGCAACAAGGCGATCGAGGCGCCTTCGATCCGGCTCTCCAACTGCTTCATGAACTCGGCGCGCTTCAGCCCGGCCGGAATAGGCGGCAGGAATTCGAAAACGACCGTGCCCGGATAACGTTTGAAGCCATGCGCCGGCCAGCGCACCCCCGAGTTGGTGGCGACCGGCCAGCAGGGCGCGTCTACGTCACGATAGATGGCGGCCACGCCCGGCTTGTAGTCCGCCGGCTCGCCGGGCGCCGTGCGGGTGCCTTCGGGGAAGATCAGGATCTGGCGGCCGTCGGCCAGACGGGCGCGGGTCTGGCGCACCATGTCCTTCAGCGCCTTGGCGTGGGCGGCGCGGTCGACGGCGATCATCTTCGTCTTCCAGGCGAACCAACCGAAGAAGGGCAGGGGCATCAGCTCCTTCTTCAGGACGAAGCACGGATCGTCCAGAAAGGCGAAGGGCGCGACCACGTCCAGCATCCCCTGATGCTTGGCGGCGATCAGCGCCGGACCGGAGGGGCGATGCTCCAGCCCGCGCACCTCGACCTTGATTCCCGCTATCCAGCGCAGGCCGAACAGGACGAAGCGCGCCCACAGCTTGATCACCCCCATGGCCGCCTTGTGCGGCATCAGCAACGCCGGCGACAGGACGACCGCGAACAGCGGCATCGACAGATACAGCCACAGGGTGAAGAGCAGGGATCGAACGGTCGTCATGCGGCGGCCTTGGCGAAGGGGGACGGGCGAAGCGTTAGGGAACGGCAGGCTGTGGAGCGGTCGTTTCGGCGGGCCGCTCGGGGTGGCGGCCGGTCAGGCGATGCATCCCTTCGCGGCCGAGAACTGCCAGGTATTTCATGTATTCCAGCGTCATGCGCCGGGCGGTCTCGGTGGCGCGCCACCAGGACGGCGTGTCCAGCGACGGCGTGGAGACGGCGTAGGGCGTCAGCCGCACGCCGGGCGCGGCCCCGCGAATCTCCATCAGGCTGCGCGGCATATGATAGTCGGAGGTCACGACGATCAGGTCGTCATAGCCCTTGGACCGCGCCCAGGCGGCGATCTCCTGGGCGTTGCCGACGGTGTTCTCGGCCTCGAAGCCCAGATCGACGCAGCAGTTGAACAGCTTCTTCGACCCCGGCGTCAGGGCGCGCAGCTCCTTGCGGCGAACCTCGCGGTTGACGCCCGAGATCAGCAGGCGGTCGCCCTTGCCCTGCTCCAGCAGGCGGACGGCGGCGTTGACCCGCTCGGCCGAGGGGCCGGTCAGGGAGACGATGGCGTCGGCCCGCGCCGGCTCGGGCGCAGGCGTCAGTCCTCGCACCCGTTCGGCGAAGACGAACAGGCCCGTCAGCCACATCAGCGCCACCACGGCGATCAGCGTCAGGAACTTCATGCCTAACTAACTAGCGACGCCCGCCCAGCTTCGCCAGCGCCGTCAGGCGTGCGGCCAGCACCGCGACCGCCCCCGCCAGCAGGGGACAGGCGGCCAGCGTCAGCAGGTCCGGCCAAGCCAGCGGCAGGGCCGGCGTCAACCCGCCCTCGCCGCCGATCAGACGCAGCGCGGCCAGCATCAGCGCCGCCAGTCCGGCGCCCGCCGCCCCCGCCCCGGCGGCCAGCAGGCCGAAACGCTTCTGGAACAGGGAGGCGACAGCGCCGTCCGAGGCGCCGTTCAGGCTCAAGGTCTCGATCACCGCCGCCTGGGCCGCCATGCCCGCGCGGGTGGCGTAGGCGATGGCCGCCGCCGTCGCCGCCGCGATCAGCAGGAAGGCCGCCCCCGCCAGGGCCGTGATCAGGCCCGCCGAACGCTCGACTTCGCCGCGCCACAGGCTGTGGTCGTCGACGGTGGCGTCCAGTCCGGCCTCGGCCAGGGCGCGGCTCAGGCTGGGCGCGCTGGCGGGCGCTTTCGGGTCCAGATGGACGATGACCAGATAGGGCAGGGGCAGGTCGGGCAGGGCCGCCTCGCCCACCCAGGGACGCAGCAGAGCCTCTGCGGCCTTGCGGTCCATCGCCTGGGCCTCCGCCACGCCGTCGACCCCGGCCAGGGTCTCGGCGGCGCGCGCGGCGGCGGCGGGGCCGGTTTCATCGACGCGCGGGCGCACCTGCACGGTCGCCTCGGCCCGCAGCTGACGCGCCCAGCCGTGCGCGGCCCGGTCGGCGGCCAGGGCGCCGACGGCGGCGATCGAAGCCAGGAAGCACAACACGGCGATGACCACGACCAGCCAGCGTTCGCCGCCCGCCTCGCGCGGCAGAAGTTCGGGTTGGGCGCTGCCGAAGCGGCCGATCATGTCTGATCCTCCGATGCGGTCGGGGCGACGGCGGGCGCGATCTGCTCCAGCCGCCCGCCTTCCAACCGCAGCACGGCGGCGCCGCTGCGCGCGGCCAGGGCCTCGTCGTGGCTGGCGATCAGGATCGTGGCGCCCAGCCTGTTCAGCGACTGGAACAGCCGCATCAGCTTCTCGCCCATCGGCCGGTCGACGCTGCCGGTCGGTTCGTCGGCCAGGATCAGGCGCGGCCGCGCCACCACGGCGCGGGCGATGGCCAGCCGCTGCTTCTCTCCGCCCGACAGCGTCGGCGGCAGGGCGTCCAGCCGCCCGCCCAGGCCGACCCAGCGCAGCATTTCCTGCACGTCGGCGGCGTACTCGGCCGGACGCTCGCCCGCCAGATGCAGCGGGAGGGCCGCATTGTCGAAGGCCGACAGATGATCCAGCAGGCGGAAGTCCTGGAAGATGACGCCCATGCGACGGCGAAGCGCCGGAACCTCGCGTCGGGGCAACTGGGTCACGTCCTGGCCGAACAGGCTGATTCGCCCCGCCTGCGGTCGGGCGGCCAGCGTCAGCAGCCGCAACAGCGAGGACTTGCCCGCGCCCGAGGGTCCGGTAAGGAAGTGGAAAGAGCCGTTTGGCAGAGTAAGGTTAACGTCCCGCAGCACGGCGGGCCTGCCCGCATAGCCGAAGCCCACGCCCCTGAGGCGGACGGCGTCAGGCGCGGAATCAGGGTCGGCGGCGCGGCGGATCGGATCGGGCATCGAGTTTCGTATTGGACCGGGGCGTTGCGCCGCGACAGGAGGGGGCGATAAGCCTCGCAGTCAGCTGACATGATACTGACCTGCCCCGCCTGCGCCACTAGCTATTTCGTTCCCGACGAGGCGATCGGTCCGAACGGCCGTCGCGTGCGCTGCAAGGCGTGCGGCCACGACTGGCGCGCGACCCTTGAGGACGCCCCTCTCGAGCTGGAGCCGGAAGCCGCCCCGACCGAGGAGGTCGAGGCCGCGCCCCGCTACGACACCTTCGCCGAGACCCCGGCGCCGGAACTGCCGCGCGCCTTCCGCGCCAAGGCCGAGCGCAAGCGTCGCGTGCGTCAGGCGGCGGCCGCCGGGGCGGCCTGGGCGGCGGCGGCGGCCGTGGCGCTGGGCCTGCTGACCGGGGCCGTCCTGTTCCGCGAGGAGATCGCCCGCGCCTTTCCGTCGGCGGCGGGGGTCTACAGGTCGCTGGGGCTGGACGTGAACACGGTCGGTCTGGAGGTCGAGGCCCTGCGAGGCCGCACCACGCCGCACGACCCTGGCCGCACCCTGGTTTCGGGCGCGCTCCGCAACATCCGCGACATTGAAATCGTCCCGCCGCCGCTGGTGGTCGTCCTCAAGGATGCTGGGGGCGTCGAGGTGACGCGCCGCATCGTGCGCCTGGACGGACCGCCCATCCTGCCCGGGAAGGTTCAGGGCTTCGCTGTCGTCATTCCCGATCCGCAAGGCCGGGTGGCGAAGTTGAGCGTCGACTATCTGCTCGAGCAAGCGCCCGGGCCCGCCGCCAAGGCGCCATCCGGGTCGGCTTCTGCGACCTCGCGCGCAAGGACTGCGGCCGATAGCGCCGTGCGCGAGGACGGCGGCCTGCGCCGCTGAGCCCCTCGACCTTCGTCCAGCCGCTTCGCCTCTCGACTCCGGCCGTGCGAAAAGGGTATCGCCGGGGCATGGCTGACACCCGACCGACGCCCGCCCCCACGGTTCTTCTGTCCCAGGCCGAGATCGAGGCCGTCGTGGCCGATCTGGCGCGCCGCATCGCCCCCCATGTCGATGACGAGACGGTAGCCTCTGTCCTGCTGACCGGGGGCCTGTGGTTCGCCGCCGACCTGACCCGCGCCCTGGCGCGCGAAGGCCGCAACGTCCGCTTCGACGCCCTGTGGCTGGCCTCCTACGGCGACGAACAGACCAGCCGCGGCCGTATCGAGGTCCGCGCGCCCTATCAGCGCTCGCTGGTAGGACGAAAGGTGCTGATCCTGGACGACGTGTTCGACACCGGCCTGTCGCTGGCGGAAGCCGTGCGGATCACGAAGGAGGCGGGCGCCGCCGAGGTGCTGACCTGCGTCTTTGCTCGCAAGCCTTGGCCCAAGCCCCGCGCGCCCGAGCCCGACTTCGTCGGCTGGGAGGCGCCGAACCGCTTCCTGGTCGGCTACGGCCTGGACCACGCGGGCGGCCTGCGCGGGCTGCCGGACATCTGCGCTCTGGACTAGGTCTGGAGCCAGTCCGCCATCGGCTCGCGGGCGAACATCTCGTCATAGGTCGGGCGCGGGCGGACGACCGCGCTGCGGTCGCCGTCGACGAGGACTTCGGCGGCCAGGGGACGGGTGTTGTATTCGCCGCTCATGACCGCGCCATAGGCTCCGGCGCTCATGAAGACGACCAGGTCGCCCGCCTTCAACGGCGGCAGGTCGCGGTCGCGCGCGAAGGTGTCTCCTGTCTCGCAGACCGGTCCGACGACGTCGTAAGGCAGCGCCTCGCCTGCGACCGGACGGACCGGCTTCAGGTCGTGGAAGGCGTCATAGAGGGCCGGGCGCATCAGATCGTTCATCGCCGCGTCCAGGACCAGGAAGCGGCGGCCGTCCGTTCGTTCATTGACCTGGATGACGCGGCTCAGCAGCACGCCCGCATTGGCGGCCATCAGGCGGCCGGGCTCGAAGGCGGCCTCGACGTTCAGGCCATCCAGCACGCGCGCGGCCATGGCGACGTATTCGGCCGGAGCGGGCGTCGCCGCCTCGCCGTAATAGGGCACGCCCAGTCCGCCGCCGAGGTCGAGGCGGGTGACGCTGTGCCCCTCGGCGCGCAGGTCCTCCGTCATCTGGCGCAGCACGCGGAAGGCGGCCTCCAGCGGGCTCAGGTCCGTGATCTGGCTGCCGATGTGGCAGGCCAGCCCCACGGGCGTGACGTGGGGCGAGACCGAGGCGCGAGCGTACAGCGCCATCGCCTCCTCGACCGGGACGCCGAATTTGTCGCCGGCCCCGCCGGTGGTGATCTTGGCGTGGCCGCCTGCGCCGATCTTCGGATTGACCCGAATGGCGATGGCTGGAGACGCCGACTTCTCGGCGGCGACGGCGATCAGCCGGTCCAGTTCGGCCGAGGACTCGACGTTGATCTGGCGCACGCCCTGTTCGATGGCGAAGGCCAGTTCGGCGTCGGTCTTGCCCACGCCCGAGAAGATGATGCGTTCGCCCGGAATGCCGACCGCCAGGGCGCGGCGGATCTCGCCTTCGGACACGGTGTCGGCGCCGCAGCCCAACTTGGCCAGCGTCGCCAGCACGGACAGGTTGGAGTTGGCCTTGACCGCGAAGGCGATCAGGGCCTCGCCCAGCGCGCTCCTATGCGCGTCGCACGCCTCGCGCAGCAGACCGTAATGGCGGCGCAGGGTGGCCGAGGAATAGACATAGGTCGGCGTGCCGACGCTGTCCGCCAGCGTCTCCAGAGAGACGCCCTCGGCATGCAGGACGCCGTCCTTGAGATCGAAATAGTGCACCGGCGGGGAGTCCAGTCAGAGAGAGGAGCGCGAAGGCTCAGTTCATCGGCGGCGGCTTGCCGAACGGGTCGGACGTGCCGTTGTCGATCGGCATCTGGCGCGGCGGCAGGTTCTGCATCGCCGGTTCCGGCAAGTGCTCGGCCGAGCGGTCGCGGATGGCGCGCTCGGTCTGCTTCTTCGGCGTGGCGCCCTGCGGCGGCTCCAGATCGGCCATGCGGCCGCAAGCCGAGAGCAGAAGGGCGGCGGCGCCCGCCAGGATCAGGGTCTTTTTCACAGGCGGCTTCTCCAGTCGGCGATGCGCGCGCGGACCTGTTCCGGCGCCGTGCCGCCGAAGCTCTGGCGGCTGGCGCAGGAGGCTTCGGGCGTCAGCACTTCATACACGCCTTCGGTGATCCGGCCATCCAGGGCCTGCAATTCCGTCAGCGGCAATTCGCCCAGACCCAGGCCCAGCGCCTCGGCCCGCTTCACGGCGGCGCCGGTGACGTGGTGCGCCTGGCGGAAGGGCAGGTTCAGTTCGCGCACCAGCCAGTCGGCCAGGTCGGTGGCGGTCGAGAAGCCTGCGCCGGCGGCGGCGGCCATCTTTTCGGTGTTAGGGCGGATCACGGCGACCATGGCGGTCATGGCCGTCAGCGCCAGGTCGAGCGCGTCGAAGGCCTCGAACACCGGCGGCTTGTCCTCCTGCATGTCCTTGGAATAGGCCAGCGGCAGGCCCTTCATCACCGTGGTCAGGGCGATCAGGGCGCCGTTGATGCGGCCCGTCTTGGCGCGCACCAGCTCGGCGGCGTCGGGGTTGCGCTTCTGCGGCATGATGGACGAGCCGGTGGTCAGGTCGTCGGGCAGGGTGGCGAAGCCGAACATCGGCGTCATCCACACGACGATCTCTTCGGCCAGTCGCGACAGGTGGCCTGCCGCGATCGAGGCGGCGGCCAGGCTTTCCAGCGCGAAGTCGCGGTCCGACACGGCGTCGAGCGAGTTGGCCATCGGGCGGTCGAAGCCCAGCGCCTGCGCCGTCATGTGACGGTCGATGGGGAAGGGCGAACCGGCCAGCGCCGCGGCGCCCAGCGGGTTCTCGTTCATGCGCACGCGGGCGTCGGCGAAGCGCCCGGCGTCGCGGCCGAACATCTCGACATAGGCCATCAGGTGGTGGCCGAAGGTCACCGGCTGGGCCGTCTGCAGATGGGTGAAGCCCGGCATCAGGTCGCCCGCGTGCTGTTCCGCCCGGTCCAGCAGGGTCCGCTGCAGGTCCTTCAGTTGCGCCACGGTGCGGTCGCAGGCGTCGCGCACCCACAGGCGGAAGTCCGTCGCCACCTGATCGTTGCGGCTGCGCGCCGTGTGCAGGCGCCCCGAAGGCTCGCCGATCAGCTCCGACAGGCGGGCCTCGACGTTCATGTGGATGTCTTCATAGGCGTCACGGAAGGGGAAGGTCCCGTCCTTGATCTCGCCCTCGATGACGTCCAGCCCGCCCAGAATGGCCTGCGCGTCGGCGGCGGCGATGATTCCCTGCTTCTCCAGCATGCGACAATGGGCCCGCGAACCGGCCAGGTCCTGCGCCCACAGGCGTTTGTCGACGCCGATGGAGACGTTGATGGCCTGCATGATGTCGGCGGGCTTGGCGCTGAAGCGCCCGCCCCATAGAGACTGCCCCTCAGACCCCTTCGAAGGGGAATTGTCAGACTGTGGTTTGGAAGGCGTATCAGACATGAGCGGCTCTGGACGGACTTGGGCGGGCGTGGCGACGTTCGCCCTGATCAGCGTGATCGGCGTGGGCGCGGCGTTGCTATACGTCAATCATCATAAGGGGCGCAAAGACTCGGCGCCCGTTGCGGCTGCATCGAAACAGCCGAGCACCCGCCTGATCGCGTATGCGCGGGGCTCCCTCGCCCGCCTGCAGGCGCCGCCGCCCGCCCCGGCCACCGACTACGCCTTCCGTGACGCGGCCGGACGGGAGGTCCGCTTCGCCGATTTCGCGGGCAAGGTGACAGTGGTGAACCTGTGGGCCACCTGGTGCGCGCCGTGCCGGATCGAGATGCCGACCCTGGCCGCGCTGGCCGATCACTATAAGGAACGCGACGACTTCGCCGTGGCGGCCATCAGCATGGACGCGGAAAAGACGGCTGACGAGGCGCGCGCCTTCATCGCCGACCATGCGCCGCTGCAGTTCTACATCGACCCGAAGTTCCAGCTGGCCTTCGAATTTTCGGGCAAGGGCGCCATGCCCCAGACGATGGTGCTGGATCGCCAGGGGCAGGTTCGCGCCGTCCTGGTCGGCGAGGCCGACTGGGCCAGTCCCGAGGCTCGGGCGCTGATCGACGACCTTTTGGCAGACCAGTGACCCTTCTCCCACAAGGGGAGAAGGGATTGGATCAGTTCTTGGCCGGGACGCGCTGGTCGGTGGCCGGGTCGACGGCGCCGGGGCGGCCTTCGGCGGCGGCCTGGGCCTGCTTGTCTTCCAGCTTGTCGGCGACCTTGCCGGCGCCTTCCTCGACCGCCTGAGCGGCCTTCATGGCGCCGGATTCGACGACTTCGCCCGTCTGGGCGGCGACGTCGGCGGCCTTGTCGCCGGCGGCTTCGGCGTTGGCCTCGGCCTTGTTCTGCTCGGCCTGGGTGCAGGCGGCGGCGCCGAGCGCCAGGACCGAGGCGGCGGCGATGGTCAGGGTGCGGATACGCATGGGTGATAGCCCCTCTGAAATTTGAACCTTGGCCTTAACGCCGCTGACCCGCTGCGGTTGCGAACCGGGTCAGTCGAGGTCGACCGGAAGGGTCTGGCTGGCCAGCAGACGCTCCGTCGTCTTCCAGTGGTTCGGCCCCTGCCGCTCGACCCAGGCCTGCACCATGTCGCGGCCCAGGCCGTAGTTGATGACATAGGAGCGGTAGGTCTCGATGAAGCTCAGCCGCTGCGCCGCCCGGTCGCGCGCGACGAGGTTGTATTTCTGCAGCTGGTTCAGCGCCATCTCTCGGTCGATGCGCCCGGCCAGATAGTCGTCGGCCACCGTGTATTCCGCCCGCGCCAGCTCCCGCGTCAGGGCCAGTAGCTGCGTCTGCGCCTCGGCCGTCGCCGGGTCCAGCCCCGCCAGCGGATAGAGGACGCGCGCCTCGAACTCGGTGCGCTCATGGCCGGGGAAGGCCAGGTCGATGCCGTAGTTGGCGCTGCCCTCGGCGATGAAGGACATGGGGCTGAACAGCGGATAGACGCTCATCTCGAACCAGCCCTTGTCCTTGACGAAGGTCTGCTCCAGCAGGGCGTTATAGACGTGGTGGCCGGGGTAGCCTTCGTGACAGCCCAGATCGACCGCCCGGTCGATATAGATGGGCAGGTCGGTGTTCACCTGGATCAGGCTGAAGCCGCCGCCCTTGAACCAGTTATAGCCGGACCACGGCTTGTCGTTGACGAACTCCAGCGTGAAGGTCTCGCCGGCAGGCAGGGTGATATGACGCTCGGTGCGCGCCTTGCACTCCTTGATGGCGGCGCGCATCACCGTATCCAGCCGGTCCTTGGGGATCACATAGCGGGCGCGGAAGGCGGCGACCCGCTCGGCCAGAGGTCCCTCGCCGGGGACCATGGCGTCGATGCGCGCCAGCACCGGATCATAGGACGACAGCGGCCGCAGTTCCGGCCGCACGCCGAACAGGGCCTCGGCCTCGTCGGCGAAGCCCAGCGTTTCGCCCTGCAGCATCCGCAGCCGCGCCGAGGCCGCCGAGACATGGGCCTTGAGATAGGCGCGGCGCTGGCGGCTCTGGGCGTCCAGTCCCCGCTCCGGCAGCGTCTCGAGGCGTCGGGCCAGGTCCGCCGCGCCTTCGGCCAGTTGGGGCAGGGCGCGCGGATTGGCCTTGGCCGCTTCGGCCCACTCGGCCGGTCCGTAATAGGCGTCGACATAGCCCGGCTCTCGCTCGCCGATCTCCAGCGTCAGGGCGACATAGTCGCGCGCCACGTCGTCCAGACTGTCGGCGTCCTGTTTCTGGAACGCGGCGCAGCCGGTCAGAACAACGACAGCGCCGGCCAGGGCGGCGAAGGTGATGGCGCGCATGGAAATTCCCTCTTCCCGATCCGCGACGCTAGGCCGACGGAGCCCCCGCGCCAAGAAGGAAGGCGCGGCCAGATTCGGGATTGAGACCGCCTCGCCCATGCTGTAAGCACCGCCGTCCGGCCTCAACGCCGCGCACGCACCCGTAGCTCAGCTGGATAGAGTGCTGCCCTCCGAAGGCAGAGGTCACAGGTTCGAATCCTGTCGGGTGCGCCACTTCGGTTTAAAGCCGAGAACTCCGCCAACGGCGGCGAAATTCCCGTCATCACTGGACGCCAAGGCCCGCAGAAGATCTGTCCGCGAGCCAATAATGCGTGCTTCGGTCTTGCTGACGACCTCCACGCGTTGAGTCAGAGCGCGAAGGTGGTCACGGCGATACCCGCACTCCCGGTCCCTCAGTTTGCGGCGTGCCGCCGCCGCGAAGCGGTGAAGGCTGTCGGCGGTGATGGTCGGAGCGACACGCTCGATTGAAGAAACGATCCGCTACGCGTCGATCCGAGCCTGATCCCGAATCCGGGTCAGTTCATCCACTCGGTCCTTCAACGAGCCATCGGACGGGGGCAGCATGCCGTTCTCAATGGCCTCGTAAAGTCGGTTAAGCTTGGCCTCCGCCTCCGTCGCCCGTTTGCGTAGTTCGGTGACATGGGTGCGTCTCTGGTCCGCCCATTGGCGCGAGAGCGCTTTCGAGGAAGGCTCCTCGAACCGTTCGCAAAGGCCAGTTATCTCGCGCAGCAAATCATTCTCGATCGCCCAGACTACTGGGAGTACAAGCTGACTGCAGAGCTTCTGCGTGCGCTTGCTGAGCCGGTGCTCGTTCGTTGGCGACATCTTGATCGGGGCCTCTATACCCGTCCTTCGCAGATCATCTCGGAAGATGCCTTCATCCAATGGCACTCGGCCCATTTCGCGGAGATGGGCCGCTTCTCAACCGCGTTTGGAGGCCTGATCAATGAGGTCTTTGCGGATGCTTGGGGAGAGCCCGGGGTCTCAGGTTCCGACTTAAAAATTCTGCGCGCCTGTGAGTTGTTCGCCGACCTTTGCGAGCAACTGATCCTTTGGGAAGAGAAGGTTCGCTTTGCCGTGGTTCCTACGGCGTTCGAGGAGGTCCGAGAGTTGATGGTAGGCATCGGTGGGCGTTTCCTTACTCAGCTCGAGCGGGTGCCGACCATGTTAAGCAACCTGTTTTCGGGCGTGCCCAAGACCGGCATTCACAGCCTCAGTCTTGAACTCGACCTCCCTACAGGTTGGGTCGAACGCCATGCGGCCGCGCTGAAACGCGCGGAGCGCGCCCTACAAGCTGGCTGGTGACCCGATCGGATGACGGACGAAGAGATCCGCGTTGCTTCTCTTGAGAAGCTGACCGAAGAGCGAATCTATGGGGCGGCCGTGAGCGAGACGACGCCGCAGGAAATAGATGCGTTGGCTATGGCCATTGCCGACGCCCTGGGCGGTGCCCACCGGCCTTCGTACCGGTAATAAAGGCCCCTCTTGGTCGCTACGGTTGGTGCAGCGACGGTGTTCGCTTTAGGTGCTGAGCAGCAACCACCTAAAACGGAATGACGCTCGTGTGATAGGCCGAAATCACTCGGGTGCGGTCAACGAAATCTCGCTCGGTTGCGATCTCCCACTCAGGAAACTCGTCGAGGAAAAGCTCGTGCGCCAGCACACCGATGATCGGTTCCCTGATTGTCTCAACCAAGCCCATGGCGATTGATCCCATTTTTTGGGACATCTGCGGATTTCCCGAGAACAAGGATAAGCCCTTATCTTTTCGCGCTCTCGGGGCCTGGACATGCCCCGCGCTGGAAATGGTGTCCGCTGACGTGGCCGAAGCGGCTGATGCGAGTGATACGGCGACGACGGCCCTGAACATGGCCGGCGAGCTTCTGGGAGCCGGTACTCCGCCGTCTCTGGCCTGGTTCGAGACTGAATGCCGCAAAGCTTGGGAGCATCAGCCCGCCATTCTGGCCAGCATCATCACCACCCTAGTCGCAACCGAGAGGCGGCGAGAAGCGCTGGAGCTCTGTCTTGAGGCGAAAGCCAGAGGTGAAACAGGCGGCTTTGTGAATGCTGGCGACTCGTTTGTGCAGGCCGCCATTCGGCTTCTCCAGACTTCCCTTTCCGCTTGAGACCTTCCAAGGCGGGAGCGCCATCATGACTCTTTACGTGTGTGGGACGGCATGAAGCAGTCCTTCTGGTTCGCAGCGTCGGTTCAAGCTCGCGCAGGCGATTTGGTCCGCGTTTTCATAACCGCGCCTTCAGAAAAATCCGGGCTCAGCCGCTGGCTGGGTCTGGCTCGACAGATGAACGCCTCTCGGTCGCCCTTCATCTATAATGAGACGTCGAAAGCGTGGTTCATGGCGAACCACCACGCCAGGATCACAGATGAAATGGTTCTGGCTCCGCGCGAAGCTCCAAGAGTCTATCAGTCATCCCCCGATCCCGACCTGCCCGTCATAAGGGTCGTGCATGGGAAGGTTCTGGGGTCCGCCGTCATCCGAAAGATAAGCAGCGAAGACAGCGGGGTCGACTCAAGGCTGGACCTGGAGATCCTGTCGGAACGCAGCATCGCGCCAGGAGAACCATGGCTGCCTGATGAAGAATGACCGCGCCTGATCGGATTCCACGCTCGATAGCGCCACGACGAACAGGCCTTGAGCATTTAAAGGAAGATGGCGCACCCGAAGAGATTCGAACTCCTGACCCCCAGATTCGTAGTCTGGTGCTCTATCCAGCTGAGCTACGGGTGCGCACCGCCTTGCGGGCAGGGCCGGGTATCTAGCGGGTCGTTCTGGCGCTGGCAAGCAGGTTTTCTCAGAAAATCTTGAGAAAATGCGGGGTTGGCCTCGGGGGCCTGCGGGCCTAGGCATAAAGCCTCCCTCAAACGTGCCGGAGTGCCTGAGTGCGCGCCTTGTCCTTCTCCCGTCTGCGTCCTGCGCGCAGGATTTCGTCTCTCGCAGCGGGGACGGCCTTGGCGGCCCTGATGCTGGCCGGGTGCGCGACGACGGCCGAGCATCTCCAGGCCGGGGCCGCGCCGGCTCCGGTCGAGAGCCCGGCCGCAGCCCAGGCGTCCGTCGCCAGGGGGCCGTTCGTGTCGGCGGCCAATCCCCTGGCGGTCGAGGCGGGAATGAAGGTGCTGGCGCGCGGCGGTTCGGCCGTGGACGCGGCGGTGGCGATCCAGGCGGTGCTGGGCCTGACCGAGCCGCAGTCGTCGGGCCTGGGCGGCGGCGCATTCATGATGGTCTATGACGCCCAGAACGGCGCCGTCACCGTCTATGACGGGCGCGAGACGGCGCCGGCCGCCGCTACGCCCGAGCTCTTCTATGAGAACGGCAAGCCTCTGGCCTTTGTCGATGCGGTTCTGAGCGGGCGCTCGACCGGGGCGCCGGGCGTGATGCCCATGCTGGCCCTGGCCCAGAAGCAGCACGGCGCCCTGGCCTGGTCCGAGCTGTTCGGCGATGCCGAGACGCTGGCGCAGGACGGCTTCGTCGTCAGTCCGCGCCTGGCCGGCATGATCAACGGCGACGCGCCTCAGGCGAAGACCCGCTGGGCGACGGAGTATTTCACCAAGCCGGACGGCGCGCGCTATCAGGCGGGCGACACCCTGCGGAACCCGGCCTACGCCGAGACTGTGCGCCGCATCGCGCGCGAGGGCGCAGCCGCCCTGCAGCAGGGCCCGCTGGCCGAGGCCATCGTCGAGGCGGTGCACGAGGGGCCGCGTCCCGGCGCCCTGAGCGCCGCCGACCTTGCCGGCTATCGCCCCGTGGTGCGCGAGGCCGTGTGCGGGCCTTACAAGATCTACACCATCTGCGTGCCGCCGCCGCCGTCCAGCGGGGCCTCCATCCTGGAACTGCTGGCCATGGCCGAGCGGACGCCGGACATCGACAAGGGGCCGGACAGCCCCGAGGCCTGGGCCGCCTTCGGCCAGCTTCAGCGGCTGATGTACGCCGACCGCGACCGCTATTTCGGCGATCCCGCCTTTGTCTCCGTGCCGGTGGCGGGGCTGCTGGACCCGGCCTATGTGGCCGAGCGGGCGGCCCTGGCGCCGGGCCTTCGCGGCGCGGCGCCCTATGGCGTTCCGGCCGGGGCGCCGAACGTCGGCGCGGACGCCACGCGCGAACCGGCGGGGACGTCGCATCTGGTCGTGGTGGACGCCCAGGGGAAAGCCGTCAGCATGACCACGACCGTCGAGAGCCTGTTCGGCTCGGGTCGGATGGCGGGCGGTTTCTTCCTGAACAATCAGCTGACCGACTTCTCCCTGGTCCCCACGGCGTCGGACGGCACGCCGGCGGCCAACGCCGTGGCGGCGGGCAAGCGGCCGCGTTCGTCCATGTCGCCGGCCTTGATCCTGGATCGCGAAGGGCGGTTGATCGGGGCGCTGGGCTCGCCGGGCGGTTCGTCCATCCTGGCCTATAACGCCAAGGCTCTGATCGGCGCCCTGGCCTGGGGCCTGCCGCTGCAACAGGCGTTCGACCTGCCGAACCTGGTGGCCAAGGGGGACGGCTTCGGCGCCGACACCGAGGGCTTCCCCGCGGCCGTGCGCGAAGGCATGGCGGCGCGCGGCGTCGCCTTGCAACCCAACACGACCGAAACCTCCGGCCTGCATGGGGGCTTGTGGCGGAACGGGCGCTGGGACGGAGCCGCCGACAGCCGCCGCGAAGGCGTGGCGCGGACGCAGTAGGGCGGCGAGCCTACTCGCGGGGGCGGATCGTCAGTTGGAAGGCCACCAGGCCTTCCGACACGTCCGTGTTGATGCCCTGATAGCCGCGCAGGCCCTTGGCCTCGATCTCGCGATAGACGACGCCGAAGGAGCTTTGCACCGCGCCTCGGCGATAGGCCACGCCGATGGAGGCGTCGCCGAGATAGGCGCCGGCGTCCTGGCTGACGCCCGAACGCGCGAAGTCGCCGTCGCGCGTGCGCGCGAAATTGTAGCCGACCGCCCGCTTGGAGCCTGCTGCGTACAGATACCAGCGCGGGCGCTCGCCGAAGGCCTCGTCGCCGTTGGGGGCCAGGCGGTCCAGGCCCTCGCCGATGCGCAGGGTGGCGCCCGCCTCGGCCGAGGGGCCGTCGCTGCCGACCCCGAAGCCGGCGTGGGGCGTCAGCGACACTTCCAGCCCCGAGGCCGTGCGGCCCTTCGCCGCCGTCCAGCCGCGCGTATAGGTGACATCGTAGCTCTCGCCCGAGAAGGCGGCCGGGTCGAGGGCGCGCGGCGGCAGGGGCGCGCCATCGGCGCGGCGCAGTTCGCCTGTGGTGACGATGCGCAACCGGTCGGTGAAGCCGTCCCCGGCGAACCAGGCTTCCTGGCGCAGTTCGCCCTCATCGGCGCTCAGTCGGGCGACATCGTTGAACTGCACCGGGGCGCCGAAGGCGGCGTCAGGTTCGGTCGAGAAGGGCAGGCGGCTGTCCAGCCGGGCCGCGGCGTCCTCGAACCGGACGGCGTCGCCGCCACGAACGGCGACGGAGCCTTCGGCCATGGTCTGGGGCATGGCGAAGACGGTCGTCGGGGCGACCGCCGCGATCATCCATCCTGCCCATGCCATCGGTCGCATCAACGGTCCCTCCCGATCCGTTAACGCCTCCACTGTGCACGAACGCCAGGGAACCGCAACGGACTCTTTTACGCCTTAATCCTTGTCAGACGAACGAAGCCGCCCGGAGAGGGTTCCCGCGGGCGGCTTGAAGGCGATGGCGATGACCTTGCGGGCCGGCCTTACTGGCAGGCTAGGCACTCGTCGTAGTCGGTGCGGGCGATGGAGAAGAGGTCCGGCTGGTTCGGATCGATCTCTTCTTCCTTCTTGTCCTCGGCGCCGGCGAAGGCGGCGCGCTGCACCGACTTGGAGCGCAGGTAGTAGAGGGACTTCAGGCCCCGCTCCCACGCCGACCAGTGCAGCATGTGCAGGTCCCACTTGTTGACGTCGCCGGGGATGAACAGGTTCAGCGACTGCGCCTGGCAGATGTCGCCGGTGCGGTCGGCGGCCAGTTCGATGACCCAGCGCTGGTCCAGTTCGAAGGCGGTCTTGAAGACGGCCTTCTCCTCGTCCCCGAGCGCATCTAGATGCTGGACCGAGCCTTCGTTCTCGAGGATCGAGGACCAGACGGCCTCGGTGTCGATGCCCTTCTCGCCCAGCAGCTTCTGCAGATAGGGGTTCTTGACCGCGAAGGAGCCCGACAGCGTCTTGTGGGTGTAGATGTTGGCCGGGATCGGCTCGATGCCCGCCGAGGTCCCGCCGCAGATGATCGAGATCGAGGCGGTCGGGGCGATGGCCAGCTTGTGGCTGAACCGCTCCATCACGCCGCGATCGGCGGCGTCGGGGCAGGGGCCCTTCTCTTCCGCCAGGGTGCGGCTGGCCTTGTCGGCCTCGCGGCGCAGGTGCTTGAACAGGCGCATGTTCCAGCTCTTGGCCATGGCCGATTCAAAGGCCACGCCCTGCGCCTGCAGGAAGGAGTGGAAACCCATCAGGCCCAGACCCACCGAACGCTCGCGCTGGGCCGAATAGACGGCGGCGGCCATCGACGACGGGGCGCGGGTGATGAAGTCCTCGAGCACATTGTCGAGGAAGCGCATGATGTCCTCGATGAAGCGGGGCTCCTCGCGCCACTCCAGGAAGGTCTCGGCGTTGACCGACGACAGGCAGCAGACGGCCGTGCGCTCGACGCCCTTATGGTCCAGGCCCGTGTGCAGCATGATTTCCGAGCACAGGTTGGACTGCTTGACCGACAGGCCCAGATCCTTCTGGTGCTGCGGCATCTGCCGGTTCACCGTGTCCGAGAAGATCAGATAGGGCTCGCCCGTCTGCATCCGGATTTCCAGGATCTTGGTCCACAGGTTGCGGGCGTCGACGGTTTTGCGGACCTCGCCGGTCTTGGGCGAGATCAGGTCGAACGGCTTGCCGTCGCGGACCGCCTCCATGAAGGCGTCGGTGATGTTGATGCCGTGGTGCAGGTTCAGCGAGCGGCGGTTGAAGTCGCCCGACGGCTTGCGGATTTCGAGGAATTCTTCGATTTCCGGGTGGTGGATGTCCAGGTAGACGGCGGCCGAGCCGCGACGCAGCGAGCCTTGCGAAATCGCCAGGGTCAGCGAATCCATCACGCGGATGAAGGGGATGATGCCCGAGGTCTGGCCCGCGCCCTTGACCTTCTCGCCGATGGAGCGGACGCCGCCCCAGTAGGTGCCGATGCCGCCGCCGTTCGAGGCCAGGGAGACGTTCTCGTTCCAGACGTTCTGGATCCCGTCCAGGCTGTCGTTGACCGCGTTCAGGAAGCAGGAGATCGGCAGGCCGCGATCGGCGCCGCCGTTCGACAGCACCGGGGTCGCCGGCATGAACCACAGCTTCGACATATAGTCATAGACGCGCTGGGCGTGCTCGGCGTCGTCGGCGTAGGCCGTGGCGACGCGGGCGAACATGTCCTGATAGCTTTCGCCCGGCAGCAGGTAGCGGTCTTCCAGGGTCTTCTTGCCGAAATCGGTCAGAAGGGCGTCGCGCGTGCGGTCCAGTTTCAGACCGCCGACCACCGTCAGCTGAGGCTTGGCCTCCGGCGGCGCCGAGGAAACCGTAGAGAATTCCGTCGTCTGCAGAGCTTCGCCGCCAGCCATTTTCATCCCTGTCCCGAACAAATCGATTAGAAGGCCGTACCGGTTTGAGACACTACATCTAGTGGCTGCTCGCCGGTGTTCGGCTAGATATATGGGTGCATATCCCTAACCGCAGGTAAAGCTCTTGACGGGAGCTTTTCTGACGAATCGGTGGGCGGCTGATCACACCCTGTGGAAATGACTCAGGAATTGGGGGTGATCACATTTTTCACCGAACCGTCGTCGATTTCTGCGAGGCCTGAAAGGGAACGTCGCAACAGCTTGGCCGTTAGCGCCCCATGGCTCCGCATCCCACCGCCTTCCTGACGCGCGCCCTGCGGGTCGCCCGCACAGAAATCGCCGCTGTGGCCGCCATGCTGGTGGTCGCCCTGGGGGTGCTGATCTTCATCGAGGTGGCCGACGACATGCGCGAGGCGGACGGCCAGGCCTTCGATCAGGCCGTGCTGGCGGCGGTCCGACCCTTCGCCGATGATCCGGGTCGGCCCTGGGGGCCGTGGTGGCTGCACGAGGCGGCGGCGGACCTGACCTCGCTCGGCGGCATATCCGTGCTGACCCTGTTCGCCGTCATCGCCATCGGCTTCCTGCTGATCATGGGCAAGCGGCTGTCGGCCCTCATGCTGATCGTCGGCCTGGCCGGCGGGGTGGCCCTGAGCGAGGGCCTGAAAGCCCTGTTCGAGCGCGAGCGGCCGCCGCAGATCTATCAGGCGGTGGAGACGCTGAACGCCAGCTTCCCCTCGGGCCACGCCCTGCTGTCGACCGTCTTCTACCTGACGCTGGGCGTCATGCTGACGCGCGCCTTTCCGCGCAAGCGGCTGAAGGCCTATGTTCTGGGCTGCGCGGTGGTGATCGCCCTTCTGATCGGGCTGACGCGAATCTACCTGGGCGCGCACTGGGCGTCGGACGTGTTTGCGGGCTGGAGCGTGGGCGCCGCCTGGTCGATGGCCCTGTGGCTGGTCGCTTACGCCGCCGAGCGCCGCCAGCGTCTGCATGACGCGCCGCTTCAGGATGCGCCCTAGCCGTCCTTCCTTAGACCAAGGTCTAGCGCCGCGACGGCGTGCGGCTGACGGATAAGGAAGGACGACGCTTCAGGAGGTTCCCATGACCGATTTCGCCGCCCTCTACGCCGAACGGCTGACGACGCCCGAGGCGGCGGCCGCCCTGATCCCCTCAGGCGCGAAGATCGCCATGGCCCTGGGCGTCGGCCAGCCGCCCGCCCTGCTGAAGGCCCTGGCCGACCGGGCCGAGGCGCGGCAGGTGGGCGACGTCAACCTCTACTACCTGCTGTCCACCGCCATCGCGGGCGAGACGGTGATGCGCTACGAGCTGACCGACCGCATCCGCCCGCACAGCCTGTTCCACGGCGCCATCGAACGGAAGCTGGAGGCGCGCGCGATCGAGGAAGGCCGTCGCGCCGTCTGGTTCGTGCCTACCGGCTTTCAGCAGACGCCGCGCGTGCTGACGCGCGAGATCGGCGTCGACACCCTGCTGGCGACCGTCTCGCCGATGGACGCTGAAGGGTATTTCAGCCTGGGGACCAACACCGACTACGCCCTGGCCGTATCGAAGACGGCCGAGCGGGTGATCCTAGAGGTCAATCCGCACATGCCGCGCGTGTTCGGCGACTGCCGCGTCCATGTTTCGCAGGTCGCGGCCCTAATCGAGCATTCGGCGCCCCTGCTGGAGGCGGGCAAGGCGCCTCAGCAGCCGCAGGATCTGGCCATCGGCGCCCTGATCGCGGGACTGGTCGAGGACGGGGCGACGCTGCAGATGGGCATCGGCGCTCTGCCGGACGCCGTTTGCGCGGCCCTGCATGACCATCGCGATCTGGGCATCCATACCGAAATGTTGACGCCTGGCCTGGTCGAACTGATGAAGGCGGGCGTCGCCACCAACGCCCGCAAGACCCTGCATCCGGGCAAGACGGTGTTCACCTTCTCCATGGGCGACCGATCCACCTACGAATTCCTGCATGAGAATCCGGCGCTCGAGGCTCATCCGGTCGACTATGTGAACGATCCCGCCGTCATCGCCCGCAATGACCGGATGATTTCGGTCAACGCCACCTTGCAGATCGACCTGTTCGGCGCCTGCTGTTCCGAGCATCTGAACGGGCGGCAGTATACGGCGGCGGGCGGCCAACTGGACTTCGTGCGCGGCGCGGCGGCGTCACAGGGCGGCAAGTCGATCATCGCCTGCCATTCGACGGCGGCGAAGGGGACGGCCTCGCGCATCGTGGCGCGGCTGGACGGTCCGGTGACGACGCCCCGCAACGACATCCACTACGTCGTCACCGAGCATGGGGCCGCCAATCTGAAGGGGCTGACCGACGACGCCCGCGCCCGCGCCCTGATCGGCCTGGCCGCGCCCGAGTTTCGCAAGGGGCTGGAGGAAGACGCGAAGGCGATGGGTCTGCTTTAAAGGCCGCCCGAAGGAGGCTTTTTTTACAATTCCCGTACAGACTGCCCGCAAACGGGGGAGAGAAGACCAGTTATGCACGGGCGCTGGCGATTGTTTCGTCATGCGGCCGGCCGCGAGGCCGGTCCGCCGGCGGTCGCCTATGTGGCGCTGTTCGCCCTTTGCCTTCTGGTCGGTCAGTGGAGCGTGGACGCCTATAAGGCGGTGATCGTCTGGCCGGCGAACGGGGTGTTGCTGGCCGCCTTCCTGCAATTGCCGCGTCGCAAGGCGTTCGCCGTGCTGCTGCTCTGCCTGGGCCTGAACCTGGGCAGCACGGTGATGCGCGGGGACGGGCCGCCCTACGTCTGGCTCAATCCCCTGCTGAACCTGACCCAGGTGCTGATCGCCGGCGTGTTGGCGCGGCGACTTTGCGGCGCCGCCCTGGATCTGCGGCGTCCCCGCCGTCTTCTCACCTTTGCTCTCGGCGCGGCGGTTCCGGCGGTGCTCGTCACCAGCACGGCGTCGGTTCTGCTGGCGGTCTGGGTGCGCGGCTATTCGCCCGAGCTGGCCGTCTTCGTCTGGACGCATCTGGTCATGATGGAGACGCTGGGCCTGCTGGTCGTCACACCCAGCCTGCTGTTCCTGGCGCGAGCGCATCGCTTCCGGGGCGAGACCGCCTCGCCCTGGTTGTCTCTCAGTCTCCTGGCGTTGACGGCGGCGGTGGTCTCGGCAGTGTTCCTGCAGTCGGGATCGCTGCTGTTTCTCATCTTTCCGCCCCTCATGCTGGCGGCCTATCTCCTGTCGCCGCCCTGGATGGCGGCGACCCTTCTCGCGGCGGCCGCCGTCAGCTGCATCCTGACCCTGGAAGGGCATGGGCCCGTGGCTGCGGCGCAGGTGTCCGAGGTGGCGGCGCTGGCCCATGTGCCGGGGCGGCTGCGGCAGATGTCGCTGTACCACGGCTTTCTTCTGGTCGCGGTTCTGTGCTCCCTGCCCCTCAGCGCCCTGATGGCCGAAAGGCGCGCGGCGGCGAAGCGGCTGGCCCAACGCACCGCCCTGGCGCTGGCGCAGCGGCGGCGAGCCGAGGCCGCCGCGGCCGCCAAGGCCCGCTTTCTGGCGCTCATGAGCCATGAGATGCGCACCCCGCTGAACGGGGTCAGCGGCTATGCCGACCTTCTGTCCCGGCGGGCGGACCTGACGGACGAGGCGCGCGCCCAGGTCGTCGCCGTGCGCGATGCGGGCGAAGCCATGCTCAGGCTGGTGGAGGACGTGCTGGACGCCTCCGACGATGACGCCGCAGTGCGATCCGAGATCTTCCCCGTCGCGGCCCTCGTGCGCGAAGCTGGCGAATCCGCCGCCATGGCCGCTGAGGCCAAGGGGCTGGCCTTCGATCTCGACCTGGACGTGGATGAGGCGGTCAGGGGCAGAGGCGATCCTCATCGACTGGCGGCCGCCCTGCGTCACCTCCTGTCCAACGCCGTCAAATTCACCGACCAGGGACGCGTGGCCCTCAAGGCGCGCCTGGACGGCGGTCGGCTGACCCTGACGGTGCAGGACATGGGGCCGGGGATCGCGCCGGAGCTGGAGCCGGTGCTGTTCGACCTGTTCCAACTGGGCGATGATTCCCTGAACCGTCGCCATGGCGGCGCGGGCCTGGGCCTGTCGGCCGCCCGGCGACACGCCAGGGCCATGGGCGGCGACGTGATCCTGAGCCGGACCTCGGCGCAGGGCTCCGTCTTCACCCTGACGGCGCAACTGGACTTGAGTGCGATTGAAACAGACGTCGAGAGCCCGGGCGGATTGACGGATGCGGCTTCGTCGCTTCGGGTTCTGGTGGTGGACGACCATCCGACCAATCGTCTGATGCTGCGGACCATGATGGAGGCGGCGGGCTGCGCCGTGGCGGAGGCCGTGGACGGACGCGACGCTGTCGGTCGGGCCGCCCTGGAGATCTTCGACCTGATTCTGATGGATGTGCGGATGCCGCGCCTGAACGGGCTGGAGGCGACGCAGATGATCCGCGACGGCGGCGCGGCCTCCGCGCAGGCGGTGGTTCTGGCGGTGACCGCCGACGCCATGCCCGAGGACGCCGCGCGATGCCTGGGCGTGGGCATGGACGGCCATCTGACCAAGCCGGTCACCCATGATCGACTTTACGCCGCCGTGGACCAGGCCTTCCGAGCCGCCCAGGCGCGTCTGGCCGCCTAGGCTGTTTGGCCGTCTAGCCTTCCCAGCCGTCCTCGAAGGGGAAGCGTTCCGACCAGAAGGCCTGAAGCGCGGGCAGGGCGTCGACGCGGCGCACCACTTCGGCCATGCGGGGCGCCTCGGCGTAGAAGCGTCGCCGCTGCGGCGTCCAGCGGCTGGCGGTCGCGACATAGAGGTCCAGCACCGTCATCTCCTCGCCCAGCAGGAAGCGGCCCGGCGCGACCTGGGCGTCCATCATCCGCCAGCAATCGGCGATGCGGTCGATGGTGCGGCGCTGGATTTCGGCCTGGGCTTCAAGGTTGTCGCCGACGAGCCGCGCGGGTTCGTCGCGCACCCAGAACATCGAATAGATGGAGGCGGGGATGAAGCTCATCCAGCGCAGGAACTGCGCCCGACGCGGATCGTCGAGCGCGGGCGACAGCCGCGCCCGTGGATGGGAATCGGCCAGCCAGACCAGGATGGCGGCGCTTTCAGTGATGATCTCGCCGCCGGGCGTGACCAGGGCCGGCACTTGGCGCATGGGATTGACCGCCGCCACCTTGTCTCGCTCGGCCTCGCCTTCCCAGGTCGGCGCCTCGACCACCCGATAGTCCTGTCCGATCAGCCGCAGCGTCGCCTCGACCGGAACCGAGCCTGACCCGGCTGCGCCGTAGAGTGTGAAAACCATCCCCATCTTCCTCCCCAATTTCCTGTCATCGAAACACCATATCTAGCGGTCCGGTGAAAAGTGATCGCTAGATGTGCGCATCTTCCCTTGTCCCCGCGCGCCGGCGGACGCATGGTGGAACGCACCTTCTCCGGATTCGCCTCAGGTCTTCTACGATGAACGCTCCCGCCACGATCATTCGTCCCGGCACGCCCGGCCTGCTGACCCCCTCGGCCGCCTACAAGCCCTTCCGCTACCCGTGGGCCTTCGACATGTGGAAGAAGCAGCAGCAGGTCCATTGGATGCCCGAGGAAGTCCCCATGGGCGAGGACGTCAAGGACTGGGCCGCCAATCTGAACGACGGCGAGCGCAACCTGCTGACCCAGATCTTCCGCTTCTTCACCCAGGCGGACATCGAGGTGCAGGACAACTACATGGAGCGCTACGGCCGGGTGTTCAAACCGACCGAGGTGAAGATGATGCTGGCCGCCTTCGCCAATATGGAGACGATCCATATCGCGGCCTACGCCCTGCTGCTCGAGACGATCGGGATGCCGGACAGCGAGTTCGGCGCCTTCATGGAATACGAGGCCATGAAGGACAAGCACGACTACATGGGCCAGTTCGGGGTCGACAGCGACGCCGACATCTGCCGCACCCTGGCCATGTTCGGGGGCTTCTCCGAAGGGCTGCAACTGTTCGCCAGCTTCGCCATGCTGATGAACTTCCCGCGCCAGTCCAAGATGAAGGGCATGGGCCAGATCGTGTCCTGGTCGGTGCGGGATGAAAGCCTGCACTGCGAGGGCATCATCAAGCTGTACCATGCCTTCAACAAGGAGACGGGCGCCGTCACCAAGGCCGTGGCCGACGACATCGTCGACTGCTGCAAGACGGTGATCGAGATGGAGGACAAGTTCATCGACCTGGCCTTCGAAATGGGCCCGGTGAACGGCATGACGCCGGACGACATCAAGGCCTATATCCGCTTCATCGCCGACTGGCGCCTGCGCCAGCTGAACCTGCCGGAAGTCTACGGCGTGACTGAGAACCCGCTGCCGTGGCTGCAGTCGCTGCTGTCGGGCGTGGAGCACGCCAACTTCTTCGAGGCGCGCGCCACCGAATATTCCAAGGCGGCGACGCAAGGGTCCTGGCACGGCGCCGACGGCGTCTGGGACAGCTTCGACAACATGATGAAGCGCCGCACGGAACCGGCCGAGGCCTGAACCCCGCAGTTACGCGATCAGGGGCGCCCCGGCGGAAGGTCGGCGGCGCCCCTTTCTTTTCAGGCGTCTCAGTTCGGCGCCTGACGGCCCGCGTTGCAGCGCGCCGTATCGCCACGCTCGCAGGCGGCCACGGTAGCGCGCCAGTCGGCCATGTCGCGTTCATAGCGGGCCTGGGCTTCCTCGGCCGCACGCAGTTCGGCTTCGTGTCGCTCCTGGGCGAGGCGAGCGTCGGCCTGGGTCTGATCGACCTCGGCCTGCCAACGGCGCTGGGCGTCGGCCTGAGCGGCCTGGTTGGCCCGGTCCTCGTTCTCGGCCAGGTCGTTCTGGGCGACGATCTCGGCGTTGAGGGCCTGGGTCTCACGCAGTTCCTGGGGGGTCTGGGCTGAATCCGGCGCGCGGTGATAGCGCTCGCCCTTGGCCAGCATCTCGGCCACGGGGTCCTTGGGCGCCGGGGGCGTGGCGCTCTGATTCTGGCTTTGGGCGTAGCTCGCGCCGGCGCTCAGGGCGAGCGCCAGCGCCGAAGGCAGCATCAACGCCGTCCAGACGCGCGAGGGGAGGGGGCGCGAAGGCGTGTGACGGATCATGAGGTCTCTCCTTTGCAGGGCGAGGATGCGAAAGGCCGCAAGCTTGGCGCTTCCGACGCTTGATGGAAATAACGTCCCGAAACGGGGAAGGCTGCGCCCGCGCCTCACTGCGGCAGCAGAAGCTCGAAGCGCGTGCCCTGGGGGCCGGTGTCCAGCAGGACCAGGGCGCCGCCGTGGTTGGCCGCCAGCTCGCGCGAGATGGTCAGGCCCAGGCCTGTGCCGTCGGCTCCGCCGCCGCTGACGAAGGGTTCGAACAGGCGGTCGGCCAGACGCGGCGGGATGCCGGGACCGTCGTCGCGCACGCCGATGGCGGCCATGCCGTCGCGGAGCTCGGCGCTGACGGTGATCGCGCCCTTGCCCTTGTTGAGGCCTCCGGCAGCGGACTCGATGGCCTGGCGGGCGTTGCGCATCAGATTGACCAGGATGCGGTGCAACTGATCCGGATCCGCGTTGACGGTGAAGCGGGCGGGCAGATCACGCACCAGGCGCACGCCGTCGGGCTCCAGCCCAGCGTCCTCAGCGGCGGCGGCCACGGCGCGGGCCAGCAGCATCTTCTGAAGCTGGGGCGCTGGCTCCTCGGTCTTGCCGTAGGCCAGCACGTTGCGCGCCAGGGTCGAGGCGCGGCCCAGCGCCCGCTCCAGTCGGGGCAGGGCGGTCGCCACCAGGGGATCTGACGAGGTCGACAGCCGCTCGGACGCCATCTGGGCCGAGGTCAGCATGTTGCGCAGATCGTGGTTGATCTTGGCCACCGCCTCGCCCAGCGCCGCCAGACGGGCGCGTGAGCGCAGGGACTGACGCACCTCCTCCTGCATCCGAGCCAGTTCGCGCTCGACCCGGCCGATCTCGTCCTTGCGGTCCGAGGGCGTTTCGGCCGGGCTTTCTGGATTGGCGGCGAAACGCTCGATCGAGCGGGTGACGCGGCGCAGGGGCTGCAGCACCAGCATCGACAGGGCGGCGTACAGCAGGCCGCCCGCCACCGCCGCGATCAGCAGCGACATCATCAGGCTGTTGACCAGGAAGCTCTCCAGCTCCTTCTTCAGCGGCTGGGCCGGGGCCAGGATCTCGATCAGGTCGCCCGAGCGATAGCGCGGCGCCGCCTGCACCCGCAGCGAG
This sequence comes from Brevundimonas sp. NPDC055311, assembly GCF_053645695.1. Classification (NCBI taxonomy): domain Bacteria; kingdom Pseudomonadati; phylum Pseudomonadota; class Alphaproteobacteria; order Caulobacterales; family Caulobacteraceae; genus Brevundimonas; species Brevundimonas sp. NPDC055311. The sequence goes on from NZ_JBSHMV010000002.1 coordinate 602,780, forward strand.
CGGTCGGGGTGGCCGAACAGGGTCTTCCACGGGTCCAGCAGCCGGGCGCCGACGCTGCGCTGGCGCAGGTCGATCAGTTCGGGCGCTCGCGGCAGGTTGGGGGCCTGCAGCAGCAGACGCCGCACCCCCTGTTCGCCGATGACCACCGACTGCACCCCGCCGATGCTCAGCAACTGTTCGGCGGTGGAATCCTCGACGGCGGAATAGGGCAGGGCCTCGACCCCGACCGAGGCCAGTTCGGCCGCCTGCAGCCGGTCCATCAGCCACCGCTCCTGGAAGGAGGCGGCGCTGGGCACGATGATCAGGGCGGCGACCGCCAGGGTGAAGGCGACAGTCAGCAGCAGCAGTCGGCTGGACAGGCCGTCGGGCGCCCGCGGCTTCAGCCGCCGGCGCAGGGCGCTCCACCGGGCGGGCAGGGCCGCAGGCGTCCTGGCGGGCGTCGCCGGGGCCATGGGCGTCTGCAGGCCGGTCGGAAGGGCCTCGCGCTCCGTCATGACGCCTCCATGCGGGGACGGGCGCGCAGCTTCTGGGCCAGCTTGAGCAACAGGGGCAGCAGCATGGACAGGAAGGCGACTCCCATCAGAGGCCAGAGGAATTCCGCGAACAGGCTCCGAATGTCGGGATTCGGGTCCGTGACCAGAACGTCGTGCAGGCTGTCGCCGATCCAGCAATAGATGGTGTGCGCGGGCAACAGGCCGATGAAGGTGGCGATCACATAGGGCCGCAGCGGCGCCGCCATCACGCCCGCCGCCACATTGATCATGTGGAACGGCACGGTGACGACCAGGCGCGCGACCAGCACGTACCAGAAGGTGTTCTTGTCCACCCCGGCGCAGACCTTGTTCAGCAGGCCCGTATCGGCGGTGGCGCGGCGGCGCAGGGAATCGCCCAGGGCGGTGCGCCCCACATAGTAGACGGCCAGGGCGCCGACCGTGGCGGCGAAGGCGGTGGCGACGCCCCCGACCCACGGACCGAACAGATAGCCCGCCGTCACCGTGATGAAGACCACCCCCGGAACCACGCTGGCCGTCAGCAGGGCGAAGACCAGCATCAGCGCGCCGAGCATCAACAGATAATGTCGGGCGGTCAGGGCCTCCAGCGCCGTTCCATGCTCGCGCAGGGTGTCCAGCGACAGATAGCGATTCCAGCCCATGCCGAAGATCAGGGCGACGGCGGCCAGCAGCACGGCCAGGGGCAGAAATCTTTTGACCCGGTCCAAGCCGCGCTCCGTCCTCTTCTTCCTGACATCCTTAGCGTATTTCCAGACGCCGTGCGCCCCTGTCAGCGATGTGGAAAAGCCGCTTCGGCGTTGACTCTCGTCCTGCCGCCGCTTATACGCCCGCCTCTCTCGCGGCTGACGCTTGTGTCTGTCGCCAACCCCAGTAACCCGGAGCCGACCGTGAAGCGGACCTATCAGCCGTCGCGACTCGTGCGCAAGCGCCGTCACGGCTTCCGTTCTCGGATGGCCACCAAGAACGGTCAAAAGATTGTCGCGCGTCGCCGCGCCAAGGGCCGCAAGCGCCTGACGGCCTGACGTCACGCGCCCATTTCCCTGTCAGGGCGGGGCGCATGACCGATCTGATGAAAATCGATCGCCTGTTGCGGCGGCCCCAGTTTCTGGCGGCCGCCAAAGGCGTTTCCCAGGCCCGCGGCGCCGTGGTGGTCCAGCAGCTGGATCGCGCCGACGGCGACCCAACGGTGCGCCTGGGATTCACCGCCACCCGCAAGATCGGCGGCGCCGTGATCCGCAATCGCGCCAAGCGGCGCCTGCGCGAGGCCGCCCGCCTGCTGACCCCGCTGCACGGCCGGGTCGGGTGCGACTATGTATTCATCGCCCGGATGGGCACGGCGGACCGCGACTGGGACCGTTTGCTTGACGACGTGAAATCGGCCCTTACAAGGCTCGCAACCCCGCGCGCGGCTTCCGATATGGGAGACCGGGCCGCTTCGACCGCCCGCGTCGCCCCCGACCCGCGCCCCGCCGACCAGGACCGCTGATCCCGATGCAGAACCAGAATTCGCGCAACACCATCATCTTCTTCGTGTGCGCGGCCCTGATCATGGGCGTCTACTACTTCATGGTGATGCGCCCGCAGGCCGAGGCGCGTCGCCAGGCCCAGGTCGTCGCCGCCGAGCAGCAGAAGGCGCGCGAGGCTTCGGCCGACGCCGGTCTGACGCCGTCGAGCGCCGCGCCGGGCGTCTTCATCAAGGAGCGCGCCGAGGCCCTGGGCACGGTCGCGCGCGTGCCGATCCAGACCCCGACCCTGAAGGGCTCGCTGTCGCTGCAGGGCGCGCGCATCGACGACCTGTACCTGACCAACTACAAGGAAACGCTCGACAGGAATTCGCCCCCGGTCGAGCTGTTCCGCCCGCAGGGCATGGAGCACGCCTATTTCGCCCAGTTCGGCTGGAGCGGCCCGAACGTCCCCGGCGGCGTGCCCGGCCCCAACACCGTCTGGCGCCTGACCCAGGGTTCGACCCTGACGCCGACCACCCCGGTCGAGCTGACCTGGGACAATGGCTCGGGCCTGCGCTTCACCCGCGTCGTCTCGATCGACGACCAGTATATGTTCACGGTCAAGGACACGGTGGCCAACCTGGGAACCCAGGCCATCGCCATCGCCCCCTACGGCCGCGTCGAGCGCCAGGGCGTGCCGGTCGACCTGGGCAAGCAGATGATCCTGCACGAGGGCGCGATCGGCGCCTTCGGTTCGGACGGCAAGTTCACCACCGAACAGGTCAAGTACAAGGACTGGGCCAAGAAGCCGCGCATCGAGAAGGACTCGACCGGCGGCTGGCTGGGCATCACCGACAAATACTGGCTGGCGGCCCTGATCCCGACCCAGGACGAGGCCATCGAAGGCCGCTTCTCGGTGCGCGACGCCGACGGGATGAACATCCACGAAGCCGCCATGCTGGGCGCGACCCACACCATCCAGCCGGGCCGCCAGATCGAAGAGACGCAACGTCTGTTCGCCGGCGCCAAGCGCGCCGAGGTGCTGAAGGGCTACGAGGAATCGCTGAACCTGCCGCGCTTCGTCTACGCCATCGACTGGGGGATGTTCTGGTTCCTGACGCGCCCGATCTTCACGGTGGTGGAGTTCTTCTACGGCGTTCTGGGCAACTTCGGCCTGGCCATCCTGGCCCTGACGGTCGTGGTCAAGCTGATCCTCTTCCCGCTGGCCAACAAGTCCTATGAGAGCCTGTCCAAGATGCGGACCCTCCAGCCCAAGATGGAGGAGATCAAGAAGAAGCACGGCTCCGATCCGCAGAAGCAGCAGCAGGAGATGATGGCCCTGTATCAGCGGGAGAAGATCAATCCGCTGGCGGGCTGTCTGCCGATGGTGGTGCAGATCCCGGTCTTCTACGCCCTGTACAAGGTGCTGTTCGTGACCATCGAAATGCGTCACGCGCCCTTCTTCGGCTGGATCCGCGACCTGTCGGCGCGCGACCCTTCGACGATCTGGAACCTGTTCGGCGCCGTGCCGTGGGACCCGGCCACCCTGCCGATCCTCGGCGGCATCCTGAACGGCCCGCTGCACCTGGGCGTCCTGCCGCTCGTCTACGGCTTCACCATGTGGCTGCAGATGGCGATGAACCCGCCGGCGCAGGATCCGATGCAGCGTCAGATCTTCGCCCTGATGCCCATCGTCTTCACCTTCATCATGGCTCCGTTCGCGGCCGGCCTGCTGATCTACTGGGCGTGGAACAACGTGCTGTCGATCATCCAGCAGTATGTGATCATGCATCGCTTCGGCGCCGAGAACCCGATCGACAGCTTCATCGCCCGCTTCAAGAGGGCCTGATCGGTTGGACGCTTCGGACGAGCCCAAGGTCGGAGAATACTCGGACGCCGAGGTCGAGGCGGCGCGCATCCTGTTCGCGCGCCCCGCGACCTTCATCATGGGCTGCGCCAAGATCGAGCAGCTGCCGACGCCGGACCTGCCCGAGATCGCCTTCGCCGGGCGCTCCAACGTCGGCAAGTCCAGCCTGATCAACGGGCTGGTGGGGATGCACAAGCTGGCGCGCGCCTCGAACGAGCCGGGCCGCACGCGCGAGGTGAACTTCTTCGACCTGGACGGGCGGATGCGCCTGGTCGACCTGCCCGGCTACGGTTGGGCCAAGGCGTCCAAGACCACGGTCAAGAAGTTCCAGGATCTGGGCCGCGACTATCTGCGCGGCCGGGTGACGCTGAAGCGCGTCTATCTGCTGATCGACGCCCGCCACGGCCTGAAGAAGGTGGACGACGAGGCCCTGGATGCGCTGGACCTGTCGGCCGTCTCTTACCAGATCGTCCTGACCAAGGCCGACAAGCTGAAGAAGGGCGAGGCCGAAAAGGTCCAGGCGGCGACGCTGAAAGCCATCTCCAAACGCCCGGCGGCCTATCCGCACGTCGCCGTCACCTCCTCGGAAAAGGGCTTCGGCCTGCCCGAACTGCGCGCGGAGATCATGCGCACCACCGGCGTCGTTCTCGACTGAATCTCACGTTGGCGTGAACCGTTAAGCCGGACCGGCGTTGTCCCCTCGGTTCTTAACGAGAGGGGAGCGCTCCATGCGTTCAGCGATCATCGGCGGCGTCGCCGTCGCCTGCCTGCTGGGTCTGTCGGCCTGCGGAAACAACAACAAGGCCGAAACCCCGGCCGCCGACGGGGCCGAGACCGCCTCGACGGCTCCTGCGGCGACGCTCGACGCGCCCAAGCCGGGCCTGTGGCGCGTGTCCACCGCCATGGAAGGCATGCCGGGCGGCGCAGCCATCGCACCCCAGGAAGTCTGCATCAAGGAAGCCAAGCTGGAGGCTCCGGCCAACACCCAGCAGCCGGGCGCTGATTGCACCACCCAGCCCTTCGCGCGTCAGGGCGACGCCATGGTCGCGACGTCGACCTGCACCCTGCCGGGCAATATGAAGGCCGACTCCACCATCCGCGTGACCGGTGACTTCAACAGCCGCTACGTCACCGAGGTCACCACCAAGATGGACCCGGCGCCGACGCCGCAGATGGCCCAGACCAAAGTCACCATGACGGCCGAGCGCATCGGCGACTGCCCCGCCGCCTGATCGCGGCCTGCCGGATAACGATATGATCGTCACGGCCGGTATGGCGTCGCTGAAAAGCGGCCCCATATCGGTCGGATGATCCCTCTGTCCATTCTCGACCTCGCCCCCGTGCCGGAAGGCTCCGACGTGGGCCAGGCCCTCGCCAACACCATCGATCTGGCCCGCCACGCCGAGCGGCTGGGCTACAGCCGCTACTGGCTGGCCGAGCACCACAACATGCCGGGCATCGCCAGCGCCGCGACTTCGGTCGTCATCGGCGCGGTGGCGGCGGCGACGAAGACCATCCGCGTCGGCGCCGGCGGGGTCATGCTGCCCAACCACGCCCCCCTGGTCATCGCCGAACAGTTCGGCACCCTTAACGCCCTTCATCCCGGCCGGATCGACCTGGGCCTCGGTCGTGCGCCCGGATCGGATCAGGCGACGGCGCGCGCCTTGCGCCGCACGCTTCAGGGCGACCACGACGCCTTCCCGCAGGACGTGATGGAGCTGATGCAGTGGTTCGCGCCCGCCACGCCGGATCAGCGCATCATCGCCAATCCGGGCGAGGGTCAGGCCGTGCCGATCTGGATCCTCGGCTCCTCGACCTACGGCGCTCAGCTGGCGGCGCATCTGGGCCTGCCCTACGCCTTCGCCAGCCATTTCGCGCCGGGCGAGATGATGCGGGCCCTCGACATCTATCGCCAGACCTTCCGCCCGTCGCCGTATCTCGAGAAGCCCTATGTCATGCTGGGCTACAACGCCTTCGTGGCCGAGACGGACGAGGCGGCGCGCCTGCTGTTCACCTCGGTCCAGCAGGCCTTCGTCAACCTGAGAACTGGCCGCCCCGGCAAGCTGCCGCCGCCGGTCGAGGGCTATTACGAGCGGCTGGACGGCGCGGCGCGCGGCATGATCGACGCCGCCCTGGCCTGCTCGGCGGTAGGCGCGCCAGCGACGGCCAAGGCCGCCCTCGACGCCTTCATCGCCCAGACCGACGCCGACGAACTGATGCTCACCAGCCAGATATGGGACCCGGCCGCCCGCGTGCGATCGATCGAGCTTCTGGCGGCGGCGACGAGACTGGCGTCCGTCTAACGCTCGCTTTCGGGCGCTTGGAACAGCAGGGGCGAGGCGACGCTCTCGGCGTCCAGATGACGCCAGGCCGCGCCCAGGCGGATGGCGTCGGCCAGGTCCTGCGGGGATATGGGCTCGGCCTCCGTCAGACGCTGGCGCAGCCCGGCGCAGGCCGCCAGCACGGCGGCGGCGCGCCGCACCTCGGGGACCGACGATCGGGCGCCCAGGCCGTCCAGAGCCGCGAAGCGCCACCCCTCCTCGGGCGGGGCCGCCTGGATGAGCGCCCATTTCTCGGCGGGGGAAAGGCGGTCGGACAATCGTTCCCAGACGCTGTCGTCGCCCCGTCGGCGATACTGGCCCGGTTGAGCGGGCAGGCCGTGCCGACCATAGACCTCGCACGCGGCCGCCTCGATGGCGGCGACCTCCGCCAGCAGACTTTCCACGCCGTCCATAGACCCCTCTCGGGGGGCGACGGCGTGCGGGTCGCCTCGGTCGTCGCGACGGCGTCCGAACCGACCCAGCATGAGCCTTAGCGGTTCAGCGTGCTGGTGACCGAGACGTCGTAGACCACGCGGGTGATGCTCTGGACCACCTCGAAGAATTTGCGCATCTCGGCCGCGCCGGCGCGCGGCGTGTAGAGGAGGTCGTCGGGCTGCATCTGGAAGTTGCTGGCGATGAAGAAGCCCTCGCCCTCGGTCAGGTTCAGGCGATAGACCACCGGCACGCCGCGTGAGGTTGCGGGTTGCTGGATGCCCAGCGCCTGGGCCACTTCCGGCCGCTCGAAGCGGAAGACCAGCACCGACTTGGCGTCGGCCAGGTTGGAGTCCAGCCCGCCGACGCCGCTGAGGGCCTCGGCCAGGGTCAGCGGACCGGGCGGCAGTTCGCTGCGCGCCACGGCGTTGAAGGCGCCGAAGGAGCTGAACCGGCGCGGTTGATAGACCAGGTTCACCTGATCGCCGCGTTGCAGGCGGACGTTTTCGTTGAACTCGGTCGTGACGATGGACATCGGGGCCGTATAGGTGCGGCCCTGGCGCTGGATCTGGACATTGACGTCATAGATGGAACGCGAAGAGCCGCCGGCGGCGGCGATGATGTCCAGGATGCGGTCATGGTTGGCCGACAGAGGCTGGCGGCCGGGGTTGCGCACCTCGCCCAGCACGGTCACGGCGTTGGAGGTATTGCCCGCCACGGTGACGATCACCTGGGGATTGGCGACCTTGCCGACCAGGGCGCGACGCACGGCCGCCGAGGCTTGTTCCGGGGTCAGTCCCTCGACCCGCACGTCTCCGGCGAAAGGCACGGGCACGGCACCGTTGCGATTCACCACCAGGGGCGGAAGAGTCTGATTGCCCGACGCCGCCGGCGCCGTGGCGCTGCCGCCGCCGAACAGGGAGCCGCCGGGCTCGAAGATGCTGACCGCCAGGGTGTCGCCGATGCCGATCACATCAGTGGGGGTCTCGCTGGAGGCCAGGGCCAGACTGCTGAACGAGGGGGGCGGCGCGGCCTTCAGACGTTCACTCAGCTCGAAGTCCAGATTGACCAGGGCGTAGTCGCCTGCACGCTCGGGCGAGGCGGCGCTCCCGACCACGTTGCGGCCCGACGGTCCGTCGCGCGGCAGGGTGGAGCAGCCCGCGAGCAGGGCGACGATCATCAGGCTGGCGGCGGTTCTGGTCATGACGGCCCTATTGCAGTTTGATCAGTTGCTTACTCGCAGGGCGTCCGCGCCGCCAGAGGGCGGCAGCACCTGCTGCTCCACGACTTCGAAATGCCGCTCCCACGTCGGAGCGGAATAGGACGGGGCCACGGGCGCCGTGCGCGTCCATTCCTCGAGGGCGGCCAGCCAGCCCAGACCGTCCAGCGGATCGATCAGGCGGGCGTGCGGCACCAGTTCGCGGTGGGCGGCGATGTCCGAGGCGATCAGGGGAATTCCCATGGCGCTGGCCTCGACTGCGGGCAGGTCGAAGCCTTCGGTCGACGAGGGCGCGACCACGGCGCGGGCTCCCCGCATCAGGGCCGACAGGGCGCAGTCGGGCAGGTTCTCGGCCTGATGGACCAGGCCCTGCAGGTTGGGGGAGCGCTGCAGCAGATCGAGCACCGCTTCATTCTCCCAGCCGTAGCGTCCGACCAGGACCAGACGCGGGGCCTCGGCGCCCATCCTTTCCTGCAGGCGACGCCACACGGTCAGCAGGAAGGCGAGATTCTTGCGCGCCTCGATCGTGCCGACATGGACGAAATAGGGATGGGCGGCCCCGACCACGACGCTGCCGTTCAGGGTGCGCTCCAGGCCCAGGTGGGCGACATCGACCGGCGGCGACGTCAGGCCGGATCGTCCGGCGAAGGCCAGAAGCTCATCGGCCGTGTGCTGGGAGTTGACGATGATCCTTGAGGCGTGGCGCAGAATATTCACCACCCGACGCTCATGCTTGGTCCGGTCGCCCGGTCGGCAGAACTCGGGATGGGTGATGGGAATCAGGTCGTGCACCATGACGACCCGCTCGATGTTTCCAGCGTCCAGGGCGGTCAGGATGTCCGGCGTGTTCAGGCTGGTGTGGCCGACATTGACATAGGCCCGGGCGGCCGGCGGCGCCTTGACGCTGCGGGTGCGGAAATACTGCTTCCAGACGCGGCGCTTGATCCGCTTGGGCGGAGCGTCCTCGTCGGGTACGCGGCCGAGGATGGACGCCCCGTTGTCCGAAGAGCGTAGGGCGGCGAACAGGCGCTGGGCCTCGGGGCTCAACTCGTTGACCCTGCCCGGGCCGGTCCAGCGTGCGCGCAGTTGGGCGATCCGGTCGCGGAACCACTCATCATCGACGCGCGCCAACTGATCATGACGCGCCCGAACCGGCACCATGCGATAGACGGGATGCTCGATCAGCCATTCTGCATAGGCCAGGCAGACGCGATCCACACCAGTCGGTGCGCTTCGCTCCGTGCGGCTGAGCAGCCGGCTGGCGTCGAACAGAATGTCTTCAGGCATCAGGATATATAGCCCGCCCGCATGAGTTCGGCGATGTGGATGATGGCGACTGGCCGGCGCTCGTCGATCACGATCAGATTGCTAATCTTGTTCGCCGTCAGCAGATCGACCACGTCGCTCATGCGGGCTTCGGGTTCGACGGTGATCGGGCTGCGGCTCATGATATCCGTCGCACGAAGAGTGGCGATGTCGTTGGCGAAGGCTCGGCGCACGTCGCCGTCGGTGATCACTCCGGCCAGGCTGCCGTCCGGGCTCAGGACGGCGACCGCTCCCTTGCGCCCCTCGGTGATCGCCGACACTACGGTGCGAAAGTCCGCGTCAAGTGGCACGCTGGCCGGGGCGGCGGCGTTATCGCCCATCCACTCGCGCACGGTCTGCAGGCTCATGCCCAGGGCCCCGCCCGGATGGTGCAGGCCGAAATCCTCGCGCGTGAAGCCGCGACGGTCCATCAGCACCATGGCCAGGGCGTCGCCGATGGCCAGAGTCATCAGCGTCGAGGTCGTCGGCGCGAGGCCGTTGGGGCAGGCCTCGGCCACCTTGGGCATGGTCAGGCAGACGTCCGAGTGGCGGCCCAGGAAGCTCTGGGGCCTCTGGGTGACGCCGATCACCGGAATGTCGTTGCGGGCGCAGAAGAGCAGCGGATCGCGCAGTTCGCGGCTTTCGCCCGAGTTGGATATGGCCAGAAGCGTCGTGTCGGGGCGCAGCATCCCCAGGTCGCCATGACTCATCTCGGCCGGGTGAACGAAGAAGGAATTGGTCCCGGTGGAGGCCAGGGTGGCGGCGATCTTGCCGCCGATATGGCCCGACTTGCCCATGCCCGTCACCACGACATAGCCGGGACGCGACAGGATGACGTCGGCGGCGCGCGCGATGGAGGAATCCAGCGAACGCTCCAGCGCCTCCAGCGCCTCTATGTTCAGGCGCACGACTTCGCGCGCCCGATCGGACATGGCGGTCAACTGTTCAGGGGAGGACGGGGCGGAAAAAGCAGTCATGACGGCTCCAGACGCCAGGGCCGTTTCGGCGGCTCTTCATGGCGCAGTGGCAAATGCCTTATTCGCGAGTTCGATACAATGGCACCGTCGCGGGTGAATGGTCGATGAATAAATGACAACCAAAGCGACCCTCATGCGTTGCAATACGTCCTGGGGATAGAAAAAGAATCTTGAGACGTATGTCATCACCACAGGGGCTCGCCTGCCCTCGACTGCCCGCGCCGCCTGCCCGACTGGCCGAGGCTGCGCTTTTTCTCGATCTTGACGGGGTGCTGGCGCCCCTGGCGCCGACGCCCGACGCCGTGGGGCCGGAGCCGCGTCGCACTCGGACCCTCACGCAATTGACACAGGCCCTGGGCGGGCGGGTCGCCGTCGTCAGCGGCCGCACCCTGGCGGAGATCGACCGCATCGTCGACGGCGCGGCGAGCGCGGCGTCCGGGGTGCATGGGTTAGAGCGGCGCCGTGCCGACGGCGCCCTGAGCGCGCGGGCTCCGGCGCCTTCGGTGCGGACCGCCGTGGCCGCCTTTGAGGATTTCGCCCAGAGTCGCCCCGGAGTGATTGTCGAGGACAAGGGGCTGTCGGCCGGGCTGCATTTCCGTCAGGCTCCGAACGAGGCGGCTGCGGCCCTGACCCTCGCGACAGCCCTGGCGGATCAGACCGGCCTGACGCTTCAGCCGGGCTCCATGGTACTGGAGCTCAAGACCCCCGGCGCGGACAAGGGCGTCGCGGTCGCGGCCTTCATGACCGAGTCGCCCTTCAACGGCGCCACGCCTGTCATGGTGGGGGACGACCTGACCGACGAGGCGGGCTTTCGGGCGGCCGAGGCGCTGGGCGGTTTCGGCGTCCTGGTGGGGCCCGAGCGGCCCACCGCCGCCCGCTACAGGCTGGAGAATGTGGAGGCGGTGCTCGACTGGCTCGGCGCCCTGGCCTCCTCCGCCGCAGAGGAGAAGGAGGCGCGCGCATGACGCCCAACCTGGATCTAGCGCCCATCGGCAACTGTTCGGTCAGCGCCCTGATCGACCGTCAGGGGCGGTTTGTCTGGGCCTGCGCCCCGCGCATCGACGGCGATCCTGTCTTCTCGGCCCTGATGGACGGCGCCGCCCCCGAGCACGGCTTCTGGGCGATCGAACTGGAAGGCCAGGTCTCCGTCGAGCAGGAATACGTCCGCAACACCGCCGTCCTGCGGACGGTGCTGACGGCTGCCGACGGCGCCGCGATGGAGATCATCGACTTCTGCCCGCGCCACCTGAAGCATTCGCGCATCTACCGCCCGGTGGCCTTCGCGCGCGTGGTGCGTCCGCTGGTCGGAACGCCGCGCGTCACCATACGCCTGCGCCCTTCGGCCGACTGGGGCGCGAGCCGCGCCCAGCATACCTCGGGCTCCAACCACATCCGCTATCTGTGCAGCGATGTGACCCTGCGGCTGACCACCAACTGCCCGGTCAGCCATGTGCTGAACGAGCGGACCTTCCGTCTGGAGGAGGAGATGGCCTTCTTCCTGGGGCCGGATGAAGGTTATGACCAATCGGTCCTGGCGGGCGTCAACGCCGCCCTGGACCTGACCATCGCGCACTGGAAGCACTGGACCCGGACCCTCTACCTGCCTCTGGACTGGCAGGAAGCGGTGATCCGCGCCGCCATCGCCCTGAAGCTGTGCGTCTATGAAGAGACCGGCGCCATCGTCGCCGCGATGACCACCTCCGTGCCGGAATTCCCCGAAAGCGGGCGCAACTGGGACTATCGCTACTGCTGGATCCGCGACGCCTACTATACGGTGCGGGCGCTCAACCGGCTGGGCGCGGTGGACATCCTGGAGAGCTACCTCGGCTATCTGCGCAATCTGGTCGACGCCTCCGCGGGAGGGCATGTGCAGCCGGTCTATGGGGTAGGGCTTGAGCCCGCCATCGTCGAGCGTATCGTCGACAGCGTCGAAGGCTACCGCGGCATGAAGCCGGTGCGCGTCGGCAATCAGGCGCACGAGCATCTTCAGCACGACGTCTACGGCCAGATCGTCCTGCCCCTGGTCCAGGCCTTCTTCGATCATCGCCTGCTGCGTCCCGGCACGATCGAGGACTTCCGCGCCCTGGAGAAGGTCGGCGAGCGCGCCTTCGCCATGCACGATCAGGTCGACGCCGGATTGTGGGAGTTCCGCACCATCGCCCGGGTGCATACCTATTCCTCGGTCATGTGCTGGGCGGCCTGCGATCGCCTGGCCCGGGCGGCGCATCATCTGGGTCTGGACGACCGCTGCGAGCTGTGGCGCGAGCGGGCGCGCATCATCCGCGAGCGCATCGAAGCCGAAGCCTACTTGCCCGACGAAGGCCGTTTCGCCGCCAGCTTCGGCGGGACGGAGCTGGACGCCGCCCTTCTGCAGATGACGGACCTGGGCTTCCTCGACGCCCACGATCCGCGTCAGGTGAAGACTTTCGAGGCGGTCGAGCGCGATTTGAAGCGCGGTCCCTACCTGTTCCGCTACGCCCACGCGGACGACTTCGGCGAGCCGGAGACCGCCTTCAACTTCTGCACCTTCTGGTACATCGAGGCCCTGGCTCTGAACGGCCGGGTCGAGGAGGCGCGCGTCATCTTCGAGGAGATGCTCAGCCGCCGCACCCATGCGGGCCTGCTCAGCGAGGACATCTCGATTCAGGACGGCGAGTTGTGGGGCAACTACCCGCAGACCTATTCCCTGGTCGGAATCATCAACTGCGCGGTCCTGCTCAGTCGCTCGTGGACGGACGCGCGATGAGCCGCCTGATTGTCGTCTCGAACCGCGTCTCGGCGCCCAAGGACCCCGCGGCGGGTTCCGCCGGAGGCCTGGCCATGGCCCTGTCGGCGGCGCTGCGGAAGTATGAGGGGCTGTGGTTCGGCTGGTCCGGCGAGACGGTCGAACATTTCACCGGCGAACTGAATGTCGAGGACCGGGCCGGCGTGACGGTCGCCACCGTCGACCTGGAGCCTCAGGACGTCGACGAATACTACAACGGCTACGCCAACAAGACGTTGTGGCCCCTGTTTCATCACCGGGTCGACCTGACGGCTTATGAACGGTCCTACGGCGAGGGCTATGAGCGGACCAACCGTCGATTCGCCGAAGTGCTCGAGCCGCTGCTCGAGCCTGACGACGTCATCTGGATTCACGACTACCACATGATCCCGATGGCGCGGGATCTGCGCCGTCTGGGGGTGAAGAACCGCATCGGCTTCTTCCTGCACACGCCCTGGCCCGCGCGTCAGTTGCTGGTGACGCTGCCGCATCACCGTCGGCTGGTGGAATCCATGTTCGACTTCGACCTGCTGGGTTTCCAGACGCGCGAATGGCTGGGGCTGTTCCAGCGCTATGTCGAGGTCGAGGCGCGCGGCCGGGTGCTGGACGACGGCCGCCTCGAAGCCTTCGGCCGCAGCGTCCGGGCTGGGGTCTTTCCCATCGGCATCGATGTGGACGGCTTTCTGGCGGCGCGCGATTCTCCGCTGGGACAACGGACCTATGACCGGATGGCGGCCTCGGCTGTTTTTCGCTCGGTGATCGTGGGGGTTGATCGGCTGGACTACTCCAAGGGGCTGGAGCAGCGCCTGCTGGGCTATGAGCAGTTCCTGGAGGACAACCCCGACCAGCGCGGTCAGGTTTTCCTGCTGCAGGTCACGCCCATTTCGCGCGATGAGGTGGATACGTATCAGGACATGCGGGTGCGGCTGGAGGCTCTGGCGGGACGGGTCAACGGCGCCTACGCCGAAATGGACTGGCAGCCGGTCCGCTATCTGAACCGCACCTTTCGCCGCGACCAGCTGGCGGGCCTCTATCGGGCGGCGCGGGTCGGCCTGGTGACGCCCCTGCGCGACGGCATGAATCTGGTGGCCAAGGAATATGTGGCGGCTCAGGACCCGGACGATCCGGGCGTCCTCATCCTGTCGCGCTTCGCGGGCGCGGCCGAACAGATGGGGGAGGCGCTCCTGGTCAATCCCTTCAGCCGCGAAGAGTTGTCAGAGGCGATCCAGAAGGCTCTCACCATGCCCTTGTCGGAACGCATCCGGAAGTGGAAGGCGCTGATGCAGGTCGTGCGGGACACAGACGTCGCGCGCTGGCGCGATGACTATGTCCGGGCCTTGCTGGCGACTTGAGTGATTCGAAACGACGTCTTGATCGTCTCATATTGTAAACTCGCCCGAATTTTGATGTTTCAAAATGACTAAGTCTCCGAGTCTTGGGCGACGAGAAAGGCATTATGTGTTGAAACGGCGCCACAGTGGACACATTCAGCGCCAAAATGGGGAACCGCTGCACTGCAATACCGTTCGGCTTTCGAGCGCCTTCGCGGTAACGCATGGGCTTTCGGATCAACCAAGAGTGTGAGGACACCATGAAGCTGAAACTTCTGGCCAGTGTCGCTGCCGCGGGGCTGTTCGCAGCCGGCGCTGCATCGGCGGAGCCCGATGGCTGGTACGGCGCGATCGACGCCGGCTACCACATCATCGACGACATCAACACCGAAGCGTCGGCGACCGGCCACCACTGGAACTGGGAAGTCAATGACGGCTGGGCGGCGTTCGCTCGCCTGGGCTACCGTTTCAACCCGAACTGGCGCGTTGAACTCGAAGGCGGCTACCGCTCGGGCGACATCGGTCGCGTGCGCGCCGTCTCGGGCCCGAACGGCCTGTGCAACTCGACCCCGGCCACCGGCCCGTGCCACTCGCCGGAAGGCGACATCACGTCGACGACGCTGATGGCCAACGTCCTGTACGACTTCGGTTCGCCGGACTGGACCATCCGTCCGTTCGTCGGCCTGGGCGTGGGCGTGAACCGCGTCAACACCGACACCGCCGGCCGTCTGCGCCAGGATCCGACCGTCGCCTTCACCGCCGACGACAGCTCGACCAAGTTCGCCGCTCAGGCGATCGCCGGTCTGGCCTGGGCCGTGTCGGACCGCGCCAACATCGACCTGACGTACCGTTACCTGACGGGCGACATGGAGTTCGACACCAACCAGTCGGCCGCTCCGGCCTTCGGGACCCTGTCGGGCGACTACGACCAGTCGCACACCGTGACGCTGGGCCTGCGCTATGCGTTCGGCGCCGAGCCGGTGGCCCCGCCGCCGCCGCCCCCGCCGCCCCCGCCGCCCCCGCCGCCTCCCCCGCCGCCCCCGCCGCCGCCTCCGCCGCCTCCGGCCAAGCCGGCTGCGCGTCAGTTCGTGGTCTACTTCGACTTCGACCGTTCGGACCTGACGGCGGAAGCCCGCTCGGTGGTGACGCAAGCCGCCAACTACGCCAAGTCGGGCGCTCCGACGCGCGTGCTGGTCGTCGGCCACACCGACACCTCGGGCAACGCGGCCTACAACATGGGCCTGTCGAACCGCCGTGCGCGCACCGTGGCTGACGCCCTGGTCGCTCAAGGCGTCAACGGCGGCGTGATCTCGCTGGACGGCAAGGGCGAGACCCAGCTGGCCAAGCCGACCGCCGACGGCGTGCGCGAGCCGCTGAACCGTCGCGCCACCGTCGACATCAACTTCTAAGCCCTGAGGGGGCCGGTCTCGATCGGCCCCCGAAGGCTGTGTTGATGAAGGGTCAAGGCCGCCGAGCTCCGTCGGGTTCGGCGGCCTTGATTCAATAGCTTAGGCCCAAGGTGGTTCCCGTTTCGCCTTGCCAAGACGTCGGCCTGGCTATTAATAGGGCCTGCCTTCGAGAGATATCAGCGTTTGCTCGCGCCCTTTGACCCCGACCAGTCCGATTTAAGTCTTCAGATCTCAGTGGATCTGACGGGCCGTCGCTTTCTTATCGTGTCCGCGCCTTTCGGTCGTTTCGGACGCGTGCTGGCGCGCGCCATCGAGTCGCGCGGCGGCGAGGTGCGACGCATGTTGTTCAATGCGGGCGACGTGTCGAACTGGAGGCGTTCCGGCGGCCTGGCGTTCCGCGAGAAGGCGGAGCTTTGGCCTGGGCGGCTGTCCGCCCTCGCCGCCGATTTCACCGACATTATCGTGTTCGGAGAAGGCGGCCCCTACAATCAGGGCGTGCTCAGCCAGGCGGATCGCTTGAAAGCGCGGGTCTGGGTGCTCGAAAATGGGTATTTCCGGCCGGACTGGATCACCCTGGAGCGCAACGGCGTCAACGGTTCCAGCGCCCTGCCGCGCTCGGCTGCAGGCTATCCGCCGCCGCCCCCGGAATTGCCGGTGTCTCGACCTGTCGGCAGAATCCTGCCGCATCATGTCATCAACATCAGTCTCTATCATGCGGTTCAGCCGCTGGGGCGGCTGCTGTTTCCCCAGTACCGCCATCACTATTCGGCCTCGCCCTGGCGTCAGTGCCTGGGTCACGTGCGCCGCTATCTTGAGTTGGGCCTGCGCCCCCGAGGCGCCAGCGACGCCGGGCGTCTGAAGGCCAAGGGGCCCTTCTTCATCGCCTGCCTGCAGCGCGACGGCGACGCCCAACTGCTGCGCTATTCCGACATTCACGACAACCTGTCTTTCCTGGCGCAGGTGATGGACAGCTTCGCCGCCAGCGCGCCGGCAGGCAGCCGCCTCGTGGTCAAGAATCATCCGCTTGATCCGGGCATCATCAACCTGGCGCGCGAGACGCGTCGGATGGCCGAGGCGCGCGGTCTGCAGGACCGCGTCGACTTCATCGACGGCGGCAATCTGGCTCAGCTCTGCCGCGCTTCGCAGGGGATGGTGGTCAACAATTCTAGCGCCGCCCTGTCGGCTCTGGGCTTCGGCACGCCGGTCAAGGTGCTGGGACAGGCCTTCTTCGATTTCGAAGGGCTGGCGGATCAACAGTCGCTGGACGGTTTCTGGCGGGCGCCGCAGCCGGCCGATCTCAAACTGTTCGCGGCGTTCCGCGCCTATGTGATCAATCGCACCCAGATCAACGGCAACTATCATGAGCCGCGCGCCATGATCGCCACCGCCGAGCGCGTGGCCGACGCCTTGGAGACTCGGCTGGCCTAGGTCGCCGAACGGCTGTTTCCGGGTGTGGCTCTCAAGCCACCCTTTGGCGTTGTCATCATTCTGTCATCCAGTTGTCGCCCGAGCTTCCCAGAGCGCGCTTAAGCCCCCGACATCGAGCGGCCGCATATGGGCCGGCTTGCATGGCGTTCCGCCTCCATCTCTGGGGATACAGACAGATGACCATCCGCAAACAGCTGTTCTGGGCAAGCACCGCCCTGATGAGCAGCTTCTTCATGGCAGAGACCGCTTCGGCTCAATCGACCGGCACGGCCGCCGTTGAAGTCGAGCAGGTCGTGGTCACGGGCCGTCGCGGTCCGCGCACCATCGACGGCGCCATGGTGGCTGAAACCATCGGCAAGTCGCGCTCGAGCATCACTCAGGAGTTCATCGAGACCCAAGCCGCCGGTCAGACCATCAATGAAGTTCTGAACCTGGTTCCGGGCATGAGCTTCACCAACAACGACGCCTATGGCTCGTCGGGCGGCAATATCCGTCTGCACGGCTTCGACGGCCCGCGCATTTCGCAGACCTTCGACGGCATGCCGATGAACGACTCGGGCAACTACTCACTGTACACCAACCAGCAGTTGGACTCGGAACTGATCGGCACGGCTTCGGTCAACACCGGCACGACTGATGTCGACTCCCCGACGGCCTCGGCCTCGGGCGGCACCATCAACCTCAGCTCGATCGCCCCGACGACGGAATTCGGCGGTCAGATCAAGGGATCGCTGGGCGATGACGACTTCCGTCGCGTTTTCGCCCTGGTGAACACCGGTGAAATCGGCCCGTGGGGCACGCGCGCCTGGCTGGCCTATTCGGACCAGTCGTACGACAAGTTCAAGGGTCTCGGCGACCTGAACAAGACCCAGTACAACTTCAAGGTCTACCAGCCGATCCGCGACAACGGCGACTTTGTCTCTCTGGCCGGTCACTGGAACCGCAACCGCAACAACAACTATGCGGACCTGCAGCTGAAGCGCAACGCTGACGGTTCGGCCAGCCTGGCCGACGGCGTGACCTGGGACAGCGATTTCGACACCGATTACACGGCGCCGACCTATCGTGACGGCGAGGCCGACATCGACGGCAACTCCAACCGTTACTGGGCGCTGCGCCAGAACCCGTCGGACACCGGCAACATCCGCGCGCAATCGCGCTTCACCCTGCGTGAAGGCCTGATCTTCACCTTCGATCCGTCGTTCCAGTACACCCTGGCGACCGGCGGTTCGGGTCAGTTTGTCCTGTCGGAAACCGATCGTGCGCTGCTCGGTTCGTCGGGCACGGGCGGCGTCGACCTGAACGGCGATGGCGATACGCTGGACAGCGTGCGCGTCCACGCCACCAACAACACCCACACCCAGCGCTACGGCATCAGCTCGTCGCTGATCTGGCGGATGTCGGACACGCAGACCCTGCGCGCTGCCTATACCCTGGACGACGCACGTCACCGTCAGACCGGTCTCTACGGCCGGGTCGACTTCTCGGATCCGACCAACCCGCACTTCTTCGACCCCTTCGCGGGTCTGCACGACAAGGATCACCGCATCGTCAACCAGGACGGCTATGAGCTGCGGACGCGTGACCGCCTGTCCTACGCCATCCTGAACCAGTTCGCCGTCGAATACGCTGGACGCTTCTTGGACGACACCCTGCGCGTCAACCTCGGCGTCCGTGCGCCGTTCTTCAAGCGCGAGATGAACCAGAACTGCTATTCGCAGTCCAAGAGCAGCTCGGTGGTCTGCTCGACCGAGAATGCCGTCAAGCAAGCCGACGGCACCTACAAGCTCGGCACTCGCACGCAGAGCTACATCGCGCCCTATTCGCGTGAAGTGAAGTTCGACGACATCCTGCCGAACATCAACGTCAGCTGGAACTTCAGCGGCAACCAGTGGGTCTACGGCTCGTTCGCCCAGTCGCTGACCCTGCCGCGCACCGACAACCTGTACACCGTCTTCTTCGACGCGAACGGCGACATCACTTCGCCGATCACCGAACCGGAAAAGACCACGACCTACGACTTCGGCTATCGCTACCAGACGGGCGTCCTGATGGCCTCGGCCAACGTGTGGTACACCAAGTTCGATAACCGCATCGTTTCGCGTTACGATCAGGATCTGGGCGTGTCGTTCGACTCGAACGTGGGTGACGTCGACCTGTACGGCTTCGATTCGCAAATCGGCTGGTCGCCGATTGAAGGTCTGTCGCTGTACGCCACGGCTTCGTACACGGACTCTGAAATCGCCAACGACTATCTGGATGGCACGACGGTCATCAAGACGGGCGGCAAGTCGCTGACGGAAACCCCGGATTGGACCTTCGGTGGTCGCATTCAGTACGAAACCGGTCCGCTGCAAGTCGGGGCTCAGGTCAAGTACACGGGCGAGCGTTGGGTGACCGACGAGAACGACCTGTACACCGAGGCCTATACGGTCGTGAACGCCGACGCCAAGTTCGACCTGGGCTACTTCGGCTACAAGAACTCCAGCCTGGCCCTGCGCATCGTCAACCTGTTCGACGAGAACTACTTCGGCTCGATCTCGGGCGCCTACAACGCGTCGCGCAGCACCTACGCCTACCGCGGAGCGCCGCGCACCATGCAGGCGACCCTGACCTACGCCTTCTAAGACGTAGCTGGGATCACCAGCATAAAGAAAGGGAAGGGCGGTCCGGCGACGGGCCGCCCTTTCTTCTTTTGGCTTAGGGCGAACTCCGCCTTGCCGCCATTGAACCCAGGGGCGTCAGGGCCTATCTCGCCCCCTTCGTGCTTCATCCCTTTATGTGGACGTTTTCGCCCCATGACCCTGCCTATTCCTGCCGAATGGACGCCGCATCGCGCGATGTGGGTCGGTTGGCCCAGTCACGCCGATCTGTGGGAGGACAACCTCGAACCGGCGCAGGCCGAGGTCGAGGCCCTGGTGCGCGCCCTCGCTGGCCCCGGCCGGGAGCAGGTCAAGCTGATGGTCGGCAATGACGAGGCCCTGGCCGACGCCCAGGCGCGCTTCGCCGACGTTGCGGGGGTGACGGTTGTGGCCGGACGCTTCGGCGACATCTGGCTGCGCGACACCGGGCCGATCTTCGGCGCCGGCTCGGCTTCGGCTCAGGCCTTCGTCTTCAACGGCTGGGGCGGCAAGTACGACCTGCCGCATGACGACGAGGTGGCCGACCAGATCGGCGAACAGACGGGCGTCGCCCTGACCCGTCACGATTTCATCCTGGAAGGCGGCGCCGTCGATCATGACGGCGAGGGCACGGTGTTGACCACGCGCCAGTGCGTGCTGAACCGCAACCGCAACACCGGCTGGACCGAAGAAACAGCCGAAGCCGCCTTCGCCGAGGCCCTGGGCGCCAGGAAGGTGCTGTGGCTGGGCGACGGCCTGCTGAACGACCACACCGACGGCCACGTCGACAACCTGGCCCGTTTCGTCGCGCCGGGCGTGGTGGCCTGTCCGATCGCCTTCGGCCCCAAGGATCCCAACGCCGAGGTCTATGACGAGACGGCCCAGGCTCTGTCCGCCATGACCGACGCCGCCGGCCGCCCGATCCAGGTGCTGCGCATCCCTTCGCCGGGACTGGTGCTGGACGAGGACGAGCGTCCCATCCCGGCCAGCCACATGAACTTCCTGATCGCGGACGGCGCCGTCATTGTGCCCACCTACGGCAACGACATGGCCGCCCGCCTGGCCTGCGAGGCCCTGGCGACCGTCTTCACCGATCGCAAGATCATCCCCCTGCCGTCGACCGCCATCCTGTCGGGCGGCGGCTCGTTCCACTGCATCAGCCAGCAGGAGCCCGCCTGATGACCCGTCAGATCACCGTCGCCGCCATCCAGACCGCCTACGGCGAGGACATGCAGGCGAACATCGACAAGACCATCGGCTTTATCCGCGAGGCGGCGGCCAAGGGCGCCCAGGTCATCCTGGCGCCGGAGCTGTTCCAGGGGCCGTATTTCTGCGTCTCGCAGGAAGAGAAGTGGTTCGGCGCCGCCTATCCGTGGCGCGAGCATCCGGCCGTCACCCAGCTTCAACCGGTGGCGAAGGAACTGGGCGTGGTCCTGCCCGTCTCGATCTTCGAGCGCGAGGGGCCGCACTACTTCAACAGCCTGGTGATGATCGACGCCGACGGCGAGCTGATGGGCGTCTATCGCAAGAGCCACATCCCCGACGGCCCCGGCTATCAGGAGAAGTACTACTTCCGCCCCGGCGACACCGGCTTCAAGGTCTGGGACACGCGCTTCGGCCGTATCGGCGTCGGCATCTGCTGGGACCAGTGGTACCCCGAAACGGCGCGGGCGATGATGCTGCAGGGGGCCGAGGTGCTGCTGTACCCGACCGCCATCGGCACCGAGCCACATGACGATACGCTGGACACCGCCGCCCCGTGGCGGCGCGCCATGCAGGGCCATGCCGTGTCGAACGTCGTGCCGGTCGTCGGCGCCAATCGCATCGGCCACGAGCAGGTGACAGAGGCGGGCCAGACCTACTACGGCCACTCCTTCATCGCCGATCATCGCGGCGACCTGGTCGAGAGCCTGGACCGGGAAGAGGGCGTGCTGGTCCACACCTTCGACCTGGACTTCCTGGACCGTCACCGCGCGGCCTGGGGCTTCTTCCGCGATCGTCGGACGGATCTGTACGGCGCCCTGGCGACAGGCCGCCCAGCCTGACCCGGCTCTAACGAAAAACTGGATCCAAAAAGAAAAGAGGCGGAAGACCGGGGTCTTCCGCCTCTCTCATTTCACGCGTTGAACGCTATCAGAACTTAAGCGTGGCGCCGAAGGTGAAGTAGCGGCCGATCGCGTCGTAGGTCTGCGGGAAGGTGTTCCCGTTGTTCGCCGACGTGGTGCCGATCTGCGAACCGACCATCGGCGGCGCCTTGTCGAACAGGTTGTTGATCGTCGCCGTCAGACGGACCGTCTGGGTGATGTCCCAGCGGCCGCTCAGATCGAAGTAGTCGTAGCTGTCGATCTGGGCGTAGTCCGGGAACCACTTGGTGTTGCTCGGCTCGACTTCGACGCCCGACAGGTGACGCCACATCAGAGAGGCCGAGTAGTCGCCCATCGTCCAGGTCGCGCGGCTGTTCCAGCGTTGCTTGACCTTGGGTTCGCCGCACGACACCGAGTAGTAGCCGACGCAATCGCGCAGAGTGGAGATCGGCGTGGCCTGGGTCTCGTGCTTGGTGACGATGTTGCCGTTGACGCTCAGGTCGACGCGACCGATGTCCCAGCCGAAG
Source organism: Brevundimonas sp. NPDC055311 (assembly GCF_053645695.1). NCBI lineage: Bacteria > Pseudomonadati > Pseudomonadota > Alphaproteobacteria > Caulobacterales > Caulobacteraceae > Brevundimonas > Brevundimonas sp. NPDC055311. The sequence continues at coordinate 625,022 of NZ_JBSHMV010000002.1, forward strand.
TCGGCCAGTTCAACGCGGTAGTTGGCGGCCAGGTCGAAGCCGGAGACGCGCTCGTTACCGGCGTTGGTGGTCGGACGGATCACGCCCTTGGCCCCGTTGCCGTTCAGCGAGCCGTTTACAGCGCTGCGCTGGATGGCCTTACAGCTGTCATTGAACTCGAGGTTCGGGTTCATCGTGGTGCTGTAGCAGCCGTTGATGACATCATCCAGGCTGGGGCTGTTGATCGTCTTGTCGATCTTGATGTCATAGTAGTCGAGGCTCAGGCGCAGGCTCGGCACGAAGGCCGGCTGCCAGACGGCGCCGACGGTCCAGGTGTCGGCTTCTTCCGGACCCAGGTCCGGGTTGCCGCCGGTCTGTTGATTGACCTGACCCGAGTTGGGCTCATCAACGGCGCCGATCAGGGCGTCCGGAACGCCGGTGAGGCGGCAGAGATTGCTGAGAGTGCCGGCAGTATTGGCTTCAGCGCTGTTGATCCGGTCTTTTTGGCACGGATCAATGGCGCGGTTGCCCAGGCCGGTGACCTGCGGGTTGAACAACTCGCCGATGTTCGGCGCACGCGTGGCGCGCTGATACATTGCACGAACGCGGATGTCCTCGGTCGGCGACCAGTCACCGCCAAGCTTGTAGCTGCCGTATTGCGACTTGCGGCCAGCGGCCTTGAACTCGGTCTGGCGGTAGCCAGCTTCCAGGTTCATGCTGTGGATGAACGGCAGGTTCTCGATCAGCGGGATCGCCAGTTCGGCGAAGCCTTCGCGCATTTCAAACTGGCCGTCACGATCCGGAACCGGTGCGCCGGTGCCCAGGATTTCGCCGTGCGACTGCGAAGCTTCATCGCCACGGGTTCCAGCGCTCGAACGACGCCATTCGGCGCCGAAGGCGACAGCGATCGGGCGTTCGCTCCACGGGCTGCTCAGGTGGTCCGGCAGGACGCCCGAGATAGAGCCCGAGGCCACGTCTTGCTTGATCGTGGTTTTGCTCATCGACGACAGGTTAATGTAGTCGATCATTTCCTGGGTGATCGTGCCTTCGGGACCGAAGACGTTGATCGGCACGCAGCCGGCGACAGCGCCTGTCTTCGGATCTGCGCCGACCGGGAGGCACTGAGTCGTGGACGTAGTATTCAGCGCGTTCTGAAGCTTCGACAGCGACCCCCAGTTGATGCGCGTCAGCAGTTGCTGGGTTTCACCGTGCGAGATGTAGGCGTCGTAGTTCCAGTCGGCGTTGATGTCGCCGCGGACTCCGGCCAGCAGTTGGACCGTCTTGTTTTCGATGTCCACCGGGCGGGTGCCCATTTCGGTGAAGCGACGGTTGATGGTCAGATCCATGACCGTGGTGCCGGCTGCGCCTGAAACGCATTCAGCAGCGCCCAGCTTCAGGGCGTCGCAGAATTGCTGGCGCATCGCGTCGGGGATGAACGGGTTGCCGATCGGCACCTTATAGCTGTTGCCAAAGGTGCCGCTCGAAGCGTTGTCCAGCGACACGTCGCTCTGAACGTAGGTCAGGTGGGTGTAGACTTCAGCCGCTGAGTTGATCCTGAAGCTGCCGAGACCATTGATCTGGTAGCGGCTCAGCGGCGTCTGGTACAAGTTGTACGGGTTGTAGTTGTAGCCTGCTTTGTTGTAGCCGGCGTCGTTTTTACCGATCAGGGCGCCCGTGGTGGGGTCCAGTTCGGCGCCGTCGGGCAGAGCGATGCCGCTCAGGGCTTCATTAATCGTGTCGTCTGCATTCTTGACGATCAAGCGGGCCAGGCCGAAACGGCCGGGAACCGAGGTGCCGGAACCCAGCGGGTCGCCGGTCGTCGAGGAGCGCGCGACGGTGCCCCACGGGCGACGGTCCTGGTACAGCGGATCGGTCTTGGTGTAGCCGAAGCTGACGACGGCGTTGCCGCGATCTTCGGCGAAGTTGCCGCCGACGGTCAGGTCGAATTTGCGACGGACAGCGTCGTCTTCACCCGAGAAGCCGTAGGAGGTGTTGAGCTCAACGCCTTCGAAATTGTTCTTCAGGATGAAGTTGACCACGCCGGCGACGGCGTCAGCGCCGTACACGGCGGAGGCGCCGCCGGTGACGGTGTCGACGCGCTCGACCAGGGCCAGCGGGATGGTGTTGGTGTCGACCACGCCTTCCAGGTTGAACGGCACCACGCGGCGGCCGTTGATCAGCACCAAGGTGCGGTTGGTGCCCAGGCCGCGCAGGTTGATGGTCGCGCCGCCGCCCGAGCCGTTGTTGGTGGCCGAACCGACGGCCGGCACGGCGGCCGGCAGGTCCTTGACCAGTTCTTCAACAGCCACCGGCTGCGACATGGCGATAGTTTCAGAGCTCATCGACGTGATGGGGCTGGACGCCTCATAGCCCGGCTGGCGGATGCGCGAGCCGGTGACGACGATAGAGCTGACTTCGGAAACTTCTTCTTCGACCGATTGGGCGAAAGCCGGCGTGGCGGCCATGAAGCTGAGGGCGGCGCCCCCGATGATGGTCGAGGCGAGCAAGGACTCGCGAATAATTCTCTTTTTCAAAAGAGACCCTCTCCTGAACAAAACAAGCCGTCGCCCGCCCCCTTACGACGAGGGCTGAACCGACGGCTCGCGGCACATGCAGGACCGTGTGGCCTGCGACGGAGACATTACGGCGAGGCTTGCCTCAGACAAGTCAGAATTGCGTCAATAATGGCACAGATCGGAAAAAATTACCACTATTCGAAGCATATTCGGAAATATCGGCAAACATTACGCTCATTTTCCGAAATTCAGACTAACGACGTTCTCTGACGCGCCGTCCCGATCATCGGCGCTGCTGCCCCAGGGGTAGCCCCTGTCGGCTCCGCAGTAGGGACGGCGGCCCTGTCGGGCGTTCTCGACCACCAGGCGCGGGCGCAGGCGGGCGGCGCCCGTGAAGACATTGTCGGTGATGACATTGTGGGAAGGCGTCTGGTGGCGGATGACGCCGCGCTCGCCGCAGTTGCGATAGAGAAGGACGCCGGGACGCCCTCCCAGTTCGAAGCGGTTGCCCGTGATCCGGTTCCGCGCCGAGCCGTCGACGGCGATCATCTCCCGCCCGGTGCGCGTGCGAAAGAGGTTGTCCTCAATCCGATTGTCGGCGCTTTCAGCGTCCAGATAGAGGGCGGTGGCGACGCTGCGCCCCTCCAGGGTCGAGCGGGTCAGGCTCATCCGCGTGACGCCGGGACCGACATAGAGGGGGATGGAGCCCGTGCCGCGAACGGTCACCTGTTCGAGGATGATGTGGTTGGGCGCGGCGGCCTGGGCGGCGGTCGTATGTTCGGCCGTGCGGGACGAGGCGCGCAGGTCGTCATAGCTCCCATCCGCCCCCATGCCCCAGATTCGCACCGAACCGTGGATCAGGCAGCGCGACAGCCGCACGTCGGTCGGGCGGCTCCAACGGTCGGCGGCGAGGCGGCGCGACCAGACGGCGATGGTCGGCGCGCGGGTGGTGACGGCGGCGCCGGGGCGGCCGACGGCGCCCCCCGCGCAGTCCAGCCCCGCGCCCGAGGCCTCGGCGCCTTCGATCAACACGGGGCGCACGACCGTCTGTCCTGGCGTCAGAACCGCGCGACAGGTCAGGCGATAGGGCGCCGTGGTCTCGGCCGTCAGCTCGCCCAGTTCCGAGGCGGAGCAGGGACGGGCGGCAGGCAGGGACCAGGCCTGGAGGCCGCCGGCCAGGATCATTCCCGCCAGCAGCATCGCCATCAGGGCAGGGGCGCAGCCAGCGCCAAGGCCTCGGACGCGCAGCCGGGAGCCCCGGCGCCTTGCGCCCGCAGAGCCGTCAGTTCGGCGCGGGCGGCGGCCAGGTCGGTTGCGAATTCCGGCTGGTCAGCGGCGCGGGCGTAGACGACGCGCCCCAGATCCTCCCCGGCGGCGACGTCGCTGGGATAGTGCATGCCGCACACCAGCCGGCTCTGGCCGATCTCATGGGCCATGCGGCGAATCTCGGCCGCGCGGTCGGGGGCCAGGACGGCGAAGGCCTCGCCGTAGACGACGGCGACCGTCGAGCTGCCGGACGGATAGGAGGCGCTGCGCCGACCGGCCTCGGTCAGGCGCTGGCAGGCCTGACGGGACGGATCGTCGCCCACCGGTCGGGCGCGGAAGGCGCGCGCCTTGACCGTTTCCGCCGCCGCATCGGCGTCGTGAAACAGCCGCTGCATGAGACGGGTCAGCTCAGGCGTCTGCTGGGGCTCCAGCCGCACGCCCAGGACGCAGTTGAAATGCTGCAGCGCCAGGGGCGGGCGCAGTTCGGCATGGGCCGTGGCCAGCAGCCAGCGGTCGGTGTTCTCCAGCGTCGCCATGCGCGTCGAACGATCCTTGTCGGACTGATCGACGGTGGATCCGGGCGCGGGCGGCGGGGGCGCGGCGGCGGTCAGCGCCTCCACTTCTGCGGCGTCGAGGTAGCCCGGCGGCGCGGCGGCGACCCGCGCCGCTTCGGGACGCAGAGCCGCCGGAGTGCCGGCGCAGGCGCACAGCAGAAGCGCCGCCGCCGCAGTCGTCGCCAACGCCGGGCGGCGGATCACGCGCCGCTGTTCCAGCTCAGTTGCACCGAGGTCAGGCCGCCTTCGCCCGGCGCGGCCACGACCTGAAGGCTGGCGCCCTTCTCGGCGCGGGCGGAGGCGCCGTAGGCGCGGGCCTCGCCCTGGTTCATGGCCATGATCGGAGACAGGCCCGCCTTCTCGGCGCGCTGACGATAGAAGTCGATCACCGCATCGGGCGTGGCGTCGGTGGTGAAGGTGATGATGCCGCCCGGACCTTCGGGGCCCGACGCCATGAGGGGCGCCCCGTCGGTCTGGGCGCCGGGATAGAGGGCGGCGAAGGTCGGCGCGCCGTCGATGGCGGCGCCCGGCGCCTCAGGCGTCGACGGCGTCGGAGCTGCCGCAGGCGCGGCGGTTTCGGCCGGCTCGGCGGCGGCGATCGACGGCGATTCGCCTTCGGGCGCGGCCTGACTGCGGTCATCGCACGCCGCCAGGCCGACGCTGAGCGCCAAGACGACGGTTGCCACGCTACGCTTCATTCAGCCTACGTCCTTAATCCTATGCGACTATCTGCACCGTGGCCTATCCGTGCGGCGGCAGCAAGGCGGTTCAACCGGTAGGGGCGTCCACATCATCGCCGGGCTGGCCCGTGGACTTGCGCGCCTGCTCCGGTCCCCCGGCCGGGCGGGCGGGCGGGTCGGACATCTCGCGCCCCTGACGCGCGATGTCGGCGTTGATGGCGTCCTGATCCGGGTCGATCTCCGAGCCGGACGCCGATCCGCCCCGTAGCGAGCCGGCGCGGGTGTCCGAGCCGGAATCGGTGCCTTGCAGGGCCTTCTTCAAGGCGTCCTCGACATGGCCCAGGTCGGGTTTCTCGCCCATGGCGGCGGCCTCACGGGCGTCTTCGTTCTCGGCGGCGGGATCGGTCATGGATGGTCTCCTTGCTCGTGCAAGACAAGCGGACCGGCCGTCCGGAGGTTCCCAATCGCGCAGGCCGCGCGCGCCAAAGGAAAAGGGCCGGCAGATCTCTCCGCCGGCCCCTTGGTCTTACGTGCCGATCGTCTTACTTGACGAACAGCTTGTTCCAGCGGCGCGGCTGGCGCTTCTTCCAGGCGCCGCGGTGATAGGCGTCCGACCCGATCAGCGGCACGACGGTCGTGGCTTCGGCGTAGACCATCTGTTCGTAGGTGGTCTGGACCTTGCCCCACGAGGCGGCTTCCTGCAGCGTCGAGGACGAGCAGGCGCCGTCGCGCACGTCGGCGACCGTGATCTGCACGGCGTAGCGGTGCATGTCGGCGTCGACGCCGAGAATCTCGGCGCAGACGACGGTGTCCTGAGCGAAGTTCTTCGGCACGCCGCCGCCGACCATGAACAGGCCGGTGACGCCCGCCGCGATCTTGATGTCGGTCAGTTCACGGAAGTCCGCGACCGCGTCGATCATCATATAGGGCTTGCCCTCGGCCATGCGCTCCTTCTGGTGCTTGACCAGGCCGAAACCGGCCGAGGAGTCGACGAAGGCCGGGCAGAAGATCGGCGCGCCTTCTTCATAGGCGGTCTGGATCAGCGAGCCGGGCTTCTTGGCGTTGCCTTCCGACAGCCACTTGCCCATCTCCCAGATGAACTCGCGCGAGGAATAGCCGCGCGGCTCCAGGCGGCTGGCGATCTCATAGATCGCGTGGTCGCAGGCCTGCAGTTCTTCTTCGTCGATGTAGGTATCGTAGATGCGGTCGATGTAGTGCGAGCGCAGGATGTTGTCGTCCACCTCGCCGGCGGCCTGATAGTGCTTGTAGCCAAGGGCCTCGAAGAAATCCATGTCGACGATCGAGGCGCCGGTGGCGACCACGGCGTCGACCATGCCGAACTTCACCATGTCGCGGTAGACGTCCATGCAGCCGCCGGCCGAGGTCGAACCGGCCAGGATCAGCCACGGCGAGCAGGCCTCGTCTTCCAGGGCCATGTTGAAGATGTCGGCCGCGCGGGCGGTGTCGCGCGAGCTGAAGGACATCTTGCGCATGGAATCGATGATCGGGCGCGCGTCGAAGCTGGTGATGTCGATGTGCTCGACAGTGGTGGCCAACAGCTCCGCCTTGGCGTTGGAACGAACCGGTGCGTTCATCTCTCGGGTTTCCCTTTGGTTTGAGCGCCCGTCGTCAATAAGGAACAGCGGCCCGGACGGAGCGACGGGCCGCTGCTTGTATCAAAGCCTTGAGACATTTTTCAGTTCAAGGCGTGATGCGGTGGATCAGCGCTTGCGCTTGCGTTGGCCGGCCTTGCCCTTGGGGCGCGACAGGCGGACGACCTTGCGGGCGTTCTCCTCGGCCGTGGTGCGCACGGTCGGGATGGAGCGCGGCGCCAGGCCGTACATCGAACCCATGGGGGCGTCCTCGACCACGGCGATCTCGTGTTCGCCATAGCCGTTGAAGCCCGTGGTCATGGCCACGCCATAGGCGCCCAGCATGCCGATCTCGATGAAGTCGCCTTCCTGGACATCGGCGGGCAGCCAGAACGGACCGGGCATGTGGTCGATGCTGTCGCAGGTCGGGCCATAGAAGCGGAAGGGCTTCAGCTCCGACGAGGAGACGCCGTCCCGGACCAGCTTGGTCGGGAAGGGCCAGCGCGAGTGGGTGGCGTCGAACAGCGAGCCGTACGACCCATCGTTCAGATACAGGGCGTCGCCCTTGCGCAGGTCCACGCGGCACAGCACCGACGACGATTCCGCCACCAGCGCCCGGCCGGGCTCGCACCACAGTTCGGTCGTTTCCGACACCGGCATCTCGTTGAAGCCGCGATGGATGGCGTCGGCGTATTCGCTCAGGTCCGGCGGGACCATGCCCGGATAGACCGAAGGGAAGCCGCCGCCGACATCGACGATGTCGACGAAGACGCCCGCCTTCTTGATGGCGCGGCCGACCTGAGTCATCGCCGCCTCATAGGCCGAGGGGCGCATGCACTGCGAACCGACGTGGAACGACACGCCCATCAGGCCGTCCTTGACCGCATGGCGCGCGGCCAGCAGCAGGGCGGGGGCCTGATCCGGGGTGACGCCGAACTTGCCCGACAGGGAATAGGCGGCGCCGTCTGCCGACACGCCCATGCGCACGATCAGGTTCAGGTCCTCGGCGTGGCCGGTGGCCTCGAGGATCTTGTTCAGTTCGTCATGGCTGTCGAGCACGAAGGTGCGCACGCCGTGTTCGGCGTAGGCCGCACGGATCGCGCCGCGGCTCTTGACCGGGTGCATGAAGGCCAGACGCGCGTTCGGGCTGACCGACCGAACCAGTTCGATCTCGGCCAGGGACGCGACGTCGAAGGCATTGACGCCGTTCTCGACCAGGGTCTCGATGACCCAGCGCGAAGGGTTCGCCTTCACCGCATAGAAGACGTCGGCTTTCAGATTATCCTGGAACCACTGCGCCGCTACGGCAACGGAGCGGGGGCGCACGAGTGCGACCGGACGCTCCGGGGACCGCTGACGGACCAGGTCCAGGGGAAGCTGGTACGTGTGCAACTCACGTAACCCCCTGATGATTGTTAACCCAGACCCGGCGTTAGCGGCGCAAGTTAGGACCTACGGGGTCCGCCGGAACGCGCGATATGGGGATATTGGGCTGTCATGTAAAGCGGAAATTTCATGGCGGGGTTGCATGGGGACTGCGCTGGGCCGTTCCGCAGAATCGGCGCCGCACTGGACGAAATCGACGCAGACATGCCATTAAGACTTGCCCTTGCGCCCATCTCGCGTCATGCGGCGCCCCCTTTGTCGCAACCTCATCCATAGGTTCATGAGTTCTTCAACAGCCGCCGTCGCGTCCGTTCGCGACGTCTCGAAGACCTACGGGGCCAGAAAGGCGCTCGACGGCGTGTCCGTCGAGGTCGGCGCCGGTGAAATGGTCGCCCTGATCGGTCCCTCCGGTTCGGGCAAGTCCACCCTGCTGCGCTCGATCACGGGTCTTCACCCCATCGATCCCGGCGGAACCATCACCGTCTTCGGCGATGTCGTTCAGCAGAACGGCCGCGTCACGGGCGCCGTGCGCCGCGCGCGCAGCCGCCTGGGCATGATCTTCCAGCAGTTCAACCTGGTGGGGCGGCTGAGCCTGTTCTCCAACGTCATGCTGGGCGCCCTGGGGCGTCTGCCGTCGTGGCGCGGCCTGTTCGGCGTCTGGCCGGGCGCGGACAAGGCCAAGGCCATGGCGGCTCTGCACCGCGTCGGCGTGTCCGACTACGCCGCCCAGCGCGCCAACACCCTGTCGGGCGGCCAGCAGCAGCGCGGCGCCATCGCCCGCGCCATCGTCCAGGGCGCCAAGGCCATCCTGGCCGATGAGCCGGTCGCCTCGCTCGACCCCGTGTCGGCCCGCAAGGTGATGGAGCTGCTGGTCGAGCTGAACAAGCGCGACGGCATGGGCGTGATCGTCACCCTGCACCAGGTCGACTACGCCATCCGCTACTGCAACCGCGTCATCGCCCTGCAGAAGGGCAAGGTGGTCTATGATGGTCCGTCGACGGGCCTGGACACCAAGCGCCTGATCGAAATCTACGGTCCTGAATACGAGGACGCGTTCTGGGAAGCCAAGGCATGACCCGCACCGCCATCACCCGCCGCCTGCTGGGCGTCGCCGCCATCGCCGTCACCCTGGGCCTCGTCGGCTGCGGCCAGGGCGAACAGGCCAAGCCCGGCGCCACCCCCAGCGAAATCACCTTCTCCATCCTGTCGGCGGAAGGCCAGGCCTCGGCCGGCCCGCTGTGGCAGCCGCTGCTGGACGACATGTCCAAGGCGATCGGCGTGCCGGTGAAGCCCTATTTCGGCTCGAACTACACCGTGCTGGTCGAGGCCATGCGCGGCAACCACACCCAGGTCGGCTGGTTCTCGGCCAAGCCCGAGGTCGAGGCCATCGACCGCGCCAACGCCGAGGTCATCGCCCGCACCGTCAACCGTGAGGGGCTAGACTCCTATCAGTCGACCCTGATCGTCAAGAAGGGCTCGGGCATCACGCTGGACAAGGTGCTGGCCTGCGGCAAGGTCTACAACTTCGGCATCGGCGACGCCCAGTCGACCTCGGGCACCCTGGCGCCCATGACCTTCCTGTTCAACGAGCGCGGCGTCGTCCCGGCCCAGTGCTTCAAGACCGTGCGTTCGGCCAACCACCAGGCCAACGCCTTCGGCGTGGCCACCGGCGTGATCGACGTGGCCACCTCCAACAGCGTCAACCTGGTCTTCATGCGCCGCGAGAACGCCCAGCTGGCCGACCAGATCGAGGAAATCTGGACCTCGCCGCCGGTGCCCGAGAGCGGCATCGTCGTGCGTCAGGATCTGGACCCGGCCCTGAAGGAGAAGATTCGCAGCTTCTTCCTGACCTATGGCCAGGGCGAGGGTCCTGAAGCCGAGCGTCAGCGCAAGGTGCTGGCGGGGCTGGAGTATTCCCGGTTCGCCCCGGCTGACGATTCCTATCTCAACCCGATCCGCGAGATGATCGCCGACCAGAAGCGCGGCGAAGCCGAAGCCAAGGGCGATAAGGCCGGCGTCGCCGCCGCCGAGGCGGAAATTCAGCGCCTGCGCAGCCTGCGCGAGGTCCAACCTTGACCGAGGCCCCCCTTCCGACCTCGGCGTCGCCGGTTCCGGCCGCGCCGCAGAAGTCCGCCGTCTCCTGGGCGATGGACGTCCTGGTCTGGGGCGGCGTGATCGCCGTCCTGCTGTACAGCGTCAACGCCGTCGATCTGGGCAACATCTCGCGCCTGTTCTCGGGCAACGACAGCATGAAGATGTTCGTCCACGACCTGCTGCGGCCGGACTTCTCCGACTGGAGGATGTTCGTCGCCAAGATGTGGGAGACGATCCAGATCGCCCTGTGGGGCACCTTCCTGGCCGTGCTGTTCGGCATTCCGCTGGGCCTGGCGGCGGCCCGCAACATGGCGCCCCAATGGGTCGTGACCCCGGTGCGCTGGATCATGAACCTGCTGCGCTCGGTGCCGGACCTGGTGATCGGTCTGCTGTTCGTCACCGCCGTGGGCCTGGGCCCGCTGGCCGGCGTCCTTGCCATCACCCTGAATACGGCTGGCGTTCTGGCCAAGCTGTTCTCCGAAGCGGTCGAGTCGATCGACAAGGGGCCGGTCGAGGGCGTGCGCGCCACCGGCGCCTCCAAGCTGCACGAGATCGTCTGGGGCGTGATTCCCCAGGTGGCCCCGCTGTGGACCTCCTTCGCCCTCTACCGTTTCGAATCGAACAGCCGCTCGGCCACCGTGCTGGGGCTGATCGGCGCGGGCGGCATCGGCCAGGTGCTGTTCGACAGCATGAACGCCTTCAACTTCAAGGCGGTGTCCGCCATCGTCATCATCGTGGTCATCGCCGTGACCCTGATCGACACCCTGTCGCAGATCATGCGCAAACGCCTGCTCTGACGGCTTATCGAGGACGCATCGAGTCAGGTTTGCCCTGACTGTCACAAAGGTCTGGCCGGACCGTCACATTCTCCTGCTTTAAGCGTCGCACACTGACGACTGGAGAAGGTCCGGCCATGATCCGTACACTGAAGTTCACGGCCTGCGCGGCCGCCCTGCTGGCCTTGGCGGCCTGCGGCGACAACGAGGGCGGTGCCCCCGGCTCGCAGAAGGCCCGGACGGGCATCTGGGCCGCCGGCTCCTCGACCGTCTTCCCCTTCGCCACCCGCGTGGCTGAGACCTTCGCCCGCAACGGCGGTGGCGGTTCGGCCCCCCGCGTCGAATCCCTGGGCACCGGCGGCGGCATCCAGGCCTTCTGCGCCGGCATCGGCCCCTCGACCCCGGACATCGCCAACGCCTCGCGCCCGATGAAGCAGAGCGAGTTCGACCGCTGCGTCGAGAACGGCGTCACCGACATTGTCGAGATCAAGATCGGTTATGACGGCATCGTCGTCGCCACCGCCCGCACGGGTCAGAGCTTCAACCTCGAGCTGAACGACCTCTACGAGGCCCTGGCCAAGGAAACGCCGGGCGCCGACGGTCAGTTGGGCGCCAACGCGGCCAAGACCTGGAACGACGTCAACAAGGCCCTGCCGGCGACCCGCATCCAGGTCTACGGTCCGCCGCCGACCTCGGGCACGCGCGACGCTTTCCTCGAACTGGGCATGGCGCCGGGCGCCAAGCTGATCCCGGCGGTCGCCGCCATCGAGGCGCAGGACAAGACTCGCTTCGAAACCGTGGCCCATACCCTGCGTGAAGACGGCGCCTGGATCGACTCGGGCGAGAACGACAACGCCATCGTCCAGACCCTGACCCGCACGCCGGGTTCGCTAGGCGTGTTCGGCTTCTCCTTCCTCGAGCAGAATATGGACACGGTGAAGGCCGAGACCATCGACGGCGTGGCCCCCTCGGTCGCCACCATCGCCGACGGCTCCTATCCCCTGGCCCGCAGCCTCTACATCTACGTCAAGAAGGCCCACATCGGCGTGACGCCGGGCCTCGAACAGTTCGTTCAGGAGTTCATGTCCGAAGGCGCTGCCGGCCGCGGCGGCTATCTGCAGGACCGCGGCCTGGTGCCGCTCGTCGCCGAGGAGCTGACGGCGGAACGCGCCAAGGCTTCGGCCATGACCTCGATGGCCCGTCCGAACTGAGGCGGCTGAATGCGAAACGCCCCGGACATCGTCCGGGGCGTTTTTGCTTTCTCGCGAGGCTCAGCGCTTAGGCCGCCGCGCGGCGTCTCAGCCGCGCCACCCGGCGCAGGCGGCGCCAGAAGCGGCCGCGCGCGGGCTCGGGATAGGGCTGCAGGTTCTCGATGAACTGCTCGGCTGAGGCCCGCCAACTGAACTTCTCCGCATAGGCGCGGACGTCCTTGCGGTCGAGCTCCAGGCATTTCAGGCAGGCGGTCTTCAGGTCGTCGTCGATGAAGCCCGCGCCCGAGCCGGGGATGATGTCGATCGGGCCGTGGGCCGGATAGGCGGCGACCGGCGTTCCCGTGCCCATGGCCTCCAGGATCACCAGACCGAAGGTGTCGGTCCAACTGGGGAAGACGAAGACGTCGGCGTCGGCGAAGCAGCGGGCCAAATCCTCGCCGAAGCGGGCGCCCAGGAATTTCGCCTCGGGGTATTTCTCTTCCAGCTCGGCGCGGGCCGGGCCGTCGCCCACGATGATCTTGGTGCCCGGCAGGTCCAGCTCGAGGAAGGTCTCGATGTTCTTCTCGACCGCCACCCGGCCGACATTGAGGAAGAAGGGGCGGGGCCAGTTCTCGCCGCCCATCTCCTTGTAGATCGGCTCGAGGTCGGGGCGGAACAGTTCTGTGTCCACCCCGCGTGTCCAGGGCGAGACGTTCTTGAAGCCGTGCTCGACCAGCTCGTCACGCAGGGTCGGCGTGGCCACCATCAGCCGCCCCGACGGCTTGTGGAACCACTTCATATAGGCGTAGCCGACCTGCACCGGGATCGGGAAGCGGGCCGAGACGTACTCGGGGAATTTGGTGTGATAGCTGGTGGTGAACGGCAGCTTCCACTCCACGCAGATGCGCCGCGTGGCGATGCCCAGCGGGCCTTCGGTGGCGATGTGGACGGCTTCGGGCTCGAAGGCGCGCAGGCGCTCGCGAATCTCTTCCTCGGCGCCCAGGGCCAGTCGGATCTCGGGATAGGTGGGGCAGGGGATGGTCTTGAACTGGCTGGGCTCGATGACCTCCACCTCATGGCCCATGGCGCGGCATTCAGCCACGGTGCGGGTCAGGGTGCGGACGACGCCGTTGACCTGGGGCTCCCAGGCGTCGGTGACCAGAACAATGCGCATGAAGTCGATAGGGCCTTGAGCCGTTTCGCGAAGGCGAAACTTCTAGACGCTCCTCATGACGAAGGCGAGACGGCATGATAGAGCAGGGTTCGAACAGGGTTCACCTCTTCGCGAACGGCCACGTTTAGCCGGACCTCATCTTCGAATGAGGCTTTCCCCAGAAGATTTTGCGATTTCCCGAATTCTGTGCGGCTGAAGGCGCGATGATGCGATGCACATTCGAGCGTAGTCGCCATATATGCGGAAATTCACAGGATGGATTTCATGACGCCGACCGATCTTCGCCATTGGGATGAGCTGGACCGGAACAAGTACCGGGACGAACGTGAGGTGGTGGCCGAACTGCTGGCCGCTGAACCCCTGACGCCTGACGGTCGCGCGGCGGTCCTGAACGACGCCATCGGCCTGGTCGAAAGCGCCCGCAAGAGTCAGAAGCGCCAAGGCGTGGTCGAAAGCTTCCTGCAGGAATTCAGCCTGGGCACCCGCGAAGGTCTGGCCCTGATGTGCCTGGCCGAGGCCCTGCTGCGCACGCCCGACGCCGACACCCGCGACCGCCTGATCGCCGAGAAGATCGGCTCGGCCGACTGGGCCAGCCACATGGGCCAGTCCGACAGCCTGTTCGTCAACGCCTCGACCTGGGGCCTGATGCTGACCGGCAAGCTGGTCGACGTCGACGATGAGGCGCGCAGCGACCTGCCGAACTTCCTCAAGCGTCTGGTCGGGCGTCTGGGCGAGCCGGTCATCCGTCAGGCCGTCGCCACCGCCGTCAAGATCATGGGCGAGCAGTTCGTCGTCGGCCGCACCATCGACGCTGCGCTGAAGCGCTCGGACCGCGAAAACTGGCTGTGCAGCTTCGACATGCTGGGCGAGGGCGCCCGCACGGCCGCTGACGCTGAGCGCTATGAAAAAATCTACGCCGACGCCATCGAGGCTGTGGGCAAGACCGCCAAGGGCGAAGGCCCCGAGCGCGGCCATGGCGTCTCGGTCAAGCTGTCGGCCCTGTCGCCGCGCTATCAGGCGGTGCAGGAGGACCGGGTGTGGGAAGAGCTGTATCCCCGCATCCTGCGTCTGGCGCTGATCGCCGCCAAATACGACATCAACTACACCATCGACGCCGAAGAGGCCGACCGCCTGGCCCTGTCGCTGAAGCTGCTGGAGCGGCTAGCGCGCGAACCGGCGCTGGGCGACTGGCAGGGTCTGGGTCTGGCCGTTCAGGCCTATCAGAAGCGCACGACCGAGACGGTGGCCAAGCTGGCCGAACTGGCCAAGTCCTCGGGCCGCCGCCTGATGGTGCGCCTGGTCAAGGGCGCCTATTGGGACACCGAGATCAAGCTGGCCCAGGTCAACGGCCGCACCGACTATCCGGTCTTCACGACCAAGCCGGCGACCGATCTGAACTATCTGGTCTGCGCCAAGGCATTGATCGAGGCCTCGCCCTACATCTTCTCGCAGTTCGCCACCCACAACGCCCACACCCTGGCCGCCGTGCACCGCATGGCCGCCGATCGCGGCGTGACCATCGAGTTCCAGCGCCTGCACGGCATGGGCGAGGCCCTGTATGACGGCGCCAAGGTCGAGTGGGGCGATGTCGTCGTGCGCGCCTACGCCCCCGTCGGCGGCCACGAAGAACTGCTGCCCTATCTGGTGCGCCGCCTGCTTGAGAACGGCGCCAACTCCTCCTTCGTCCACGCCCTGCTGGACGAGCGCGTGCCTGCGGCCGACGTGGCCGCCGATCCCATCACCTCGGTCGAGGCCCAGCCTGACCGCCATCCGAAGATCCCTGTGCCCATGAACATCTACGGCGACCGCCAGAACTCCCTCGGCCGCGACTATTCGCAGGCGACCGACCGCGAGCGCCATTCGGCGGCTCTGGAGCGCGTCGACAGCGAGAAGCTGACCGCCGGCCCGATCATCGGCGGCAAGCTGCGCGCCGGCGTGAACGCCCAGGACGTCACCAATCCCTACGACCGCACCCGCATCCTGGGCCACGTGTCGGAAGCCTCGGCCGAGGACGTCGACGCCGCCGTGGGCGCCGCCGCCAACGCCCAGGTCGCCTGGGACCGTCTGGGCGGCGCGGGCCGCGCACCGGTGCTGCGCGCCATGGCCGACGCCCTGGAAGCGGATCTGGACCGTCTGGTCGCCCTGCTGTCGCGTGAAGCGGGCAAGACGCTGAACGACGGCGTGGCCGAGGTGCGCGAGGCCGCCGACTTCTGCCGCTACTACGCCCTGCTGGCCGAGCGCGACTTCGGCGGCCGCCAGACCCTGAAGGGGCCGACCGGCGAGACCAACGAACTGGTCCTGCACGGCCGCGGCGTCTTCGGCTGCATCAGCCCGTGGAACTTCCCGCTGGCCATCTTCACCGGCCAGATCGCCGCTGCGCTGGCCGCCGGCAACGCCGTGGTGGCCAAGCCCGCCGAGCAGACGCCGCTGATCGCCGCCGAAGCCGTGCGCCTCTATTACAAGGCCGGCCTGAACCCCGACCTGCTGGCCCTGGTCCCCGGTCGCGGCGAGACGGTCGGCGTCGCCCTGACCAACCATCCGGGCATCGACGGCGTGGCCTTCACCGGCGGCACCGACACCGCCTCGGCGATCAACCGCGGCCTGGCCGCGCGTCCGGGCGCCATCATCCCCTTCATCGCTGAAACGGGCGGCCTGAACGGCATGTTCGTCGACACCACGGCGCTGAAGGAACAGATCATCGACGACGTCATCCTGTCGGCCTTCGGTTCGGCGGGCCAGCGTTGCTCGGCCCTGCGCGTCCTCTATGCGCCCAAGGATTCGGCCGACGCCCTGATTGAAGGCCTGAAGGGCGCCCTGGCCGCCCAGGTGCTGGGCGACCCGACCGACGCCAAGACCGACATCGGCCCGGTGATCGACGCCGAAAGCCGCGCCAATCTGGAAGCCCACGTCGAGCGCCTGTCCAAGGAAGCCAAGATCATCGCCCGCGCCGAACTGCCGGCGGGCGCCGATAAGGGCGACCTGTTCGCCCCGGTCATCGCCGAAATCCCGACCCCGGACTTCCTCGAGCGTGAAGTCTTCGGCCCGATCCTGCACGTTTACCGCTACGAGCCGAAGGACCTGGAAAAGGTCGCCGGCAAGCTGGCGGCGCGCGGCTTCGGCCTGACGCTGGGCGTCCACAGCCGTATCGACGCCTTCGCCAAGGAAGTGATGGAGCTGGTTCCGGCGGGCAACGTCTACGTCAACCGCTCGATCATCGGCGCGGTGGTCGGCGTCCAGCCCTTCGGCGGCGAAGGCCTCAGCGGCACCGGCCCCAAGGCCGGCGGCCCCAACAGCCTGATCCGCTACGCTGCCGAAAAGGCCATCAGCATCAACATCGCCGCCCAGGGCGGCGATCCAGCGCTGTTGAACCTCTAAGGTTCAAACCCGCCCGGAGGGCCTTGGCGTCCTGCTCGGGCGCGGATATGTTCGCATCGTCGGCGCGCGAGGAATGCGCTGGCGATGCGGCCATTCGCTTGGCGTAGAAGATGACGTTGCACCAAGCATGAGCCGTTCTTTTGTCGTCCGGCAGTCCCAGATCATTGGCGCGTTGATGATGCGCGAAATGGCGACGCGCTATGGACGCCGGGGCCTGGGCTTCCTGTGGGTTGTCGGCGAGCCGTTGCTGTTCTGCTTCGGCGTGATCCTGATCTGGACGTTTATCCGTCAAAAGGCCGCCCATGGACTTTCCGTGGCGGCGTTTGTCATGACCGGCTATATGGCATTGCTGATGTTGCGTCATAGCATCAGCTTCAGCATGAATGCGGTCGGATCCAATCTGGGGCTACTCTATCATCGCGCCCTGACGCCTCTGCACTTCTATCTGGCGCGCTCTATTCTGGAACTGGCGGGGACGACGGCTGCCTTTATCGTCCTGTATCTAGCGCTCTTGTTGTTCCGGCAGGTAGGGGCGCCATCAGACTTTCTGCTGCTTTATGGTGGCTGGACTCTGATGTGGCTTATGGCCATGGGGACAGGCTTCATTCTGTCTGGCCTATCCAGCCGCTTCGAGGTGATGGAGCGCATCGTCCCCGTCTTGAGCTACGCCATGATCCCGTTGTCGGGCGTTTTCTTCATGCTGGATTGGGTTCCTGAGCGCGCAAGAGCAGCCTTTCTCTGGGTCCCCTTTCCAAATGCGGTTGAAATGATTCGAAGCGGCGTATTCGGGGAGTTCGTGCCGACACATTTCCGACCCGCCTACGCCTTGGCGACTGCATTGCTCATGGTCCTGGTCGGGCTTCTCATGGTGAAGAACGCCGAAGGCTATATTGATGTTGATTGATCATCAGAAAATGACGGACGCTCATGTCTGAACAGCTACGTTATATTGGGCCGCTGTCAGATCGGCCGGAAACTCGCCCGAGTCGCTGGGAAGGCTTGCGGCGGCGCGCGATCGCGCCTTTTTCCCTAGTGGTGATTGCGCCGACCTTGCTGGCTTCGCTCTATTGGGGCGTCATTGCGACACCGCAGTATGTGTCTGAATCCCATTTCATGGTACGCAAGACAGATGAAGCGCGCCCGAACAGTCTGGGCCTGGTTCTCCAGGGCGTCGGCCTCTCTGGCGGGACGGAAGACTCCTTCGCCGTGCAGGAATTTATGCTGTCGCGCGACGCCGCAGGGACGCTGGACAAGCGTTTTGATCTGGAGAAGGTCTTCACGCGCAATGGTGCCGACCTCTTCTCCCGGTACCCTGGGTTGTTCGACCGGCCTTCGGAGGAGGCTCGATTCAGGACGCTGAAGCGCTTTGTGACGGTGGGCTATAATTCGACTAGCGGCATAACCACGCTAAGGGTGCAGGCGTTCACGCCGCAGGATGCGCGGAATATGAACTTGGCGCTTCTGGCGTCCGGTGAGGCCCTTGTGAACCGTCTGAACGAGCGAGCCGCTACCAACGCGGTGGCTGAGGCGCGGGCGGCCGTGGAAGAGGCCTCCTTGCGGCGGGCGACCATTCAGGACGAGATGGCGGCGTTCCGCAATCGCGAACGATTCCTCGACCCCCAGATCGCGGCGACGGAGTCGACGCAGCTCATTTCCGGACTTCTAACCACCGTGGCGCAACTTCGCGCGGAAATGGCGCAGTTGCGTCAGACGGCGCCCGAGAGTCCGCAGATTCCGATTTTGTCAGGCAGAATCTCCGCCTATGAGGCGCAGATCGCCGCCGAGCGGGACAAACTGACCGGGGAGGCCAGTTCGCTTGTCCGCAAAATGTCGACCTATGAAGGTTTGGCGCTGCAGCGGGAACTTGCGGACCGCGCCGTGATGGAGGCTTCCGCCTCGCTGATGACGGCGCAGCAGGACGCTCGTCGTCAGAAGCTCTATCTTGACCGAGTGGTCGAGCCCAACCTGGCGGATAAGCCCATCCGGCCCGAGCGGTTGCGCGCCATTCTGATCGTTTTCCTCAGCAGCCTTGTGATATACTTCCTCGGTCGGCTGCTCTGGGGAGGTCTGCGGGAGCACCGACAGGAGTGACGCTGCTTGCCGACACCCGAGAGCCGATCGGCCTCAAGGTCACGGGCCTGTCCAAGACCTATAAGCATGCGAGACGCACTGTTTTCAGCGGTCTTGATTTCACATTGGAGCAGGACGGGCGACTGGCCATCCTGGGGCGGAATGGGCAAGGGAAGTCTACGCTGATCAAGATGCTGGGCGGCGTGTTGCCGCCTTCCAGCGGCAGGATCGACTGGCGGATGACGTCATCCTGGCCGATTGGTTTTGGGGGAGGCTTCCAAGGTAGTCTGACCGGCGTGGACAATATTCGTTTCCTAGCGCGTCTCTATCAGAAGGATTACTACGACATCCTGGAGCGTGTCGATGGTTTCGCTGAGCTTGGCTCCTCGCTCAAGGAACCGGTGAAGCACTTTTCATCGGGGATGCGGGCGCGTCTTGCATTTGGACTTTCCTTGGCTATTGAGTTTGATTGCTACCTTATCGATGAGCTTGTTGCGGTCGGGGATGCGAGATTCCGTGAGAAATGTAGGGAAGAGCTATTTGAAAAGCGTGCGCATCGCGCTTTCATGATCGCTTCCCATAATACTGAATTGCTTGTTCGCCATTGCGATCGGGCGCTCATGATCGAAAGCGGACGCACGCGAATATTTAATGATGTCCGAGAGGCCGTCGACATCTACACTTGGCTGAAAGCCGGCTGATGACGCGACCGTTGCAAGACCGGGCGGTCACGGCCTCCACCTATGACTGGCCGACCAGACTTTTCCGCTATGATAAACGCACGATCGGGAATGAGCCGAACCGGGTGGACCTCACCGGGCGCGGTCGATCCTTGGTGATCGGGCCGAACCGTGTGGTGCAGGCGGGGCTTTGGCGCCTCCGGGTTCGTCTCGCCTTCGACGAGTGGGCAGCGAAGCATCGTTACGCTCTCGCCTGGGGACCGGATGAAGATAGCGCCGTCTATGAATTCTCTCCTGTACGTGAGGGAGTTTTCGACGTGGAATTGGACGCTCGCTGGAAACAACCGGCGAAAGCGAAGTTGCGCCTGCGTCTGGTGGACGCCTCAATGGGAGGCGCTTTTGAGTTCAGGGGGGCTCAAGCCTTCCGCCTTGATGATGAAGTGAGATGCTGAAACCTAGAATTGTTCAGTTCAGGACCCTGGACTTCCTTGATGTCGTCAAGGCTATGGAAGAGATGGGAAACGAGGTTGTCGGGCACCCCGCAAAAATTGTCGGACCGCTTCAGCTCACCTCCAAGGGAACCGGAAATCGCCTCGTCATTGAGGATGGTGTCGTCTTAAAGAAGGCCCGTTTTGATTTTCTTGGGGACGGGGGTGAAATTTCGATTGGCCGAAAGACGGTTCATTTCGGGGCGCTGATCGTGGGAGAGAAGTGCAAAATTGAGATTGGAAAGGGAGTGCGGATGAACGCCGCGACTCGTATCCATGCGGTAGAAGAAACCAGCATACGAATTGGACATAAATGTCTTTTATCAGATGTTAGGATTCGAACATCTGATATGCATTCAATCATTGATGTGAGCTTGGGAATACGTATCAATCCTGCGGCAGATGTTGTTATCGAAGATAACGTTTGGATCGCTGAAGATGTCAGGATTTATAAAGGGGTCCGGATCGGGCAAGGAAGTGTCGTCGGAGCGAGGTCGACAGTCACCCGAAATCTGCCTCAACGTTCTCTTTGTGTGGGCAGTCCCGCTAGAGCCGTGAAGAAAGAAATATCATGGGACGGGAGGCGGCTATAGCCGACTCCCGTTTCCTAATTTCAAGACGTTCTGTGTTTTGAAATGTACTCGATGATGTTTTCAATCTCCACTACGTGGCCCAAGTCCGGTCTGTAATATCTACTATTGGTGATGTAGGCGTAGTGGAACAGGTCCTCGATAGGTCTTTTCCGGGTTCTCCTGGGCACTGTGGTACGGTCATAGGTCAGGCCCCACCCTGAATAGAAGGGGACGCCGTAGCAATGGACACGTTTGCCGGCCATGAGGGCTTCAAAGCCCATGCCTGATGTGGCGACGTAAACATCGTCCACGAGGTCGAACAGGGCGTATGGATTTATGTCGAAGGCGATTGGGTGGATATGGTCATGGAGGTCGGTGAAGCGCGCCAGTCGCTCCATGCTGAAGTAGCTCGACTTTCCTCCGATGATCGCGTCCGGATGTTGCTTCACGATGATGTCGTGCTGAGGATGACGTTCGATCGCATCCAGGATCATCTGATCGAAGCTCGATTCATCGGCCAGACCCGATTCCACTGACTGATCGCCGAATCGCTGATCGACCAGCAGCACTTTAGGTCGGGCGGGATCGCCTATGGCGAGCGGGCCGTCTGGCGCGTGATTATATTTGGAGACGCGGGCTTCGACCAATTGCGCAAGGGCTTGGGCGCTTCGGCGTTTTTGCGCCTCCGTCAGTTCTGGGCCTGTTTCAAGTTGTTGTTCCAACCGCGACGCTCGCGTAGCGTCATAGTAGGCTGTTTTATCGTCCAGAATGATGCCGAGGCCAGGCGTCCCGGAAAGGCCGATATCGAGGGAGCGGATGAAGCCGTCCTCGACGATGAGAACCGGCTTGCCGAGACGGGCCGCCAACTCGCGCTGTCTGCGCTTGTTGTTGCTGTCCTTGATGCCCCATTTCAGAAAAATGTTCACGCTGGCCAAGGAGGTTAGGTCATTGACGCCAGCTCCGCTATCCACGGCCATCCGCGCCTTCATGAGACGGAGCAGATATTTCTGGGTCGTGGCGAGTGTGGTTTCGCTGCTGGGAATACTGATGATATCGAGCGCCTGACCCGAGAACACCGCTTCGCTGATGG
This sequence comes from Brevundimonas sp. NPDC055311, assembly GCF_053645695.1. Taxonomy (NCBI): domain Bacteria; kingdom Pseudomonadati; phylum Pseudomonadota; class Alphaproteobacteria; order Caulobacterales; family Caulobacteraceae; genus Brevundimonas; species Brevundimonas sp. NPDC055311. The sequence continues at coordinate 646,504 of NZ_JBSHMV010000002.1, forward strand.
TGCGGGTTTCAAGGCGACGCGAACCGTTGGCGAGTTCCTCGAGGAAGGCCCGAATTCGTACGGAAGCTTGGCCGTCAAAGGCGCCAACCCCAAACTCGGTCGCGGCCCAATCGAGTTGTTCCGATGCGATTGTCTGCCCGTGAGTCAAGGCGTCGTCGAGCGCCGCCCAGAGTTCGGCGCGGTCGAGCGCCGCCGGAATGCCGACGCGGGCCCAGATCTGATCGAAGTCGATGTACTTCGTCGAAATCGCCGGCTTTCCGCACAGCACCGCTTCGAACAGCATTGTGCTGTTGATGGAGGTGACGAGATCGACGTGTGCGATCGTTTCGGCCGGCTCCGCCAGATAGAATTCGGCGTCGTCAATGGAGGCGGAGGAACTTGAGAATAGCTCGGATAAAAGCTCAGAGCCAAGGACATCCTCTTTTGAGGGTGGAGTGCGGACGAGAAGTTGAAGGCCGCGTTCCTCGCAGTATGCCAAAATGTCTCTGATCGCCGCCCTCTGCGCCGCTCTTGCGACTTTCTGATCCAGTTGAGAATCCAGTGGTTGAGCTGCAAAGAGTATCGACTTTTTCTCAGGGTCGAGACCGAAGAGACGACAGAAAGTGGTTCTGTCGAAATGGGGCGTATAGGATTTATAGGTGTCGAATTTGGGCGCCCCAACTGTGATAAAATGGTCTTCGGGATAGCCGCGGTCGATAAAAATTCTACGCTGTGTCTCGCCCCACCCCAGAATAACGTCGCAGAGAGGAAGAGATGCCCTGCTAGTTATGTCTGTATAATAAAGATCGCGATCGGCGAACACGGATTCATGGGGGATGAGGATTGTGGGTATTTCTAATTCTCGGCAAGCCTCAACGATAATCCTCATTACCGGGGCCCAGTCAAAAGTCAGAACGAAGCCAGATATCCGCTTTTTAAGCGGAGCTAGTCGTCGCATAATCAAGCGGCGATATAGGTCTGGATGTTCGCGTGCATACTTAAGTGCTGCACGACGAACTTGATTATCTTCGACATTCTTGATCAGATCGAACGGGACGAGGGCGTAGCCAGCGCCATGGAGGTCGTTGATCACTGCGTCCCCGTGCTCAGGGATCCAGGGCATGTAGAGGAAAACACGAACGTCTTGGGCGAGAGCGGTGGCCAGTTCCTGCCCCATCCGTCCCTTGAACCATGCTGGCGCTCGAGGCATGCTAGGTCCAGAGCCTTCCCGAGAGGTTTGCTTTTTCTGAGCTTTGACCTCGGTCAGGCGAACGCCATGACGGGCGCAGAAGTTGGCCAGGAAATTTGGTATCCCGCCCGCGACGAAAACCTCGGAACGCTTATCGGCCAAGATCCACGGTGCGATAGACATCTGGAACTCGAATGCGCTCACGCGTGTAGTTCGGAAGATGAAACGACGGCCGGGGTGCGTCTTTAGCATCCCACTCCATCGCTCGCGGGGTCCAAAAAAAAAGGCGCGAGGGAGGCCGCGTCCGCTCCATCGAAGAAATGGTACTTGAGCATAGCGAGGAACGGCTTTGAGGACTTGAAGCGGACTATCAGGGTTCATCGATTATCCTGTGGTTCGGCGTAAGCCGAGGGGTAGCGCTGTGAAGGCGAAAAGTAGGACTGGAAGGAAAAACAAGCTGGTTGCATCAGCGTCAAGAGAAGCACGTGAAACGGCTTGTATAATGGATCGGGAGAGGGAGCCCAGCCTGAGCGGTATTAAACGGCGCAGTACGTAATTGGTGCCGAAAGAAGAACCCGATTTTTGTGTGACCCTTGGTATTATCTCCAGGGCTAAAATTGGCGATTCGTCTGCTGTTCCGAAGAGGAGCCGTCGACCGTAGCCATGGTGCGCTGAAGGAGTGCGTTCCACTCAGGAGACGGAGATGTGAAGGACTTCGCTTCATCAGACGGCAGGGTCTCGGCGATCTGACGAGCGGCGTACGCCATGGTCCTTGCTGCAGCCCCATAACAGGGCAGTCGGCGCTTGGGCGTGTCGCGTCTGGCGTCCCGAAGGAGGCGCTGCAACGTCAAGCTGTCATCGTCGGCCAATTGCCCTTTGGTTAACAGCAATTCGAGCAGAAGAAGGACGTTGGCTTCGGAGGGAGCCTTCAGGTCATTCGCGTGAAGCAAGGTTTTCAGTGAGGCGTGATCGGCTAGATCCAGCGTCAAGCCTCGCCCCCAATATACAGGCTTACCCAGGAGGATGACTGGCCGTCCGCGGATGAGGGCTTCAAGTCCGACGTTGGAGGACAGGGTCAGAACGGCGCGACTGGCGTCGATGGCGTCATGGATGTTGATGTCGGCGTTTAAGAAACGCCCGGACGAAGCGGCGTATTCGGCCAGCGGATCTTGTGAGGCGCGAGGATGGGGTTTGTACAGGATCCTCCAGGTCTCAGGGATCTGGGCCAGGACGTCTCGGTAGAGAGACGCCAGGTCGGGGAAGCGTCCCAGGGCCACGGCGACGTTGGCGTCGTGCGGCGTCTGGCCAGGAAGAAAAAGTATAGGGCGATTATCTCCCGCGAGCCAGGTCGAGACCTGTGCGCCGGCGCTATGGGGAGGCTGAACATATTTGCTTGTTCGATCGCTTCTCCAGGCATCCCGAAAAGCGATGGTCGATGCGGACGGCTGCTCAGGCATCGGTTGACGATCGATGCTGGCTTCTCCTCGGAAGAAATGGGGCGACCGAGCATCAACGTAGAGATGACCGGGAAAGAAACCGCTCTCCCAGTAGAGCAGACGCCGGCGCGCCTTGGCGGTCATTTCAGCGAGTATGCGTGAAACCGTCTCGGCGCCGTGCGGGATGAGGACGACGTCGGCACGAGACGCCCTGATCCGCCCATGGGCCAAGGCGCCCACTCCGCGCAGGTGCTGGCTCCAGTCGCTTTCCGGGAGCACCATGCGCGGCGTGATGGGTTCGATCACGAACTGATGGATCGACAGGTCGATCAGATCAAGTTTGAAGTGGAACCGGCGTCGGAATTGCCGTGCTGTCAGACGTGGGGCCGATCCGATGTTTTCGGCAAGCAGAGGAACTTCTTCTTCCGAGGCGTGCCCATCGGGCCAGTAGGGCACGATTTCGACATCTAGCCCAGATTTCCGCGCCGTGTGCGCCAGTCGGCGTGCATTGGTCGCGGATTCTTCGCCCGGTACACGGAATATCAGAGCGCGCCGCGGCGACTGACGTTGAAACCGAGCGGCGAATGTCATGTCGTCAGGCCGACCTTGGCGTAGAGGCCCCTGAGCTGCTCATGGTAGTTCTGTTCGGAGAAGCGCAGGGCCTGGACGCGTCCCTTCTCCGCCATATTCTCCCGCAACTCCTCGTCGGCGTCCAGCGCACGAACAGCCTTCGTCATCGCCTGCACGTCATAGGGATCGACCATGATCGCCGCATCGCCGGCGACTTCGGGCAGGGAGCCTGCGTTGGATGTGAGCACAGCCGTTCCCAACGCCATGGATTCCAGGACCGGCAGGCCGAAGCCTTCATAGAGGGAAGGGAATAGCGTGGCCTTGGCGCCGCGGATCAGGCTGAACAGCAAGTCTCCGGGCAGGTACTCGTACTGTCGGATGAGGTCGGCGCCGGGTCCTTCCTCAGCGAGAACGCGCTTCAGGAGGGCGGTTTCGTTCTCGTGCATCCAGGCCGGGCTGCCCACCAGAATGAGCGGCGTCTTCACGCCCGAGGCCAGATAGGCCTGAACGATCCGGCCCAGGTTCTTCTTCGGTTCGATCGCGCCGAAATGAAGGAAATAGCCTTTCCAGGAGAGATTGAAGATGTTCTCCAACTCGATCTCGATATCCTGCTGGGGGCGTTCCGTTATGGACGTCGGCAGATTGACGGCCTGACCCGTGTTCGTGATGCGATTTGCGGGGACTTGCAGGATGTGCTCGACATCTCGGCGGGTGGCCTCGGACACCACACAGATGTGGTCGGCTTTCCCTACAACCTTTCGACACAGGTCCAGGAAGGTCTGCTTGTCGTCTGTCGTCACATAGGGAAGGCGCAAGGGGATCAGGTCATGGAAGGTGTAGATGTTGGGCATCCCGCGCGCGAACACCGGCAGGGGGCAGGTCCAGTGCATCAGACCGGGTTGCGACGTGCTGGAACCGGCAAAGCTCACAGGGGTCATCGTGCGGCGCCATTGGAAGGCGCGATTGGCCAAGGGGAAGAGAGAGGGCGAGGTCCAGAATTCCCCGGCGTCCGGCTTTTTCTGGCCTGGCCACATCACATGGTCGGCGTCGCCGAGCGATATCGCCGAGCGGCCGAACTGCATCGTAAACGTCTTGAACTTCCGAACAGCCTTGTCTGTGCGCGACAGCTTCGGCTTCACCCCGTCCAGCAGGGCGGCTTCGTTGACGACGGCGTCAGAGCTCGACTTGGCGTTTGGGCCGTACAGAACCGCGCTGTTCAGCCCTATGGCGTGGACGCCCTGCAGCAGGTTGCGGCTGTAGGTGGCGATCCCGGTGCCTCGCGGCAAAGCAAGATTATAGCCGTCGATACAAATGGTGGGCATGGCTTTGCTTGTGGAGTTCACGAGAGACGATGGGATGGTTTGAGCGAGCGTCGTCGGCGGTTTAGCGCGGCCAACCGCCCGCGCGGCTGAGGGCGCTGGGGTTGGGCTTGCCGATCTGGCCGCCGATCCAGCGCGCCGCAGCGATCAGGGCGTCCAGGTCGTAGCCGGTCGAATAGCCCGCGCGCTCCAGCATGTAGACCAGATCCTCGGTGGCGATGTTGCCGGTGGCGCCGGGCGCGAAGGGGCAGCCGCCGATGCCGCCGACCGAGGCGTCCAGCACGTCGACGCCCGCCTCAACGCCCGCATAGGCGTTGGCCAGGCCGGTGTTGCGGGTGTCGTGGAAATGCAGGCGCAACGTCGCGTCCGGCGCGGCCCTGCGGGCGGCCTCGACCTTCTTCGTCACGCTCCACGGGTCGCCGACGCCGATGGTGTCGGCCAGGGCGATCTCCTCGACGCCCAGGGCGGCGATGCGGGCGACTAGGTCGCTGACCTGCGCTGTCGAGACCTCGCCGTCGAACGGACAGCCCCAGACGCAGGACAGGGTGGCCGACAGCTTGGGCGTCGCGCTCGGCGCGCCGTCTGCATTGGCGCGGCCTGCCACGATCTCGGCCAGCATCTGCACCTGCTGTTCGACGCTGAGGCCCTGGTTCTTCAGGCCGAAGCCGTCGGTGGCGGACATGGCGATGTTGACCTCGTCCACCGCCGTGCCCAGCGCGCGGTCATAGCCCTTGCCGTTCAGGACGAGGCCGATGCGGCTGCGGCCCTCAGTGCGGGGCAGGGCGGCCATGACCTCTTCGGCGCCGGCCATCTGGGGCACGTATTTGGGGTGGACGAAGCTGACGGCCTCGATGCGCCTGGCCCCGGCCGCCTCAAGACGTTGGACGAAGTCGGCGCGGACGGCGGGCTCCAGCACCGTCTTTTCGTTCTGCAGGCCGTCGCGCGGGCCGACCTCGACGATCTGGATGAAACGTCCCATCAGCGCCCGCTCCTCTCGCCCGCTCCGGCAGGGGCGTAGATGGTCAGGCGCACATCGTCGCCCGAGGAATAGTTGTGGCCGCTGACCACGCCGACGGCGCGGCCGGCGGCGCCCAGGTCGGCCAGGGCGCGGCGGAAGGCTTCGTCGTCGCGGGCCTCGACGATGGCCGGGCGGCCCTCGGCCAGGGCGCGGGCGGCGCCGGCGCCGTCGGTCAGTTGGGTCTCCTTGCTGGTCAGGAAGACGAAGCTGGGCTCATGGAAGGTGGTGATGGCCACCGGCCCCGGATAACGGCCCTGGGCGGGGTTCAGCTCGGCCGAATCCAGCGTCTGCACCAGGCGCGGCGCGATCGACAGGGGGCGCAACTGGCGGATGGTCCCGGCCAGGCCCGCATGGGCCAGTATGCCGAAGACGATGGCGATGAGGATCCCGGTGATCGCTGCGCGGTTGACCAGCAGGAAGCCCCCCACGGCGGCGGCCATGACGGCGAAGACGATGGTGATGGTCGCCCAGGTCTGGGCGGTCGAGCGGCCGAACTCGGTCAGGCCATAGACGGTGATCAGGCAGATGACCATGGCCGCGAACAGGCCCAGCAGCGCGCCCGTCACGCGCGAGATCTTGCCGATCGGCTGGGTCAGGGCGGCGGCGGCCAGCAGGGCGATCGCGCCGAAGGTCGGCAGGGTGTAGTGCCACAGCTTGGTCGGCGCCAGTTCGAACATCAGCCAGGCCGGGACCAGCCAGCAGACGGCGAAGCGGATCGCGGGCTCGGCCCGGCGATGCCAGCCCGTCGACAGGGCGGCCGGCAGCATCAGGGTGACGGGAAACAGCAGCAGCGGCGACAGCAGCACATACATGCCGGGGAAGCCGCCGTGACTTTCATGGGCGCCTGCGATCTTGGGCGCCAGATCGCCGCCGATGGCCTCGCGCCAGAAGCCGCCGTCGGTGGCGATGGTGATGGCGATGGCCCACGGCCCGACCAGCAGCGCCACGAGCGGCAGGCCCCAGCCCCAGCCCAACTGCCCCAGCCACCGGATGTTCCGGTCCCAAAGCGATAGGGCGATGATGCTCAGCGCCACGACCAGCAGGCCGATCGGTCCCTTGATCAGTATGGACAGGCCGATGCCCGCCCAGAACAGCAGCTTGTGCAGCCGGTTCGCCTTCTCGCCCGCCCGCGTGGCCATATAGATGCGCGCCAGCGCCGCCATCGACAGGGTGGTCAGACCCGCCAGCATGGCGTCGGTCTTGGCGATGCCCGCCTCGGTCGACAGCAGGAAGGTCGCGCCCAGCATGACGCCGGCCAGGAAGCCCGCCCTCTGGCCGAACAGGGCGGCGCCCGCCCAGGCCACGGCCCAGGCCGCCAGCATGGCGCCCAGCAGCGACGGCAGGCGATAGGGCTGGATATTGCGGTCCTCGACGTCCGAGGTCGCGGCCACGGCCGCCGCCTGCATCCAGTAGATGCCGATGGGCTTCTTCCAGCGCGGATCGTCCTGGAAGCGGATATCGACATAGTCGCCGCCCTCCAGCATCTGAGCGGTGGCCTGGGCGAAACGGCTCTCGTCCCGATCCAGCGGGGGCAGCAGAAGCAGGCCGGGCAGGCCGGCGATCAGGGCCAGCAGGGCCGCAAGGACAGGGCCGCGCCAGCCGGCGATGTAGCGATCCAGGTTCGGGCGGTTCATGCTGCTGTCGTATCACGCCGGGTGCGGCCCCCGGAAGCTTCACCTTCCTCATCGCTTGTGGACGCGCCGTTTCGCCCAGGCGCGGCCTGCGCTAAAGAGCGTCGATGATCGACCGCTCCGCTTCCTCGCCCGACATTTCCGTCGTCGTGCCCGTGCATGACGAATCCGGCGCCGCCGTGCCCCTGGCGCGCGAGATCGCCGAGGCTTTCGCCGGCCGGTCCTATGAGATGATCTTCGTCAACGACGCCAGCCGGGATTCGACCCTGGCCGAGCTGCAGGCGGCGATGGCGGAACTGCCCGCCCTGCGGGTGCTGTCGCACGGAACCAATGCGGGACAGAGCCGGGCGGTGCGCACCGGCGTCCTGGCCGCGCGGGCGCCGATCGTGGTGACCTTGGACGGCGACGGCCAGAACCCGCCCGCCGACGCGCCGCGTCTGGTCGACGCCCTGCTGGCCTCTCCGCCCAGCGTCGCCCTGGTCGGCGGGGTGCGCGCCAAGCGCCAGGACAGCAACGCCAAGCGTCAGGCGTCGTTATGGGCCAACCGCATCCGCAAGAAGCTGCTGGGCGACGACGCCGACGACACCGGCTGCGGCCTGAAGGCGTTCCGCCGCGACGTCTTCCTGCGCCTGCCCTACTTCGATCACATCCACCGCTACCTGCCCGCCCTGATGATCCGCGAGGGGTATGAGAACCGCTACCTCGACGTCGATCACCGCCACCGCGAGACGGGCCGGTCGAAATACACCAACTGGGGACGACTGCGGGCGTCCTTCTCGGACCTGCTGGGCGTGATGTGGCTGAAGTCCCGCTCGCGGCGTCCGGGCGCGGTGACGGAGTTCTGAGGTTTAAAATTCCGCTCATCCCGGCGGACGCCGGGAACCAGTGCTTTGGCTACACCCGCGGACATCTGCCGCTGAGTTTGGGGCTCCTACTGGATCCCGGCGTCCGCCGGGATGAGCGGGGTATGGCCGGTACGCCCTAACTGAACGCCAGAAAGATCACGGCCACCACGGTCACGTCGAACAGGCGGGAGGCAAGGCTGAAAGCGGCGGGCATGGCGCGATCCGAAGACGGTTGAGCCTGCGTCCTCGCAAATCAGGCGCCAGTCGCCCTCAGATCTCGGTTTTGCGCGACCGTCCGGGCGAGGGGCGCCGATCGTGCCGCCCCGAATATTCCCGGCCGAGATAGGTGGTGCGCGCCGCATCCAGCACCGGCGCCCCGCCCTTCAGCCCGCGCTTCTGCCCCGACTGGCCCAGCACCTGGGCGGCGAAGGCCGCGGGCGGCGGAGGCGGGGTGACGGCAGGCTTTGCCGGGGAGGCGGCAGGATCGGCCGCCTCGTCCGACGTCTCGGCCTCGGTCGGGACCAGGGCGCGGGCGCGCCGCCGCTCGCGACGGCGACGGTCGCCCTCGCGGCGGTCGTCCACGACGGGATCGTTCAGCGGTCCCGCCGCGCCGATGGGACGGATCTCGTCCGTCACGGGCGGCCTCAGCCCTTGGACTGGGCGAGGCGGTCGATCTGGGCCCGCATCTCGTCCATCTGGCGGCGCATCTCGTCCAGGGCCGCCCCGTCCTTCGCCGGTTCGGCCTTGGCCTCGGCGGCCGCAGGCGTCTCGGCCGCTTCGCCTTCGGGGCGACCGTAGGCGAAGCCGGGGAACATCCGCATGGCGCGCTCGAACATGGCCATGTTCTGGCGCACGGCCTCTTCCATCAGATTGCCGCCGGGCGCCGAGGCGAAGGCGCGCGTGAATTGGCCGCGCAACTGCTCCTGCTGGCGGGTGAAGCTGTCCAGCGACATCTCCAGATACGACGGCAGCACGCCCTGCATGGAGTTGCCGTAGAAGCCGATCAACTGACGCAGGAACTGCACCGGCAGCAGGGCCTCGCCCCGGCTTTCTTCCTCGAAGATGATCTGGGTCAGGATCTGACGCGTCAGATCGTCATTGGTCTTGGCGTCGTAGACGGTGAACTCCACGCCCTCGCGCACCATGCGGGCCAGATCATCCAGCGTCACATAGGCGCTGGTGGCGGTGTTGTAGAGCCGCCGGTTCGCATACTTCTTGATGACGACCATGCCGTCACGGGTTTTTCCGCCCTCGGATTTCTTGTCGGTCACGCTTGTTCTCGCGATGTTGCAACGCCCAAGCATCCCGCATTGCGCGCGCGAAGGCGAGTCCCGTCTTTGATGCGGCTCAGACGTTCACCAGCACCACGCCGATCAGCACGGCGGCCCAGTGCACCCCGGCCCCCGTGACGACGAACCCGTGCCAGATGGCCCGGCGGAACTTCACCTTCTGGCTGATGAAGACGAAGACCCCGGCCGTATAGATCAGCCCGCCCGCGACCAGCAGGCCCAGCGCCAGCGGATGCACCGTCTCGATCATCGGCTTCAGCGCGAACACCGCCACCCAGCCGAACAGGACGTAGATCACGCTCCAGAAGGCGTCCGACAGGCGCGGGGCCAGCATCTTCACCCCCGCGCCGACGATGGCCATGGTCCACACCGCCAGGGTGAAGCCCACGGACCATGCCCCCTCGAAGCGCACGGTCGTAAAGGGCGTGTAGCTGCCCGCGATCATCAGGAAGATGGCCGCCTCGTCCAACCGCCGCAGCACTGGCCGCGCCGCACACGGATGGGTCAGGTTGTAGATGGTCGAGGCCGTCAGCATGGCCACCAGACACAGGGCGTAGATGGCCGTCGAGACCGCCGCGCCAACCCCCGCATAGACGCCGGCCAGCACCGCCAGCACCACGCCTCCCGCCGCCGCCAGGGCCAGACCCACGGCGTGCACCCACAGATCGGCCAGCCGCTCGGCCCGCGTCTGGTAGTGTTCGATCATGTCCAGATCGTCGGGGGTGCAGATGCGGCAGGCGAGGGCTTTCAGCATGATGGGGCTTTCGGCAAGATCACGTCTCCTTCGCTTTCTGAAAGCGCGGCTGCGGGCATCGTTCCCGGCGGATGCTGCGGCGCGGCGATGACGTTTTGCTGATTGCTGCATCGCAACAGGTGACGAGCGCCTGCGAATGCGGCACAACCTCGCGCAAAGAATTTCTCCAGGGAGTGAATAAAAATGACCGACGTCGTCATCGTCTCCGCCGCCCGCACGCCGGTCGGCTCCTTCCTCGGCGGCCTGTCGACCCTGCCGGCCTCCAAGCTGGGCGAGGTCGCCATCAAGGCGGCGCTGGAACGCGCGGGCGTGGCCGCCGCTGATGTGGACGAGGTGATCCTGGGCCAGGTGCTGCAGGCGGGCGCGGGCCAGGGCCCGGCGCGTCAGGCCGCCATCGGCGCCGGTCTGGCCAATGAGACCCCGGCCTGGAGCCTGAACCAGCTGTGCGGCTCGGGCCTGCGCGCTGTGGCTCTGGCCTATCAGCAGATCATGCAGGGCGACGCCAAGATCGTCGTCGCCGGCGGTCAGGAAAGCATGAGCCAGTCGCCGCACACGGCCCAGCTGCGCAACGGCCAGAAGATGGGCGAGCTGGCCTTCAAGGACAGCATGCTGCAGGACGGCCTGATCGACGCCTTCCACGGCTATCACATGGGCCAGACGGCCGAGAACATAGCCGCCAAATGGTCGATCGACCGCGCGTCTCAGGACGCCTTCGCCGTCGCCTCGCAGAACAAGGCCGAAGCGGCCCAGAAGGCGGGCAAGTTCGCCGACGAAATCGTTCCCGTCACCATCTCGACCCGCAAGGGCGACGTGGTCGTGGATCAGGACGAATACATCCGCCACGGCGCGACCCTCGAGGCGATGGAGAAGCTGAAGCCCGCCTTCGTCAAGGACGGCACGGTGACGGCGGCCAACGCCTCGGGCATCAACGACGGCGCCGCCGCCCTGGTGCTGATGTCGGCCGATGAAGCCAAGGCGCGCGGGCTTGAGCCGTTGGCCCGCATCGCCTCCTGGGCCACCGCGGGCGTCGATCCGGCTATCATGGGCACCGGCCCGATCCCGGCCTCGAAGAAGGCGCTGGAGAAGGCGGGCTGGACCGTCGCCGATCTGGACCTGATCGAGTCCAACGAGGCCTTCGCCGCCCAGTCGCTGTGCGTGGTCAAGGAGCTGGGCCTCGACCCGGCCAAGGTCAACGTCAACGGCGGCGCCATCGCCATCGGCCACCCGGTCGGCGCCTCGGGCGCGCGCATCCTGACCACCCTGCTGCACGAGATGAAGCGCTCGGGCGCCAAGAAGGGTCTGGCCACCCTGTGCATCGGTGGCGGCATGGGCGTGGCGATGTGCGTCGAGCGCGCATAAGCACAACGCCACAGGCTGAAACAGGAAAGGCCGGCGAGCGATCGCCGGCCTTCTTGCTTGCACCCTATAACCCCCCGCTCATCCCGGCGGACGCCGGAATCCAGTGCTTTGGCCTCAAGCGCTTCGTTTTGAGCTTGGCGACTCTAAGAACCGCGCGTCGTTCTCACTGGACTCCGGCGTCCGCCGGGATGGGCGCGTAAGTGAAGGCAGAGGCCTTGCTTCAAAACCCCCGTCGCCAGCTGCCCAGCAGGGCGTAGCCGGTCGGGGCGCCCGCGCGGTGCTGCTCCTCGCGGCTGGCGACGGCCTCAAGCTGCAGCCAGGAGCCGCCGGGCAGGGCGTGCAGGCTGCGGACGCTGAAGTCGATCTGCCGCCCTGACGGCGCGGCCGAGAAGCGCCGCTCCGAGAAGGTCACCGGATCGAAGTAGTCCAGCGGCGCGTCGGCCAGATAGGCGCTGAACGTCCCATCCTCGATCCGCAGCGGCTGGGAAATCTCCCACGTCAGGCTGCGGCAGCCCAAGGCCTTGGCGAAGGACCACGTCGGACAGGCCGATTGCAACGACGCCCGCCAGGTCGAGCTGAGCGCCGGGGCCGACAGATGCAGGAACCGCCCCTCCAGTTCGGTGCGGCCGAAACCCGCCTCGCCCGACAGGGTGAATCCGCGCCCCAGGTCCACATCCGCACCGACCGCGGCAAAGCGGGTGCGCGACGGCAGGGCGAAGTCCGACTGCGTCGGCAGATAGGCCCCCAGCGGCCCCATCCGCTCGTCCAGCGCGCCCAGACTGAACGAAAGGCCCCCGTTGGCGGCACGCCAGTCCAGCCCGGCGCGGGCGTAGGTCGAGGCGTCTCGCTCGACCGGACGCAGCGGCACGCGTCGGTCGCCGGACCCGCTCTCGGCGCTGAAGGTTAGGGCGCCGAAGTTCAGTGCCCCGCGCAGGGCGTGATCCGCCTGACTCAGGGCCACGAAGCCGTCGCCGGAGCCGCTGCGGAACGGCGAGCGCGCCCCGCCCTGGCCCTGCCACGCCGCGAACGACAGCCGCCCGGCCTGAACGTCGAACAGGGCCTCGCCGCGCGTCTCGTCGCCCAGCCACGGCGCGTCATAAGGGCTGTAGCGCGCCGCCACGGGCTCGGGGGTGGCCACGGGCGTGGCGGCGGCCAACGACAGCCGCGTTCCGCCCGGCGTGTCGAGCGTCACCTGCGACTGCTGCATGGGGGTTGGGTTGCTGGGCTGGTAGCTGCGGCGCGGCGCGGGGCCGTAGGCGGCGCCGAGGTCCACCCGAAACAGCCGTTCATACTCGTCATAGGCGATGGTGCCGAGCGCCCCTGTGCGTCTCAGAGCGTCGCCGAACGGGCCGCCGACATGGACGCCCGGTTCGACCGCGATATTCACGGACTGGCCCGCCGCCATGGGCGAGGCGGTCGCGCCCACCGGCTGGAAGGCGCGGGCGATGTCCAGGGCGCCGCGTCCGAAGATGATGTCCGTCCCCGCATCGCCCAGGTCCGCTCCGGTGCGCAGCAGGATGTCCACCGCTTCACGACCGGTCAGATTGGGGAAGGCCTCCAGCAGCAGGGCCAGGGCGCCCGCCACGGCGGGGGAGGCGAAGGAGGTGCCTCCGCCCTTCCAGCACTGGTCGCCTTCGCAATTGAAGACGACCTCGACGCCCGGCGCGGTCAGATAGGCGCCCTGGGACACGCCGGCCCTGTTGGAGAAGTCTCCAAGCTGGCGCGCGCGATCATGGGCGCCGACGACGATGATCGAGCCGGCGAAGCGCGGATCGCTGGCGTAGCGGCCGGGCCATTCAGGATTGACGCCGGCTTCATTGCCGGCGGCGACGGCGAAGACGACTCCTGCGTTGACCGCCCGCTGCAGGGCCGCCTCGAACTGCGAGCCCAGCGGCCCTTCGCCGCCTAGGGACAGGTTGATGATCCGGGCGCCGTTCTGCACGGCGTAGTCCAGGGAGCGCGTCAGGTCGGACGAACGGAAGCAGATCTTGTCGTCCGGATCGGTGCAGTCGCTGACGTCGGCGCGGATCGACATGATGGTGGCGTTGAAGGCCACGCCGACCGTGCCGTAGTTGTTGAACGGCGCGGCGATGATGCTGGCGACGCTGGTTCCGTGGTCGTCCGTGCCCTCGGGTCGGTTGCGGCCGGGCACGACGTCGGTGGACAGGGGCGAGATGTTCACGCCCAGGTCCTGGTGGTTCAGCTTGATGCCGCTGTCGACTACGGCGACGGTCATGCCGCGCCCGGTCGCGCCCTGTCGCCAGGCGCTGATGGCCCCAGTGTCTCCGACGCCCCAGTTGCGCAGATACTCCGATGACGTCGCGCTGGGGATCGCCGGAGGTGGGGGAGGCGGCGGCGGAGGTGGCGGTGGAGGTGGCGGCGGCGTGACGACGCCTCCGCCCATTCCTCCGCCTCCGCCGCCCCCGCAAGCCGCCAATGGCAGGGCTATAAGGCCCAGGACGCTGATCGAGATCGCGTATCGTCGCAGTCGTTGAACGGACATGGTTTCCTCTCCCGAAACCTATCCAGCTATTAGGCGGGTTTCGAAGAGATTGACGAGTCCGCTCGGTCGAGCGCTCAGGTCAGTCGCGCAGCAGCTCGTTCACGCCGGTCTTGGCGCGGGTCTGGGCGTCGACGCGCTTGACGATGACGGCGCAATACAGGCTCGGACCGCCGTTCGGGTCGGGCAGGGCGCCCGGCACCACGACCGAATAGGCCGGAACCTCGCCGCGGAAGATCTCGCCCGTCGCCCGGTCGACGATCTTGGTCGAGGCCGACAGATAGACGCCCATGGCCAGGACCGCGCCCTCGCGCACGATGACGCCCTCGGCCACCTCGGCGCGGGCGCCGATGAAGCAGCCGTCCTCGATGATGGTCGGGTTGGCCTGCAGCGGCTCCAGCACGCCGCCGATGCCTGCGCCGCCCGACAGGTGGACGTTCTTGCCGATCTGGGCGCACGAACCGACCGTGGCCCAGGCGTCGACCATCGAGCCTTCATCGACATAGGCGCCGATGTTCACGAACGACGGCATCAGCACCACGTTCTTGCCGACATAGGCGCCGCGACGGACGACGGCGCCCGGCACCGAGCGGAAGCCGGCGGCCTGATAGTCGGCGGCGCTCCAGTCGCCGAACTTGTTGGGCACCTTGTCCCAGAAGGGACCGATTCCCGCCGGGTGATCGGCCGACAGCGGCAGGGTCGGGGCGTGGCCGGCGCGCATGATGACGTTGTCGTTCAGGCGGAAGGACAGCAGCACCGCCTTCTTCAGCCACTGGTGCGTGCTCCACACGCCGTCCTCGCCGCGCGAGGCGACGCGCGCCTGGCCGGAGTCCAGCAGGGCCAGAGCGGTGTCGACGGCGTCGCGCACCTCGCCGCGCGTGGCGGGCGAGACCTCGGCGCGGGCTTCCCAGGCGGCCTCGATGACGGATTCCAGGTGGGTCAGGTCGGTCATTGCGGATCTCCGTCCAGCATGGCGGTGGTCAGGAAGGGGCCGAGGGAGGCGGCCCGGTGTTGGATGTGGTCGCCCTCGGCGGTGAAGGCCTTGGTTCCGACCAGGACGGTGGTCATGCCCAGGTCGCGCGCCGGCTCCAGGTTCTTGGGCGTGTCCTCGAAGAAGCAGGCGGTCGCCGGATCGACGCCGAAGCGCGTCAGCATCTTGTGGAAGGTGCGCGGGTCCGGCTTGGGGATCAGGTCGGCGTCCTCAAGCGCGAACACCCCGTCGAAGAAGGGCGTCAGCTCCAGCTTCTCCATCACCCTTCTGGCGTGACCGGCCGAGCCGTTGGTGAAGATCAGACGCGGGCCGTTCAACCGCGCCAGCGCCGCGTGCAGGCCGGGATCGGGCGCCAGCACGTCCAGCGGCACGTCGTGGACCTCGGCCAGGAAGTGATGCGGGTCGATCTCATAGTGCATCATCAGACCGGCCAGGGAGGTGCCGTAGTCATGCAGATAACCGCGCTGCACCGACAGGGCCTCGGCCGATTCCAGACCGGATGTCCGCACGACGTACTGATTGATGCGCTGCTCCACCTGACGCAGGAACTGCGTCTCGGGCGGGTACAGGGTGTTGTCCAGGTCGAAGACCCAGGACCGGACATGACGCAGGTCTGCGGCGATCTCCGTCGAGGCGGAGTCCGGCCGGGCGGTTTCGGGCGCCGTCTTCGACGCCGAACCCGTCACTTCCTTTTGACCAGGGTGCCGGCGCCGTGCTCGGTGAACAGTTCGACCAGCATGGCGTGCGGTCGGCGCCCGTCCAGGATGACCACGGCCTCGACGCCCGCGCGGACGGCGGCCATGGCCGTCTCCAGCTTGGGGATCATGCCGCCGGTGGCGACGCCCGTGTTGATCAGGCCTTGCGCCTCGTCCAGCGTCATCTGGCGGATGATCTCGCCGTCGGCGCCCTTGACCCCCGGCACGTCGGTCAGCAGCAGCATCCGCTTGGCGTGCAGGGCGCCCGCGACGGCCCCGGCCACGGTGTCGGCGTTGACGTTATAGGTCTGGCCGTCTTCGGCCACGCCGATGGGAGCGATGACCGGCACCCAGTCCTCGGTCTCCGAGGCGATCAGCCCCTTGATCAGCTTGGGATCGACCTTGGTCGGTTCGCCGACGAAGCCCAGATCGACTTCATGCTCGATCATGCTGTCGGGGTCGCGCTTGGTGCGGCGCGTCTTCTCGACGGTCAGCAGGCCGGCGTCCTTGCCCGACAGGCCGACGCCGCGCACGTCGGCTTCCTTGCCGGCGACGGTGATCCAGTGGGCGATCTCTTTGTTCACGGCGCCGGACAGGACCATCTCGGCCACCGTCATGGTGTCCCTGTCCGTCACGCGCAGGCCGTCGACGAAGGCCGACTTCACCCCCGCCTTGTCCAGCATGGCGCTGATCTGAGGGCCGCCGCCGTGAACGACCACGGGGTTCACCCCCATCAGCTTCAGCAGCACGACGTCCGCGGCGAACTGCTTCGCCACCGCGCTCTCGCCCATGGCGTGGCCGCCGTATTTGATGACCACGGTCTCGCGGTCATAAACCTGGATGTAGGGCAGGGCCTCGGCGAGCGTCTTCGCCGTCTCCCAGCCGCGTTCCTCGGATTGCCGATCAGTCTCTATCATCGTGCGGGCTCGATAGCGGCCAAGGGCGCGGGAGTCACGCCCGAAGGGCGGACGATCGTTCGAACCATTTGCATCCCGCGTATGGTTTTCGACGCCAACTGGGATATCCAGCACGGATGCGCCTTTTTCCAGTGATCATGTGCGGTGGTTCCGGGACGCGCCTCTGGCCCGCGTCGCGCCCGTCGCGCCCGAAGCAGTTCATCCCACTGGCGGGCAATCGATCGCCCTTCCAGGAGGCCGTCGCGCGGGTGGCGCCCCTGGCGGCCGACGGCGGTCGGATCGTGGTCATCGGCGGCGCGCTCCATCGTCGCGCCATTCTCGAGCAGCTTCTGGAAATCGGCGTCGATGCGGCCGTGCTGCTGGAGCCTGAAAGCCGGGACTCGGCGGCGGCGATGGCGGCCGCGGCGCACTGGACCCTGGCGCAGGAGCCGACGGCGGTGAACGTCTTCCTGGCCTCGGACCATCACGTGCCGGATCACGCGGCCTTTCGCGAGGCCGTGCTCAAGGCGGCCAAGGCCGCCGAGACCGGGCGGATCGTCACCCTGGGCGTGCGCCCGACCGAACCGTCCGAAGCCTACGGCTACATCAAGCCCCTGACGGGCGGCCTGTCTCCCGTCGAGGCCTTCATCGAAAAGCCCAGCCGCGACCTGGCCGATCGCTATATCGGCGAGGGGTTCCTCTGGAACAGCGGCAATTTCATCGCACGCGCCGACGTGCTTGCGGCGGAGCTGAAACGGTTCGCTCCGGGGGTCGAAGCGGCGGCCCGGACGGCGCTGCAGCCGGTGCTCGAGGGCGGGGACATCCTGCTGGGCGCGGCCTTCCGGGAGGCGCCGAGAATCTCCATCGACTATGCGGTCATGGAACGGACGGATCTGGCCTCGGTGCTGGCGGTCGATTTCAAGTGGTCCGACCTGGGGGCATGGGACGCGATCGCGGCCAGCGGCGAGGGGGAGATCGGCGGCCATATCTTCGAGGACGCCGAAGGCTGTATGGCGCGCGCGCCTGACGGCATGATCGTGGCGGCGCTGGGGGTCAGAAACCTGGCCATCGTCGCGGAGCGGGACGCGGTGCTCGTCTGCGATCTGAGTCGGACCCAGGAGGTGAAGAAGATCGTGGAGCGCGTCCGGCTCTCCTCGCCGCAACACATGGATTTTCATCAACCGCCGGAAGAGGACCTGCCTCAGGGCTTTTCGCGCCTGCGCGACTGGCTTCGCCTTCGGGCGCTGCCGCTCTGGGCGACGGTGGGGCGCACCGAGGATGGCGACTTCTGTGAACTGATCAGCCTCGAGGGGCGCCGGGTCCCGGCGCCGATGAACCCGCAGGTGCAGGCATGTCAGGCGGCGGCCTTTGCCTTGGCGGGGCGGCTGGGCTGGGAAGGGCCGTGGCGCGCCCTCGTCACGGGATCGCTGGATCGCCTGGAGAGCGGGGCGGCGGCGCTGTCGGCTTGGGCGGTTGCGGCGAAGGCGGGGCTGGAGCCTTCGATCATGCAGGAGCGGGCGGCGGCTCTGCGGGATGATCTGATCCGAGACGCGACCCTGTCCGACCGCATCAGGGGGCGGCTGGACATGTTGAAGGCCTGTCTCGACTGGTCGGAAGCGACGACCGACCCGGCATGGCCTGAAGCGGTGCGGCTTCTGGCGGCCTCGATCGAGGCCGCGTTCGACGGCGGGAGGGGCTCCGGGGCGTCGTCGCCCGGCATGATGCTGGAAGCGGCGGGCCTTCTCGCCCGTTCGGGCGGCGATACGGCCAGGTCGGCTCTGATTCGAGACCTTTACTCCAGAGGCGTCTCCGAAAAGGACGCCTTGGGTCTCGTTATTCTGGACGGAGCTGTCGAGGGCAGTCCGGGCCGGCCCCCGCGCGCCCGTTTCGAGGCGCAGATCGCGAGGCTGAAGGCCGCCACGGCGCTGGCGGAAGCGGGCGAGCCGCGATCGCGCAAGTTCTTCGCGGATGAAGCAGCGGCGGCTCTGCGGGCCGTCTGGCTTTATCTCACGCCTGAAGGCCTGTGGCGCGACAACCGACTAGAAGGCGGCGAGTTTATCGATGAAGCTGCAAATGCTCTGGCCTTATATAATCTGATAGGCGCCTTTGAGCATTTGGCAGGCTCGGGAATTCTTAATTCCGAAGTCGAGATGAGCGCTATGCTTCGGTGAGCTCTTAACAAAATCTTACCTTGTGTAGCTTCAGGGCCACGGTGGTGTTGCAACAGGACGCAATAGCTTAGTTTCCTGCTCGACCGGATAAGGCAGCGCTGTTATGCAGGCGAAAGGCGATGCTCCGCGTCGTCCATTTGAAACAGATCTCGGAGGGCCGCATCACTATGCGTGTCAAGAGTTTGATCCTGGCGTCGAGCGCGGCGGCCGCCCTGGCCCTGTCCGCCGGCGCTGCATCGGCGGAGCCCGATGGCTGGTACGGCGCGATCGACGCCGGCTACCACATCATCGACGACATCAACACCGAAGCGTCGGCGACCGGCCACAACTGGAACTGGGAAGTCAATGACGGCTGGGCGGCGTTCGCTCGCCTGGGCTACCGTTTCAACCCGAACTGGCGCGTTGAACTCGAAGGCGGCTACCGTTCGGGCGACATCGGTCGCGTGCGCGCCGTCTCGGGCCCGAACGGCCTGTGCAACATGACCCCGGCCACCGGCCCGTGCCACTCGCCGGAAGGCGACATCACGTCGACGACGCTGATGGCCAACGTCCTGTACGACTTCGGTTCGCCGGACTGGACCATCCGTCCGTTCGTCGGTCTGGGCGTGGGCGTGAACCGCGTCGACGTCGACACCGCCGGCCGTCTGCGCCAGAATCCGACCGTCGCCTTCGCCGCCGACGACAGCTCGACCAAGTTCGCCGCTCAGGCGATCGCCGGTCTGGCCTGGGCCGTGTCGGACCGCGCCAACATCGACCTGACGTACCGTTACCTGACGGGCGACATGGAATTCGACACGTCGGCCGTCGGCACGGGCGCTGTTCCGTACGGAACGTTCTCGGGCGACTATGACCAGTCGCACACCGTGACGCTGGGCCTGCGCTATGCGTTCGGCGCCGAGCCGGTGGCCCCGCCGCCGCCCCCGCCGCCGCCCCCGCCGCCCCCGCCGCCTCCTCCGCCGCCCCCGCCGCCGCCTCCGCCGCCTCCGGCCAAGCCGGCTGCGCGTCAGTTCGTGGTCTACTTCGACTTCGACCGTTCGGACCTGACGGCGGAAGCCCGCTCGGTGGTGACGCAAGCCGCCAACTACGCCAAGTCGGGCGCTCCGACGCGCGTGCTGGTGGTCGGCCACACCGACACCTCGGGCAACGCGGCCTACAACATGGGCCTGTCGAACCGCCGTGCGCGCACCGTGGCTGACGCCCTGGTCGCTCAAGGCGTCAACGGCGGCGTGATCTCGCTGGACGGCAAGGGCGAGACCCAGCTGGCCAAGCCGACCGCCGACGGCGTGCGCGAGCCGCTGAACCGTCGCGCCACCGTCGACATCAACTTCTAAGCCCTGAGGGGGCCGGTCGCGATCGGTCCCCGAAGGCTTCCAGGTTGAAAGACATCAAGGACGGTCGATCCATCGGGTCGACCGTCCTTTTTCTTTGGCTTTCTTCGACCTGCGTCGGCGGGACGCTGGCGAAGCGCCTCGACCGGGGCTATTGCGGCAGAGACGGTTGATGAGAGGAGCCACCCATGCGCGTCGCCATGATCGGAACCGGCTATGTCGGCCTGGTGTCGGGCGCCTGTTTCGCCGACTTCGGCCACACGGTGACCTGCGTCGACAAGGACGCCTCCAAGATCGAGCGTCTGCACCAGAACATCATGCCCATCTACGAGCCGGGGCTGGATGATCTGGTCGCCAGCAACGTCCGCGACGGGCGGCTGGCCTTCGCCGTCGACGGAGCCGAGGCGATTCGGACGGCGGACGCCGTCTTCATCGCCGTGGGCACGCCTTCGCGGCGCGGCGACGGTCATGCGGACCTGTCCTATGTCTATGCCGCGGCCGAAGAGATCGCCGACCTGATGGACGGCTTCACCGTCGTGGTGACCAAGTCGACCGTCCCCGTCGGCACCGGCGACGAGATCGAGCGCATCATCCGTCAGCGGCGACCCGATGCGGACTTCGCCGTCGTCTCCAACCCGGAGTTCCTGCGCGAAGGCGCCGCCATCGGCGACTTCAAGCGCCCTGACCGGGTGGTGGTCGGAACAAACGACGAGCGCGCCCGCGCCGTCATGGCCGAGCTCTACCGGCCGCTGAACCTCAATGAGACGCCGATCATGTTCACCGGGCGGCGCACGTCCGAGCTGATCAAATATGCGGCCAACGCCTTCCTGGCCATGAAGATCACCTTCATCAACGAGGTCGCCGACCTGTGCGAGGCGGTCGGCGCCGACGTGCAGCAGGTCGCGCGCGGCATCGGTCTGGACAACCGCATCGGCTCCAAATTCCTCCACGCGGGGCCGGGTTACGGCGGCTCCTGCTTCCCGAAGGACACCCTGGCCCTGGTCCGCACAGCGACCGACGCCGGTTCGCCGCTGAAGCTGATCGAGACCACGGTGGCCATCAACGACGCGCGCAAGAAGGCCATGGCCGACCGCGTCGCCGAGGCCTTGGGCGGCGAGCTGAAGGGCAAGACGGTCGCCCTGCTGGGCCTGACGTTCAAGCCGAACACCGACGACATGCGCGACGCCCCCTCTCTGGACGTGGCCCCGGCCCTGATCGCGCGCGGCGCGCGGGTTCAGGCCTTCGACCCGGAGGGCATGGAGGAGGCGGCCAAACTTCTGGACGGCGTGGTCTTCACGGACGGTCCCTATGACGCCCTGGCGGGCGCGGACGCCGCCGTCATCATGACCGAATGGAACCAGTTCCGCGCCCTGGACCTGGACCGGATCAAGCTGCTGTTGAAACAGCCGGTCATGGTCGACCTGCGCAATGTCTACCGTCCGGAGGACATGCGGGCGCGCGGTTTCCGCTACTTCTCCATCGGCCGCCCCCTCGATGCGGCCTAGCTAGAGAAGCAGGCGGCCGATCGCGATGACCGCGGCGGCGACCACGACGGCGGTCGCCGCCGCGATGCCGATCAGCCTTATCGTCCTGCCCAGCTCGTCGCCGTCCATCGGAATCTCCTGCCGACACAGCAAGCCGACAGTGAACCGGCCAAGGCAAGGGGATAGAGGTCAAGCTAGGCCGTTTCTTTCGCCTCGGCCGCCGGACTGACGGCCAGACATGAAAAAGGGGCGGCGCCGAACGGGCCGCCCCTTCCTGTTTCAGGCCGTTCCGGCCGATCAGCCCGTGAAGGGACGGATCAGGATCTCGACGCGACGGTTCTGGGCCTTGCCCTCGACCGTGTCGTTGGAGGCGATGGGGTTGCGGGCGCTCATGCCGGCCACATAGATGCGTTCGCGCATCACGCCCCGGTCGATCAGATAGGAGGCGACCGAGGAGGCGCGGCGTTCGGACAGCGGCTGGTTGATGGCGTCGCCGCCCGAGGAGTCGGTGTGGCCGACGACATCGACCATGGACCGGTCGTATTCGTTCAGCACGCGGGCCACGTCGTCCAGCACCGGCAGGAAGCGGGCGTCCAGCGACGACTGGTTGGTGGCGAAGGTCACGTCGGAGGGCATGCGCAGCACCAGGTTGTCGCCCTGACGCGCCACGCCGACGCCGGTGCCCGATAGTTCGGCTTCCAGGGCGCGCTGCTGACGGTCCATGTACTGACCGACGCCGGCGCCGGCCAGGGCGCCGATGCCCGCGCCGATCAGGGCGTTCTTGCGGCCCTGTTCGCCGCTCGAGGTGTTGGTCAGATAGCCGAGCAGGGCGCCGCCCACGGCCCCGGCGATGGCGCCGGTTCCCGTGTTGTTGCGGCGCGGGGCGGAGCTGTAGGGATCGGTCGTGGTGCAGGCGGCGGCGCCCAGCAGGGCGGCGATGCTGACGCCGACGACGGCGAGCTTGGCGCTCATGGGGAATTCCTTTCGATGGTCGCGATCTTCGCGAAAAACGCGAAGCATATGGTGAAGGTTCCAACCTGTATGCGGGGTGAACGAAGGTCCGGCGTTGACCCGAAGGCCCCATCTTCCCATCTATCCTTCAGGCCGGATCTTCTGCCGATGTCGGGGAAGATCAGACGGCCGAGGTCGCTTCGTTAGAGGGCCCCATGACTACGCGCACCCTGCTGTTCGACAGCCCCTTCCTGTTGGGCTTCGATCATACCCGAGCCCTGATCGACCGGGCCGCCAAGGCGGCGGCCGAATCCTACCCGCCCTATAATGTGGAGCAACTCGGCGACGCCGCCGTGCGCATCACCCTGGCTGTGGCGGGGTTCACGCCGGAGGAGCTGTCCGTCACCGTCGAGGGACGGCAACTGACCATCACCGGCAAACGAGAGGACGCCGGGCGCGACCCTCAAGCCTTTCTGCATCGCGGCATCGCGGCGCGGGGCTTTGTCCGCAGCTTCGTCCTGGCCGATGGACTGGAGATCGCGGGCGCCCGGCTGGAGCACGGTCTGCTGCACGTGGACCTGATCCGCCCGGAGCAGGAACGCAGCGTGCGGCGCATTCCCATCACGACGGGCTGAGCCCAGCCGTCGAACCGCCTGGCTCTGCAGGCGTTCAGTCAAGCGTAAGGAGGCGGTCTTATGACGCCCACCATGAAGATGCCCAATACGAAGATCCCCGACTTCGCCGATTTCGGCGCCCCGGATCTGGTCTATGTGCGCGCGATCCGCGCCTCCGACGTTCTGGCCGACGCTCGCGTCGAGACCGCGTCCGATCTGGAGATCGATCCCGATCAGATTCTCTACGCCGTGCACGGCGCTGACGGCGAACGTCTGGCGGTCATGCTGGATCGCGAAACCGCCTTCGCCGCCGCCGTCGCCCATGACCTGGAGCCGATGTCGGTTCACTAGGCTCGGTTCGGATGGAATCGGTCCGAACTCGGATATTCGCTCCAGGCGGCGGACGTTCGCCCTTCCTGTAAAGGGAAGACCGCTCAGGCGGCGGTCTTCGACACGTCCTTGACGAACAGGGCCCGGATGGCGTCGACCGTCCGCGTCTGACGCAGTTGTTCGCGCAGTTCCGGCGAGCGCAGGGCGCGCGACACGGCCGCCAGGGCGCGCAGGTGTTCGGCCCCGGCCTCCAGCGGCGCGAACAGGGCGAACAGCAGGTCGACCGGACGATCGTCCAGCGACTCATAGGCCACCGGCGTGTCCAGCCGCACGAAGACGGCGCAGACGCGGTCCAGTCCCTGGATGCGGGCGTGCGGCACGGCGACGCCCGAGCCCAGGCCCGTCGAACCCAGGGCCTCGCGCTCCTGAAGCGCCTCGAACGCCTTGTCGGCGTCCATATTGAAGGCGGCGCCGAAGGCTTCGGCCACGGCGTGAAGGGCCTGACGTTTGGATGACGCGCCGCCCCGCAGGACGATCCCGTCCGACGACAGCAAATCAGCGATGTCCATGCTTACCCCGAAAATCGAACCCGACATTGGCGGAAGGGCGAGTGCTCTTTAGCCTCTTCGCCCTTCCTGAGGAAGCCTCAGCCGACGGCTTGCGCCGCCGCGCCCTTGGTCGTGCGTTGCGGATCGATCCAGCCGACGTTGCCGTCGGGCCGGCGATAGACCACGGCCAGGCCGCCGTGGGCGGCGTTGCGGAACATCACCAGCGGATAGCCGGTCATGTCCAGTTCCGCCACGGCGCGTCCTACGGTCAGGGTGCGGATCTCCGACTCGGTCTCGGCGATGACCATGCCCACGGGCGGCGGTTCGCCAGGCAGGCCGGCGTCGCCGAAGGCCTCGTCCTCGACCGTGTCGGGGTCGCGGAAGATGGTCATGGCGGCGACTTCACGCGCGGCGTTCTCGGTCTTCTCGGGCGACAGGCCCTTGGGACCGATATGGTGGTCCTTCAGGCGGCGCTTGTAGCGGCGCACGCGCTTTTCCAGCTTGTCCAGGCTGTCCGAGAAGGCGGCCTGGGCGTCGCCGCCGAAACCCGTCGTCACCAGGGACTGGCCCGAGGCCAGACGCACCCAGCAATCGACCCGGAAGCCGTGTCGATCCTTGGACACCACGACCTCGGCGTCTTGAGCGCCGCGGGCGAAATATTTGCCGACTCCCTCTTCGAGTTCCTGGGAGATGCGCGAGCTTAGCGCTTCGCCGACATCCACTTGCTTGCCGCTGACTTGGATCTTCATGTCCCTAGAACGCGACTGACCGGCTTTGGTGTCAATGGCGATCACCGATTTGTGGTGACGCTTGGTCGCAGTCAGCCGGCTCTCATCAGGCGGCGGCGCTGGATCGACGAGGGAATGCGCAGGGCTTCGCGATATTTCGCCACAGTGCGCCGGGCGATGTCGATTCCCGCCTCGTTCAGGATCTCGACGATGCGGTCGTCGCTCAGCACGTCGCCGTCGCCGGATTCGCCGTCGATCATGGTCTTGATTCTCTGGCGCACGGCCTCGGCCGAGTGGGCCGCGCCGCCGTCGCTGGACTGGATGGCGGCGGTGAAGAAGAACTTCAGCTCGAACACCCCGCGCGGGGTGGCCACGTATTTGTTCGAGGTGACGCGGCTGACCGTCGATTCGTGCATCTCGATGGCTTCGGCCACCGTCTTCAGCGTCAGGGGGCGCAGGAACTCGACGCCGAAGGCCAGGAAGGCGTCCTGCTGGCGCACGATCTCGGAGGCCACCTTCATGATGGTGCGGGCGCGCTGGTCCAGCGACTTGACCAGCCAGCTGGCCTGGGCCGCGCAGTCGGCGACGAAGGTCTTCTCGACGTCCGAACGGGCGCCCGCCGCCACCACGGCGTGATAGCGTTTGTCGACCAGCAGGCGGGGCAGGGTGTCGGTGTTCAGCTCGACCCGCCAGCCGCCGGCCGGATCGGGACGCACATGGACGTCGGGCACGACCGTCTGGGCCGGTTCGCCGCCGAAGCCTGCGCCGGGGCGCGGCGTCAGGGCCTTCAGCTCGGCGATCATCTCGGCCAGATCCTCGCCGTCGACGCCGCAGGCCTTGCGCAGGGCGGTCAGGTCGCGTCGCGCCAGCAGCTCAAGATTGTCCAGCAGGGCGCCCATGGCCGGGTCGAAGCGGTTGCGCTCGATCAACTGCAGCTTCAGGCATTCGGGAATGGAGCGGGCCATGACGCCCGTCGGCTCGAAGCCGTGGCAGACGGCCAGCACCGTCTCGATGCGCGCCGCATCGACGCCCAGCCGTTCGGCGATCTCGTCGAGGTCGGCGCGCAGATAGCCGCCCTCGTCCGTGGCGTCGATCAGGGTCAGGGCGATGGCGTGGTCGGCCGGGCCGAACCCGGCGGCCGAGGCCTGGGCCTGCAGATGCTCCCACAGGGTCTCGTCCCGATGGTCGGGCCGCTCGCGCTCCTCGCCGTCGGCCAGGCCGCCGCCCGAGCCTGCGCGGGACCAGTCGGTCAGGCCGGGCTGGTCGGTCGCCTGGTCGCCCTGTCGGTCGCCGACGCGTTCGCCGGGGGCGGCGTCGCCGTAGAGGTCGTCGGCGCCGGCGTCCAGGGTCTGGGCGTGGGCGTCCGAGCCTTCGACGAAGCGCAGTTCGCCCTCGTCGCCGCCGTCGGCGGTTGCGGCGTCCTGGGAAGCCTCGGGCGCGGTGTCGACGCCGGGTTCGCCCTCGTCCCGTTGCAGCAGGGGATTGCGCTCCAGCTCGCCCTCGACGAAGGCCTCCAGCTCAAGGTTCGACAGTTGCAGCAGCTTGATCGCCTGCTGCAGCTGGGGCGTGATGACCAGCCCCTGCCCCTGTCTGACCTCCAGCCTCTGCCCGATCACGTCGTTCCACCCCGCACGCAGGCGCTGTTGGCCCGCTTCTTGCTGGGATCATGATCCGAAGCTGTTAACGTCAGGCGAACGGCGCTTTCGTCGTGCGCCTTTCGACGTCAGGCGTACATCTCGCCCAGGTAGACGCGGCGCACCTCGGCGTCGGCCACCGCCTCGTCGGCCGTGCCCTCGAACAGGACGGAGCCGGACGAGATGATCGAGACGCGGTCGATGATGTCCAGCGTCTCGCGCACATTGTGGTCGGTGATCAGCACGCCGATGCCCTGGCCCGACAGATAGCGGATCACCTGGCGGATGTCGGCGATCGCCAGCGGATCGATGCCGGCGAAGGGTTCGTCCAGCAGCATGAAGCTGGGCCGGGCGGCCAGGGCGCGGGCGATCTCGACGCGCCGGCGCTCGCCGCCGGACAGGCCGGTGGCCGGGGCGTGGCGCAGATGGTCGATGCGCAGCTCCTCCAGCAGGCGGGTGGTCTCGTCCCGCACGCCGGCGGCCGTCGTCTCGCGCAGTTCGACCACGGCCTTGACGTTCTGCTCGACCGTCATGCCGCGGAAGATGGAGGCTTCCTGCGCCAGATAGCCCAGGCCCATGCGCGCGCGCTGGTACATGGGCTGTTGGGTGATGTCCTCATTGTCCAGCCAGATCGAGCCGCTGTCGGCGGGGATCAGGCCGGTGATCATGTAGAAGCAGGTCGTCTTGCCCGCCCCGTTGGGACCCAGCAGGCCGCAGACCTCGCCGCGCTGGACGTTCAGGGAGACGTCGCGCACCACCTGACGCTGGCCGAAGCTGCGGGCGATGTGCTCGACGCGCAGCCCGGTGGGACGCGCCTCCTCAAGCGCCGTCGTCTCTGCGGCGGCGGGGGCGTCCCGGTTGAGGGCGGAGAGTTCCTTGCGCGCCACGCGGGGTCAGTTCCCTTGCGGATAGAAGACGCCCTGGACGCGGCCGTTGGCGCCCCCGCCCTCGATGCGGGCCGTCTCGGTGCGGACGTTGTAGACGAGGCGGTTGCCGGTCAGGACGCTCTTGCCCTGGGTCAGGATCACGTCGCCGGTCACCACGACGTTGCCGTCGTTCAGCGTATAGACGGCGCGGTCGCCCTTCATGCTCTGGTCCGGGGTGACGAAGTAGACGCCGCCGCTCGCCTCGATGCGGGTCAGGTCGCCGTTGGCGGTGAAGCCGCGGATGGCGTCCGCGCGCAGGCGGTTCGAGCCTTGCGTCACCTCGGCCCGGCCCCGCAGGGAGAAGCCGTCGGGCGTGTATTCGCCGGCGTCGGCGCCGTACTGGACCGGCTGGCGGCTGGCGTCGGCGCGGTTGGCTGATGCGTTCTGGGCGCCCGAAACGGCGGGCAGGGCCAGGGCGGTCAGCAGGGCGACGCCCGCGAGCGTCAGTTTGGACTTGGACATGTTCATCTGTCGGCTCCGGCGGGATTGATGGTCCCGCGCACCTTGTTTTCGCCCTGGCCGTTGAAGACGACCCGCTGGCCCTGATCATAGATCGCATAAGACGAAGCATCGATGCTTCCAAGGGGGCCGCGACCCTGCACCCCCTTGTCGCCGGTGACGACGCCGGTGTCCGTGTCGACCACGGCTTCCGGCGTGGTCAGCTCCCAGCCCGTGCCGCCGTCGGAAATCTTGACGTTCGGGCCGATGACGACCTTGCGCTGCGTCTCGATATAGGTGCCGCCGTCGGCGCTCAGCTCCGTCGTCTTTCGCGCGCCCAGGTTCAACCGCAGCAGGGGGCCGATCAGGCGGAAATGGCCGGTCGCCGGGTCGCGCACCGCGCCCTGGGCGCCGATGACGAAGGAGCGCCCCTGCGCGTCCTGGCCGTGGAACATGGGGTTGTCCAGGCGGATCTCGCGGCTCTCGCTGGCCTTGCGCTCCACCCCCGACATGACGGTGCGGAACACGGTCCAGGTCAGGGCGCCCCCCGCCAGCATCAGGATGACGATGGGCAGGACGCGCCGATACAGCTTCACCCGTCGCGAGCGCGTGCGCCAGCGTTCGCCGGCGCGGGCGACGCGCGCCTCGTCGGCGCGCTTCTGCTCGTCCTGGGCGTGCTGTTCGCTCATCGGCGTTTCAGGTCCGTCCTTCAGGCGTGGGCGAAGATGTCGATCTCGTCCCAACCGGCCAGGTCGAGGCGCGAACGCATGGGCAGGAAGTCGAAGCAGGCCTGGGCCAGCTCCATGCGGCCCTCGCGGACCAGCATCTCGTTCAGCCGGTCCTTGATGACGTGCAGGTAGAGAACGTCCGAGGCGGCGTAGTCCATCTGCGCCTGGCTCAGTTCGGCCGCCCCCCAGTCCGAGCTCTGCTGCGCCTTGGACATGTCGACCCCGGCCAGTTCGCGCGCCACGTCCTTCAGGCCGTGCCGGTCGGTATAGGTGCGCGCCAGCTTGGACGCGATCTTGGTGCAGTAGACCGGCCGCGTCTCGACGCCCAGGTGCAGTTCGAACATGCCGATGTCGAAGCGGCCGAAGTGGAAGATCTTCAGCACCTTCGGATCGGTCAGCAGCCGCTTCAGGTTGGGGCAGTCATAGGCGGGGCGGTTCAGGCGCACGACGTGGGCGTTCCCGTCGCCGGACGACAGCTGCACCACGCACAGCGGGTCGCGACGGAAGCGCAGGCCCATCGTCTCGGAATCGATCGCAACCTCCAGGCCCAGGTCGAGGCCGTCGGGCAGGTCGCCCTCGTGGAAATAAACCGTCATGCGCGCAAAACTCGTCAGTCGTTCAGGCCGTAACATAGACGAACCGCGCGCTATCGCCAGAACGCAGGCTCGACCTTTGCTATCGCGGCGCAGGGAAGGGGAGGTCGGGGCCGAAATGACAAACGGCGCCGCATCCTATCGGATACAGCGCCGCTTGAGAAATGGTGCCCAGGAGAAGACTCGAACTTCCACGACCGTTAAGCCACTGGCACCTGAAGCCAGCGCGTCTACCAATTCCGCCACCTGGGCCCGGTGGGTCACCCCGCCGAGGCGCGGACTAATAGGGGGGACCCTCGGGGCGGTCAACAGCCTTTTTCCGCTTTCGTGAAAAAACTGCGTCGCTGACCGAAAGCCCCGCGATTTCCGCACCCTATCAGGCCAGCCAGACCATCATCCGCGTATCGGCGCTTTCGCCCCGGGCGCGGCTGAAGGCCGGACGGGTCTCGCCGGTGTAGAGGAAGCCCGCCTTCTCCAGCACCCGGCCCGAGGCGGGGTTGTCAGAGAAGTGGCCGGCCATCAGGGCGCGGCGCTTCCACCGCGTCGAGGCCCAGACCAGGGCGCCTTGCAGCGCCTCGGTCGCATAGCCGCGACCCCAGAACTCCCGTCCGATCCAATAGCCCGCTTCGGGCACGGCGTCGGCGTCGTGGAACATGCCGATGACGCCCACCGGGCCGTGATCCTCATGCTCGATCAGGAAGGTGTTGGCCTTCTTCGGGTCCTGGGACGCCACCTGCAGCACGAAGTCCTCGGCGTGGTCGACGCCGAAGGGGTGGGGCATCCGCTTGGTCATGCGGGCGATGTCATGGTCATTGGCCAGGGTCGCGATCCGCGACACGTCCTGGGCGCCGGGGGCGCGCAGCAGCAGGCGCCGCGTCTCGACGACGGGAGAGGTTTCGATCACGCACATGGTTCGGCCTCGATGTCTTCGGCGCCGCCTCCTTGGAGGGCTCGGGCGGCTTCGAGGCGGGGAAACGCAAACGGGGAGCCTGGTGATCCAGACTCCCCGCGGAAAATTTTCCCTTGGTCCGGATCGGGCTGCTGTCGAGAGCAACGCGATCCGGGGAAATACTGTCCTGGCTTCGCGTTACTCGGCGGCCATCGCCTGGGCGTCGTCGTTGGCCGGGAGAATCGACACGTAACAACGGCCGCCACGTTTGGTGGTGAACTGCACCGCGCCGGTCGCCGTGGCGAACAGGGTGTGGTCGCGGCCCAGGCCGACGTTGGCGCCCGGGTGGAATTTGGTGCCGCGCTGACGCACGAGGATGTTGCCGGCCAGCACGCGCTCGCCGCCGAACTTCTTCACGCCAAGGCGCTTCGACTCGGAGTCGCGACCGTTACGCGACGAACCGCCGGATTTCTTGTGAGCCATCTTGCTGCTCCTCTTCTTGGGGCGCTATCGGCCATTCGGCCGGCTTGAGCGCACCCTCACGATCTGGACTGGCGCTGATCCAGCGCCGGTGAAACTCTTAGGCTTCGGCGCCTTCGGCGGCGTCAGCCTTCTTGGCGGCGGCCTTCTTGGCCGGAGCCTTCTTGGCCTTCGGAGCCTCGGCTTCGACAGCCTCGACGCGCGGGGCCAGGCCACGGGCGCGGGCGTTGATTTCCGCCTTGGTGATCAGCTCGACCTTGCCGTCCCACTTGGCCTTCTCGCCGGCGCCTTCGATGCCGGTGATGCGCAGGACCGATTCCATCTGGCGATGGCCGTTCGTGCGGCGATAGCCCTGACGACGGATCTTCTTGAAGATCTTGATCTTCTCGCCCTTGCGGGTCTCGATCAGCGTGGCTGCGACAGCGGCGCCGTCGATCAGCGGAGCGCCGACCGTAACACCCTTGTCGCCGCCCAGCATGAGGACTTCACCGAAATTGACGGCAGCGCCAGCGTCGCCGTCGATCTTCTCGACAACAATCACATCGCCCGGTTGAACCCGGTACTGCTTTCCGCCGGTCTTGATCACCGCGTACATTAGGAAGCCTCAGCGTGAACGCAAAAATGGATGCGCCCGCCAGGAGACCCTGCGGGCGAAGAGCGGCGACATATACGGATGGTCACGGAAGAGTCAACGTGAAACGGACGCCTGCCGGGCCAAAACCCGCATGAAACCGGTTCCTGGCGGACTCTGTGGCCGGATCGCACGGACCACGCAAGCCGATAGGCGCGCATGGGGGCATATATAGAGAGCGCGGCGTGACGCCGCGCATGAAGATTCTTCGCCGATTCTTCTCGACTGTTATAAGATAACATTCTAAGGGAGCGGCCATGTCTTCTCCCGATCTCGCCGAGCCGGTGCTGCTGTCGCTTCTGGGCGGCGGCTTCGTCGCGGCCTTCCTGCACGCGGCCTTGCCGACCCACTGGCTGCCTTTCGTCCTCGTCGGCCGCGCCCAGCGCTGGAGCGTGGCGCGGGTGATGACGGCCGTGATCACGGCCGGTCTGGCGCATATCGTGTCGACCGCCGTGGTCGGCTCGCTGATCGTGGCGGCCGGTCTGGCGCTGAACCGCTGGGTGGAGGGGCTGCTGCCCCACCTGTCGGCGGCCCTTTTGTTCCTGTTCGGCGCCTTCTACCTGGCCAGGGCCTCGCTGAGGCGCCCGGCGACCGCAGGCGGGCCCGCGACCGAACTGGCCGAGCCGGCGGTGTCGGATCGCGCCGCCTTCTGGGGCTTGGTGCTGATGATGGCCGTGACGCCGGGCGAGGTGCTGCTGCCCATCTATCTGTCTTCGGCGACCGAGGGCGTGGGGGCGCTGGCCCTTCTGACTCTCGCCTTCACGGCCGGGACGGTGCTGGGCATGACCCTGCTGGCGGCCCTGGCGACCGCAGGCTACTCCATCCTGCGGCTGGAGCGGTGGGCGCGCTACGAGGGAGCCATCCTGGGCGGAGCCCTGATCCTGATCGGCTTCCTGGTGCTGACGCACCAGCACTGAGTTTCGATAGGTTATATATTTACATTCAAAGACTTATCCTGGCGGGTCTTGACCTTCCCGCGAGGGAGGATCTAGCTGAACGGACATGGCGCACGATCACGCACACGGCCATGACGGCCACGATCATCACGATCATTCCCACAGCCATGCTCACGGGCATTCGCACGGCCATTCCCATGGTCTGGGCGGGCATCATCACCATCATGGCCCGACCGACACGGGCGACTGGCGCTACGCCGTCGGCCTGATCGTCAACCTGGCCTTTGTCGCCGCCGAGTTCACCGCCGGCTTCATCGCCGATTCCACCGCCCTGATGGCGGATGCGGGCCACAATCTGTCGGATGTGCTGGGCCTGGCCATGGCGGGCGGGGCGGCTTGGCTGGCGCGGCGCGCGGCGGGGCCGAAGCGCACCTACGGCTATGGCAAGGCGACGGTCCTGGCGGCCCTGGGCAACGCCCTTCTGCTGATCTTCGCCTGTGGCGCCATCGCCTTCGAGGCGGTGCGCCGCCTGGCCGAGCCCGCGCCGGTGGCCTCGGGCGTCATTATCGCCGTGGCGGGGATCGGCTTCGTCATCAACCTGGGCACCGCCCTGCTGTTCATGAAGGACCAGCACAAGGACCTGAACGTGCGCGGCGCCTATCTGCACATGATGGCCGACGCCGCCGTGTCGCTGGGCGTGGTGATCGCCGGGGCGGTCATCCTGTTGACCGGCTGGTCGATGATCGACGGGATCGTCAGCCTGCTCATCGTCGCCGTCATCATGATCGGCACCTGGGGCCTGCTGAAGGATTCGGTGAACCTTGCGCTGGACGCCGCGCCGAACGGCCTGGACGTGGGCGAGATTCGCGCCGCCTTCCTGGCCCTGCCGGGGGTGACGGCGGTGCACGACCTGCACGTCTGGGGCCTGTCGACCACGGACGCGGCCCTGACCGCCCATATCGTCCACCAGCGTCCCGACGGCGACGCCCTTCTGGCCGAGGCGCAAGGCCTGGCGCGCGGTCGATTCGACATCAGCCACACGACCCTTCAGCTGGAAACGGCGGTCCTGCCGGATTGTCCGACCTGCTGAGCGGTTTCGCCCCTTCCCAAGGCGGCTCTCAGCCGCCATCTAGCGAGCCATGACCCAGAAGACTCCCGTGACCGTCCTCACCGGCTACCTCGGCGCCGGCAAGACCACCCTGCTGAACCGCATCCTCACCGAGGACCACGGCAAGCGCTACGCCGTCATCGTCAATGAGTTCGGCGAGATCGGCATCGACAACGACCTGGTGGTCGGCGCCGACGAGGACGTGTTCGAGATGAACAACGGCTGCGTCTGCTGTACGGTGCGCGGCGACCTGATCCGCGTGGTCAACGGCCTGATGAAGCGCCAGCGCCCCGGCAAGCCCGCCTTCGACGCCATCATCGTCGAGACGACCGGCCTGGCCGACCCCGGCCCGGTGGCCCAGACCTTCTTCGTCGACGACGAGGTCAAGGCCAAGACCCAGCTGGACAGCGTGACGGCCCTGGTCGACGCCAAACACGTCATGGCGCGTCTGGACGACTCCAAGGAGGCGCGCGAGCAGGTCGCCTTCGCCGACCGCATCATCCTGAACAAGATCGATCTGGTGGACGAGGCCGCTCTGGCTGACGTCGAGGCCCGGCTGCGCGCGCTGAACCCGCTGGCCCCCATCGTCCGCGCCGAACGCTCGAACGTGCCGCTGGATCAGGTGCTGGGCCTGCACGCCTTCGACCTGGACCGCATCCTTGAGGTCAAGCCGGACTTCGTGAACCCGCCTCACGGCGCCGAGGGCCACGTCCACGACGAGCATTGCGGCCATGATCACCACCACCATGACCACGCGCACGATCATGACCATCACGATGGGCATGACCACGGCCCGCGCGGCCACGCGCACAATGACGACATCAAGGGGATTTCCCTGACGCTGGATCGCCCGCTGGACGGCGCCCGTTTCACGGCGTGGCTGGACAAGCTTCTGGGCGAGCAGGGCCAGAACATCCTGCGCGCCAAGGGCATCATCGACGTGGCCGGCGAGGATCGCCGTCTGGTCTTCCAGGCCGTTCACATGATCCTCGAAGGCGACCTTCAGAAGCCCTGGGGCGAAAAGGAGCGCCGCTGGAGCCGCGCCGTCTTCATCGGCCGCGACCTGGACGAAGCCGCCCTGAAGGCCGGGTTCGAGGCCTGCGCGGCATGACGGGGCGTGTGGAGGCCAGACTGATCTACGGCACGCCCGATTTCGAGGTCCTGCAGCGCGGCGACTTCGTCCGCTGCGCCGTCTCGGGCGCCCCGATCCCGCTGGAGGCCCTCAACTACTGGAGCGTCGAGCTTCAGGAGGCCTATGCGTCCGGCGAACTGATGACGAAGCGCTGGGTCGAGACGCACCGCTAACACCCTCTCCCGGCGGGAGAGGGCTTGAGCGCACGAGAGGGGAG
This sequence comes from Brevundimonas sp. NPDC055311, assembly GCF_053645695.1. Lineage (NCBI taxonomy): Bacteria > Pseudomonadati > Pseudomonadota > Alphaproteobacteria > Caulobacterales > Caulobacteraceae > Brevundimonas > Brevundimonas sp. NPDC055311. Next base: position 680,801 of record NZ_JBSHMV010000002.1, read on the forward strand.
CGATCGTTCTTGCGCGAAAGGGTGAGGGGCTTGTCCTGTCCGTCGGCGTAAGCCGTCGCGCCGCGGCCTTCGGCCGACTTCGCCCGCGAACCCTCACCCTTTCGGCTTGCGGATCGCCTTTGGCTCTCCGAGTCTCAAGCCCTCTCCCGTCAGGAGAGGGTTTTCAGCCATTCCGTTATCACCCGCGCCAGCGCCTTCGGCTGTTCCAGCGGGATCATGTGGCCGGTGTGCGTCACCGTCTCCAGCGTCGAACCTGCGATCCCGCGGTGCAACTCTTCCGCCTCCTCAGCGCTGCGCAGCCGATCCGTATCCGCCGCCACGATCAGCGTCGGCTGAGGGATATCTCCCAACCGGTCCAGATCGCCCGCCCGCGCCATCGCCGACTGGCGGTGAAACACCTCGCCGCCCAGTCGCAGGCCCATGTCGCGCACCCGCGCGATCATCGCCTCGTCGTCCGCCAGATCGGGGTGCAGGGACGAGACGATGGCCGGACGGCTCAACCCCTTGAAGGCCTTCGGCGGCGCCTTCAACGACGAACGCCGCTGGCGGATCAACTCCTCCGTATCCCCGCGCGCCGAGGTGGCGATCAGGATCAGGGCCTCCACCCGCTGCGGCGCGATCCGCGCCAGTTCGCGCGCCACATAGCCGCCCATCGAGAAGCCCACGGCGACGAACCGTTCCGGCGCGTCGCTCAGGATGGCCGCCGCCATGCTCTCGATATCCTCACCCCGGCTGAGGTCGGTGGCGACCAGCGGCCCGAACGGGGCCAGATCGTCGGTCATTTCGTCTTTCAGGGCGTCCCACAGGGTCGCATCGGCCATGAAGCCGGGAATGAGCAGCAGGGTCATGGCCCCCTCATAGACCCGCCACGCGACAGACGCGACGGGGGAGGTTATGAGGCCCCTCTGACTTTCTTTGCGTGTGCGAGCCGACATGACGACCTTCTCCTTCGACGCCCAGGTCACCGCCGCCCTGTTCGACAAGACCGGCGCGATCTTCGCCCTGGGCGACGGCTCGGTGCGGTTCGAGAGCGGCGCCCGCAGCGAGGTCCATGACGGCGCCGTCCTGTGCGCCTGCGTCCACCCCTCGGGCGAGGGCGTCGTCACCGGCGGCGACGACGGCAAGCTGGTCTGGAGCCGCGAAGGCGAGGCCGTCCTGCTGGCCCAGACCAAGGGCCAATGGATCGACGCCGTCGCCGCCTCGGCCGAGTCGGGCCTGATCGCCTTCTCCTCGGGCCGCACCCTGAGCGTGCTGGACGTCAAGGATCCGCACTTCCGCCGCGACTTCCAGCACGAGCGCACCGTCTCGGGCGTGGCGTTCGATCCCAAGGGCCGCCGCATCGCCGCCTCGACCTATGGCGGCGCCTGGCTGTGGTACGCCCGCATCGAGCAGCAGCAGCCGACGAAGCTGGCCTGGGCCGGGTCGCATCTGGCGGTCGGCTTCTCGACCGACGGCGCCTATGTCGTCACCTCCATGCAGGACAATCAGCTGCACGGCTGGCGGCTGAAGGATCAGAAGAACATGCGGATGGGCGGCTATCCGTCCAAGATCAAGAGCTTCGCCTTCATGGCCAAGGGGCAGCTTCTGGCCACCTCGGGCGCGCAGGGCGTGGTGCTGTGGCCCTTCGTCGGCTCCAACGGGCCGATGGGCCGCGAGGCGACCGAGATCGGCTATGACGAAACGACCCTGATCGCCCAGGTCGCCGCCGCCCCCGCCCACGGCCGTCTGGCGGCGGGGCTGGAAGACGGGCGCGTCTGGTGGGCCGATCCGGCCGGGCGCGGCCTTCAGTTCGTCAAGCAGGACAAGGGCGCCCCCATCACCGCTCTGGCCATGAGTTCCGGCGCCGCTCGCATCGCCTGGGCCGACGAGGACGGCCACGCGGGCGTGGCCTCGCTCTGATCCGTATCCCTCCATGCCGTCATCCTCGGGCTTGACCCGAGGATCCAGCCCCTCGACGGTTCTGCGATCCTCGTTCAGGCGCCGGCGCTCCTGGATTCTCGGGTCAAGCCCGAGAATGACGGCGGTTTGGCAAGCGTCGCCGTGATTTCTCAACCTTCCTGAGTCATCCTCACCCCATGACCCGCGCAAAGGGCCGCAGGCGGCGGCCGATCCTGACCCTGCTCGTGATCCTGGCCCTGTTCCCGCTGGCCGGGGTGGCGGTGCATCGCTTCCTGCCGCCTCTCGCCACGATCCTGATGGTCAAACAGGCGGCGGCCGGGCACGGCATGGACTATCGCTGGCGCTCGCTGGACCACATCTCGCCGCGTCTGGTCGAGGCGGTGATCGCCGCCGAGGACGCCCGTTTCTGCCAGCACCACGGCTTCGACGTCGAGGCCATCCAGAAGGCGATGGAGGCCAACGAACGCGCTGAGCAGCGCGGCTCGGACAAGAGGCGCGGCGCCTCGACCATCAGCCAGCAGACCGCCAAGAACGTCTTCCTGTGGCCCAGCCGCGACTGGGTCAGGAAGGGGCTGGAGGTCGGCTACACCGGCCTGATCGAGATCGGCTGGGGCAAGCGGCGGATCATGGAGATGTATCTGAACGTCGCCGAATGGGCGCCGGGCGTCTATGGCGCCGAGGCCGCCTCGCGCCACTGGTTCGACAAGAGCGCCGACAAACTGACCGCGCAGGAGGCCGCCCGCCTGGCCGCCATCCTGCCCAGCCCGCGCCGTTACAACGCCGCCGCGCCCGGCCCCTATGTCCGTCGCCGGGCGGCCCGCATTCAGGCCGCGATGGGTACTGTGCGCCAACAGGGGCTGGACGCCTGCGTCGACCGCCGCTGAGGGCGCAGATTTCGCAACCCGCTGTTAACCGTGAGCTTGGGGCCAAGCCTTAACGGACCCGCGTCATGCTGGGGACGACGGCGGACCCAGCGTCCGCGCCAGGGCAGCCGGGGGTGGCGACACGATGGACCGATTGACATGCGCCCGCGCCGCCGCCGGGCTGAAGCGACTGACCTCGCGCTTTCTGCGCCAGACCCAGGGCAATGTGGCGATGATGTTCGCCCTGGCCCTGCCGGTGCTGCTGATGATCACCCTGGGCGCCATCGACATCCACCAGGCCTCCAAGGTGAAGGCCCAGCTTCAGGACGCGCTGGACGCCGCCGCCCTGGCCGCCGCCCGTTCGACCTTCACGGACGACGTCAACATCAACAAGGTCGGCCTGGCGGCGCTCAAGGCCAACATGCCCGGCTATTTCGGCGAGACCTCGGGCGACACGGCCAACTTCGTCCTGCTCAACAACCGCGTCACCGGCGACGCCAGGGTCAACGTCAAGGTTCTGGTCGCCAACATCGTCCTGCCCCCCTACGGCAAGCTGCTGGACGACTACCTCCCGGTCAGCACCCGCTCCGAAGTCCTGCGCGCGTCGCGCAACGTCGAGGTGGCCATGGTGCTGGACACCACGGGATCGATGAGCGGCAGCATCGGCGACCTGCGCGAAGCGGCCAAGGAATTGGTCAAGATCGTCGTGCAGGACCAGCAGTCGCCCTTCTATTCCCGCGCGGCCGTGGCCCCCTACGACTGGGCGGTGAAGCTGGACGCCAGCGCCACCCTGCCGGGGACGCTGGCCAAGGCGGCTCGCGGCGACCTGCGCGGTCCGACCGACATCAACGCCGTCGGCTATTTGGAAAGGGCGCTGGATATAACGTCCGTCAGCCGCGCTCGCCCTGCAGTGGTGACGGTGAGCAACCACGGCCTGCAGTCGGGCCAGGGGGTGTTGATCACGGGGGTCAACAACACCACCGACCTCAACGACAACACCTACAAGATCACCCGTATCGATCAGAACCGCTTCAGCCTCGACGGCTCCGATACTCGCTCGGCTTCCAGAGCCGCGACCAGGGGCGCGGTGCAACCATGCATCGTGGGGGATTGCTCCCTGGTGGTGACCTCGACTCGCCATGGCCTGTCAGACGATGAATACGTCTATATTGAAGGCGTCAGTGGCCTGGGTCGCCGTACGAGCAGCGTTCCGAACGTCAACGGCAACCACGTCCGGGTCAAAGTCTTGGACGCAGATAGGTTCTCCCTCCCCGGTCTGTATGGCCCCAGCTACAGAGATTACGGCAGCGGCGGACAGGCATACTGCGCCAGCCGCGGCTGCCACTATTTCGTGTTCCGGAACGCGTCGAACACCTATTCACGCCTGCCGGCGACCAATTGCGTGAGCGAGCGGACCGGCGAGGATGCTTACAAGGATACTGCGCCCGGCGTGGCTCCTGTGGGGCGGGTCTATGCGACCAACTGCAACTCGCAGCCGATCCTGCCGTTGACCAGCGTTCGCGGGGATCTCGAAGACCGTATCAATTCGCTCGGGGCTGCGGGCAACACCGCCGGACAGATCGGCATCGCCTGGGGCTGGTATCTGGTGTCGCCCACTTTCGGGTCGATCTTCACGGGCGACGGCCAGCCGGCTCCCTATGATATGTCCAGGACTCTCAAGGCCGTGGTCCTGATGACGGACGGTGAGTTCAATGCGCCTTATTGTGAGGACGTCGCCGCCAATACGGGCGGGCGTTCGACAAGCCGCATCTATTGCGCGGCCACCAACGGGGACCCCTTCCAGCAGTCGGTGAAGCTGTGCGAAGGGATGAAGGCTCAGAACATCGTCGTTTACACGGTGGGCTTCAACCTTGGGAACGCCACAGGACGAGTCGGCGTCGTCGATACCGCCCTGGACGTCATGCGCGCCTGCGCCACAAACGAAGACACCCATTTCTTCAAGGCCGACAGCGGCACGGATCTGCGTGACGCCTTTCGCGCCATCGGCCGCGACATCACCCGCCTGCGCATCGCCCGCTGACGCCGGCGTCGCCGCAAGCAAAAGGGCCGGCGGATCGCTCCGTCGGCCCTTCATGCTTTCAGCCGTCCCGCCCGGTCAGATCAGGCGGATCTCCTTCAGACGTTCGGTCAGGAAATCCTCGGCCAGGATGGTCTTGCCCGCATAGCGGTCCGGGTTCTCCGCCGTGATCGTCGACGGCAGGGTCTCGATCGGGAAGTCCGGGTTGAAGTGCAGGAAGAAGGGCGTCGAATAGCGGGCGAAGCCGCGACGCTCGGGCGCCGGATTGACCACGCGGTGCGTCGTCGACGGCAGGACGTGGTTGACCAGCCGCTGCAGCATGTCGCCGATGTTGACCACCAGGGCGCCCGGCGGCGGGGCGATGTCCAGCCATTCGCCGTCCGAGTCCTTCAGCTGCAGCCCGGCCTCCTCGGCGCCCAGCAGCAGGGTGATGACGTTGATGTCCTCATGGGCGCCCGCGCGCACGCCCTCGGCGTCGGCCGGGATCGGCGGATAGTGCAGCAGGCGCAGCACGCTGTTGCCCAGCTGGACCTTGTCCTCGAAATAGGCGTCGTCGAGCTTCAGATAGCGGGCGATGGCCTTCAGGATGCGGCGGCCCAGCGTGTCCAGACCGTCGTACAGGCCGTAGACGTGCCGCTGAAAGCCCGCGACCTCGGTCGGCCAGACGTTGTCGCGCATGTATCGGCGATAGGGGTGGCCCTCGGGCAGTTCGCGGCCCGTGTGCCAGAACTCCTTCAGATCGACGGCCTTGGCGCCCTTGGCCGCCTCGACGCCGAACGGCGTCAGGCCGCGCGCGCCGCCGGTGCCGGGCTGGTGATACTGGCGCTTCACGTCCTCGGGCAGGGCGAAGAAGGTCTTGGCGTCGGTCACGGCGGCGTCGATCAGGCCCTGGTCCAGGCCGTGGTCGGCGATGACGGCGAAGCCGTAGCGGGCGAACGAGGCGCCCAGGGCGTCGGCGAAGGCCTGGAAGTCGGCGTCATAGCCCTTCATCGACACCGGAACGATGGCGCGGGTCCTGGCCTTGTCCTCGGCGGAAACGGCGGTGAGGGAAGAGGTCACTGTGAAATCAGCCTCTCTGATGGTGAATATGGCGGCCCTCATACGCCCAATGGGCGCGAAAGGGCAGATGGGGCGGCCTGGGCCTTTGGTCCACGTCAGTCCTGCGGGATGACGGCCCGGATGACGCGCGCCGACGACGGACGACCGGCGATGCCGCGCCGGGGATCGACCACGACGCGCAGGTCGCCGCTGGAATAGGTCACGCTCGCGCGCTGGCCCTCGACCACGGTGATGCTGCGCAGCCGGTCCAGGAAGGGGCGGGCGCTGGGCGAGCGGGCGATGCGGACCACGGCGTCGGTGGTGACGATCAGCGCCTCGATGCACAGGGCCTCGGATTCCTCGCCGAAGACGTTGATGCGGACCAGTCGGCCCATGGCTTCCGAGACCAGGCTGCTGCGCCGGGTCATCAGGTTAAACATCTGCACCGGGCCGAGCGAGGGCGGCTCCAGGCTGACCGGCGGCCCGGCCAGGGAGACCGGCGAGCCGCCGGGCGTGCGCGTCGTATAGACGGTGACGCCGCCGCCGGCGGTGACGCGCAGCACCTGATCGCCCGCGTCGTTCCGATAGATGGTGTCGCCGCGCGGGGCCGAGGACGGACGCAGGGCCCAGGTCTCGGTCGAGCGCTCGAACCGCAACAGGGTCAGCGACCCCGCCCGGTCCAGGATGAAGGCCTGCCCCGCCTCGGAGACATAGCGTCCCGGCGGCGGGGTGGTGCGGGTCACCGACTGGTCACGGATGACGCGGCTCTGTTCAGCCTGGACGTTGGAGCGGGTCTGGGCCTCGGCCCTGACGGCGCCCGCCAGACCCGCGACGGCCATCGCCAGTCCCGTGACGCAGAGCAGGCGCAGGCCGGCGCCCGTCGCGGCGCTGGGCGCGGCGACGGCGAAGAGAGGCGGCTTCTCCGCCACGGCTCCGACCGCAATCCTCATGATTTAAGAGGTGATACGCCCGAACGGCGGATTTTGGGCGAACGCGGCTTATCCAACCAGGTACTGCCCGCCGTTAAGCGACAGGGTGCAGCCTGTGACATATCCGGCACGCTCGCCTGACAGCCAGGACACCATGTCGGCGATCTCCTCGCCCTTGCCCAGGCGGCCGACCGGAATCTGGGCCACGATGCTGTCCAGCACCTTCTGGTCCATGGCGCCGACCATTTCGGTGTCGATATAGCCCGGCGCGATGCAGTTGACGGTCACGCCCTTGCGCGCGTTCTCTAGCGCCAGCGCCTTGGTGAAGCCGATCATCCCGGCCTTGGCGGCTGAATAGTTGGTCTGGCCGATCTGGCCCTTCTGGCCGTTGATCGAGGAGATGTTGACGATGCGGCCGAAGCCCCGGTCGCGCATCCCGTTGATCACCTGGCGCGTCATGTTGAACACGCTGTCCATGTTGACGCGGATCACGTCGGACCACTGGTCCGCGCTCATCTTGTGGAAGAAACCGTCGCGGGTGATGCCCGCATTGTTCACCAGAACGTCGATGGGACCGAACTGCGCCTCGACCTCCTGCACCGCCCGGGCGCAGTCGTCGAAAGAGCCGACGTTGCCCTTCACCACCATGACGCCCAGTTCGCGGGCGGTGGCCTCTGCGGCCTCGGTGTTGCCGGAATAGCCGGCGGCGACCTGCAGCCCGTCTTCCTTCAGTCGTTGAACGATCGCCTTGCCGATGCCCCGGGTGCCCCCGGTGACGAATGCGGTACGCGTCATGACCTCTCCCTGTCCTGTGCGGCGGCCATCGTGGTCGCGACGCCGTCCGCCTCCCTTGCCGACAGCCTTAGCGCGGCTGGAGACGAACGAGAAGACGGGGTTACGCCGTTGCGGTCATGCGGCCCATGTCGATGACGAAGCGGTAGCGCACGTCCGACCGCTCCATCCGTTCATAAGCCTGGTTGATCTGATCGGGGGCGATCACCTCAATATCGCACACGATCCCGTGTTCGCCGCAGAAGTCGAGCATCTCCTGCGTCTCGCGGACGCCGCCGATCAGCGAGCCGGCGATGCGGCGACGCCGCCACAGCAGGGGCATGGCGAAGACCGGCAGCCCCTCCCTCGTCAGCCCCAGCATGACCATGGTCCCGTCGCGCGCCAGCAGATTGACGTGGCTGGCGATCTCATGCGTGGCCGAGACGGTGTTGATGATCAGGTCGAACTGCTCGGCCGCCGCCTTCATGGCCTCGGCGTCTGAGTTGATCAGGAAATGCCGGGCGCCCATCCGCTCGGCGTCGGCCTTCTTGCGGTCCGAGGTCGACAGCACCGTCACCTCGGCGCCCAGGGCGGCGGCCAGCTTGACCGCCATGTGGCCCAGCCCGCCCAGGCCGATCACCGCCACCTTCGACCTCGGCCCCACGCCCCAGGTCTTCAGCGGCGACCAGGTGGTCACGCCTGCGCACAGCAGCGGCGCCGCCGCATCCAGCGGCAGGCTGTCGGGAATCTTCAGCACGAAGGCCTGGTCCACCGTGATGCGGTCGGAATAGCCGCCCTGGGTGATGGTCTGGCCGACGCCGGCGCCCTTGGGATCGCGCGAGCCGTAGGTCTGGGTCATGCCCGGCTCGCAATACTGCTCCAGCCCCTCGCGGCAGGCCGAACAGGTCCGGCAGCTGTCGACCATGCAGCCGACGCCGACGCGGTCGCCTTCCTTGAACCGGGTGACGTTGGCGCCGACCGCCGTCACCACCCCGGCGATCTCATGGCCCGGCACGATGGGATAGCGCGTCCCGCCCAGGTCATTCTTCACCACATGCAGGTCCGAGTGGCAGACGCCGCAATATTTAATCGCGATGGCCACGTCGTTCGGGCCGGGATCGCGGCGCTCGAAGCTGTAGGGGCTCAGCGGCTGGTCGGCGGCGGTCGCGGCGAAGGCGCGCGTGGCGATGGGCATGGAGGTCAGTCCTTCAGCTTGGCGATCAGCGCCTGGGCCGCCGCCGGGTTCCGCACCTTGGCCCCCGAGATGAAGTAGGCGAAGACGTCGCCGCGCCCGGCCCAGCCGCGCGCCTGTTTCGCCACGGCGTCAAACTCGTCCGAGGTCATGCCCGTCGGCTCGTCCTCGCGGCTGGACATCAGCCGCGCATATCTAAAGTCAGATGTTTCTTCGTCGATCTGGGGCCAGGTCGGCTCCTCGTCGTCGACCGCATAGACGACGGCCGCGCCGTATTTGCGCGCCAGATCATAGAACTGTTCGGTGGCGAAGGTCGGATTGCGCACCTCCAGCGCGTGGCGCAGCCGCACCCCGTCCTTCTCCTTGGGCAACAGCTTCAGGAAGCCTTCGAAGTCCTCGGGCTCGAACTTCTTCGTCCCCATGAACTGCCAGTTGATCGGCCCCAGCTTGTCGCCCAGCACCGTCAGCCCCTGCGACAGGAACCGCTCGAAGCTCTCGGCGCCGTCCGACAACACCTTGCGGTTGGTGCAGTAGCGGCTGGCCTTGACCGCAAAGACGAAGCCGTCGGGCGTCTCATCGCGCCACTTCGCCCAGCTGTCGGGCTTGAAGGTCGAATAATAGGTGCCGTTGATCTCGATGGAGGTCAGCGCCCGGCTGGCGAACTCCAGCTCCCGCTTCTGCACCAGCCCCTCGGGATAGAAGACCCCGCGCCACGGCTCGAAGGTCCAGCCGCCGACGCCGATATGGATGGATCCCGTCATGATCGAACCTCCTGCCAGACCGTCTTGATCGCAGGATTTCAACCGCGACGCCACGGAAAGGCGGCGCCGCGCGTCCAAAGGCTTGGCCGTTCCTTCACTCTATGCATAGTGGTGGTCGTTCAGCGGAGGTCGGTCATGTTGTTGGCGGTTCTGTTCTACGGCGTTACGGCGCTTGGCGGCCAGACGGGGACCAATCCCGCGCCGCCTTCCTCCAATCATCAGGTCATCGGTCCCAGCGCGGACAGGGCGGACACCACCATGTGGCGCTTTCGCGAGATGGATGATCGTCGCATCATCGATGAATTACGCCGCGAGCGTGTCCGCCTGAACTATGAGGCCGCCGTGATCAACCAGCGCTGGCAACTGGCCGACGAACTGGACAGGCTGATCGCCGCCAACGAATGCGGTCAGGCGACCGAACTGGCTCAGCGCGCCGGATATCGCGACATCCGCGAGGGTGTCGCCAACGCCTGTCAGGCCAGGGCGACGGCGCCTAAGTCCTGAGTCTGGACTCATTTCGCGCCAGAGCGTGGCGGTCCGCAACGCGCGGGTCTATAGCGCCAGCCTGACCGGAGTGCTGCGCGCGTGTTTGAACTGACGCCTGAGATCATCGCCCTGTTGGGCGTCGCGTCGGTGATCGCCGGCTTCATCGACGCCATCGCCGGGGGCGGGGGGCTGATCTCCTTGCCGGCCCTGCTGTCGGTGGGGCTGAACCCGGTCGCCGCCATCGCCACCAACAAGGTTCAGGGCAGCGTCGGCACGGCCTCGGCCCTGTGGAATTTCTGGCGCAAGGGGCGGGTGGATTTTCGCCTGATCCGCTGGCCGATGCTGTTGACGGCGATCGGGGCGGGGCTGGGCGCCTTCGCCGTCACCCTGGTGGACACGCGCTGGCTGATGATCCTGCTGCCCGTGCTGCTGGTCGGCATCGCCCTGTATTTCCTGCTCGGCCCCAAGGCGGCCGACGAGGACGCCCACGCCCGGCTGACGCCGCTGGCCTACGCCGTCGTGGCGGGCGGGATCGGCTTCTACGACGGCTTCTTCGGGCCGGGGACGGGGTCCTTCTTTGCGCTCAGCCTCGTCATGCTGCTGGGCATGGGACTGACGCGGGCGACGGCGCACACCAAGGCGCTGAACCTGATGAGCAATGTCGTCGGCATCGTCGTCCTGGCGGTCGGCGGCCACATTGTCTGGGTGCTGGCCGGGATCATGGCGGTGGGCCAGTTCATCGGCGGCCGCCTGGGCTCGCACGCGGCCATGCGCTTCGGGCCGCGGCTGATCCGGCCCCTGCTGGTGGTCATCTCCCTGGCCATGACGGCGCGGCTGCTGTCCGATCCGGCCAACCCGCTGCGGGCCATGATCGCCGGCTGGCTGGGTTAGGCCGGGCGGCCGCCCAGGGTCAGGGCCTTGCGGACGGCGCCGGTCAGGGCCTCGGCCGTGACGGGCTTGGCCAGGTGAAGGTCGGCGCCCGCCTGGGCGGCCTGTTCCTGATGCTCGGCCATGGCGTTGGCGCTCAGCATGATGACCGGCGCGCGCGGACGCGCCGGATCGGCGGCCTCGATCCCGCGCAGGGCGCGCGTGGCGCTCAGCCCGTCCATCGCCGGCATCTGCATGTCCATCAGCACCAGGTCGAACCGCTCAGCGGCGAAGACGGCTGCCGCCTGCTCCCCGTTCTCGACCACGGTCAGCTCGACGCTGTCGCCCAGGATCAGCTGCACCACCCGCTGGTTGATCGGGTGATCCTCGGCCAGCAGGACGCGGGGGCGGGCGCGGGAAGGCGATAGGTCTGACGCCGCCTCTTCGCCGCCGGCCGTCTCGAACGGCGCGGGGACGGGGATGCGCGTCAGCGGCAGTTCGACCCGGAAACGGCTGCCTTCGCCCAGGGCCGACTCGGCCTCGATGCGTCCGCCCATCATCTCCGTCAGGGCGTGGCAGATGGACAGGCCCAGCCCCGCTCCGCCGAACCGCCGGGTGATGGAGGCGTCGGCCTGGCTGAACCGCTGGAACAGCTGCGCCGCATGGTCGGCGCCGAAGCCGATGCCGGTGTCGCGCACCTCCAGCGTCAGCAGGGCGGCGTCGTCGCCCCTGTCCAGCAGGTCGATATGGGCTGAAACCTGGCCCTGTGCGGTGAATTTGACGGCGTTGGACAGCAGATTGCCCAGGATCTGGCGGATCCGCACCACGTCGCCGTTGAAGACGCCGCACGCGCTCTCGGCGCGCTCGATGCGGAAGATCAGGCCCTTCTCCTCGGCCAGGCCGCGCAGGGGGGCGATGGTCGGGATCAGGGCGTCGTCCAGGTCGAAGGGGCGGACCTCCAGCGTCATTCGCCCGGATTCGATGCGCGACACGTCCAGGATGTCCGTGACCAGCCGCTCCAGTGTCACGCCGGAACTGCGGACCAGTTCGACCATTTCGGCCTGCTGGGGCGACAGCGGCGTGCGCGCCAGGGCGTCGATGACGCCGATGACCCCGTTCAGCGGCGTGCGGATCTCATGGCTCATATTGGCCAGGAAATCGGACTTGGCGCGGTTGGCGGCCTCGGCCGCCGCCTTGGCCTCGAGCAGGGCGCGCTCCGCCGCCGCCTTGGCCGTCACGTCGCGGGCCACGGCGTAGATGCGGTCGCCGAACTTCTGCGCCCGCCATTCCAGGGTGACGTAGCCGCCGTCCTTGTGGCGATAGCGGTTGACGTGGCCCAGCACCGGATCGCCGGGGCGGCGCGTCTCGACTTCGGTCACGCTGTCCAGGGTGCCGGGCAGATCGTCGGGGTGGACCAGGGTCAGTATGGCCAGGCCGACCAGCTCCTGAGGCTGATAGCCCAGGGTCGAGGCCCAGGAGGCGCTGACCCGCACGATACGCCCCTCCAGGTCGCGGATCACCAGCAGGTCCAGGGAGACGTCGAAAAAGGTCGCCAGATCGACCACGGCGTCAGGAGGCGGCTGCGGCTGTCCCGTCGATGAAGGGGCGGCGGCCGGAGTGAAAGGCATGGGCGGTCCTGAGGCGCGGTCCTGAAGGCAGGCTGGACCCTATCCTAGCGTCTGCCGGTTAAGGGCGCCTTGCGGCTCGCGTCTCAGGAGAGCTTCAGTAGGCGTAATCGCGATAGACGCGGCTGATGTCGCCGCCCCATTCGCCGTTGTAGAGCTCCAGCAGGCGGTCGGCCGAGGTCACGCCGCTGTCGGCGATGTCTTCCAGTTCGGTGATGTAGCCGCGCTCGTCCACCATGCCGCCCGAGAAGCGGGCGCGGTTCTTCAGGCCCTGCTTGGCGATGTTGACCATGTCGACGGCGATGTCGCGCACGCTGCGGCCGTTGACCTCGGCCTTCAGGCCCAGCCGCGTCACGTCGCGGCGCAGGCGCTCGTGATCGGCGATGTCCCAGTCCTTGCACAGGTCCCACGCCGCCGCGAGCGACGGGGCGTCGTACAGGATTCCGGCCCACAGGGCGGGCAGGGCGCAGATGCGGCTCCACGGCCCGCCGTCGGCGCCGCGCATCTCCAGATACTGTTTCAGACGCACCTCGGGGAACAGGGTGGTCAGGTGGTCGGCCCAGTCCTGCGCCGTCGCCCGGTCGCCCGGCAGGGCGTCCAGCTTTCCGTCCATGAAGGCGCGGAACGACTGGCCCGACAGGTCGACATAGGTCTCGCCGCGCTTGGCGAAATACATCGGCGCGTCCAGCGCATAGTCGGCGTAGCGCTCATAGCCGAAGCCGTCCTCGAAGGCGAAGTCCAGCATCCCGGTGCGGTCCGGGTCGGTGTCGGTCCAGACGTTGGCGCGCGCCGACCGGAAGCCGTTCGGCTTGCCTTCGGTGAAGGGGCTGTTGGCGAACAGGGCGGTGGCGATCGGCTGCAGCGCCAGCGACGTGCGGAACTTCATGACCATGTCGGCTTCGCTGTCGAAGTCGAGGTTCGCCTGGATGGTGCAGGTCCGCAGCATCATGTCGAGGCCCAGCCTGCCCTTCTTGGGCATGTAGGCGCGCATGACGTCATAGCGGCCCTTGGGCATGACGGGGATGTCCTCACGCCGCCACATCGGGTCGAAGCCCAGGCCCAGGAAGCCCAGGTTCAGCTGGTCCGCGACCTGCTTGACCTCCATCAGGTGCTGGCCGGTCTCGTTGCAGATGTCATGGATGTCCTTCAGCGGTGCGCCCGACAGTTCGAACTGTCCGCCCGGCTCCAGACTGATCGAGGCGCTGAAGCCCTCGGCGTTCCTGCGCTCCAGGGCGATGACGTGGCCCGCTTCCTCCACCGGCGTCCAGCCGAAGCGCGTCAGCCCGTCCAGCATGGCCTTGATGCCGCCGGGGCCGTCATAGGCCGGGCGGCGCAGGGTCGACTTGTCGAAGCCGAACTTCTCGTGCTCTGCGCCGATACGCCACTGGTCGCGGGGTTTCTCGCCCTTCGACATGGCGTGGATCAGCTGGTCTCTGGAAAGGGGCGCCGTGTCGGACATCTGTAACCTCTGCTGTCGCGGCTAGATGGGCCAGCCGGCGGCCGGGCTCAAGGGGCTGGGCGGAATCTTCTAGCGTTCCCAGTCGCCGACCGCCGCCTGCCACAGCGTCATGGCGGCGATGGCGGCGGTGTCGGCCCGCAGGATGCGCGGCCCCAGCGAGACGGCGGTGGTGAAGGGCAGGGACCGCAGCCGTTCGCCCTCTTCCGGTGAAAACCCGCCCTCCGGCCCGATCAGTATGGCCCACCTGCCGTCGCCTGCGGCGGTCAACGCCGATACGGCGGGCGCGCCGCCCGTCTCGTCGCAGAACATCAGCAGACGCCCGTCCTCCCAGCTGTCCAGCAGGGCGTCCAGCTTCACCGGATCATCCACCGCCGGCACGTCCAGGCGGCCGGTCTGCTCGGCCGCCTCCTCGGCGATGGCGTCCAGCCGATCGAGACGCAGGCGGTCGGCGTTGGTGCGGTGGGTCAGGACCAGCCGTACCCGTTTGGCGCCCAGTTCGGCGGCCTTCTCGACGATGGTCTCGACGCGGGCCTTCTTCACCACGGCGACGATCAGCTCCAGATCGGGGCCGTAGGCCTGCGGCCGTGTCTGCTCCTCGGCGCGCAGGATCACGCCCTTCTTCAGCACCTCGGCGACGCTGACGCGCCACTCGCCGTCGCGGCCGTTGAAGACCAGAAGCTCGTCGCCCGCCTTCAACCGCATCACCTGGGTCAGATAGCGCGACTGGTCGAGCGTGGGCGCCACGGCGCCGCCGGGGGCGAGGTCGCCCTGAACATGCAGACGGATCATGCCCCTCAATGGGCTCAGAGCGTCCGCGCGATCAAGAGCTTCATGATCTCGTTCGTGCCGCCGTAGATGCGCTGGACGCGGGCGTCCTTGTACAGCTGGGCGATCGGATATTCGGTCATGTAGCCGTAGCCGCCGAAGAGCTGGAGCATCTCGTCGATGGTCTCGCCCTGGATATCCGTGATCCAGTATTTGGCCATTGAGGCCGTGGCGGCGTCCAGTTGGCCCTTCAGGTGAAGGCCGATGCAGTGGTCGACGAAGACCTTGGCGACGGTCAGCTTGGTCTTGATCTCGGCCAGTTTGAACTGGGTGTTCTGGAAGTCGATGACCCGCTTGCCGAACGCCTTGCGTTCCTTGACGTAGGCCAGGGTCGCCTCCAGTCCGCGCTCGGCGGCGGCCACGCCCTGAACGGCGATGTTCAGACGCTCCTGCGGCAGTTGCTGCATCAGTTGGACGAAGCCCATGCCCTCGGTCCCGCCGATGGCGTTCTCCAGCGGAACCTTCACGTCGTTGAAGAACAGCTCGGAGGTGTCGTTCGCCTCCATGCCGATCTTGTGCAGATTGCGGCCGCGCTCGAACCCTTCGGCCTCGTCCGTCTCAAGGCAGATCAGGCTGGTGCCCTTGGCGCCCTCGGCCGGGTCCGTCTTGGCCACGACGATGATGAAGTTGGCCAGCTGCCCGTTGGTGATGAAGGTCTTGGAGCCGTTCAGGACATAGTGGTCTCCCTGCTTCACGGCGGTGGTCTTGACCCCTTGCAGGTCCGAACCCGCGCCCGGCTCGGTCATGGCGATGGCCCCGACCAGTTCGCCCGATTGCAGGCGCGGCAGCCAGCGCGCCTTCTGCTCGGCCGTGCCGTAGTGCCAGATGTAGGGCATGACGATGGCGTTGTGCAGGCTGATGCCGAAGTGGTCCGCGCCCTTCCAGCCCAGCTGGCGCATCAGCACCACCTCGTGCCGGTAATCGCCGCCGAAGCCGCCGTCCTCTTCCGGCAGCGACAGGCCCAGCAGGCCGGCGTCGCCCGCCGCGTTCCACAGCCCGCGCGGCACCGAGGAGGCGGCGATCCACTGCTGGAACTTCTCCTGCGGGGCGTGTTCGTCGATCCATTTGGCGACGGAGTCGGAGAAGAGGACGATCTCCTCTTCCTTCATGAAGTCGGGTTCGGGGCTGCCAAGGACGTTCATGGGATGTTTCCTGCTGACGCGGGCGGTCTGCGCCGCCCTTCTGCAATAAAGAAAAGACCTCTCCCGCCGTGGCGAGAGAGGCCCCTGGATCAGAAGCGGATCAGAACGCCTCGGCGGGCATCTGCATCAACACCTCGGCGCCGGACTTCAGCTTCTTCAGGTGCGCCCCGGCGTCGGGCAGGATGCGCTCGACGAAGTAGCGGCCGGTCATCAGCTTGTTGGCGTAATAGGGATCGGCGTCACCGGCGGCGATCTTCTCTTGCGCCGCCTTGGCCATCTGGGCCCACAGGAAGGCGTAGGCCGTCAGGCCGAAGATGTGCAGATAGTCGGTCGAGGCGGCCGCGGCGTTGTCCGGGTTGGCCATGCCGTTCTGCATCAGCCACATGGTGGCCTCCTGCAGCTTCTTCTTGGCGTCGGCCAGGCCCTCGACGAAGGGCTTGATCGCCTCGTCCTCGCCGTTCTCGCCGACGAAGGCGTCGATGTCGGCGAACCAGCTCATGATGGCGCGGCCGCCGCTGGCGGGCAGCTTGCGGCCCACCAGATCCAGCGCCTGGATGCCGTTGGTGCCCTCATAGATCATGGTGATCCGCGCATCGCGCAGATACTGCGAAGCGGGGAAGTGTTCGGTGTAGCCCGAACCGCCGTGGACCTGCATCGCCAGCGAGGCGACGTGGAAGCCCTTGTCGGTCAGATAGGCCTTCAGCACCGGCGTGATCAGGCCCATGTAGTCCTTGGCCTTGGTGGCGACGGCTTCGTCGGCGGCCTTCTGCAGATCGGCCTGCAGCGCGGTCCACAGGATGAAGGCGCGGCCGCCTTCGACATAGGCCTTCGATTCCAGCAGCATCCGGCGCACGTCCGGGTGGACCATGATCGGGTCGGCCGGGCCGTCCGGGTTCTTAGGTCCGGTCAGGCTGCGGCCCTGCAGGCGGTCGTTGGCGAACTCGACGGCGGCCTGATAGGCGGCGTCGCCGATGGCCAGGCCCTGCAGGCCGGTGCCCAGGCGGGCTTCGTTCATGACCACGAACATATTGTTCATGCCGCGGCCTTCTTCGCCGATCAGCCAGCCCTT
Source organism: Brevundimonas sp. NPDC055311 (assembly GCF_053645695.1). NCBI lineage: Bacteria > Pseudomonadati > Pseudomonadota > Alphaproteobacteria > Caulobacterales > Caulobacteraceae > Brevundimonas > Brevundimonas sp. NPDC055311. The sequence continues at coordinate 697,765 of NZ_JBSHMV010000002.1, forward strand.
GGCGTTCTCATAGGCCATGACGCAGGTGGCGTTGCCGTGGATGCCCATCTTGTGCTCGAGGCCCGCGCAGGCCACGCCGTTGCGCTCGCCCAGCGAGCCGTCCTCGTTCACCAGGAACTTCGGCACCACGAACAGGCTCAGGCCCTTGATGCCCGGAACCGCGCCTTCGACGCGCGCCAGCACCGTGTGGATGATGTTGTCGGCGAAGTCGTGCTCGCCCGCCGAGATCCAGATCTTCTGGCCGGTGATCGAATAGGAGCCGTCGTCGTTCCTGACCGCCTTGGTGCGGACCATGCCCAGGTCGGTGCCGCACTGCGGCTCGGTCAGGTTCATGGTGCCGGTCCATTCGCCCGACGCCATCTTCGGCAGATACTTCTGCTTGATCTCATCCGAGGCGCTGGCCTCGATGCCGTGGAAGGCGCCGCTGGTCAGGCCCGGATACATCGAGAAGGCGGCGCTGGCGGCGGCGGTGAACTGGCCGACCGCGCTCGACACCACCGAGGGCATGCCCTGACCGCCGAACTCGGTGCTGAAGCCCAGCGAGGGCCAGCCCGCCTCTACCATCTGGTGATAGGCGTCCTTCCAGCCCTTGGGCGTCGTCACCACGTCGCCCTCGATGTGACAGCCTTCCTGATCGCCGGTGCGGTTGATCGGGGCGATGACCTCTTCGGCGAACTTGCCGCCTTCCTCGACGATCTGGTCGATCAGGTCGCGCGACAGATCGGCGTCGGGCAGCAGATTGCCGAAATTCTCGACCTGCAGCACGTCGTGCAGGACGAAGGACAGGTCGCGGACAGGCGCCTTGTAGGCCATGGGATCACGCTCTCGCTTTGAAGGTCTGGAAGTGGTCGTCGGGGTCGTTGAGGCGTTCGCTCAGCAGGCTGGCGTAGGCCTCGGCGCCCGGCAGAAGATCGGGACGGTGTTCCGACAGCTTGGACTCCATCCAGGCGCAGGCGGCCTCGGCCGTCTCGATCGCGCCTTCGATGTCCTCGAGTTGCTGCTTCAGCGCCTGGATGCGGGCGCGGTGGCGCGGCAGGGCGATGGCCATCTGATGGACGTTGTGGTCCTTCTGGTCATACAGATCCAGCATCTCCTGGATCTCGACCAGGGTGAAGCCGATGCGCCGTCCGCGCATGATCAGCTTCAGCCGGGCGCGGTCGCGCGGGCCGTAGACCCGCGTCTGCCCTTTGCGCGACGGCGTCAGCAGGCCCTTGTCCTCATAGAAGCGCAGGGCCCGCGCCGTGGCGCCGAACTCCCGGCACAGCTGCCGGATCGAATAGGTGCGGTGGTCGTCAGCAATCGGCATGACGTCTTCATAACTTGACGCGGACGTAAAGGGAAGCTTTTCGCGCGCCGGGCTACGAAGTTGTGAACGGCTCAAAAGAAAAGGCCGCGACCGGGGACGGGTCGCGGCCTTCGTATTCGCAGGCCCTCAGGGGGAGGGGGAGAAGCGAGCCTGCAAATCGGGTCAGGAAGGCGCGCCGCTCATCGGCGACGCAGCCACAGCACCGGCGCCGTGATGGCGATCAGAAAGACGTTGGTCAGGCTCAGCCCCAGGTCCAGGCCGAAGGCGTGGACGCCCAGGGCGATCGTCTCCAGGGCCAGCAGACCCGCCGCCGCCGTCAGCAGCAGGGGGCGGCCGAACCGCCATGAGACCAGCGGCGTCAGAACCATGACGGCCAGCACGATCTCGGCGACGCCCAGGCCGCGCACGAAGGCCTCGCCGGTCATGGCGGGCCACTGCATCAGGACGATCAGATTCTCCATCGACTCGGTCAGCTTGGCGTAGCCGGCGGCGATGAAGAACATGGCGATCCAGCCCTGGAAGGTCCAAAGCGTGATGTTCAGATAGTCGGCGCGGGCGCGCGCCTGGTGAGGGGTCAAGGTGGTCGTCGTCATGGCCGTAACCGTTAATTAGCAACAGTCACAAGATCAGTTCCTGTGATCCTGTTTGCAAGCGGCTGAAACAATCTGTGATCACGGTCGGGAAGGGACGTGGCGACAGCAGGGCCGAAACCACAATTCCTCGTAACCCAGCCGGGATCACCCGCCTCTACGCCCGGGCGGATTTCGAGTCAACGGCCGATGACATCAATTGATGACTTATAGGCTCCAGGCGGCCTTCGCGGCCTCCAGCCGGGCCAGTTTGGCCTTCAGCGGCGCCCAGTCGTCGGCCGTGTCGATGGCGCTCCACAGGGCTTCGACCTCGTCGATCAGCATCTCTTCCGGCTCGGGGGCGGCGAACATCGGATGCTCCAGCCGCTCCGGCCGGTCCGGCTCATGCTCCATCAGGGCGAAGCGGAAGGCGTCGAAGGCCTCGCCCTGATAGGTCTTGCCGCGCGGACCGCCCAGCGCCCGCGCCGCCGAGCTGAAGCCGCCGAACCAGTCGAAGAAGAGCGGCTCCCAGCGCAGGGCCTCCTTCTTCTCGCGCGCCAGCGCCAAGGTCGCGTCCAGCAGCCGCTGGTCCGCGGCCTCGCCCAGACTCTGCACCCCCAGCCGGTTCAGGAAGGCCGCCCGCAGATGGCGGATATAGGCCGGGCCGAAGGCGTTCAGCGCCGCCGCCAGCGGCTCCGGCTCGGCGATCAGCTTCAGACAGCCTGCCAGTTGCGTCAGGTTCCAGAACACCGCCTCGGGCTGGCGGGCGAAGGCATAAAGGCCGTTCTGGTCGAAATAGGCGGCGGTGAAGCCCGGCTCATAGTGGGGCAGGAAGCGCCACGGGCCGTAGTCGAAACTCTCGCCCGTGACGTTCAGATTGTCGGTGTTCAGCACCCCGTGGACGAAGCCCGCCGCGATCCACTTCGCCGTCAGCGCCGCCGAGGCCTCGACCACCGCCGCCAGGAAGCCCGCCGCGTCGCCCGGCGCGACCGCCGGATGATACAGGCTGCGCGCGTGCTCCATCAGGACCTCGATCTGGTCCTTGCGCCCGTAGTAGGCGGCGCGCTGGAAGGTCCCGAAGCGGATGTGGCTGTGCGACAGCCGCACCATGACCGCCGACCGCGTGGGCGACGGCTCGTCGTGCCGCTCAAGGTCTTCGCCCGTCTCGATCAGCGACAGGATGCGGCAGGTGGGCACGCCCAGACTGTCCAGCATGGCCGCGGCCAGCGCCTCGCGCACCCCGCCCTTCAGCGTCAGCCGTCCGTCGGCATGGCGCGACCAGGGGGTCTGACCCGAGCCTTTTGTTCCCAGGTCGAGAAGGCGACCTGGAAGAGCGCTATCGCTCGCGACGTGGTCGCTCGCTGCTTGAGGGAGGCCGGCGTCCTTATCAGCTTGAGGGACTTCCCGCATCTGCGCCGCTAGGAAGCCGCGCCCGTCGCCGATCTCGGGGTTGTAAACGCGGAACTGGTGGCCGTGATAGCGCATGGCCACGGGGCCGGGCTGGCCGGGCAGGGGCTCGAACCGGCCGAAATGGGCGATCCATTCGGCGTCGCTCAGCGTCTCCAGCCCGACCTCGGCCGCCGCCCGGTCGTTGCGCAGGCGCAAGACGGTCTGGGGAAAGTCGGCCGCCTTCACGGCGTCGCCGTAGTCGGCGCCCAGGTCGAAGAAGCGGGGTTCGGAGCGATAGGCGGGGGAGACGGGCATGGGCGGCAGATGCCCCTTCGCCGCGCATTTCGCAACTGCGGCGCGGAAGGGGCGGATCGGGGTTGAACCTTCGCGGCCGATCCGTATTTTCACCCGCAGACATCAGGCCTCGTGCGATCCGATCCCGAGGCCAGGCCGGCGCCGCCCTGTGCGCGAATCCGGTCCGGCGTCCGTCGATAACCTGACGCCACGACAGACCCTCTCAGTGTTTCGGAGACCTTCGTGGCCAGAAAATTCACCCTCGCCTTCCTCAAGACCGAGGCCGGTTCCGGCGCCGTCCTCGGCTTCGCCGCCGTCGCCGCCCTGATCGTCGCCAACTCGCCCTGGTCGGCCGACTATTTCGCGTGGCTCAAGAGCGTCCACGCCGTCCAGATCGGCCCGCTGCGGCTGGAGGAGACGGTGTCCGACTGGATCAAGGAAGGCCTGATGGCCGTCTTCTTCCTCGTCGTCGGCCTGGAGATCAAATACGAGATTCTCAAGGGAGAACTCAGCAATCCCAAGAAGCTGGCCCTGCCCATTCTGGCCGCGCTCGGCGGCATGGCGGTTCCGGGTCTGGTCTATCTGGCGATCGCCGGGGCGCTGGGCGGCCCGCACCAGGGGTGGCCCATTCCCCTGGCCACGGACATCGCCTTCGCCCTGGCCGTCTTCGCCGTGGTGGGGCGCAGTCTGCCGTCCTCCCTGCGCGTCTTCCTGCTGACCCTGGCCATCGTCGACGACCTGGGCGCCATCGCCCTGATCGCCGTCCTGTTCAGCCAGGGCGTGCAGTGGATTCCGCTCCTGGCGGCGCTGGGCGTCATCGCCGTCTTCGCCGTCCTGGGACGGCGGCGCATGGCCGCCGCCTTCTGGGTGCTGGGCTTCGCGGCTGTCTGGTATCTGACGGTGCAGTCGGGCCTGTCGACCTCCCTGACCGCCGTGGCCTTCGCCCTGATCGTGCCGGTCGATCCGCGCCGCCAGACCTCGCAGAGTCCGCTCAAGGACGCCATGCACGACCTGCACCCCTATGTGGCCTATCTGGTCCTGCCCCTGTTCGCCTTCGCCAAGGCGGGGGTCTCCTTCGCCGGCCTGTCGCTGGAGCAGGCCTTCGCTCCCCTCGTCATCGCCATCGCCCTGGGCCTCTTCCTCGGCAAGCAGGCGGGCGTCTTCGGCGTGGCCTGGCTGGCGGTGAAGCTGGGTCTGGGCGACAAGCCCTCGGGCGCGGGCTGGATGCAGCTCTACGGCGTCAGCCTGCTGTGCGGCATCGGCTTCACCATGAGCCTGTTCATCGGCGTCCTGGCCTTCCCCGGCGCCGTGGACTCGCCGGAACAGATCGAGGTCAAGCTGGGCGTCATCGGCGGTTCGGTGCTGTCGGCCCTGACAGCGGCGATGATTCTCGCCCTGGCCGAGGCCGGTCGAAAGAAAAGACGCGATGAAAAATCAGTCGCTTCGGCTGAGTGATCGCTGATAACATTGACCTAACGTCAGTATATTTGTCTCTTTATCGCCACAGGTGGGGCGGGCTTGGGTGAAATTATCGTTCTCCAGGCGGCCTTTCCTTGTCGGTGACTCGACCATGGACTAACCCTTTTGAGTGAGAACTCGCGTCGTTCAATGAGCGCGAGTCATCAGGGACAGGAATCGCGCACGGCCGCGAAACGCGGCCGGGCCCATAGAGTCGGGGAGCCGCCTTATGCGTTTGAACCACATCCTTCGCTGCACCGCTTCGGTCGCCGTCGTCGGCGTCGCGGCCTTCGGCTTCGCCGGAGCCGCCGCCGCCCAGGAGGGGCCGACCACGGTCGACGACATCATCGTCACCGCCCAGAAGCGTGAACAGAGCCTGCAGGACGTGCCGATCGTGGTCACGACCCTGTCGCAGGAGGCGCTGGACGGCGCCGGGGTCCGCGACATCAAGGATCTGCAGATCCTGACGCCGGGCATGACCGTCACCTCGACCCAGTCGGAAACCGCCACCACCGCCCGCATCCGCGGCGTCGGCACCGTCGGCGACAACCCCGGCCTGGAAAGCTCGGTCGGCGTGGTCATCGACGGCGTCTACCGCTCGCGCAACGGCGTCGGCTTCGGCGACCTGGGCGAACTGAGCCGCATCGAAGTGCTGAAGGGGCCGCAGGGCACCCTGTTCGGCAAGAACACCTCGGCCGGCGTCATCAACATCATCACCGAGGCCCCGTCCTTCACGCCGGGCTTCAGCGCCGAGGCCACCTACGGCAACTTCAACGCCTGGGGTCTGGCCGGGTCGATCACCGGCCCGATCACGGACAAGGTCGCCGGCCGCCTCTACATGGCCAAGCGTCAGCGCGACGGCTTCTACGACGTCGTCACCGGCCCCGGCCCGCGCCAGGAGACCGACGATCAGAACCAGGACTTCTGGACCGCGCGCGGCCAGCTGCTGATCCTGCCCTCCGACGACGTCTCGATCCGCCTGATCGCCGACTACTCCAAGCGCGACGAATACTGCTGCGTCTCGACCCAGGTCCGCACCGGCCCGACCTACGGCATCATCACCGCCGTCGGCGGCCAGCAGGCGGCCCCGGCGCCGGGCTTCGGCGCTCTGCCCTTCTCGCGCACGGCCTACGCCAACCGCGGCACGGGCCAGACCATGGAAGACATGGGCTTCTCGGCCGAGGCCAACATCGACATTCCGTCGTGGAACGCCACCTTCACCTCGCTCAGCTCCTGGCGGAACTGGTCGGGCGTCAACGGCATGGACCTCGACTACACCACCGCCGACCTGCTCTATCGCCCGGATGACGGCGGATACGGCTTCGAGCTTGAGAACCTGACCCAGGAGTTCCGCCTGGCGGGCGCCACGGATCGCCTCGACTGGCTGGTCGGCGCCTTCCTGACGCGTGAGAACATCGCGCGTGACGACAGCTATTGGTACGGCGCGGGCTACACGCCCTATATGTCGCTGCTGTTGGGTTCGCGTTTGAACCTGACCAATCCGGCGGCGGTCAACTGCGTGACCGGACCGGGCGCAACGCCGATGGGCATTGTCGGCTGCCTTACGGGGGCGACGGCGCCCACGGGGCCGGGCTTCGGCATCGGCCAGGGCGTGAAGGACCATTACAGCCAGACCACCGAATCCATCGCCTTCTTCACCAACAACACGGTGAAGCTGACCGACAAGTTCGACGTCACCCTGGGCCTGCGCTACTCCAATGACCACAAGCGTCTGCTGGCCCTGCAGGACAATGTCGGCACGAACGGCGCGGCCTGCGGCGGCGCTCTGGGCAACGCCGGCGCCATCGGCGGCGCCATCGGCCTGGCCGACCCCGCGCTGTCGCTCGAACAGATCCAGGCCCTGACCTCGACTCTGGTCGGCACCATCTGTCTGCCCTGGGCCAACCCTCAGTTCGACAACCGCCGCATTTCGGAATCGAACAACGGCGGCGAGTTCTCGGGCACGATCAAGGGCAGCTATCGTTTCAACGACAGCGTCATGGCCTACGCCTCCTACGCCCACGGCTACAAGTCGTTCGGCTACAACATGGACCGGGTGCAGGCGGGCGTGACGCCGACCTCGTCGCTCTACTTCCCGTCCGAGACGGTCAACAGCTATGAAGTCGGGCTGAAGAACACCCTGTTCAACCGCTCGGTGCTGCTGAACCTCACCTACTTCAATCAGAAGTTCGAGGACTTCCAGCTCAACACCTTCCTGGGCACGGCCTTCGTCGTTGAGTCCATTCCCGAGGTCACCACCGAGGGCGTCGACGCCGACTTCGTGTGGTTCACCCCGGTCGAGGGCCTGTCCTTCTCGGGCGGCGTGACCTACGCTGACACCAAATATGGGAACTTCGTCGCTTCGGACCTGACCAACCCGGCCAACTTCCCGCAGCTGTCCCTGCTGCCGGGCGCCCGCGCCTCGTTCGCGCCGGAATGGTCGGCCACGGCCTCCATGGCCTTCGACCGCTCGATCGGCGCGGGGCTGAAGCTGGGCCTGAATCTGTCGGCCAAATACTCGACCGAGTTCAACACCGGCTCCGACCTGCTGCCCTACAAGATGCAGGACGCCATGACCCTGGTGAACGGCCGCATCACCCTGGGCGCCGAGGACGAGACCTGGGCGCTGGACATCTGGGGCCAGAATCTGACGGACGAGGAATACATGCAGGTGGCGATCAACGCCCCTCTGCAGGGCTCGGCCTTCCAGACCACGGTCCAGCCGAACGGCACCTTCTACAACCCGGCGCTGGACACCCAGACCTACAACGCCTTCATGGGCCAGCCGCGCACCTACGGCATGACCCTGCGCGTCCGCTACTGATCCCGCGCCGGCCAGCCGGCGCTCTGATCCTTCTGGGGCGGTTCGATCTTGGTCGGACCGCCCTTTTTGCAAGGCCTAGCCATGCCGCCTTGTTCATCGCCATACGGGAGGGTGTCATGCGGCGTCCGCTATGCGACGTTGTGCTGGTGACGGCCTACGCCGTCCTCCTGATCGTGGGGCTGGCGCTATTCTGGAGCGGCCCCCTGTGGGAGCGTCTGGATCTGGGAACGCCGACGGCGGCGGCCTGGGTGTCCGCGCTCGGCACGGTGCTGGGGGTCGGCGTCGCGGCGGCGGGGGTCTGGCTGGCGCCCACATTGGCCGATCGGGCGTCGGCGCGTAAGGCGCGCCGTCAGTCAACCTATGCGCTCAAGGCCTGCGCCGAGGGCGTGGCGCATCTGGGCGTCAAATTGCGTTCCGCCGTCCATAAGACGATGACCTGGCCGCCGGATTCCGTGACATGGGAGGTCGAACCCTATCGCAGCATGCTGCAGCCTCACCTTGTGGCGGACACGGGCTCTGATGCGGCGGCTGAGGCGTTCGCGCGGATGGGGGCTTGTTTGAACACGGCCGAGGCTTTTCTGAGCGACTATAATCGTTTGCGAAGTCAGCCCTATTTCTCGCGTTCGGAAATCGACGACAAGTTCCCGAGGATTCAGGCGCTCGCCGAGGAGATCGCCGCCACGCGCTTGTGAACACGTCCCCTGCGGCCCCACGAAAAAGCCCCCGATCGCATGGACCGGGGGCTTTCCTCATTCATTCGCGAGCCTGTCGTCTCACTCCGCCGGCGTGCGGTCTTCTCCCGCCAGCCTTCGCTGTCCGGCGAACATCCGGTGCAGCAACCGCCGTCCGAAGCCGGCGATGTCGTCGACGATGGTGAATACGGCCGGGATGTAGAGCAGGGACAGGAAGGTCGAGGAGATCAGCCCCCCCACCACGGCCACGGCCATGGGCGAGCGGAACTCCACATCGGCGCCCCAGCCGATGGCGATGGGCACCATGCCCGCCCCCATGGCGAAGGTCGTCATCAGGATCGGCCGGGCCCGTTTGTGGGCGGCGTCCATGATGGCGTCGAAACGGCTCAGGCCGCTTTTCTCGGCCATGATGATGTAGTCGACCAGCAGGATGGAGTTCTTGGCCGCGATCCCCATCAGCATCAGCACCCCGATCAGGGCGGACATGGAGAAGCTCTTGCCCGCGATCACCAGGGCGATGAAGGCGCCGCCGATGGCCAGGGGCAGGGCCGCCATGATGGTGACCGGGTAGGCGAAGCTTTTGAACAGCAGGGTCAGAACCGCGTACATCAGCAGGATGCCCGACAGGAAGGCGATGCCGAAGCCCACCAGCATCTCCTGGATGAACTCGGCGTCCCCGGCAGGCACCTGACGCACGCCGTTCGGCAGGTTCTTCGCCGCCGGCAGGCGATTGACCGCCTGGCCCGCCGCGCCGGTGGTCAGGCCGTCGAGCTCGGCCGAGATGGAGGCGATGCGCGAGCGGTCCTGACGGCTGACCGTGGCCGGGCCGGCGCCGAACTCGATGTCAGCCACGGCGCTCAGGGGCACGGCGGCGCCCGAGGCGGTCGGGACGCGCAGGGTCTCCAGCACGTTCAGGTCCTCGCGCGCTTCCTCGGTCAGCTGAAGGCGGATCGGGATCTGTCGATCGCCCAGATTGTATTTGGGCAGGTTCTGATCGATGTCGCCGATGGTGGCGACGCGCACGGCCTGGGAGATGGCGCCCGCCGAGACGCCCAGCAACGCCGCCTCGTCCGGTCGCGGCGTGACCAGGATTTCCGGACGGGCGATGGCGGCGGTGTTGACGATGTTGGCCAGGCCCTGGACCCCGCGCATCTCGTCCTCGACCTTGCGGGCCGCCGCCTCCAGCGTCGCCGGGTCGTCGCCCAGGATGGAGAAGGTGTAGCTGGTGCCGTCGCCGGGGCCGCCGCCCTGCTGGGCGATGCCGGCGCGGATGCGGGCGCCGGGGATCTGCTTCAGCTCATCGACCATGACGCGGGCGAAGGCCTGCTGGCTCAGCTCGCGCTTACCCTTGGGCACCATGTCGGCGTAGACGTTGGCCTGGTTGACGGACTGGCCGCCGATGGCGGCGTAGACCGAGGTGACCTCCGGCCGGGCGTTCAGCTTCTGGGTCACCTGCTGCACCACGGCGTCGGTCTGGCGCAGGGTGGCGCCCGGCGGCAGCTCGACCTGGAAGGCGGCGCGGCCCTCGTCGGCGGGCGACATGAACTCGAACGACATCTTGGCCGCGATCGACAGGCCGATGGAGCCGAACAGGAAGACGCCGCCCATGACGAAGACGATCCAGCGGTGCTTCAGGCACCACCTCAGCGAGCGCAGATAGCCGCCCATCCAGAAGGGGTCCTTGTCCTCATGATGGGTGTGCTTGAGCAGATAGGCCGCCATCAGCGGCGTCAGCAGACGCGCCACCACCAGGGAGAAGAAGACGCTGATGCAGGCGGCCAGGGCGAAGGCCTTGAAGAACTGGCCGATGATGCCGGGCATGAAGCCCACGGGCGCGAACACGGCGATGATGGTGCCGGTCGTCGCCACGACCGCCAGGCCGATCTCGTCGGCGGCCTCGAAGGCGGCGTCATACGGCGGCTTGCCGTCGCGCATGTGGCGGACGATGTTCTCGATCTCGACGATGGCGTCGTCGACCAGGATGCCGATGGTCAGCGACAGGGCCAGCAGCGTCACCACGTTCAGCGACTGGTCCATCGGCCCCAGGATGGCGAAGGTCGGGATCAGCGACATCGGCATGGCCGTCGCCGCGATCAGGGTCGCCCGCCAGTCGCGCAGGAAGATCCACACCACGATGACCGCCAGGACCGCGCCCAGGATCAGCGCCTCCAGCGAGGCGAGGTAGGATTCCTCGATGTATTTCACGCTCGAGGTGACCTGTTCGATGGTCAGTTCGGGATGGGCCTCGTCGATCTTCTCGACCTCGGCGCGGACCTTTTCCGAGACCTTGACCTCGCTGGCCTCGCGCGAGCGCAGAAAGTTGAAGGTCACGGCCTCCTGGCCGTTGTAGCGAGCCAGGCGGCGCGGCTCGCTCCACTTGTCGACCACCGCGCCCAGATCGCCCAGGCGCACGTTCTTGCCGTCGCCGACGGGCACCAGGGTCTCGCGCAGCTGTTCGACCGAGCCGGCGGCGCCCAGGGTGCGCACGGCGCGCTCCGAACCCGCGATGGTGACGCGCCCGCCCGGCAGGTTGTTGTTGACGTTGGTCAGGGCCTGGCTGACCTGGGCCGCCGTCACGCCGTAGGCGCTGAGCCGCTGCGGGTCCAGTTCGACGCGGATCTCGCGGTCCACGCCGCCCGAACGGTTGACCTCGCCGACGCCGCCCAGCGCCAGCAGGGCTCGGCTCATCTCATTGTCGATGAACCAGCTGATCTGCTCGGGCGTCATCGTCTCCGAGCGCACGACATAGGTGATCAGGGCGTCGCCGGTGATGTCGATGCGCTGGACCGTCGGCTCCTGCATGTCCTGGGGCAGGCTGGCGCGCACCCCGCTCATGGCGTTGCGGACGTCGTTGGTGGCGCGCTCGGTGTCGGTGCCCAGTTCGAACTCGATGGTGGTCGAAGACACCCCGTCCGAGACGTTGGAATAGATGTGGCGCACGCCGGACAGGCCGGCGATCGAATCCTCGATCACGCGCGTGACCTGCACCTCCATCTCGGTCGGGGCGGCGCCGGGGCGCGCGGCCGTGACCGCGACCAGGGGGAAGTCGATGTCGGGGTTGTTGTTGATCCGCATCCCGGCGAAGCCGGTCACGCCGCCCAGCGTCAGCAGCAGGAACAGCAGGATGATGGGGATGGGGTTTTTGATCGCCCAGGCGGAAATCTGGTTCATGGCCGGGCCTTACTTCTTGGCGGGCGCTTGGGCGGCGGGGGCGGCGGCCGGAGCGGCGGTCGTGGCGGCGCGCGGCGCGGCCACCGTCACCTTGTCGCCGTCGTTCAGGAAGCCGGCGCCGGCCACCACGACCCGCGCGCCGGCGTCCACGCCGTCCACCGAGGTCTGGTCGTCGCGCCGCGACAGCACCGTCACCGGGGTGAAGCGCACCGAGGAATCGGCGTTCAGCACGAACACCCCTGACCTGTTGCTGCGATACAGGACCGCATCGGTCGGCACGACCGTGGCCGGTCGCGCGCCCGCCTCGATGGCGGCGCGGGCGAACATGCCGGGCTTCAGCGCGCTGCCGGGGGCCAGGCTGATGCGGGCCAGGCCGAGGCGAGTCTGAGGATCGACTTCGGGCGTGACGATGCGGACCGTGCCGGTGGTCGATCCAGCCTGGCTGGAGGTGACGGCCGCGCTCTGACCGGCCTGGATCAGCGGCAGCTCGGTTTCAGGCACCTGGGCGTCCAGCTCCAGGCGGCCGTCGCGCACCATGCGGAACAGTTCGGTTCCGGCGCTGATGATCTGACCCTTGGTGACGCTGCGGCTGATGATCAGGCCGCTGACCGGCGCGCGGATGGTGGCCTGGGACAGGCGGGTCTGGGTTTCCGACAGGGCGGCCTGCGCCGAGGCCAGATTGGCCGCCGAGGCGCGCTGGTTGGCCAGGGCCGTGTCCAGCGAGGCCTGGCTGAGGAAGCCGCGCTCCTTCAGTTCCTGCGCGCGGGCCAGGGCGGCGTCGTCGCGGGCGGCGTTGGCCTCGGCCGTCTGCACCGCCGCCTGCTGCTGGCGCACCTGGGCCTTCAGCAGGACGTCGTTCATCTGCACCAGGGGCTGGCCCTGGCGGACGTAGGAGCCTTCATCGACATAGAGGGTCGTCGCCGTCAGCCCGCCGGTCTCGGCGCCGACCGGCACCTCCTCCCAGGCCGAGACGGTGCCCGAGGCGACCACGGTGCGGGGCAGGGCGACCGAGATCGCCGTCGTGGCGCTGACCGTCTGGCGCGAGGCTCCGCCTTCCTTTTCCTTGGGGGCGTCGCCGTGTCCGCCGCAGGCGGCGAGGGTCAGGCTCGCGGCGAAAGCCACGGCCATGGCGGAGGTCAGTCGGGCCGGAAAGCGTCGAGAGGTCGCCACGTGCGGATATCCTGGGAGATTGAGCGTTCAGTCAGGCGCGCGCCAACCTTCTGTCCGGCGTCGCGGGCATAGCAAGGCTGTTTACCCGTTCAGCGACCCGCGCTCAAACGACTCATTCGCAATTACAGAGAAGTAATCTGCAACCGGCGCGAGCATGGATCGAGCACGGTCAGGGCCGGTCGCGCGCGGGCAGGGCGGCGACCTCGGCTTCGGTCAGGGCGCCGGCCATGCGCACGCTGCACGGCATGGACGAGGGCGAGCCGCCGACGACCAGTCGGGTGTAGTCGCCGGTGCACAGGCTGTTCATCCCGCCCATGGGCGCGAAACCGATGGCTAGGGCGTCGCTCAGCTCCGGGCAGGCGCCCGCCGCCTCAAGCCGATAGATGGTCTTGTCCAGTTCGCGCACATAGACGTTTCGCCCGTCGGCCGAGGCCCGGAAGCTGCGAACGTCGTCCTGGAAGAAGCATTTGCGTGCGTTTGCAGCCGTGGCCGTCGTCCCATCGGCGGAGGTCGAGACGGGGGCGCAGGCCGCCAAGGCGCCTAGGGCGCACAGGAAGACGGAAAAGGCGAGGCGGGCGGACATGGCGTTGCTCCATGATTGGGCGAGTCCGGGGGGCTCGGTCAGCGTCAGATAGCGTCTGGAGATGAACCTTGGCTGTCAACGCGCGCCGCCGTCGCGGGTTGCGCTTCATGGCGTCGGGGATCCAGCCGCCCGGCCGCCTCGGTCGGCAGGGGCGAGGGCCGCCCCAGCAGCAGGGCCGCCAGATGCTCGCCCAGAAGGGGCGCGACGCAGAAGCCGCGCGACCCCAGGCCGGTCAGGACATGAAGCCCGTCCTCCCACGCGCCGCACAGAGGCAGGCGGTCCGGCGTCGTCGCGCGCACGGCGACGCGGCGGCCGTGGACGGGCGCTTGCTCCACGCTTGCAGCGCGTTCAGGCAGGGCGGCGGCCAGGGTCGCGCGGTTGCGGGCGCTGGCCGCATCTGAGGCCTCGGGCGCGTCGATCCCCCGCTCGTGAGTGGCGCCGTACAGCATCCCCCGCCCCGTCGGCGCGGCGTAACCGCCCCAGGCGACGGGCGGCGCCGACGTCGCGCCCTCGATCCAGTCCGCCTGCCCGGCCACGGGCGACAGCGGCGACTCGGGCGCCAGTCGCGCCGAGCCCCAGCCGGCGGCCACAACCACGGCGTCCGCCTCGACCAGGACGGCGTCGTCCGCGCCCCGCACGCGCCAGCCCTCCGCCGCAGCCTCCAGCCGCTCCGCCCTGGCCTCGATCCGCTCGGCGCCCGCCAGCCACGGCTCCAGTATGGCGTCGGACCGCACCGTCAGCGCCGTCTTCATCATCAGCCCGCCGCGCGTGACAGGCTCGCCCAGGCGCGCGGAACAGGCGGCCGTGTCCAGCCGCTGCATGACGCCCTCGGGCCACAGGGTCTGGGCGGCGATCTTGTCGAAGCGGGCGGCGTCGCGCGGCGCCTGTTCCAGTTGCAGCACCCCTTCGGCGACGACGGCGCCGGGCAGGGCGCGATAAAGCGCACCCGCGCGTTCCAGGGCCTGGGCGTGGAGGCCCGCGATCAGGGCGTCGCCCGCGTCCAGGCGCGGCGTGACCAGGGAGGCCGGAAAGCCCGAGGCCCCGGCGCCCGCCCGCTCGGCCTCGATGACGGTGACGCGGACGCCTTCGGCGATCAGGGCGCGCGTGACGGCGGCTCCGGCGATTCCGGCGCCGACGACGGCGACGTGGCGAGGACTTGGGTCAGAACTGGGGTCAGGGCTGGGGTCAGAACTGGGGCCCGCCATGCGCGCCTCGAGCCGCTCGCGCTTCCTGCCATGGCCCGGCTTCTTCTCGACCGTGAAGCCGTGATCGGCCAGGCCGCGCCGCACCGCTCCGGCGACGGTGAAGGTGGCCAGCCGGGCGCCGGCCCCGGAGCGCGCCGCGGCTAGGGCCAGGATATCGGGCGACCACATGCCGGGGTTCAGCGCGGGCGAGAAACCGTCCAGGAACCAGGCGTCGGCCGGTCCCGACCATTGCTCCAGCGCCCATCGGGCGTCGCCGACGGCCAGGTCGATCGTCGCGCCCCACTGCGGCAGGTCCAGTCGGTGAAAACCCGGCGTCCCGGCAGGCCAGATCGCCAGCACCCCGGCGGCCGTCTCGACCAGTTCCGGCCAGGCGGCCAGGGCGCGCGCGGCCTCTTCGCGCGCCAGGGGGAAGCCCTCGACGGAGAAGACCTTGAGGCGCCCGCCTTCGGGCCGCTCGCGCCGCCACAGGTCCAGCAGGGCGATGATGTTCAGCCCGGTGCCGAAGCCCAGTTCGGCCACGGTGAAGGCGGAGCGCCCGGCCCAGGCTTCGGGCAGGCCGCAGCCCTGCAGAAAGACCGCGCGGGTCTCCGCCAGGCCGTCGTCCTTGGAAAAATACACATCGCCGAACCGACCCGAGCGAGGCGAACCGTCGTCCGCCCACAGCAGTTGAGGCGAGGCGTCGTCGTCCATCGGCCGGGCGGTGATGTCGGGAGAGCGGGTCATGACAGCCGTCTATCGACCCTGGCGGCGGGACGGAAGCGCCATCGACCCGGCAGGCGCGCATGAAAAAAGGGACCGTCCGAAGACGATCCCTTTCTCCATCACGGTCCGCAGGACCGCGATTTAAGACTGTGAAGTCTTAGGCAGCCGGAGCAGCGGCCGGAGCGGCGGCGGCGTCAGCGGCCGGAGCAGCGTCGGCGGCCTTGGCGGCTTCGCCAGCGGCTTCGCCAGCAGCGGCGGCAGCGTCGGTGGCGGCGGCGTCAGCCGTAGCAGCGGCGTCGGCAGCGGTGTCGGCGGCGGCGGTGGCGTCGGCAGCGGCGTCTTCAGCCTTGTCGGTGGCGGCCGGTTGGCAAGCAGCCAGGGCCAGAGCGGCGGCCGAAGCGGCGATCAGAGCGGTGATGCGCATAGGTTTCTTCCTTCAGAAGGTAAAAGCGAGACCATGAACCTCGCTGAGGGAGTGATAACGGCTTCGTGAGGAGAAGCGCAAGCGATTTCTCACGCGTTCGTGAAGGCGGGTGAGGCCGCAGGGCTTCGACCGGAGCTCAGGCCCAGAGCTCAGGCCCCGTCGGGCGGGACCGGGCGCGGCGCGGTCGGGTCCATGGGATCGGGCGGCGTCGGTTCGTTCGGGTCCGGCGGCAGGGTCGGCGGCGAGGGGACCGGCGCGGCTTCCCCCGGCGGCGGGGTCGCCGTTCCGGTCGAATCGGGCGCGGGCACGGGGCTGACGGGCGGGGCGGCCGCTGCAGGCGCGGCGTCCGTCACGGGGGCGGGCGGCTCGGGCGCCCGCTCGTTGCAGGCGGCGACGAGGGTCAGAATCGAAAGGCCGCCGAACGTGGCCGCGCAACGGCCGAGGCGGGAAGGGCGGGATGAGGGACGCGCAGGCATGGGACGGCTCCAGGCGTAGGGCCGCGCACGCGGCCGTGATCCTGAGAGAACCGTCGTGAACGCTCCGTGTTCCGAAAACGCCTGAAAGGCGTCAGGCGTCCATCGGCGCGGCGGCCAGGGCCTCTTCCATCTCGGTGAAGGACGGCTGGGCGGTCGAGGGGATGTCGCCGCGTCCGATCTCGACCGAGATCTGGGCCGCATTGCCGTGCAGGTGGGCCACCAGCACCGACTGGATGATCTTGTAGTAGGCGCCTTCCTCCTCGACGATGGCGTTCAGGCGCGAGGCGAACGGCCCCACCAGCCCATAGGCCAGGAAGACGCCCAGGAAGGTGCCGACCAGGGCGCCGCCGATCATGCTGCCCAGAATTTCCGGCGGCTCGGTGATCGACCCCATGGTCTTGATGATGCCCAGCACGGCGGCGACGATGCCGAGCGCCGGCAGGCCGTCGGCCAGGGTCTGCAGCGCGTGGGCCGGGGCCAGGGCCTCGTGGTGGTGCTTCTCCAGCTGTTTCTCCATGGCGTCCTCGATCTGGTGCGGATCCTCGAGGTTCATGGTCATCATCCGCAGGGTGTCGCAGATGAAGTCGGTGGCGAAGTGGTCCTTCAGCACCTTGGGATACTTCTGGAAGATGGCGCTCTCGGCGGGCTTCTCGATGTGGTTCTCCAGGGCGATCACGCCCTTGGACTTCATCGTCTTGGTCAGCTGAAACAGCAGGCTGAGCAGGTCCTTGTAGTCCTGCTTCTTCCACTTCGGCCCGGCGAAGCATTTGCCCAGGCCGCCGAGGGTGGCCTTGATGACCGGCAGGCTGTTGGAGATCAGGAAGGCCGCGATCCCCGCCCCGAAGATGGCCATCAGCTCATAGGGCAGCGAATAGAGGATCGTCGCCATCTTGCCGCCGTGCAGCAGGAAGCTGCCGAACACCATGGCGAACAGCATGACGATGCCGATGATCTGGAACATGAGGCGAGCAGGCGTCCTGGAGCCGAAAGGGTCGGGAGGCCGTTATCGCCGTTAATGCTTAAGGGCGCGTTTCGCGAATCCCGGTTCGGGACAAAAAGAACAGAGACCCTTCTCCCTCCCCTTCATGGGGAGGGAGACAACTACAGCCGCGTCGCGCCGCTGAGGATGTTCTCGCGCGCCTTGGCGGTCAGCTTCTGATAGCCGGCCTTGCCGCCGCGCACATAGACGGCGCCGTCGACCTTTTCCGGGTCGAAGCCGTCGGCGACCAGGTCGACCTTGCGGTATTTGAAGGTGCCGGTGGTGTCGGCCGACTTCAGCATCCGCACGAACACCGGTCGGGCGTAGGTCGGCAGTTGCTCGTCAGCCCAAGCGGCGAAGCTCGCGGCGTCGAACTTGCCGTCCAGCACCAGGCCGACCATGCCCGCCTTGCCCTCCTGGCCCGGCACCTCGACGCCATAGGCGATGACCTCCTGCACGCCCGGCGCCTCGGACAGGCGCTGTTCGACCTCGGCGGTCGAGACGTTCTCGCCCTTCCAGCGGAAGGTGTCGCCCAGCCGGTCCATGAAGTAGAGGTAGCCCTCGCGGTCCTGGCGCATCAGGTCGCCGGTGCGGAACCAGCGGTCGCCCTTCTTGAACACGTCGGTCAGGATCTTCTTCTCCGACGCCTTCTTGTCGGCGTAGCCCGAGAAGTCGTGGCGGATGTCGCTGCCGATCTGGCCGATGGCCTCGCCGGTCTCGCCGATGGAGACCGGAACGCACAGACCGTTCGGTCCGCGCAGGGGCTCGCCCGTCTCGGGGTCCAGGGCGATCAGACGGATGTTGATCTGCGACTTCAGATAGCCCGGCACCCGACCGATGGCGCCCGCCTTGCCGTCGAAGTTGAACAGGGAGACGTTGCCCTCGGTCGAGCCGTAGAACTCAAGGATGTCCTTGATGCCGAAGCGGCTCTGGAACTCGGGCCAGACGTCGGGACGAAGGCCGTTGCCGAAGGCCAGCCGCAGCTTGTGGCCCTTCTCGTCCGGGTGTTCCGGGCTGTTGACCAGATAGCGGCACAGCTCGCCGATATAGACGAACATGGTCGCGCCCGTCGCCTTGACGTCCGGCCAGAAATGGGTGGCCGAGAAGCGCCGCCGCGTCACCATCCGTCCGCCGTTCAGCAGCACCGAGCCGACCCCGACCAGACCTCCGGTCGAGTGATACAGCGGCAGGACGTTGAACAGCACGTCCTTGGGCGTCGAGGCCGTGGCGCCGGCGAAGGCGCGCATATAGGTCCGCACCCGCGAATGCGGCATCCGCGCCGCCTTCGGCAGGCCCGTCGTGCCCGAGGTGTAGATGTAGAGGGCCGTGTCGCGGTTGGTCATGCCCTGGCGCAGCGAACGGTCGGGCCGAACCGAGGAGGCGCTGCGCACGGCGTTGTCCAGGTCGCGGCGCGTATTGGTCTCATTCTCCTCGCCCAGGCCGTGGACCCAGATCATCAGGTTGCGGTCGACCAGGCCGCGCGCGTCCTCGACCGCCTGCCAGCAGTCCTCGTCCGTCACCACGTTGAAGGCGGTCGAAATGGTCAGGCAGTGGGCCAGGGCCGCGCCGGTCAGATTGTTGTTGATCAGGGCGGTGGCCACCCCGACCTTGGAGAAGCCGAACCAGGCGGCGACGTATTCCACGCGGTTGTGCATCACCAGGGCGATGACGTCGCTGCGCTTCAGATTGCGGCTCTTGGCCCAGTTGGCGTAGCGGTTCGCCAGGGCCTCGAACTCGCGATAGGTCAGTTTGCGGGTCTCGTCCTCGACGGCGATGTTGGGGCCGAACTTGTCGACCGCCTCCTCGATGTCGTCACAGGCTAGGACGTCGCTGTCGAGGGTGATGGGCTTGATGCGCTTCAGAAGCCGGAACAGCCCGCTCGCGAACTTGATGTCACGCCGGATGTTTGCCGCCAGTCCCATGGGTGCGCCGCCTCTTCCCGATTTGCCCTTGCCACGGTGATGGACGGCGAGGGGCGGCGGGTCAACCGGCGGCGGGGACGCAGGCTGGGTCATTCTGAAAAAAGACAAGCTTTCGCGTGCTTTTCAATGACGTAAGGTCAAGTCGAAGGCCGACGCAACGTCAACCTGATGCTGGGATGACGGCGGCGTTCACACGGGGTCGTCTACAGAGGAAATCAGACGAACGTCGTCATGACTGATGACGCCGCCGCCGCATCTCAGCGCGCGGGGGGCGCCACCCGCCAGATCGCGTCGCCCACGTCGTCGGCGACCAGCAAGGCGCCGCGCCCGTCGACCGCCACCCCGACCGGCCGCCCCATGGCCTCGCCCTTCTCATTGCGGAACCCGGTCAGCACGTCCTGTGGCGGCCCGTCCGGCCGTCCATCGCGGAAGGGCACGAAGATGACCTTGTAGCCGGACGGCGGATTGCGGTTCCACGAGCCGTGCTGGCCGATGATCGCTCCATTTCGCCACTGCGGCAGCAGCGCCCCCGTATAGAAGGTCAGGCCCAGCGACGCCGTGTGCGGCCCCAGGGCGTAGTCGGGCTTGATCGCCCTGGCGACCATATCGGGCCGGGCGGGCTGCACCCTTTCGTCGACGTTCTGGCCGTAATAGCTCCACGGCCAGCCGTAGAAGGCGCCCTGCGTGACCGAGGTCATGTAGTCGGGGACCAGATCGTTCCCCAGGGCGTCGCGCTCATTGACCGAGGTCCACAGGCGGCCGTCCTGCGGGTTCCAGGCCAGGCCGACGGGGTTTCTCAGCCCCGAGGCGAAGACGCGACGCGCCCCCGTCGCCGCGTCGATCTCCAGGATCGCGGCGCGGTCGACCTCCTCGTCCAGTCCGTTCTCGCCGATGTTGGAATTGGAGCCGACGCCGACATAGAGCTTGGTCCCGTCGGCCGAAGCGACCAGGCTCTTGGTCCAGTGGTGATTGCGCCCGGCGGGCAGGTCCGCGACCTTGACCGGCGCCGCGTCGATGCGCGTCTGGCCTGTCTGATACGGGACCATGACCACGGCGTCGGCGTTGGCGACGTACAGCCGCTCGCCGACCAGGGCCATGCCGAAGGGCGAGGTCAGGCCGCCCAGGAAGACGGTCTTCGTCTCCGCCGTCCCGTCGCCGTCGGCGTCGCGCAGCAGGCTGATCCGGTCGGCGCTGGGCCGTTCGCCCGACCCGGCGCGCGCCATCACCAGCCCCTCGATCCAGCCGCGCAGGCCCCCCTTCTTCTCCTTCGGCCTGGCGGGCGCCTGGGACTCGGCGACCAGCACGTCGCCGTTGGGCAGGACGTAGAGCCAGCGCGGATGGTCCAGCCCTGTCGCGAAGGCGTTCAACGCCAGGCCCGCCGCTGGGATCGGCGTCCGGCCTTCCGGCCAGCCGACGGCGGGGGCGATCTTCACCATGGGGACTCGCTGCGGCTGCGGCGCCGGCAGGTTGGGCGCGGCGCCGAACCCGTCCGTTTCCGGCAGCACGCTTTCGGTCTGGCAGGCCGCCAGACCGAGTGCGGCGACGAGGGGCAGGGCGAGGAAGAGGGGGCGAACAGACATGACGGACATCCTGAACGATTGCCCTTCATCATACGCCGTTTCGCGCGAGAAAGAGCCTCCCCCTTGAGCAGGCGGGGCGCCCTGCCTATCTGCCATCCCCGAAGCCGGGAGGGGCTCCATGCCAGCCGTCATTTCCATCGAAGGTCTGACCAAGACCTACAAGTCCGGCCATCAGGCCCTGAAGCGCGTCGATCTGGAGATCGAGAAGGGCGAGATCTTCGCCCTGCTGGGTCCGAACGGGGCGGGCAAGACGACGATGATCTCCATCGTCTGCGGCATCGTCACCCCGTCCAGCGGAACCATCATCGCCGACGGTCACGACATTCAGTCCGACTACCGCGCCGCCCGCACCCGCATCGGCCTGGTCCCGCAGGAGCTGACGACCGACGCCTTCGAGACCGTCTGGGCCACTGTCGCCTTCAGCCGGGGCCTGTTCGGCAAGGCGCCGAACCCGGCCTATGTCGAACAGATCCTTCGCGACCTTTCCTTGTGGGACAAGAAGGACGCCAAGATCATGACCCTGTCCGGCGGCATGAAGCGCCGCGTCATGATCGCCAAGGCCCTGAGCCACGAACCGGAAATCCTCTTCCTGGACGAGCCCACGGCGGGCGTGGACGTCGAGCTGCGCCGCGACATGTGGGCCCTGGTGCGCCGCCTGCGCGATCGCGGCGTGACCATCATCCTGACCACCCACTACATCGAGGAAGCCGAGGAGATGGCCGACCGCGTCGGCGTTATCCTCAAGGGCGAGCTGATCCTGGTCGAGAAGACCGCCGACCTGATGCAGAAGCTGGGCCGCAAGACCCTGACCCTGAACCTGCAGGAGCCGCTGGCCGCCCTGCCGACCGAACTGGCCGAGTGGCCGCTGGAGCTCAAGAATGACGGCGGCGAGATCGAATACGTCTTCGACTCCAACGCCGAGCGCACCGGCGTCCCGTCCCTGATGCGCCGCCTGTCGGACCTCGGCATCGGCTTCAAGGATCTCAGCACCCGCCAGAGCTCGCTCGAGGACATCTTCGTCGGCCTGGTCCATCAGGATCGGGAGGCCGCGTGATGAGCTTTAACGGATATGGCGTCTGGGCCATCTACCGCTTCGAGATGGCGCGGGCCTTGCGCACCCTGTGGCAGTCGCTGGTGACGCCGGTCATCACGACCTCGCTCTATTTCGTCGTCTTCGGCGGCGCCATCGGCAGCCGCATGACCGAGGTGGACGGCGTCCCCTACGGCGCCTTCATCGTGCCGGGGCTGATCATGCTCAGCCTGTTTACCCAGTCGATCTTCAACGCCTCCTTCGGCATCTACTTCCCCAAGTTCACAGGGACGATCTACGAGATCCTCTCCGCACCCGTCTCGCCGCTGGAGATCGTCCTGGCCTATGTCGGGGCGGCGGCCACCAAGTCGGCGATCCTGGGCCTGATCATCCTGGCCACGGCGGCCTTCTTCGTGCCGCTGGAGATCCTGCATCCCTTCTGGATGCTGGCCTTCCTGATCCTGATCTCGACCACCTTCGCCCTGTTCGGCTTCATCATCGGGGTCTGGGCGCAGAATTTCGAGCAGCTCCAGTTCATTCCCATGCTGATCGTCACGCCCCTGACCTTCCTGGGCGGCGCCTTCTATTCGATCGAGATGCTGCCCGAGGGCTGGCGCACGCTCGCCCTGTTCAACCCGGTGGTCTATCTGATCTCGGGCTTCCGCTGGGCCTTCTACGGCGTGGGCGACGTCAGCGTTCAGGTCAGCCTTCTGGCCACGCTGGGCTTCTTCTTCGCCTGTCTGGCGGTGGTGGGCTGGATCTTCAAGACGGGCTATCGTCTGAAGAACTGAAGGCCACGAAAGCGCCGAACTCGGCGCTCACCGTTTCGCCCTCTATCGCCTTTTCGACCTGATGCGCGCTCGCCTGAGCGCCGGAGACCGAATGTCCGACGCCGACGACAAGCCCCAGACGACCGATAATCCGGCGCCGCAAACGCAGCCCGAACCCTTCCGCCGGGGCCAGATCACCTGGGGCCGCCCGCCCCAGGCCGCCTTCCACGTCGGCCCGCTGCCGCGCGACGAGGGTCTGGCCCGCCTGACCGCCATGCCGCCCCATCCGAAGCCGTCGCAGGCCAGGCCCGCCCAGACCCAGCCTGCGCAGCCGCGTCCGCAGGCGGCCCAGCCTGCCGCCGCTCGCCCGGCCGCGCCCGCGGGTCGTCCCTCCGGCGTGTTCGGCGGCTCCATGGTGCCGCGCCGCCAGCCCGCGCCGACCGCTTCGGCTCCGCAACCCGCCGCTCCGCCGGCGCCGCAGGCGGCCCCCGCGTCCACGCCCGCCGCAGACCTGACGCCGCGGCCGCTGCCGGACGCTGCGCCTGTGGTCGCGGCTGCGACGGCCGCGCCTGTGGCGGAAGCCGCTTCGGCGTCGTTCGTCCAAGCCGAGCCCGCGCCCGTCGTCGCGCCGCCGGCCGCCGTGGCGACCTCCCTGGCGCCCAGGCCTCGCTCGCGCTGGCCGCTTTACGCCGGCGTGGCGGCCGCCGCCGTCCTGGTTCCTGTGGCGGTGTGGCTGCTGGCCCGTTCGGGCGCGGACGACGCCGCGCCACCGCCGCCTGCCGTCATGACGGAACCTGCGGCCGAGACCCCCGCGATCCCTGTCGAAACATCGGCGCCGACGCCGCAACCCGCCCCGACCGTCGTCGAGACGCCCGCCGCCGCGCCCGTCGCGCGCGCGCCTTCGCCGCGAACCGCAGCCGCGTCGCCTGCGCCCGCGCGCCCGACGCCCGCTCCATCCCGACCGGCTCCGGTTCCGGCCCCGACCTCCGCGACCTCGACCTCCGCGACTCCGGCCCCCGCCGCTCAGGCCCCGGCCGTCGCGACGCCCGCGCCGGTGGTGGTGGTCACGCCTCCCGGCGCGCCCCAGCCCCCCGCTGCGTCTCAGCCCGACGTCCCGGTCCAGGCCGACGGCCCGCCGCCGACCCAGGCCCGCCCGGCCCAGACCGATCCCAACGCCCCGATCGTCACCCGGCCCCAGCGACTGGACTGATCGATAAACGAAGCCCTAGCGTAAGGAGAAGGCTAGGCGGCTGACCGTCAGTCGCCCCGGCTCCACGCCATGTCCCAGCCGCAGACGCGCTCTATGCAAGGCTTTCAGGGCTTCGGCCCCGAAGCCCGCATTCGCGGGATTTTCCGTTTCGATGCGACAGTCTTCCAGGGCGCCCTGCGCGGCGACGATGCAGCTATAGATGACTTCCCCATGGCTCAGTCGCATGGCTCTGGATGGATAGGCGGGCGCGGGAGCGGAGGCCCAAATCTCCCGCAGACTGGCTGGACGAGAGAACGAAGGCTCGGTCTCCAGCAAGCCGTCACGCGCTGAATCCGGGTCTGTCCCGCAAGCGTCCCGGACCGCGTCAATGGCGCTGTTGTCGGAAGGCAGAGGCAGTCGGAGGCGCTCTCGGGGCCGTCCCGGCTCGACCGGGGTCGTGGATGACGGATGAATGACCAGGTCGCCGCCTTGGTGGAACAATCGGGCGACTCGGCCCGGCCGGATGGCCGCCATGACGGCCTGTCCGGGGATGTTGATCCAGGTCTGACGCTCCTCCTGGCCGTTCTGCGTCCAGGTCAGGGGCCGCAGGCCGGGAGCGGCTTCGACAGGAAAGCCGACCAGCAGGGCCTCCAGTCTGTTGTTGAAGCAGCGCAGGATGAGGCTTTGTCCGCCTTCATAGCTGATGCTGGCGCTCGGCCCTTTGTCGGTCTGGGCCATATCCCAGCCATCCGTCGCCTGCGCCTGGGCGGGCGCCCCGGCGAGCAGCAGGGGCAGGGCGAGCAGGATGATCGCGCGCATCGGGTCGGCCTTCTTGGCTATTTCAGCGGCAGATAGCCCCGCTCGACCATCCGGCGCAGGGCGTCGAAGGCCTCGCTCAGTTCGTCATAGGCGGTGCGGGCGGCGGTCAGGCGGGCGACCTGATCGGGGGTGGACGGCGCGCCGGATTCGGCCAGGCGGATGGCCTCGGCGCCCCAGCGCGCCCGCGCCTGGGCCGTCAGCACCGCCAGTTTCTGAAAGGCGGCGACGTCGACCTGGGCCAGGGCGTGGCCGATCAGTTCGCGGTTGGCGACATAGGCGGCGTAGTCGATCTGCTCCAGCAGGCCGCGCAGGCGGCGCTGCTCCTGCGGCTCCATGTCCTCGGGCTGGAAATGGTCGCTGGAACGACGGCGGGACTGGGTCAGCATGGTCGACATGACGGCCTCGGGCGAAACAGCAAGCCGCAGCCTGACCCTGCTTTGGTTAACCGCCCGTTTGCGCGCCTTGCCGGAGGCCGGTCTGGGCGCCGGTCTGGACGCCTCTGGGGGCCAGCTTCAGCCGCTCGCGATCCGGCGCGCCCAGGCCGCGCGGGCAGCGCATCGGCCGATAGTCCTTGGAATAGCAGAGCCGCGCCTCGCGGAACCAGCCGTCGGCGGTGGCGATGAAGACCCCGTCGCGCGGGAAGCCGGGATTGGCGGCGACGAAGGCGTCGCGGATCGCCCCGGCGGTCAGGCGCTGGGCCGGGATGGCTTCCAGGTCCGGCTTGTCCAGTCCGTCCCACATCCTCGCCGCCTGGGCGAAATAGGCCTCGGGGCTGTCCCAGCCGCAGGTCCCATGCGCGGCCCACTCGTGCTGCTGCAGGCTGGGCGAGGGCGTCATGCAGAAATGCCGCCGCACCGTCTCGACCGGAATGGCCGGACCGGGCGCGGCGCAGTAGCGCGGGTGCCTGTTGTCGGCGCCGTTGGGCCACAGCCCGTGCAGGGTCAGGCCGAAGGCGTTGCCGGCGCACTGATAGCGTTCGTCGGGATAGTCCTTGCCGCTGCGGCACGCCTGAGGCGACCAGCTGACCGCCAGCATATTGAAGGCGACCGGCACGTCCGGCGCCGCCTCGTCCTGCGGGATGCGATAGGGGCGGGCGGGGCGCAGGTCGTCCGGCACATCGCAGACGGCGCCCGCGGCCTCGGTCCGCTCCGGCGTCGCCTCCTGCGAGGCGGTGCAGGCGGTCAGCAGAACCATCAGGGCGGCGGAGACGAAAAGAGGGCGCATGGCGGTCTCGTAAACCCTGCGTGATCGACGGCCAAGGCGGAACCGGCGCCAGGCCCCGCTCATTGATAAGCGTAAGCATAAGAGGATGAGTCCATGCCCGATCAAGCCGCCTTCGAAGCCGCCCTCGAGGAAGCCATCGCCCTGTTCGAACAGGGCGAGACCATGAACCAGGCGCGCTTCGACGACCTTCTGGCGGAGTTGCAGGCGCGTCTGCCGACCCTGGCCTCGGCGCCGGAGCACGATCCCCGCGCCGAGAAGGCTCGCGCTCTGGCGGTGCGCGCCGCCGCCCTGGAGAAACGCGCCGCCGTCGGCCACGGCCAGATGGACGAGGTCAACAGCCTGTTGTCGCCCCTGATGGGCAGGAAGGCGGAGGACTAGACCGTTATCGGTTCAGATCGATCCTCTCAGCGGCACGCCGCGACGCACGCCTGCGCCAGCACTTCGGCCGAGTCGATCAGCGGCGCGTCGACGTCGCCCTGATCCAGCAGCAGCGGCACCTCGGTGCAGCCGCCGATCACCGCCTCGGCCCCCGCCGCGATCAGGGCCTGGGCCAGAGCGCGCATGGCCGCGCGCTGGTCGGCGCCGACATCGCCGGCCTTGACCCCGAACACCACCTGCATGAAGCGCTCGCCCTCGGCGGGGGAGGGGGCGACCCTCTCCAGCCCCTCGGCGGCCAGGGCCTCGGCGTAGAGGCGCGCGGCGCCCGGCGTGGCCAGCACCCCGACCCGTCGCGCCCCGGTCGCGCCCGCCGCCTTCGCTGTTTCCGCGATCATATCGATGAAGGGCAGGCCCGCCGCGCGGATGGCGTCGGCATGGGCGTGGGCCGTGTTGCACGGCATGGCCAGCACCTGCGCGCCCGCCGTCTTCAGCGCCCGCGCCATCTGGCCCAGCGTCCGGCCCGCCGCCTCGGGCTGAGTATGGCGATTGGGCACCTGGGGGTTGATGTCGGCGATGATGCGGATGTGGTCCTCGTCGCCCGTCGCCGGGGTCAGGGCCTGCAACCGCGCCAGAAAGGCTGTCGTCGCCGCCGGCCCCATGCCGCCCAGAACGCCCAGAACGCGCGCCATGCTTCTACTGTCCTGCTGAACCCCCGCGACCCCAAGTAAAACGGGCGCAGAGGGAAAAATGATTATTGTTCGACAAAGAGCGTTAACACGCTGAAACGGGCGGAACCAACCGCGCGGCCGGGGATTGTGCAATCGGACACGTCGGACGCCCCCCCAACCCCGACGAAGTCTGCGGCGGCCCGGCCTTAACGCCCCCCCGACTGAGAAGCCGGGCCGCCCCCTCTCTTCCCACATCGCTTCGCTTGACCCGCCCCGCAAACGGGCTAGGCTTGCCGCGTTCTCCGGGGGGTCGCAATCGAGCGGCTGAGATTGAGGTTTCTCCTCTGACCCGTCGAACCTGATCCGGGTCATGCCGGCGAAGGGACGAGTTCACCGCCTCCACGCCGGGAAACCGACAAGGGGCGCTCAAACCGCGCCGGCGGACCTCTTCTCGCAGGAGGCCGCCAAATGAATATCTACGTTTCCAACGAACAGCCGCACGAGCCGCAGGTCGACGTCGCCCTGGCCGACGCTCGCAAGCAGGTCGCCGCCGAGCACGGCACGATCCCCACCGGCCCTCGCGCAGGCAGCCAGAAGGTCTATGTCGCGGGCGAACTCTTCCCCGACATCCGCGTCCCCTTCCGCGAGGTCGCTGTCCACCCGTCCGCCAATGAGCCGCCGGTGACGATGTATGATTCTTCCGGCCCCTACACCGACCCGTCCGTGACCATCGACATCAAGAAGGGCTTGCCGCGCGTGAAGTCGTCGTGGCAGCTGGATCGCGGCGACATCGCCCCCGTCCTGAACCCGCGCGAGGTCAAGCCCGAGGACAACGGCCACGCCAGCGGCAAGCATCTGGCCCCCCGCTTCGACGTCTCCAACCACCGCGTGTTCAAGGGCGTCGAGGGCCGCCCCGTCACCCAGTACGAATACGCCCAGGCCGGGATCATCACGCCCGAGATGGAATACGTCGCCATCCGCGAGAACCTGCGCCGCGAACAGACCGCGCCCTGCATCCGCGACGGCGAGGACTTCGGCGCCGCCATCCCCGACTTCGTCACCCCCGAGTTCGTGCGTCAGGAGATCGCGCGCGGCCGCGCCATCATCCCGCACAACATCAACCACCCCGAAGTCGAACCGATGATCATCGGCCGCAACTTCCTGGTGAAGATCAACGCCAACATCGGCAACTCGGCGGTCCTCTCCAGCGTCGATGACGAGGTGGACAAGCTGGTCTGGGCCACCCGCTGGGGCGCCGACAACGTCATGGACCTGTCGACCGGCCGCAACATCCACAACATCCGCGACTGGATCATCCGCAACTCCTCCGTCCCCATCGGCACCGTGCCCATCTATCAGGCGCTGGAGAAGGTGAACGGCGTCGCCGAGGACCTGACCTGGGAAGTCTTCCGCGACACCCTGATCGAACAGGCGGAACAGGGCGTGGACTACTTCACCATCCACGCGGGCGTGCGCCTGCCCTTCGTGCCGATGACGGCCAAGCGGGTGACGGGCATCGTCTCGCGCGGCGGCTCCATCATGGCCAAGTGGTGCCTGTCCCACCACAAGGAGAGCTTCCTCTACGAGCATTTCGAGGACATCTGCGACATCATGCGCGCCTATGATGTCTCGTTCTCGCTGGGCGACGGCCTGCGCCCCGGCTCCATCGCCGACGCCAACGACGAGGCCCAGTTCGCCGAGCTGCGCACCCTGGGCGAGCTGACCAAGATCGCCTGGGCCAAGGGCTGCCAGGTCATGATCGAAGGCCCCGGCCACGTGCCGATGCACAAGATCAAGGCCAACATGGACGAGCAGCTCAAGCACTGCCACGAGGCGCCCTTCTATACGCTCGGGCCGCTGACCACCGACATCGCCCCCGGCTACGACCACATCACATCGGCCATCGGCGCGGCCATGATCGGCTGGTTCGGCACGGCCATGCTTTGCTACGTCACGCCCAAGGAGCACCTGGGCCTGCCCGACCGTCAGGACGTCAAGGACGGCGTCATCACCTACAAGATCGCCGCCCACGCCGCCGACCTGGCCAAGGGCCACCCCGGCGCCCGCGCCCACGATGACGCCCTCAGCCGCGCGCGCTTCGAGTTCCGCTGGGAGGACCAGTTCAACCTCTCCCTGGACCCCGAGACCGCCCGCAAATTCCACGACGAGACCCTGCCGAAGGAGGCCCACAAGACCGCCCACTTCTGCTCCATGTGCGGCCCCAAGTTCTGCAGCATGAAGATCAGCCAGGACATCCGCGACGCCGCCAAGGCCCAGAACGACGCGGGCGTGAGCCTAGCGGACGCCGAGGCGGGCATGGCCGAGATGAGCGCGAAGTTCAGAGCGGGGGGCGGGGAGATTGAGGTGAAAGTATAGCCGCCCTAGCCGCCCCGGCGCGGGCCGGGTTCAGGACTATGGACGCGAGGCCGCTTCAAGCTGGCCTCGCGTCTGATCTCTGAGAGGAGCGAGAGAGACATCGACGTATCTGAATCTAGATCAGACAGCGCCTACCTTACCTCAACCCTAGGCCCCATAGGCACAGATTGATCGCTGAAAAGCGGTCAATCGTGGTAGACTGCCGACTTCATTTGGACAGCCAAAGTGTCCACGAATGCGTCGATCTCCTCCTCCCGAATTACTCGAGGGGCGTGCGCAGTGGGAGCTTCGCCTAGGAAAGCGATTGCCCGTTCATAAGCATTGGCGAGTCTCGGCTCAGAAGGCTGTCCTACAATAAAGTAAGGCCGAAACTGGTCGTCAGCAGTTGATAGGCCTACCATATGACCCACCCAGCGAGCAGCTTTGTTTTGAATGCTATCGACGTCGGCTAGGTCAAACGATAGGGGCTGAAAGCAATGCCAAATACCGTTTTTCCATGCGTGATCAAATTCGACTTCATCACGTTTTGATCGAATTGTTTTGGATTCGAAAAAGTCAGCTAAATGCCGCTCTATCAACTTATCTCGAGCAGGGCGCCAAACATCGGCGTCTGACTTTCTAATTTTTGATACTGCTTCAAACCTACCGATATATCTTTGGAAGATTCTCTTTAGGTCATCTTCGGGAGATTTAGTTATTCCCGATTTCACTTCACTCCAAAAATAGGAACCGGCAGGATCATCAATGATGCGTCGGGCGAATTTAGCCGCGTCATCAACTGATGAAAACAGATCCGACATTTCAGCGTCAGCTAGCCGCTTTAAGGCGGTTTGAATCCGCCTCAAATCAGCGGTTAAGGCGCTTCCCTCAAAATCGGGATAAAGCTTCGACAAACGACCATAGGTCGTCCGCATCGCGCATTGCAGGAATCCTGATTGAGGAGCGTGCAGAACGATACCGACGTTTACGACCTCACCAGCGAGTGGGTCATGACGATACCGAAGCACCGTATATGTGTAGGGTTGCCTATCAGTCATTGAAGTATCCGCCTCAGTTCAGCGATACAGTCCGGCATATTGTTCCGTAGTTCTCCGAAATACGTAAATGCGTCCCGCAAAGCGGGTCGCGCTTCATCCCATGCCTGAGGGAGGAGCGCGTCATACGCGCCAAATCGGACCTCCGAAAGGCCGTTCCATTCAGCAGCTATTGCGTCGAAATCCAACTCGTCTCGCCCGACCAAAGCGGAATGGAACAGATGCTCGCCATCGCTGCCTCGCGCCGCAATGTGAGAGAGGTTTCCTAAAACCCACGGCGTAAGCCTTGGAAAAAGCTTCATCCGGATTCCAAATGCACACTCGTGGTCTATTAGGATCAGTCGAGGATCCGACTTATTCGTTAGCAAATTGGGATTCTTGGGGCTTCGGTCTGGATTCCCAATGAACGCGTCAAAGGCCAGAATTTTAAGGGCTAGATTGGCATTCTGCGCCGTAAGATGGTCCGTAGAGTTCCACTTCCGCCACTGAGATCCGACATCGGTTGAAGCGAAAGCTATCGGACAGGCGCTGGCGAGTCGGCCGCGCACTACGGCATTCGGAACACTGGCAATGAACTCGGGTGAAACGGTTACAAAGTATGGCTTTGGTATCGGAAGGCCGAGGTCACCCGCCAGCAATGCTCCAAGCATTTCATTGGCCAGTCCCTCGATCGACAAGTGCGGTGTCACGGTCGCCTTCAAAATGACATCCGTCATTTCGCCAGTTTCCGTTTCGATATGCACACGTAGTGGCGCTGTACGCCCTTGCTCTACTTCGCCGTCATAGCGAACCGCATAAGCGGCTTCGATCACAGTGCGCCCCCCGGCCGTTTCCTCAACGCATCGGATGCCCGCGCGCATGAGAGTGCAACTTAGGCGAACAATCATATTTCTCAAGGGTCGCATCTCCATGGTTTGCCAAGATCTGAGCCCTCCGGCGCGGCACGCCGCGAGCATTCCATCTGTCCCGTCCGATCCTGACGCACCCGTCCTCCATCCTCCGCCTTTCAGGCAGGAGGCGGCGCGATGGACGATCAGGCTTCGGGCGAGCGGGAGAAGGATTGGCATGAGGAGGCGCCACGCATCATCGCCTCCGGCCGGTGGGAGCAGGACGAGTACGGCGACACCACCTACATCCCCGACCATGTGCGGCCCTCGACCGCCGAGCGGGCCGAGACGGCTGAGGCCCCGCGCGGCCATTACTGCGAAGACCCGGCGCCGCGGGACGGCTATCGGGTCCGCTCCGAGGCGGTCTGGGCGGCGGCGCGGCGCGACTATCTGGCCGGGGATACGGCCGAGGCCGTCTGCGACCGCTATGGGGTGAAGCTGGGGACGCTGCGGTCCCGCGCCGCGCGCGAGGGCTGGCGCCGCTGCGACGCGGAGGACTCAAGCTCTTGGCCAGACCCCTGGCCCGACGACGACGATACGGTCGAGGATGCGGCGGCGGACGCTCCCGATCTGGCCGCGATGGCGGCTCAGGCCCTGATGCGGCTGAACCGGGCGGTGCGGCGCGGCCGGGCGGCCGAGGCGGCGTCGTGGCTGCGCACCTGGCGGGCGCTGACCGATCCGACCCTGCTGGCCGTCGCTGAGCCGGAAAGCCCGCCGCCTGCGCCCAAGCCCGACCCGCTCGATACGCTGGAAGCCGACATGAAGGCGGTCGCCGCCGTCGCCCGCGACGCCGCCCGCCTGGCCCCCAACGACCACGCGGGTCGCCGCGCCGTCGAGGCCCGCATCAACGCCCTCAGCGCCCGCCTCGCGCCGGTAGGAGAGGGGGCGATTTCAGACGATTCAGACGAATTGGACTCTGTTTTTCCCGACGAGGCGACGCCGCCTCCCGATCCTTCTCCCCTTGCGGGAGAAGGTGGCCCGTAAGGGCCGGATGAGGGGTCTCTCACCGGCCGATACATGGGGCGGACACGGCGTCGCCACCCCTCATCCGTCCGGCTTCGCCGTCCACCTTCTCCCACAAGGGGAGAAGGAAACTACGCCTTGCCCGCGATCTCGCGCAGGGCGTTGACGAAGACCTGCGTCGGCTGGCCGCCGGAGATCAGATACTTGTCCTCCACCACCACGGCGGGGACGGAGGTGATGCCCCGCGCGCGCCACAGGGCCTGCGCCGTGCGGACCTCCTGCATATAGCGGCCGGACGCCAGCACCTCGGCCGCCTCGGCGCGGTCCAGCCCGGCGGCCTCGGCGGCTTCGGTCAGGACGCCCGCGTCCGAAACGTTGCGGCCTTGCGTGAAGTGGGCGCCGAACAGGGCGTGCTTCAGCGCCGCCTGCTTGTCGGGCGCGGTCAGGCCGGCCCAGTGCAGCAGGCGGTGGGCGTCGAAGGTGTTCCACATGCGGCTGTCGTCGCGGAAGTTCATCTCGACCCCGACCTCGGCGGCGCGGGCGGTGATGGCGGCGCGGTTGGCGGCCGACTGTTCGGGGGTGGAGCCGTATTTGCGGGCCAGGTGCTCGCCCATGTTCTCGCCCTCGGGGGCGATGTCGGGGTTCAGCTCGAACGGCTGGAACGTGATGTCGGCGGCGATCCCTTCGCCCTGGAGCCGCTCCAAAGCTTGTTCGAGCCCGCCCAGCCCCACAGCGCACCAAGGGCACATGACGTCGGAGACGAAGTCAATCTTCAGCGGCTTGAGCGGGGCGGCGTCGGTCATGGCGGCGGCTTTCTGGAACAGCGTGTGTGACGAAGCATATGGGCGCGAGGCGGAAGGAGGCAAGGCGCGCCGGGCATTGATTCACGGCCTGCCAAACGGCACACCGGATCGGTGAAACAGAGCCTGATCATTGATTGCGACCCCGGCGTGGACGACGCCACGGGGCTGCTGACCGCCTTCGCCTCTGCTGACCTCGACCTGTTGGCCGTGACCACGGTCGGGGGCAACGTCAGCGCCGAAAAGACCGCACGCAACGCCCGCATCCTGCGCCAGATCGCCGGGCGCGAGGACGTGCCGGTGTTCGCGGGCGCCGACCGCCCTCTGCGCCGCGATCCGGCCGGGGCGGGCGAGTTCCACGGGCTTGAGGGGCTGGGCGACCTGACCCCGTTCGAGCCCGCCGCGCCTGTGGCCGAGGGCACGGCGGCTGAGGCGCTTGTGCGGCTGGTGATGGCGCAGCCTGCGGGGTCGGTGGCGCTGGCCATCATGGGGCCGATGACCAATCTGGCGCTGGCCCTGCGGGCCGAGCCGGCGATGGCGGCGCATCTGGGGCCGGTCGTGGCCATGGGCGGCGCGCGCTCGGAAGGCGGCAACATCACCGCCTCGGCCGAGTTCAACATCTGGGCCGACCCGGACGCGGCGGCCGAGGTCTTTGCTTCGGACTGCCGCATGATCGTCATGGGGCTGGACGCCACCCATCAGGTGCGGGCGACCGAGGAACGGATCGCGGCCATCGAGGCCCTGCCCACGGCCTCGGCCCGCACGGCGGCGGCCATGCTGCGCTTCTCCCAGCGGGTGGAGCGGCAGGTGGTCGGCTGGGACGCAGGGCCGCTGCACGACCCCTGCACCGTCGCCTGGCTGCTGAAGCCGGAGCTGTTCGAGCTGACGCCCTGCCGCATCGCGGTGGAGACGGACAGCGACCTGACCCGCGGCCACACTGCGGTCGAGTTCCGCGTCGACGTGGCCGGGGCGAACCATTTCTGGGCGAGGAAGGCTGACGCGGCCGGGATCTTCGCCCTGATCACGCAGAGGCTGGGAGAAGGCGCATGAGGATCACCGTCGTCGGCTCGATCAATCTGGATATGGTGGCGGCGGCGCCGTCCCTGCCTGCGCCGGGCGAGACGGTGACGGGGGCCGCCCTGTCGCGCCATCCCGGCGGCAAGGGCGCCAATCAGGCTCTGGCCGCGCGTCGGCTGGGCGCCGAAGTCTCGCTGATCGGCCGGGTCGGCGACGACGAGATGTCGGGCGCGGCGGTGGCCCTGATGCTGGCGCACGGCGTCGACCTGTCGGGGGTGGAGACGGACATCGCCGCCCCGACCGGCGTGGCCCTGATCACCGTCGATCCGACCGGCGAGAACCAGATCACTGTGGCCGCCGGCGCCAACCACTTCGTCACGCCGGAGCAACTGCCCGCCCGGATCGAGACGCCGCTGATCGCCCAGCTGGAGCTGCCGATCGAGACGGTGGAGGCGGCGGTGGGCCGGGCGACGGACTTCGTCTGCGTGAACCTGGCGCCCGCCGCGCCGGTGTCGGAGGCCCTGTTGCGCCGCGCCGACCTGCTGGTGGTCAATGAGACGGAGGCCGCCTTCTACGGCGACGCCCTGCACGTCGGCGGCGGGCTGGTGGTCGTGACCAAGGGCGCGCGCGGGGCGGTCATGTATCGGCGCGGGGTGGCGATGGCCTGGGCCACGCCGCCGCGCATCACGGCTGTAGACGCGGTGGGGGCGGGCGACGCCTTCGTCGGGGCGATCGCCGTGGCCCTGCTGGAGGGCATGGAGCCGGACGCCGCGCTTCACTTCGCCTGCGCCGCCGGGGCGCTGGCGGCGACCCGGCCGGGGGCGCAGCCGTCGCTGGGCGACCGCGCCGAGGTCGAGGCCCTGATGGCGGGGTAGGGGTGCGGCCTCTACTTGCCGAACAGGTCGGGCGGGGGAACGGGCTGCGCTTGCGGCGTCTCCAGCCCCAGATGTTCATAGGCGCGCGCGCAGGCCATGCGGCCGCGCGGCGTGCGCTGGATGAAGCCCTGCTGCAGCAGATATGGCTCGATCACGTCCTCGACGGCGTCGCGCGCCTCGGCGATGGCGGCGGCCAGGGTGTCCATGCCGACCGGCCCGCCGCCGTAGTTCTCGATCAAGGCCTTGAGGAAGCGGCGGTCCAGGCTGTCCAGCCCGGCCTCGTCCACCTCCAGCCGCGCCAGCGCCCGCGCCGCCGCCAGCCGGTCGATGGCGGTCCCTTCCGCGTCGGCGAAATCCCGCACCCGCCGCAGCAGGCGCCCGGCGATGCGCGGGGTGCCCCGCGCCCGGCGGGCGATCTCCATGGCCCCGTCCTCGGTGATGGCGGCGCCCATCTTGCGCGCCGCTCCCCGGATCACCGCCGTCAGCTCTTCGGGCGTATAGAACTCCAGCCGCAGCGGAATGCCGAACCGGTCCCGCAACGGCGTGGCCAGCAACCCCGCCCGCGTCGTCGCCCCCACCAGCGTAAAGGGCGCCAGGTCGATGCGCACGCTGCGCGCCGACGGCCCCTCGCCGATGATCAGGTCCAGCACATGGTCCTCCATCGCCGGATAGAGAATCTCCTCCACCTGCGGAGCCATGCGGTGGATCTCGTCGATGAACAGGACGTCGCGCGGCTCAAGATTGCTCAGGATCGCCGCCAGATCCCCCGCCTTGGCCAGGATGGGGCCGGAGGTGGCGCGAAAGCCCACGCCCAGTTCGCGCGACACGATCTGCGCCAGCGTCGTCTTGCCCAGACCCGGCGGTCCGAACAGCAGGACGTGATCCAGCGCCTCGGATCGCCCGCGCGCCGCGTCGATGAAGACCTTCAGATTGCCCTTGGCCGCCGACTGGCCGACGAACTCGGACAGGGTCTGGGGCCGCAGGGCGCGGTCGTGCTGCTCGCCGGGCGCGGGGGCGGGCGAGATGATGCGGTCGTCGGTCATGCGGCGCCCCTCACCGTCCCAGCTCCTGCAGGGCCGTACGGATGACCAGCGGCAGTTCGGCCTCCTCGCCCAGCTTGATCAGGGCGTGATCGACGGCGCGGCGGGCGTTGACCTCGGCGATGCCCAGACCCAGCAGGGCGGCGACCGCCTCGCCGGTAACGCTGGGCGGCGGAGGGGCGGCGACGGCGGCTTCGGCGTGGACGCCCGGCGCGCTGGGGGCGAAGACGCCGTCGGTCAGGCTCTTGCCCTTCAGCTCGGTGACGATGCGCAGGGCCAGCTTGGGCCCCACGCCGTTGGCGCGGCCGACGGCGGCCTTGTCCTCGCGCGCGACGGCGGCGCCCAGTTCAGCGGGCGGCAGCACGTCCAGCACGCCCAGCGCCGCCTTCGGCCCCACGCCTTGGATGGTCTGCAGGAGGGTGAAGACCTTGCGTTCGTCGCGGGTCAGGAAGCCATAGAGACGCGGCCCCTGATCCTGGCTCCACTGGCTGTGAATGAACAGGGTGGTCTCGTCGCCCGGCGCGGGCAGACGGCCCAGCGTCCGCGCCCCGCAGGTGGCGACATAGCCGACCCCGCCGCAGTCGATCAGGCATTCCGCCTCGCCGACCTCGGCCAGAATTCCACGCAGACGGCCGATCATGCCGCGCCTCGCACCGCGACCGCCTTGAACCGGCGATGATGGGCGTGGGTGACGGCCACGGCCAGCGCATCGGCGGCGTCGGCCTTCACATCGCCTGAGGCTGGCAGCAGGCGTTTGATCATGAAGGCGATCTGGCTCTTGTCCGCTTGCCCGGCCCCTACCACCGCCTTCTTGATCAGGCTCGGGGCGTATTCGGCCACGGAAAGGCCCGCCCGCGCCGGGGCCAGCATGACCGCCGCACGCGCATGGCCCAGCTTCAGCGTCGAGGCCGGATTGACGTTGACGAAGACCTCCTCGATCGCCGCCTCGTCGCAACTATAGGCGGCGCAGACCTCGCCCACCTGCTCCAGCAGATGCAGCAGCCGCTCGGAGAAGGGCGCCTTGTCGTCGGGCGCGACGACGCCGTGCGCGATCCAGCGCAGACGGCTGCCCTCGCTTTCGATGACGCCCCAGCCGGTGCGGCGCAGGCCGGGGTCCAGCCCCAGGATCCGAGTCGTTTCGTTCGCCATCCGTTCCTATTGCCCCAAAGAGGGTTAGCGAACAATGACCGGGCGGCCGGTCGCCGGCTCAATCGTCTCTGGGCATCACCGAGAAGCCCGCCAGACCCGCCTGTTCGCCCAGGGCGTGGGACAGGGCGTCGACCTTCAGCGGCATCGGGCCGCGCGCCTTGACGTGATGTTCGTGGATCTGGCCGTCGGGGCTGACGACGTGGCCGATGCGCGTGGGCTTGAGGCCGTTCTCGGCCAGAAGGGCGCGCAGGACCTTCTCGGCCGGCGCTGCGCCGCGCGTCCAGCGCAGGGTGACGTCCATCACGCCGACATGCGGCAGGCGCGCGTCGAGAAAGCGCAGGATGGCCAGCACCAGCAGGGTCGCGCCCGCCGCGATCAGCCCCAGCTTCCATAGGCCGACGCCGAACATCACCCCGATGGCCGAGGTGGTCCACAGCGACGCCGCCGTGGTCAGGCCGTGAACCGAGAAGCGCTCGCGGAAGATCACCCCGGCGCACAGGAAGCCGATGCCGGTCAGTATGCCGTGCGCCATCCGCGTCGGGTCGATCACCAGCCGCTGCTCGGGCAGGGCGACGAAGGCCCAGCTGGCCTGATGCATGGCCGCCAGCATCAGGACGCAGGAGGTCATGCAGACCAGGATGTGGGTGCGGAAACCCGCCGGATGGCCGTGATAGGTCCGCTCGATGCCGATCAGCCCGCCCGTGACCATGGCCGAAGCCACCGGCGCCATCAGGCTCAGCTCCTCGACGCCCCAATGCGTCACGCCCCAGTCGATCGCCATGGTCCAAACGCTCCCAACGACCGCTCAGGTTGAACCGCGCCGGGGCGCCCGGCAAGCCGTCAGTCGTCGCGCGGGTCCAGCACGTAGCCGCAGACGGCGGGCAGGGCGGCCAGCCGCGCCGACAGGGTCTTCAGCGCCGCCTCGCCCTCGGCGCGGACGCGCCAGCTGCGACGCACCACGGCGCCGTCGTCGATCAGTTCGAAACGGTCATGCGCGGGCGCCGGATCGACGGCGCGCAGGGCGGCTTCGACCTCGACCTCGGGCGAGGGAGCGTCCCGGCGCCAGCGCACCTCGACGTCGGTCAGGGTGCGGTCGGGCAGGCGCGCGCTGACCAGTCTCAGCGCGACCAGGATCAGGCCGGTGATCACCGTCCCCGCCGTCCCCAAGGCGAACAGCCCCGCCCCGAACAGCAGGCCGATGGCCGAGGTGATCCACAGCGAGGCCGCCGTCGTCAGGCCGTGGATGGAGAAGCCGGTGCGGAAGATCACGCCGGCGCACAGGAAGCCGATCCCCGTCAGCACCCCGTGGGCCATGCGGGTGGGGTCGGTGACGATGTTCTCGTCCGGCAGGGCGCGGAAGGCCCAGTCGGCCTGGGTCATGGCCGCCAGCATCAGCAGGCAGGACGCCAGGCTGACCAGGATGTGGGTGCGGAATCCCGCCGGCCGTCCGCGCCACTCGCGCTCGAAGCCGATCATCCCCCCGGCGATCAGCGCCCCGGCGATGGGCAGGACGACGCCTTCAATCCAGGCGGCGTCAGCCATGTTTCTCGACGTAGCCTTCCGGGTCCTTGTTGACCGGCTTCACCCCGGTGATGTGGCGGGCCTGGAAGGCGGCGAAGCGCACGCCCAGGTCGTGCCGCGTCTGCAGATCGGCGTTCAGGCGGAAGTCGGTCAGCCCCTGCCGCTCCTCTTCGCCCATGTGCTTGGAGTTGATGACGTTGGCCTCGCCGATCGCATCGAACCAGGCCTTTGCGCCCACCTTGTGCGCCGCCACCGCCTTGACCGCGTCGCGCAGCTTGTTGTGGTCTTCGATGGCGTCCTCGGTCTCGCCCTCGACCGTGCCGTCCTCGGCGTCGTTGGCGCCTTCGCCCAGCTTCAGAAGTTCGGGATAGAAATGCCGTTCCTCGGCTTCCGCGTGGGCGTCCAGAAAGGCCGACAGCCGCCCCCAGACCGCCTCCAGCGCCTCGACGTCGCTCGCGTCGATCTCCTCGATCAGGGAGAAGAGTCTTCGCTGTTCGGCGTGGTCGTCCAGGATCAGTTGGGTGATGTCCATGAGCACGGGCTCCTTGCAGCAAGGCTTGAGCTGCTAGAAGCCTCCGGACTCAGGTCCGGTTCCTGATCCCTCGACGCGCTCCCGCAGGGGAAGGGCGTCGAGGTCAGGATCTTGGCGTGCGGATCAGCCCGCGAACTTGGCCGCGTCCTCGTCCGAGACGTTCTCGTTGGAATAGACCTGCTGCACGTCGTCCTCGGCGTCCAGCGCGTCGAGCAGCTTGAACAGGACGCCGACGGGGTCGCCGGTCAGGTCGATCTCCGACTGCGGCTTCCACACGATGGCGGTCGACTTGGGATCGCCCAGCACCTTGGACATGGCCTCGGCCACCTCGTTCAGGTCCTCGAAGGCGGTCCAGATGGTGTGGCCCGGCGCGTCTTCATAGATGTCGGGCTTGACCAGATCGCTCTCGACGTCCTGGGCGCCCGCCTCGATCGCGGCCTCCATGACGGCGTCCTCGGTGCCCGCTTCGGCCGGGTAGTCGATCTTGCCGACCCGGTCCCACATGAAGGTGACCGAGCCGCTTTCGCCCAGGGCGCCGCCGTTCTTGGCGAAGGCCGAGCGCACGCCCGAGGCGGCGCGGTTGCGGTTGTCGGTCAGGACCTCGACGATGATCTGGACGCCGCCGGGGCCGCGGCCCTCATAGCGGATCTCCTCCATCGCATCGACTTCGCCGCCGGAGGCCTTCTTGATGGCGCGCTCGATGTTGTCCTTCGGCATCGATTCGGCCTTGGCGTTGTTCACCGCCAGACGCAGGCGCGGGTTCATCGCCGGGTCGGGCATCCCCGACTTGGCCGCCACGGTGATTTCCCGTGACAGGCGCGAAAAGAGCTTGGAGCGGACCGCGTCGGCGCGGCCCTTGCGGTGCATGATGTTCTTGAATTTGGAATGGCCGGCCATGGAGTCGCTCGCCCGAAGTCAAATATGCTGGAGGGCGCCCTTTACTGGATGCCGCTTCCTCTGTCACGAGAGGGGGGAACCGCCCGAACGCGCCGGGGATTATGCGCAGGCAAGAATTGGAGACGCCGATGGCCGCCGCCGACGACACCTATCTGGACGACGCTTATGACGAGGGCATCGACCACGCCCACGCCGGCGAGATCGTCCAGTGGTACGCCAAGCGGCCTGTCACGGTGTCGACCGCGGCGGCCACGGGCTCGCTGGTCGGCGCCTTTGCGCTGGGCGTGCTGACCACCATCGGCGCCCTGGCGGTGCTGCGCCTCTACGATCGGGACTAGGCCGTTATCGGTTCGGACTGAACAACCCCCGTCCGCCTGACCGAAGAGGCGAGGGAGAACCGCGACTCTTTCGCAAAAAAGGCTTCACCTGCCCGGCGAAGCCGGTCATTCTTCCTGTCCGAGTAAGGAGGCCGCCCTTGGCGCATCCCCGCAGGATGGAGCGAATGATCGCCGTGCTCGG
This sequence comes from Brevundimonas sp. NPDC055311, assembly GCF_053645695.1. Taxonomy (NCBI): domain Bacteria; kingdom Pseudomonadati; phylum Pseudomonadota; class Alphaproteobacteria; order Caulobacterales; family Caulobacteraceae; genus Brevundimonas; species Brevundimonas sp. NPDC055311. The sequence goes on from NZ_JBSHMV010000002.1 coordinate 738,197, forward strand.
CGTGGCGGTCCTCGTGTTGGGCGGGTTCAGCCTCTACGCCCTGACCCAGGGCGCGCGCTTCGGACCGCGCCAGGCGACGGCGGCCGAACGCGCCCTGACCCAGGTGCGCGAGCAGATGGGGCCCCAGGCCGAGGTGCGGCATGTCGAGGCGGGACGCGGCCGCGCGGCCTGCGGCTATGCGGGGTTGAAGGGCAGCAAGGAGGCCGTGGCCTTCGTCTCGCGCCCCAATCGTATCCTGATGAGCCATGACCCCCTGAAGGGTGAGTTCGCGACGCTCAAATCGCGTTATTGTCCGGGCTTCGACGCCCCCGCGCCCGCAGCTGTCTCCGGCAAGAGTTGAATCATGATCGACCAACCCAGCGCCGGCCGCTTCGACGGCCGCGATCACCTGTTGCCCGTGCGGGTCTATTACGAGGACACGGACTTCACCGGCCTCGTCTATCACGCCAACTATGTCCGCTACTTCGAGCGGGGACGATCGGACTTCCTGCGCCTGGCCGGCGTCGGACACGTCGACCTGCTGGAGCAGGACGAGCCGCTGGCCTTCGTGGTGTCGGACCTGGCGATCAAATACCTGAAGCCCGCGCGGATCGACGACGCCCTGGTGGTGCGCACCCGCTATGAGGCGATCAAGGGGCCGCGCCTGATCATCCGCCAGACGGTCGAGCGCGGCGGCGAGGTGCTGTGCCGGGCCGACGTCACGGCCGTCTGCATCCATCTGGACGGGCGTCCGCGTCGCCCGACGAGGCGGTTGGTCGAACTGGTGACGCCCTGGCTGTCCGGCGAAGTCTCGCAATAACGAGGTTGTCAGCCTCAAGGCTGATGACGCGGGCCGCGACGCCCGTTAGACCCGCCGCCATGAAACCGCCACGACCGCCCGGTGCAACTGGCGGAATAAACGGACTCTTCGCCAAGGACCACGCATGACTCCGCCCGTCGACGCCTCCCTGCTGAATCCCATCGAGCTGTTCATGACCGCCGACTGGGTGGTCAAGACGGTGATGATCGGCCTGGCCGCGGCCTCGGTCTGGTCCTGGACCATCATCATCGACAAGGCCGTGCGCTTCTCGCGCATGAACGCCCGCGCGACCGAGTTCGAAAAGCAGGTCGAGAGCGGCCGCTCCCTGGAGGAGGTGGCCGCCCAGGCCGGACCCCAGCCCGCCGATCCTCTGCCGCGCATGCTGGTCCTGACCCTGCAGGACTGGCGCGAGGCCCGCGCGCGCGGCGCGATGACGGATACGCAAGGCTCCATGCTGATCGCCCGTATCGACCGCGCCCTGGATTCGGTCATCGCCCGTGAGAGCCAGAAGATCGAGAACGGCCTGGGCGTGCTGTCGGTGGTCGCTACCGCCTCGCCCTTCATCGGCCTGTTCGGCACGGTCTGGGGCATCATGAACGCCTTCGACAGCATCGCGGCGGCGGGCAACACCAATCTGACCACCGTGGCCCCGGCCATCGCCGAAGCCCTGTTCGCCACGGCCATCGGTCTGGCGGCGGCCATCCCGGCCTATATCGCCTTCAACGCCTTCTCGGCGTCGGCGGGCAAGTTCACCGGGCGTCTGGAGGCCTTCGCCGACGACCTGCAGGCCGCCATCGCGCGACGCCTGGGCGCGCCGGCGACCCCGCCGCCGCCTCCGCCGCCGTCGTCCGATCTGAACCTGCGCCGGGGCGCCTGATCCATGGCCATGGGTGGTGCAGGAGGCTCCAGCGGCGGTCGCGGTCGTCGCCGCGCGCGCAAGCGGCCGCTGAGCGAGATCAACGTCACGCCCCTGGTGGACGTCATGCTGGTGCTGCTGATCATCTTCATGATCTCGGCGCCCTTGCTGACGGTCGGGGTGCCGGTCGAGCTGCCCAAGACCGAGGCCAGCGCGGTCGAGACGACCGACAAGCCGGTCACGGTCTCGATCGACCAGAACGGCGCCATCTTCATCGGCGAGAGCGAGGTCCGCTGGGAGCAGCTGGCCCTGCGCGTGGCCGAAGAGGGCGGCGAGAACGCGCGCGACAAGGCCATCTTCATCCGCGCCGACGGCCGCGCCCCCTATCAGGCAGTAGCGCGGGTGATGGCGCGCCTGTCGGCTTCGGGCTTCACCAAGCTGAACCTGATCACCGACACCGCCGCCGACGAGCCGACGGAGGGCTGACGGACCTTGCGCCGCCCCAGTCCCGCCATCCTCGGCTCCATCGCCCTGCACGCGGGGGTGGTGGCGCTCGCCTTCGTGTCGTGGTCGTCGAAGGACGAGATGAAGCCGCTGGTGAATTCGGTGCCGGTGTCGATCGTCTCCGACGTCGAGATCGCCGCCGCTCCGGCCGACAATCCGCAGGAGGAGCCTTCTCTGGAAGACGGCGAGACGGCCCCCGTCGAAGCGCCGCCCGAGCCGACTCCGCCCGAGCCGGAACCCACGCCGCCGACGCCACAGCCGCAACCGCGCCCGACGCCGCGACCGACCCCCGCGCCGCCGGAGAAGAAGGCGCCGACGCCGCGTCCCACGCCTACGCCGCCTGAGAAAAAGGCGCCGGCGCCCCGGCCGGCGCCGACCCCGCCTGAAAAGAAGGCGCCCGCCCGTCCGGCGCCGGGGCTGGACCTCGACGCCCTGGCCGGGCCGCCGCGCCCGACCCAGAACCGCGGCCGGCCGGCGACGGGGCAGCAGGGGACGGGACAGGCGTCTCAGGCCACCGGGCCGCAGATCACGGCGATCTTCAATCAGGTCTATCCGAACTGGATTCTGCCTTGTGATATCCCCGGTGCGAACGAGCTCCGCATCCAGGTCGATCTCACCCTGTCGGCCGACGGGCGGATCACTCGGGGGCCGACCCTGGTGAATCCTCAGTCCAGCGCGGTCTATCGCGCAGCGGCGGACGGCGCCTTGCGGGCGCTTCGCCAGACCGCGCCCTTCGATGTTCCGGCGGGCTTCCCCGGCGGCGCCTATCGCCCGACCTTCAACACCGAACGCGCCTGCGCCAATCGGTAGGGTTTTGAACGCCGTCATCCTCCGGCAAGCCGCGAAGCGGCGCTGACCGGGGGACCCAGCGGCGCCCGCTGTGAAGATCGCCTTCGGCGCCGCTGGGTCCCCCGGTCTCGCTCCGCTCGCCGGAGGATGACGGAATGAGGCGGGCGGGACGTCGCCAAAGTCTGAAAGTCGCCCCATTCCGGGGCAAGCTTGTTTTTCGCAATCTGGTTTTTGTCATACGGTCTGGCGATAAGGACCGATGAGCCGTCCAACTTCAGGGAGCCCCCTATGCGTCTGCACCTTCTCCTCGCCTCGGCCGCCGCGGTCCTCATGGCGGGCCCGGCGACGGCCCAGACGCAACCTGCCGCCGCGCCGCAGCAGTCGGGTCCGGTCGAGGTCGAGATCGACCAGGGCGTGCTGCGCCCGCTTCAGATCGCCGTCGTGCCCTTCACCGGCCAGAACGGGTCGCAGATCTCGGGCGTCATCAGCGGCAACCTCAAGCGCTCGGGCTTCTTCGATCCGCTGAACCCGGCCAGCTTCATCGAGACCGGCCTGACCCTGGCCAATGCGCCGAACTTCCCGCAGTGGACCTCCATCGGCGCCCAGGCGGTGCTTTACGGCGGGGTGACGCCGCGCGCGGACGGGCGGATCGACGTGGGCTTCCGCCTGTATGACCCCTATCGCCAGTGCCAGCTGGTCTCCTACCAGTTCACCGCCACCTCCGAGCAGTGGCGCCGCATCGCCCACAAGATTTCGGATGTCGTCTATCAGCGCCTGACCGGCGAGGCGGGCTTCTTCGATTCGCGCGTCCTGTTCGTCTCTGAAAGCGGCACTCAGCTGAACAAGCTGTCGCGCCTGACCATCGTCGACCAGGACGGCTACAACCCCGTCTTCCTGACCCAGGGCGACGAGGTGATCATGTCGCCGCGCTTCTCGGCCTCGAACCCCGATGAAGTGACCTATGTGGCGCTGGGCAAGGACTATAGCCGCATCTACCTCTACAATCTGTCGACCGGGCGCCGCGAAAGCCTGGGCGAGTTCGACGGCCAGGTGCTGGCGCCGCGCTTCTCGAACGACGGGTCCAAGATGGCCTTCTCGATCATCCGGGGCGGCAACACCGACGTCTATGTGATGAACCTGCGCAGCCGCCAGCTCTCGCGCCTGACGACCGACCCCGGCATCGACACCTCGCCCTCGTTCAGCCCCGACGGGAATCAGATCGTCTTCACCTCGGACCGTTCGGGCTCGGCGCGGCTCTACACCATGCGGGCCGACGGCTCGGGCCAGCGCCCGATCAGCCGCGGCGGCGGCCTCTACACCGCCCCGGCCTGGAGCCCGCGCGGCGACCTGATCGCCTTCACCAAGCAGCAGGGCGGCCGCTTCCACATCGGCGTGATGAAGTCCGACGGCACGGGCGAGCGCATCCTGTCGTCCTCCTATTTCGAGGAAGGCCCGTCCTGGGCGCCGAACGGCCGCTACATCGCCTTCGCGCGCCAGAGCCCCGGCGGCGACACGCGGCTGTGGACGGTGGACCTGTCGGGCCGGGTGGTGTCTCAGGCCGGCTATGACGGACGCGGTTCGGACCCCGCCTGGTCGGGTCTGCTGGACGCCCCGCCGGTCAATCTGGGCATCGGCCAGGGGCCGGATTCCTGCCCGGCGTAACGCGGTTACGTTTTCGTGACATCGACCAGCGGAGCCGTTTGCGTAAACTGTGCGTTATCGCTGCTGGCGCGGGCCTTCGCGACGGGCTAGCAGGCCGTGTAAGGCCAAGCTTCAGGCCGCTGTTCTCGGACCCCAATCAAGGAGACGACCTTATGAAGACCTCCCATATGTTCAGGCTCGCCGCCGTGGGCGCGGCCGTGGCGGCGATGGCCGCCTGCGCTCCCAAGCCCAAGGTCGAACCGGCCGTGCCGGTCGAGCCGGCGCCGCCTGCCGGCCCGCAGTATCCGACCGCCCCGACCGGCCCCGTCAGCGGCGGCAACGTCGGCGCTCCGGCGCCTGGCTCGGAACAGGACTTCGTCGTCAACGTCGGCGACCGCGTCTATTTCGACCTCGACTCCTATTCGGTCCGCACCGAGGCCCAGCCGCGTCTGGACGCCCAGGCCGCCTGGCTGGCCCGCTATCCGCAGGTCACGGTCCGCATCGAAGGCAACGCCGACGAACGCGGCACGCGCGAATACAACCTGGCCCTGGGCGCCCGCCGGGCCGAGGCCGTGCGCTCCTATCTGATCAGCCGCGGCGTGCCCGCCGCCCGCATCGACACCATCAGCTTCGGCAAGGAACGTCCGATCGCGGAAGGCTCGAACGAGTCGGCTTGGGCCCAGAACCGCAACGCCCACACCGCCATCGTGTCGGGCGCGCCGCGCTAAGCCGTACGGCGAAAAAGCGACGGATGGAGGCGTCGGCGCAAGCCGGCGCCTCTTTTCTTTGCGCCCCGCCGCCGTCAAAGTCCGCCGCGAATCCGGGAGGGACGGCATGGATCTGGAAGCGGCAGGCGGAGCGGTGACGGCGGGCGTCATCGCCGGGGCGATCGAAAAACCGGGCGGCCGTGCAGGCGAGCCTCACGGCGCCTGCGCCGACTGCGGGGCCGAGGTCACGGGCAATTTCTGCTCCAACTGCGGCCAGGCGGCCCATGTCCACCGCACCTTGCTGCATCTGGGCGAAGAGCTGCTGCACGGGGTCATGCATTTCGATGGACGGCTGTGGCGCACCCTGCCGCTGCTGATCACGAATCCGGGGCGGCTGACGCGTGAATGGGTGCAGGGCAGGCGGACCCGCTACGTCTCCCCGTTGGCGATGTTCCTGTTCACCCTCTTCGTCATGTTCTTCGCCCTCAGCTTCATGCCGCATCAGGCGGTGACCCTGCCGTCCCTGCCGCAGCAGATCGAGGCGCAGAAGACGGCGATCGCCGAGGCGGAGCAGGTGGTCGCCGCCGCCCGACAGGAGGTCGCCGCGACAGAGGCCGTCGTCAGTCCTGCCGATGGTTCGCCCCCGCCGGTGGACAGCGGCGCCCGCGCGGGCGTCGCGGCCGGCGTCCTGGCCGGGGCCGAAGCGGCTCTCATCGGTGAGAAGGCCAAGCTGGAGCGTCTGCAGAAGGATGCGATCGAGGGCCGCAAGGACGGTCTGACGTCCGGCAGCTGGCAGGCGCAGGTGGCGGATGTCGCCGCCAGCCTCGGCACGGACGGCCAGACCAACGGCCTGACGAAGACGGTCGCCAAGAAGCTGAAGAACCCCGACCTGGCGCTCTACAAGCTGCAGCAGACCATCTACAAATTCGCCTTCCTGTTGGTGCCGCTATCGATCCCGTTTGTGGCCCTGATGTTCCTGTGGAAGCGGGGCTTCACCCTGTACGATCACGGGGTCTTCGTCCTCTATTCCCTGACCTTCATGTCGCTGCTGCTGATGGCGGTGGTGCTGGTCGCCACGACGCTGAAGGGCGCGGGCGCGGCGGCCGGGACGATCGCGGTCCTGATCGTGCCGGCGCACATGTTCGCCCAGCTGAAGGGCGCCTACAGCCTGAAGGTCTTTTCGACCCTGTGGCGGACGATCGCCCTGCTGATCTTCTGCGAGATCGCGGCGACGCTGTTCATCGTCTCCATCATCTATCTGGGCCTCGGACATTGATCGGGGCCTTGCCGTCGCCGCAAATCGATGGGACGACAGGACCATGCTGAAGACGCCATTCCGCCTCACCAAACCCGCCGTCCTGACGGCGATCGGCCTGACCCTGATCGGGGGCGCGGTCATCGCCCAGGTCCAGCCGATGGAGCCGGTCCAGTGGGACAAGCGCCGACTGGACCAACTGGACCGCAACGTTCGTCGCCTGGAGCGCGCCCTGACCCAGCGCAACGCCGCCGGTCAGCCCGTTCTGGTCGAGCCGGATCCCGAGGTCGTCGCCCTGCAGGGGCAGGTCTCCATCATGGAGCGCCGCCTGGGCGACGTGGAGCAGACCTTCCAGCGCATGAACGCCGACACTGAACGCCTGACCTTCCAGCTGGACGAGGCGACGCGCGAGAACACGCAGCTGAGCCGCCGCCTGCGCGACCTTGAAGGCCGCGTCGAGCGCGCCGAAAAGGCCGCCGAGGAAGCCGCCGAACTGAACGGGCCGATCGTCGCCAACTCGCCCACCGGCGATGCGGCGCAGGATCTTCAGGCGGCCATGCGCCTGGCCGGCGAGGACGCCGCGCGCGGCGGGCGCGCGCTGGAGACCGTCATCGTCACCTGGCCGAACACGCCCCAGGCGCGCGAGGCCAACAGCCGTCTGGGCGATCTGCACGTCGCCGCGCGCGACAACGCTTCGGCGGTCCAGGCCTACGCCGCCGCCCTGAACGGCTGGCCGCGCACGCCCTGGGCGCCCGAGACGACGCTGAAGCTGGCCGAGGCCCTGCGCGCCACCGACCGGGCGACCCAGGCCTGCGGCGCCCTGACCGAGTTCGGCCGCCGCTACGCCGAGGCGGCCACGGCGGCGCAGAAGACCCGCGCGACCCAGCTGCGGACGCGCGCCAGCTGCAACTGATGAGCGACCTGGCCGGCCGGGTCTTCACCCGGCTGGACGCGCGCCTGAACCATGCCGGACCTGAGCCGGTTACCCTGGCCCTGTCGGGCGGAGGCGACTCCCTGGCCCTGCTGGACCTCTCTGCCGAATGGGCCAAGGCGAGGGGGCGGCGCCTGCTGGCCCTGACGGTCGATCACAATCTCAACCCTGACAGCGCGGACTGGACCCGTTTCGCCGCCGAGGCCGCGCGCGCGGCGGGCGCAGACTGGCGGGGGCTGGTGTGGGAGGGCGCGCGCGGCGGGTCGGGCGTTCCGGCGCGGGCGCGAGCGGCGCGCCACGCCCTGCTGGCCGAGGCGGCGAGGGAGGCGGGCGCGCGCGTCATCCTGACCGGCCACACCGCCGATGATGTCGCCGAGGGCGACTGGATGCGGGCGGACGGCGCCACGCTGGGCCGGCTGCGTGATTGGTCGCCGTCGCCGGCCTGGCCTGAGGGGCGGGGACAGATGCTGCTGCGCCCGGTGCTGGATGAGCGGCGCGAGGCGCTGCGGGACCATCTGCGCGCGCGCGGCCTGACATGGTTGGAAGATCCCGCCAACGCCGACCTGCGTTTCGGACGAGGCAGGGCGCGCGCGGCGCTGGCGCAGGGTGAAAGCCCTGTCGAGCGCTCGGCGTCGGCGGCCGATGCGGGTGCGGCCTATGACCCGGGCGATCAGACTTGGGCCGGGGTTCTGCCTCTGTCGCGCGACCTGTCGGCATCGACGCTGGCCGCCGTGTTGCTGTGCGCGGGCGGCGGCGCGACGCCCCCGAGAGGCGACCGGCTGGCGGCGCTTCAGGCGAGATTGGCGTCCGGAGAGGATTTCACCGCCGTCCTGTGCGGCGCCCGCGTCGAGGCGTCAGGCGAGCGCGTTCAGGCGATGCGCGAACCGGGCGAGTGGAAGCGTCGTCCGCCTGCCTCTCTGGCCCTGACGCCGGGGCGGCCGGCCGTCTGGGACGGGCGTTTCGAGATCAAGACTGAACAGCCGGGTCTGCGTGTCGCAGCGGCGGCTGGACGGCTGGCGCAGTTGTCGGAGCGGGACCGCGCGGCTCTGGCGCCCCTGCCGCCCGCCGCGCGGGCCGCCGCGCCGGTGCTGATCAAGGGCGAAGGACGTCCTGTCCTGGCCTGGCGTGCGGCGGATGTCCGTGCGCTGGGCCTGCGTCGTCTGGCGCTCGCCCTGGCGGGTTTCGGGGGCGAAACGACGCAGGAAGACGGACTCTTTCAAACCCTTCATGGCGAAACGCCGCCGTCTGACCTATTTTCAGACGAAGACTGCTGATCGACGGGCCGAGCGCGGCCCCGTCGAGGAACCGAGGACCGAATGAACCTGCGCAATTTCGCCATCTGGGGCGTCATCCTTCTGGGACTGGTGACGGTCTACGCCGCGATCAGCCAGAACGGCGGCGCGCCCGCCATGCCCGGCGCCAAGGGCGCGGCGGCCGCCGGCCGTCCCGAGCCCATCACCTATTCCCAGCTGATGACCGCCGTGGAGCGTCAGGAGATCAAGTCGATCGTCGCGCGCGGCGAGACGATCACCGGCGTCTTCAAGAACGACAGCAAGTTCACCGCCGTGACGCCGGTGCCGAACGCCGAGCTGGTCGAGCAGATCCGCAAGTCCGGCGTCGAGGTCGAGACCAAGAGCACCCGTCAGCCGTGGTGGTCGGGTCTGCTGGGCCTGCTGCTGCCGGTGGCGCTGATCATCGGCTTCTGGCTGTTCATCATGAACCGGATGCAGGGCGGGGCGAAGGGCGCCATGGGCTTCGGCAAGTCCAAGGCCAAGCTGCTGACCGAGCACAAGGGCCGCAAGACCTTCGACGACGTCGCCGGCGTGGACGAGGCCAAGGACGAACTGCAGGAGGTCGTCGACTTCCTGAAGGATCCGGCCAAGTTTCAGCGCCTGGGCGGCAAGATCCCCAAGGGCGCCCTGCTGGTCGGCCCTCCCGGCACCGGCAAGACCCTGCTGGCGCGCGCCGTGGCGGGCGAGGCGGGCGTGCCCTTCTTCTCGATCTCGGGTTCGGACTTCGTCGAGATGTTCGTCGGCGTCGGCGCCAGCCGCGTGCGCGACATGTTCGAGCAAGCGAAGAAAAATGCTCCGTGCATCATCTTCATCGATGAAATCGACGCCGTCGGTCGTCACCGCGGCGCAGGTCTCGGCGGCGGCAACGACGAGCGCGAACAGACCCTGAACCAGCTGCTGGTCGAGATGGACGGCTTCGAGGCGTCCGAGAACATCATCCTGATCGCCGCAACCAACCGGCCCGACGTGCTGGACCCGGCCCTGCTGCGTCCCGGCCGCTTCGACCGTCAGGTCGTGGTGCCCAACCCCGACGTCTCGGGCCGCGAGCGCATCCTGCGCGTCCACATGAAGGACGTGCCCCTGGCCGCCGACGTCAACGTCAAGACCCTGGCGCGCGGCACGCCGGGCTTCTCGGGCGCGGACCTGGCCAACCTGGTCAACGAAGCGGCCCTGATGGCGGCCCGCAAGGACCGTCGCATGGTCACGCACCGCGACTTCGAGGACGCCAAGGACAAGGTCATGATGGGCTCCGAACGGAAGTCCATGGCCATGAACGAGGAAGAGCGCCGCCTGACCGCCTATCACGAGGCCGGTCACGCCATCGTCGCCATCAACGTCAAGATGGCCGACCCGGTGCACAAGGCGACCATCGTCCCGCGCGGCCGCGCTCTGGGCATGGTGATGCAGCTGCCGGAAGGCGACCGCTATTCGATGAAGTTCCAGCAGATGATCGATCGCATCGCCATCATGGCGGGCGGCCGCGTCGCCGAGGAGCTGATCTTCGGGCCGGAGAGCATCACCTCGGGCGCCAGCTCGGACATCGAACAGGCGACCAAGCTGGCGCGGGCCATGGTCACGCGCTGGGGCTTCTCCGAGAAGCTGGGCACGGTGGCCTATGGCGAGAACCAGGAGGAGGTCTTCCTGGGCCACTCGGTGTCGCGCAGCCAGAACGTCTCGGAAGAGACGGCCCGCATCATCGACGAAGAGGTCCGCCGTATCGTCACCGAAGGCTGGGAAGAGGCGCGCCGCATCCTGACGGAGAAGGCAGGCGACCACGAGAAGCTGTCCCAGGCCTTGCTGGAGTACGAGACCCTGTCGGGCGACGAGATCAAGGACCTGCTGGAGAACGGCCAGCCGCCCAGGCGCGACGACGACAACGACACGGTCGTCGGCCCGTCCCTGTCGGTTCCGGCCACGCCGGAAGACGAACCGGCGGCGGAGCCTCAGGCCGCCGCCCAGCCCGCGCCGAGCGCCTGAGGGCGATCGGGACGACGGATATGAAAAGGGGCGCGCCCGCCGGGCGCGCCCCTTCTTTTTTGTCCTGATGCGATGAGGCTCAGTTCGTCGCTTCGGGCTCCTCGAGCTTGACCAGGGTCAGCTTGCGCACGGCGCCGGAGGTGTCCGGCCAGGCGATCGACTGGCCTTCCTTCAGGCCGATCAGGCCGGCGCCGACAAAGGACAGGATGGAGACGCGGCCCGCGTCGATGTCGGCGTCCTTGGGCAGGACCAGCTGCACGCGGCGCACCTCGGGGCTGTGGTCGTCGGAGTAGTGCAGCCAGCGGTTCAGGGTGACGACGTTCTTGGGCATGGCCTTGGGCTCGCACACCTTGGCGCGGTCGAGCTCCTGTTGCAGCAGGCCGGCGGGGCCCGTGCCGGGCAGGTCGCCGACCAGGCGGTCCAGGGCGTCGAAGTCGTCGCTGCGAAGCGTGATGGCGGGCAGGGCGCCCTTGCGAGGGGTGGTCATGAAGAAAACTTTCTGGAAATTCGGGCGACGTCAGGCGGCTGAGGGGCCGTCATCGTCGGGATGTTCTGGATCGGTCGTTTCGTGATCGGCGGGCGACGCGGGCGGCGCGGCGGGCGCGATCGGCCTTCGAAACGGGATGATGTCGGCGCCGCGCGGCGCTTCGCCGGTGCGGCTCTCGTCCGTGATGTCTGGGCGGCGTGTCATGGCGCAAATCTTCGCGAACGGCCCCAGGCCGGCGCGGTCCTGCAGAATGAAGAGGTGGAAGTAGAGACTTTAAGCAACTGGGTCCCGTAGCGGGCGCCCGGCGCAGGGCGCACGGCGGGACCGCTACGGGTTAAAGGCCTTCGACGCGGCGTCCCGCGTGGGTGAGGCGTCGAGCCTGGCTGACGAAGCGTTCCATTGCCGTTAGAGGCTGGACCCAGGCGCGGTGAAAGTCAAACCGCGCTCTTCGGAGCTGCTGTCGCATGACCCATCAATCCCTCGTGAAGCCCCCGCTCGTCATGGGGATCGTCAACGTCACGCCGGACAGCTTTTCCGACGGGGGGCGCCTCGCCACCCATGAGGCCGCCCTGGCCCACGCCCTGAGGCTGATCGATCAGGGCGCCGACGTGCTGGACGTGGGCGGCGAAAGCACGCGGCCGGGCTCGGACCCGGTCGGCGAGGCGGAGGAGATCGCCCGCGTCGTCCCGCTGATCGCCGCCCTTCGCGCGCGGTGGGGCGGGGCGATCAGCATCGACACCATGAAGCCCGCCGTGGCCCGCGTCGCCGTCGCCGCAGGCGCGACGATATGGAACGACGTGACCGCGCTTCGCCACGCGCCCGACAGTCTGGCGACCGCCGCCCAACTGGGCTGCGAGGTAGTGCTGATGCATATGAAGGGGGCGCCCAAGACGATGCAGGACGACCCCCACTATGACGACGTCGTGTCCGAGGTCGCCGGGTTTCTGGCGGAACGCGCCGAGGCGGCTGTGGCGGCGGGGGTCGCGCGCGAGAAGATATGGCTGGACCCCGGCGTCGGCTTCGCCAAGACGACGGCGCATAATCTGGCGCTGACGGCGCGTCTGGACGCCCTGGTCGATCAGGGCTTTCCGGTGCTCTACGCCGCCAGCCGCAAGCGCCTCATCCAGGGGGTGGACGAAACGGCGACGGAGGCGACCGACCGCCTGGGCGGCTCACTGGCCCTGGCGCTGGAAGGGGCGCGACGCGGCGCCCGAATGGTGCGGGTTCACGGCGTGCGCGAGACGGTTCAGGCGTTGAAGATTCAGGCGGCGGTCGCGGCGGCGGCCCGGCCCTAGCGTTTCCAGTCCGGCGACACCTGATCGGGGAAGCGGTCGACGATGAAGGCCGGTTCGATCGCCCGCTCCAGCCACAGCTTGGCGCCGGCCAGCACCAGGGTGAAGCCCTCCATGGCGTCCAGAGCCGCCGCCACGCCTTCATCCGTCGCGGCGAAGCCCCGGTTGAAGATCTCGACCCAGCTCGTCCGGTCGCGCGCCTGGAAACGCCATTCGACCTCGGTCGGCTGATCGTCCAGATTCCAGTCGATGAGGATGCGGCTGTTGACCTGGACGTCCTTCACGGCGACGCGAGTGGACACGCCGTACATCCCCCAGGTCCACGTCGCCCTGGCGCCGGGCGACAGACGTCGGTCGCCGTGAGTGAACCAGAACCACGAGGTCACGGCGGGCTCGGTAAAGGCCTGGTAGACCTCATCGACCGGGCGGCGGATCAGCATTCCGGTGCGGACTTCAGGGGCGCGCATTCGATCCCGACCTCTTCAGCGACTGAGGCGGCAACGCACGCCGTCTCCAATTTGTTTCCCGAGACGGGCGCCGAGCAGCAGGCGAGGGCTCTTGTCTGGAGGCGCGCCATCCGCCATTCAGCCGCCATGTCTTGGCTTCTGTCTCTCAATCCCTGGCTGGTTCTCGTCGTGGCGGGGCTGTTCGAAGTGGGCTGGGCGTCCGGCGTGAAATACGTCGGGGTGCAGCGTCCGCTGATTTCCTTGGGGGTGGCCCTGGCGCTGGCCGCCAGCATGATCGGCCTGTGGGCGGCGACGCAGCGCCTGCCGGTCGGCACGGCCTACGCCGTCTGGACCGGCATCGGCGCCGTGGGCGCGGCGGTGATCGGGGTCGCCGTCTATGGCGAGCCGGCGACGGCGGTGCGGGCGGTCTGCATCCTGCTGATCGTCGCGGGCATCGTCGGGCTGAAGCTGTTTTCGGGCGTGACGGCATGAGCCAGGCCCAATCTTCTCAAGCCGTCTCCGGCCGCGCCGGAGAGAAGAAAGGCGCCAATCCCCCTCAAGCAGTCTCCGGCCGCGCCGGAGACGATAGGGGAACCAAAAAAGGCCGGGTGCTGATCCTGGCCGGCTCCGACTCCGGGGGCGGGGCGGGGATTCAGGCCGACATCAAGGCCGTGACCATGCTGGGCGGGTTCGCCGCCACGGCCATCACCGCCGTCACCGTTCAGAACACCCTGGGCGTCCACGGCGTCCATCCCCTGCCGCTCGACGTCATCGAGGCCCAGGCCAGGGCCGTGCTGGACGACATCGGCGCCGACGCCCTGAAGACCGGCATGTTGGGCTCGGTCGAGGTGGTCGAGACCGTCGCGGGTCTGATCGACTATGCGGCGGGCGTTCCGGCGGTGGTCGATCCGGTGATGATCGCCAAGGGCGGCTCGCCCCTGCTGGCCGAAACGGCGGTGGAGGCGGTGCGTCGCCTTATGGTTCCCCGCGCCTTTCTGCTGACCCCCAATGCGCCCGAGGCCGAGGCTCTGACCGGACTGGCGGTCGCCGATCTGGACGGCCAGCGTCGGGCGGGCGAGGCGCTGCTGAAGATGGGCGCGCGCGCCGTCCTCATGAAGGGCGGCCATGTGCCGGGCGCGACGGTCGTCGACCTGCTGCTGACCGCTGACGGCGAGACGGTGCTGGAGAGCGAGCGGGTCGAGACGCGCCACACTCACGGCACCGGCTGCACCCTGGCCAGCGCCTGTGCGGCGGGGATCGCCAAGGGGCTGCCTCTGCCGGTCGCGGTCGCGGAAGGCTGGGCCTATGTGGCCGAGGCCATCCGTCGCGCGCCGGGCCTGGGCCAGGGTCACGGCCCGCTGGACCACGCCTGGCCGGTGCGGGGCCGATAGCGCCCCCTCTCCCGGCGGGAGAGGGCTTGAGCGCACGAGAGCGAAGCGATCGTTCTTTGCGCGAAAGGGTGAGGGGCTTGTCCTGTCAGTCGGCGTCAGCCGTCGCACAACGGCCCTTGGCCGACTTCACCCGCGAACCCTCACCCTTTCGCCTATGCCAATCGCCTTCGGCTCTTGGAGGCTCAAGCCCTCTCCCATCGGGAGAGGGGCGATCCGTCCTTGGCGCACTCGCGGAATCGCCCTCACAGGACGGCATGACCCTGGAAACTCGCCTGACCGAGATCGCCCGCGCCGACGCGGGCCTGATGCATGTGCTGACCGTGATGCGGGACCTGAACCTGCCTGACTGGCGGCTGTTCTCGGGAGCCGTCTATCAGGCGGTGTGGAACGTCCAGACGGGCCGCCAGATCGGCTATGGAATCAAGGACTACGACATCGGCTATTTTGACGCCGACACCTCCTGGGACGCCGAGGACGTCGTCATCAAGCGCGTCGCCGCCGCCTTCGCGCCGCCGGTGCGCGATCAGGTCGAGGTGCGCAACCAGGCGCGGGTCCACCTGTGGTTCGAGGGCAAGTTCGGCGAACCCTATACGCCCCTGACCTGCACCGACGACGCTCCGGCCCGCTTCGTCGCCCCGGCCTTCGCCGTCGGGGTGCGGCTGGAGGCTGACGACGCGATCAGCGTGATCGCGCCCTTCGGGCTGGAGGACGTGTTCGACATGGTCATTCGCCCCAATCCCACGCGCGACCTGGCCAGGGGCTGGGAGCGCGTGATCGCCAACGCCCGCGGCCGCTGGCCCGAGATCACGGTCGTGGAGCCTCAGGCGACGGCGTAGCGCGCCGTGATCCCGTCCGGCTGGAAGTCGTGCTGTTCGAGCCGATCCAATGAGGCGAGGACGCGCGCGGCGAAGGCGTCGGGATCGCCCTCCTCGATGGCGGGGCGCAGCCAGTCGGTCACGACGGCGCGGGCCGGATAGGTTCCGACCGGGCCGGGGACGCTGAGCGCCACCTCAATGCCTTCGGCGATCCAGCCCGCCACGGTTGCGAAGAAGTCGATCCCGACCAGGAAGTCCGAGCGGCGCAGGACATAGAGGGTGATGACGCCGTCCTCGACCCCATCGGGCCGCACGATCACGCCGCTGCGGTCCGGCCGCCAGTCGTCCGACAGTTCCACCGCGCGCCACAGGCAGAACCAGATGCGGCAGGTCTGGGGGCGGATCCGATGCACCGAACAACCCGCGCCGTCGACGCAGTAGGCGCACAGTTCGCCGGTCGGCTTGGCCAGTTCCGGCAGGTCGAGCGGGATCACGCGGCAGCATTCGACGCAGCCGCCGCAGGTCCGATCGGGAAGAAGGGGCAGGGACATGGCCGGGGTCTAGCGCATCGCGGCCGGGAAGCGGAGAGGGGACGGCGTCCCGCGTCCGGGCCGGCGCACAAAACCGCGCCGGCGGCCGTCTGGG
Organism: Brevundimonas sp. NPDC055311; assembly: GCF_053645695.1. NCBI lineage: Bacteria > Pseudomonadati > Pseudomonadota > Alphaproteobacteria > Caulobacterales > Caulobacteraceae > Brevundimonas > Brevundimonas sp. NPDC055311. The sequence goes on from NZ_JBSHMV010000002.1 coordinate 754,024, forward strand.
TGCTTGCCCATCGAATGTCACCATGCAAAATGATGGACTACATAATGGAATGATGTTCGGAACGAACGCAGTCGGGAAACGCCTCAGTGAAACACGCCCTCGCCTTTTCCTTGTTAGCCTTGGCCGTTGCGGCTCCCGGCGCCGACGGCGCGCACGCCGAAGTTCTTCGGATGAATACGCCGGCGCTCGGACTGACCTTCGACCGCATCGGCGCCCTGCCGGACGACGAGCGCCCGGCGTGGCAGGCCTATCTGGAGCGGTCGCAGGCCCAGATGAAGGCGGACCGTGCGGCCCTGGCCGCCGAACTGCCGGCCGGCGCGACGCCGCCGCCGCCGCCGTTGGCCATCCGCGGCAACAGCTCTCACATGCCGCTGGATCGGCCGGCTGAATGGTACGCCGGGGCCGAGGCCCGCGCCGTCGCCGACGCGGTCGTCAGCTTCCAGACCCCGGCGGGCGGCTGGAGCAAGAACCAGGACCGCAGCATCGTCCGACTGCCGGGGCAGCGTTTCTCCAACGACGCCGAAACCATGGAGCAGAATCCGGCCAATTTCGACGCTCCGGCGGACCGCTTCTGGACCTTCGTCGGCACGCTGGACAATGACTCCACCTGGACCGAGATGCGCTATCTGGCCAAGGTCGCGGCCCAGGCGCCCGGCCCCGAGGGCGACGCCTGGCGCGCCAGCGTGATCCGGGGCGTCCATTATCTGTTGAACGCCCAGTATCCGAACGGCGGCTGGCCGCAGAACTGGCCGCTGGAAGGCGGCTTCCACGATTCCATCACCTTCAACGACAACGCCGTGGCCAATGCGGCCATGGTGCTGCGCGACGTGGCCCAGGGCACGGAAGGCTTCGGCTTCGTCCCCGCCGACCTGGAGGCGCGCGCCGCCGAGGCGGTGAAGAAGGCCATCGACGTCACCCTGGCCGCCCAGGTTCGAAAGGGCGATCAGCTTCAGGGCTGGCCGCAGCAGCTCGAACCCATGCGCCTGGTGCCCACCAGCGCCCGCAACTATGAGCCGCGTTCGATCGCCAGCGGCGAGACGACCGACGTGCTCGAGTTCCTGATGGCCGAGCCGAACCCGTCGCCGGAGGTCAAGAGGGCGATCCGCGGGGCTGTGGCCTGGCTGGAGTCGGTGCGCGTCTATGACAAGTCGTTCGAGATGACCGACGACGGCCGCAAGCTGATCGACAAGCCCGGCGCGGGACCGATCTGGTCGCGCAACTATGACCTGGTCACGGGGCAGCCCATCTTCGGCGACAAGGATCAGACGATCCACGACGACGTCAACGGCATCTCGATCGGTCGCCGCAACGGCTATTCCTGGTGGATCGGTTCGCCTCAGCGGGCGCTGGACGCCTATGCGGTCTGGTCTGCGGCCAATCCCTGATCCGGGCCGGACATGAGCATGGTCCCCTCCGAACGCTTGTCGTTCGGAGGGGATATTGCATCAGGCGCGCGCGGCTTGGCTGCGGGTCGAGGGCAGGCGCAGATAGGCCTCGAGCGAATCGTCGAACGCCTTCATCCACGGCACATGGTGGCGCGCCGCCAGGGTGCCGGTCAGGACCGACCGATAGCATTTGTCGCGATAGCCCATGATGTCGGCCTTCTTGTCCTTCTTCCACTGCAGGAAGATCCGGTTGATGTTGTCGACATCAAGATCCGGATAGTCGGTCTGGGCGATCAGGCGCTTGATGTAGTCGCCCTGATATTCAAAGGCCTGCTCATCCGTGCGAATGGCGACTTCCTTCTCGCGCCAGAGGTCGTTGGCGGCCTCCATGTCGGCGCGTGACGGAAGGGCGATGCGGTCCATGATGATGTCGCGCGTCAGCCAGGCCTGGGCGTCGAACATGTTGAAGCTGTACCAGAGGTCCTGCATCCCCAGGTAGAACAGCTTGGGATTGGGCGTGAAGACCACCCCTTCGTACAGGTTCAGCGGCCACAGGCGGTTGCTGGTCTTCAGCCGCAGCGCATCCGGCAGGAAGGGGAAGTGGTGCTTGTAGCCGGTGCACAGGATGATGGCGTCGACATCGCGGTGCGTGCCGTCGCTGAAGTGGGCGGTCTTGCCGTCCACGCGCGTCAGGCAGGGCTTTTCCTCCCAGCCCTTGGGCCAGTCATAGCCCATCGGTTGGCTGCGATAGCTGGTGGTGACCGACTTCGCGCCGTACTTGTAGCACTGTGAGCCGATGTCCTCGGCCGAATAGCTGGAGCCGATCAGCAGGACGTCCTTGCCCTTGAACTCGGCCGCGTCGCGGAAGTCGTGGGCGTGCAGGATACGGCCGGGGAACAGGTCGAAGCCCGGATAGGACGGGGCGTTCGGCGTCGAGAAGTGGCCGGTGGCGACGATCACATGGTCGAACGTCTGCGAGGTGCGGCGACCGGCGGAATAGTCCTGGGCCGTCACGGTGAACTGGCCCGACGCCTGGTCGAAGGCCACGTCCTTCACCGCCGTGTTGAAGCGGATGTACCGGCGGATGTTCGCCTTCTTCACGCGGCCCTGGATGTAGTCCCACAGGACTTCGCGCGGGGGATAGGAGGAGATCGTCTTCTTGAAATGCTCGTCGAAGGTGTAGTCGGCGAACTCAAGGCATTCCTTGGGGCCGTTCGACCACAGATAACGGTACATGCTGCCGTGAACGGGCTCGCCGTTCTCATCGATGCCGGTGCGCCAGCTGTAGTTCCACATGCCGCCCCAGTCCTTCTGCTTCTCGTAGCAGACGATTTCGGGGATGTCCGCGCCCTTGTCCTGGGCGGATTGGAAGGCGCGCAACAGGGCCAGGCCGGACGGGCCGGCGCCGATGATGGCGATACGTTTTTGCTTGGGCATATTCACCTTGGTCTGATGGGGAAGAAGTCCCGGGCGCAGGGCGGCGCGGCGGCCGAAAAACCCATGGGACTGCAGGAGGGCCGAACCACCGGAACGGGTAATGATTGAGCTGTAATTCGGGGATCGGCGAGGGTTATGAAAATCATTTCAATACATTAGAGTTCATGCGCACGAGGCGTCATGATTGATCGTTCCACTTTGTCGAAAACTGACAATGATCAAGCAAGCTGCGATCTAAAAGCTATCTCAAGGATAGTCGCCACAGAGGCTGCATATTGTCATATCAATATGGGAAGTATGCCTATTTGCTGGGCGTAAGGCAAGTTTCTGACCTCACATCACTGTGAAGGTGAGGCTGTTCCGTGCAAGGAGCGACGCCGGTCGAGTCGCGAGAGCGTCGAGCTTCCCCAGCCCGCTGCGCGGGCCGGAGGACGATGGCCGGGCTGCGGATTCACGATGCGCAGGGCCTTGGAGCGAGGTGATGAAGGCCCGCGCCATCTTCCCGCTGAATTCCGAAGGGAATCCGGCTAGACTCACCTCATGCATGGTCGTTTTCCGATCCTCTACATCGCCGAGGCGGACGCCGAGGAGGCGGTCCTGTCGTCAGGGGCGCTGGCCCAACTGGTCGAGGCGGTGCCGCAGGCGACCTTCACCGTCGTCGGCTCGCCGGCCAGCGCGCCGCTGTTCGCCGATCTGCCGCGCCTTCAGCGACTGATCATGCTTGATCGCGACGGGCGCTGGGACTGGATCGCCCTGTGGAACCAGGTGCGCGAGACCAGCTGGGGCCTGGTGGTCGACATGCGCGGCTCGACCCTGTCGGGCAAGCTGCGGCGCCAGCGGCGGGCGGTGAAGGGCAAGCCCCTGCCGGGCGTCCACCTGGTCGAACAGGCGGCGCGGACCCTGCAACTGGACGAAATTCCCGCTCCCCGCCTGTTCATCGGGCGCGATACGCAGGAGGCCGCCGACGCCCTGATCCCGGCGGGCGACGGTCCGATCCTGGCGATCGGACCGGGCGCCGACTGGATCGGCAAGCGCTGGCCGGCTGATCGCTACGCCAAGATCGCCATCTCCCTGCTGGGCGAGGGCGGGCCGCTGGCCGGCGGGAGGCTGATGATCGTGGGCGAGGAGGCGGACCGCGACGCGGCCCAGACCGTCCGCTCGGCGGTCAAGCGCGGCCGGGTGATCGAACTGCAGGGACGGCTGACGCGGCTGCAGACGGCGGCCGCCCTGTCGCACGCGACCCTCTATCTGGGCGGCGACTCCCTGTGGACCCAGTTGGCCGTGGCGGCGGGCGTTCCGGCGGTGGCGGTGTTCGGCCCTTCGGATGAGACGCTGAAGCGCCCCTGGACTGGCGTCGCCGTGCGCGGCCCGCGCACGCTTCAGGAATTTCAGGACCTGGACCCGCGCCTGAACCAGCACATTCAGCACATGATGGACCTGCCCTATGAGCGGGTGCTGAAGGCGACGAAAAAGCTGCTGGCGGAACGGGCGGCCTGATCGCCGCTCGGCTTGCGCCCCCGGCTGTTCGGCGCGCATAAGCGCCGAAGTTTCAGGAGATGCGCGCGATGACCCAGACCTATGACCTGATCGTTCGGGGCGGCGAGGTGGCCAACCACGCCGGGCGGGGCAAGGCCGACGTCGGCGTCATCGACGGCCGCATCGCCTTCATCGGCGACCTGAGCCAGGCCTCGGCGGGCGAGGTGTTCGACGCGACGGGCCTGACCGTCCTGCCCGGCGTCATCGACACCCAGGTCCACTTCCGGGAGCCGGGCCTGGAGTGGAAGGAGGACCTGGAGACCGGCAGCCGCGCGGCGGCCCTGGGCGGCGTCGTCGCCGTGTTCGAGATGCCGAACACCAACCCCAATACGACAGATCCGACCACGCTGGAGGACAAGCTGGCGCGGGCGCGCGACCGGATGTGGACGGACCACGCCTTCTACATCGGCGGCACGCATGAGAACGCCGACCATCTGGCTGAGCTGGAGCGCCTGCCGGGCTGCTGCGGGGTCAAGGTCTTCATGGGCGCCTCGACCGGCGACCTGCTGATCGCCGACGACGAAGGGGTGCGCAAGGTTCTGTCCAACGTGCGCCGCCGCGCCACCTTCCATTCCGAGGACGAATACCGCCTGGCCGACCGTCGCAATCTGGCCCGCACCGGCGACTGGACCAGCCACCCGGAAGTCCGCGACGCCGAAAGCGCCATCATGTCCACCCGCCGTCTGGTCGGACTAGCCAAGGAGACCGGCGCCCGCATCCACGTCCTGCATGTCACGACCCGCGACGAGATGGAGTATTTGCGCTTCCACAAGGACGTCGCCACCGTCGAGATCACGCCCCAGCACCTGACGCTGGCGGCGCCCGAGGCCTATCAGCGTCTCGGCGCCTACGCCCAGATGAACCCGCCGATCCGGTCGCAGGAACACGTCGACGCCCTGTGGCTGTGGGGGATGCAGCAGGGCGTGGCCGACGTGCTGGGCTCGGACCACGCGCCGCACACCAAGGAAGAAAAGTCCAAGCCTTATCCGGCCTCGCCCTCGGGGATGCCGGGGGTGCAGACGCTGGTGCCGCTGATGCTGACGCACGTCGCGAACGGCCGCCTGTCGCTGGAGCGCTTCATCGACCTGACCTCGGGCGGGGCGCAGCGCGTGTTCGGCACGGCGAACAAGGGGCGGATGGCCGTCAGCTATGACGCCGACCTGACCATCGTCGACCTGAAGGCGAAGAAGACCATCACCCACGACCAGCAGGCCACGCGCTGCGGCTGGACCCCCTTCGACGGCTTCGAGGCGACGGGCTGGCCGGTGGCGACCATCGTGCGCGGTCGCGTGGTGATGAAGGACGGAGAACTGATCGGTCAGGCGCATGGCCGCCCGGTGCGGTTCCAGGAGACGCTGGCGGGGTGAGCGCCCTCAAGCCAAAGCTCGGCCTGATCGGCTTCGGCGCCTTCGGGCGTCTGACCGCGAAGCATCTGTCGCCGTGGTTCGACATCCTAGCCCATGATCCGGCGGTCAGCGACAGCGAGGGGCTCGCCCGAATGACGACGCTGGAGGAGGCGGCCGCCTGTTCGACGGTGGTGCTGGCCGTGCCGGTGGGCGTCCTGGCCGAGACGGTCGCGGCGATCGCGCCGCATCTGGCGCCGGGCGCGCTGGTCCTCGATGTCGGCTCGGTGAAGGTGAAGCCGGCCGAGGTGATGCTGGACGGCCTGCCCGAAGGCGTCGCCATCGTCGGCACCCACCCCCTGTTCGGCCCTCAGAGCGGCAAGGACGGAATCGCAGGGCTGAGGATCGCCGTCTGTCCCGTGCGTGGCGACAAGGCGGCGTGGCGTGTCGCCGCCTTCTGCAGGAAGGCGCTGGGGCTCAAGGTCTTCGTCGTCACGCCAGAGGATCACGACCGCGAGGCGGCGACGGTGCAGGGCCTGACCCACCTGATCGCCAAGGTGCTGCTGGCCATGGAGCCGCTGCCGACACGCATGACCACGACCAGTTTCGAACGCGTCGTGCAGGGCGTCGACATGGTTCGCCACGACAGCGCGGCGGTGTTCCGCGCCATCGAACACGACAACCCCTTCGCCGCCGAGGTCCGTCGCCGCTTCTTCGACCTGGCCGAACAGGCGCGGGCGGAACTGGACGGATGACCGCTTTCCTTCTCCCCTTGCGGGAGAAGGTGGCAGGCGGAGCCTGACGGATGAGGGGTCTCTCCAAGGTAAGATGAAGGCCTGCGGCTTGCTGTCGTGAAACCCCTCATCCGGCCCTGACAGGCCACCTTCTCCCGCAAGGGGAGAAGGGGTTCATTTCAGCATGAAGTCCGCCACGGCCTCGACCACGCCGGGCGCCAGCGGCAGGGCGGGGTCCATATAGGTCGCGACATTGGCGGCGCGTTCGGCGGGCGCGACCTTTAGGACGTGGTTCACTCCGTCCCAGATCGCCAGTTCGGCGCGCGGCTGGGCGGTCTTCAGCGCCTCGGCGTCGGCGACCGTCACCTGAAGGTCCGTCGTCCCCTGACCGATGAAGATCGGGCCCTCATAGGCGGCCGCCAGCTTCGCCGGGTCCAGCGTCAGCCAGGAGATGAGGTAGGGCTGGACCGAGGGCCGGAATAGCGCCGCCAGCGACGCGGGCGGATCGGCGACCGTGCGGCCCGCTTCCAACTCCTCGACGGCGGCATAGGACTCGGTCTTCAACGGTTCGGGCAGGGCGTTCAGCTGTTCACGCAGCACGACGCCCGCCGGGCGACCGGCGCCGGACAGCAGCACTAGGCCGCAGACCTTGTCGCCCTCTCCGTCGGGTTTGGCGGCGACAGCGGCCAGAGCGACCAGCGCGCCCTCGCTGTGGCCGATCAGCCAGGCGCAGGGGCGGCCCGTCTTCGCCGCCGCCTCGGCCGCCCACGTGCGGGCGTCCTCGGCATAGGTTGAGAAGCGCAGGTCGGCTTCGGAGGGACCGGCGGCGGCGCTCTCGCCGATGCCGCGCTTGTCGATACGGACAGTGGCGACGCCGCGCTCGGCCAGGCCTTCGGCCAGCAGGCGATAGGTCGCGGCCTGAATGCCGAACTGCGGGCTGTTCCCGTCGCGATCCGTCGGTCCGGAGCCGGGAATGATGACGGCGGCTGCGCGCGTTTCGCCTTCGGGCGTCAGCAGGGTTCCATGCAAGGGCGCAGGGCTGGACGGCGACTCGACCGGCGTCGAAACCGGTGAGAGGAGCAGGGCGGCGGCGAGGGTCAGCATGGCAGTCTCCGTCGTCAGATGGGCAGGGGTCAGAAGGGTTGTCGGTCCGGATCGACGCGCCACACGCGCCAGCTCTCGAACACCGACCAGGTGGTGGCGATCAAGACGCCGATGATCAGGGCGCTGAACCCCAGAGGCTGGGGCGCGATCGGCGCGGCGACCAGTCCGGCCAGACCCAGGCCGAACATCAGCCGTCCAGCTAAGCGGTTGGAGCGTTCCCACGCCAGCTTGCTCTTGTAGTTCCACGGCGTGCGCACCCCGACGGCGACGTTGGGCCCGACGCGGCCGAGGAAGGCGCCGACCGCCAGCAACAGCAGGGCGGTCAGGGCCATGTGCGCGCCCTGGCTGGGCGGGGCGGCGCTGAACAGGGGAAAGGCGATCAGGCCGATGCAGCCGGCGAAGGCCAGCAGGCTGACCAGCTGAGCGCTCTTGAGGCTGCGTCGGCGCGCGGGATCGGTCTGCGCTCGCCGCGCGTAAAGGCTGCATCCGCCGACGGTCGCGGCGGCGACGACGCCGAGGCCGCCGATCATCCACGCGACCTGGCCGCGCGGGGCCCAGCCGTCGGCTTCTCCCGCCAGGTTGAAATGGATGGGGATCGGCGTCGTCGGGCCTGCGGTTCCGACCCAGATCGCCAGGGAGGCGACGGCGACGATCAGAATGATCGAGGCCAGGTCCAGGGCGTCCGGTTTCAGTCTAGTCATGACGGTCCTCCTCCTTTGCTGCGCCCGTCCCGCTCAGATCCATCAGGAAGGCCAGAGCCTCCTCGACCGCCGAAATCTCCAGCCGATAGCGGATCGACTGCCCTTCACGCTCGGGGCTGACCAGACCGGCCTCCTTGAGCGCGTTGAGGTGGCCGGTGATGGTCGGCCAACTCATGTCGAAGGCGGCGGCGATGTCGCCGGACGCCAGCGGCCCCTTGCGCAGCATGGCGATGATGCGCCGCCGCACCGGATGGGACAGGGCCTTGAACAGGCTGTTCATGGGAAAAGCGTACTTAGGAAATTCCCTAAATACAACCCGTGTTCGGCGAGGCGTGCTGGCGTTCACGGCAGGCGCGGCCTATGGCTGAGGTCGGTTCAGAAGCTGCGAGTTGTTCTCATGGAAATCCGCGATCAGATCGTTCTCATCACCGGCGGCGCGCGCGGCGTGGGCGCGGCGGCGGCGCGGGCCTTCGCCGGGCAGGGCGCGCGGGTGGCGATCAACTGGCGCAGCAGCGGCGAACGGGCCGAGGCGCTGGCGACGGAGCTGGGCGAGCGTGCGCTCGCCGTTCAGGCTGACGTGACGGATCGTGCAGGCGTTGACGCCATGATCGCCGGGGTCGAGGCGCATTTCGGCGGACCGGTCAGCACGGTGGTCAACAATGCACTGGACTACAGCTTCAACGGCGACGCCCGCGCCCAGATGGCCGATATTCCGTGGGCGGACATGGAGCGCCAGTTCACGACCGTTATCCGCGGCGCCCTGAACGTCATTCAGGCCACGGCGCCGGGCATGACGGCGCAAAAATTCGGCCGGGTCGTCAACATCGGCACCAACCTGTTCCAGAATCCGGTCGTGCCCTATCACGACTACACGGCCGCCAAGGCCGCCCTGCTCAGCCTGACGCGGACGGCGGCGGGCGATCTGGGGCCGTCGGGCATCACCGTCAACATGATCTCGGGCGGCCTGCTGCGCACCACCGACGCCAGCGCGGCGACGCCGGAAGCGGTGTTCGACCTGATCGCGAGCATGACGCCGTTGCGCTCGGTCACCACGCCGGAAGAGTTCGCCGACGCCGCCCTCTTCTTCGCCTCGCCGTGGAGCCGGGCGGTGACGGGACAGAATCTGGTGGTCGACGGCGGCCTGGTGCGGGATTAAGTCACCCCACAGCAGAGCCTCAGCCAGGACGGATATCATGAGCGGCGTCATTCTGATCACCGGAGCCACCTCGGGCATCGGCCGGGCGGCGGCGCGCCGTTTCGCCGGTGCGGGCTGGAAGGTGATCGCCACCGGCCGCCGTCAGGAACGTCTGGACGAACTGGTCGCCGAACTGGGCGCGGATCGGGTTCACGCCGCCGCCTTCGACATGCGGGACGAAGCCGCCATCGACGCGGCGCTGGATGCACTTCCCGAAGGCTTCCACAACATCGACGTGCTGATCAACAACGCCGGTCTGGCGCTGGGCACGGCGACGGCGCAGGAGGCTGATCTGGCCCAGTGGCGCCAGATGATCGACACCAACATCACCGGTCTGGTGACGCTGACCCACCGCCTGCTGCCGCGCCTGATCGCGCGCAAGGGGGCGATCCTGAACATCAGTTCGGTGGCTGCGACCTATCCCTACAAGGGCGGCAACGCCTACGGCGGGACCAAGGCCTTCGTGCGCCAGTTCTCGCTGGGCCTGCGGTCGGACCTGCACGGGACGGGGGTGCGCGTCACCTCCATCGAGCCGGGCATGGCCGAGACGGAGTTCACCCTGGTCCGCACCGGCGGCGACCAGGCGGCGTCCGACGCCCTCTATGGCGGCGCTCAGCCCATGACCGGCGAGGACATCGCCGAGACCCTGTTCTGGGTCGCGACCCTGCCGGCGCACCTGAACATCAATGCGCTGGAGCTGATGCCGGTCAGCCAGTCCTTCGCCGGCTTCCAGGTGGCGCGCGCCTGACGCGACGGGGGAATGACGTCAGGCCGGTTGGGCCAGCCCGACGTTGGTTTCGGCGGCTTCGGCGGCGAGGACGGTTTTCGGCGCGATCCGGACGAAGCGCGGCGCGTACTTCGGCCAATCCGCCAGGATGCGCTGGGCTAGGGGCGAGGCGGTGGCGCTGGCGTGGGCCTCGATCAAGGTCTTCAGCCGAGAGTCGGCTTCAGCATCGATGCGGCCGATCCCGGCCAGGTCGCCGTTCAGGGCCTGGGCGGCGCGACCGTCGACATCGAGCACGAACAGTTCGCCGCCGCTCATGCCCGCGGCCAGGTTCCAGCCGACCGCGCCGAGCACCACCACCCGGCCGCCGGTCATGTATTCGCAGCCGTGCGCGCCCAGGCCCTCGACCACGGCCTCGGCGCCGGAGTTACGGACGGCGAAGCGTTCGCCCGCCGCGCCCGCCACGAACAGACGGCCTGACGTCGCGCCATACAGGGTGGTGTTGCCGCAGACCTGCTGGTTCTCGCGCCACTCATGGGGGCGGACATGGATGTCAGCGCCCGACAGGCCCTTGCCGACGTAGTCGTTGACCTCGCCCGTGACGTCGAGGATCAGGCCGCGCGCGCCGAAGGCGCCGAAGCTCTGACCGGCGATGCCTTCCAGCTTCAGCTTCAGACGGCCTTGCGGGCCCTGCGGGCCGAACTTGCGGACGATGGCCGAGGACACGCCGGCGCCGGCCGTGCGCTGGGTGTTGTTCAGCGGATAGGACAGCTCCAGCGTCTGGCCGCGCTCCAGGAAGGCGCCCGCGTCCTTCAGCACCTGGGCGTCCAGGCTCTCGGGGACGGGCTGGCGCGCCTTGTCGGCCCAGCGGCCGGGCCGGTCGACATCGACCTTCATCAGCAGCGGATTGAGGTCCAGGTCGTCCAGATGCGAACCGCCGCGCCGTGTCTGACGCAGCAGGTCGGTACGGCCGACGATCTCGTCGATCGTGCGCGCGCCGATGGAGGCCAGGATTTCGCGGACCTCCTCGGCGATGAAGGAGAACAGGTTGACCACCTTCTCCGGCGTGCCGGTGAACTTGGCGCGCAGGCGCTCGTCCTGCGAACAGACGCCGACCGGGCAGGTGTTGGAATGGCATTGGCGCACCATCAGACAGCCCATGGCGATCAGGCCCGAGGTGCCGATGCCGTATTCCTCGGCCCCCAGCAGGGCGGCCAGGACCACGTCGCGGCCGGTGCGGATGCCGCCGTCGGCACGCAAGGACACGGAGGAACGCAGGTGGTTCAGGCTGAGCACCTGATGGGCTTCGGCCAGACCGATCTCCCACGGCATTCCGGCATGCTTGACCGAGGTCTGGGGCGAAGCGCCCGTGCCGCCGTTGTGGCCGGCGATCAGGATCGCGTCGGCCTTGGCCTTGGCGACCCCGGACGCAATGGCGCCGATGCCGGTGGCCGAGACCAGCTTGACCGTGACCTTGGCGTCGGGATTGATCGCCTTTAGGTCGTAGATCAGCTGGGCCAGATCCTCGATCGAATAGATGTCGTGGTGCGGCGGCGGGCTGATCAGGGTCGTGCCCGGAACGGCGTGGCGCATCCGGCCGATGAACTCGGTGACCTTGAAGCCGGGCAACTGGCCGCCCTCGCCGGGCTTGGCGCCCTGGGCCACCTTGATCTCGATCTCGCGGCACTGGTTCAGATATTCGGCGGTGACGCCGAAGCGCCCCGAGGCCACCTGCTTGACCGCCGAGTTGGCGTTGTCGCCGTTGGGACGCGGCGCATAGCGGGCCGGGTCCTCGCCGCCCTCGCCGGAGACGGCGCGCGCGCCCATCCGGTTCATGGCGATGTTCAGGGTCTCATGCGCCTCGGGCGACAGGGCGCCGAGCGACATGGCTTGCGACAGGAAGCGGCGGCGGATGTCCGAGACGCTCTCGACCTCGTGCAACTGCACCGGGGTCAGACTGTCCTTGAAGTCCAGCAGATCGCGTAAGGAAAGGTCAGGCTGCTCGCGGACGGCTTCGGAGTATTGCTTGAAGCGCTTGTAGTCGCCGCGGTTCACCGCGTCCTGCAACAGGTGGATGGTCTTCGCGTCATGGGCGTGGGCCTCGCCGCCCGCGCGGATGCGGAAGAAACCGCCCATGGACGGGGAGGGAACCGCCGCGCCGAAGGCTGCGCTGTGACGCTTCAGCGCCGCCTGCTCCAGACCGGCCAGACCGATGCCGGAGATGCGCGACTGCGCGCCGGGGAAGAACTCGGCGGCCAGGGCCCGCGACAGGCCCAGGACCTCGAATTCGCAGCCGCCGCGATAGGCGGAGATGATGCTGATGCCCTTGCGCGCCAGCACCTTCAGCAGACCGGCCTCTATGCCGTGCTTGTAGTTGAGGCAGGCGTCGTGGAGCGTCAGTCCCGGATAGGCGCCGCGATCCAGACGCTCCTGGAACAGCTCCTGCGCCAGCCACGGATTGACGGCGGTGGCGCCGACCCCGACCAGGACGGCGAAGGCATGCGGGTCCAGGGTCTCGGCGGAGCGCACCACCAGAGAGCAATAGGTGCGCAGACCAGCCGCGATCAGGCGGCCGTGCGTCCCGGCGGTGGCCAGGATCATGGGCGCGGCCAGACGCTCGGCCGAGGCGTGCTCGTCGGTCAGGACGATCAGGGTGGCGCCGTCGCGGGCGGCGGCCTCGGCTTCGTCGCGGATGCGGTCGAGCGCCTGACGCAGGCCGGCGCCGGGGCGGTCGCCTTCTGCCGGAACGGGATAGGTGCAGTCGATCACCGTGGTCGAGCCGTCGGCGACGACGCCCAGCAGGCGCTGGTACATGCCGGTGGTCAGGACCGGGCTGTCCAGCACGAAGACCTCGGTCTGGGCCTCGTCCTGGGCCAGGATATTGCCCAGGTTCTTGAAGCGGGTCTTCAGGCTCATGGCCCCGGCTTCGCGCAGGGGGTCGATGGGCGGGTTGGTGACCTGGCTGAAGTTCTGGCGGAAGTAGTGCGCCAACGGGCGCGGCAGGCTGGACAGGACGGCGGGCGGGGCGTCGTCGCCCATGGAACCCACGGCCTCCTTGCCGTCGCGGATCAGAGCGTCCAGCAGCAGGTCCAGATCCTCGCGGCTGAAACCGGCGGCGATCTGGCGACGGATCAGGGCCTCGCCGGTGGCGGCGCGCGGCTCCGGTCCGGGGCCGATGATCGGCTCCAGATCGACCATGTTGTCCAGCCAGTCGGAATAGGGCTGGGCGGCGGCCAGGGCGTCGACGGCCTCATGCTCGTCGTAGATCCGGCCATGCTTCAGATCGACGGCGATCAGCTTGCCGGGGCCGATGTGCAGGCGGCGCTTGATGCGGCCTTCGGGCAGGGGGACCAGACCGGCCTCCGAACCTGCCAGCAGCAGGCCGTCCACGGTCTCGACGGCGCGCAGGGGGCGCAGGCCGTTGCGGTCCTTGCCCGCCACGACCCAGCGGCCGTCGACGGCGCAGAGGGCGGCGGGGCCGTCCCACGGCTCCATCACTGCATTGCAATAGGCGTAGAGGGCGCGGTGCTCGGGCTTCATCACCACGTCGTCCGAAGACCAGGCCTCGGGGACCAGCAGGGCCTTGGCCAGGGGGGCGGGGCGCCCGGCGCGGACCAGGACCTCGAAGACATTGTCCAGGGCCGCCGAGTCCGAGCCGCCCGGCTGGACCACCGGCTTGACCTCCTGGTCGCGGTCGCCGAAGGCCGAGGCCGCCATGCGGATCTCGTGGCTGCGCATCCAGTTCAGATTGCCCTGAAGCGTGTTGATCTCGCCGTTGTGGGCCAGCATGCGGAAGGGCTGGGCCAGCTTCCATTCGGGGAAGGTGTTGGTCGAATAGCGCTGATGGAAGACGGCGTAGCCGGCCTCGACCGTGGGGTTGTTCAGGTCATGAAACAGCTGACCCAGCAGCTCGGCGCGGACCATGCCCTTGTAGACGATGGAGCGGGCCGACAGGGAGCAGAGGTAGAAGCCGTTCAGGCCCGAGGCCTGCACCGCCTTTTCAATGCGGCGGCGACACAGGAAGAGCTCGCGCTCCAGCTCCTCGATCTCCATGCCTTCCGGGGCGGCCAGCATGATCTGCTCGATCTCGGGCCGGGTGGCGTCGGCGCGCACGCCGACCACCGACAGGTCCATGGGCGTCTGGCGCCAGCCGTAGATGTAGAAGCCCGAGCGGATGGCCTCGGCCTCGACGATGGCGCGGGCGTGGTCCTGGGCGCCCAGGTCGGTGCGCGGCAGGAAGACCTGGCCGACGGCGATGGGGCCGGGGCGCAGGGTCTGGCCGACCGCGCGCGCCTGGGCCGCGAAGAAGGCCTGGGGCAGTTCGATCATGACCCCGGCGCCGTCGCCGGACAGGCCGTCGGCGTCGACCGCGCCTCGGTGGGCCACGGCCTTCAGCGACTTGATGGCCATCTCGACGATCTCGCGGCGCGGCTTGCCGTCGATGGCGCAGACCAGACCCACGCCGCAGGCGTCGCGTTCCGAGGACGGATCATAGGCGCCGCCTTCGATCAGTCGGGCGCGGTTTTCTTCGTACTGGGCCAGCCAATTCTGTTGCGATGCGTCGGTCATGCGGCGGCTTCCTCGGTGCGCGCGCGCAGGTAACGGTCGATTTCGGCAGCAGCGTCCTGGCCGTCGCGCACGGCCCAGACGACGAGAGAAGCGCCGCGTACGGCGTCCCCGGCGGCGAACACGCCGGGCAGGGTGGTGGCGAAACCGCCACGCGCCACCTGCAGGGTGTTCCACCTGGTCAGGCCGAGCCCGGCGTCCAGCTGTTCGCCAAAGGCCTCGGGCTCGAAGCCCAGGGCCTCGATCACCAGATCGGCAGGCAGGTCGAAGTCCGAGCCGGGCACAGGGGCGACGTCGCGACGGCCGCCGGCCGCGGCCTCGGTCAGGGCCATGCGGTGGGCGCGGACGGCGACGACGGCCTCGCCCTTGGACATCAGGGCCTTGGGCGCGCCCAGCCATTCGAAGCGGACGCCTTCCTCCTCGGCGTTCTGCACCTCGCGGGCCGAGCCCGGCATGTTGTCGCGGTCGCGGCGATAGAGGCAGACGACGCTGGCGGCCCCCTGACGGACGGCGGTGCGGACGCAGTCCATGGCTGTGTCGCCGCCGCCGACGACGACGACGTCGCGACCGGCCGCGTGGGGGGCAGAGGCATCGGCGGCGTCGCCGCAGTCGACGCGGTTCTGGGCGATCAGGAAGTCGAGCGCGGCGACGGTGTCGTTCGGACCGCGACCGGGAACGCTCAGGGTGCGGGCCTGATAGACGCCCATGGCCAGAAGGACGGCGTCGTGGCGCGCGCGCAGCTCGTCCATCGTCACATCGACGCCGACATTGGTATTCAGCATGAACTCGACCCCGCTTTCGATCAGGCGGTCGACGCGGCGCTGGACGATGCGCTTCTCCAGCTTGAAGCCGGGGATGCCGTAGGTCAGCAGGCCGCCGGCGCGGTCGTGGCGGTCATAGACGACGACGGCGTAGCCTTCGCTGCGCAGGCGATCGGCGGCGGCCAGACCGGCGGGGCCGGAGCCGACGATGGCGACGCTCTGGCCGCGTTCGGCCAGGGGGCGGATGGGCTCGACCCAGCCGTTGTCGAAGGCCGCATCGGCTATCCAGGCCTCGACCGAGCCTATGGTGACGCCGTCCCAGCCGGACTGCTGCAGGGTGCAGGCGCCTTCGCACAGACGGTCCTGCGGACAGATGCGGCCGCAGATTTCGGGCATGGTCGAGGTGGCCGAGGCGACGCGCCAAGCTTCGCGCAGGTCGCCGTCCGCCGACAACGCCAGCCAGTCGGGGATGTTGTTCTGAAGCGGACAGGCGTTCTGGCAGAAGGGCACGCCGCAGTCGGTGCAGCGCGACGCCTGGGCCGTACCGCGCTCGGCGGTCGGTTTGAGCGCGATCTCCGTGAAGGCGCGTATGCGCTGCTCGGCCGGCTGTTTCTCAAGCCGCCGCTGTTCAATCAGGAAACCGCCTGGGTTGGATCGTCCGCCTTTTTGCATCCGCTCATTAAACGGTGTGACGAAGCGACTGACAAAATATTTTTTCTTAATCTGGCTAAAAATGTAACTAACCGGAAGATTTTTTCTCTAGTTTGCTGCTTTCCGGCAGCAATGGGCCTTTCTGTGGTGTGCGATGCAGTGGGTTTTGCGAGCGTCGCTCAGGGCGCGCAACGCGTCTCGCCGGAGCGTATCCGCACGAAGCGGTCGCGAAAGTCGGGCTAGCGATAGTCCGCCGGATCGATGTTGAGGCGCTTAAACTTGCCGTAAAGCGTCTTCCTGGGCGTCGCCAGGCGGGCGATGACCTCGGAGACGTTGCCCCTGGCGGCCTGTAAGGCTTCGCGGATCAGAGCCGCCTCGAAGGCATCCACCCGATCTGTGAGACTTTGAGGCGACGGCGTCGCGGCGGGTTCGACGTCGGGGGCGTTGACCAGGGTGCTGAGGGCGAAATTGCGCAACTCCCGCACATTGCCGGGCCAGCTATGCTCCATAAGGTGTCGGCGAATGGGGTCGGATACGGCGTAGGCGTCCATCTCCGTCCCCTGCTTTCGGTCCGCCAGGAAATGCGCGAACAGCGGAAGGATATCCTCTCGTCGTTCGCGCAGCGGGGGCATCCGCAAACGCACGACGTTCAGGCGATAGAACAGGTCGGATCGGAAAGCGCCCTCTCGAGCCGCGCCTTCCAGATCGCGTTTCGAAGCGGCGATGACCCGGATATCGACAGGATAGGGCTCGCCGCCCGGCGTCAGGGTGCGTTCCTCGAGGACGCGCAACAGCTTGACCTGGACGCCGGGGCTCATGCTGTCGATCTCGTCAAGGAACAGCGTGCCCTTGTCCGCCGCCTCGATCCGGCCGACCTGGGCGGTGCGACGATAGCCGGAGCCGTCCAGCGTCTGGCCGAACAGCTCGACCTCGGCGAAGTGATCGGGGATGGCGCCGCAGTTGACCGGTATGAAGCTCTTGCCGCGTCGCTTGCTGAGGCGGTGCAGGGTCAGGGCCGCCAACTCCTTGCCGGTGCCGGTTTCCCCTTCGACCAGAACGTCCAGATCCGATGCGGCGATGCGGGCGATGGCCTCGCGCAGGGCGACCATGGCGGCGCTTTCGCCGATCAGCAGGGCGTTGGCGTGGGCGGCGGCTTCCGTCGCCGCGCGGAGCGCGCGATGCGCCAGGGCGCGGGTCCGATAGTTCTGCGCCTGATTCACGGCGTTGATCAGCCGATCCATGGCGAAGGGTTTGGTCAGGAAATCGAAGGCGCCGTCCTGCAGCGCCTGAACCGCCATCGGAACATCGGCGTGCCCGCTGATCAGAATGACGGGAATCTGCGAATCCAGTTCGCGAATGCGCGAGAACAGCTCCAGTCCGTCCATGCCCGGCATGCGGATGTCGGACACCACCACGCCGCGGAACTGAGGCGTCAGGGCGGCGAGGGCCTGGGCGGCGTCAGGCAGGGCCTGAACGACGATGGATTCAAGATCCAGCGCGTCGACGATCGCGCGCCGCAACTCGGCGTCATCCTCGATGAACAGAACCGAGGGGGGAGTTTCCGGAGTCGTCATGCGCGTCTCAATCGAACACGAAACGCAGCGCCGCCCAAGGGCGAAGCCGCCAGGGAAAGGGAACCGCCGAACTCACGGGCGATGTCTCGGGCGATGCCGAGGCCGAGGCCCAGTCCAGTCGGCTTGCTGGTGACGAAAGGCGTGAAGAGGGACCCCGCCAGCTCGGGAGAGACGCCTGGACCATTGTCGGCGATGACAATGGAAACATCCTCTTCGCCGATCTCCATGGCGACGGCGATGGTCGGGTCGGGCCGACCCTGCAAGGCGTCGGTCGCATTCTGGATCAGGTTGATGAAGATCTGCTCCAGCCGCATCTTGTCGGCGCAGACTCGCAGAGTCTCCACAGGCGGGGTCCAGTCCAGGCGAACGCCGGCCGTGCGTAAACGGTCGCCGATCAGCAGCAGGGCGCCCTCCAGCGCCTCGTTCAGGCTGACTTCGTCCACCAGCGGGGTCCGCTTGCGTGAAAAGGAGCGCAGCTCCGTCGTGATCCGCGCGACGCGGTCGGTCAGATCGACTATGGACGCCAGATCGTCCTGAACCTTGGCGATGCTGCCGCGCTGCAGATAGCGCGCGCCGTTTTCGGCGAAGGCGCGGATCGCGGCGATCGGCTGGTTGATCTCGTGGGCGACGCCGGCCGTGACCTGGCCGATCAGGCCGAGGCGGTTGGCCTGGGCCAGTTCTTCGCTGGCGGCGCGCCACCGACGGTCGGCCGCCAGGCGCCCTTGTGATTCCTCGCGCAGGCGGCGATTGGCGTCGCGCAACTCGCTGGTGCGCGCATCCACTTCCTCCTCCAGGGCCTGACGGGCGCGAACCTGGGCCAGGCGGCCCATGTGGATGCGCCAATAGGCGGCGAAGGCCATGACGGCGGCGGCCAGGACGGCGAAGACGACCAGGCGGGCCTGGAGGTTGGCGCTCCTGTAGGCCGGCTCCAGCGAAGCCACATGCAGCAGGGATGCGCCTTCGATGGCGGCAGCCGTTCTCGACGAACGAAAGCGGCCTTCCGCATCGGCCATGCTCAGGTCCCCGTCTCTATTCTGCATGAACCGGAGCGGCGACAGCGGCAGGGAGGCGAACTGAAGGGCGCTGCGGATGCCCTGATGATCTTCAGGCGTCAGCGGGCGTGTGGCGCGAAATCGCCAGGGGTCGTGGTCGGTGATGATGACGACGCCGCGAGGATCGACGACCAGGGTGTGCTCGGCCGTTCCGCTCCATTGCGCTTCCAGATCGGCGAAATCGATTTTGACGACGATGACGCCCAGGGTTCGAGCGCCGTCGTCGATCCTGCGGGCGATGAAGAAGCCTGGACGCCCGGTGACCGAGCCGACCGCAAAGAGTTCGGCCTCCCCATGGGCCATGGCGTTGAGGAAGTAGGGGCGATAGCTGAAATTCTGTCCGACGAAGCTGCCGGGCTCGTTCCAGTTGTTCGCCGCCAGCGTCAGGCCGTTCGGCGCGATGACATAGATGGCGGCCGCGTCGGTCCGCTCCGCCAGCAGCTCCAGCTTTCCGTTCAGCCGCGCCACGGAATCGGGACGGGCGTCGCTGAGCACGGCGTGGACGTCGGGGTATTCGCTCAGCACCAGGGGAAGGAGGCGGAACTTCTGGAGGGCGCCGGCCAGTTGACGCGCGCGCTTGTCCGCCTGCTCGGCGGCGGCGGCGTCCGTCGCCAGCCGGGCCTGGCGCGCAGCCCAGTAGGCGCCGCTCCAGACCGCCAGTCCGCAGCCCAGGAAGAGGCTGACCGCCACCAGCGTCAGCATGCGGTGTCGCGGCTGCAGGGCGTTTCGCACGGAACTGTGTGGTTTGCGGGACAAAAGGCGGTCTCACATGGGCGGTTTTCGGCACGCCGGAGCGGCGCGGGATCGGGACGAGACAGGCGTTAAAGTGAAGAAAAACATCGCGTTGTGAAGTTTTCGCGCGACTGCGTTGCCGCCTCGATCATCCCCATGACTATCATTCTTCATCGAGCCGTCGCAGAGCGGTTTAAGGGATTGGGGGCGCGGATATGTCAGATTTGATGAGCCGGGATCACTGCGATTGCAAGAATAGATTCTCCCGGAGCCGGTGATATGTCTTCAATGACTAACGCGCGCCGCCTCAAGAACATCATAGGTGGATCAACAGGCAATCTAGTCGAGTGGTTTGACTGGTATGCCTATGCTGCGTTCGCGCTTTATTTTGCGCCGATCTTTTTCCCGAGTGAGGATGGAACGGCCCAACTTCTGGGCGCCGCGGCCGTTTTTGCGGTCGGTTTCCTGATGCGGCCCATCGGCGCCTGGATCATGGGCGTCTACGCCGACAGACGAGGCCGCAAGGCCGGCCTGACCTTGTCGGTCACCCTGATGTGCGCCGGCTCCCTGCTGATCGGCTGCACGCCGGGGTACGCCCAGATCGGCATCGCCGCGCCGGCCCTGCTGCTGGTCGCCCGGCTGTTGCAGGGCGTCAGCGTCGGCGGAGAATACGGTTCTTCGGCCACCTACCTGTCCGAGATGGCGACGGCCAAGAACCGCGGCTTCTGGTCCAGTTTCCAGTATGTGACCCTGATCTCGGGCCAGCTTCTGGCCCTGCTGTTGCTCATCGTCCTGCAGGCGACGATGACGGATGAGGCGCTGAGCGCCTGGGGCTGGCGCATTCCCTTCTTCGTCGGGGCGGGCCTGGCCGTGGTGGTGTTCTGGCTGCGCCGGGGTCTGGACGAGACCAACGCCTTCAAGGCGGAAGACACCCGCGCCGCGCCGAAATCCAGCGCCATGCTGCTGATCCTCAAGCACCCGAAGGAAGCGCTTCTGGTGATGGGGCTGACGGCCGGCGGCACGCTCGCCTTCTATACCTACACCACCTATCTGCAGAAGTTCCTGGTCAACACGTCGGGCTTTTCCAAGGACGCGGCCACCCAGATCAGCGCTGCGGCCCTTCTGGTCTTCATGCTGCTGCAGCCCGTCGTCGGAGCCTTGTCGGACCGGATCGGGCGGCGGCCGGTGATGATCGCCTTCGGCGTGCTGGGCGTGCTCTTCACCGTGCCGATCATGTCGGCCCTGGCCACGGTGAACAGCGCGCCGGCGGCCTTCGCCCTGGCTCTTGCGGCCCTGGTGATCGTGTCCGGCTACACCGCCATCAACGCCGTGGTGAAGGCCGAACTGTTCCCGGCGCATGTGCGGGCCCTGGGCGTGGCCCTGCCTTACGCCATCGCCAACGCCCTGTTCGGCGGCACGGCCGAGTACGCCGCTCTGTGGTTCAAGTCACAGAATAACGAGAGTGCCTACTTTTGGTATGTGACGGTCATGATCGGCATATCGCTCATAGTTTTTGTTTTCATGAGAGATACTAAACATAAGAGCATGATTACTCACGATTGAAATCAGTATTAGCGAGCGTAATCACAAGAACCCGGCTGCGCAGCGAGGGGCTGTAACGCAGGTCTGGAGTGGGAGGGACTGAGCGATGATTAGGGATTTCAGTGAAGTTGGCTTGAAAGCGGCGAGCCTGGCGTCAGCCAGTCTGCTCAGCCTGACGGCGGGGACGGCGTTCGCTCAGGAACGAGCGCAGCCTGAAGCCGCCGAGGCCGCGCGGGTGGACGACATCATCGTCACCGGCGTGCGCGGAGCGCCGCGCACGGCGATCGAGAGCCCGACGCCCATCGACGTGTTCAACGCCGAACAGTTGCAGCAGGGGGCTCAGACCGGCGTGTTCGAGTCGGTGCGGTACCTGGTGCCGTCCTTCAACCTGCCGGCGCGATCCGGCGGCGGCAGCTCCACCGTCATCGCCACCGGGGCGTTGCGAGGCCTGAACCCGGACCAGACGCTGGTGCTGGTCAATGGGAAGCGTCGTCACCGGACGGCGCTGATCAATTCGGTTTCGACGCTCTACAACGGCTCGGTCGGGGTCGACCTGAACATGATCCCGTCCAGCGCCATCGCCCGGGTCGAGGTGCTCCGCGACGGGGCCGCCGCCCAGTACGGTTCGGACGCGGTGGCGGGCGTCATCAACGTCATGCTGAACTCCAGCGCCCAAGGCGGCAGCGTCTCGGTCGCCCATGGTCGAAACTTCGACCGCAATGACGGCCGCTATGTGAACCTGGACGCCAACCTCGGTCTGGCGCTGGGCGAGGACGGCTTCCTGAACCTGTCGTACAGCTTCATGGATCGCGGCGCGTCGAACCGGGCGGAGCGCATCGCCGATTCCGTGCGCCTGTATCCGCTGTTGCCCGACGGTTCGCTCGACCCGCGCGAAGCGATCATCGACCGGATGGTGACGACCAACTACGGCACCATGCCTCAGGTCTCCAACGTCTTCGGGGCGAATGCGGCCTATACGGTCAGCAATGAGCTCGAACTCTACGCCTTCGGCACCTACGGTCAGCGCAAGTCCGACCTGAGCTGGACGTGGCGGCCGCCCACCAACATCACCGTTCTGCCCGAGATCGCGCCGGACGGCCTGCGCACCCTGACCGTCATCAAGGACAAGGACTATGAGGCGGTCCTCGGCGCCCGTGGCGCTCTGGCCGGCTGGGATTGGGATCTGTCGACGGGTTACGGCTCGAACGTTTCGGACTGGGAGAACTACAGCCTGAACGCCAGCCTGGGGCCGAGCAGTCCGCGTCATTTCTACATCGGACAATTGGCGTCGGCCGAGTGGGTCAATGCGCTGGATGTGACGCGCGGCTTCACGCTCGAGAACGCCGGCGAGTTGCAGGTGTCCTTCGGCCTGCAACACCGCTGGGAGAACTACACGATCGAGCAGGGGGACGAGGCGAGCTGGATCCAGGGCGATTACGTCCGTCCGCCGGGCCAGCCGTTCGCGGGCCAGCCCCTGCCTCCCGGCACGCAGTCCACGCCGGGGTTCCGGCCTGAAGACGAGGCCGACGTTAGCCGCAACAACTACAGCGTCTATGGCGAACTGGGCTGGAATCCGACCGAGCGGTTCTATCTCGGCGGGGCCGTGCGCTACGAGAATTTCGACGACTCGGCCGGCGACACCACCATCTACAAGATCAGCAGCCGGTATGAGTTGAACGACTGGGCCGCGCTGCGGGCTTCGTTCAACACGGGCTTCCGCGCTCCCAGCCTGGCGCAGCAGGCCTATTCCGCCACCACCAGCCAGTTGCGCGACATCCGGGGCACTGGGGTCGCCGAGTCCCTGCGGTTGAAGAACTTCCAGGTCAATTCGCCGGAGGCGATCGCCCTGGGCGCGAAGCCGCTGACGCCGGAAATGTCGGAGAACCTGAGCGTGGGCTTCACCCTGACGCCCTTCTCAAACTTCGTCCTGACGTTTGACGCCTATCAGATCGACGTCGCCGATCGCATCGCCGTCACGACGACCTTCTCGCCGATCGATACGCGTCTGTCGGCGGACGGGGTGACGACCATCGGCGAACAGCTTCAGGCCATCATGGTGGCCAACGGCCTGTCGCCGGATGTCAGCGGTCAGTACTACACCAACGCCATCGACACGCGGACGCGCGGCTTCGACATCGTCGCGACCTACAAGTACGGCACGGTCGGTTTCGGCGATTTCGATTTCAGCTTCGGCTACAATCAGAACGAAACCGAGATCACCGGCATCATCGACAATCCGCCGGAGCTGGCGGCGCTGGGCGATATCGTCATCTTCGACCGCAGCAAGCAGGCGGCGCTGACGGAATCCTTGCCGAAATCCAAGATCTCGCTCAACGGCGGCTGGACGCTGGATCGGCTCAGCGCCAACCTGCGTCTGACGCGGTTCGGCGAATACACCACGCGACACTCGTCCAATCCGGCATTGGACCGCGAGATCGAAGCCGCCTGGATCACCGATCTTCAGGTCAACTACGACGTGACGGACGCCGTTCGCCTGACGCTGGGCGCCAACAACATCTTCAACGTCTACCCGACCAAGATTCAGGAGCCGTCGGCCGACCTGGGCAATGGGATGTACAGCGGGCTTGCGCCGTTCGGCTTCACCGGCGGATCCTGGTTCGTACGCGCCGCCTACAAGTGGTGATCTAGGGGAACGTTCCGGGGGCGCCGCTGCAACGGCGTCTCCGGATCTGGGTGAGAGGGGAAATCCATGCTGAGAGTTCTGCACCGGGCGACGTCCGCCCTGGTTATGGCGACTGTGATCGGCCTTGCGCCCGGCGTCGCCTTTGCGCTGGCCGAGCCGACCTCGACGCCGCAGGCGCCGATTGCGGCCTATAAACCGAGAAGCAATGAGATCCTGTGGGACGGCTACGGCGTCCCGCACATCTACGGGGTCGACGCGCCCTCAGCCTTCTACGGCTACGGCTGGGCCCAGGCGCGCAGCCACGGCGACAATATCCTGCGCCTGTATGGAGAAGCGCGGGGCAAGGGGGCCGAATACTGGGGACCGGATTACGAACAGACGACCGTCTGGCTGCTGACGAACGGCGTGCCGGAGCGCGCCCAGCAGTGGTATGCGCAGCAGTCGCCTGATTTCCGGGCCAACCTCGACGCCTTCGCGGCGGGCATCAACGCCTATGCGCAGCAGAACCCCGACGACATCTCGCCCGAGGTGCGGCAGGTGCTGCCGGTCTCCGGCGCCGACGTGGTGGCCCACGCCCATCGCCTGATGAACTTCCTCTATGTCGCGTCGCCCGGCCGCACCCTGGGCGAGGGCGACCCGCCGGACCTGGCCGATCAGGGATCCAACTCCTGGGCTGTGGCGCCGGGCAAGACGGCGAACGGGAACGCCCTGCTGCTGCAGAACCCGCACCTGTCCTGGACGACGGACTACTTCACCTACTACGAGGCGCATCTCGTCACGCCGGACTTCGAAATCTATGGCGCGACCCAGATCGGCCTGCCGGTCATCCGCTTCGCCTTCAACCAGCGGATGGGCATCACCAACACCGTCAACGGCATGGTGGGGGCCACCAACTATCGGCTGACGCTTCAGGACCGCGGCTATCTGTATGACGGTCAGGTGCGGCCGTTCGAGCGGCGTCAGGCCTCGTATCGCCTGCGTCAGGCGGACGGGTCGACGATCGACAAGCCGTTGGAGATTCGCTCCAGCGTCCATGGTCCGGTCTTCGAGCGCGCGGACGGCACGGCCGTCGCCGTTCGGGTCGCCGGCCTGGATCGACCGGGCATGCTCGAGCAGTATTTCGACATGATCACGGCCGACAGCTTCGACGACTACGAAGCGGCCATGGC
This sequence comes from Brevundimonas sp. NPDC055311, assembly GCF_053645695.1. Classification (NCBI taxonomy): domain Bacteria; kingdom Pseudomonadati; phylum Pseudomonadota; class Alphaproteobacteria; order Caulobacterales; family Caulobacteraceae; genus Brevundimonas; species Brevundimonas sp. NPDC055311. The sequence continues at coordinate 778,874 of NZ_JBSHMV010000002.1, forward strand.
GCGGATGCAGGTGCCGACCTTCAACATCGTCTACGCCGACCGCGAAGGGACCATCAACTACAGCTTCAACGGCGTGGCGCCCAAACGGGCCGAGGGCGACATCGCCTTCTGGCAGGGGCTCGTGCCGGGCGATTCTTCGCGTTACCTGTGGACCGAGACCCACCCGCTGGACGATCTGCCGCGCGTCACCAATCCGCCGGGCGGCTTCGTGCAGAACTCCAATGATCCGCCGTGGACGCCGACCTGGCCCGTCACCTACACGCCCAGGGACTTCCCCTCCTATCTGGCGCCCCAGACGCCGCATTCCCTGCGTGCGCAACAAAGCGTGCGTCTGATGTCCGAGAACGACGACCTGACGCTGGAGCGCTTCATGGCGCTGCAGTTGAGCCACCGCGCCGTCATGGCCGACCGCACCTTGCCGGATCTGATCCCGGCGGCCCTGATCGACCCCGATCCCGAGGTCCAGGCGGCGGCGCGCCTGCTGGCGGCGTGGGATCGCGAGTTCACCAGCGACAGCCGCGCCGCCCTGCTGTTTGAGGAATGGGCGCGTCTGTTCGCCGGTCAGTCTTTCGCCGGCCAGGCCGGCTTCGCCACGCCCTGGTCGCTGGATAAGCCGGTCAGCACGCCCTACGGCGTCCGCGACACCAAGGCCGCCGTCGATCAACTGCGGACCGCCATCGCCAACACCAAGCGCAAATACGGCGCGATCGACCGGCCGTTCGGCGACGCTTCACGCATGATCCTGAACGACGTGAATGTTCCGGGCGCCGCCGGCTACGGCAACCTGGGTTCCTTCCGGGTCTTCACCTGGTCCGATCCTGACGAAAACGGGGTTCGCACGCCCGTCCACGGCGAGACGTGGGTGGCGATGATCGAGTTCTCCACCCCGGTGCGGGCCTATGGCCTGATGAGCTACGGCAATTCTCGCCAGCCGGGCACGACGCACTACAGCGATCAGATCGAACGCGTGTCGCGCGCCGATTTCCGCGAACTGCTGCTGCGGCGAGAGCAGGTCGAGGCCGCCGTCCAGGAACGCACGCCCTTCAACTTCAAGCCATGAAAGGCCTGACCATGACACGACGGATTGGGTATTCGGCGGGCGCGGCGTCGCTGGCGCTGATGGTCGCCGCCTCTGGAGCGGCGGGGGGCGAGCCGGCCTTCACCTCGGTTCAGGTCGAGGGCTTTTCGGTTCCGGGCGCTCTGTCGAACGCCTGGGCGGACTTCGACAACGACGGCGACCTGGACCTGGCCGTTTCCTGGAAGAGCGGCGAAGTTCGCCTCTATCGCAACGATGGCGGCGCTTTCGTCAACATCGGCCCGGAGATGGGCCTGCCGACCTCGGGCATCGAGATTCGCGGGCTGAGCTGGGGCGACTTCGACGGCGACGGGTTCGTCGACCTGATGGGCGGATCGAACGTCATGGGCGATCGCGCGGCCAATCGCTCCTTCGTCTGGCGCAACGACGGCGGTCTGCGTTTTGTGGAGCAGGCCGAGACGCTGGGCCTTGTCGTGCCGGGGCGGATGAGCCGCCAGGCCAACTGGATCGACTACGACAACGACGGCGCGCTGGACTTCTATGCGGCGGACCGTGCAGGGCCGAACCAGCTCTTCCGCAATCAGGACGGCCGTTTCGTTCCGGTGATGGGGGAGGGCGGCGTCAACGACGTTCGCGCCACCGTCGGGGCCTGTTGGCTGGACTATGACCGCGACGGCGACCTGGACCTGTTCCTGGCCAACCAGTCCGGCTCCACCGACGCTTTGTGGCGCAATGACGGCGGCAGCTTCGTCGATGTGGCGCCGGCCCTGGGCATGGATCAGGCTGGGCGGGATCGCAGCACGGGCGGCGTCGGTTGCGCGGTCGGCGACTATGACAACGACGGGAACCTCGACCTCTTCGTCGCCGTCTATGGCGCGGACCTGCTGTACCGCAATAACGGCGACGGGACATTTTCCGAAGTCGCGGCCCAGGCCGGGCTGGACCACGGCGGCCACGCCGTGGCGGCGGCCTGGGGCGACTACGACAATGACGGCTGGCTGGACCTCTTCGTCACCCATTATGAAGGCGAGCCGGGCAAGCAGATTCCCGTCAACCTGCTCTACCGCAATCTCGGCGACGGCCGGTTTGAACAGGTCCTGACCCGCGAGAGCCTGTTGAACGCCGGCGATCACGGCGTCGAATGGATCGACTACGACAACGACGGCGCGTTGGACCTGTCGCTGACCGACGGATACGGCGACGAGGGCGGCCACTTCCTTTTCCATAACGATCTGGCTGAGCCGGCCCGCTCACGCAGCCTCAGCGTTCTGGTCCTGGACGAGGGCGGAAAGCGTATTCCGCCAGGCGCGGAAGTGCGGCTGTTTGACCGGGAGGGCCAAATTCTCGGAACCCGGCAGGTCTCGACGGGGGGCGGCTATAACGCCCAAAGCGCCGGTCCCGTGCATTTCGGCCTGGCCAGGATGCAGCCGGTTCGGGTCGAGGTCAGCTATATGGGCGGCAAGCGGGTCGTGATCGAAGATGTCGATCCTCAAGCCTTCACCGGCCGGCGATTGGCCGTGACGCCGGCGGGCCTGCTGAAGCAGCCATAGGCCTGCCGTCGCGATCACGAAGCGGCTGATAAGCGCCCCCCTTCGCCGTCGCCGAGATCGGCCCTCGGCCTTGGTCGCACGCGCGTCATCGCGTTTGCGGAAGGTCTCGCCTATATAGCGACCCTTCCGTGTCGTGCGGATCGGCCACGTTCCTGACGGGAGTTTCGAGGACGTCGTCGTTTCGCGTGCGCTCCGTGTGCGCCAGTGTTTTGATCTTTCTAGATAAATGACGATAAAACAACCGCATAGGCTATCCGTCGCGCCCATGATGGACTGGACCGACCGCAACTGTCGGGCGTTTCACCGTGCGCTGAGCGCGCGCGCCCTGCTCTATACGGAGATGGTCACGGCGCCGGCGGTGATCCACGGCGATCGCGACCGCCTGTTGGGCTTCGACGCGGTCGAGCATCCGGTGGCGCTGCAACTGGGCGGGTCGGACCCGGCGCAGCTGGCCGAGGCGGCGAAGATCGGCGAGGCCTATGGTTATGACGAGATCAATCTGAACGTCGGCTGTCCGTCGGACCGGGTGCAGTCGGGCCGGTTCGGCGCCTGTCTGATGCGCGAGCCGGAGCTGGTGGCCGACTGCATGGCGGCGATCAGGGAAGCCGTCAGCGTCCCGGCCACCGTCAAATGCCGCATCGGCGTCGATGATCAGGACCCGGAGATCAGCCTGTTCGCCACGGTCGACGCCTCGGCGGCGGTGGGGATCGACAGCTTCGTCGTCCACGCGCGCAAGGCGTGGCTGAAGGGGCTGTCGCCCAAGGAGAACCGCGACGTGCCGCCGCTGGACTATGCGCTGGTGCGACGGTTGAAGCGCGAGCGGCCGCATCTGACCATCTGCATCAACGGCGGGATCGGCGATCTGGATCAGGCCGAGGCGCATCTGAGGGCCGACGACGGGGTGCAGCTGGACGGCGTCATGCTGGGCCGCGCGGCCTATCACGAACCGGCGCTGATGGGGCAGGTGGATCGCCGCATCTTCGGCGAGGCGACGCCGGACGTGGACGTGTTCGAGGCGCTGGAGCGTTACCGCCCCTATATGGCTGCGCGGCTCGACGAGGGCGCCAATCTGGCGAGCATGACCCGGCACATGCTGGGCCTGATGCACGGCCGGGCCGGCGCGCGCGCCTTCCGTCGCATCCTGACCGTCGAGGGCGTGAAGCCCGGCGCGGGGCTGGAGGTCGTGGATCGCGCGGTCGAGGCCGTGCGCGAGGCCGAGGCGCGTCGGGCTCGGCTGGGCGAGACCGACGAAGCCGCCTGAAACTCAATTTCCGTCATTCTCCGGCAAGCCGCGCTGACCGCACCCAGCGGCGCCGGAGGGCGACCGTTGCGCGCCGCGCCTTCCGGTCTTGCTCTGCTCGCCGGGGGATGACGAAGGCCGGGGGCGCTTTCCGGTGATGACGCTGGCGGGTTGTACCGCTATGCCCAAGCTATGAGCGCGCTCCCCCTGTCCGAAATCGCCCTGATGCTCGCCGCCCTGGCTGGAGCCGGCGCGATCGCGGGCGTGATCGGCGGCCTGTTCGGCGTCGGCGGCGGGACGGTGCTGGTGCCGGCGCTGTTCTACGCCTTCTCGGTGCTGGGCGTGGGGGGCGAAAGCAATCTGCACGTCGCCATCGGCACCTCGCTGCTGACCATCGTCGCCACCTCGCTCCGGTCCCTGGCCACGCACCGCGCGCATGGGGCGGTGGACGAAACGGTCTTGAAGACCTGGACGCCCTGGGTGGCGTTCGGCGGCCTGGTCGGTGCGGCGATCGCCGGCTTCACCTCGATGGAGGGGCTGGCCGTCGTCTACGGCGCCTGCCTGCTGCTGGTCGCGACGCAGATGGGATTGACGCCCGAGCGGTTCACCCTGCGAAAGGATCTGCCCACGGGCTGGGGGCGGCGTGGCGTGGGCACGGGCATCGGCCTGCTGTCGGCCATGATGGGCGTCGGCGGGGGCAGTCTGGGCGGCATGACCATGACCTTGTGCGGGCGGCCGATCCACCAGGCGGTGGCGACGGCCTCGGGCTTCGGCCTGGCCATCGGGGCGGCGGCGGCCCTTGGCTTCACCGTCTTCGGCTGGGATGCGCCGGGGCGGCCGCCCTTGTCGCTTGGCTACGTCAATGTGCCGGCGGCCGTCATCATGGGGCTGCTCACGGCGCTGACGGCGCCCTATGGGGCGCGGCTGGCGCACCGGCTGGATCGCAAGATCCTGCGCCGAGCCTTCGCCGTCTATCTGCTGCTGACCGCCCTGTCGGTGGTGCTGAAGGCGCTGTGACCGCGATTAAGTAGATGCCCGCAGGCGGGCGCTAACACTTTGCGAACAGGCGCAGGTTAGGAGCGGTGCTGAACCTCCCTCCCCGAGCCTTGAAGTCATGCTGCAGAACCTGTCCGTCCCCAAGAAGCTGATCTTGTCCTTCATGGCGGTGATCGCGGCGTGCGGGGCGGCCACCCTGATCGTCCTGTGGTGCGTGGCGTCGCTGCAGCGCGCCGATGCGGCGGACCTGACCTCGCGTGAGGTGATGAAGGCGTCGGACCGTCTGATGGCCGCCGCCGTCGAGCAGCAGAACGCCATGCGCGGTTACGTCGCCAATCGCGACCCCGGCTTCGTCGAGGCCTTCAACCAGGGCGGCGCCGATGTGAAGGCGCGGATGGCGGACCTGGCTGCGTCCGACGTCGAGGGCGCTTATGCCGGCGAGCAGCAGAGCCTGATCGCCGCCGCCGCCGCCTTTGAAAAGAGCGCCTCGGACGTCATGGCCCTGGCGCGCGATCCGGCGACCCAGGGCGCCGCCCTGGCCCAGGTCGCCTCGGCGGCGCGCCTGACCGACATTCGCCAGGCGGTCGGGTCGATCCGCGAGAAGGAGGCCGTTCAGGCCCAGGCGCGCGCCGAAGCCAAGGCCTCCGCCTTCACCCAGGCCTACGTCGCCTTCGCCATCGGCGGAGTGCTGGCGCTGGGCATCGCCATGACGGCGGCCCTGTGGCTGATCGGCGCCTTGAGCCGCCCGGTGGAGGCCATGACCCGCGCCATGGGCCGTCTGGCCGGCGGCGATCTGAACGTCGCCATCCCGGCGGTCGGCCGTCGCGACGAGATCGGCCGCATGGCCGACGCCGTCCTGACCTTCAGACAGAACGCCGAGGAGAAGGTGCGGCTGGAAGCCGAGGCCGAGGCCGCGCGCCTCGCCGCCGATGCTGAACGCGAGGCCCAGGCCGAGCGCGACGCCGAGGCCGCCCGCCAGCAGGCCCGCGTGGTCGAGGGCGTGGCCAGGGGACTGGATCGGCTGTCGCACGGCCAGTTGGCCTTCCGTCTCAACGACCCGTTCGCGCCGGAATATGAAGCCCTGCGCGCCGACTTCAACGCGGCGATGGACAAGCTGCAGGGCGTGATGCGGGTGATCGTCGAACGCGCGGCGGCCATCGGCGCCAGCGCCCGCGAGATATCACAGGCCTCCGACGACCTGTCGCGCCGCACCGAACAGCAGGCGGCCAGCCTGGAAGAGACCGCGGCCGCCCTGGAGCAGATCACCGCCACCGTGGCGCGCTCGGCCGAGGGCGCGACGGAGGCGGGCGGCGTGGTGCGCGGCGCCCAGTCGGAAGCGGTCGAAGGACAGGCCGTGGTCAGCCGCGCCATCGCCGCCATGGGCGAGATCGAGCGCTCTTCGTCCGAGATCGGGGCCATCATCGGCGTGATCGACGAGATCGCCTTCCAGACCAATCTGCTGGCGCTGAACGCAGGCGTCGAGGCGGCGCGCGCGGGCGACGCCGGTCGCGGCTTCGCCGTCGTGGCGTCGGAGGTTCGCGCCCTGGCTCAGCGTTCGGCCTCGGCGGCCAAGGAGATCAAGACCCTGATCAACGAGTCGGGCCGCCAGGTCGGGACGGGCGTCGCCCTGGTCGGCGACACCGGCCATGCGCTGGAGCGCATCGCCGGTCAGATCCAGCGCCTGACCGTCATCGCCGAAGAGATCGCCGCCTCCTCGCAGGAGCAGTCCAGCGGTCTGCAGCAGGTCAACATCGCGGTGAACCAGATGGATCAGGTCACGCAACAGAATGCTGCGATGGTCGAACAGTCGACCGCCGCCAGTCACGCCCTGGCCTCCGACGCGGTCGAGCTGGACCGCATGATGGGCCAGTTCGCCCTGGACGACGCTCGCGATCTGGACGCCCGCGGGCGGATGGAAGCCCTGGCGCGAGCCGTGGCTTAAGCGCTGAATTCTCTCTCCCCTTCATGGGGAGGGTGGTCGCGTAGCGGCCGGGTGGGGAGGATGATCCTGACACCCGCCGTCATTCTCGGGTCAAGCCCGAGAATGATGGCAAGATAGAAGACGCGCTCATCGTCCCGCCGCCCCCACCCGACTTCGCCTTGCAGGCTTAGCCACCCTCCCCATGAAGGGGAGGGAGAAGCGCGCCTGGCGCTTACGCCGCCGCCTTCAGCGACACCGCGTCCAGCGCCTGGGTCAGGTCGGCCAGGATGTCGTCCTGATGCTCCAGCCCGACCGACAGGCGCAGCAGGCCGTCGGTGATGCCTGCCGTCACGCGCGCCTCGGGCGTCATGGCGGCGTGGGTCATGGTGGCCGGGTGGGCGACGAGGCTTTCGACCCCGCCCAGGGATTCGGCCAGGGTGAAGACCTCCAGCCGCTCGATCACCTGGCGCACCGCCTCGGTTCCGCCGTTCAGTTCGAAGCTGAGCATGGCGCCCGGCCCCGACTGCTGGCGCGCCGCCAGATCATGACCAGGGTGGCTGGTCAGGCCCGGATAGTGGACGGCCTTGACCGCCGGGTGCAGCTCCAGAACCGCCGCGGCCAAGCTGGCCGTCGCCTGCTGGCGCTCGATACGGGTGAACAGGGTCCGCAGCCCGCGCAGGGTCTGATAGGCGTCGAACGGCGAGCCGGTGACGCCCAGGCAGTTGGCCCACCAAGCCAGCTGTTCATGATCGGCCGGATCGGCCGCGATCACGGCGCCGCCGACCACGTCGGAATGGCCGTTGATGTATTTGGTGGTCGAGTGGACCACGATGTCGGCGCCCAGCTCCAACGGCCGTTGCAGGGCCGGCGACAGGAAGGTGTTGTCGCACACCACCTTGGCCCCCACGGCGTGGGCGCGGCGACAGACCTCGGCGATGTCGGTGACGCGCAGCAGGGGGTTGGACGGGGTCTCGACCAGCACCAGCTTGCAGCCGTCGGCCAGGGCGGCGTCCAGGGCGGCGCCGTCGTTCTGATCGACGAAGGCGACGCGGAAATGCCCCTTCCTGGCGCGGGCGCACAGCAGGCGGTGGGTGCCGCCGTAGCAATCGTGCGGCGCGATCAGCAGGTCGCCCGGCTCCAGCAGGCTGAGCGGCAGGTCGACCGCCGCCATGCCGGTGGCGGTGACCACAGCGCCGGCGCCGCCTTCCAGCTCGGCCAGGGTCTCGGCCAGCACGTCGCGGGTCGGATTGCCCGAGCGCGAATAGTCGTATTTGCGCGGCTGGCCGAAGGCGGCGAAGGAATAGTTGGACGACAGATACAGCGCCGGCATGACCGCGCCGTGGGCCGTGTCCGTATCGACGCCCGAGCGGGCGGCGATGGTGCGGGGATCGGCGGGACGGGCGCGGCTCATTGGTCGATGTCCTTCAGTACGGAGGTCAGGATGTCGGCGACCAGGGCGTCTTCCTTCAGGAAGGCGTCGTGGCCGTAGACGGAGGGGTGCTGTTCGAAGCGCCAGAGATTGGGCAGGCGGTCGGCCAGCTCCCTCATGTCGTCGATGGGGCACAGGCGGTCGGTGGTGAAGCCGACCAGGGTGACGGGGGCGGTGATCGCCTCGGGCTCGACGCGGTGGCGGTCGATGGAGTCCGACAGGCTGAGCCAGCGGGCGGGGGTGGTGCGGTCGCGATAGGCCCGGCCGCGCGCCTGTAGATAGTCGCACACCGGATAGGCCTGGCCCGCATGGCTGGGGGCCTCGGAATCGAAGCGGTCGCCGAACTCTTCCTGGGTGCGATAGGTGGTCATGGCCAGTTCGCGCGCCAGGCCGACGGCCTGATCCACGCGGCCGGTCTCAAGACCCAGTTGCAGGATGCGGCGCTGGATGCCGCGCCAGGCGGTGGCCAGCGGGTGGGGCCGGTGGGCGGCGGACACGACCACCAGCTGCTCGGCCCAGTCGGGGAAGATCTCGCCGAAGGCCAGGGCGATCATGCCGCCGTAGGAACAGCCGACGAAGGCGGCGACCTTCTCCACCCCCAGATGGTCCAGCAACAGGGCCAGCAGCCGGGCCTGATCCTGGGTGGTGATGGTCAGCGGCGTTTTCGGCTCCTTCACGCCTTCGCCGAATTCGGGTGCGAAATCAAAGGCCAGGACGCGGAAGCGGGTCAGGTCGATCGGCGCGCGCACGCCCACGGCGCCGGACCACCAGCCCAGCCCCTTTGTCTCGGTGCGGTGGACGTAGCGATCGGCGGAAATGCCGCCCGCGACCACGATCAGGGGGGCGTCAGCCTTGCCGTGCAGGCGGCCGATGACCTGTTTCTGGGTCAGGGTTCCGCCGAAATCCAGTTCGAAACCATCGGGGATCGGAACCACGACGTCGTGGGCCCCGTCGCGTTGCAGCAGCTCGGACGGACGGCGCGCGGAAGCGGGACGACAGGCGGGCTCTTCAGCGGGAGCGGGGTCGATCAGGGCCAGGGTCATGGGTCTCGGTCACTCAGCAGATACGGCTCGCCAAGGAACCCATGCAGTGACAGACCTGTGGAGCGTCGCCTCGTCGATGCTCCACCCATCTCTCGCGGTCCTATCAGGCAAGCCCGAAGAACCCCGCAGGAGTTGGCACCGTTTCGGGCGGAACCCGATGGTTGCCCCGGCGTCAAAGGGCCTAATCCCTCAGCCGGTCTTGATGAGTGAGCTTACGGTGCGGTTGCGAAGAGCGCCGGTCAAGCGAAAAATTTCACCCCGTTTCACTGAAAGCACCTCGGTGTGATGGTGAAATAGGCCCATTGAGGCGATGTCGCGAAAAATTATTCCGACACGGGGTTGACGCGGCGCGGCGCCCTGGCTCACCCTAAGGCACGATTTTCAACCGGACGCCGCCTGTGCCTTACCGCCTCGCCAGCATGAAGACGACCGCGATCGCCGCCTCGGCGACGGGCCTCTTCGCGTCCATGATTACCACCACCGGTACCACCACCATGCCCTTGCGGGCGGGGACCGGATGATGCGCGCCGTCTAGGCGAGACAACGCAGAAAACCGATCACCCGCCCGGACCTCCGGGCGGGTTTTTTATTGGCCCGAACCCACCTCCGATCACCGCCGACTTCTCTCGAAATCCTCCCAGATCCAGCCTTCAGGAAACCGCCCATGTCCGCCTCTCTCGCCCTCGTCGCCGATCAGTCGAAACCGGTCGCAGCGCTCGTCCCCTCCGCCGATGTGGTGGTGCTGAAGTTCGGCTCCTCGGTCCTGCGCGACGCGTCCCAGGCCCCCGCCGTCGCTAGCGAAATCTACGGCCACGTCCGCGCCGGGCGTAAGGTTGTGGCGGTGGTTTCGGCCCTGGCCGGGCAGACGGATCAGCTGCTGGCCGACGCCCGCAGCCTGGGTCTGGATCACGAGAACGAGCTGCTGCCCGCCTATGTCGTGCTGGGCGAGGAAAAGGCCGCCGCCCTGGTGGCCGTGGCCTGCGACCGGGTGGGGCTGGACGCCGTCGGCCTGTCGGTGCGCGAACTGGGCATCGTTGCGGAAGGCCCGGCCCAGCACGCCCGCCCCGTATCGCTGAAGGGCGAGCGTCTGCATCAGGCCCTGGTTGAGCATGAGGTGGTGGTGGTTCCGGGCTTCGGCGCGGTGCGTTCGAACGGCCGGGTGGCCCTGCTGGGCCGCGGCGGATCGGACCTGACGGCGGTGGTCCTGGCCGCCGAACTGGGTCTGAAGCGGGTGCGTCTGGTGAAGGACGTCGACGGCCTCTACGACCGCGATCCGGCCTCGGAAACGGGCACGCCGCTGCGCTATCGCCGCGCCAGCTGGGACACGGCGCGTCAGGTCGGGGGCGCCCTGGTCCAGCATGACGCCATCGACCTGGCCGAGGCGCGCGGCGTCGACATCGAAGTCGCCGCGCTCGGCCGCGCCGAAGGCACGATCGTCGGCGAACGCGGCGCGCCTCCGGGCCCGGTGCAGGCGGCGGCGCCGTTGAAGGTCGCCGTGGCGGGCTGCGGCGTCGTCGGCGGCGGCCTGCTCAGCCGCCTGCTGCCGGACAGCCGCTTTGAAGTGGTCGGCGTCCTGGTCCGCAACCCCTTGAAAAAACGTGACGTATCGGCGCCCGCCGAACTGTTCACCAATGACGTCGAAGCCCTTCTGGCCAAGAAGCCGGACCTGGTGCTGGAGGCCCTGTCCGAGGGCGAGGCGGGGCACGCCCTGATCCGCCGCGCGCTGGAGGCGGGCTGCGACGTCGTCAGCGCCAACAAGCAGGCCGTGGCCCGCGATCCCAAGGGGCTTCAGGCCCTGGCCGACGTCAATGGCTGTCGCGTCGCCTGGTCGGCCTCGGTCGGCGGCGGCTCGCCGATGATCGAGACCCTGCGCGCCGCGCGCGCCGCCGGTCCGGTGGTCGGTTTCGAGGCGGTGCTGAACGGCACGGTCAACTTCATGCTGCAACGTCTGGGCGAGGGGGCGACCTTCTCCGACGCCCTGGCCGACGCCCGCGCCGCCGGTTTCGCCGAGGAAGACCCCTCGTCGGACCTGGAAGGCTTTGACGCCGCGGCCAAGGTCAAGCTGCTGTCGTTCGAGGCCTTCGGCCGCTCGCCCGAGGACCTGCCGCGCGACGTGCTGGCCGCCGAGACGCCGCTGGGCGAGGCGCCGGTGCGCCAGATCGGAGCCTGCTTCGAGCGCGAGGGCGCCCTGGACGCCTATGTCCGTCTTGACGGCGCGCTGGAGGACGCGCTCTTCCTGTCGCTGAACGGAGAGCGCAACGCCTTGAAAGTCTATGGTCAGGACGGCCGGGTGTGGACGTGCAAGGGGCGCGGCGCCGGGCGCTGGGCCACGACCGAGAGCGTGCTGGCCGATGTCGCCGACGTCATGCGCGCCCGACGCGCCGCTGCGGAGCTTGTCTAGTCATGGCCGTCTTCACGCCCGTCACACCGCAACAGGCCGACGACTATCTCATGCGCTACCCTCTCGGCGGGTTGGTCGAACTGACCCCGATCGCCGAGGGGGTCGAGAACACCAACTATCGCCTGGTGACGGAGAAGGGCGCCTATGTCCTGACCCTGTTCGAGGGGCGGACCGAGGCCTCGGCCCTGCCGTTCTGCCTGGGCCTGACCGGGCGGTTGGCGGCTCAGGGCTTTCCGACGCCCGCGCCCGTCGCGGATCATCGAGGCCAGGTGATCGGCCGTCTGAACGATCGCGCCGCCGCCATCGTCGAATGGACGCCCGGCGCCTGGAAGCGCCAGCCGACGGACAAGGATCAGTATCGCGCCGGTCAGGTTCTGGCCCTGCTGCATCTGGACGCGGCCGACTATGACGGCGTGCGCGACAACCCGGTCGGGCCGCGCGCCTGGGCGGACCTGGCCGCGCGCTGCGATACGGTGGCCAGAGGCGAGGACCGCCGGATGCTGGAGCAGATGCAGCGCCTGCTGCCCGATCTGGCCCGGCCGTGGAGCGATCCGGCCTTGCCGCGCGGGCCGATCCACGCCGACTACTTCCCCGACAACGTTCTGTTCGCGACGAATGAGCATGGGGCGACGGATGTCGGCGGGGTGATCGACTTCTACTTCGCCTGCGTCGACGTGCTGGCCTATGACCTGGCCATCGCGCTGAGCGCCTGGGGGTTCGACGCCGAGGGACGGCCTCTGCCGTCGGCTCTGCGCGCTTTCCAGAAGGGCTATGAGTCGGTGCGGCCCCTGTCGGACGCCGAGCGCCAGGCCCTGCCGGAACTCGGCGCGGCGGCGGCGGTGCGCTTCACCCTGACGCGCCTGCACGACCGGCTGTTCCACGACCCGACCAATCTGGTCACGCCCAAGGACCCGGCGCCCTTCTTCCGGCGGCTGGACTACTGGAAGGCGGCGGAGCCCGCGTAGGTCTCACATACGCGCCAGCATCCATACGGCCATGGCGATCATCATCAGGTTCTCGGTCAGCGACAGGAAGCCGAGCGGAACCTTGCTGTCCCCGCCGACGCAGGCGCACTTCAACTCGCGCCTGTCGATATAGACGGCCTTGAACACCGAGGCGGCGCCGATGCCGCCGATGAAGAGGGCGACGGGCGCGGATAGCCAGGTGAGGGCGTGGGCAGTCATCAGCACCCCCGCGCCCGTCTCTGCGAAAGGGTAGACCCAGCCGTAGGGAACCCAGCGCCGCGCCAGAAGGTCGTAGTTCAGGAACATGGTGGCGAACCCGTTCAGGTTCTGCAGCTTCAACATGCCCAGGACGCACATGCTGAACGAGATGAACCACTCAATCGTCCGGCCGGTCAGCGGCGCGCCATAGGCGGCATGGCTGGCGGCCAGCGCCGTCAGAGCCGTGACCGCGAAGACGACCAGAACGGGCGTATAGCTGGTCGCCTCGGGGTCGCGCACCCGAAGACCGAAAAAGCGACGCAAGTCGTCGAAGCCGCCGATGCGGCGCCCGTCGATGAAAGTCTGGGGCGTGGTTTTCACCCCATGCTCGGCCTTGAAGGCGTCGGTCGCTTCGCGGGTCTCCAGCCAACGGTCATCGACCTGATAACCTTTGGATTTCAGCAGGTGTCGCGCTCTCAGGCCCCAGGGGCAGACATGATCGGGCATGACCATGCGATAGAGGACAGCGACGGGACGTGTGTTGCGAGGCATCGGCGTCTCCTTCGCCGATGACAACGAACCAGGACGGTTCAGGCTCCTCCGGGGATGGCCCTACCCGGCGAACCCCTTCACCGCCGCCAGGGCCGCTTCGGGCGTGTTCTCGATCACCGTCAGCCGCTCGGGACGGTCGCCCAGGGCGCGGATGACAGGCGCCGGTTCCGGCTCGACGCCGATGACGTCCGAGACGAAGGCGCCGAACTTCGACGGATGGGCGGTGGACAGGGCGACGATCGGCGCGCCGTTACGGTCCAGACGACGCGCGGCTGCTAGCGCTACGGCCGTGTGCGGGCAGACGACGCGGCCCCAGGCGGCGTGGGCGTGGGCGATCTCGGCCCTGGTCGTAGCCTCGTCGACCGAGACGGCCGACACCTCGGCGCGCAGGGCGGCCAGCAGGTCGGGGGGCAGGGTGACGGCCCCCTCGCGCGCGAAGGTTTCGAACACGGCGCGGGTCGTCTCGGCGTCGCGGCCGGAGGCTTCATAGACCAGACGTTCAAAGTTCGACGGCGCCTGAACGTCCATCGACACGCTGCCGCTCTCGACCGCCGGGCGGCGGGCGTAGACGCCGTCGTTGATGGCGCGGGCCAGGGCGTCGTTCTGGTTGACGGCGGCGACGAAACCGGCGGCGGGCAGACCCATCTTTTTGGCGGCAATCCCGGCGAAGGCGTCGCCGAAATTGCCGGTCGGCACCACGAAGGTCGCCGCCTGGCCCAGCTGGGCCGTGGCCGAGACGTAATAGGGAACCTGGCCCGCCAGGCGGCCCCAGTTGATCGAGTTGACCGAGGACAGGCGGCCTTGTTCGCGTAAGCGTTCCTCGGCCAGCAGGCCCTTCACCAGACGCTGGCAGTCGTCGAAGTCGCCGCGCACGGCTAGGTTCAGGACGTTGTCGGCCTCGACCGTCGTCATCTGCTTGCGCTGCACCGGGGAGACGCGGTCCAGCGGGTGCAGGACGACCAGTTTGATGCGCTCGGCGCCTGCAAAGGCGCGTACGGCGGCGGCGCCGGTGTCCCCGCTGGTGGCGGTCAGCAGGGTCAGGGTTTCGCCCGTCGCGGCCAGGGCCTCGTCCGACAGGGCGGCCACCAACTGCATGGCCAGATCCTTGAACGCCGCCGTCGGGCCGTGGAACAGCTCGAGCACGAAGAGGCCGGGCTCCAGCTCGACCAGCGGCGTCACCAGCGGATGGTCGAAGCCCTTGGTCAGGCGGTCCAGGGCGCGGTCCAGCGCGCCCGCAGGCAGGGCGTCGCCGATGAAGGGCGTCATCGCCGCCTTGGCGATCTCGGCGTAGCTGCGGCCGGGACGCGTGGCGTCGGCGGGCAGGGCGGGCCAGGCCTGCGGCATGTAGAGGCCGCCGTCCGGCGCGATGCCGCGCAGCAGGGCGTCGCTGAAGCGGGTCGGGGCGGCGTCGCCGCGCGTCGAGATGTAGCGATCAGGGGAGGTCGTCATATCGGGGTCGTTTCTAGCCGCGATCCGGCGCTTCGTCATGATTATTTTGCGCATGCGAAAGGAATTTTCGCGAGATGACGCAACAACCTGGCTCAGCGGGCGGCGGGCGCACGCCTTGACCGCGCGGGGCGGGAAAAGGGGCTGGCGTCGCGCGGCGGCCCGGTTCATGTCAGACGGATGAACCGCCGTTCCCTCCTTATTCGCGCCGGGGCCGCCGCCGCCGCCGTCGGCGGCGGGCTGTGGCTGAAGGATCATGTGCTGTGGCGGCGACCCAGGGTGACCTTCGGCGCCGATGGGACCAGCGGCTGGCTGGGCTTCGTCGTTCCCCGGACCCTGTTGCCGACGGTGCGCGTGCGCCTTGCGGGGCGAGATCTGACCGCCCTGGTCGACAGCGGGGCCCAGTATTCGGTGATCGACCGCCGACTGGTGGCGGAACTGGGGTTGGACAACCTCTTCGACATGCCCCTGATCGCCTATGGCGTGGACGGGCGCGCCCAGATGGGGCGGGGCGTGACCCTGGATCTGGCCGTGGGGGCGGCGCGCGTCGGTCGCCTGCGCGCCGGGATTCTGGATCTGGGCCCCCTGTCGGAGGAGGAGGGGCTGGGAGCGCCCCTGATCCTGGGGCAGGACCTGCTGATGGAGGCGGCGCTGGAGATGGACCTGCGCCAGCGGCGCCTAAGGCTGATTGATGCGGCCCAAAGGGCGCCGTCGTCCGCCTATCGCCCCCTGCCGGTGCGGCGTTCGGGCACCGCCCTGGTCGCGCAGGCCGTGGTCGAGGGCGCGCCGGTCAAGGCGGTGGTGGACACTGGGTCGTCCGCCCTGCTGGCCCTGAGCGAGGGCGTCGCGCAATCGGCGGGCCTGCTGGACGGTCGGCCCGAGCGGGTCGGGTCGAGCATCGTCCTGGGCGGGGTGGCCAGGGCGCGGATGATCCAGGCCCGGACCGTGGTCCTGGGTGACGAGACGTGGCGCGATGTGACGACCGCCGTCTACGCCGATCAGGCCTTGCCCAACTATCCGGACGCCCTGTTGGGCATGGAGGCTTTCGCGGGTCGGGACGTTATTCTGGATCTCAGCGACGGACAGCTTCACCTCGCGCCGTTGATGGATGTGACCATTGTTTAGTTTTGTCCTCTCCCCGGTGGGAGAATCCGTTTCGTTCGCGGCTTGAAGGGGGATAAGCGGCCGACATGACCGCCTTGCCGTCCATGACATCGGTGTCGCCTAGCCAGAGGCTGGAGAGTCTGGATCTCCTGCGCGGGTTCGCCCTGTGCGGCATCCTGCTGGTCAACATCATGATGATGGGCGGCTTCTGGGGCCAGTATCATCCGGATCTGCCGCCGACCCTGGCCAACCCCGACTGGTCGGCGTGGATCATCCAGCACCTGTTCGTACAGGGGTCGATGCGGGGCCTGTTCACCCTGCTGTTCGGCGCGGGGATGCTGCTGATCACCCTGCGCGGAGAAGACGGACGCGGCACGATCCAGGCGGCTGACGTCTATTTCCGACGCTGCATGGCGCTTCTGGCGCTGGGCGTGTTCAACGCCACCATCCTGCTGTTTCCGGGGGACATCCTCTATGTCTACGGCCTGTCGGGATTCCTGCTGTTCGTGTTCCGCACCGCGCGGCCGCGCACGCTGATCGCCCTGTCGGCGGCCCTGCTTCTGCTGCTGACGGTCGAGTCGACGGTGGTCGGGGCCTATCAGGCGATGGAGGCGCGACAAGGGGCGGATCTGGCCAGCCAGGCGGAGACGGGCGCGGCCCTTTCGCCCGCCGACGCCGAAGCCTTGAAAGCCTACGTCCGCGCTCAGGAGGCGCAGAGCCTGTCGCCGGAGACCCCCGTCGAGGAAACCGCCGTACGCACGGGGAGCGCCCTGGGCCTGCTGAAATGGAGCGTGCGGACCTGGCTGGACTACGCCGCCTCCAGCTACACCATCACCCTGGTCATTGAATCGGTCGCCTTCATGTTGCTGGGCATGGCGTTGTTCAAGCTGGGCGTTCTGGGCGGGGCGCGGTCGCTGGGCTTCTATCTGGCCCTGGCGGGCGGCGGTTACGCCCTCGGGCTGGCGGTCAACGGGGGACAGGCCGTCATGCTGTGGAACAGCCAGTTCTCGTCCGAATCCTGGGCGGCGCAGACCAGCTATGAACTGGGGCGTTGCGCCATGACGCTGGGCCATGTCGGCCTGCTGCTGTCGCTTTGGAAGATGAACATGCTCGGCTTCGTGGGGCGGGCCTTGCGGAGCCTGGGCCGGATGGCCCTGACCAACTATCTGGGCCAGTCGGCGATCGCGGGCCTGCTGTTCTATGGTCTGGGCCTATGGGGCAGACTGGACTGGTGGGGCCTGTGGGGCGTGGCGGCGGCGATCTGGGTCGTCCAGATGATCTTCAGCGCGCTCTGGCTGCGAGCCTTCAACATGGGGCCTCTGGAATGGGCGCTGCGCTGGTTCGCCTACGGGCGGCCCTCGCCTCTCAGACACGCCAAGGCCGCCTGACTTCCCAGGTCTAGGGCCGGCCTAGAGTTGGGAGAAGGTGTCGCAGGCGGCCGGATCGCCGGTCTGATAACCGCGCTGCAGCCATTCGACCCGCTGGGCCGAGGAGCCGTGGGTGAAGCTTTCCGGCGAGACGCGCCCGCCGCCGCGGCGTTGCAGCGCATCGTCGCCGATGGCCTGGGCGGTCTTCATGCCCTCCTCCAGATCGCCTGGCTCCAGCGCCACCTCTCCATTCGAGACGACGGCGGCGTTGCGGGCCCAGACTCCGGCGTAACAATCGGCCTGAAGCTCCAGGGCGACGGAATAGCGGTTGCCCTCCGCCTGGCTGCGCGCCGACCGCTGGGCCTGTTGCACCTGCTGGCTGGCTCCCGTCAGGGTCTGGACGTGGTGGCCGAATTCATGGGCGATGACATAGGCCTTGGCGAAGTCGGCGCCGGACGCGCCCAGCTTGCTCTCCATCTCGCGCCAGAAGCTGAGGTCCAGATAGACCTTCTGATCCGCCGGACAGTAGAACGGCCCCATCGCCGCCTGGCCGTAGCCGCAGCCGGTCTGGGTGCCCTGTTCGTACAGGACGGTGGTCGGCGCGGTGTAGCCTTTCAGCTTCGTGCGCCAGACGTCGTTGATGTTGGAGCCGACGACTTCGACGAACTGGCCGGCCTGATCCTCGGGCGAGCCCATCTGGCCCTGCTGTTCCGCCTGGCCGGCGCCGCCGAACTGGCTGGCCAACTGCTGGGTGGTGTTGGGGTCTATGCCGAAGACGAAATAGCCGATGGCCGCCAGCACCAGGACGCCGATGCCGCCGCCCGCGACCGCGCCTCCGCCCATGCCGCGCCGATCCTCGACCCCGCCGCCGCGTCGTCCGCCCTGCCAACGCATCTGTCGCTCTCCGCTGTGCCGTCCATCTCAAGCTAGGCTGAAACGCAGGGCGAGGTGAAGAGATGCAAATGTAACGCTCTTGATCCTTGGGGATCAGTGTGGTTGTCGGTTCAGCCAGGCGTCGATCTCGGGCACGCCCGCCGCGCCCTGATCGACGGGCGGCGAAAGGGACGCCGGCGGGGGCAGGGGCGCAGGACGCGGCGTATAGGCCGTCGCGGGGGGCGTCGGGGGAGCCGGACTCCGCGCGGCCTCCAGCTGGCGCAGGGCGCGGTCCGTCTGAAGCCGCTGCCGCGCGGCGTCGGCCTCGCGCTGGTCGGCCTGCAGCCGCAACTGCTCGATCGCTTGCCGATGCTGTTCGGCGGCCGCCGCATGAGGGTCGTAGCCGGGCGGCGGCGGACCGGGCCAGCCCGGCCAGGTCTGCGCCTGGGCCAGACCGGCCGCGCCCCACTGGACGACGATCTGGGCGACGATCAGCGACAGGATGAGCGGGATACGGCGCATGGGATGAAGATGGGCGCTGCGTCCCGCCGCGCCAAGCGGGGCCGCAACCTCTGGTCGGACGAGCGGTTAAGGGCGGACGCCCCTCGCCATTTCCCCTCATCTCAAGGAGCCCGTCATGCCCGACAACGCCGACAAGACCCTGGCTGGAAAGACCATCGCCGTCCTGGCCGCCGACGGCGTCGAGCAGATCGAGCTTCAGGAGCCGGTCAAGGCGCTGCGCGCGGAAGGCGCGACGGTCGAGGTGATCTCGCTCGAACCGGGCTGGATCCAGGGCTTCGACCACCTGACGCCCGACGAGATGATCGCGGTCGACCGGACGCTGAAGACGACGGACGCCTCCCTCTACGACGGTCTGGTCCTGCCGGGCGGGGTGGCCAACCCGGATCGGTTGCGCACGGAGGAGGCGGCGCTGAAGTTCGTCCGCGCCTTCTTCGATGCGGGCAAGCCCGTGGCCGCCATCTGTCACGCGCCCTGGATTCTGATCGAGGCGGGCGTCGCCGAGGGGCGGACCCTGACGGCCTACAAGTCCATCCGCACCGATCTGCGCAACGCCGGCGCCGAGGTGGTGGACAAGGAGGTGGTGGTCGACGACGGCCTGATCACCAGCCGCTGTCCCGATGACCTGCCCGCCTTCAACGCGGCGATGGTCGAGGTCTTCGCCGAGCCGCCGCGCCGCAGCGGACGCAGGGCGGCGTCCGACGAGACGCGGCCGTCAGCCCACTAGGCCCGACCCGTCAGGTCAGCGCGTCAGATCGAGAAGCTGACGCCGCAGCCGCAGCTGGAGGCGGCGTTGGGATTGCGGATCACGAACTGGGCGCCGGCCAGTTCGTCGACGAAGGCGATCTCGGAATCCTTCAGGAAGGGGACGGAGACCGCGTCGATGACCACGGCCTGGCCGTCGCGGCGCACCACCAGGTCGTCGGCCTCGGGGCCGTCCACCAGCTCGAAGCGGTACTGGAAGCCCGAGCAGCCGCCGCCGTCGACGGCGACGCGCAGCAGGACGGGTTTGCCTTCCGCCTCGGACAGCCGGGCCAGACGGCGCGCGCCGCTTTCGGCCAGGACGATCCCCTCGGGCGACCGGGTTGCGACCGACAGCGACAGGTCGCGGGCTGATTCTGTGGATTGGACGGTGCTCACGGCCCTCTATATGAGGGTCTGACAGGCGTTCGCAAAGGCCTGTCGCCATCACGAAGTCCCGCCGTCTTGAGCCAGACCCGCGCCCCCTACGCCGAAAACCCCGCCGCCAGTCGCGGCCGCCGCGTTTTCGAGCCCGCCAGCCGCACCCGCACCGCCTTCGCCCGCGATCGCGACCGCATCATCCACGCCACCGCCTTCCGCCGCCTGAAGGAGAAGACCCAGGTCTTCGTCGCGCATGAGGGCGACCACTACCGCACCCGGCTGACGCACAGTCTGGAGGTGGCGCAGATCGCCCGCTCCCTGGCCCACGCCCTGCGGCTGGACGATGATCTGGCCGAGACGGTCGCCCTGGCCCACGACCTGGGCCATCCGCCGTTCAGCCATGCGGGCGAGGACGAGCTGCACGAACAGATGAAGGCCTTCGGCGGCTTCGACCACAACGTCCAGAGCTTCCGCGTCGTGACCGAGCTGGAGACCCGCTATCCCGGCTTCCCCGGCCTGAACCTGAGCTGGGAGACGGTCGAGGGCGTGGTCAAGCACAACGGCCCGGTGGCGCACCAGCTGTCGGACCCGGCGTGGAAGGCGGTCGCCGCCTATGCGCCGGGCGGGGCGGCCGACTGGGACCTGCGCCTGGGCACCTTCGCCTCGCTGGAGGCGCAGTGCGCGGCCATCGCCGACGACATCGCCTATAACAACCACGACGTGGACGACGGGGTGCAGGCGGGGCTGTTCAGCCTGTCCGATCTGGCCGACGTGCCGCTGATCGGGCGCTGTATCGCCAGCGCGCGCGCCGACTGGCCCGATGTCGACGAACGGATGCTGCGGCTGGAGGCCGTGCGCCGCATGATCGGCGTCATGGTCGACGACGTCCTGACCGAGACCGAGGCCCGTCTGGCCAAACACCGCATCGAGACGGTCGAGGACGTCCGCAAGGCGCCCGAGACCCTGGTGCAATTCTCGCCCGGCATGATGGCGGAACTGGCGGTGCTGCGCCGCTTCCTGTTCGAGCGGATGTATCGCCATTACCGCGTCAACCGCACACGCAGTCAGGCGCGTCGGGTGCTGGCCCAGCTGTTCCAGCTGTTCATGGCCGAGCCGGAGGTCATGCCCCCGGAATGGCAGGCCTCGGCCCTGACCGACGACCGGGACGCGCGGGCGCGGGCGGTGTGCGACTACATCGCCGGCATGACAGATCGTTACGCTATCGAGGTGCATCGCAAGCTGTTCAGCCTCGACCTCGCCCTCGATCTGTGATTCGAAACCCGCCGGGGGCGGGTTAGACTGAACATCTCCGTGCGCCGATTCGCGCGCGGGTCATTGAGACCACCAAGGCGCGACCCATGTCCTACGACGACGATCACCGAGGCCACCCCAACGCCGGCCGCGACCGGGGCGCCTATACGCCGCCGACCGACGACGACCTGCCCTTCACGCGCGGCGGCTACGACCCGCGCCGGGCCCCGGCCGCCAAGTCGCCGCCGATCACCCTGATCATCAGCGCGGTCGTCCTGCTGCTGCTGATCGTGGCCGTGGTGGTCTTCTATCGTTCGGGCGTGCGCTCCTCGACGGATGCGCCGCCCGCCGTCGGCACGCCGGTCGAGAGCATGAAGGTCGAGGCCCCGCTGGACGCCCAGCCGGTCGACCCGGAAGCCGACATCCGCGTCTATCGCGACGGCGGCGCGCCGACCGACGCCGCGCCGACCTTCACCCCCGGCCCGGAGGAGGTGCTGCCGCGCCCCGCGCCGACGACCCCGGCCGCGCCGGTCGAATCCTCGACCCTGCCGCCCGCCGCGCCCGCGCCGGCGACCAAGGCTCCAGCCGCGCCTGCGCCCGTAGCGCCGGCTCCGGTGACGAAGGCTCCGACCCCTGCGCCCGCTCCGGCCCCGGCCGCGACGGGCGGGTCGTCGGGCGTGCAGATCGGCGCCTTCTCCTCGACCGCCATCGCCGACCGTGAATACGCCGCCGTCGCCGCCCGCTTCGGCCAGTACGCCTCGGGCGCCGAGAAGCGCGTGCAGGAGGTGACGACGGCCTCGGGTTCGACCGCCTACCGCACCACCTTCACCGGCATGAGCCGTGAGCGCGCCGTCGCCTTCTGCAATGCGCTGAAGGCCGCGGGCCGCGACTGCATCGTCCGCTAAGGATCGCGCAAGCATGACCTCCGCCGCCATCTACGGCTGTTCCGGCCACAGGCTGACGGCGGAGGAGCGCGCCTTCTACGCCGAGGCCAGGCCCTGGGGCTTCATCCTGTTCCGTCGCAATGTGGACAGTCCTGAGCAGGTCAAGGCGCTGGTGTCCGAACTGCGCGACAGCGTGGGCCGGGACGATGCTCCGGTCCTGATCGATCAGGAGGGCGGCCGGGTCCAACGTCTGGGCCCGCCGCACTGGCCGAAATATCCGCCGGGCGCCGCCTATCTGAAGGCGACCAACGACCCGGCGGCGGCGCGCGAACTGGTGCGTCTGGGCGCGCGGCTGATCGCCCATGACCTGCGCGACTTGGGCATCACGGTCGACTGCGTGCCGGTGCTGGACGTGCCGGTGCCGGGCGCCCACGACATCATCGGCGACCGCGCCTATGCCCAGGATCCGGCGACCGTGACCCAGCTGGCCCGCGCCGCCGCCGAGGGTCTGCTGGCGGGCGGCGTCCTGCCGATCATCAAGCACATTCCCGGCCACGGCCGCGCCTTTTCGGACAGCCACCACGACCTGCCGGTGGTCGAGACGGCGATCGAGGAACTGGACGCCTGGGACTTCGCCCCGTTCAAGGCCCTGTCGGACATGCCGATGGCGATGACGGCCCATGTCGTCTTCACCGCCGTCGACGCCAAACGCCCGGCCACGACGTCGAAGAAGGCCATCCGCCTGATGCGCGAACGGCTGGGCTTCTCCGGCCTGATCCTGTCTGACGATCTGTCGATGCAGGCCCTGTCGGGCACGCTGACCGAGCGGGCCGAACAGTCGCTGAAGGCGGGCTGCGACGTGGTGCTTCACTGCAACGGCGACCTGAAGGAGATGGCCGCCGTCGCCGAGGGGACGAAGAAGCTGAAGGGCGAGGCCAGGCGCCGCGCCGAGGCTGCGCTCAACCGCATCGTCCGCACGCCCGAGCCGCTGGACGTCGCCGAGGGCCGCGCCCGGCTGGAGGCGGCGCTGAACGGCCGCTTCGACGCCTCCAAGGGGCCGGACGTCGGCGAGGCGCAGGCTTAAATGGCGGGGGAGGGCGCATGACCGAGGCCTTCCAGCCGAACCTCGACTTCACTGCCGTCGAACAGGTCGAGGCGCAGGAGGCCTTCGTCGTCGATCTGGAGGGCTATGAAGGCCCTCTGCACGTCCTTCTGGCCCTGGCGCGGACGCAGAAGGTGGACCTGCTGAAGCTGTCCATCACCCGTCTGGCCGAACAGTATCTGGCCTTCGTGCATGAGGCGCGGCGGCGGAATTTCGCCCTGGCGGCCGACTACCTCGTGATGGCGTCGTGGCTGGCCTATCTGAAGTCGCGCCTGCTGATCCCGCGCAACGAGAAGGACAAGCCGGAGGAGCCGCCGGCCGAAGAGATCGCCGCCGCCCTCGCCTTCCGCCTGCAGAAGCTGGAGGCCATGCGCACGGCGGTGGAGGCCATCACCGGCCGCCCGCAGTTGAAGCGCGACGTCTTCACGCGCGGCGACCCGCAGGCGACGGTCATCATCCCGTCCGACCGGGTGGACGCCAGCCTCTATGAGCTGATGAGCGCCTATGTCGCCCAGCGCCGCCGCGAAGAGCGCCGCAAATACGCCCCCGGCCAGCGGGTCGAGGCTTTCCAGTTGGAGGCCGCCCGAGACTGGCTGCGCGAGATCATGCCGCGCCTGGCCGAATGGACGCCGCTGGAGCGCGTGGCGCCGCAGAAACCGGAGGGGCAGGAAGGCCCCAGCCAGGCCAGCTATACCGCCTCTACCCTGTCGGCCAGTCTGGAGCTGGTGAAGGAGGGCGGCATGGACATCCGGCAGGAGCGGCCATTCGACGCGGTGTGGCTGAAGCGCAGAGGGCTGGGCCAGCCGCTGGAGCTGACGCCGTGACCCTCGACTTCACCCCGGACCACCTCGAGATCGAGCGCCGGGTCGAGGCCCTGCTGTTCGCCGCCGCCGCGCCGCTGTCGTTGGCCGAGATCGCGCGCCGCCTGCCGGAGGGCGCAGACGTCGGCGGGGCGCTGACCGCGCTTCAGGAACGCTATCAGGGACGCGGGGTCGAGCTGGACTGCGTGGCCGAGCGCTGGCGCTTCCGCACGGCGCCCGACCTCGGCTTCCTGATGACCGAGGAGCGCGAGGAGCCGCGCCGCCTGTCCAGGGCTGCGCTCGAGACGCTGGCCATCATCGCCTACCACCAGCCCTGCACCCGCGCAGAGATCGAGAGCGTGCGCGGCGTCTCCCTGTCCAAGGGCACGCTGGACCTGCTGCTGGAGATGGACTTCGTGCGGTTGCGCGGGCGGCGCCGCACGCCGGGACGGCCGGTGACCTACGCCACGACCGACCGCTTTCTGGAGCATTTCAGCCTGGCCAGCCTCTACGATCTTCCTGGCGTGCAGGAGATGAAGGCGGCGGGCCTTCTGGACCTATCCATGCCGGTCGGTTTCGAGGTGCCGGACCCATCGCGCGTGGGTGACGAGGAGGGCGAGGACCTGCTCACGGGGCTGGACGACGCCGCGCCCGAGTTCGCCCAGGATTTCGTCAGCGAGGACGAAGAGTCGCAACCGTGACCGGGACGGAACGTCGCGCCCCCAAGAAGCGCCGAAAAGTCATGGACTTAAGTCCAAGGCGCGCCGCCTTGACCTGAGACCGTCTCGCCTATAGGTTCCGCGCCGAAATTCAGACCCGTTCCGGCCCTGCGCCGGGCGCTGAGCGAACAGGCCCATGTCCCCGACGAAGGAATCGCGCGAAGAGGCGATCAAACGCCTCCACGAAAGCGCATCCGCACTGGAGGCGAAGGTTCAGGCGGACAAGTCCGTCGAGGTCGCCGCGCAGAAGGTCGTCGGCCAGGCCTATCGTATCATCGCCGAACTGCTCGGCGGGGTGTTGATCGGTCTCGCACTTGGTTTTGGCGTCGACCGGCTGTTCGGGACGACGCCGATAGGCGTTGTGGGCGGGGTCCTTCTGGGCTTCGCCTTATCGGTTTATATGGCGCGCCGCACAGCCAATCGGCTGATGGCGCAGGCCAAGGCGGCGGGCGTGCCCCAACAGGGCGAACCCATCGTCGAGGCTGACGAAGAAAACAGGGAACGATAGGCTTAATGGCCGGTCCGATTGAACAATTTGAGGTCAAGCCGCTCGTCGAGTTCGGCACGGTCAATGTTCCCGTCCTGGGCGAGCAGGTGATCGCCATCACCAATTCGCACGTGGCCATGACCATCGCCTTCGTGGGCGTCGTCGGCTTCCTGACCCTGGCGACCTCGGGCGCCAAGGTGGTGCCGGGCCGGATGCAGGCCGCGGGCGAGAGCCTGTTCGGCATGGTCGACAACCTGGCCAACTCCATCATCGGTCATGAAGGCCGGAAGTATTTCCCCTTCGCCTTCACCATGTTCCTGCTGGTGCTGACGATGAACCTGCTGGGCATGTTCCTGACGTTCACCGCCACCTCTCAGTTGGCCGTGACCGCGACCCTGGGCCTGTTGACCATCCTGGTGGTCATCACGGTCGGCATCGTCAAGAACGGCGTCGGCTTCCTCAAGCTGTTCTGGCCGACGGGTGCGCCGCTGCTGTTGCGGCCGATCGTCGGCGCCATTGAGTTCGTCTCCTTCCTGCTGCGTCCGGCCACCCTGGCCCTTCGTCTGTTCGGCAACATGCTGGGCGGTCACGTGGCGCTGAAGATCTTCGCCCAGTTCGTCGTTCAACTGGGCGCGGTGGCCATCGTCACCGGCGGCCTGGCCTACGCCTTCATCCCCGTCGCGGCCCTGTCGCTGGGCATGGTGGTGGCGATGACGGCGCTTGAGTTCCTCGTGGCCTTCCTTCAGGCCTTCGTTTTCACCGTTCTGACCTGCATCTACCTCAACGATGTGGTCAACCTGGGCGAGGGCCATTAAGGCTCTGGTTCAGCACTAACCCCACCCTCCAACGCTCCAAAGAACTAGGAATATCATCATGGACGCTGAAGCCGCCAAGTACATCGGCGCTGGTCTGGCCACCCTCGGCATGATCGGCTCGGCCCTGGCCGTCGGCAACATCTTCGGCAACTTCCTGGCCGGCGCCCTGCGCAACCCGGCGGCGGCTGCCTCGCAAGTCGGCAACCTGTTCGTCGGCGCGGCCCTGGCCGAAGCCCTGGGCATCCTGGCCTTCGTGCTGGGCGTCCTGATGATCTTCGGCTGATCCCAGCCCACGATCTTTCAGAATAGACGGCGCGCGGGCCAGTCCTGCGCGCCGTTGTCCTGACTTAGCGATAGACGGTTCATGGCCATCACCCCCACACACGACGTTCAGATCCCGGCGCACGGCGACCTTCATGCGGAGACGCAGGCGGCGGCCGAACATGCCTCGGGCGGACTGCCCCAGTTCGAATTCCAGCATTGGGCCGGCCAGATCGGCTATCTGCTGATCCTGTTCGTCATCCTCTATGTGCTGGTGGCCAAGGTGTTCACGCCGCGCCTGCGCAAGGTGATGGACGAGCGCGCCCAGACCATCGACAGCGCCATCGCCGCCGCCCGCTCGGTTCAGGCCGAAGCCGCCGAACAGGCTGAGGCCGCCCGCGCCGAGGTCGAAAAGGCCCGCGCCGACGCCCGCGCCACCGCCGCTGCCGCCAAGCAGCGCGTCACCGAAGAATTCAACGCCCGTCTGGCTGCGGACGAAGCCGTGGTGAACGCCCGCATCGCCGATGCGGAGAGCGCCATCGCCAAGACGCGCGACGCCGCCATGACCAATGTCGCGACTATTGCGGCCGATGCCGCCGGCGCCATGCTGGACCGTCTGACCGGCTCCAAGGCCACCGACGCCGAACTGGCCGCCGCGATCAAGGGAGCCGTCTGATGCCCGCCTTCCTGACCAGCCATTTCTACGACATCGCCAATCCCGAGCTGTGGGTCGCCGTCGGCCTGCTGATCTTCATCGCCATCGTGGTGATGGCCGGAGTGCCCAAGCTGGTCGCGACCAGCCTGGACGCCAAGGCCGCTAAGATTCAGGGCGATCTGGACGAGGCCGCCCGCCTGCGCGCTGAAGCCGAAGCCATGCTGGCCCAGATCCGTCAGGAGAAGGCCGAGGCCGAGGCTCAGGCCGCGGACCTGCTGGCCACCGCCCAGGCCGACGCCAAGCGCCTGGAAGCCGACGCCAAGGCGCGGATCGAAGAATCGACCGCTCGCCGCCAGGCCCTGGCCGAGCGCCGCATCGCCCAGGCCGAGGCTGAGGCCGCCCAAGAGGTCAAGGCCGCAGCCGCCGACCTGGCCGCCAAGGCCGCGCAACAGATTCTGGCGACGCGCATCGCCGGCGCCAAGGCCGACCCGCTGATCGACCAGGCCATCGGCCAGATCGGCGGCAAGCTGAACTGATCGCCTCTGGCGTCGAGTCGGCCCCGAAAAGCATCAGGCCCCGCCGGCGACGGCGGGGCCTTTTGCTTGTCCGGATCCGGTTGTCGGGATCGAGACGTCTAGTGCGCCGGGGCTAGTGGGCCGGGGCGGCTCCGATCGGGGCCGCGCCGCGCTTCTCGCGCTCGACCAGCCGGGCGTAGACATTGCCCAGGACGGCGCCGAAGACCATGTGCAGCGCCAGCATCCACCCGAAGGTGCCGAAGCCGGAAGAGCCGGTGAAGGTCCGGTAGTCGCCGACCATGGTGATGAACAGCATCATCGCCACCCAGGCGCCGACGGCGAAGACGATGCCCTTGGTGATGGGCGTGGCGGTCGGCAGCCGCGGATAGGCTATGCCGAACAACGACCCCAGCACGACGGTGCCCATCACCAGGTGAATGGCCCATCCGGCGGCCATGTTGCCCGGCATGCCGAACATCTGGGCCACGACCCCCGGAAAGGGATCGAACAGGTGATTGAGGAACAGATTGACGAGCTCAAGCACGGAAACCGCGACGGTAGCGACGAAGCCGGCGATGATTCCCTTTTTTACGCGTGACATCATGTGAACAGCGCCTCCCAACGCTTTCAACTTCGAGACTACGCAAGGAAGAGCATACGCCGTTCCGGGCGGAAACGGCGTGAACGTCGTTCACATTGCCGTGTTTGCCTTGGCTTGGCCTTATTGTCGAAAGGCGCGCCAAGCCCGGCGCAGGCGACGGCGGAAGCGGGCCAGGGGGCGACGACGACGGCGCAGCACCATCTTCTCGGCGCGCAGGGTCTGCTGCCAGAAGACGGGAGCGATCTCGGGCTTCTTCCGCATCAGGCGGCGGAAGGGATAGACCCATTTGGGTCGGGCGCGCTGGGCGCGGATGAACTGACGCTTGGCCCACCAGGAGTTGCGCAGGACGATGACGAGACCCAGGGCGATGACCGGCACGCCGCCGGGGCCGGGCAGGGGCGCAATCAGCACGCCGAGCAGGATGACCACGAAGCCCACGGCCATCAGGGCCAGGCGACGCAGACGCCGCGCCAGCCCCGGACGGGGCGGCGGAGGCGGGCGCAGCGATGGCAGGACCAGGGTCACGGGGCGGCGTCTCGAGCAAGGATTCGGCCAGGGAGGGCCGACAATCAGTAAACGCACGAGACAAGGCCGAAAGGCGGCGTCGCCATGACGCTTTCGTAAGTCGGCCCAGAAATGCAGAACGCCGTGTCCCGAAAGACACGGCGTTCCCTGAACTCAGGCTTGCAGGCCCGATCAGCCGGCGCGGTTGGAGCCTTCCGGCGCGGCCCAGCGCAGGCGCGGCGAACGTGCGGCGCGGGTTTCGTCCAGACGCCGCAGGGGCGCATGGAAGGGCGCGCCCTTGAAGCGTTCGACGTCGCCGGCCTTCGCTGCGCCCGCCAGCAGGCGCATGGCCTCGATGAAGCGATCCAGTTCGGCCTTGGACTCCGTCTCGGTCGGCTCGATCAGCATGGCCCCGTGGACGACCAGAGGGAAATACATGGTCATCGGGTGGAAGCCCTCGTCGATCATCGCCTTGGCGAAGTCGAGCGTGGTGATGTCCGTGCCCTTCAGCCATTCGTCGTCGAACAGGGCCTCGTGCATGCAGGGGCCGTCGGGGAAGGCCGGGCTCATCAGGTCTTCGAGGCGGACCTTGATGTAGTTGGCGTTCAGCACGGCGTCCTCGGCCACCTGACGCAGGCCGTCGGAGCCGTGGGACATCATGTAGCTGAGGGCGCGCACATACATGCCCATCTGCCCCTGGAAGGCGCACAGGCGGCCAAAGGCCTGCGCGGCCTCGTCTTCCTCGCGCTCGACCAGCTTGTAACCGTCGCCCGTGTTCACGACCCAAGGGGCGGGGGCGAAGGGGGCCAGGGCCTCCGACAGCACGACCGGACCGGCGCCGGGACCGCCGCCGCCGTGCGGCGTCGAGAAGGTCTTGTGCAGGTTGATGTGCATGGCGTCGACGCCCAGGTCGCCGGGGCGCACCCGGCCGACGATGGCGTTGAAGTTGGCGCCGTCGCAGTAGAAATAGGCGCCCGCCTCGTGGGTCAGGCGGCTGATCTCCAGGATGTCGCGCTCGAACAGGCCGCAGGTGTTCGGGTTCGTCACCATGATGGCCGCCACGTCCGGACCCAGCTTCGACGCCAGATCGGCTACGTCGACGCGGCCGTCGTCGGTCTGGGCCACTTCGACCACCGAATAGCCGACGAAGGCTGCGGTGGCCGGGTTGGTGCCGTGCGCCGAGGTCGGGACCAGCACCTTGCGGCGCTGCTCATGCTCGCCCTTGGCCTGGTGGGCGGCGCGGATGGCCATCAGGCCGCACAGTTCGCCGTGGGCGCCGGCCTTGGGCGACAGGGCCACCGCAGGCATCCCCGTCAGCGTCGTCAGCCAGCGGGCCAGTTGGTCCATCAGCTCCAGCGCGCCCTGCACCGTCGACTGCGGCTGCAGCGGGTGAATGTCCGAGAAGCCCGGCAGGCGCGCCATCTTCTCGTTCAGGCGCGGGTTGTGCTTCATCGTGCACGAACCCAGCGGATAGATGGCCAGGTCGATGGCGTGGTTCTTCTGGCTCAGGCGCACATAGTGGCGCATGGCCTCGGGCTCCGACAGGCCGGGCAGGCCGATCGGGTCCTTGCGGACCAGATCGGCCAGGTCCGAGCCGTCGGTCTTGGCTTGCGGCAGATCGACCCCGGTCTTGCCCCAGCCTTCGCCCTCGAAGATCAGCGGCTCGTCCTGCAGCAGGCCGCGCCCGCCGGTCAGGGTGGCGGGCTTGTAGGAAGCGTCCGAGGCGGCGTTCGGGGCGGTCGGGCGGCCGACAGTGTTCATCGTGCTCATGGTTCCAATCTCCCCTTAGGCGGCCAGAACCTTGGCGAGCGCACCCGCCAGGATCTTGATGTCGGCGTCCAGCGTCGTCTCGGTGGCGGCGACCAGCAGGACGTCGTCGAGACCCGCATCAGGGTTCAGGCGGCTGTAGGGCACGCCGCACAGGACGCCGTTGTCGGCCATCGTCTGCACCACGTCAGCGGCGTTCTTCGGCAGCTTGACCGCGAACTCGTTGAAGAAGCGCGGGGTCAGGATCTCGACGCCGGGAATGGCGGCCAGGGCGTCGCGCGTGGCGAGCGCCTTTTCGTGGTTCAGCAGGGCCAGCTGGCGCAGGCCCGTCTCGCCCAGAAGGCTCATGTGGATGGTGAAGGCCAGGCAGCACAGGCCCGAGTTGGTGCAGATGTTCGACGTCGCCTTGTCGCGGCGGATGTGCTGCTCGCGCGTCGACAGGGTCAGGACGAAGCCCCGCTTGCCCTCGGCGTCCACCGTCTCGCCGCAGTAACGGCCGGGCGTCTGGCGCAGCAGCTTCTCGCGGGTGGCGAACAGGCCGATGTAGGGGCCGCCGAAGTTCAGGGCGTTGCCGATCGACTGGCCCTCGGCCGCGACGATGTCGGCGCCCATTTCGCCGGGCGACTTCAGCAGGCCCATCGACACGGCCTCGGTCGTCACGACGATCAGCAGGGCGCCCGCAGCGTGGGCGGCCTCGGCGATCTTCGTCACGTCGGTGGCGGTGCCGAAGACGTTCGGGGTCTGGACGACGACGCAGGCCGTGTCCTTGTCGATGGCGGCGATGACGGCGTCTTCGGCGTCGACGGCGGGCGCCAAAGCCTCGGTCTCGACGCCGACGGCGTGGACCACGGTCTCGGTCGCCTTGACGTAGTGGGGGTGGACCCCGCCCGAGATGACGGCTTTGTTGCGGCGAGTGACGCGGGTGGCCATCAGCACGCCCTCGGCCATGGCGGTCGAGCCGTCATAGAGGGAGGCGTTGGCGACTTCCATGCCGGTCAGGTTCGCGACCTGGGTCTGGAACTCGTACAGGTACTGCAGGGTCCCTTGGGCGATTTCCGGCTGATAGGGGGTGTAGCTGGTCAGGAACTCCGACCGCTGGATCACATGGTCCACCGTGGCCGGGACGTGGTGCTTATAGGCCCCGGCGCCGCAGAAGAAGGGCACGGCGCCCGCCGTGGCGTTCTTGCTCGCCATGGCCGAGAGGGCGCGTTCGACCTCCAGCTCGCCCGCCACGCGGGGCAGGTCTACGAAGCCGTCGCGGCGCGCGGCCTGCGGCACGTCGATGAACAGGTCGTCGATGGATTTGGCGCCGATGGCGGCCAGCATGGCCTCACGGTCGTCGGGCGTCAGGGGGAGGTAGCGCATTCTATATTCCGCTCATCCCCGCGGAAGCGGGGACCCAGGTTTAAGCTTCAAACACCGCTGCTTGACCCCAAGGAACTGGGTCCCCGCTTCCGCGGGGATGAGCGGAGAGGGGAGACCTTTAGAGGGTGGTCAGGTAGGCGTCGTAGGCGGCCTGATCCATCAGGCCGTCCAGCACCGAGGCGTCGGACACCTTGATCTTGGCGAACCAGCCTTCGCCTTCGGGATCGGCGTTGACGGTTTCCGGGGCGTCGGCCAGGGCGGCGTTGCCCTCGATCACTTTGCCCGCGATGGGGGCGTAGACGTCCGAGGCGGCCTTGACCGATTCCACGACGGCGAAGCTGTCGCCGACCGAGACGGTCTTGCCGGCTTCCGGCGTCTCGACGAACACCACGTCGCCCAGGGCGTCAGCGGCGTGCTTGGAGATGCCGACCGTTGCGACGTCGCCGTCGAGGCGAACCCATTCGTGATCCTTGGTGAACTTCATCTTGGTCTTCCCTTTTGTCGTCATCCTCGGGCTTGACCCGAGGATCGAGCCCTGGAGCGGGCGGTTGGTCTAGAACTTCCAGCGTCGAGCGGCGGGCCGCCCGGCCCTCGGGTCAAGCCCGAGGGTGACGGTCTTATTTCGGCTTGCGGTAGTAGCGGGTCGCCACGAAAGGCGTGGCGACGACTTCGGCGGCGGCCGGGCGGCCGCGCACCAGAACCTTCAGTTCCGCGCCCAGCTCGGCGAAGGCCGGCGGCACATAGCCCATGGCGATGTTGTGTCCCAGCGTCGGCGAGGGGCCGCCCGAGGTGACCTTGCCGATCACGGCGCCGTCCATGTCGGCGATCTCGGCGCCTTCGCGGGCGGGAGCGCCTTCCTTGACGTGCAGGCCGACGCGGACGCGGGCCGGGCCGTCGGCCAGTTGTTTCAGAATGGTCTCGGCGCCGGCGAAGTCGGCGCGTTCCTTGCGCGACTTGGACAGGGCGAAGGTCAGCCCCGCCTCGACCGGGGTGATCGTTGCGTCGACATCGTGGCCGTGCAGCGGCAGACCGGCTTCCAGACGCAAGGAGTCGCGCGCGCCCAGGCCGACCGGCTTCACCCGCGCGTCCGACAGCAGCAGGCCCCACACGCGCTCTGCGGCGGCGGCCGGAACTGAAATCTCATAGCCGTCCTCACCGGTATAGCCCGAGCGCGAGACGATGCAGTCCTCGTCGAACAGGCGGATAGCGCGGCAGTCCATGAAGCCCATGTCGGCCAGTTCCGCCGAATGGGCGGCCATGACCTCGGCCGCTTCAGGCCCCTGGATGGCCAGCAGGGCGCGGTCCAGCACCTCCAGCTTGGCGTCGCCCGACAGATGGGCGTTCAGGAAGGCGAAGTCCGCATCCTTGTTGCCCGCGTTGACGACGATGTAGAGGCCGTCCTCGAAAGGCTTGCCCGCCATCAGATCGTCCATGACGCCGCCCTGTTCGTTCAGCAGCAGGGTGTATTTCTGCTTGCCGGGCTTCACGATCGCATAGTCGCCGGGGACGAAGCGCTCGAACTGCGCGATGGCGTCGGCGCCGGTGATGCGCGCCTGGCCCATGTGGGAGACATCGAACAGGCCGGCGTGCTCGCGGGTCCAGCGGTGCTCGGCCAGCACGCCTTCATACTGGACCGGCATGTCATAGCCGCCGAAGCCGACCATGCGGGCGCCAAGCGCGCGGTGCGCGGCGTTGAGGGGGGTAGTCTTAAGGGCCTGATCGCTCATGGCGTCGCCTCCGGGTCGCAGGTTGCGGCGATAGCTTCGCCGTCGTTGCGCCCCCGCTGTCCTGAAGCCTGAGAGATTCCGACCGTTCCCGAAAAGGTTCGGCCTTGCTCCGTCGGCGCGCGTCGGGACCCTCCGTCCTTCGGCGACTTTCCAGCGTCCGTGCGCTTTCGCGGTCCTTTTGCCTGAGCGTTTCCGGGGCGGTTGCGCCTTCGGCTCCGGGCGCCGCGAACGGACCCGATCTCTCCCGCGAGAGCGTTCGACCTAAGGCCTCGACTCCGGCGCAGAGTCAAGCGGCGCCGGACTTGCCGCCGTCGATCCTAAGGGCCATGAGGGGGCGGAACCGCGCTTCGCCCACAGGATTTGAAGGACGTCATGACCGCCCGCACCGATCTCGCCGCCCACCTCGCTTCCCTCGACCTGCCGCAGGGTCTGGTCGAGACGCTGACTACGGCGGCCGCCGCCTGCGTCGAGATCCGCCAGGTGGTGGCGGGCGGCGCCCTGGTCGGCGCCCTGGGCGCGTCGGGCGCCGTCAATGTGCAGGACGAAGAGCAGAAGAAGCTGGACGTCATCGCCGACGATCTGCTGACCGAGGCCCTGCTGGCCTGCCCGGCCGTGGCGGGGGTGGCGTCCGAGGAAAAGGCTGCGATGCAGCCCTCGGCGAACGCGGCGGGCGAATATCTGGTGCTGTTCGATCCGCTGGACGGCTCGTCCAATATCGACATCAATGCGCCGGTCGGCACCATCGTCTCGGTGCTGAAGGCGCCGTCGGTCCAGCCGAGCGAGGCCGACTTCCTGCAATCGGGCCGCCATCAGGTCGCGGCGCTTTATGCCGTCTACGCCGGTCAGGCCATGCTGGTGCTGACGACGGGCAAAGGCGTGGCGGGCTTCACCCTGGCGCCGGACGGCCGGTGGCTGATGACGCATGAGAACGTGCGCATTCCGGCCGATACGAAAGAGTTCGCCATCAACATGTCGAACCAGCGCCACTGGGCCGAGAGCGTCCAGCGCTATGTCGACGGCTGCCTGAAGGGCGCCGACGGCCCGCGCGGCAAGAACTTCAACATGCGCTGGGTCGCCGCCATGGTGGCTGACGTGCACCGCATCCTGATGCGCGGCGGCGTCTTCCTCTATCCGTGGGACAAGCGCGAGCCGAACAAGCCGGGCAAGCTGCGCCTGATGTATGAGGGCAACCCCATGTCCTTCCTGGTCGAACAGGCGGGCGGCAAATCCACCACCGACGGCAAACAGGCCATCATGGACGTGACCCCGACCGAGCTGCACCAACGGGTGCCGGTCGTCCTCGGCTCGGCCAACGAAGTCGACCAGATCGCGGCGGCCTGACGCCATGCAGATCGCCGCCACAGATGCGCTCCTTGTCATCGACGCCCAGAACGATTTCTGCGAGGGCGGCGCCCTGGCGGTTCAGGGCGGGGCGGCGATCATGCCCCTGATCAATCGGCTGGCCGAGCGGTTCGCCACCGTCGTCGCCACCCAGGACTGGCACACGCCGGACCAGATCAGCTTCGCCTCCAACCACGCGGGCGCGGCGCCCTTCACGCAGATCGAGGTGGCCTATGGCCCCCAGATGCTGTGGCCGGATCATTGCGTGCAGGGCACGCCGGGGGCGGATTTCCACCCCGACGCGGCGCCTGCCGTGACCAAGGCGCTGGCCGTGGTCCGCAAGGGCTACAACCCGGCGGTCGATTCCTATTCCGGCTTCTATGAGAACGACCACAGGACGGCGACGGGTCTGGCGGGCCTGCTGCGCGATCTGGGGGTGAAGCGCATCTTCCTGTGCGGCCTGGCCTATGACTACTGCGTGCGCTTCACCGCCGAGGACGCGGTGCGCGAGGGCTTTGAGGCCGTGGTCATCGAAGACGCCTGTCGCGCCATCGCCCCGGACACGGCGACGGCGGCCAAGGCCGGGTTTGCGACGCTGGGCGTGGCGGAGATCGAGGCGGCGTCGCTCCTCGGCTGACCACTCCCTTCGTCATCCTCCGGCAAGCCGCGCAGCGGTGCAGACCGGGGGACCCAGCGGCGCCGAAGGCGATCTTCGCCGCGAGCACCAGCGCGTGGTTGTTTCGCGCTCACGTGCGCCGCTGGGTCCCCCGGTCTCGCTCCGCTCGCCGGAGGATGACGAAGGTAGGGCTCAGTTCGCCGCCGCGTAGGCCTCGACCTCGGCGATCCGTGCGGCCTTGTCGGCGTCGCTGAGGAAGCTGCCCTCGAAGCTGTTCTTCGCCAGTTGCACGACCTGTTCGCGTGTGAGGCCGACCGCCTTGGCCAGTTCGATATAGTTCGCGTTCACATAGCCGCCGAAATAGGACGGATCGTCCGAGTTCAGGGTGACGTGCAGGCCCCGACGCAGCATCTCGGGGACCGGGTGGTCCTTCAGATCCCTGACCACGCGCAGCTTCAGGTTCGACAGGGGGCAGACGGTCAGCGTCATCTGCTCGGCGGCCAGACGGGCGATCAGGGCCTCGTCCTCCATCGAGCGGTTGCCGTGGTCCATGCGGTCGATGTGCAGCAGGTCCAGGGCCTCGCGCACGTATTCGGGCGGACCTTCCTCGCCGGCGTGGGCGCACAGCTTCAGGCCCAGGTCGCGCGCGGCGGCGAAGACGCGCTGGAATTTCGACGGCGGGTGACCGACCTCGGACGAATCCAGTCCGACGCCGATGAAGTGATGAAGATAGGGCTCGGCGGCCTCCAGCGTGGCGAAGGCTTCGTCCTCGCTGAGGTGGCGCAGGAAGCTGAGGATCAGGCCGCTGGTGACGCCCAGCTCATTCTTCGCCCGGTCCATGCCCGCGATCAGGCCCTCGACCACGACGGCGAAGGGCACGCCCCGGTCGGTGTGGGTCTGGGGGTCGAAGAAGATCTCGGCGTGGCGGACGTTGTCGGCGGCGGCGCGCTGGAAATAGGCGAAGGCCAGGTCCTCGAAGTCCTGACGCGTCAGCAGCACGGCCGCGCCCGCGTAATAGATGTCGAGGAAGTCCTGCAGGTTCGAGAAGTCATAGGCCGCGCGCACGGCCTCGACGCTGTCATAGGGGATGGCGACGCCGTTGCGCTGCGCCAGTTCGAACATCAGTTCTGGCTCGAGCGAGCCTTCGATGTGCAGGTGCAGTTCGGCCTTGGGCAGGCCGGCGATGAAGGCGTCGAGGGACATGAGGGGAGGCTCCTTGGCGGTCGCCTCTCCCTTATCACATTACATCCGCTCGGGCGTCTCGATGCCCAGCAGGCGCAGCGCCGTCTCCAGCTGGTGCAGGGTCGCGGCGGCCAGGGCCAGACGCGAGCCCTTGGTCGCGGCGTCCGGCGCGACCAAGATCGGGCAGGCGGCGTAGAATTTCGAGAAGCTCTGGGCCAGCCGATAGGCGTGCTCGGCGATCAGGTTGGGCGAACGCTTGTCATAGGCGTCGGCCGTGGCCGCGTCGAAGGCGTCCAGCGTCAGGGCCAGGTCGCGCTCGGCGGCTTCCTCGATGACGATGGGGGCCAGGGGCACGCCCTGTTCCGCCGCCTTGCGCAGCAGGGATTTCACCCGCACGGCCTGATACAGCAGATAGGGGCCGGTCTTGCCCTCGAAACTCATGAAGCGGTCGAGGTCGAAGACGTAAGAGGTCGTGCGGTTGTTCGACAGGTCCGAGAACTTCAGCGCGGCGACCGCCACCTTGTGGGCGATGTCCTCGAACTCCTCGGCGGGCAGGTCGTCGCCCAGCTTGGCCTCGTGCAGACGCTCGCGCGCCTTGTCGGTCGCCATGTCGATCAGGTCGCGCAGCTTCAGCACGCCGCCGGCGCGGGTCTTGAACGGCTTGCCGTCCGCGCCGTTCATGGTGCCGAAGCCGAGGTGCTCCAGCGACTTCTCGGGGGCGTATCCGGCCAGATAGGCGGCGCGGAAGACCTGTTCGAAATGCTCGGCCTGACGCTCGTCGACGACGTAGAGGATCAGGTCGGGATCAATGGACTTGTGGCGGTCCAGAATGGTGGCCAGGTCGGTCGTGCCGTACATGGCCGAGCCTTCCGAGCTGATGACCAGCAGGGGCGGGGGCGACGGGGCCTCGATCACCGAGCCGTCGGCCAGCTTCTTCTTGCGGGTCTCGCCGTCGCGGGCGACGTGGACCACCTGGGCGCCGTCGTCCTCGACCAGCAGGCCCTTGGCCTTCAGATCGGCGATCATCTCGTCCATCAGGGGATCGGCGTCGCTCTCGCCGTTCCACAGGTCGAAGTCGACCGACAGGTCGTCATACTCGCGCTTCAGCGCCTCGCGGCTGACGGCGACGAAGTGCGACCACAGGGCGCGATAGCCGGGGCGGCCGCCCTGCAGTTCGGCCGTCGCCTTGCGGGCGCGGTCGCGGAAGGCGGGGTCTTCCTTGGCCTTGCCCGCCGCCAGCGGATAGAGGCGGTCGAGGTCGGCCAGCGTCACCGGCGTCTCGGCCGGGAAGGGGCCGTCGCCCTCGGCCATGAAGGCGTCGGCCAGACCCTCGTCGCCGCAGGCGGTGATCAGCAGACCCATCTGGAAGCCCCAGTCGCCGAAGTGGGCGTCGCCGGTCACATGGTCGCCGCGCAGGCGGAACAGCCGCTTCAGGCTCTCGCCGATGATGGCGCTGCGCAGGTGGCCGACGTGCATGGGCTTGGCCACGTTCGGGCCGCCGTAGTCGATCACCACCTTGCGCGGCTCGACGCGCGAGGCGCCGGCCAGTTCCTCATCCGCCGCGACCTCGGCCGCGCGCTGGGCCAGGGCCGCGTTCGACAGCTTCATGTTGATGAAGCCGGGACCGGCGACCTCGACCGAGGACAGGCGCGGATCGGCGGCCAGACGCTCGGCCACCTTGGCGGCCAGTTCGCGCGGATTGGCCTTCAGCGCCTTGGCGGCGGCCAGGGCGCCGTTCGACTGGAAGTCGGCCAGATCGGGACGGTCGGAGGCGGTGACGCGGGCCAGGGCCTTGTCCACGCCTTCGGCGGCGAAGGCGGCTCCGACCGCTTCGCCGAGAGAAGTCTTGAGGTCGGTCATGTCTTAGTTGGTCTGCTGGCCCGCAGTCGGACGGAATCGGCTGCCGGATCGGTTGAACTCGGCCATCTGGGGCGTGACGTCGAAGCCGATGAGGACTTCGAAATTGCCGCCGCTGGTGGAGGCGTCGGCGCGCGGGATGACGATGGTCTGGCTGGCCTCGGCCTGGGTGCGGTCGGCGCCGCCGAAGGTCACGGGCAGGTCGAAATATTCCTTGGCCAGGACGGCGGAGTTCCGCTCGGTCACGGCGATCCAGTAGCGATAGGTGCGGGCGTCGCCTTCGGCCTGCGGACCCTTGCCCAGGCTGAACAGCAGATTCATGTCCAGGCGGATCGGATCGTCTTCGCGGTAGACGCAGTCGGAGCTGACGCCCTCGATCTCGCCGGTGAAGCCGACGCCGGTGGTCGTCGGGCGCTCATAATCCGACAGTTCGACGTAGCGGGCCGCGTCGTAGAGAATCTTCACATAGGGGCAGGGGCCGGCGTTGGCCCGGCGGCTCAGAGGCGCGAAACGCATCGGGCGAGACGGGGCCTTTTCAGCCTGCTGGCCGCCCTGTTGGCCGCCCTGGGGGCGTCCGCTCTGGGCCTCGGCGGCGTGAGGGATCAGCGCGGCCGTAAGAGAGAGGGCGGCGAGGGCGGTCAGGACGCGACGCATCAGGAGCTTTCCGGCAGTCGATGAAGGCGGGGCCGATCGGACGCCCGAACGGGCCACGCTGGGTGGTGATAGCGGCTAAAGCGAGGCGCGGCAAACGGCGTGCGGACTTCCGGTGGCGATCCGGCGCGCAAAGCCTTAAGTTCGCGCCCATGAACGCGCTTGTCCCCCCTTCGCAGTTTCAACGCCGGCCCCTGTCCGTCCGCATGGCGACGCCGCGCGGCTTCTGCGCCGGGGTGGATCGGGCCATCCAGATCGTCGAGCGGGCGATCGAGAAATACGGCGCCCCCGTCTATGTCCGGCATGAGATCGTCCACAACCGCCACGTCGTCGACCGGCTGAAGGGCCTGGGCGCCGTTTTCGTCAAGGAGCTGGACGAGTGCCCGGACGACCGTCCGGTGGTCTTCTCGGCCCACGGGGTGCCCAAGTCGGTGCCCGCGACGGCGCGTTCGCGCGAGATGCTGTTCCTGGACGCCACCTGTCCCCTGGTGTCCAAGGTCCATGTCGAGGCCGAGCGGAATTTCGCAGCAGGCCGCCACGTCATCCTGATCGGCCACGCGGGCCACCCCGAAGTCGTCGGCACCATGGGCCAGCTGCCCGCCGGGGCCATCAGCCTGGTCGAGACGGTCGAGGATGCGGAAGGCTTCCAGCGCCCCGGCGACCAGCCGCTGGCCTACGCCACCCAGACAACGCTGTCGGTGGACGACACCGCCGAGATTCTGGCGGCGCTGAAGCGGCGCTTCCCCGAACTGCCCGACCCGCACAAGGAAGACATCTGCTACGCCACCACCAACCGACAGGAGGCCGTCAAGCGGCTGGGCGAGGGTTGCGGCCTGGTGCTGGTGGTGGGGTCGAAGAACTCCTCCAACTCGGCGCGGCTGGTGGATGTGGCGCTGAAGGCCGGCGCAGGCGACGCGCGTCTGGTCGATGACGCGGGCGATCTGGACTGGGGCTGGTTCGACGGGGTCGAGACGGTCGGCCTGACCGCCGGGGCCTCGGCGCCGGAGCCTCTGGTCCAGGGGGTGATCGAGGCGTTGCGCACGCGCTTCGACGTGACGGTGACCGAGGACGACGGCGCCCGCGAGACGGTGACCTTCAAACTGCCGCGCGCCCTGACGGCCTGAGACGACGGCGTGATCGGCCGGGGAGGGGCCGCGACATGAGCGCACTGGACGCCATCGACCGCCGCCTCCTGGCCATACTGCAGGACGACGCCACCGTGCCCGTCGCCGAACTGGCCGAGCGGGTGGGCCTGTCGCAGACGCCGTGCTGGAAACGGGTGAAGCGGCTTCAGGACACGGGGATCATCGCCGCGCGCGTGGCCCTGCTGGACCGCGAGGCGCTGGACCTGCCGCTGGTGGTCTTCGTCTCGGTCAAGACGCGTCGGCACGACGCCGAATGGCTGGAGGCGTTCAAAGCGGCCGCCGCCCTGCCCGAAGTGGTGGAGTTCTACCGGATGAGCGGCGACGTCGACTATCTGCTCAAGGTGCTGGTCAAGGACATCGCCGCCTATGACCGTTTCTACCGCCGTTTGATCGCCATCGCCCCGCTGGACGACGTCTCCTCCAGCTTCGCCATGGAACAGATCAAGTTCACCACGGCCCTTCCGCTCTGATGGGCAGGCGTTGGAGAATATTATTCTCCTGAACTGTCAAATTCGGGGAACGTGCAGAAATGATTCTCTTCCGAAATCGGAATACCCTCCGCAGTCTGTAGCGGAGGGTTCATGTTCAAGCGTCTGTTCGTCGATCACCCGGCCTCGGTCGGAGAGAGCTATGTGGAGCATATGGGCGTCGCCGCCTCGTTCGGCGCGGCCATGTTCGTCGGCTCCTTGGCCTGCTTTGTCCATGCGGTGTTTCCGGGCCTGTGCGTCAAGACCGGCAGCGGGGTGGTCACGACCCTGCATCGCCGCATGGTGACCCACCGCGTCGACCCCGCCCGGCTGACGGCGCCGGAGCAGGACTGAGGCCGCGGCTTCCTCGCGGGCTCTATAGGCGCGAGGCGAGAGGCGAGACGTCGTAGCCGGCCTGGGCGGCCAGGGTGATGATCTCCTCGGCCGGGCGTTCGCCCGCCTGGGACAGGGCCCAGAGATAGGTGGTGCGCGTGCCCGAGCGGCAGTAGCCGAGGATCGGGTGCGGCAGGTCCGCCAGGGCGGCCTTGAAACGAGCCACGTCGTCCGGCGTCATGGCCCCGCCGCGAATGGGAATGTGGACGAAGGGCAGGCCCGCAGCCTCGGCGGCGGCGCGGATGTCCTCGGTCATCGGCTGGCCCGGCTCCTCGGCGTCGGGGCGGTTGGAGATGATGGCGCGATAGCCCTGGGCGGCGGCCGTCGGCACGTCTTCGGGCTGGATCTGCGGCGAGACGTGCAGACGGTCTTCCAATGGGCGGATGTTCATGGCGCGGGTCTCTGCTCAAGGGGCGGAAGGGACGGAGGCGGGGCGACGAAAGCAGCCCTAGCATGAAAACGGGCCCGCGGATGGTCGTGCGTCCGCTGCGACAAATCAGCGATTGAAGCTGACACTGATTATCATTAAGCGTCGCTCGTGAAACGCCGCTGGCGTCGCTGATGAATGGGCGGAGAACGGGCCGATGGTCGAGGTGAGGTTGGGGCGTCGGGCCCTGCTGCTGGGCGCCGCCGCCCTGATGGCGACCGGGGCGGCCGCCTGCACGCGTCGCGACCAGGCCGGGCCGTCCTCCCTGCTGACCGATCTGCGCGACCGGCCGCTGGCGATCACTCCGCCGGTGACGAAGCTGTCGATCGACGACAGCCGCTTCCTGATCGCCCTGTCGCTGATCCATCCCGATCCGGTCAGTCTGCTGGCGGCCTGGGCGGGCGACGTGAACCGACTCAGCCCCGAAACCTACGCCGCCTATCTGGAGAGGTCGCCGGCGCTGGCGACCTTGCCGAAGACGCCGAGCTCGGCCGCCGCCTTCAACGTCGAGGCCGTATTGGGCGCCCAGCCGCAGGTCGCCCTGGTGTCGCTGGATTCCGGCCCGACCGACGCCCAGACGGCCCAGCTGGAGCAGGCGGGCGTGCGCGTGGCCTATATCGACTTCTTCCAGCACCCGTTCGAAAATCAGTCGCGCAGCCTGTCCCTGCTGGGATCCATGATCGGCCGCGAGGACCAGGCGCAGGCCTACAACGCCTTCCGCGCCGCCCGGTTGAAGGTCATCTCCGACCGCGTGGCGGGTCTTACGGATGCGCAGAAGCCGACGGTCTTCCTGGAGGCCCACGCGGGCAACGGGTCGGACTGCTGCAACTCGGTGGGCGCCGGGAACATCGGCGACTATCTGAGCTTCGTCGGCGCTCGCAACATCGGCGCCGAGGTGTTGAAACAGCCGTCGGGCAAGCTGAACCTGGAGTTCGTGGTCGAGCGCGATCCCGACATCTACATCGCCACCGGCGGCCCGCACCTTGAGAAGACCGGCGGCTTCGTCGTCGGCCCGAAATACGACGTTGAGACCTCGCGCGCCTCGTTGCGCCGCGTGGCCGGGCGGCGCGGCCTGTCGACCCTGAAGGCGGTGCGCGAGGGCAAGGTGCACGGCCTGTCGCACCAGTTGATCAACTCGCCCATCGACATCGTCGCCACCGAAGTCCTGGCCAAGTGGATCCAGCCCGAACTGTTCGCCGATCTGGACCCGCGCGCGACGCTGGACACGATCAACAAGGACTTCCTGGCCGTCCCCTATCGCGGGGACTACTGGACCGATCTGGTCCCGGCCGCCTGATGATTTCACCACGGAGAATCGCCATGACCCCCCTGCGCAACGGCCTGATGACCGTCGCCGCCTTCGCCGCCCTGGCGATCGCTTCGACCGCCTCCGCCCAGACGATCGAGAAGACCGTCAAGGTCGAGCACGGCGGCCTGTATGAGATCGTCTTCAACCCGGCCGACAACGACCTCTATGTCGCCGCCGTCGGCCCGCGCGGCGCCAACCAGGCGCAGATCATCCGCCTGCAAGGCCAGACGCTGGAGCCGGAGTCCTCGATCGACGTCTCGGCCAATCCGCTCTACGGCCTGAATCTGAACACCCGCACCCAGATCCTGTACGGCACCGACACCCGCGCGGGCGTGATCACGGCCATCAACGCCCGCACGGGCGAAGTGATCGGCTCGGTCCGCAATGGCGAGAACGGCGGCCACGTCCGCCAGGTCGTCGTCGATGAGGCGAACAACAAGGTCTACATCACCGACGTCGGCGGCGAAGCGGGCGACGCCGCCA
The DNA here is from genome assembly GCF_053645695.1 of Brevundimonas sp. NPDC055311. Lineage (NCBI taxonomy): Bacteria > Pseudomonadati > Pseudomonadota > Alphaproteobacteria > Caulobacterales > Caulobacteraceae > Brevundimonas > Brevundimonas sp. NPDC055311. The sequence continues at coordinate 821,960 of NZ_JBSHMV010000002.1, forward strand.
AGCCGAACCTCGTCTGGGTCATCGACGGGGCGACCAACACCCTGGAACGCACCATCCCGGTTCAGGTCGGCACCCTGATGGGCGCCGCGCTCGATGCGTCGACGAACCGCCTCTATGTCACGGGCATGGGCAGCAACGAAGTCGCCGCCATCGATCTGGCCACGGGCGAAACCGTCGGCCAATGGCCGTCGGGTGCCGACGCGGCGATCAATATCGCCGTGGATTCCGAGGGGCGTCGCCTGTTCGTGGCGCATCAGAAGTCGGGCGAGCTGACGGTGCTGAACGCCGACACCGGCGCCCTGATCCACAAGGTCGCCACCGGCGCGGGCGCCCTGAGCGTCGCCTACAACGGCGCAGTCAAGCAGATCTACGTCGCCAACCGGCAGGCGGGTACGGTGACGGTGCTGGATTCGGACACTTATGCCGTGAAGGCGAACCTGGAGACGGGCACCTTCCCCCAGACCATCGCCATCGATCGCGCCACCAACGCCGTCTACGTCACGAACAAGGCGCGCGGCCTGCCGCGCAACGCCCCGGCCGGCACCCCGGTCCCGGTCGACCCGAACGGCGACGTGGTGACGCTGATCCGTCCCTGATCCGATCGGGACTGAATAAGGAAAGGCCCGGCCGCAGATGCAGCCGGGCCTTTTTCTTGGCTTGCAGAGAATGGCGGACGGGACGCTTAGCCCGTCAGCACGTCGTCGATCATGACCTGCAGCGCGCCGCGGTCGCAGCGCTGGACGCGGGCCGAGACGCGATAGACCTCGGCGAGGATATCGGGCGTGATCGCCTCGTCCGGCGTTCCGAAGGCGACCAGCTGTCCCTTGGCCATGACGGCGATCCGGTCCGAGACGCGCGCCGCCGCCTGAAGGTCGTGCAAAACGATCATCACCGTCATGCCCCGTTCGGCCGCGGCCTCGCGCGCCAGGTCCAGCACGCGCAACTGATAGTGCAGGTCCAGGGCGCTGGTGGGCTCGTCCAGCAGCAACAGGCGCGGCTCGCGCGCCAGGGCCTGGGCCAGACCCGCCAGCTGTTTCTGGCCGCCCGACAGTCGGTCCAGCCGCTGTCCGGCCAGCGCCTCGGCGTTGATCCGTTGCAGCACCTCATAGGCGCGTTCGGCCGCCTGGGCGTCGGTGTAGACGGCGCCGCGCAGGGGCGTGGCGCGGATCGAGGCGACGACCGTCTCCAGCACCGTCAGCGCCACGCCCTGCGGCAGGGTCTGGGGCATGTAGGTGACGCGCTTGGCCCGGTCGGCCAGCGACAGCCGGGTCAGTTCCGCCTCGTCCAGCCGGATCGAGCCGTGCGCCGGGATCAGGCCCGCCAGACTGCGCAGCAGGGTGCTCTTGCCCGCGCCGTTGGGGCCGACGACCGAGACGACTTCGCCTGCGGTCAGGGGCGGCAGGTTGAAGCCGCTGATGATGGGCTGGCCGCCGTAACCGGCGTCGAGACCGCTGATCGTAAGGTCGCTCATGCCCGGCCTCCGTTGCGGAAGATCAGCAGCAGGAAGACCGGCACCCCGATGACGGCGGTGACGATGCCGACGGGCATCAGCACGCCCGGCACGATGATCTTGGACGCCGCCGAGGCCAGCGACATGATGACCGCTCCGGCCAGGATGCTGGCGGGCAGGAAGTAGCGGTGATCCTCGCCGACCAGCAGGCGCGCGATGTGCGGCCCGACCAGGCCGATGAAGCCGATGGCGCCGACGAAGGCCACCGCCGTCGCCGACAGCAGGCTGACCCGCAGCAGCGACAGGAAGCGCAGCCGCTTCACATCGACGCCGAAGCTCATGGCCCGGTCCTCGCCCAGCCGCAGCGCCGTCAGGGCGCGCGACGACAGAAGCGAGAAGGGCGTCACCGCGACCAGCACGACCGCCAGGGCCGCGACATTGCTCCAGGTCGCGCGCGACAGCGACCCCATGGTCCAGAACACCAGTTGCTGCAGCGCCTCAGCCGAGGACAGGAACTGCACCAGGGCCGTCAGGGCGTTGAAGGCGAAAACGAGCGCGATGCCGAACAGGACGATGCTCTCGATGCCCGACCCCTTCATCCGCGCCAGGGCCTGAAGCGCCAGCACCGAACCGAAGGCGAAGACGAAGGCGTTCAGCGGCACCAGCCAGTCCGCTCCGATGAAGGAGGCGCCCAGGCCGAGCACTATGGCCAGCGACGCGCCGAATGACGCGGCCGAGGACACGCCCAGCGTGAAGGGGCTGGCCAGCGGATTGTTCAGCACCGTCTGCATCTCGGCGCCCGCCAGGGCCAGCGCCGCGCCGACCATCATCGCCATCAGGGCGTAGGGCAGGCGCACCTGCCAGACGATGGCCTGCTGGGCCGTGCTCAGGCTGGACGGATCGAACACCCCTTGCAGCACCGTCAGGGGCGAGATCGACGACGGGCCGGTGGCGATGTCGAGCAGCAGGGCCGCCGTCGCCAGGGCGGCCAGAACGGCGATGGCGAACAGCTTGGTCCGCACGCTTCTGGAATAGGCGACGACCGCCTCGGGCACGGCGTTTTCAGCGTTCGCCAATTCACGAACTCCACTCAGAGAATGCGTCGCAATACATATCAATGGCCAGATAGGCTAGGGTGGCCGTATGACGCTGACCTCGCCCGCCCCTGCCGACACATCGCCGAACGCCATGGCTCCCGACACGGCCCAGCCCTACGCCATCCGCCTGCCCGCTGTCGATGGCGCGCCCGCCGTGGACGTGCGGGTGGCGACGCCGCAGGGCGAACGGCCGGCCGGCGGCTGGCCGGTCCTGGTGCTGTTGGAGGGGGAGGCCTTCTTTGACACGGCCGCCCAGGTCGCCGGGCGGCTGCTGCGGCGCTCGGCCAAGACGCGGGTGGATGCGATGATGATGGCGGGCGTCACCCTGTCGGGCGTGGCTGATCGCGTGGCCGCCTACGCCTTCACGCCGGGACCGCAGGGCCAGGCGCCCGAGCCGCGCGGCGCGGCCCTGCTGGCGCGCCTGAGTTCGGAGGTGTTGCCGCAACTGGCGGCCCTTGGCGCCGATCCCGCGCAGGCGGTGCTGATGGGGCATTCCATGTCGGGCCTTTTCGTCCTCGAGGCGCGCGCCGCCGGAGCGCCCTTCGCCCGCTACGCCGCCATCAGCCCGTCGATCTGGTGGAACCCGGCGGTGGTCGCCGCCCAGCCCGAGCGCGCGAACCTGCTGGTCGCGGTCGGCGCCCGTGAGGAGATGGCCGGGCTGCCGCCCGCGCACCTGGCACGGCGCATGGTCTCCAACGCCCGCGATCTGGAAGCCCGTGGGGCGAGCCTGCGGGTGCTGGAGGACGAGGATCACGGCTCGACCCCCTATGCGGCCCTGCCGGCCGTCCTGCGGTTCGCCGCGCCCTATCGAGGTTAGGTCGGGCGGCGAGAAAAAAGCCCCCGCGCCGGGCGCGGGGGCTGTTCGGATCAACGCGCCGGGCGGATGCTCAGCACGGAGTCGTTTCCGTCCGTGGTCCAGCCGGACTTGACCGCGACATAGACGTTGCCGCGTCCGTCGGTCGAGACGTGGTTCGCCACCGGCGGGGCGGGCAGGTTGGCGACGATGCGGCCGTCGACATCCGTCACCGTCACCGTGCCCGCGCCGAAGGTGCTGACGAAGGCGCGACGCGACTTCGGCTCGAACACCACGTTCAGGGCGCCCGCGCCGACCGGGGTGTCGGCCATGACCGAACCGTCCGAACCGTTCAGCACCACCAGGTTGTCGGTGCCCTGGGCCGCGACGAAGATGCGGTCGGTCTGCGGATCGTGCGAGACGCCGATCACGCTGCGCGCGCCGGGCACGCGGAAGACGTTCAGCACGGTGTCGGCGGCGGCGTCGATGACCGCCACCTCATTGGTCGAGTTGGAGGCGACGTACAGGCGGCGCGCCTCGCGGTCATAGGAGACGCTGGCGGCCGAGAAGGTCTCGCCGCGCACGGTCGAGTCGATCTTGATGCGCTTGGCCACCGTCAGGGCGGCGGTGTCGAACACCACGATCTCGGGCTGGAAGGTGGCGCTGGCGTAGGCCTTGCCGTGCTCTTCGTCGATGACGACGTCGCGGGCGTGGTTGACCGTGCCCGGCTCGAACTGGCGCACCAGCGACAGGTCCGACTGGCGGTAGACGGCGACCGTGTTCTGGCGGCTGTTCGAGACCCAGACGGTGTCGTGGGCGTCGTCGACGCCGACGCCGTAGACGGCGAAGACGCCGCCGTCCTGGGGCTGGCCGTCGCGGCCGGTGCGGCCCGGCGCGGCGGCCGGGGTGACGCGGGCCTCGACCGCCAGGGTGTCGGCGTTCAGGCGCAGCAGCTCCGACTGGCGCACCGGCGGGCGGCCGACCGCCGAGGTGGCGAAGACGGCGTTGCGCTTGGCGCTATAGGCGGTCTGATAGAGGCCGCGTGTCGGCTGGATGCTGGTGATCCGATAGGCCGCCTCATTCGACAGCGGCACGTTCGGCGAGATCTTCAGATTGGTCAGGACGGCGTTGTAGGGCGACTGCGACACCGCCACGATCGGGTGGTTGCCGGGCTGGGCGTCGGCGGGCAGCGTCAGCCGCGCCTCGAAGCCGCCCTCGGCGTCGGCTGTGATCGGGCCGGTCGACAGCGGCGTCTGGCCGTACATCAGGACGATGCTCTGGCCCGGATGGAAGCCGCGGCCATTGGCCACGACCGGACCGCCCGGCAGGACGGGCTTGCCGCGCTCGCCGGAAGAGAAGCCGACCTGGCCGCCGTCCAGACGCTCGGGCGCCGAGAACAGGGCCTGGGCTGAGGCCGCCGCCGGAACCGCGACGGCTGAAGCCGCCAGAAGGGCGCCGAAGGCGGCGCCCCGAAGGGATTTGCGTAGGTTAGTCATGATCGCAGTTTCTCCGGATCAGAAGCGGGTGGTCAGGCCAACGAAGAAGCGGCGGCCGGGCGAGTAGTAGCCGTCGCCGGCGGTGCCGCTGACCTTCTCGTTGAAGAGGTTGGAGACCCCGGCGCGCAGGGTCACCGTGTCGGACGCCTCATAGGCGGAGGTCAGGTCGAACTCGGTGCGGGCGTTGGTCAGGGTCGAGCCGCCGCTCAGCTGTTCGCCGGTGTACTGAGCCGACAGCATGAGCCCCAGGCGGTCCGTGGCCCGCCAGTCCAGCGAGGCGTAGCCCGACCATTCCGGCGTGGTGATCAGGCTGGCCCCGGTGTCCAGGTTCTTGGCCTCGATCATCCAGGTGGCGTTGCCGCGCAGGGTCAGGTCGTAGGGCAGGGCCGCCGAACCGCTGAGCTCCAGACCCTTGGTGCGGGCGCGCTGGACGTTCTCGTTCTTGGTCCACCAGCGGCCTTCGAAATAGCCCAGCGGCGCGTACTGGATCTTGTTCTCGAAGTCGGTGTGGAAATAGGTGGCGGCGAAGCTGTAGGCGGCGCCGTCATAGGCGAAGCCGAACTCGTAGCTGGTGCTTTCCTCGGGCTTGAGGTTGGGGTTGCCCGCCATCCAGCAACTGCCCGAGGTGTAGATCAGCGGATTGCCGTTTCCGTCCAGGATCGGGTCGCCGTTCTTGTCCTTGGCGGCCATGCCGATCAGGCCCCGGCAGCCGTTGCCGCCCGAGTTGGTCGCGGCGCCGGCGCTGTTCTCCTTCAGGGACGGGGCGCGGAAGCCCTTGGAGACGCCGCCGCGCAGGGTCCAGGCCTCGGCCGGATGCCAGACCAGATAGGCGCGGGGGCTGAAATGCTCGCCGTATTTATCGTGGCTGTCCAGACGGCCGCCGAGCGTCAGCAGCAGGTTTTCGCGCAGGGTGATCTGGTCCTCGGCGAAGATGGCCGCCGTATCGCCCTTCAGCGTGGCGCCGGTGATGACGTTGCCGTCATAGTCGATCGGCACCGTGCCGATGGTGTCGGTGTTGGTCAGCTCTTCCTGGCGGTACTGGGCGCCGAGGGCGAACTTGTGCAGCCAGACGAAATTCTTCTCGAAGTTCCACAGGCCGTCGACGATCCACTCCTCGAACTCGCCGGAACCGCCGTACTCCCCCATCGCCTTGTTCTCGAAGGCGTTGCGATAGACGTCCAGACGCGTCTTGCCGAAGGACCATTCGCCCTCGTGGCTGGCGCGGAAGTTGGTGCGTTCGGTCTCGGAGCCGAAGGCGCCTTGCGGCGTCAGTTCGCCATTGCGGTTCGGCACCAGCAGCTTGGGCGCCAGGGGCTCCTCCACCCCGTAGTTGGCCTCGAACGAGAAGTTGTGATTCTCGACCGGCGCCCAGTTCAGCACGCCGTTCAGGCTCTTGTTGACGACGCCGCCCGCGCCGTTGTTGCTCGAGATGTTCACCTCGTCCGGATTGGTGCGGGCGTAGGTCGCGCCCAGGCGCAGGCCCAGGTTTTCCGTGAGGGGGCCGGCCACGTTGACGCCCAGCTGATAGGCGTCGCCGCGCTCGGAATCCTCGGACCAAGTGTAGCTGGTGTTGGCCGAGCCGCGCCACGTCGGGGCGATCTTGCGGGTGATGATGTTGATGACCCCGCCCATCGCGTCGGAGCCGTAGAGGGACGACATCGGGCCGCGCACCACCTCGATGCGCTCGATCATGTCGGGCGAGATCCAGTTCAGATCCTGGCGGCCCAGGTCGGGGCGATAGCTGATGTCGCGCGAATTGCCGACGCGACGCCCGTCGACCAGCACCAGGGTGTAGTTGTCCGGCAGGCCGCGAATGGTGATCTTGGACATGGCGCCGGTGGGGCTGACGCCGCCGGTCACGCCGGGCAGACGGCCCAGCAGTTCGCCCAGGCTCTGCACCGGCTGGCGCTCGATCTCGTCGCGGGTGATGACGCTGACCGAGGCCGGGGCGTTGCGGACGTCCACGGCCGTGCCTGACGCCGTGACGATGACGTCGCCGACCGAGGTGGCCTGGGGGTCGACGCCGGAGGCGCCCGGCAGGGCGGTCTCGGCCAGAGCCGGCGAGGCGGCGAGAAGGGTTGATGTCATCAGGCCCAGCCCGATGCGGCGTTTCGATAGGTGCATCTGCGCCCCCAGAGGCGTGCGTTAGGCGGGCGCCAGGCGCCCGGGGAGGGGAGGAAAGCTCGACCGTGCGAGCGGCTCGCTCCTAATAATCATTCGCAATATTGTCTCAATGTCGGATTCGGCATGGGGCCTATTCGCCTGGCTGCATGAGGGCGCGGCCGTCGGGAAGCGGCGAGAAACGGGGCGCGAACCACAGGGCGAGTGTGTTGCAATTAAGAGGCGTTCTTAATACAGCCGGGGACGACGCGCCGGGCGTCATGCAGCGAGGCCATATGTCGGGGCGACTTCCCCACCGCGTCGATTTCACCCTGCTTCAGCATCTTCAGGTGCTGATCGAGCAGCGCAGCGTCTCGCGCGCAGCCGAGCGTCTGGGCATCGGCCAGCCGGCGATGAGCCGCATCCTGGCCCGGCTGCGCGATCAGTTCGACGATCCCCTGTTGGTGCGCGGCCCGCGCGGCATGATGCCGACGCCGCGCGCCGAGGCTCTGTCCGGCCCCCTGCGCGCCTGGCTGGAGGCGGGGGAGAGCCTGCTGCGCGATCCCGACCGGGATCTCGGACGCATGAAGCGGGTGTTCCGTCTGGCTTCCACCGACTTCGGCCTGCTCAGCGTTCTGACGCCCGCCCTTGCCCGCATCGCGCAGGAGGCGGCGGGGGTGGAACTGGACGTCGAGCCTCTGTCGGACGCCAGCCTGCGGCGGCTTGAGGACGGGCGGCTGGATCTGGTGCTGACCGGCTGGAGTCCCGAGGGCGCGGGGCTGAAGTCGCGCTGGCTGTTCCGCGAGACTCATCTGGGCCTGGCGCGGCCGGACCACCCAGTGCATCAGGCGACGCCGACGCACGCCGAACTGCTGCGGTGGCCCCATGTCGCGCCGTCAGCCGGGGACGGTTTCGGCGACTGGGTGGCGGACGACCTGCCGGACATGGCCGAGCGCCGCGTCCTGGTGCGGGCCGAGAGCTTCGCCCTGGTTCCCTATCTGTTGCAGACGAGCGAGGCGGTGGCCCTGCTGCCGCGCCGGGCGGCCGAGCATTTCGCCGCCGCGCACGGCTTGCGCGCCTTCCCGGCGCCGCAGGAAATGCGGCCGTTCGACTATCACCTGGTCTGGCACGAACGCTCTGACGGCGACGTTGGAACCCGGTGGCTGGCCGACGCCCTGTCGGCCGGGTTTGAGATCGAACGGGCGCGCGCCTAACCGGCCTTGAGGCGCGTGGCGGGCCACAGCGCCGCGATCAGGATCATCACCGCCGACACGACGTAGGGCGCGCCGTGCGCCGCCTGATAGGCCAGGGTGGCGCCCAGCGGGCCGATCACCGCACCCAGTCCCTGCGCGGCCCCGACGGCCCCGGCGGCGGCGCCTTGCTCATGGGCCTCGACGGCATTGGCGGCCAGCGCCGATTGCGAGGGATAGACCCAGCCCATGCCTGCCGCGATGACGCCATAGGCGGCCCACAGTTGCAGCGGCGTCGCGGCGAAGGCGGCGCCGACGAAGCCGACGGCGGCGACGCTCCCGCCGATGCGGATGAAGCGCGAGGGCGTCCAGGTCAGGCGGCGCAGCACCATCTGGGCCGAGAACAGCACCACGCCGACCACGGCCAGGGCGATTCCCGCCGTGCGCGCCGCCTCATTGGGCGACAGGCCGAAGCGGTCCAGAGCCAGGAAACCGACCACCACCTGACAGACGACGACGCCGCACATGGCGAAGAAGGCGGTGGCGACGGCGCGGCGGATGCGGCCGTCCGACAGCTTCAGCGTCGATTTCTTGCGCGTCTCATGCGGGGCGTCCGCGGGCAGGAAGCGCCAGATGGCGATGAAGGCCAGGATCGGCAGGGCCGAAATGATGAGCAGGGAGGCGCTGAGGCTCCATCCGGCCAACAGGCCCGCCACGCCCGGTCCGAAAACGATGCCCAGCGAGCTGGAGGCGCCGACGGCGCCCATGGCGCGGGCGCGTTCGTGCGGCGCGGTCTGATCGGCCACGACGGCGGCGGAGATCGGCGGGACGGCGGCGTAGAAGGCTCCGGCGGCGGTGCGGGCGGCCGTCATGCCGATAAAGCTGATGATCGCCGCCGGGACCAGGGCCATGGCCGCGCTCATGAACAGGCCCAGCGCCGCATAGCTGACGGCGAACCCGGCCAGGGCGATCAGCAGCACTTTGCGCCGCCCGACCTCGTCGCTGCGTGCGCCCCAGAAGCGGGCCATCAGCATCCACGCCAGACCCGCCGCCGTCACCGCTGCGCCGACGTGCCAGGGCTGCAGCCCCAGCAGCCGCGCCATCGGCCCGACCACGGCGACGAAGGCCATCATCGACATGCTGCCGACGCCCGCGGTGAACAGCAGGGGCTTCAGGCTGAAGCCGCCGCCGGGGGCTGCGACAGTCGTGGTGGCGGAGGTCATGAGCGGCTCTTGAACGGAAAGGAGCGGCTTGATCGACTAATTGAGAACGAATTGCAACTAGGGCTTGGCCATTGTGACCGGCAGCGACAGCTCCACCGCCAGTCCGGGCCAGTTGTCGTCCAGCCGCAGTTCGCCGCCGTGCGCCCGCGCCACCGCCGCCACCATGGCCAGTCCCAGCCCCGCGCCCGAGGCATGGCCGGTCCCGCCCTGATTAAGGCGATAGAAGCGGCGCAGGATCTTCTCGCGTTCGGCTTCCGGCACGCCGGGCCCCTGATCGGCGACGCGGACGACCGCCCGGCCGCCTTCACTGGACGTCGAGACCTCGATCCGCCCGCCGCCGTGGAAGACGGCGTTCTCGATCAGATTGGCCAGGGCCTGTTGGATAAGGGCAGGGTCGGCCTCGACCGTTCCTGCAGGGGCGAGGCCGACGGTCAGCCGCCCGCCCGCCTCTTCAACGAAGGGGCTGTAGATGTCGGCCACGGCGCCGGTCAGCGCCGCGAGATCCAGCCGTTCGGTCTTCAGGGCGGCGTCGCCGCTCTCGATCCGGGCCAGGGTCAGCAGGGCCTCGAACAGGGCGCTGACCTGGTCCGTCTCCTCCAGCGCGCGTTCGACGGCGGCCTCGCGCGCCTGGGCGTCGTCGAGGTTGGCGGCCAGGTCTTCCAGCCGGTTGCGGACCCGGTTCAGCGGCGCGCGCAGTTCGTGGGCCACGCCCTCGGACAGGGTCTTCAGCGTCGTCAGCGCCGCCTCCTGCCGGTCCAGCATCCGGTTGAGGTTGGCCGACAGCTCGTTGAACTCGCGCCCCAGGCCGACGGCGGGCAGGCGGGCCGAATCCTGTCCGGCGATGATGCGTCCGACCGCCTGATTGACGTCCTCCAGCCGCCGCAGGAACAGCCGGCCGGCGAACCAGCCGCCGGCCAGGGCCAGCAGGATCAGGACGATCCCGCTCATCAGGGCATAGCGGCGGATGCCGCCGCGCAGCTCGTCCAGGTGCTGGATATCGCGCCCGACCGCCAGCAGGCCGCCGTCGGACGCCCGCGCGCTCAGCGCCAGCATGTTCGGCGTCTGGTCGGGCCAGCGGGCGGGGCGCGCCTTGTTGGGCAGGTTGCGGCGGAAGCCCGTCTCATTGACCGCCAGCCGCGTCAGGCCGTTGGAGAAGGTGCTGCCGTCCGGCGCCTCGACCAGCAGCAGATAGCGCCGGGCGTCGCGGTTGCGGGCCTCGGCGTTCAGCTCCCGCACCAGCTGGGCCGTGCCGTGCCGGTTGGCGTCGGCGCGCATGACGTCCATCTGATGGTTCAGCCCGTCGCGGACCTCGGCCTCGGCGAAGCGCATCAGGCCGTAGTCCACGCCCGCGATCATCACCGCCGCGCCCAGGCCGAACAGGACCGAGAAGGCGGCGGCGTAGCGCAGGCTGGCCGTGGACCAGACGGAGGGACGTTTCGGTTCAGTCCGGAGCCTTGAGGACATAACCCACCCCCCGGATGGTGTGGATCAGCTCCTGATCGAAGCCGCGATCCACCTTGGCCCGCAGGCGGCTGATGTGGGCGTCGATCAGATTGGCGCGCGGGTCGAAGTGGAAGCCCCACAGGCTTTCCAGCAGCATGGTGCGCGTCACGGCGTGACCGGCGTTGCGGGCCAGACGCTCCAGCAGCTTGAACTCGTGCGGGGTCAGGTCCAGCGGCTTGCCCGCGCGGGTCGCCCGGTGCGCGGCGACGTCGACCTCCAGATCGGCCACCCGATGCCGCGTCGTCGCCTCGGCCAGCGGGGGGCGGCGCACCAGCGCCTGCAGCCGCGCGCTCAGTTCGCTGAAGGCGAAGGGCTTGACCAGATAGTCGTCGGCGCCCGCGTTCAGCCCCGCCACCCGGTCATCGACCGAGCCGAGCGCCGTCAGCATCAGCACCGGCGTCTTCAGCCCGCCCGCGCGCATGGCCTGGACCGCTTCCAGACCGGGCAGGCCGGGCATCATGCGGTCGGCGACGATGGCGTCGTACTCGCCCTCCATCGCCATATGCAGACCGGTTTCGCCGTCGCCCGCCTCATCGACGGTATGCCCCTGCTGGCGCAGGCCTTCGGCCACGAAGGCGCGGGTTCGGGCATCATCGTCAATGACAAGCATTCGCATGAGCGCCCTTCTAAACCTCTGCGGCGAAACGACCAGACCGGCTTGGAATTAATCTCGCCGCAAGACAACGCGAAGGTTGCTCGGCTATAGGCCGGTTGTTGCGAATGATATGCAACAGCTTGAGTGCAGCAGGGATCAGCATGGAGTCGAGAGTAGCGGAATTCTGGGGCGCGCCCGATCTGTCGGTTCAGATCGGTGGCGGCGCATCCGAACGGCATGAGGCCGCCGCGCCGAAGGACGACATGGACTGGGCTTTTGGACTAAGCACGCCGGAGCTGCGGCTCTTCACCACGGGTCTGAAGCAGCGCCTGACGCCGGGGCCGGCGGCGACCCTGGGCGCGCGCGTGCGCGGCTTCTTCGCCGATCTGCCGGTCGCCCCGGAAACCGATGAGCCGTCGCCGCGCCTGCTGGTCGGCGCCCTGCCGTTTGACCGCAGCGCCGACGACTGCCTGTTCCTGCCCGAGCGCGCCGCCAACCGCATCTGGGACATGACCTCAAGCGCGTCGCACCCCTCGATCCGCGCCCTGACGCCCGAGCCGTCGCGCGCGGCCTATGAGGCGGCGGTGACGCAGGCGCTTGAGGCCATGCGCGCCTCTCAGGGCGGCGCCGAGCCGGTCGACAAGGTGGTGCTGTCGCGCAGCCTGAAGGTTCAGGGCGACGGCGCGATTGATCCCTTCGCCCTGTGGCGTGACCTGAAGGCCGACCCGACCGCCGCGCGCTTCCTGACGCCGCTGGGCGAGGGGGCTGGCGGCGCCATGCGCCGTCTGGTCGGCGCCACGCCCGAACTGCTGGCGTCCAAGCGCGGCCCGGCCGTCTTCTCTCATCCTCTGGCCGGATCGGCCCGCCGCAGCACCGACGTGGTGCAGGACGAGGCGGCGGCGCAAGGCCTGCTGGCCTCCGACAAGGACCGCCGCGAGCACGCCCTGGTGGTCGAGGCCATCATGGACCTGTTGGCGCCTTACTGCAGCGACCTGCGCGCGCCGCCCGGCCCGGCGCTGGTCTCGACCCGGACCATGTGGCACCTGGGCACCCGCATCGAGGGGCGCCTGCATCGTCCCGACGAGATCTCCGCCGCCGAACTGGCCGCCCTGCTGCATCCGACGCCCGCCGTCTGCGGCTCGCCGCGCGATCGGGCGGCCGAGATGATCCACGCGCTTGAAGGCTATGATCGGGGCTTCTATGCCGGCGCCGTGGGCTGGACCAACGCCTTCGGCGACGGGGCGTGGTACGTCTCGCTGCGCTGCGCCGAAACGTGCGGCGATCAGGCGCGTCTCTATGCCGGGGCGGGCATTGTCGAAGGCTCCGACCCCGCCGCCGAGGCGGACGAGACGTCAGGTAAGTTCCAGGCCGTTCTGCGCGCCCTGGGCGTGGATGAGGCGAGCGTATGATTCCCCTGCAACAGGTCTGGCCGGACGACATGGCGGCGCATTATCGGGCCAAGGGCTATTGGCGCGGCGAAACCTTCTCCCAACTGCTGCGCAGCCGGGCGGAGGCGCAAGGCGACGCCGTCGCCGTGGTCGGCATGGACCAGCGCTGGACCTACGGCGAACTGCTGCAAAAGGCCGAGACGGCCGCCGCCGGCTTCCTGGCGCTGGGGCTGAAGCCGGGCGACCGGGTGGTGGTGCAACTGCCCAACCTGCCCGAGTTCCTCAGCGTGATCTTCGGCCTGTTCCGGGCGAAGCTGATCCCCGTCTATGCGCTGCCCGCGCACCGCTCGACCGAGATCGTTCACTTCCTGAAACGTTCGGAAGCCGCCGCCTATGTCGTGGCCGACCGGCATGAAGGCTTCGACTATCGCGCCCTGGCCCGCGCCGTTCAGGCCGAGGTTCCGGAGCTGCGCCATGTGGTCGTGGTGGGCGAGGCCGAGGAGTTCGCATCCTTCGACGGTTTCCGCGCCGATCCGGCCTCCCTGCCGACGGACGACGCCGATCCGTCCGACGTGGCCTTCCTGCAGATTTCGGGCGGCTCGACCGGCCTGTCCAAGCTGATCCCTCGCACCCACGACGACTACCTCTACAGCGTGCGTGAAAGCGCCGACATCTCGGGGCTGGAGCCGGAGAGCGTCTATCTGACGGCCCTGCCGGCGGCGCATAATTTCCCGATGAGCTCGCCGGGCTATCTGGGCGCCCTCTATGTCGGGGCGACGGTGGTGATGGCGCCGTCGCCGTCGCCGGACGTCTGCTTCCCCCTGATCGAGCGCGAGGGCGTGACGATCACCGGACTGGTGCCGCCTCTGGCCCTGCTGTGGATGCAGGCGGCGGCCCGGAAGGCGCACGACCTGTCCAGCCTTCAGGTGCTGCTGGTCGGCGGGGCGAAATTCCTGCCCGAGGCCGCGCGGCGCGTGCGCCCGGAGCTGGACTGCACCCTGCAACAGGTGTTCGGCATGGCCGAGGGGCTGGTCAACTACACCCGGCTGGACGACCCTGAGAGCCTGATCGTGGAGACCCAAGGGCGACCGATTAGCCCCGACGACGAAATCCTGATCGTCGACGACGCAGGCGCGCCCGTGGCCGAGGGCGAGCCGGGCAATCTGCTGACGCGCGGCCCCTATACGATCCGCGCCTATCACAACGAACCCGCGGCCAATGCGCGGTCCTTCACCGACGACGGCTTCTATCGCACCGGCGACGTGGTGCGCCGCACGCCCGAGGGCTATCTGGTCGTCATGGGCCGGGCCACCGACCACATCAACCGCGCGGGCGAGAAGATTTCGGCCGAGGAGGTCGAGGATCATCTGCTGGCCCACCCGGCCGTGTTCGACGCCGCCGTGGTGTCGGTGCCGGACGACTATCTGGGCGAGCGCATCTGCGCCTTCGTCATCCCCGACGGCGCCGCGCCGCGCGGCGTCGAGTTGAAGGCCTGGATGCGCAAGCGCGACATCGCCGACTTCAAGGTGCCGGACCAGATCGTCTTCGTCGACGACTTCGCCGTGACCGCCGTGGGCAAGGTCAGCCGCCGCGAACTGCGCGCCGCCCTGCGTCAGCGCATTCTGGAAGAGGAGGGCAAGGCGTGACCGCATCAAAGGGTCTGCCGACCGTCCCGGCCTACGCCCTGCCGACCGAGGCGGAGATTCCCGCCTCGCGCGCCCAGTGGACGTTGCAGCGTGATCGCGCCGCCCTGCTGGTCCACGATATGCAGCGCTATTTCATGCGCCCCTATGCGCCAGGCGCCGAGCCGCTGCCCGGCCTGATCGCCAACATCGCCTGCCAGATCGCGGCGGCGCGGGCGGCGGGCGTGCCCGTCTTCTACACCGCCCAGCATGGCGATCAGGATCGCCGAGACCGGGGCCTGCAGGCCGACCTGTGGGGACCGGGCATGAGCCGCGCGCCCGAGCATGAAGACATTCTGCCTGAACTGGCCCCGGCGCCGGGCGACTTCCCCCTGGTCAAGCACCGCTACAGCGCCTTCCAGCGCAGCAACCTTGAGACGCTGATGCGCGTGCGGGGGCGGGACCAACTGATCGTCTGCGGCGTCTACGCCCACATCGGTTGTCAGCTGACGGCGGCCGAGGCGTTTCAGCGCGATATCGAACCCTTCTTCGTCGCCGATGCGCTTGGCGACTTCTCGCGCGACAAGCATATGGGCGCGGTGGCCTGGGCCGCCGACACCTGCGCCGTGGCCCTTTCGACGGCGCGCGTTCTGGAACGACTGACATGACCAAGCTGACCCCGCAGGACTTGACGCTGGAGCGCATGCGCGCCGATGTCGCCGCCGTGCTGCATGAAACGCCGGACTCCATTCTGGACGACGACAATCTGATGGACCTGGGCGTCGATTCCTTGCGCGCCCTCAACCTGTCGCTGGCGTGGAGCGAGGCCGTGCCGCTGGAGTTCAGCGAACTGGCCGAACACACCACGCTCGCAGGCTGGTGGAGCGTGGTTCAGGCGCGTCTGCGCGCCGCCGGTCATGACGCCTGACCTGACATCATGGACGACGGACGAATGGCGGCGGCGCTGGAACACCCGCTGACGGAAACCCAATCCGGCCTGTGGTTCGCCCAGAGGCTGGACCCGGCCAACCCGATCTTCAACACGGCCCACTATCTCGACATCCGGGGCGATCTGGACGTCGAGGCCTTCCGCGCCGCCGTCGATCAGACCGCCGCCGAGACCGAAGCCCTGTCGCTGCGTTTCGTGGAACGAGACGGCGAAGTGTTCCAGACCCTCGACCCGACCCATCGCCCCTTGCTTCGGATCGTCGACGTGTCCGCCGCCGCCGATCCGGTCGCCGAGGCCATGGCCGCCATGCGCCGCGATCACGAGACGCCGCTCGACCCGACGCGCGACCCGCTGGCCGCCAACATCCTGTTCCGCATGACGGGCGAGGGGGGACCGCAACGCTTCCTGTGGAGCCTGCGCGTTCACCATCTGGCCACCGACGGCTTCGGCATGGCCCTGCTGACCAACCGCGTGGCCGAGCTTTACAACGCCGCGCGCGGCGGCCCGGCGCCGGGCCCGGTCTTCAACCCCATCGCCAAGGTCTGGGACGAAGACGCCGCCTATCGCGCCTCGGACAAGCGCACGGCCGACGCCGCCTACTGGCGCGAGATCATGGGCGACGCGCCCGAGGTCGCCTCTCTGGCGCCCGGCAAGGCCACGACCGCCCACCGCTTCCATCGCATCGAGCGCGCCCTGCCGCCGCAGGTCACGGCCCGCCTGCGCGCCCGCGCTGACGCCGGGCGCCTGTCCTGGCCCGATGTGCTGACCGCCATCGGCGCCGCCTATGTCCGCCGCTTCTCGGGCGCGGAGGAGGCTGTGATCGGCGTGCCGTGGATGGGCCGCATGGGCAGCGCCTCGGCGCGCACGCCGGCCATGATCATGAATGTCCCGCCGCTGCGCCTGACGCTGGACGAGGACGCGCCGCTGGACGAGCAACTGATCCTCGCCTCGAAGGCCCTGATCAAGACCCGCCGCCACGGCCGTTACCGCAGCGAGCAGCTGCGGCGCGATCTCGGCCTGATCGGCGGGGCGCGGCGGCTGTACGGGCCGCTGGTCAACGTCCTGCCGTTCGATCTGCCGCCGCGTTTTACGGGGCTGGACACGACGCTGAAGGTGCTGGGCACCGGCCCGGTGGACGACATCAGCTTCACCTTCCGCGGCGACGCCGCTCCGGCCCTGACGCTGGAAGTCGACGCCAACCCTGACCTCTACACGCTGGAGGAGGCCGCCGCCCACGCAAAGCGTCTGGCCGCCTTCCTGACGAATGCTCTCGATGCGGAGACTCTGGGCGAAGTCCCCATCGCCACGCCGAGCGAGGCTGTGCGCGAACTGGAAGCCTTCAACGCCACCGCCCACCCGGTTCCCGACACGACGCTGACCGCCCTGCTGGAGGCGGCGATGCAGGCGACGCCGGACGCCCCGGCGCTGACCTTCGGTGATGAGACCCTGAGCTACGCCGAACTGGACCGCCGCACGGCGGCGTTGGCCTCGGCGCTGGCGGCGCGCGGCGTGGGGCGCGAGAGCCTGGTCGCCGTGGCCCTGCCGCGTTCGCTGGAGCTGGTCATCGCGCTAGTCGCGACCTTACGCGCAGGCGGCGCCTATTTGCCGCTCGATCTGGAGCACCCGGCCGAGCGCATCGCGGCCATCGTCCGCGCAGCCGGGCCGAGCGTCGTCCTGGCCCACGAAGACATCGGCGGCGCCTTCGGCGAGGCCCTGCTGGCGCCCGCCGACTGGCCGCTGGCCGATGCTGCGCCTGCCGTCGCTCAGGCGGGCGAGGACGCCGCCTATGTCATCTACACCTCGGGGTCGACCGGCGATCCCAAGGGGGTGCTGGTCGAGCATCGGGCCATCGTCAACCGCCTGCTGTGGATGCAGGCCGAATACGGCATCGGCGCCCAGACGCGAATCCTTCAGAAGACGCCCGCCACCTTCGACGTGTCGGTGTGGGAGTTCTTCCTGGCCCTGATTTCGGGCGGGGAACTGGTCGTGGCCCCGCCCGGCGCGCACCGCGATCCGGCGGCCATCGCCGGGCTGATCCGCCGCCATGCGATCACCGACCTGCACTTCGTCCCCTCCATGCTGTCGGCCTTCCTGGCCGATCCTGCGGCGAAGGGAATCGCGGTCGCCCACGTCTTCTGCAGCGGCGAGGAGCTGCCCGCCGAGCTGCGCGACCGGTTCCACCAGACGGTGAGCGCCGAACTGCACAACCTCTACGGCCCGACCGAGGCGGCGGTGGACGTCAGCTATTGGGCCGCCGGGCCGGAGGATGCGTCGCGCCCCATGCCGATCGGCTGGCCGGTGTGGAACACGCGGCTGGTCATTCTGGACGAGCGGCTGCGCCCCGTGGCGCCCGGCATGGGCGGCCATCTGCATCTGGGCGGCGTCCAGTTGGCGCGCGGCTATCTGAACCGGCCCGACCTGACCGAGGCCGCCTTCATCCCCGATCCGCACCATCCGGGTCAGCGGCTGTATCGCACCGGCGACGTGGCGCGCAGGCGGGCGGACGGGGCGGTGGTCTATCTGGGCCGCAGCGACCATCAGGTGAAGATCCGGGGCCTGCGCATCGAACTGGGCGAGATCGAAGCCGCGGTCATCGCCAGCGGTCTGGCGCGCGAGACGGTGGTGCTGGCCCGCGAGGACCGTCCCGGCGAGCGCCGTCTGGTCGCCTATCTGGTCCCGGCTGAGGGCTACGATCCCGCCGCCCTGAAGGCGAAGTTGGCCGCGCGCCTGCCTGATTACATGGTCCCCGCCGCCATCGTGGCGCTGGACGCCCTGCCGACGACCTCCAACGGCAAGCTGGACCGCAAGGCGCTGCCCGCCCCGGTGTTCGAGGCCGCAGCAGGCCGGGCGGCCGAGACGCCGACCGAAAAAATCATCGCCGAACTGTTCGCCGAGACGCTGGGCAGGGGCGAACCGGCGGGCGCCGACGACGACTTCTTCACCCTGGGCGGCGACTCCCTGCTGGCGGTGCATCTGATGATGCTGATCCGCGAGCGGCTGGGGCGCGATCCGGGGCTGGGCGCCCTGTTCGACCGGCCGCGCGTGGCTGAACTGGCCGCCCTGATCGACGCCGAGGCGCTGGACTTCGACAACGGGCTGGGCGTGCTGATCCGTCTGGCCGAGGGCGATCCAGCCCTGCCGCCGCTGTTCCTGATCCACCCGGCGGGAGGGCTGTCGTGGGGCTATCGCACCCTGGCGCGCGCCCTGTCGCCGCGCCGCACGGTGTGGGGCGTGCAGTCGCCCGCGCTGGACCCGGCCAACGCTCTGCCGGACGGGATCGAGGCGCTGGCGTCGGTCTATGTCGATCATATTCTGGCGCTCGGCTCGCCAGGCCCGGTCCACATCGCAGGCTGGTCCGTCGGCGGCATCATCGCCCAGGCGGCGGCGGTCGAGTTGGAGCGGCGTGGCGTCAAGGTCGGGCTGATGGCCATGCTGGACTCCTATCCGGCCGAGTGCTGGCGCGCCGAGCCGGACCCGGATCCGGTCGACGCGATGCGCGCCCTTCTGGCCATCGCCGGATATGACCCGACCCAGTATCCCGAGCTGCGTAGCCGCGCGGCCATTGTCGCCTTCCTGAAGGCGGGCGACAGCGCGCTGGGCGGCCTGCCTGAGGCGGCGCTGGACGGAGTGATCCGCGTGGTGCTGGACACCAACCGTCTGGTGCGTGAACACCATCACAAGCCCTTCGGCGGCCGCACCACCCACGTCCGCGCGGCGCTGGACCACAAGGAGCGCGACCTGACGCCGGGCCTGTGGCGCGCTTACGCCGCCGATCTGGACGTGGTCGAGGTTCCCTTCCTGCACCCGCAACTGACCGGCCCGGCGGCGACGGCCCTGATCGCCCCGGCGCTGGACGCTCGTATGACCGCCTTCGAGGAGACCGCACGATGAGAGACAGCGGACTGTCCGGCCGTCTGGCCCTGGTCACGGGCGCGGGCGGCGGCATCGCCGCCGCCGTGGTGCGCCTGCTGGTCGAGGAGGGCGCGCGCGTGGTCGCGACCGACCTGCCGTCCACCGCCCTGTCGGGGCTGGCGTTTCTGAACGGGGTGCGGGTCGAGCCGCTGGACGTGTCCGACGGCGCGGCGGTCGAGGCCCTGTTCGACCGCATCGAGGCCGAGGACGGCCCGATCGACTTCGTGGCCAGCGTGGCGGGCGTCCTGTCCAATGTGACGGTGGATCAGACCTCCGACGCCGAATGGCGCCGCGTCTTCGCCGTCAATACGGATGGGGTCTTCCATCTGGGCCGCGCGGCGTCGCGGCGGATGGGCGAGCGGGGCAAAGGCGCCTTCGTCACCGTCAGCTCCAACGCGGCGGGCGTGCCGCGTCATGCGATGGCGGCCTATGCCGCATCCAAGGCGGCGGCGACCATGTTCACCCGCTGTCTGGGGCTGGAGCTGGGGCCGAAGGGCGTCCGCTGCAACATCGTCGCCCCCGGCTCGACCCTGACGCCGATGCAGACCGGCATGTGGGCCGACGAAGACGGCGCCGCCCGCGTCATCGCCGGCTCGCCCGAGACCTTCAAGGCAGGCATTCCGTTGCAGAAGCTGGCGACGCCGGACGACATCGCCGAGGCGGTGGTCTTCCTGCTGTCCGACCGCGCCGCCCACATCACCATGACGGACCTGTACGTCGACGGCGGGGCCACGCTGCGCGCCTGATCCCGCCGTTCGCGCCTGCCTTCAGGACAGCTTCGCCTCGACGATCCGGGCGAAGACCGAGGCCACGTTCGGCAACAGGTCGTCGTTGAAGTCATAGGCGGTCTGGTGGACCATCGTCCCGCCCTGTCCGACGAAGAAGTAAGCCCCCGGCGCGATCTGCAACATATAGGCGAAGTCGTCGGTGAACGGGTACGGCTTCAGGTCGCGGTGCACCTTGTCCGCGCCGAACACGCCGCCCGCCGCCGCCGCCGCCGCATCGGCCTGAGCGGCGGCGTTGAAGACAGGGGGCACTCCCGCCGTCTCGCGCACCGTGACGGTGCAGCCGGTCATGACGCCGACGCCCGCGCAGATGGCCTGAAGTTTCTCCCACATCGTCTCGATCACTTCGGACGAGGTGGCGCGCAGGGTGCCCGCCAGGCTGGCTTCGTGCGGCACGACGTTGTGCGACGACCCGGCCTGAAGCTTGGTCACGGTGATCAGGGCGGGCTCCATCGGGTCGACATGACGGCCGACGATGGACGAGATTTCCGAGGCCACGCGCACGGCGGCCTGAACGGGGTCTTTCGTCTTGTGCGGGGCGGCGCCGTGGCCGCCGACGCCCTGAATGTCGATCTCCCACACCTTATAGCCGTTCATGGTCGGGCCGGTGTGGACCGCCGCCTCGCCCAGCGGCAGCAGCGGCATGTTGTGGTAGCCGTAGACCTCGTCGCACGGATAGCGGTCGAACAGGCCGTCCTTGATCATGGCGACCGCGCCCAGACCCGTCTCTTCCGCCGGTTGGAAGATCAGCACCACGCGGCCGCGCGCAGGCGGGTTGGCGGCCAGGTGGCGCGCCACGCCCAGCAGGGTCGCCGTATGGCCGTCGTGGCCGCAGGCGTGCGAGACGCCGGGCTTGGTCGAGGCGTGCGGGACGTTGCTGTCGTCGTTCATGGGCAGGGCGTCCATGTCGGCGCGCAGGCCGATGGACGGGCCGGGTTCGCGCCCTTCAATGACGGCGACCACGCCTTGTCCGCCGACGCCGCCCTCGGGCTTCAGGCCCAGCCCTTCCAGCACGTCGAACACCAGCTTTGCGGTGCGCGATTCCTGACCAGACAGTTCCGGGTGGGCGTGGATGTCCCGGCGCCAGGCAGTCATTTCGGGGGCCAGGGCGGCGAGGGCGGGCAGGGGCGTCATAGGGGCTCACGCATCCGTCGGAAAAGGGGAGGGCGCCAAGCTATCACCACCCCTCTTCAAACGACATAGCCGCATCCGGGCGGGGGAGGCGCGGGCGTCCGACGACCGTCAAAGGCGGGCGCTTGACCTTCCCTTGATGGGAAGGTTTAGAGGTGTCGTCGTCAAGGATTTGCGAGGACGACGCCATGGCCGCCGAAGGCTTGAAAACACTGGATCTGCCCGTGCTGGGCATGACCTGCGCCAGCTGCGTGGGCCGGGTCGAAAAGGCTATCCGCGCCGTGCCGGGCGTGACGCAGGCGCAGGTCAATCTGGCCGCCGAGCGGGCGCAGGTGTCGCTGTCGTCGGAGGGCTCCGCCGCCGCCGTCGCCGCCGCCATCAAGAGCGCGGGCTATGAGCCGATGGAGGAGGAGGTCGTCTATCCCGTACGGGAGATGACCTGCGCCTCCTGTGTCGGCCGCGTCGAAAAGGCGCTCGCCGCCGTGCCGGGCGTGCTGTCGGCTAGCGTCAATCTGGCGACCGAGCGGGCGACGGTGCGCTTCCTGTCAGGAGCGAAGACGTTCCAGGATCTGGCCGCCGCCGTCGAACAGGCAGGCTATGTGCTGGAGGCGCCCGAGGACGCCGGGCCGGACGCCGGCGACCGCGAACAGGCCGCCCGCGACGCCGAGATCAGGAAGCTGGGCCGCGCGGTGCTGATCGCGGGCGCGGCGACCCTGCCGCTGTTCGTGCTGGAGATGGGCTCGCACTTCGTGCCGGGGATGCACCACTGGATCGGCGAGACCATCGGCGCCTTCAACTGGAAAGTCATCAGCTTCGTGTTGGCGACCTTCGTGCTGTTCGTGCCGGGGATCATCTTCTACCGCAAGGGCGTGCCCGCTCTGCTGCGCTGGGCGCCGGACATGAACTCCCTCGTCGTGCTGGGCGCGACGGCGGCGTGGGCCTTCTCGACGGTGGCGACCTTTGCGCCGCAGTGGCTGCCGGAGGGCACGGCCAACATCTATTTCGAGGCGGCGGCGGTGATCGTCACCCTGATCCTGGTCGGGCGCTGGATCGAGGCGCGGGCGAAGGGCCGCACGGGTCAGGCGATCCGTCGCCTGATGTCGCTGCAGGCCAAGACCGCCCGCGTGGTGCGCGACGGCGTCGAACAGGACGTGGCCGTCGATGCGGTCAAGGTCGGCGACGTGGTCGTGGTGCGTCCCGGCGAGCGGGTGCCGGTCGACGGCGTGGTCACGGACGGCGCTTCCTTCGTCGATGAATCCATGCTGACGGGCGAGCCGATCCCGGTCGAGAAAACCGCCGGGGCCGACGTCACGGGCGGCACGCTGAACACCACGGGCGCCTTCCGCTTCGAGGCGCGTCAGGTCGGCGCTCAGACCGTGCTGGCCCAGATCGTCAAGATGGTCGAGGCCGCGCAAGGGGCCAAGCTGCCCATTCAGGCGCTGGTGGACAAGGTGACCGGCTGGTTCGTGCCCGCCGTCATGGCCATCGCCGCCCTGACCTTCGTGGCGTGGTTCCTGTTCGGGCCCGATCCGGCGATGGGGATGGCGCTGGTCGCGACCGTGGCCGTGCTGATCATCGCCTGCCCGTGCGCCATGGGTCTGGCGACGCCGACCTCCATCATGGTGGGCGTGGGGCGTGCGGCCGAACTGGGCGTGCTGTTCCGCAAGGGCGAGGCGCTTCAGGCGCTGCAGGGCGTCGAGGTGGTCGCCTTCGACAAGACCGGCACCCTGACCGAAGGCAAGCCGACCCTGACCGATCTGGTCACGGCCGAG
Organism: Brevundimonas sp. NPDC055311; assembly: GCF_053645695.1. Lineage (NCBI taxonomy): Bacteria > Pseudomonadati > Pseudomonadota > Alphaproteobacteria > Caulobacterales > Caulobacteraceae > Brevundimonas > Brevundimonas sp. NPDC055311. The sequence continues at coordinate 844,966 of NZ_JBSHMV010000002.1, forward strand.
GGCTTTGAAGAGACGACGGTGCTGGCCCAGGTGGCGGCGCTGGAGATCCGCTCCGAGCATCCGGTGGCCCGCGCCCTGGTCGCCGCCGCCGAGGCGCGCGGCGTGACGGTGGTCGAGCCGCAGGACTTCGCCTCCATCCCCGGCAAGGGGGTGACGGGTCTGGTCGAGGGCGCGCGCGTCGCCGTCGGCGCCGACCGCTACATGGCTGAACTGGGTTGCGACGTGGCTGTGTTCGCCGAGGCGGCGGCCCGTCTGGGCGACGAGGGCAAGACGCCGCTCTACGCTGCCGTAGACGGCCGACTGGCCGCCATCATCGCCGTGGCCGACCCGGTCAAGGCGACGACGGCCGAGGCCATCCGCGCACTGCACGATCTGGGGCTGAAGGTCGCGGTCATCAGCGGCGACAACCGCCGCACCGCCGCCGCCGTGGCGCGTCGTCTGGGCATTGATGAAGTCCACGCCGAGGTCATGCCGGACGGCAAGGTGGCCGTGATCGAGGCGCTGAAGGCCGGCGGGCGCAAGGTCGCCTTCGTCGGCGACGGGGTGAACGACGCCCCGGCCCTGGCGGCGGCGGACGTGGGTCTGGCGGTCGGCGGCGGCTCGGACGTGGCGATCGAGAGCGCGGACGTGGTCCTGACGGGCGGCGACCTGCGCGGCGCGGTCAGCGCCATCAGCCTGTCGCGGGCGACCATGGGCAACATCCGCCAGAACCTGGCCTGGGCGTTTGGCTACAATGTGCTGCTGATCCCGGTAGCGGCGGGGGTGCTGTATCCCGTCTTCGGCCTGATGCTGTCGCCCATGCTGGCGGCGGGGGCGATGGCCCTGTCCAGCGTCAGCGTGGTGCTGAACGCCCTGCGCCTGAAGACCTTCAAACCCCATATCAACACCGGCAGCATGAAGGGAGCCGCGTGATGAACATCGGCAAGGCGGCCCAGGCGACCGGCGTCTCGGCCAAGATGATCCGCTATTATGAGGCGCAGGGCCTGATCCGCCCTGCGGACCGCACCGAGGGCAATTATCGCGATTTCAGCGACCGCGACGTGAACGATCTGCGCTTCATCCGCCGGGCGCGCGGGCTGGGTTTTTCGATCGAGGAGATCAGCCGCCTTCTGTCCCTGTGGCGCGACGACGCCCGCCCCAGCCGCGAGGTCAAGGCGATGGCGCAAAAGCACCTAGCCGACCTGGACGCCCGCATCCGTGAAATGCGCGAGATGGCCGACACCCTGCGCCATCTGGCCCATTGCTGCGCAGGCGACGAACGGCCCGACTGCCCCATTCTGTCCGATCTGGCGGGCGATCGGCCGCAGGGCGTTCACGCCGGAAACGCTTGACCCTGCCACGACGGCAAGGGGTCGGATGAACTGTCGCGTATCAAGAAAGGGAGCATCATCATGATCTCGCTGAACATTCCGAAAATCCGCTGCGGCGGCTGCGTCGCCTCCGTGGAAAAGGCCGTCCTGTCCGTCGATCCGGCGGCCACGCTTACAGCCGACGTCCCGGCGCGCCGGGTCGAGGTCGAGACGACGGCGCCGCGGCAAGCCCTCGCCGACGCCCTGGCGGCGGCCGGCTATCCCGTGCAGGAGCACTGAAGATGAAGATGTCTGTAAAGCTGGCGGCGATCGCCGTCGGAGCCGCGGTCGTCGGCGGCGGCTTTGTCCTGGCCGAGGGGGCGGTCAGGCCCGCAGAGGCGGCCGAGATGACCGTCTACAAGAGCGACTCCTGCGGCTGCTGCGGCGGCTGGGTCGAGCATATGCGGCGCTCGGGCTACCAGGTGCGCGTGGTCCCCACTGATGACCTCGCCCCCATCAAGCAGCAGTTGAACGTGCCGCAGTCGCTGTGGAGCTGTCATACGGCCGTGATCGACGGCAAGATCGTCGAGGGCCACGTCCCGGCGACGGCCGTGAGGGCCTTTCTGAAGACCTCCGGCGAGGCGCGCGGCGTCGGCGTGGGCGGCATGCCCATCGGTTCGCCGGGCATGGAGGCGCCCGGTCATGCGTCCGAACTTTATGACGTTATGAGCTTCGGCGCGGGCGTGCCGACGCGCTTCATGACCTTCGTGGGGGCTGATCCGGCCTGACGTCGATCTCGAGATGAAAAACGATGACGGCGGCGCCCCTTGCGGGACGCCGCCGTTTCTCGTTCCGGCCGGGGCAGGAGGCCGGAACGAAAGCCGTCAGCCGTTAGGCCAGAACCATGATGGCGACGCGGCGGTTTTGCGCGCGGCCTTCACGGGTGTTGTTCGGCGCCACCGGCTTGGTGGAGCCGTAGGAAATGGTCGCCATGCGGTTCAGGGCGATGCCCTGGTCGCTCAGGAAGCGACGAACGGCCTCGGCGCGTTCCTGGCCCAGACGCTCGTTGATCTGGTCGTTGCCCGTCGAGTCGGTGTGACCCTGGATCTCCAGATAGACGTTGGCGTTTTCGGCGCGCAGGCGCTGGACCAGTTCGGCCAGGCGCTGCTCGGCTTCGGGGGACAGCTCGGTGTGGTTGACCGGGAACTTCACGGAATCGTCCGACAGAACGACTTCGTACAAGAACTTGCCTTGGGCCAGTTTATGCGCGGCGTTGGCGCGGGCCAGGGCTTCGCCCGCCGTGCCTTCGACCTGGGTCAGGTGGGCGTCGACGCCGTCGACACGTTCGTTCACGACCTGGACGTTGTCGCGGACGAACCGGTGGCTGGCGCAGCCGCTGACGGCGATGCCGAGAACGGCGACAGCGCCGACGAGAGCGGTCCTAGATGCCAATTTGATCAAATCAAGTCTCCTTCGTGCCCGGCCCAACTCCGGGGGATGTTACGCGCCGCACCGGTGTCGGTTGCAAAACGGCGGAGCAAAGACGCGCGAAGAAGTGAAAAGGTTCAGCTTGACTGTAAAAAAATTTCAATAATCGGCGTTCTTGCTGTTCTGGCGAATACAGCTCTGGCTTGAAGGCGCCATCTTCCTGACGCTCTCTGGTGGTGGACTCTGACTGTAAAAGGGCGAGGAGCGTCTATTGAAAGCCTGGGTGTTTCCGTCTCCCCGTAACTGCAAGGCCAGGAGGGCCTGGGGGTGAAGACCGGGCTTCGCCGTAATCGAAACAAGGCCGGACGAAACAAGGTCGGGCCGGTCCTCGCCAGTCTGGTCGCGCACGGCCTGGTGCTGGCGATCATCTGGGCCGCGCCGGTCGAACGTCCGCCGCAAGCGCCTGTTCCGCCGGTGGTGGAGGTGATGCTGATCGACCCTCCGCCGCCTCCGCCGCCTTCAGAGCCCGCGCCGGGGGACGCGCCGGCGGGCGGCTCCGAGCCTGCGCCCGCGCCGGAGCCGGAACCCGCTCCCGCGCCTCCGGCTCCGGTCCCTCCCGCCGTTCCCGCCAAGACGCCCGAGAAGGCTCGCGCCGCTCCGACGGCGCCGACCCCCCGGCCCAGTCGCCCGACGCCGCCTCAGACGCAGGTGGAGCCTCTGCCGATCTCGGCGCCCGAGCCGAGCGTCTCCTTCGTCTTGCTGGGCGACGGCGCCCTGAGCGGCGCCCTGACCGCCGGCCAGGGCGCGGGCGGCGGAGGAGGGGCGGGAGCCGGCGTGGGCGGCGGCAGCGGCGGCGGCTCGGGCTCGGGAATAGGCGGGGGTTCGGGCCAGGGCTGCGACATGGTCAAGCGCATCCAGGACGCCCTGCGCAACGACGCCCGCATCAACGCCGCCATCGGTCAGGCCTATCGCACTTCCGGCGCCTCGGGCCGCGCCATCCTGATGTGGAACGGCGACTGGCTGCAAAGCCCCGGCGAGGAGGGCAAGGGTCTGGCCGGCGTGCGTCAGGCCATCGCCGTGACGGTCGGCTTCTCGTCCCGCGCCTGCAAGGCCGAGACGGTCAACGGCTATGTGCTGCTGACGCTCAGCGACCAGCCGGGCGCGCCGCGCGTGGCTCTGGGCGGCGGTCGCTGGCGCTGGTCCGACCTGCTGTCGCTCTAGCTAAGAGCGCCCAGGCCCAGCGGGCCGTAGAGCCAGGTCATCCACGCCCCGACGGCCAGGAAGACGCCGAACGGCAGGCGATCGGCGGAGGCCACGGGACGGCGGAGCACAAGCTTGGCCGCCACGACGGCGAGACCGGCCGCCGAGGCCCACAGCAGCACGCTGGGCAGGCCCGCCCATCCGACCCAGGCGCCGATGGCCCCCAGCAGGAAGGGGTCTCCGCCGCCCAGGCCGTCCCGACCGCGCACGCGTCTGTAAAGGAAGGCCAGAAGCCACAGCCCGCCGAAGCCGACGGCCGCACCGATCAAGGGCGGCGTCAGCGGCCCGACCAGCGACCATTGCAGCCCGCTCTGGACGTTCGCCGGGTCCAGCGCCACGGCGGCGAACAGGCCGCTGAGAAACAGCGGCAGCGTCAGGGCGTCGGGCAGCCAGAAGTGCTCGGCGTCGATCACGGCGATCAACAGAAGCTGCCAGCCCAGGACGGCCGTCGCCAGGGCGTGCGCCGGGTCCGGAAAGCACAGGGCTGCCCATGCGCCGACGGCGCCGGCCGCCAGTTCGATCAAGGGATAGCGCACAGGGATGACGGCGCCGCAGTCGCTGCATTTGCCGCGTGACAGCGCCCAACTGACGACGGGAACCATCCGCCAGGGCTTCAGTGGGCGACCGCATCCCCCGCACCGCGACCGCCCGAGCATGACGCCTTCGCCGCGCGGCAGGCGCAGGCTGACAAGACCTAGAAAACTGCCCACGATCAGGCCCAGCCCGCCCATCAGAAGCGCCAGCATCATGCGTTCGACATCCCCCGCCTTGAATGAACGTCCTATTGCGCCGACGGGGCGAGGCGGCGCAATCAAAATGCCTGAGTTCACGTTAAGTGTCGGCCCCGCTCCGGTTGTGTCGCACGGCGGCGACACTCCCTTCTGAACGACGACCCAGGCAAACGAGGGCTGGACGCTAGGCCCGTCCCATGGATAGTCACATCCCTGTGAAAAGTCCTGCGCTCATCGACAGCCTGACCCCGCGCGAACGTGAGATTCTCCGTCTGGCCGCCCTGCGCCTGGGCGACAAGGAGATCGCGCAGCAATTGAGCCTCTCGCCCCGAACGGTCCAGAACCACCTGCATCGGGCCTATGAAAAGCTGGGCGTTTCCAATCGTATACAAGCGTCTCGGCTGCTGAGTGATCATTACTCAGGGGAATCAATCACAATGTCGCCGCCTGCGCCGATCACGGCAGATAGGGGCGTCACCGAGGCGGCGATCAAGCCTCTCGAGGATGGGAAGGCGCCGGGGGGCGTGCTCTATCGGCGCTATGCCGCGCTGAACGAGTGGCGTCGCCCCCGCAAGCTGGGCGGCTCCGTACTGTGGTTGATCCTGCTCTGGGCGCTGGCCTGGATCGTGATCGCCCTCGTCGGCGCCGGCCTGATCAATCCCGTCCTGGAGTCGATCGACCGTCTGCGATGACGTCTTTGACGGCGGAGCGACGCATGATTCATCAAGGTTAGAACTGATCGTATGCGCAGCGGGATCGTTACGTCGCGAAACGCACGACGCGAGAGCGTCTGATGCATCCTGTCCAGATCATTCTGCTGGCGGCCAACGCCATCGCCTTTCCGCTTCTGTTGTGGCGCGGACGCGGGGCGGATCGGTTGGCGACGCTGGCCATGATCGCGGCTCCGATTTTGTCCCACGTCGCCTACGACCTGAACTGGAACGGCGTCTACGCGGGCATCTTCATGGTCGATGTCCTCTTCTTCATCAGCCTCTGGCTGTTGGCCGAGCGCGGCGGGCGCTGGTGGATCGTGGCGATCGCCGGCTTCCAGCTGATCGGGACGCTGGGACATCTCGCGCCCTTCCTCGCGCATCAGCGCCTGGCCTGGGCTTACTTCACGCTGATGTGGGCGGTGTGGGCGCTCATCAGCGTGACGGCATTCTTTGGCGTCTGGGAGGTCGAGGCCGACCGGCGCTACGCCCTGGGGGGGCGTCATGGCTCGAAAATGGTCGATGGAGGCGGCGCGGGCGCTGCTGCGGCAATGGAATAAGCGCGCCGTCGAAGCGTCGGTGCAGAGCGGCGGCCTGACCGCCGACCTGAACGCGGTCGAGGCCTGGCTGCTGGATCAGCGGCCCGAGACTCTGGAGGAGGCCGAGCGGTTGCTGGACCTCATCGTCTCGCACGAGGCCGGCGGGGGCCGGGGCCTGGAACAACTCTGCCGGGTCGGCGGCGCGGTCCGCAACGACGTGGACCCGCACCGCAGCCGGGTGGAGCACAGCTTCGCGCCGCGCGCCTCGGGCCCTCTGGCGGGACGGGCGTGAAAGTCATCGTCTGATGATCCGTGAGCGGGGTTTCTCCGCCCCGGCTTGACTGTTACATCCGCTGACAGTCCGCGACGAAGCCTTGCGCCGTCGCTCCGCCAAGCGGTTTTTCCTCCCATGATTTCTGCTGTTCGCGCCGCGTCTCTCGCGTCCGCCTCCCTGTCCGTGCTCGCTTTCGCCGCGCCTGTTCTGGCGGATGCGCCCGCTGACGCCGGACCGAGCCAGGTGTCCGAGATCGTGGTGACGGCCGAGCGGCGCGAGGCGCCTCTGGCGGCGACGCCGCTGTCGCTGACGGTGGCCGCCCAGCCCCTGCTGGACGACATCGGCGTGCGCGACATCAAGGATCTGCAGATTCTGGCGTCGGGCCTGATCGTCGCCTCGACCTCGAACCAGACCTTCACCACCGCCCGCATCCGCGGCGTCGGCACGGTGGGCGACAATCCGGGCGTGGAGAGCTCGGTCGGCGTCATGATTGACGGCGTCTATCGCCCGCGCAACGGCGCGGCCCTGGGCGATCTGGGCGAGGTCGAGCGCATTGAAGTGCTCAAAGGCCCGCAGGCGACCCTGTTCGGCAAGAACACCTCGGCAGGCGTCATCAACGTCGTCACCGCCGCGCCTTCGTTCGACGCGCGCATGGCGGGCGAGGCGACGTTCGGCGACTATGGGACGCATGGCGGTTCGGTCTCCCTGACCGGCCCCATCGTGGACGAGGTTCTGGCCGGGCGGCTGTATGTCGCCGCGCGTCGCCGCGACGGCCTCTATGACGTGAAGACCGGGGAGGGGCCGCGCACCTCGACCGACGATCAGACCGAGAATTACGACACCGTGCGCGGTCAGTTGCTGTGGCGAGCCACGCCGAACCTGACCGCCCGCCTGACCGCCGACTGGACCGAGCGGGACGAACGCTGCTGCGTCGGCGTGCAGATCGTCACCGGCGATACGGCGCCCCTGCTGGCGACCTTTGCGCCCGACGGCGGCGTGGCGGCGTCGCCGAAGCCTTGGGATCGCACAGCCTGGTCGAACCGCGACACCAACACCCGCATCCGCGACAAGGGCCTGGCCCTGCACCTGACCGCCGACCTGGGCTGGGCGACGCTGGAAAGCACCTCGGCGGTGCGCGACTGGCGCGGCGTCATCAGTCAGGACTGGGACTTCACCTCGGCCGATCTGGCCTATCGCCCCGACGACGGCAGCTGGTCGAACCGCTTCCGCACCCTGACGCAGGAGTTCCGCCTGTCGGGTCAGAGCGGAAAGCTGGACTGGTCGGCCGGCGCCTTCTTCGCCGATGAGAAGCTGACCCGTCGCGACAGCCTGTTCTACGGCGCCGACTACGAAGGCTATGTCAGCCGCCTGCTGTCGCGCTCGGCGTCGAACCCGCTGGGCGACCCGGCCTTCGTGTCGAGCATCACCGGGCTTCCCGTCGGCCAGAGCTTCGTCGAGGGCGAGGGCCAGTTGGATCGCTACTGGCAGACCGCTCGCAGCGCCGCCCTGTTCGGCCAGGCATCCTACGCCGTGACCGACCGCCTGACCCTGACCGGGGGCCTGCGCCGCACACATGAGAAGAAGGAGATGACGGCCGCCTATCACAACACTGACGGCGGGCGGGCCTGCGCGGCGGCGCTGGCCAACGGCGTCAGCAACGTCATGCTCTGCCTGCCGTGGTCGAACCCGGCCTTCAACGGTCTGAGCCAGTCCGAGACGGTCAAGGACGAGGCCTGGACCGGCATGGCCCGCGCCGAGTTCAAGGCGACCGAGGGCGTGCGCCTCTACGCCTCATGGTCGCGAGGGCGCAAGAACGGCGGCTTCAACCTGGACCGGGGGCAGACCAATCTGGTCCCCGACGCCTCGCGCGCCTTCCCGGCCGAGAGCGCCGACGCCTTCGAGGCGGGGATCAAGAGCGTGATGCTGGACCGGCGCCTGCTGGTCTCGGCCGCGGCCTTCCGCCAGACCTATGACGACTTCCAGCTGAACACCTTCCTGGGCACGACCTTCCTGGTCCGCTCCATCCCCGAGGTGCGGGCCAAGGGCGTCGAGGCGGACTTCATGTTCCTGCCGTTCGAGGGCCTGTCGCTGCAGGGCGGCCTGACCTACGCCCAGACCGAATATGGCGACGACGCCGTGCCGGGGCTGCCGCTGCTGGCGGGCAAGCGGATGAATTTCGCGCCGTTGTGGAGCGGATCTCTGGCCGGAACCTATGAGCGGCCGGTGGCGGCGGGGCTGACGGGCCGCGTCACCCTGGCGGCCAAATATTCGTCGGAATACAACACAGGCTCGGACCTGGACCCGGCCAAGAGCCAGCCCGGCTTCTGGCTGGTTGACGGTCGCGTCGCCCTGGCCCGCGATGACGCCTGGAGCGTGGAGCTGTGGGGCCGCAATCTGTTCGATCAGGACTACCGCCAGGTGGCCTTCGGCGCGCCGTTCCAGACGGGCACGCTGGGCGCCTTCCTGGGCGCGCCGCGTACGGTGGGCGTGACCCTGCGCGTCATGCGTTAATGACAGGCGGGGGGCAGGCGAGGGCCGCCTGCTCCCCCTCCACTGATGCAAAATGGCCTCCACCCGACGGCATATTGCGCCTGCGAAAGCCTTCACGGGATGGAAGCCTTGACTTGAAACCCGCCTGTCCCAGATAGGCGGGATCAGAGGACGACCTCTCCCATCTTGGGCATGACGCTGGGACGACCCGGCACGCCATGCAAGGGAGCACGTCATGGCCTGGATCTTCCTCCTTCTCGCCGGTCTGTTCGAGATTGTCTGGGCCTTCCTGATGAAGGCGTCCGAGGGCTTCACCAAGCCCTGGCCGACCATCGGCACCATCGGCTTCATGATCGTCAGCTTCGGCCTGCTGTCGATCGCGATGAAGACGCTGCCGCTGGGCACCGCCTATGTGATCTGGACCGGCATCGGCGCCGTCGGGGCCTTCCTGGTCGGCATCGCCGTGCTGGGCGAGCCGGTCACGCCGATGCGCGTCATCGGCGCCGTCCTGATCGTCAGCGGCCTGGTTGTGCTGAAGCTCGCTTCCAGCCAATAAACGCGGCGACAGCCTCGGAGCCTCGCCATGGAACTGATCATCGGGCCGCGCCTCTTCTCCACCTGGTCCCTGCGGGCCTGGCTGGTGCTGAGGCGCGCAGGCGCCGTCTTCGCGACGCGCGAGGTCTGGTATCGCTCCGAGGCTGAAAAGGCCGAACTGCGCCGTCTGTCGCCCTCGGGCTTCGTACCGCTGCTGAAGGTCGAGGGCGAGACGATCTGGGACACCCTGGCCATCAGCGAATGGGCGGCCGAACGCTATCCTGAGGCGAAGCTGTGGCCGGTCGATCCGACCGCGCGCGCCCTGGCGCGTTCAGCGACGGCCGAGATGCACTCCGGTTTTCACGCCCTGCGCGACCTGTGCGGCATGAGTCCAGGCCATCCGATCACGGGCGAAGCGCGCAGCACGGCGCCGTCCGATCCGGGGCTGGACCGAGAGCTGGCGCGGCTGGTCGAACTGTGGACGCAGATGCGCGGCCGCTTCGGCGCAGGCGGGCCGTGGCTGTTCGGCGACTGGTCGATCGCCGACGCCTTCTTCACCCCCGTGGCGGCGCGGGTGCGCCACTATCAGATCGACCTGTCGGCCCATGGCGACGACGGGACGGCCGCCGCCTATGTCGCCGCGCTTCTGGCCCAGCCGCACTTCCGCGAGTGGGAGGCGGCGGCCCTGTCATCTAACGTTGATTAACCGATCCTGAGAACGCGGGTTTAAGAGAGCGGACTTACAGTCCAGCTTGTTCTCGGAGGGGCGGAGCCATGCGTACGATCAGCAGAAACACCGATTGGGCGCGCACGGCGCGCGCCTATGGCCTGGCGGCTATCGTCCTGGCCCTGGTCTGGGCCTCGCTGGCGTCCCTGATGATCTGAGGCCGCGCCTCAGATCATTGTTCTAGCGCGAGCCGCCGCCCAGCACGGCCTCGGCTACCCGCAGGGGCGCCGGGGCGGGCGGGACATAGTCCAGGCGGATCGGCACGGCGCGCGCGCCCGAGGCGACGGCGTCCAGCGTCTTCACCGGCCCGCCCATCATGCGCTGATAGATCCAGTAGGCCGCGACGACCTTCTCGACGTATTCGCGCGCCTGAGGCACGTCGATGGTCTCGATCAGCAGCAGCGGATCGGCGTCGGCGCCCAGCTTGCGGATCGCCGCCAGCATCGGTCCCGGCCCGGCGTTGTAGGAGGCCACCGCCTTCAGCAGATCGCCCTGGAAGGACTCGATCTGGAACAGGCGGTTCACATAGTCCTGGCCCAGCTTCATGTTCACCGCCGGGTCCAGCAGGCGCTGGGGCGTGCGGACATAGCCCTGGTCGCCGGTCATGTGCGCGGCCGTGGTCGGCATCACCTGCATCAGTCCATAGGCGCCGGCGCCGGAACGGGCGTTGGCGTTGAAGTCCGTCTCCTTGCGCGCGATGGCGTAGACGAGCGCCTTCTCGATGGTGAAGCCGCCCATCGGCTGCAGGTCCGGCATCGGATAGCGCAGGGCGTCGATGCGGCCGGCCTCGGACTGGGCGGCGCGGCCGGGCGCGACCAGGCGATACAGGCCGACCCACATCTGGCGCGCGGCGCTGTCGCCGCTGGCGGCGCGCAGGCCGTTGCGGGCCGCCAGTTCGGCGTCGTTGCGACGGCCGACTTCGTACAGGGCCACGGTGCGGCGGGCGTCCTCGTCCGACTGGATGAAGGCGTTGAGCGCGCGCGTGTCGACGCCGAGAGGCTCGGGCGTCAGGGAGGCGCGCTGCAGCGTCGCCTCATAGGGGCGCGGCCCCTGGTTCTCGATCACCGGCTCCTCGCCCAGCTGGCGCAGGGCGATCTGGCCGTAGAAGGTGGCCGGCCAGCGCGCGGCCTGACGCAGATACTCGGCCACGCGGTCCTGGCGCCCCGACTGGCCCGCCGCTCGCGCCGCCCAGAAGGCGCCGCCCGAACGGACCCACGGATCCTCGGTCGGGTCCTGGGCGACGTGCTCGAAAGCGCGGAAGGCGTCGGAGTGCTGCTCCATCCGCCAGGCGGCCAGACCCGCCGTCCACCAATCGCCGATCTGCTGGCCCATGGCGTAGGCGCCGGGCAGGTCGTCGTTGTTCAGGGCCACGCGCGCCGCCTTGGCCGGGTCGTTGACGCCGCCGTCGCCAGAGCCGGAGCTGGTCAGGCTGGCCCAGGTGCGGGTCAGAAGGCCGCCGGGACGCTTCGGCTCGGCCGCGCCGTCGGGCAGGCGGCGCATGGCCAGCGTATAGACCCGATCGGCCATCGGCAGGTCGGAATAGGCCTCGAGCCAGGCCGTCAGCTCTTCATAGGTGGCGACATGGCTGGGGTGGAACAGGCGCTCGAACTCGACCTGGCCCAGCAGGACGCGGTCCTTGGCCTGACGCGCCGAGGCGCGGGCCAGCTCCAGGTCGCCGCGCCGCAGGGCGTCGAAGGCGGTGGTGTAGCTGAGGCGGTCCTCGCTGCTCAGCGCCGTAGGCGACGGCGAGGCGTCCGCGCTCGTCTCGGCGCTCGCCTCGGCGTAGGGGCGGGAGGCATCGACGTCCTCGGCATGGGCGACGGTCGCAGCCGTGGCGCAAAGGGCGAAGGCGAACAGGGACGCATGACGCGTCCGGCGGAAAGAATACATGACGCGGCGGCCCCCTTCGTCGGCGTCGGCCCCGTCTCGATTCGGGATTCTACGACGCTCTGCGGACTGGTCTCCAAGGACGCAGGATGCCTGAATCAGGCGCTCGGCTCAACCACTTCGCCGCGCAGGCGAGCGGACAAATCCAGAATGTCCTTCCAAACCAGCCCCTTGGCCTGCGGCTGACGCAGCAGGAAGGCGGGGTGGAGGGTGGCCATGACGGGCGCGGCGATTCCGTCTTCGGCTGATCGCCATTCGCGCCATTGGCCGCGGGTGCGCATGATGCCGTCGTCGGTCTTGAGCACCGCCTTGGCCGCCGCCGCCCCGACCAGCAGCACCGCCTTCGGCTTCAGCAGGGCCAGGGTCCGCTCGACGAAGGGGGCGCAGGCGGCCTGTTCCTGGGGCGTCGGGGTGCGGTTGCCCGGCGGGCGCCAGAAGACGGTGTTGGTGATGAAGGCGTCGTCCAGCAGGTCCGCCGCCGTCAGGATGCGGTCCAGAAGCTGACCCGCCTTGCCGACGAAGGGTTGGCCGCGCGCGTCCTCCTCGGCGCCGGGGCCTTCGCCGACGATCATCAGCGACCCTTGCGGATTGCCGCGCGCGAACACGGCCTGACGCGCGCCCATTCCGCGCAGGGGGCAGCCCTCGAAGGCGGCGATCGCCTCGGCCAATTCGTCCAGGGTGGTCGCCGCGGCGGCCAGCCGCCGCGCCTCGGCCGCCGCCTCGCCGACGGACGGCGCGCCGCCGGGGGCGCGCAGGGGCGTGATCGTGGCCGGTCCCTTGGCCGCGACGGGGGCCACGAAGACGGTGCGGTCGATCGGCGCATCCTCGTAACAGGCGTCCACGCCCGCATCGCGCCAGAAGGCGAGCAGGGCTTCGGTTGCGGCCATGTCCAAGGGTTGGGCGTTCATCTATCAAGGCAATAAGCCTTGACCGCCGTCGCGTCACCTCACGATAAGGCGGATAACCACGACGACAACAAGGATTCAGGGGACATGGCTGAGGAAATGATCGAAGGCGGCGCCAGGAACGCATGGCAGGAAGCCGTCATCGATAATCTGCCGCCGCTGGAGGCCCTGGCGGGCGTCGAGCGCGAGGTCATGGAATATGACGTCGTCATCGTCGGCGGCGGCCCCGCCGGTCTGTCCGCCGCCATCCGCCTGAAACAGCGGGCCGAGAAGGACGGGAAGGACATCTCCGTCGCCGTGTTGGAGAAGTCGGCCGAGATCGGCGGCCACGTCCTGTCGGGCGCGGTGATCGACCCCAGGGCGCTGAACGAGCTCTTCCCCGACTGGAAGGAACGCGGCGCCCCGCTGGAGACGCCGGTGACCAAGGACAAGTTCCTGGTGCTGGGCCCGCAGGGGCAGGCCTCCCTGCCGATGTTCGCCATGCCGCCCTTCATGCACAACGACGGCTGCTACATCGCCTCTCTGGGCAATGTCGCGCGTTGGCTGGCCGAACAGGCGGAAGGCCTGGGCGTCGAAGTCTATCCCGGCATGGCCGCCAGTCATGTGGTCTGGGAGGAAGAGACGGGCCGGGTGAAGGGCGTCGTCGCCGGCGTCTTCGGCATCGACCGCGAGGGCAAGCCGACCGGCGAGTTCCAGCCGGGGCTGGAGCTGCACGGCAAATACGTCTTCATCGCCGAGGGCGTGCGCGGCTCGCTGGCCAAGACCATCATGGCCCGCCACAACCTGTGCGACGCCGCCGATCCCCAGAAGTTCGGCATCGGCCTGAAGGAGCTGTGGCAGATCCCGGCCGAGAAGCACCAGCCCGGCCTGGTCCAGCACACCACCGGCTGGCCGCTGGACGACAAGACGGGCGGCGGCTCGTTCCTGTATCACTTCGGCGATCGCTATGTGTCCGTCGGCTTCGTCGTCCACCTGAACTACAAGAACCCCTTCCTGTCGCCGTTCGACGAGTTCCAGCAGTTCAAGCACCACCCGGCCATCGCCGAGCATCTGGAGGGGGGCACGCGCGTCTCGTACGGCGCCCGCGCCATCACCGAGGGCGGCTTCCAGTCGGTGCCGAAACTGGCCTTCCCCGGCGGCGCCCTGATCGGCTGTTCGGCGGGCTTCGTGAACGTGCCGCGCATCAAGGGCAGCCATAACGCCATGAAGACCGGCATGCTGGCCGCCGACGCCGCCTATGACGCCGTCATGGAAGGCCGTTCGGGCGACGTGCTCGACGCCTATCAGGCCGCCTATCTGCGCTCGTGGGTCCATAAGGAGCTGAAGGTCGTCCGCAACGCCAAGCCCCTGCTGTCCAAGCTGGGCACCATGATGGGCGGGGCGGTCGGCATGTTCGACCTGTGGGTCAACCACCTGACGGGCGGCTTCTCCTTCTTCGGCACCATGCGCCACGGCAAGACCGACGCGGCCTCGACCGAGCCCGCTTCGCAGCACAAGCCGATCGTCTATCCCAAGCCGGACGGGAAGCTGTCGTTCGACAAGCTGTCGAGCGTCTTCATCTCCAACACCAACCACGCCGAAGACCAGCCCGCGCACCTGAAGCTGCTGGACCCGTCCGTGCCGATCGCGGTGAACCTGCCGAAGTATGGCGAGCCGGCGCGGCTGTACTGCCCGGCCGGGGTGTATGAAGTCGTCTATGCGGACGAGACGAACCGCGCCGATCCGCGCTTCGTCATCAACGCCCAGAACTGCGTCCACTGCAAAACCTGCGACATCAAGGACCCGTCGCAGAACATCGTCTGGACCACCCCCGAAGGCGGCGGCGGCCCGAACTATCCGAACATGTAGGTCTTAACCCTCTCCCGGCGGGAGAGGGCTTGAGCGCACGGCGGCGCAGCCGTCGTTCTTGCGCGAAAGGGTGAGGGGCTTGTCCTGTCCGTCGGCGTAAGCCGTTGTGGATACGTTTAGCCACGGCCTTCGGCCGACTTCACCCGCGAACCCTCACCCTTTCGCCTTCGCCAATCGCCTTCGGCTCTTGGAGGCTCAAGCCCTCTCCCAACAGGAGAGGGATTTGCGTGGCGAACTCTTGCGGGCGAAAGGGAAAGCGTGAAGGGTCCGGCCATGCGTTTCGTCTCTTCTCGCCCTGTCCTGTTCCTGGCGGTCTCCGCCCTTGCGCTGTCTCTGGCCGCGCCGTCGCCGGCGCAGGAGGCGCCTGAACCCGCGCCGGAAACGCCGACCGAAGCTCCGGCGGAAGCTCCGGCGGACGCACAGGACGTCGAACCGAACGGCGACCCCGTTCCGCACATCATCATCGCCGACGAGCCGGAAACGCCCGAAGAGCCGAAGGTCGCGCCAATCCCCGCCGTGTGGGCGCCGATCCCGCTCGACGCCCAGAAAAACAGCGCCTACGGCCTGTATCTGGCGGCGCGTAACGCCCTGACCAGCGGCGAGAGCGCGGTCGGGGCCGCCTATCTGGCCCGCGTCTACGCCTTGACGCCGGAACAGCCGCGCGTGCGCGAACAGGCCTTCACCGCCGCCCTCCTGGCCGGAGACCTGGACGAAGCGGGCCGCATCGCCCCGACCGATCCCGAGGTCTCGCCGGTCATCGTCCAGGCCGGGCGCCTGGTTCAGGCGGTGCAGGCCTATGCCGGAGGCGACGCTCGGCGCGCCGACGATCTGCTGAAGACCGCCCCCGTCGGCGAACCGCACGACCGCGCGGGCTTCTACGTCCAGGGGTGGATCGCGGCTGCGGCCAAGGACTGGGACCGCGCTCTGGCCATGCCGCCGACCGACTTCGATCCGGTCAGCGCCCTGGTGGCGCGCAGCAACCGCGCCCGCCTGCTGGAGCAGCGTCGCCGCTATGACGAGGCCGACGCCGAGTGGCGCGACCTGACCAGCCACGCCATCGCCGGCGCCCTGTTCCGCCAGCCCTATGGCGAGTTCCTGGAGCGGCGCGGTCGCCGTGACGAGGCCCTGGTCCAGTATGACGCCGCCGTCACCGCCGGAACGGCTGACCGTCGCGTGATTCAGGGACGCGAGCGGGTGCTGGCCAAGGGCCGTCCGCCTGCCCTGCCGAGCTTCCGCGAGGGCGCGGCCCAGGCGCTGCGCACGGCTGCGGATCAGATGATCGCCCAGCGCGCCCATGAGTTCGGCGTCGTCTACCTGCGCCTGGCCCAGAATCTGGACCCGAGCGACAACACCCAGCTTCTGGTCGGCCAGACCCTGATTCAGGGGGGGATCGAACCGGCGGGCCGCGCCGCCCTGGCCCAGGTCAGCGAGGCCTCGCCCGCCCTCTACGCCGCCGCCCGCATCCAGACGGCCATCAGCCTGGGCAAGGCGGATCGCGACGAGGAGGCCCTGGCCGAACTGCGCCGCGCCGCCGCCGTCCGCCCCGACGAGGCGGGCGTGGCCTATATGCTGGCCGGGCAGCTGATGCAGATGAACCGCTATGAAGAGGCGCTGGACCTGCTGAACGGTCCGCTGCTGAATACGGCGGATCAGGGCTATGAGGTCCATTTCCTGCGCGGCGCCGCCTATGAATCCCTTGATCGGGACACCGAGGCCGAGGCCGAGCTGTGGGCCGCCCTGCAGATGCAGCCCGACAATCCGACCCTGCTGAACTACCTCGGCTATCTGTGGGTCGACACGGGCGCGCGGGTGCAGGAAGGCGCCGCCATGATCGCCCGCGCCCACGCCGCCGAGCCCAAGGACGGCAACATCCAGGACTCCCTCGGCTGGGCCCAGTTCCGTCAGGGACAGTATGAGGAGGCGGTGGTCAATCTGGAGGGCGCCGTCGACAAGGAGCCCGCCAACGCCGAGATCAACGATCACCTGGGCGACGCCTATTGGGCCGTCGGGCGTCAGCGCGAGGCGGGCTTCCAGTGGAACCGCGTCCTGACCCTGGACGTCGACGACAAACGCAAGGCCGAGGTCGAAGGCAAGCTGCGCGACCGCCTAGACCAGGACCCGACCGGAGACAAGGGGCTGGGGTCCGCAGGCGGCGCGACCGACTGACGCCGCCATGTCTGTTTCCGACGCTCTGAGCGGCCTGGCGCCGGCCAAGATCAATCTGTTGCTGCATGTCGGGCCGGTGCAGGCCGACGGCTATCACCCCCTGGTCAGCCTGGCCGCCTTCGCCGACGTCGGCGACCGGGTGACGGTGCGCCGCGCCGAGACCCTGTCCCTGACGGTCGAGGGGCCGTTCGCGGCGGGTCTGGACGGGCAGGGGGACAATCTGATCCTCAAGGCCCTGCGCGCCCTGGGCGAGGCGGCGGGGATCGGCGAACCGCCCGTGGCCGTGACCCTGGACAAGCGCCTGCCCATCGCGGCGGGCCTTGGCGGCGGCTCGGCGGACGCGGGGGCGGCGCTGCGGCTGACCGCGCGCCTGCTGGACCTCGACATGCCGGAGGCGGAACTGGAGCGCCTCGCTCTGGCCGCCGGGGCGGACGGCCCCATGTGCTTGCGCGCGCGTCCGGCCTGGGCGTCGGGGATCGGCGAGGTGCTGGAGGACGAACCGCGCCTGCCGACGCTGCATGGCGTGTTGCTGAACCCCGGCCTGCCGTCGCCGACGGGCGGGGTTTACCGCGCCTATGACGCGGCCCCGAAGGCGGCGGATCGACCCGCGTCGCCCGCCGACTGGTCCGCCGCCTCGGTCATCGCCTGGCTGGCGGCGCAGAGAAACGATCTGGAGGCGCCGGCCCTGGCCGTCACGCCGGGGATAGAGGAGGCGCTGGCCGCCATGCGCGCCGCGCCGGCCTGTCGCCTGACGCGGATGTCGGGATCCGGCGCGACGGTTTTCGGCCTGTTCGACGACCGGGCGGCGGCGATCGAGGCGGCCTTCGCCCTGGATCGGCCGGGCTGGTGGGCGCGGCCGGTGGTGCTGGGCGCGCCGGATATCGAACCGCGTCCGGTAATTTAACCGGATTTACAGCCCCTGCGGCCAAGCTGGCGTCATGACCCAGCTCTCGCCCGAACAGACCGCCGCCTTTGAACGCGCCCTGTCGCGCCTGTCGCCCGCCGACCGCGCCCGCGTCGAAGAGATCAAGGACGCCGCCGCCCGCGCTGCCGCCGAGGTCGCGCCGCACTGGGACTTCGAACTGGCCGCCCGCACCGTCGACGGCCTGCTGGGCGAGGGTGCGAACGACGACCAGAGGCGCGGCCTGATCGCCGCCTGGGCGCTGGAGCTGCCCGGCCGCATCGCCGCCGAGCGCCTGCCGCAGGCCGTGCTGGCGGGCTATCCGACCTATATCGACCGGCTGGCGGCCTATCTGGACAGCGGGGCGGACCCATATGATCCCGACTTCTGGGCCAAGGACGTGCGGGTATCCCTGGCGCTCAGCGTGCCGGGCAGCAACACCCAGATGCTGGATCTGTCTTCGCCCGTCGGGCCTGGGCTGGTGGTGCGGCACATGCTGGGCGGGCGCGGACCCGGCCCCCTGATCGCCTGGGGCCAGGTGGGCGGCTGGCGTCCGTGGCTTGAGACCCACACCGAGGCGCGCGACCTGTCGGATTTCAACGAAGCGGGCTGGGAACGGAACTGGGCCGCCGCCGCCGCCCTGCTGAAGACGCGGCCGGAGCTGGCGGGCGTCATCGGCTCCAGCTGGTTCTTCGATCCGCCGCTGGAGACCATCAGCCCGCGCCTGACCTATCTGCGCACCACGCCGACGAAGAACGGCGCCTTCATGATCCATCAGGGCGGCGGCGACATCCATGACGAGCGCGCCTCCGCCTCCTCGCCCACGCGCCGCGCCATGATCGAGAAGGGCGAATACGCCGCCTGCTCCTGGCTGTTGTGCTGGCCGCGCAGGCCCCTGATCCGCTGGGCCGAGGCGAAGGGCCTGATCTAGGCGTCGCGGCCCAACCGCTCCCACGCCTCGCTGACCGGCAGGATCTCCAGCCCGGCCGTTTTGGCTAGGCGGATCAGGTGGTCCAGATCCTCGGGCGTGCAGCCGTAGGGGGTGGGGGCGCTCTCGACATCATGGCCATAGGCGATCAGCCAGCCGGGCGCCTCGGCCGCGCGGGCGACCAGCGCCTCAAGATCGTAGTGGGGCAGGCGGCGCGCTTCCAGGCCGATGGCCTGCAGACTGGCCCGGTCGGCGCGTCCGGCGTTGACCCCGTCGCGCACGCCGCGTCCCAGCAGGAACCGCTCGTCGATCACCGCCTTGGCGCCCAGGGCCACGTCGCCGAACGGCCAGGCGAAGGTGGTCATGACGTGGCCGTCCAGCCGCTCGGCGACCCAGGCGGCGTTCTTCGCCAACTGGTCCGTCAGTTCGGCGGGGCTCAGGCGCAGGGCGCTGACGTGGTCGAAGGTGTGGCAGCCGACCTCGTGTCCCGCCTCATGCGCCGCCTGCAGGTGTTCGACCTCGAACTGGGCCTTGCCGATGTTCTCGCCGCCGCATAGCCCGCCCGCGACGTAATAGGTCGCCCTGATCCCGTGTTCGGCCAGGATCGGCCCGGCCTCGGTCCAGGCGCTGGCGGGGAAATCATCGAAGCTGAGGCTGAGAATCCCGCGCGCAGGCGCGACCGTCACCGGCCTGACGCCCAGGTAGCGCGCCGCCCGGCGGCGCATCTGATCGATCCGTTGCTGCATCATGGCCGCCTTCTAGCGCATCCGCGCTTGCAGAAGGGTGAAGGATTGCACCGCCTCGCCTTGCTGGCGAAGCGTGGCGGCCCTATGGTCCGCGCCTCCCGAAATCGGACCGAAATGTCGACCGTGGCCGCTGCTGAACCTCTCTCGTTTCAGGACCTGATCCTGACCCTGCACCACTATTGGAGCGAGCAGGGCTGCGCCATCCTGCAGCCCTATGACATCGAGGTCGGCGCCGGCACCCTGCACCCCGCCACCGTGCTGCGGGCGCTGGGCAAGAAGCCGTGGAAGGCCGCCTATGTCCAGCCGTCGCGCCGCCCCGGCGACGGCCGATACGGCGAGAACCCCAACCGGCTGCAGCACTATTACCAGTATCAGGTCATCCTGAAGCCGAACCCCGACAACCTGCAGGAGCTGTATCTCAACTCCCTGCGCGCCATCGGCATCGACCCCAGCCTGCATGACATCCGCTTCGTCGAGGACGACTGGGAGAACCCCACCGTCGGCGCCTGGGGCCTGGGCTGGGAGGTCTGGTGCGACGGCATGGAGGTGACGCAGTTCACCTATTTCCAGGGCGTCGGCGGCATCGAGGTCGACGTCGTCTCGGGCGAGCTGACCTACGGGCTGGAGCGTCTGGCCATGTATGTTCAGGGCGTCGACAACGTCTATGACCTGAAGTTCAACAAGGAGGGGCTCACCTATGGCGAAGTCTTCCTCGAGAACGAGCGCCAGCAGTCGGAAGCCAACTTCCACGGCTATGACGTCGCCGCGCTGAAGCGCCGCTTCGAGGACATGGAGCGCGAGGCCGCCCATTTCCTGACCATGAAGGGGCCGCAAGGCCAGCCCTTGGTCCTGCCTGCCTATGACCAGGTGCTGAAGGCCTCGCACCTGTTCAACCTGATGGACGCCCGCGGCGCCATCGCCGTCGCTGAACGCCAGAGCTACATCGGCCGCATCCGCGACCTGTGCAAAGCCTGCGCCCTCGCTCAAGTCGAACACGAACGGGCGACCGCCTGATGTCCCAGCTTCTCCTCGAAATCTTCTCCGAAGAAATCCCCGCCCGTATGCAGCCCGGCGCTGCGCGCGATCTGGAGCGCATGGCGTCCGACCGTCTGAAGGCCGCAGGCCTGATCTGGGACGCGCTGACCACCTACGCCGGGCCGCGCCGCCTGACGCTGGTCATCGACGGCCTGCCTGCCGCCACGCCCGACCGCAATGAAGAGCTGAAGGGACCGAAGACCTCGGCGCCCGCGCAGGCGCTGGAAGGCTTCCTTCGCAAGACCGGCCTGACGCAGGACCAGCTGGTCGAGCGCGACGGCGTCTGGTTCGCCGAGATCAGCAGCAAGGGCCGCGCGACCACCGAGGTCGTGGCCGAAAGCGTCGACGACATCATCCGCCACTTCCCCTGGCCCAAGTCGATGCGCTGGGGCACGGGAACCCTGCGCTGGGTGCGGCCGATCAAGCGCATTCTGGCTCTGTATGACGGGGCGGTGATCCCGTTCGAGGTGGATGGAATCCCATCGGGCGACGTGACTGAAGGCCACCGCTTCATGGGCGCGGGCCAGCCGTTCGCGGTCAAGGATTTCGCCGACTATCGCGCCAAGCTGGAGCGCAACTTCGTCCTGCTGGACGCCGCCGACCGCAAGCTGCGCATCCTCGAGGGCGCCAAGGCTGTCTGCGCGGCCAAGGGGCTGGCTCTGGTCGATGACGACGGCCTGCTGGACGAGGTGTCGGGTCTGGCCGAATGGCCGACGCCGATCCTAGGCGACATGGACCCGCAGTTCCTGGCCCTGCCGCCGGAAGTGGTCCAGCTGTCGATGAAGGTGCACCAGAAGTATTTCGCCGTGCGCGAACCGGGCAAGGAGGGGCTGGCGCCGCACTTTGTCGTCGTCGCCAACGTCGAGGCGACCGACGGCGGTGCGGCCCTGGCCGCCGGCAACGCCAAGGTGCTGTCGGCCCGCCTCAGCGACGCCGAGTTCTTCTGGACCGAGGACCAGAAGGTCGGCTTCGACGCCTGGAACGCCAAGCTGAAGGACGTCACCTTCCACGCCAAGCTGGGCACGCTGGCCGAGCGGGTGGACCGCATCGCGGCGCTGGCGCGTGAGATCGCGCCGCTGGTCGGCGCCGATCCGGCTCAGGCCGAACAGGCCGCGCGCCTGTCCAAGGCCGATCTGGCCTCGGGCATGGTGGGCGAGTTCCCGGAACTGCAGGGGATCATGGGCGGCTATTACGCTCGTCTGGCCGGTCAGCCCGACGCCGTGGCCGACGCCATCCGCGACCACTACAAGCCGCAGGGACCGGGCGACACCGTCCCGACCGCCCCGGTCACGGTCGCCGTCGCCATGGCCGAAAAGCTGGACACCCTGGTCGGCTTCTTCGCCATCGACGAAAAGCCCACGGGCTCGAAGGATCCCTATGCGCTGCGCCGCGCGGCGCTGGGCGTGATCCGGCTGGTGCTGGAGAATGGGGTGCGGGCTCCGTTGAGCAAGGTCATTCACCCGGGAGGCGTGATGATCGTCACTGGCCAGAAGCTTTCAGGGGAAACGCAGTATACTGCTGATCTTCTCGCCTTCTTCGCTGACCGCCTGACCGTCCTCCTGCGCGACAAGGGCCAGCGCCACGACCTCGTGGCGGCCGTCTTTGCGCTGGGCGACGACGATCTGGTGCGGATCGTGCGTCGGGTGGAGGCGCTGGCCGCCTTCCTGGCGACGGACGACGGGGCGAACCTGCTGGCGGGCTACAAGCGCGCCGCCCAACTGCTCAAGGCCGAGGAGAAGAAGGGGCCGCTGCCCTATGGCGCCGTCGCGACCGGTCTGCCGAACCAGCCGGCGGAAGAGACCGCCCTGGCCTTCGCCGCCGCCGCCGCCGCCTCGGCCGTGGACGCGGCGCTGGAGGCCGAGGACTTCGCCGCCGCCATGACGGCGCTGGCCGCCCTGCGCGGTCCGGTGGACGCCTTCTTCACCGCCGTCATGGTCAACTCCGACGTGGCCGAGGAGCGTGAAAACCGCCTGAAGCTGCTGGTCCAGGTGCGCGGCGTGATGAACCGGGTGGCCGACTTCGGCCAGATCGCGGGCTGATCCATCGTCCTTCTCCCCTTGTGGGAGAAGGTGGCCCGTCAGGGCCGGATGAGGGGTCTTGCGACGGTGAATGAGGGGGCGAGGCGAATGTCCCGCTACCCCTCATCCGTCTCGCTTCGCGAGCCACCTTCTCCCACAGGGGGAGAAGGGAGGTTTAGGCCGTGAACGGTCCCAGCATCTCGGCGGGAATGCGGGCGGGGCGCAGGGTCTTGGCGTCGACCAGGCACCATTCGGACAGGCCTTGCGCGCACAGGCGGCCTTCGGCGTCCTCGATGCGGACATAGCGGTTGAAGCGCGGCCCTTGCGGATCGCCGACCCAGGTGCGGGCGACGACGCCGGTCGCGTCGGGCGCGATGGCGCGCAGGTAGTCGATCTCGTGCCTCAGGGCGATCCAGGACCAGCGCGCGCGCGTCTCGTCGTCGAAGCGCGCGTTCCAGTGGGCCGTGCCCACGTCCTGCAGCCAGCCGACGTAGACGACGTTGTTGACGTGGTTGTTCTCGTCGATGTGTTCCGGCCGCACGTCCAGCGGGACGACGAAGACCTCGCGGTCCTCACGCGGTTGCAGCTGCGGCCGGGCCATCGGCGCTTAGGCCTCGCCGAGGGCGACGCCCTTCTCGGCCATCAGGGCGGCCAGTTCTCCCGACTGGAACATCTCGCGCACGATGTCCGAACCACCGACAAACTCGCCCTTCACATAGAGCTGGGGGATGGTCGGCCAGTCGGTGAAGGCCTTGATGCCTTCGCGCAGGGCTTCGTCCTGCAGCACGTCGACGCCGACGAAGGGGGCGCCCACATGGTCCAGGATCTGGACCGTCACCGAGGAGAAGCCGCAGCGCGGCGAATCCGGCGTGCCCTTCATGAAGAGCACCACGTCATGCTCGGCCACCGTCTGGGCGATGAAGGCGTGGACGGGATCGGCGGCGGTTTGTTCGGTCACTGTGTCGGAACCCTTCTGCGAAGCCCGTGAGCTAGGCGCCCAATGGGGCCGGGTCAAGGCCGGGCGGCGTCTCGGCGCCCCCCGATCAGACGGTTTGCGGGCGGGGCGCCAGACGCTCGGCGCGTTCGGCCAGGCTGGAGGCGCCGTGCTCGCGTGCGGTCTGGGCCGCCTCGGCCAGCATCAGGCCGACGGCGCGGGGCGTCTCGCCGGTCCAGCGGGCGCGGGCCAGGGCGATGCGCGCCAGGCCGATCTGCTCGGCCGCCCAGTCCAGCGGCGTAGCCGAGACCGAGGGCCGCACCAGCCGGCGCCGCAGCGACCCCTCGATCTCCAGCAGGGCCGACAGGTCGCCGACGGCGCCCGCGCGCGCGGCTTCCTGGGCCACGCGCTGCTCGTGGGCGAGGGCGCCCAGGATCAGGCCGCCGCCCTCGGTCAGGGCCTCGGCCTGGACCAGCACCAGCGGCGGCAGGGCCTCGCGCTCGGCGCGCATCACCTGGATGGCGGCCCAGTCCAGCGGGCTGTGGTCGGGGGTGAACAACTGGGCGGCGGCGTCGAACAGGGCGTGGGCCTGATCGCGGGCGGCGGCGTCCTCGGCCACGGCGGCCAGGGCGGCCATGCCCGCGCCGCACAGGGCCAGGGCGCGGGCGCGGCTCAAGGGGCGCTGTTCCGGCGAGGCGGCTTCGACCAGGGCGCGCAGGTCGCGACCCGCCTGATCCAGCAGGCGCGGGTCGCGGGCGATCAGCCCGGCTTCCAGCGTCACGACGGCGCGATCCATGCGCAGCTCGTCCTCGACCGCGCGTCCGATCTTCAGCCGCGCCAGGGCGGCGTCCAGTAGCGCCGTCGCCTCGGTCAGGTCGGGCAGGCGGCCCGACAGCAGGGCCTGACGCGCGCGCAGCCGGGCGTGCAGGGCGGCCATGGCGGCGGCCGTATCGGTGCGGCGCGCGGTCGGCAGGTCGGCCAGCAGCTCCAGCGCCGCCGTCAGCCGCTCGGGCCCGCCGCGCAGATCGAAAGCCAGCATCCCGGTTTGGGCCATGTCGAGGGCGGCGCGGATTCCCTGGTCGTCGTTGGCGGCGGCCTTGGCGGCGTCGCGTCCGGCGGCCTCGGCGCGGTCGATGCTGGCGGCGGCGCCGCAGCGACGGGCGTGCTCGCGCCACAGGGCGGCGGCGCGCAGGGCGGCGTCGTAGGGCCGGGCGCAGGAGACGCGGCCCGCGTCGACCGCCTGTTGCCGGGCCTCGACCTCGACCAGACCCGCGCCGATCAGCTCCAGCCAGCCGAGGTCGTCGCTGTCGCGCGCCTTCTCGAACAGCCGTCTCAGATCTCTGCCGAATTCGAACATGGCGCTCCAGTCGTCCCGCTTCGGGATCACGAGGGTGATCCGGGGGTCGTCCAAGCAAACGCAGCGCCGTTCGAAGGGTTCGGCTTAACCATATGACAAGAAAAATAGACGCCCGCTCGGGCGTCGCCCGACCCTAGCCCAGTCGCGGCGCGGCGCGGCGGCACCGTTGCAGGCCGGCGCGGGCGTCGGCGTCGCCGGCTGACAGGCGCCGCACGGACTGGAGCCGGGCGCGCGTCTGGTCGTTCTCGGCCGCCGTGGGATCGCGGCCCGCGACGGTCGCCGCCTGCATGGCCGCCAACGACCAATAGAGGGCGGCGTCGTAAAGCTCCCGGCCATAACGGCTTTCACCGCCTTCCAGCTCGGATCCGGCCTGGGTCAGGCCGGCGCACCGCACCGCCTCGTCATAAGAGACGAGGCGCGGGGCCGGAGCTTCGGTCCGTCCCTGGGCCTGAGACTGAGCCTGAGCCAGCGCCAGGGCGGCGGTGAAGGCGACGAAAAGCATCTGAACTCCACAGGGGGCCGCAAATTCGGCGACCCATCATGATGATGCAGCGGGGCCGATTTGCGTCCTCTTAGAGAACCACGTCCCCGCGAAGGATGAAAGACGTGTTCAGCTAAGCTTCAGGTTGCATCCGGCGCGGCGGGCATGGCGCGCCCCTGGTCCGTCAGCCAGCGCAGGAACAGCCGCCGCCCCTGCGACATCTCGCCTGCGCCCGGAATGGCCGCCACGGCGCCGTCGTCGCGCGCGAAGCCGAAGGGCGCCAGCAGCCGCCCGTCCGCCACGGCCTCGGCCGTCAGCGCCCAGGGCAGGACCGCCGCGCCCCAGCCCGCCAGGGCGCCGTCCAGGGCGAAGTGCAGGTGGGCTACGGCCCGCTCGGGCGCATCGGGCGGACGCCGCCCGGTGAGATCGGCCCAGTCCCGCCAGGCGGAAAGGTGTGTCCGCGGGACCAGGCGCGGTGCGGTCAGGGCGTCGGAACGGGCGTCTGTCTTGACCAGGGCGGGCGCGATCACCGGCCCGATCGCATTGGAGATGACGGCGACGGCCCCCAGAGCCTCGATCCGGCGCGCGTCCAGCAACCGCAGCAGCAGGTCGGCTCCGCGCCGACTGACCGCGTGCGGCGCCAGTTCGACCAGATGGACCCGCACCTGGGGGTGCAGGCGGTTGAAGTCGGCCAGGCGCGGGATCAGCCATTTGACCGCCAGGCTGGCGTTGGCGGCGACGTGCAGATCGCGCCCGGCCCCGCGCGCCTCGGCCACGGCGGCGGCGATCTGGTCGAAGGCGACGGTCAGGCCGGGCAGAAGGCCGCGCCCGGCCTCGGTCAGCGTCAGGGCGTGACGCGGCCCCTCGAATAGGCGCAGGCCCAGCTGCGTCTCCAGCGCCTTGACCTGCCGGCTGACGGCGCTGTGGGTCACGTTCAGTTCGGCCGCCGCGCGCGTGGCGCTGCCGGTGCGCGCCATGGCCTCGAAGGCGCGCAGGGCGTTCAGCGACGGCAGGGCGCCGCCGGGGGCGCCGGAGGTTGTGAGGTTTTCGAACATCCGGCGTTCGATAGGTCGCTTTCGCCAGGCGGGCAAATCCGCTGACAGAGCGCGCCATGTCGCACCTCGCCGTTTCTCGCCTGATCATTCCCGTCCTGGGCCTGGGGATGATCGTCTCCTTCGCCTCCAGCTACTACCTGCTCGGAGTCTTGGCCGAGCCTCTGGCGGCGGGCGTGGGGACGACGCCCGGCGTGGTGTTCTCGGCCCTGTCGGGGGCCTTCCTGGTCTCGGCGGCGCTCAGCCCGTTCGGCGGACGCTGGATCGACCGGCGCGGCGGGCGCGAGGTGCTGTCGGCGGCGGCCGTGATCTTCGCCCTGGCCCTGACGCTGCTGGGGCTGGCGCGCGAGCCGACGGCGATGGTCGCGGGCGTGCTGATGCTGGGCGCGGGCATGGGGGTGGGGCTGTACGGTCCGGCCTACGCCGTCCTGGTGGCCCTGCACGGCGAAGCGGCGAAGAAGCCGATCACCGCCGTCTCCCTGCTGGGCGCCTTCGGCGGCGCGCTGGGCTGGCCGCTGACGTTGCTGATGATCCAGACCCTGGGTTGGCGCGGCGCCTGTTTCGTCTGGGCGGGGGCGCATCTGCTGCTGTGCCTGCCGCTGTATGCGGCGGTGCTGCCGGATGGACGGGCCGGCGCCCGGCCGCCGGCGTCCGGCCGCGTGCGCTGGGACGGGACCATGATCCGCCTGGCGGTCCTGTTCGCCGGGGCCTGGTGGGTGGCGACGGCCATGAGCGCCCATCTGCCGCGTCTGCTGACCCGCCTGGGCCTGACGCCTGCCGAGGCGGCCCTGGCGGCCGGATTGATGGCGAGCGCGGCCATCGCCGTGCGCCTGATCGCCCTGGCGGCGCCGGGGAAGGGTTCGCCCGTCGCGGCGGCGCGGACGGCGACCCTGCTGCATCCGCTCGGCGCCCTGATCGCCTCTGTCGGGGGCAAGGGCGCGGCCGGCGCGGTCGCTCTGGGCCAGGGGGCGGGCAACGGCCTGCTGGCGGTGGCCTCGGGAGTCCTGCCGCTGCATCTGTTCGGGCGCGAGAACTACGGCGCGCGCCAGGCTCTGGTGCTGACGCCTGCGCGTTTCGTCCAGGCGGCGGCGCCGGCGCTGTACGGCCTGGTGCTGGACCGTTCGGCCAGCCTGGCCTTGCTGGTCTCCAGCGGCGTCTGCCTGGTCATGTTCGCCATGACCTTTGGCCTGAAGCGCGACGCGCCCTAAAACACGGCGGGCAGCAGCGGCTCGGGCGTCGGCTGACGCGGCGCGCTGCGGTCCAGTCCCTGCCAGGCGGCCGCCAGCCGGACCACCGCTAGGTCCAACTCCGTCTCGTCGCGGCTGAAAGGCAGGCGGATGAAGCGGTCGAAGGCGCCGTTGATCCCGAATCGCACGCCCGGCGCGATCCGCACCCCCTGATCGGGCGCGGCGATGGCCAGGCGCACGCCGTCCGGCCGGGGCAGTTCGACCCACAGAGACAGGCCGCCGTCGGGGCGGCGCGTCCGCCATTGCGGCAGATGCTCGGCCAGCCGCGCCCGCAGATGGGCCTCGCGACGCGCCAGCAGCCGCCGCCGCGCGTGCAGCGGCGCCGGGTCGCCGGTCAGCAGCATGGCGGCCGCCAACTGTTCCATCACGGGCACGCCCAGATCCAGCGACGGCCTGTGGCGCACCACCGCATCAATGACGCCGACATGGGCGCGCAGCCAGCCGACGCGCAGCCCGCCCCAATAGGGTTTGCTGGTCGAGCCTAGCCGCACGACATGGGGGCCGTGATCGACAGGCGGCGGCGCCGGGCGGTCGAACCATAGTTCGCGCAGGCTGTCGTCCAACACCAGCGTCGCCCCGACGCGGGCGGCGGCGGCGGCGACGGCGGTCTCGTCCTGGGCCGACAGGACATGGCCGGTCGGATTGTGGTGCGCGCCGATCAGATAGATCAGCCGCGGCCGGACGCGGGCGATGGCGGCCAGCATCCCGTCCATGTCCCAGCCTTGGGGCGTCATGGCGACGGGGCTGAGCGCCAGCCCGGCCTGGATCAGGGCGTCCAGCGCGTGGGGATAGCCGGGGTGCTCGACCACCGCCCGGTCGCCGGGCCGCGTCGCCGCCCGCAGCAGCAGCGCCAGCCCGCCCAGCGCGCCCGCCGTGACCACCACCTGCTGCGCCGTGGTCGCCATGCCGTCGTCGCTGTAGCGGTCGGCGACGACGCGACGCAGGGCTTCGATCCCGACCGGCTCATAGCCCGGCCCCGGCAGGTGGGCGGGCAAGGCCTCCAGCGCGCGGGCGTAGGCGGCGTGCACCTGTTCGTCGGCGGCCATGGCGGCGGAGGCCATGTCGATGACGCCGGGCGCATCGACCCGCTGCATCGGCCCGTTTAGATAGTTCGCGAGCGGCGACGCCGGGCTGGCGGGCAGGGCGGTGAAGCTGCCCGCCCCGGTCCGGCTGACGATGAAGCCGTCGGCCCTCAGCCGATCCAGGGCGGCGCTGACGGTGATGCGGCTGACGCCCAGGGTCGCGGCCAGCCGCCGCTCTCCGGGCAGGCGCGCGTTCAGCGACAGCCGCCCGTCCAGGATGATCAGCTTCAGCGCCTCGGCCAGGCGGCGATACGCCGGCTCGCCGTCCGGCCTGCGCCAGCCGTCCAGCTGACGCGACAGGGAGGCGGCGTTGACCAGGGTGTCGCGCATAAGGCCACCCTCTTTAGATTGGCCCTATAAAGCAAGGCCGATTTGGTGGCTTATGGCGCCCATGTTCATGCGTCGTTTCATTCAGCTTCAGCTGGGCCTGTGCCTGTATGGCGTGGCCGCCGCCCTGATGGTGCGCTCCAACCTCGGGCTGGACCCGTGGAACGTCTTTCATCAGGGCCTGTCCCTGCGGACGGGCATCAGCCTGGGGACCGCCTCGATCATCATGGGCGTCCTAGTGATGCTGGCCTGGATTCCGCTGCGTCAGAAGCCGGGGCTGGGCACGCTGTTCAACATCTTCGTCATCGGCCTGTCGATGGATGCGGCCCTGGCCCTCCTGCCCGAGATCACGGGCCTGCCGCTGCGACTGGCCTTCATGACGATGGGCGTGGTCCTGACCGCCATGGGCGGGGCCGCCTATATCGGCGCCGGCATGGGCACGGGGCCGCGCGACGGCCTGATGATCGGCCTCAACCAGCGGCTGGGCTGGTCGATACGCGTGTCGCGTATGCTGATCGAGGTCAGCGTCCTGACCGGAGGCTGGTTGCTGGGCGGCTCGGTCGGCCTGGGCACGGTGGTCTTCGCCGTGGGCATCGGCCCGCTGATCCAGATCTTCCTGCCGTGGTTCCAGGCGCTGGGACGCGAGACCCGCGTAGCGCCCTCGACCTGAACGCCGAGTCCGAACCTCGCCAGACCACGCCCTGAAGGCATGAAAGGAAGGCGGCCTCTTTCACGCACGAGGTCGTCATGCCCGCACTCACCGACAAGGTCGCCGTCATCACCGGAGCCAGCTCCGGCATCGGCGCCGCCGCCGCTCGTTTGTTCGCGCGCGAAGGCGCGGCGGTGGTCGTCACCGCCCGGCGCCAGGCCGAGCTTCTGGCCCTGGTCGCCGAGATCGAGGCCGAGGGCGGCCGCGCTGTCGCCGTCTCCGGCGATATCCGCGACGAGGCTCTGGCCGAGCGGCTGGCAAGCACGGCGGTCGAGCGGTTCGGCGGACTCGACATCGCCCTGAACAATGCGGGAGCGACCGGCGCCAATGAGCCTACGCCCGAGATCGCGCTGGACCGCTGGTGCGACACCCTGGACCTCAACCTGACCGCCGCCTTCCTGGGCGCCAAGCACCAGATCCCGGCCATGCTGGCGCGCGGCGGCGGGTCGCTGATCTTCACCTCGACCTTTGTCGGCCACGCCATCGGCATGCCGGGCATGGCGGCCTATGGCGCAGCCAAGGCGGGGCTGGTCGGCCTGTCGCGCGTCATCGCCGCCGAGTTCGGAGCGCAAGGGCTGCGCAGCAACTGCCTGCTGCCCGGCGGCACCGACACCGAGGCGGGGCGCGAGTTCGCCCATACGCCCGAGATCATCGCCTTCGTCGAGGGAATGCACGCCCTGAAGCGGATGGCGAGCCCCGAAGAGATCGCCCGTGCCGCCCTGTTCCTGGCCTCCGACGCCTCCAGCTTCATGACCGGCACGGCCATGCTGGTCGACGGCGGGGTGTCGATCAGCAAGACCTGAGGGTCAGCCCCGCTCCTTGGTCTTGGTGAAGGCCACCTTGGGGAAGCGTTCGGAGACATAGCCCGTCTCCCAGGCCGACTTGGCCAGGAAGACCGGGTTCTGGTCGATGTCGGTCGCCATCTGGGGCCGATACTTCCCGGCGAAGTCCTCCAGGTCGGCCTTGGCGCCTGACACCCAACGGGCTTCGGCGTAGGGCGACGGCTCGAAAATGACGTCCAGACCGTATTCCTCGCCCAGACGATCGGCCATGACCTCGAACTGCAGCTGGCCTACGGCGCCGACGATGAAGTCCGCGCCCAGTTCCGGGCGGAACAGCTGGGTCACGCCTTCCTCGGCCAGACCGACCAGCGCCTTCTGCAGGTGCTTGGCCTTCAGCGGATCCTTGACGCGGACGCGCTGCAGGATTTCCGGCGCGAAGTTGGGCAGGCCGGCGAAGCGCACCAGACCGCTTTCCGACAGGCTGTCGCCGACGCGCAGCACGCCGTGGTTCGGAATGCCGATGACGTCGCCCGCATAGGCCTCTTCGGCCAGTTCTCGATCCGAGGCGAAGAACATGATGGGGGCGTTCACCGACAGCTGCTTGCCGGTGTTCTGGACCTTCAGCTTCATGCCGCGTTTGAAGCTGCCCGAGGCCATGCGGAACATGGCGATGCGGTCGCGGTGGTTGGGGTCCATGTTGGCCTGGACTTTGAAGACGAAGCCGGTGACTTCGTCCGTGCTCGGCTCGACCGTGATGTCTTCGGGCGCGGGGGCGTTGCGGGTTTCGGGCGGCGCCTCCTTGCGGGCGCTCATCGTCTTGGGCGGCGGCGCCCATTCGCCGATGGCCTTCAGCAGTTCCTCGATGCCGAAGTGGCGCAGGGCCGAGCCCCACAGCACAGGCGTCATGTGCCCTTCCAGGAAGGCCTGATGGTCGAACGGCTTGTAGCCCGCCTCGACCAGCTCCAGCGCATCGACCATGTCGGCCCGCTCCGTGCCCTCGAAGTAGGACGCGGCGTCGTCGAAGGGCAGGGGGGCGGGGTGTTCGCCGTCGTTGTCGGCGGTCTTGCGGGTGTAGGGCTGGAACCGGCCCTGACCGCCGACCTCGGCCAGGCCGCGCAGGCGGTTGCCGCTCTCGGCCGGCCACCAGATGGGCGAGGGGTCCAACTGCAGACGCGATGCGATCTCGTCCAGCAGGGCCATCGGGTCCTGCGCCTCGCGGTCCAGCTTGTTGATGAAGGTGATGATCGGGATATCGCGCAGGCGGCAGACCTCGAACAGCTTCAGCGTCTGCGGCTCGATGCCCTTGGCGGCGTCCAGCACCATGATGGCGCAGTCGGCGGCGGTCAGGGTGCGATAGGTGTCTTCCGAGAAGTCCTCGTGCCCCGGCGTGTCCAGCAGGTTGAACATCTTGCCGTCGTGCTCGAACGTCATGACCGAGGCGGTGACCGAAATGCCCCGTTCCTTCTCGATCTTCATCCAGTCCGAGCGCGCCCGGCGGTTCTCGCCGCGCGCCTTGACCGCGCCCGCCGCGCGCACGGCGCCGCCCGCCAGCAGGATATGCTCGGTCAGGGTCGTCTTGCCCGCGTCCGGGTGGGCGATGATGGCGAAGGTCCTGCGGCGCAGGGCCTCCTGGGCGAGAGTCAGTTTGGACATGGAGCTTCCTTCAGGACGCGCGACCTAGCGCGCCACGGCCCGATTGTCGACGTTCACGATGCCGTGAGAGACCCTTCGCGTATGAGGGTTATTCGAGGCATGCTCGTTTTCGGGAGACGGCGGGCCATGAGTCCGCCGCACTAGGGAAGGGAAACATCATGGCTCTGGTCCACCCAGGCAAGTCCGCGCCCGTACAGCACGAGCGCAAGATTCACCCGCTGGTCTGCTTTCTGGCGGGGTTCGCCCTGATCGTCCTGGCGGCGGCGTTGGTGCACACGGTGTTTGGCATCCTGCTCTAAAGCACAGTCAGGTCAGGCTGCGTCGGACACAGACGTTTCGTCGGCCTCCTCAAGCTCGCCGGTCGCTTCAAGCGGGGCTTGGCCCAATGCTTGCCGTGCACGATCGATCATGGCCCGCGCCTGACGCTTGTAACCGCTGGAGTGCGGGCTGTTGGACACCGGCGTCAGGACTGCGATAGCTTCAGCATTCATTTCGCGCGCCATATAGGCGTGCCCCAGCCGAGTGCGGCAGTCGAACGACTGCGGAGCCAAGGCGCAGGCGACCTCCAGCGTGGAGATGTCGTTGTCCGTCGGATAGCGGGGCTGCCCGCGCCGTACGTCGTTCAGGCCCAGATAGATGCGGAAATCCAGCGGTTCAGAATCCATGGCCCGGGCTAGATAGGCGGCGGCCTGACGGCGAAGGTCGTTGGCGTCGTCGACGGAGGCCGCCGACTCGGTCTGATCCAGCAGGGCCAGGGCGGCGACCCGCAAGACGTTGGCGTTGGTCGTGTGGTCGTCAAGGCCGGGGGCCAGCGCCGCCAGCGCCAGATCGGGGCGCTGTGACAGCCGGTGAGCTCGGGCCGTCAGCAACCGGCCGACGTCGGAGTCCGCGTGGCGCTCGCCCGTGGCGAAGGCCGAGCGGATGAGTTCGATCCTGTTCTCGTTAGCCTGTCGCCGATCTCGAGCCCGGCGCGCCTTCTGCGCCTCCGACTGCGTGTCCTCGTCGGCCGCTTCCTCGACGGGAGGCTTGATCGGCGCATTATCAAGGCGAACATCCAACCAGATGGCGTCGCCTTCAGCCTTCGACATGCTGCTGATCGTCACCTCAGGATGCGTAATCGCGATCTGGGGAGACACCATATTGATGGGGCCGGATACATAGCGCCAAACGTCATCCTGAAGTTGAGCCGCAGTCCGGCCTGTCGCCGCTTGCATGGCGTCGACGGAGTCCTCGCCGCCGGCCACAGCGGCCAGGTATCGTCCCAGCATCTGGGTGCGTTCGGGCGTACTCATGAAGTAATGGGTCATGGCCCAGGACTGGGCATAGTAAAGGTGCGCGGGGAATCGCCCGGAATCCGAGATGCGCCATTTCAACACATCCTCCATCTTGGCCCAGGAGTTGAAGCCTCCGGTCAGGGAGTTCATGCGGCCGGGGTCGTGTCGCCCGAATTGGATGCGCTCATCGGTAAGGCTGGCGGTGGAGTAGTACTCTGCGAAGCCTTCGACGAACCACGACGGGTAAGCGTTTGCCTTCATCTGAAACATGAAGTGGTGCGCATACTCGTGGAAGACGACGACGTCGCCCATCGAGCTGCGCATATCGACAACCGTATAGATGCGGCCGCTATTGGGCGAATAATAGCCTGCGACGCCTGCACTGATGCCGGGGGACATGCGGTTCATGCCCCGTCGTCCCTCGGCCATGAAGATCTCCAGCTTCGGGATCTCATGGTCGGTCTGGATGGGATAGTAGGTTCGCAGCAGGGCGTCGAAACGCTCGACCTTTTGAGCGTAGCGCCGAAGACTGCCCTCAGAGGCGTCGCCATAGACGATAAAGTGTTCGGTTTCGGCCCGACGCCATTCGGCCATGGCCGGCGACGAGGCGAGGCTTCCCAGAGCTATCGCCGCGCCTAGCGCAGCACCGCGCGTCAGATGAAACCGCGTTTTCTTGTTCATCGCCTCTCGTCCCCTCCGAGTCTGAAGGGGATGACCTAAAGAACGACGGTGTTCTATGGAAGTCCCTAGGCGGCCAGACGGCTCCAGACCGCCTTGTCCGCCGTGGCGGCGTTCAGGGCGCCGCGGCGGGCGCGTTGTTGCAGGTGGTGCAGAACGACCTCGGGCAAGGCGCAGAAACGCGGCTCGACCAGTTCGGGGGCGCAAGCCTTTTCGGGGGCGGCGAACAGGGCGGCGTTGACGCCTTCCGCCTTGTGCGCGATCAGCCAGGCCAGACGACGCGCGCGGGCCGGGTCGGTCCGGTGCAGCAGCGGGTCTTCGGCGAACAGCTCGCAGCCCATCTCCAGCACATAGTCGAAGGACAGGCTCTCGAACCGACGCACGTCGTGGCTCGGGGCCGGGCAGGCCTCGTCCAGATCGAAGACGACATCGTTCAAGAGAAACAGCATGGACCGCGTCCGCTCGCAGGACCGTTCTGGCCCCAGGCGTCGGGTTGTAGGGCGCCTGCGCTTGCGGTCCGGTTCACGAACGCGGTGAAGGGGCCGGTTACCATTTTGAGCGGCCCTAACGCGCCTTGCGCTGCTTGAGGGCGGTTTGCGCGACCCTGTCGGCTATCGAGAGAGCGGGCGTCAGTCCTGCGTCTTCTCGGTCAGGAAGTGGCGGCCCTGGCGGTCCTCGATCTCGACGATCCAGAGGTCGGGGTCATAGCGGCGCTGGCGATCCAGATAGGCGTCCAGTTCGCTCTCGGTCTCGCTGGCGACGGGTTGGATCCACAGGGGCTCGCCGTCCTGGCCGGTCGCCTCGGTCCACAGACGGGCGGTGCGGGCGGCGGTGTCATAGGCCTTGACGATGACGGCCCCGGCGCGGGCGTCGCCCTTCTTCACCACCACGGCGTTGGCGCCCTCCAACTCGGCGCGGCGGATCAGTGCGCCGACCCAGACGTCAGTGGAAAGAAGCAATTGGTTCACCCTGTTTGGACACGGACCCGGAACCGGCGGCGGCTAGGGTGGGGCCATGAAGATAGCGCCGTCGCCCCGCATAGTCAGCAGAACGCTGGCCGCGATCGTCGCCCTGACCCTCGCGGCCGGGACGGCGACGGCTGCCGGCGACGTCTATTATGAGCGCGCCTTCGTGCGGGCGGCGCAGGACAAGTGCCGCCTGTTCGAGCCGCGTCTGACCCAGGCGCTGGAGGCGGCGACCCTGCAGGCGCGCGGGGCGGCCCTGCGCGCGGGACGCCCGGCGACCGAACTGGCCGCCACGGCCGGGCGGGCCAAGGCGCGGGCCGCAGCCACTCCGTGCAACGACGCCGAGCTGGACCGGGTCAAGACGCGCGTGCGCCACGCCTTCGCCGGCTGGTCGCGCGCGGCGCGGATCAACTTCCCCGGCGACAGGGCCGGCTGGAGCGCCGACCGTTTCGAAAGCGC
This sequence comes from Brevundimonas sp. NPDC055311, assembly GCF_053645695.1. Taxonomy (NCBI): domain Bacteria; kingdom Pseudomonadati; phylum Pseudomonadota; class Alphaproteobacteria; order Caulobacterales; family Caulobacteraceae; genus Brevundimonas; species Brevundimonas sp. NPDC055311. Next base: position 880,382 of record NZ_JBSHMV010000002.1, read on the forward strand.
CCGCGACGGCTGGCGTCTGTTTCAGGACGGGGCGACCGGCGCCTCGCCCGTGCGGTTCGGCCTGACCGGCAGAGCGCCCCAGGATGCGCGCCCGGCGGCGGTCGTCTCCTTCGTCGGCAAGCCCCGACCCTATGCCGCGCGCATCGTCATGCGCGATACGGCGCGCTCGCCCCGGCCGTGGCTGGGGACGGACGGTCTGCCGCCCGAGGCCGCGCGCCGCGCCGTCTTCGCCGCCGGTTCCGACATCGCGCCGCGCGATCTGCTGGCCTCCGGCGCGCGGGCGGGCGAGGTCTGGCGCTTTCCCGACAGCGCGGCCGAGGCTCTGGCGGCGCTGGACCCGCGCGAGCCCTTTCTGATCGAGTTCCTGTTCCGCGACGACAGCGTGGCGACCGCCCGTTTCGAGGCGGGCGACTTCGCCGCCGCCCGCGCCTTCCTGGCCATGGGGCCGGTCTAGGCGGCCGTTCAGCTCTTCGGCGTTCGGCCCAGCTTCGCCAGCAGGCGGTCGCGGGCGGTCAGCAGGGGATCGTCGCCCCCGGGCGCGTCGGGACGGACGCCGCCGCCTTCCCAGTTCTTTCCCGTGACGGCGTTGACGGGGCGGGCGTCCGGCACGCTGACGGCGTAGCCGTGGGGCAGGGGCTGCGGCGGTCCCAGCATGTGGGCGGCGCCGCCCGACCGGTCGCCGATCACCTCGGCCCGCCCGGCCGCCTGCAGCGTATAGGCGGTGAACTCGGCCGCCGAGCCTGAGCGGCGATCGATCAGGACGGCCACCGGCGTGTCGGCCCGGACGGCGGGCAGGGCGCGGGGCGGGGCGGCGTGAGGAAGCCGGCCCTCGCGTCGTTCGATCCAGCCGAACGCGGCGCCTTCGGGCAGCAGGCTGGCGACCAGTTGATCGGCCGTGCGTCCATCTCCGCCGCCGTTGCGGCGCAGGTCGATGATGAGGCCGTCGACATCTCCCAACAGGGTCAGGGCGGCGGCCAGGCGCGTCTCGACCAGGTCCCAGGGATAGAAGGCGCTGAGCCGCAGATAGCCGATGTTGCCCTCCAGCACCCGCACCTCGCGTACGCCGCCGCCTGCGGCGCGGGCCTCGTCGCGCCAGGCCTGCAGGGAGGCGGGGGCGGGACCGGTTGACGGTCCTGAAGACGGCGGGGGCGTCAGGCGGAAGTGCCCGTCCAGCGTGCGCAGGTCGCGCGTCGTCGCCTCGGCGAAGGCGGCCGGGTCGTCGCATTGTTCGGCATAGCGTCCCTCCGCCGCCCAGTCGCGGACGCGGCGCGCCACGGCCTGCCCCTCGGTCTGGGTGATGTAGCCGGCTCCTATGCGGTCGGCGGCGGCGTTCAGAACCTCGACCTGCAGGGGGCAGGTCGTCAGGGCGACGGCCAGGAAGGGATGGACAAGCGCGGAGAGCATGGGGCCTCGCATGGGTTGATTTATAACAGCCCTTATATATTTATGAGGCCATGTCCGAACGCCCGTCAAGTCTTGGAGCCCTGCTGCGGCGTCTGGCCGACCGTCTCGACGGCGAGGTGGAGGCCGCCTACGCCGCGCGCGGGCTGGCGTTCAGGCCGCGCTATACGGTGATCATGCGCGCCTTGATGGAGGCCGAGCGGGGGGCGGAAGAACCGATGGCGCTCAGCATCAAGGCCCTGGCCGAGGCCGCGGGCCTGACCCATTCGGCGCTCAGTCAGACGGCGGCGCAGATGACCCGCGAGGGATGGCTGGTTTCCGGCCGTGCGGCGGACGGACGACAGCGCGCGGTCATGCTGTCGGATCAGGCGCGCGCGGCCTTGCCGGCCCTGACGGATCAATGGCGCGCGACCAGTCGGGCGGCGCGGTCGCTGGATCAGGATCTGGGACTGGAGCTTGAGGCGGTTCTCACGGCGGCGTTGAGGGCGCTGGACGCGCGCGGCTACCGCGACCGCATGGAGGGATGAGGCGGCCGGGTTGAGATCGGACGTTGTCACCTTCGCTCAGCGCATGATCTAGTGCGCCCATGTTCGATCCCGCCCTGTTCGCCGCCTTCCTGGTCGCCATCACCATTCTGACGATCACGCCGGGGGTGGACACGGCCATGGTGCTGCGCTCGGCGGCGGCCGAGGGCGGGCGTTCGGCCGTTTTCGCCGGGGCGGGCATCCTGCTGGGCTGTCTGACCTGGGGCGCGGCGGTGTCGCTGGGGTTCGGGGCGCTGCTGCGGGTGTCGGAGCTGGCCTATACGGTGGTGAAGTGGGCGGGCGCGGCCTATCTGGTCTGGCTCGGCGCGCAGATGCTGTTCAAGCCGCGCAGGAGCCTGGGCGAAGCGGGCGCCGCATTACCCCCCAGTGGTCCCGTCGCCTTCCGGCGCGGCCTGCTGACCAATCTGCTGAACCCCAAGATCGGCGTCTTCTACGTGACCTTCCTGCCCCAGTTCGTGCCGCAGGGGGCCAATGTGGCGGTCTTCACCTTCTTTCTGGTCGGGGTGCATGTGGCGCTGACCATCGTCTGGTTCGCAGGGCTGATCCTGGCGACGGCCCCGCTGGGCCGGTTCCTGCGTCGCCCGGCTGTGGTGCGGACGATGGACCAGGTGGTGGGCGTCGTCTTCATCGGCTTCGGTCTGAAGCTGGCCGCCTCGCGCGTCTGAGGTTCAGGCGTCAGGCGTCTCGAGCGGCAGACGCACTGTCGCCGCCGTGCCGACGCCCAGAGCGCTGTCCAGCGCCAGCGTTCCGCCGTGCAGCCCGGCCAGGGCGCGCACCAGCGCCAGCCCCAGCCCTGAACCCTGCGCCCGCTGTTCGGCGTCGCCTGCCTGCTCATAGGGGCGGCCCAGACGCGCCAGATCTTCGGCCGAGATGCCGACGCCGGTGTCGGCCACCGTCACTTCCAGCGCATCATCCGCCGCCTGCACCGACACGGTGACCGTCCCGCCCGGCGGGGTGAATTTCACCGCATTTGCCAGCAGGTTCAGCGCCATCTGCTTCAGCGCGCGGCGGTCGGCGCGAACGCTCAGCGCCTCGGGCGGCAGGACGGCGGCCAGTTCGACGCCCTTGTCGTCAGCCTGAATGCGGACCAGGGCCAGCGCCGCCAGCACCGGCTCGCGCGCGTCGAAACGCTCCAGCGACAGCTCATAGCGGTCGGCCTCGATGCGGCTGACGTCCAGCACGTCGTTGATCAGGTCCAGCAGGTGGCCGCCCGCTTCGTGGATCGAGGCGGCGTAGTCGGCGTAGCGCGGCGGGACGGGGCCGAACAACTCCTGCCGCATGGCGTCGGAGAAGCCGACCACGGCGTTCAGCGGGGTGCGCAGCTCATGGCTCATGTGGGCCAGGAAGCGGGTCTTGCCGAGGTTCTGGGCCTCGGCTTCGGCGCGGGCGGCGTCCAGCTCGGCCTCGCGCGCGTGCTGCAAGGTGGCGTCCAGCGCCTGGACGATCAGGCGCGGCCCCTTATCGAGTCGCCGGGCGACCAGCAGGATGCGCCGGTCCAGCGCCAGGCGGGGGGTGAAGCGGACCTGGGCCTCGGCGCCGCCGCGCGCGCGGGCCAGGGCGGCGATGACGGCGGGACGGTCGGCCTCGTCCACGACGGCCAGCAGCCCGTCCTCGAACAGCAGATCGACGGGCAGGGCGGCGGGCGCCGCGCCATAGGCGGACAGGGCGCGATGGCGGCCTTCGGCGTCCAGCGTCAGGGTCAGGCCCGGCTGACCGGACAGGACGGCCTCGACCCGCGCCACGGCGGCCTCGGCGAGGGAAAGGCGGCGCGTCTGGCGACGAAGGCCCAGAACCAGGCCGAGCAGGGCGGCGCCCGCCGCGATCAGGGCCGAGGCGCCGGCCAGGCCGCCGCCCGGCGTCGCCGGTCCGACGGCCAGGGTGGAGACCAGGCCGACCAGGGCCGCTCCGACCGAGGCCAGGGCGCCGACGCCCGCGCGGCGACGCCCGCCCAGGGCCAGCCCCGCCGCCAGGGGGGCGAAGACGAAGCCGGCCAGCGGTCCCGCCGCGCCGCCCGCCAGGCCCGCCGCCGTCAGGGCCGCCAGGGCCCACAGCGTCATCAGCGCCGCTCTCAACGCCATCGTGTCGCGCGCCAGCAGGGCCAGGCCCGCCACGCCCGGCGCGGCCGTCACCGCCAGCGCCAGCGCCTCGGGCGCCGCCAGGGGCCGCCCCAGCCAGACGGCGCCCAGCGCCGTCAGCCCGACGACCGCCGTCCACCCGGCGTGCCAGGCGGCCACGGCGGCGCCGTCCCCGGCCACGGCGGCTTCGGGGCGGCGGATGGGATCGAGAAGGGCGGTCCGAGACGTCACGGCCATCCGGGCGCAAGGGTTGAATCAGCCGTATAGCCTAGACCGCGCCCCAGGCGCTCCCTAGCGCGCTCGCCTGTCGGGGGAGCGCAGAGCCGGTTGTGAGAGGGGCGGTTGTGGCGAGGGCGCGCGCGGCCTATGTCGCGGCCATGACTTTCACCGCCGCTCCCGCCCGCTCCATCGACGACACCCTGGCCGAACTGGTCGAGGAATTCGATCTGCTGGGCGATTGGGAAGGGCGTATCGAATACGTCATCGACCTGGGCAAGGACCTGCCGCCCCTGCCGGAAGAGGCGCGGATCGAGGCGAACAAGGTGCCGGGCTGCGCCGCCCAGGTCTGGCTGTCGACGCGGCGGGAGGCCGACCGTCTCTTCTTCGACGCCGACAGCGACAGCGCCCTGTCGAAGGGCAATATCGCCCTGCTGCTGCGGCTCTATTCCGGGCGGCTTCCGGCGGAGATCCTGGGTTTTGACGCCAGGGCGGCGCTGGACCGGCTGGGCCTGCCTTCGGCCCTGACCCGGCAACGCGCCAACGGTCTGAACAGCATGGTGGGGCGGATCAGGGAAGCGGCGCTGGCGGCGACCTGACCACGTTTCTCCCTCCCCTTCATGGGGAGGGTGGCTGAGCCCGTAAGGGCGAAGTCGGGTGGGGGCGGCGAGGCTATTCAAGCGCGACGCCCAGCGGGACCGGTTCCTCCCCACCCGGTCGCTGCGCGACCACCCTCCCCATGAAGGGGAGGGAGAGGCATTACGCGCGTCGTCTCGCTTCCGATTGCGCGCGATCGGGCGCATGATGAGACGTCTCATCCTGTGCGGAGCGGTCCGATGTCGATCCTGATGAAACGCGCGCCCGCCTTCTTCAATCCGATCCGAACGGCCGGCTGGAGCGCGGTCGGGCTGATCCTGCTGACGCCGCTGGCGGCCATGCAGTTCACCTCCGAGGTCGCCTGGGACGCGCAGGACTTCCTGTTCGCCGCCGTCCTGCTGATCGGGGCGGGCCTGCTGCTGGAGCTGTTGCTGTGGAAGGCGCGGACTCCGCTGGTGCGGCTGATGCTGGCCGCGGCGGTGATCCTGTCCGTGCTGCTGATCTGGGCCGAAGCGGCGGTCGGGATCTTCTGAACCCCGACCGCGCTCCGACGCCTCAGGATTGCGGACCCAGGAAAGGGAAGGCCCGGGCGTTGCTGAATTCGGCGGTGGCGTCGCCTGCATGGGTGTGGATCTGGTTCTCGCCCAGCTCCAGCCGCTTGACCGGGGCGCGCTCTGAGAAGTCGATCTTCTTCAGGTCCACCCAGAAGGTGTTCGGCGTCAGGGCCGACTCGAAGAAGTACAGCTTGCGCTTGTGATCCACGACCGTCCGCCAGCGGGTCGAGGAGATGTTCGGCTGGTCCGGGGTCGAGATGCCGAACGGCACCGAAACGTTGCGGATCACGCTGAACACGCTGGCCAGGGCCATGTTCTGATCTTCGAACTTGGGGATGGCGTTGACGTAGAAGGCGGCCCGCGCATAGCGGTCGGCCGCCCGGTTGGTGCCCGGCAGCATGACCGTGCCGCCGATGCCCTGCCAATAGGTGTTCAGCGCCAGCTGCTGGTCGAAGGTCGGCGAGTTGGTCATCACCTGATAGTCGCGGCTGTGGTGGATCACCAGCTTGCCGTCGATGTATTCGAAGATGGCGCTGTCGCCGCCGGAATCCGACAGGGACAGGTGCAGGGTGGTCAGGCGGTCCTGACCCGGCACACTGTCGCTGACCAGGACGAAGGGCTCGTCGCGCAGGGCCTCGACCGCCTCGGCCACGGTGGCGAAATTGTCGAGGGCGTACTGGGCCCAGGCGGCGATGCTGAGGGCGGGCTTGTTCGGGTCGTAGGCCGGATACTCCGACTCCACCAGCCACAGGACGTTGGCGACCAGGCCCATCTCGTTCACGCCGTCGACGGTCGAGATGTCATAGCCGCTGGCGATGACGCTGCCGTATTTGGACGTCCAGGTCAGGGAGTTGGGACCGCCGGACCCGTCCCGCGCCATGCCGCGCGGAAAGATCCAGAGATTGGTCATGATCTCGTCCTTCCAGTCCATCGACCGGGCCGTGATCACGGCGCCGTCGTGGCCGTGGTAGACAAGGCGCGTGCACGCCTCGGCCGCCGGAACGGCCACCATGAAGGCGGCGGCCAGGGCAGCGACGCCCTTCTTCATTCCGTTGCGCATGTCGTCTCCTGAGGTGAGGGGATCGTCGGGGGATGGGGGTCAGTAGGTCAGCGACAGGCCCAGGACGGGGCCATGGCGGGTCACCTTCCAGTCGAAGCGCTGGCCAGTGAAATCGTCCTGCTCATAGTTCTGATGTAGCAGGCGGTAGCCGGCGTTGATCGAGACGGCGCCGCCCGCCAGCGGGGTGCGGTAGGAGGCCAGAGCCTGCCAGGCCAGGCTGTGGCGGTCGTCGTCGCCCAGGCCGCCGGCGTCGACCTGGGCGCGCAGGGTCCAGCGCTCGGACACGTCGCCCTCGACTCTCAGGCCCAGCAGCAGGTCCGTCCATTCGGCGCCCTTGTGCACGGCGCCCAGCGGGGTGTTCAGATCGGCCCGCAGCTGGCTCCAGCGGGCGCCCACCAGCGGCTCGACGCGGAAGCTGCGCGCGTCGCCGAAGGCGGTGCGGCCGCCCAGCGGGTCGTCGATCAGGCGGAACAGCACCCCGCCCGAGACGGTGGTCGAGCGGGTCCCCAGTTCGGCCGGGACGCCCATCAGGGACACGCCCTCATGGGTCTTGGCGTACTGATAGTCGACGAAGGCGCCCCAGCGGCCCTTGCGCACCTCGACATCGCCCATGACCACGCTCTCCAGCTGGTCGAAGGCGTCCGAGGCGGACACGTCCACCGGCGCCTTGTGGCCCGCCAGCGTGACGTTTCCGTCCAGCGAAGTGGCCCAGACATAGGGGCTGACCGTCACGCGCCACTGATCCTCGGCGCTGGTCTGGGCGACGGCGGCGCCGGCGAGGGCGGTCGCCGCCAGACCAGGAAGAAGCGAGGCTGGGCGGAAGAACGTCATGGGGAGTCTGCTCACGGCGACCGAGGGGGTGGCCTCTGGATAGAACGGCCATGCTTAAGTAATCGTGGACCGGCAATCTGTGATTGTATTTCGCCGATCGTCGCGCGCCGTCACCCGATGCCGTAATGCTCGGCCAGAGCCTGCAATCCCTGTTTCAGCAGGGTCTTGCCTTGTCGGCGGCGCAGGGACAGGGCCTGCTCCGCCAGTTGCAGCGACGTGCCGTGGATGCAGACCTGTTCGACCATGGCGCGCAGACGCGGGCCGCAGGCGTCCAGCGCCGCCTTGACCCGCGCCGAGGCCGACAGGGCGCGGTCGCCCGGTTCGATCCGCACGCCCCCGCCGCCCGAACGCGAGGTCGGCAAGGCGTCCCAGCGCATGGTCAGGGAGAGGCCGGCGGCCGCGATCTCGGCCTCGGCGCGCAGGCGTTCGCCCGCCGCGACCTCGGCCGGCGTCAGCCAGGGGCGGCCCGATTGGTCCTTGCGCCGGGCCAGCCACAGGATCGGGCTCTCGCCCAGATTGGCGCGGCGGGTGATCAGGCGGCCGTCGCCCTCCATCATGGCGCGCTCGCCCTCGATGACGCCGGGTCGGCCGGGCGGAGGAGCGGGTCGGGCATGGTCGTTGGCCGCGCGGGGCAGCCAGCCGCCGCCTTCGCGCAGGCGCAGCCCCGGCCGCTCGATCACGGCGCGGAAGACGGCCTCGTCCAGCGTCAGCACCACCCGGCTGCGCCGGTCGCCGCCGAGGCGCAAGGGATAGGCGCCGTTCGCCTGGTCCAGCCAGGCGCCGGGGCGTTGCAGCAGGCTGCGGGCGCGTTCCAGCTGGCGGCTCATCGGCGGGCTCCGATCTCGGGCGCCAGATCGACCAGGGGCAGCTCCATCACCGCCCGCAGCGACCCCTCCAGGCCGTCCATCAGGGCGTCGTAGTCGGGCCGGTCGCGCTCGTCCTCGGCCCAGCGGCAGGCGGCGCCGGCCGTCGCCCGGTTCAGGCCGAAGGCGTGGGCCACCCGCTCCAGCGGCCAGCCGAAGGAGACGTGCGCCAGATACATGGCCGACCAGCGCGCGCGACACGCCCTGGGCCGCACCCGCTCGCGCCGCGTCATCTCGGCGACAGGCACGCCCAGGGCCAGACCCGACAGCGACAGGGCCGCGTCCGCCCGGATGCGGTCGCCCTCCGTCACCGGCACGCGATAGGGTTCCATGATCTGCGCTTCCTCCCGCCATTCCTGTGGATGCCGCCATTATGAGTGCGTCGGGCGGTTGGGTTAGGAATGTTGTCCTATGAAACGTCAGAAACGGTCGCTTCGACAGGCGGGGCACGGCATTGACGGAGGCGGTTGTGCACGCCCCCTGTGGAAGACGCGTCAGACGTCAACAGGGGAATGAGGGGGTGGAGCCGAATAAATTAACGAATCCTTGACTCGGGACTCTGGACGGCGATTCGCAAATCACCTTAGGCGTTTCATATCGGGATGCGTTAACCCTTCTTAAGGTTTTGGCCCGTTAACGTTGGAACAAGGTTACCCGGCCGCATGCCATGTGCGGCCATCCTAAGCTTTGCCTGGAGGGGCATGAATGCGCGTCCTGTTGATCGAAGACGACCACGCGACGGCTCAAAGCATCGAACTGATGCTGAAGTCGGAAGGGTTTAACGTCTACACCACCGACCTGGGTGAGGAAGGCATCGATCTGGGCAAGATCTATGACTACGACCTCATTCTGCTGGACCTGAACCTACCGGACATGAGCGGCCTCGAGGTTCTGCGTCAGCTGCGCAACGGCAAGATCAATACGCCGGTGATGATCCTCTCGGGCAGCCATGAGATCGACACCAAGGTCAAGACCTTCGGCGGCGGCGCCGACGACTATCTGACCAAGCCCTTCCACAAGGACGAACTGATCGCGCGCACCCACGCCGTGGTCCGCCGCTCCAAGGGCCACGCCCAGGCCATCATCCACACCGGCGAGATCGCGGTGAACCTGGACGCCAAGACCGTCGAGGTGAATGGCCACCGCGTGCATCTGACCGGCAAGGAATATCAAATGCTGGAGCTGCTCTCCCTGCGCAAGGGCACGACCCTGACCAAGGAGATGTTCCTGAACCACCTGTATGGCGGCATGGACGAGCCCGAGCTGAAGATCATCGACGTCTTCATCTGCAAGCTGCGCAAGAAGCTGGCGACGGCTGCGGGCGGCAAGCACTACATCGAGACCGTCTGGGGCCGCGGCTATGTCCTGCGCGACCCGGCCGAAGGCGCGATCACCGTCGCCGCCTGAACGGATCCGGCCTGAGCCTCCACTCAGGACGCACGGAATGCAAACGCCCGCCGGGAAACCGGCGGGCGTTTTCCTTTGGCTGAATTCACCTTGTGTGTTGGCGCAGATGCCTGATTTCCGCTCATCCCGGCGGACGCCGGGATCCAGTGCTTTGGCTTCAGGCTCCGGGCTCCGCTGTCAGGCCTCAGTTTGGCTTACTCACTGGGTCCCGGCGTCCGCCGGGATGAGCGGGGATGAAAAGGGCAAGACCCGCATCTGATATGGAGCCGGCATTTTTCTTTGGCCGCTCCGGGGCTTGGACGAGGTTAGGGCAGGGCAGGGGCGCCAAACGATACATCCCCTCACGGATTGTTACGCCTTCGGCCTCGCCTTCGCAGGTGCAGCGCGCTAGTGAAACCCCGCATAAGGCGGGACTCAACCTCGCAAAACCACGGTTCAGGAACTACGAAATGACCAAGTGGGTGTACGGCTTCGGCGGCGGATCCGCCGATGGCGACGCGTCGATGAAGAACCTTCTGGGCGGCAAGGGGGCGAACCTGGCCGAGATGTCGTCCCTCGGCCTGCCGGTGCCGCCCGGCTTCACCATCACCACTGAGGTCTGCACCTGGTATTACGCCAACCAGGAAACCTATCCGTCCGACCTGACCGATCAGGTCAAGGCGGCCCTGGCCCACGTCGAGGGCGTGGTGGGCAAGACCTTCGGCGACGCGGCCAACCCCCTGCTGGTGTCGGTGCGCTCGGGCGCCCGCGCCTCCATGCCGGGCATGATGGACACGGTCCTGAACCTGGGCCTGAACGATGAGACGGTCGAGGGCCTGGCCAAGCTGTCGGGCGACCGCCGCTTCGCCTTCGATTCCTACCGCCGCTTCATCACCATGTATTCCAACGTGGTGCTGGGTCTGGGTCACGACTATTTCGAAGAGGTGCTGGACGACCATAAGGATCGTCTGGGCGTCTCGGTCGACACCGAACTGACCGCCGAGAACTGGGAGAAGGTGGTCGCGGACTACAAGGCCCTGGTCGAGCGTGAGCTGGGCAAGCCCTTCCCGCAGGACCCGCAGGCCCAGCTGTGGGGCGCCGTCGGCGCCGTCTTCGAAAGCTGGATGAACGACCGGGCGAAATTCTATCGCCGCATGCACGACATCCCCGAAAGCTGGGGCACGGCCGTCAACGTCCAGTCGATGGTGTTCGGCAACATGGGCGAGACCTCGGCCACGGGCGTCGCCTTCACCCGCAACCCCTCGACCGGCGAGAACAAGCTGTATGGCGAGTTCCTGATCAACGCCCAGGGCGAGGACGTGGTGGCGGGCATCCGCACGCCGCAGTCCCTGACCAAGGCGGGCCGCGAGGAAATGGACGAAACGGCTCCCTCGATGGAAGAGGCTATGCCCGAGGTCTTCGCCCAGTTCGTCGACGTGGTGGGGCGGCTGGAAAGCCACTACCGCGACATGCAGGACATCGAGTTCACGGTCGAACAGGGCCGTCTGTGGATGCTGCAGACCCGCAACGGCAAGCGCACGGCCAAGTCGGCGCTGAAGATCGCCGTGGACCTGGCCTCCGAGGGCGTCATCTCTCAGGACGAGGCGGTCAGCCGCGTCGAACCGGCCGCGCTGGACCAGCTGCTGCACCCGACGCTGGACCCCAAGGCGGCGCGCACCGTGGTCGCGGCGGGTCTGCCTGCCTCGCCGGGCGCGGCGACCGGCAAGATCGTCTTCGACGCTGACGAGGCTGAACGTCTGGGCCAGCAGGGCGACGCCGTCATCCTGGTCCGTGACGAGACCTCGCCGGAAGACATCCACGGCATGCACGCGGCGCGCGGCATCGTCACGGCGCGCGGCGGCATGACCAGCCACGCGGCGGTGGTGGCGCGCGGCATGGGGCGCCCCTGCGTCTCGGGCGCGGGCGAGATCGCCATCAATGAGAAGGCCGGAACCTTCACCGCGCGCGGCCGCACCTTCAAGGCGGGCGAGGTCATCACCATCGACGGCGGCAAGGGCGAGGTGCTGGACGGCGCCGTGCCCATGATCGAGCCGGAGCTGACGGGCGACTTCCAGACCCTGATGGGCTGGGCCGACGGCATTCGTCGCCTGAAGGTCCGCGCCAACGCCGAGACGCCGCTGGACGCCAAGACGGCGCGCGGCTTCGGCGCCGAGGGCATCGGCCTGTCGCGCACCGAGCACATGTTCTTCGACGAGGCCCGCATCGCCGCCGTGCGCGAGATGATCCTGGCCGACGACGAGGCGGGCCGCCGCGTGGCCCTGGCCAAGATCGCCCCGTTCCAGAAGGCCGATTTCGTCGAGCTGTTCACCATCATGAGCGGCCTGCCGGTGACGGTGCGTCTGCTGGACCCGCCGCTGCACGAGTTCATTCCGCACACCGACGCCGACATCGACGCCCTGGCGGCGACGCAAGGTCTGGATGCGGCCAAGCTGAAGCGCCGCGCCCGCGAACTGCATGAGACCAACCCCATGCTGGGCCACCGCGGCTGCCGCCTGGGCGTGGCCTATCCTGAAATCTACGAGATGCAGGTCCGCGCCATCCTCGAGGCGGCGCTGCAGGTGAAGGCGTCTTCGGGCGTCGCCCCGATCCCGGAGATCATGCACCCGCTGGTCGCCCTGGGTCTGGAGATGAAGTATCTGCGCGAACTGACCGACCGCACGGCCAAGGCCGTCTTCGCGGACGCCGGCGACAGCGTGGACTACCTGGTCGGCACCATGGTCGAGCTGCCCCGCGCCGCCCTGCGCGCCGCCGATCTGGCCGAACACGCCGAGTTCTTCAGCTTCGGCACCAACGACCTGACGCAGACGACCTTCGGCATCAGCCGCGACGATTCCGGCCACTTCCTGCAGGCCTATCTGGACAAGGGCATCTTCGAGAACGACCCCTTCGTCCGTTTGGACCAGAGCGGCGTGGGCGACCTGATCCGCATCGCCGAGGAGCGCGGCCGTGCGGTCAAGCCGGGCATGAAGATGGGCATCTGCGGCGAACATGGCGGCGATCCCGCCTCCATCGCCTTCTGCGAGACGGTCGGCCTCGACTACGTCTCCTGCTCGCCCTACCGCGTGCCGATCGCGCGTCTGGCGGCGGCCCAGGCCGCCCTGAGCGCTCGCTCGGGCGAGGAGCGTGAAAAGGACCGCTGAGGCCCCTTCAATCGTCGACAAGAGAAGGGCGACCCGAAAGGGTCGCCTTTTTCATGCCCTGAAATAGTCGCCCTTGACGGAACGCGGTGTGTGCTTTCTCTCGCACAGTTCTCGCTCCCTCGTTCAAGCACAGGGAACGGCTATGGGCGCTTGAGATTTGTTTCTCCGCAAGGTGGTCAGGCTGGTCCTGCTCATCGCAATAAGGAGTGATTGAAGCTCATGCGTAACGTTATTCTCGCCGCCGCCGCCCTTTCTGTATTCGCCTTTCCCGCTGCGGCCCAGGTCGTGCAGCCGGGCGGTCCCACCTACTACGGCACGCTCGGCTATTCGCAGCTGGACCATTCGGATGGCGATCTCGGCGCCGTCACCGGCCGCCTGGGCGCCAAGCTCAACCCCTATTTCGGCGTCGAGGGCGAAGGCTCGATCGGGGTGAAGGACGATGACTTCACCATCGCCGGGGCCCAGGGCAAGATCGAGCACGACTATGACCTCGCCGCATATGCGGTCGGCACGTTTCCGGTCACGCCCAATTTCGAGCTTTTCGCACGCGGCGGCTACGGCACCACCCAGATGAAGGCCGAACTGGCCGGGGTCGAGCGCAAGGCCGACGGCGAAAGCTGGAACTACGGCGTCGGCGCCAACTACTACTTCGACGGCCAGAACGGCCTGCGCGGCGACTGGACCCGTCGCGACTTCACCGACGACGGCGGCGAAGTGGATGTCTACTCGGTCAACTACGTTCGTCGTTTCTGATCCGATTCCCGGCGGATCGGCTGGGCGCGCTCCCCGGCGGGGCGCGCCTTTCTTTTTGCGCCATTTAGGTAACGACGTATGTGTCTTTCGCGTAACTTTCGTCGTTCGTGGTTGGTGCGCCTATGGAACGGGGATGCAGGCGCAACCATTTAAGCTTCGTTGGATGGGGCATGTGATCAAAGAAGTCACATCATCTAAGGAGTATGAAATAATGCGTAACGTTCTTCTCGCCGCCGCCGCTATTTCTGTTCTCGCCGTTCCGGCGTTTGCTCAATCGAACCCTGAACCGCGCGGTTATGGTTCGCTGGGTTACACGCACATGGAAGGCGATGCGGCCCAGACCGGCGCCGTGTCCGGCCGCCTGGGCGTCAACTTGAATCGCTACCTGGCCGTGGAGACCGAGGTCGGCGTGGGGGTCAAGGACAAGGACATCACCGTCGCCGGCGCCGACGGCCAGATCAAGCATGAGTGGGACGCCGCCGGCTATGTCGTCGGCAAGTATCCCGTCGGCGACAAGCTGGAGCTGTTCGCGCGCGGCGGCTACGGCCACACGGAGCTGAAGCAGGAACTGGCCGGCGCCGAGAGCAAGGTCGGCGGCGACAGCTGGAACTACGGCGTCGGCGCCAACTACTACCTGGACGGGGTCAACGGCGTCCGCGCCGACTGGACCCGTCGCGACTTCCGCGACGATCGCGGCGAGGCTGACGCCTATTCGGTCAGCTACATCCGACGCTTCTAAGCGCGGATGGTCTGAAACGACGAAGGCCCGTTCCGGTCGGAGCGGGCCTTTTTCGTTGGTCGATTTTTGAGGCGGTCAGGCGACGCCCGGCGCCAGGGCCCAGCGCAAGGAGCCCTCGCCGAAGGGGCGGATGAAGAAGTCGCGATAGCGTTCGAACACCTCGATGATCTTCATCTTGAGGTCTTGAGTCACCGACTCGCCGCGTTGGCGTTTCAGCGCCGCGACGCAGTTGATCACCATATCCTGATGGGCCGAACCGCCCATGCGTTGCAGCACCGTCGCCACGTCGTGCGCCAGCGGATCACTGAGTTTTTCAGCCCAAGGCAAAGCTGTCTGAGTCATTCGGGCGTCGTCCCCCCTGTTTCTCGACGCGTAACGGTTTGCAAAATTTTCCGAACAGTGCAAGCGGCGCTGGAAATATTGATTCCTATTCGGGGCGATCAGGGGCGCTTTTGCACAAAAACCGTGCCCGCCGAATAACCTGCGCCGAAGCTGCAGATCAGACCCGTATCGCCCGGCGCGAAGCCGTCGTGGTGCAGGTGGAAGGCGATGATCGATCCGGCCGAGGAGGTGTTGGCGTAGTCGTCCAGGATGATGACGTTCTCGCTCGGCTCGGGGTCGCGGCCCAGCACCTTCTTGCCGATCAGGGTGTTCATGTTGATGTTGGCCTGGTGCAGCCACAGGCGCTTCAGCCCGTGCGTGTCCAGCTTCAGCTCGGCGGCGTGATCCAGGATCATGGTCGAGACCATCGGCACCACCTCCTTGAACACCTTGCGGCCCTGCTGGACGAACATCTTGTCGGTCAGGCCGTCCGACGAGACCGGCTCGTTCGCGTCGGTCGGCAGGGCGGCGCGGTTCAGGAAGCCGAAGTTGTTGCGGATGTTGTTCGAGAAGCTGGTCTGAAGCTTGGTGCCCAGAATGTTCCAACCGCCCGGACCGGCCTGATCCTCGGCCTCGATAATGACGGCGGTGGCGACGTCGCCGAAGATGAAGTGGCTGTCGCGATCCTTGAAGTTCAGGTGCGCCGAGCAGATTTCCGGGTTCACCATCAGCACGGCCTTGACTGAGCCGGAGGCCACGAAGTCCGCCGCCGTCTTGATGCCGAAGGTGGCGGAACTGCACGCCACGTTCATGTCGAAGGCGAAGCCCTCGATGCCCAGCGCCTGCTGCACCTCGATAGCCATGGCGGGGTAGGGGCGCTGCATGTTGGACGCGGCGCAGATGACGGCGCCGATCTCGCTGACCGGCTTGCCCCAGGCCTTGATGGCGTCCTGCGCGGCCTTCACGGCCATCTCGGCCAGGATGGACAGCTCGTCGTCGCCGCGCGCCGCAAGGTGCGGCAACATCCGCTCGGGGTCGATGATGCCCGACTTGTCCATGACGAAGCGCGCCTTGATGCCCGAGGCCTTCTCGATGAAGGCTTCGGACGAAGGCGTCTTGGCCTCGATCTCTCCGGCGGCGATGGCCTCGGCGTTGGCGGCGTTCCAGCCCTCGGCCCAGGCGTTGTAGGCGCCGACCAGTTCCTCGTTCGAGATCGACTGTTCCGGGGTGAACAGGCCGGTGGCGGAGATGACGGCTTTTTGCACTGTGTAGTTCCCTGACGCTCGGCGCGCGGCGCCTCGCTGCATGAGGGAACATGGAGTCCCCGACGCTCGACAAGCCTTATGTCGGCGCCTCGCGGCGAAGTTCGGGCGCCTCGCGGGCCGGACTCAGTCCGTTGCGATGACGAACCTCCTCAATAGGCCGGGGGAAGGCTGCGGTCGAGACTGGCCTTTATCCCGCGCCACCAGCGATTGATGCGTCCGCGCGGCGGGGCGGGCAGAGGATGGTCGCGCGCGGCGATCAGGGCCTCGACCAGATCCTCGGCCTCGCATGGCCAGCCGTCCGGCGTGACATAGACCGGATAGCCGATCAGGGCGGCGTGGATGACGCTTTGCAGACTGGCGCGGCGGGTGCGGCGCTCGAACGTCAGGCGGTCATCGGTCAGGCCCCAGCCGGCATAGAAGGGGCGGCCATAGACGCTGACCGGCTTGCCCCGCATCAGGGCCTCGAACCCGGTCAGGGAGGTCAGGGTCGCCAGCCGGTCGCAGGCGTTCAGGCAGTCGATGATGTCCAGATCGTCAGCCGAGGCGTCGACCTCCTCCATCGCCGCATGGTCCAGCAGGCCGGGGCGGTTGCCCGCCGTCACGTCCGGGTGGTTGCGATAGATCAGGAAGGCGTCGGGATGATCCGCCCGTGCCGCCTTCACCAGCCCGGAGTTGGTGCGCAGGTCCGGCCCGCAGCCCATCAGGATCGAACGGTCGTTCTCGACCTGCCCCACGACCAGCAGGATCGGCCTGTCCTTGGGCCAGTGCGCCGGGACGCCCGCTCCCTTCAGATTGTATTTCGACAGGCCCGCCTCGACCACCCGAACACGAAGGGCTTCGGCGCGCGCGGCCTGATCCGGCGACGGCTCGCCCGCCTCGATCAGGCTTTCCAGACGGCTGGGCCGGGTCGGGTCGTAATAGACGCCCTGATCGTCCAGCGCGACCGACAGGGCGCCGAAGAAGTCCGACCCCAGCCCACGCGAGCGGATGAAGCCGTCCTCCATCCGCACGACCGGCCCCTCGAAGGCGTCGGCGGCGGCGCGGATCTGCGGCGTCTCCTTGCCGGCCCACCAGATCAGCCTGCCGCCCGTCGCCCGCGCATGGGCGACGGCGGCGGACGAGCGCCAGAAATAGCGGACGCGGCCCTTGGGCGAGTTGAGCAGGCGGCGCACCGGCGGCCGCTTGGCCGG
The DNA here is from genome assembly GCF_053645695.1 of Brevundimonas sp. NPDC055311. NCBI lineage: Bacteria > Pseudomonadati > Pseudomonadota > Alphaproteobacteria > Caulobacterales > Caulobacteraceae > Brevundimonas > Brevundimonas sp. NPDC055311. Next base: position 897,339 of record NZ_JBSHMV010000002.1, read on the forward strand.
GGCGAAGCCGACCGCCGCCCAGTCGCCCGCCAGCCGATCGGCCCGGTCGCGCAGGGCGATCAGCCGCTCCAGCGCCTGTTCGGCTTCACACCGCTGGCCGGTGACCGGATCGACATAGCGGGTGTAGGCGATCAGGGCCGCCGCCGCGACTTGTTCCAGATCGCGCGGGGCGCCGCGCCGTCCGGTCTGGACGGCGTCCGTCGTCAGACCCCAGCCCGAATAGAAGGGCGCGCCGAAACAGCGCACCGGCAGGCCGCGCAGCAGGGCCTCGAACCCCAGCGCCGAGGTCACGACATAGACCGCATCCACCGCCGCCAGCAGATCGGCGGGCCGCACGTCCGTATCGATCAGGGTGACGCCCTGAAGCTGGTCCGCCGGGATGCAGCCCTGCTTGCGCCCTGCGGCCACGGCGGGGTGGCGCTTGACGATCAACTGGGCGTCCGGTTCGTCGCGCCGGGCGGTCGCCAGCATGTCGGAGAAGCTCTGCTCGCTGGCCAGTCCATAGCCGATGGAGGCGTCGCCGAAGGTCTGGTCCACGATCAGCACCCGGCGGCCGGGTTTCAGCTGGTCTGCGTCCAGCGGCCCGCCCATATTGGTCTTGGACACGCCCGAGGCGACGATGCGGTCGATCAACGCGCGCGACCGACCGCGCATCGCATCGTCGCACCAGTCGGGGGCGGTCTGGATCAGATGCTCCAGCCGACTGGGCCGGGTGGCGTCGTAATAGACGCCCAGATCATCGACGATCAGGCTGAGGCTGGTCGCGCCGCCCTCGCCGATCCCGACCGAGCGCAGGAAGCCGTCTTCCAGCGCGATATAGGGTTTGCCGTGCTTCGCCGCCCAGCGCCGGCCTGCTTCCGCCGTCGGCTTCATGCCCCAGCCGAGGACGGCCTCGTTCGACGATCCGGGCAGGGCCGACAGCGTGTAGTCGGGCAGGAAGGCGGACAGGAACGGCACCTTCAGCACCCCCGGCGCACAGACCCAGGCGCGGGTTTTCGACGAGGGCGGAAGCGGTGCGGTCATGGGGTCGTGTCTACGGTTTGTAGAGTCAGGGCGCCACCCCATGCTTCCTTCTCCCACAAGGGGAGAAGGGTCAGAGGTCGGCCAGAAGCGTTTCGGCTGCGTGCAGATGCAGCCGCTCCACCATCTCGCCTTCTACGCGGATGACGCCCAGTCCGGCGGCATCGGGCGCGGCGAAGGCGGCGACGACCTTGCGCACCCATTCGATCTCATCGGCTGAGGGGCCGAACGCCGCATTCGCGCCCTCGATCTGCGAGGGGTGGATCAGGCTCTTGCCGTCGAAGCCATACAGCCGCCCTTGCGCGCATTCAGCCGCGAACCCGGCCTCGTCCTTGATGCGGTTGAACACGCCGTCGATGACGTTCAGGCCGTTGGCGCGGGCGTGGGCGACGACCGCCGCCAGCCACGGTTTCAGCGGCTCCCGGTCGGGCGAGGGGCCGGTCTTCAGGTCCTTGGCCAGATCGTTGACGCCCAGCATCAGGCCGCTCAAGGCTCCGTCCGCCCCGGCGATCTCGCTGAGATCCAGCAGCGCGCGCGGCGTCTCGATCATGGCCCACAGATCGACGCCGGGGCGCAGCGCCGCCGACAGGGCGTGGACCATGGCCGCGCTCTCGACCTTGGGCGCGACGATCAACTCGACCGGGGCGCCTTGCAGTGCTTTCAGGTCGTCGGCGCCCCACGGCGTGTCCAGCCCGTTGATCCGCACGCCGAGGCGCGGGCCGAAGCCGCCCTCGTGCGCCGCCGCGACGGCGGCCGCGCGGGCCTCAAGCTTCATCTCGGGCGCGACGGCGTCCTCCAGGTCCAGCACCGCCACGTCGCAGGGCAGAGTGCGGGCCTTCGTCACCGCTCTTTCATTCGAGGCGGGCAGGTAGAGGACGCTGCGCGCGCGCATCAGACCTTGCCCGTGACGGGGATCAGGGCCCCCGTCACCGCCCGCGCCTCGGGCGAGGCCAGGAACAGGATGACGGCGGCCACATCGGCGGGCGCGACCCACTTCGACGGATCGGCGTCGGGCATGTCGGCGCGGTTGGCCGCAGTGTCGATGATGGAGGGCAGGACGGCGTTGACCGTCACCGGGGTCGACTTCAGCTCCTCGGCCAGAGCCTCGGTCAGGCGGTGGACCCCAGCCTTGGAGGCGGCGTAGGCGCCCATGCCGTGCCCGGCCTTGATTGCGCCATTGGCGCCGATGTTGACGATACGGCCCTCAGGCGAGGCTTTCAGATGGGGCAGGGCGGCGCGGCTGGCGTTCAGCGTCGTCTTGACGTTGAGGGCGTGCATCCGGTCGAACGCGTCGCCGTCGCCCTCGACCGGGCTCCAGACGAAGCCGCCGGCGATGTTCAGCAGGGCGTCCAGACGGCCGAAATGGGCGACGACGGACTCGATCGCGGTCTTCGCCTGCGCGGGGTCGGTCAGATCGACGCCGTTGATCTCGAACACGTCGGGATTCGGCTGGCGCGGCGGGGTGCGGCCGATGACGGCGACTGACAGGCCGCGCGCCTGCGCCGCCTCGACGACGGCCCGGCCAAGGGCGCCGTATCCGCCGGTGATCGCGACGACTCTCTGGCTCATGCTTCCTGCTCCTGTCGGTTCGGCGCGGACCATAGCGGGGCGCGCGGCCCAATCAATCGGGGATCAGGCGTCCCACAGACGCGCGGCGCCGCGCACGCCCGAGGAATCGCCCCACTTCGCCGGGACGATCTGCCCGTCCCAGTGGTCGGAGAAGACATGGCGGGCTACGACCTGCGGTAGGCGGTCGTAAAGCTCGGCCACGTTAGACATGCCGCCGCCCAGCACGAAGACCTCCGGGTCGGTCAGGTTGACGACCATGGCCAGGGCTCGCCCCAGCCGGTCGATGTAGCGGTCCAGGGCGCAGGCGGCTTCCGCGTCGCCCGCGCGCGCGGCCTCGACCACGGCCTGCGCTTTCCAGTCCCGGCCAGTCGCCGCCTGATGGTCGCGCTGGAAGCCGGTTCCGGAGATCCAGGTCTCGAGGCAGCCTCGCAGGCCGCACCAGCAGGCGGGGCCGGGCGCCTCGTCCGCCGAGGGCCACGGCAGGGAGATGTGGCCGACCTCGGCGGCGACGGCGTGCGCGCCCTCGATCAGCTGACCGTCGATGACCAGGCCGCCGCCGCAGCCGGTGCCCAGGATGACGCCGAACAGGCTGGCCGCGCCCGCGCCTGCGCCGTCGGCGGCCTCGGACAGGGCCAGACAGTTGGCGTCATTGGCCAGCCGCACCGGGCGGCCTAGCGCGGCCTCCAGATCAGCGCCGAAGCGGGCGCCGTTCAGATAGGTGGAGTTGGCGTTGCGGATCAGGCCGGTGCGCGGCGAGGGCGACCCCGGAATGGCCAGACCGACCGCTTGCGCAGGGCCCGCTTCGGCCTCGACCCGCGCGACCAGATCGGCGACCAGGCGGATGGCGGCGTCATAGCCTCCGGGGTTCGGTTCACGGATTCGCGCCGCGAAGGCGCCCGCCGCGTCCAGCGCCGCCGCCTCGATCTTGGTGCCGCCGAAGTCGACGCCGATCCGCATCAGGCGCCGAACACCCTGGCCATCAGCCGCTCCAGCGCCTCGGCGTCCACGGCGTCGAAGGCGGCCTTTTCGGTTGCGTCCACATCCAGCACGGCGATCAACCCGCCCGAGGCGTCCAGCACGGGAACCACGATCTCGCTGGCTGAGCGGCTGTCGCAGGCGATGTGGCCGGGGAAGGCGTCGACGTCCTCGACCACCTGGGTCTGGCGCGTCTTCGCCGCCGCGCCGCAGACGCCGCGCCCGAACGGGATGCGCAGGCAGCCCAGCGTGCCCTGATAGGGGCCGACCACCAGTTCATCGCCCTTGGCCGCGTCCACGACGTAGAAGCCGGTCCAGAAGAAGGCGGGGAAGGCGTCCGCCAGCATGGAGGCCACGGTGGCCATGCGCGCCGTCAGGTTCGGCTCGCCGTCCAGCACGGCCAGGATTTCGGCCTCGACCTCGGCGTAGCGTTCGGCCTTGTCGGCGGGGCGGTCGTCACGGGCGACATAGGACATCGGGCGGGCTCGGAGAAACTAGGGAACGGTGTAGGCGCTGCAATCGGGCATGGGCGCGTCTGCAACATAGGCCTTTGCGGCCCGATCGAAAGTGAAGACGCGCTGCACCGTGCATTCGACGTCTACGGCCTTGACCAGGTCCTCGGGCTTCAGCGGCGGCTTGGCCAGGGAGTCCTCGTCTCGCGATACCCGGCCGGGGAAGGTGGCGGCGGTCGAGGCGTAGGTCAGGCGCGGCGGGAAGGCGTCGCCCTCGGCCTTCAGCTCGGCGGCGAACTCGTATTCGTCGTGGCAGGCGCCGGCGCGCTGTTTCATGTCCTCTTCGCCGAAGCAGGCGCGGATCATCAGCGAGCCGGACATCGGGACGGTCAGGATTTCCTGCGGCGTCTCGCCGGGCGTGAACCGCACCAGGGTCCGGTAGGAGGACATCCCGCCGCCGCCCGAATACATGGCCTGCAGCTCCATGTCGGCGCCGAGGATGACGTCGTCGCTTCCGGCGCGACGCAGAATGACGCCGGGCTTCCAGAAGCCTTCGGAGGCCTCGCTTTCGATGAGGTGGGAGGCCGCGGGCGCACGGCCGTCCGGCGTTCCGTCATACAGGCGCAGCACCAGCTGTTCGTCCGTCTCGTCCGTCTCGATCAGGGCGCACCAGCGGCGATCGGCGGTGCAGGCGGGGACGGCCTCGCCCTGAGCCGCCGCCGGAATCGGCTCCAGCGTCTCGAAGGCGGGCGTCTGAACGATAGCGGCCAAGGCGGCGCTGAGGAGAGGGAAGATCATGAAACGGAACTCGACGTTGGGCAGTCACGGCGATGGTAGACTGCCGCGTTCGACGATGGCGAGCGATCATCGTCGATGCGGCCCGCAAGGTTCGCCGTCCTGCTCCTGGATCAACGCGCCCGAGCCGGCCCGCCTGGGAGCGACTTCGATGCCCTTCGGCATCGAAGTCGCTCAGCCGATGGCCGCCGGGATCAAGGTGTGCCGGGAAGACCTTCGCAGATCGCATCGCGGCGAGCATCAACACATTGCATCTTCGCCAGCGGATCGTCGGGATGTTGAGCCGTGCAGATGGTCAGGCTTTCTCGCATGCACTCTTGGTAGGTGTAGCGAACCTTCTTCACCAAGGTCCGCTTGGCTGAAAATTCGGGCGAGGGTTGGGGCGTCTTGGACACGTGAGCCGAGACAGCGCCGCCAATACCCATGAGCGTGATCGCAGTGATTGCGCCAAGTAATTGCAACTTCATCGTTTTCCTCCCGCGCGGACGAAAGCGCCGCCGATCGAACGATAACGATGGTTTTTGAATTCACAAGCCGAATGGAACTCGGTAGGCCCGGAGGGACTCGAACCCCCAACCAGACCGTTATGAGCGGTCGGCTCTAACCATTGAGCTACGGGCCCCCGAAGCACACGAAGGCGTGCCTAGCAGGCGGCGCGGCGGCTGCAAAGCCGCCTTGGACCTGTCGCGCTTTTCACGCCGATGAACGGAACCTGCACAGGGGTCTTTTGCGTTCGTTCAGCTTGAAACGGTCAAGTTAGGCCGTGGCTGGCGAACACGTCCGCCCGAATGAATTCGACGGAGACCTCGTAATGACCCGCACCGCACGCGCCCTGATGCTGGGCACGGCCCTGATGACTCTGGCGGCGCCGGCCGTCGCGTCCGCCGCTTCTGGCGCTCAATCCCAGCCCGGCGGCTCTTCCCCGATGCAGGTGCACGCCATGGCTCAACAACCCGCCCTGAACCTGTCGGCCTACGGCGAGGTCAAGGTCGCGCCGGATCAGGCCACGATCAACTTCGGCGTGGTGACCGAGGCTCCGACGGCCCAGGAAGCCATGGCCCAGAACGCCCAGCAGATGACCCGCGTCGTCGCCGCCCTGCGTCGCGCAGGGATCGCCGAGCGCGACATCCAGACCTCGGGTCTGAACCTGTCGGCCCAGTACGACTATCAGCAGAACGAGCCGCCCAAGCTGCGCGGCTACCAGGCCTCGAACCGGGTTACGGTGACGATCCAGGATCTGAGCAAGGTCGGAACGACCGCCGACGCCGTGGTCACGGCCGGCGTCAATCAGATCGACGGTATCGCCTTTGGCTTGAAGGACCCAAAGGCGGCCGAGGACCAGGCTCGCGTGCTGGCCGTGCGCGCCCTGCAGGACAAGGCGCGTCTGTACGCCCAGGCCCTGGGCGTCGACCTGGGGCCGGTGCGTTCGCTGACCGAGGGCGGCGGTTATGCGCCTGAGGTGCGGCCGCAGGCCATGTACGCTCGCGCCGCCATGGATGCGGGCGGCGCCTCGACCCCGGTCTCGGCCGGCGAGCTGACGGTCCGCATCGACATCAGCGGAACCTACGACATCGGCCGCTGATCGCGATCCGGCGATGAAACGAGAAGGGCCCGCCGGAAACGGCGGGTCCTTTTTCGTGAGTTTATTACCGTCCGTTCATTTGACGCGCGGGGCGCGGCCTCTATCCTCACGCTTGGCCGCCTCTGGCCGCGATCCTGGACGCCCGCCTTCCCATGAAGCAGTTCTTCCTCACCATGCTGGGCGTCTTCGCCGGGCTTGTGGCCTTCTTCGTCGTCCTGCCCGTGGTGGCGCTGATCTTCTTCGCCATGGCGGCCGGGGCCTCCAAGCCGACCACGCCCGCCCATACGGTGCTGGAGCTGGACCTGCGCAGCGGTCTGACGGATCAGACGCCGGTCAATCCCTTTGCGGCGTTCAGCGGCCCCAGCCTGTCGGTGGTCCAGGTCGTGGACGTGCTGGCTCAGGCGACCGCTGACGACAACGTCAAGGTGCTGCTGCTGCGTGCGCCGGAAGCCGGCATGACGCCCGCCTCGGCCGACGAGGTGCGTCAAGCGATCGCCCGCTTCCGCGCCTCGGGCAAGACAGTCATCGCCCACAGCCAGGGCTTCATGCCCGTGGGCGCGGTGATGTCCAGCTATATGGTCGCCTCAAGCGCCGATCAGCTGTGGCTGCAGAACACGGCGAACTTCCAGGCCGTGGGCCTGTCGGCGGACAGCGTCTTCCTGGGCCGCGCCTTCCAGAAGTACGGCGTCAAGGCCGACTTCGAGCAGCGCTACGAATACAAGAACGCCGTCAACGAATATACGCAGAGCGATTTCACCGCCCCGCACCGTGAAGCCATGCTGGCCTGGATGGGCTCCATCTACGACAGCGCCGTCGCCAACATCGCCCGCGATCGCAAGACCACGCCCGAGGCCTTGAAGGCCGTCATCGAGGCCGGCCCCTATTCGGCCGATCAGGCCCTGTCGCTGAAGCTGGTCGACAAGATCGGCCAGGTCGAGGAAGCCGAGGCCGCCGCCAAGGAAAAGGCGGGCAAGAACGCCAAGATCGTCAAGTTCGGCGACTACGCCTCGCTGAAGGGGACGCGCACGACCTCGGGCTCGGGCTCGGCCAAGTCGGCGATCGCCATCGTCGGCGGCGAAGGCGCGATCATGACCGGCCGCGGCTCCAACGACTCGCCCTTCGGCGGCGGCTCCAACATCCGGTCGGACGATACGGCCAAGGCCATCTATCAGGCCATCGAGGACAAGGACGTGAAGGCCATCGTCTTCCGCGTCTCCTCGCCGGGCGGCTCGCCGGAAGCGTCGGAACAGGTTCTGGCCGCCGTGCGCGCGGCCAAGGCGGCGGGCAAGCCGGTGGTGGTGTCCATGGGCGCCTACGCCGCCTCGGGCGGCTACTGGATCAGTTCGGAAGCCGACTGGATCGTCGCCCAGCCCTCGACCCTGACCGGCTCGATCGGCGTGTTCGGCGGCAAGTTCGTGCTGGCTGACGCCCTGAGCCGCTTCGGCGTCGACATGCGCGGCCTGTCGGTCGGCGGCGACTATGCCGACGCCTTCTCGCCGGTGCAGGGCTTCGATCAGGGCCAGCGCGCCGCCTTCGCCGCCTCGATGGACCGCATCTACGAAGAGTTCGTCGCCCGCGTGGCCAAGGGCCGCAAGCTGCCGGTCGAGCGCGTGCGCGAGATCGCCAAGGGCCGCGTCTGGACCGGCGCCCAGGCCCACGGCCTGGGTCTGGTCGATCAGCTCGGCGGTCTGGAAGAGGCCGTGGCCAAGGCGCGCCAACTGGCCAAGATTCCTTCGTCCGAGACCGTCCGCTTCAAGCGCTTCCCGCAGCCGCAGTCGCCGTGGGAGGCCCTGGCGACGGCCTTCGGCGCTTCGGGTCAGGCCGCCGAGGCCATGGTCAGGGTCGGCCAGGTCATGGGCGATCCCGCCGCCCAGGCCATGCTGAACCGCGTTGAGACCGACCGGATGCGCAGCCGCGGTTCCGTCGTTCTGGCGGACCAGCCGGCCTTCTGAGACGCGGCGGGATCAGCAAATGTGACTGGCGCGTGATGTCGCAGTGCATTGACCGTTCAGGTCGATGGACCGACATTACGCCTCAGGCGTTCATCAGGACGCTGAGAGAGGCTTTGAGTTCATGATCAACTCCGACCCGATGGGCCAGCTGGGTTTCAATGCGCGCCGTCGGCCCGGTTCCGGCCTGCTGGCGCCCTTCGTCTGGGCCGCCGGTCTGATCGCCACCGCCTTGGCTGTGACGGTCGGCGCCTTGCTGGCCGTCTTCACCGCCGCCGCCGTGGCCATGATCGCCGTGGTCGGGGGCGTGCTGGTCTTCTTCGCCGGTTTCGCCCTGCGCGCCCGCCGCGCCATGACCGCGCGCCGCCGTCGCGACGACGGGGTCATCGACGCCAGGAAGGTCGGCGACACCTGGGTGGCCTACGGCTGGGAAAAGGAAGGGCGCTGACAGGCCCCTCATGATCGCCTTCACCGACGCGCCGTCCCCGAACTTCGACGCCCGGCGCGGCCCGCCGGACATTCTGGTGCTGCACTACACAGGCATGGAGACCGCCGAGGCGGCGGTCGAGCGCCTGCGGGATCCAGAGGCCAAGGTTTCAGCCCACTATGTCGTCGACGAGGACGGCGCCGTCCTGCGTCTGGTGGCTGAAGAGCGCCGGGCCTGGCACGCCGGGCGCGGCGCCTGGCAAGGCGAGACCGACGTCAACGCCGCCTCCATCGGCGTCGAGATCGTCAATCCGGGCCATGAGTTCGGCTACCGCCCCTTTCCCGAGGCCCAGGTCCGGGCGGTGATCGCCCTGGCGGCGGACATCCGCACCCGCTGGTCCATTCCCGACGCCCGCATCATCGCCCATTCCGACCTGGCGCCCGAGCGCAAGCAGGACCCCGGCGAGCTCTTCCCGTGGAAGCGGCTGGCCGAGGCCGGGCACGGTCTGTGGTTCGAACCGGCGCCGGAGCGCGTCGGCGCCCTGGGCGCGCCTCTATCGCCGGGCGACGAGGGACTGGGCGTCATCGTCCTGCGCTCGGGTCTGCATCGTCTGGGCTATGGGCTGCAGCCGGGCGGCGCCTATGACGAGGAGACCAGCCTGACGGTCGAGGCCTTCCAGCGCCACTGGCGACCGGATCGGGTCGACGGCGTGGCCGACGGCGAGACGCGGGCGCGTCTGGTCGGCCTGCTCCAACTGGCTTCGGTCGAGAGCGTCACGGGCGTTCTGGACTAAAAACATGACCCTCTCCCGGCGGGAGAGGGCTTGAGCGCACGAGAGCGCAGCGATCGTTCTTGCGCGAAAGGGTGAGGGGCTTGTCCTGTCCGTCGGCGTAAGCCGTCGCGCAACGGTCTTCGGCCGACTTCGCTGGCGAACCCTCACCCTTTCGCCTTAGCCAATCGCTTCGCTCTTGGAGGCTCAAGCCCTCTCCCACCGGGAGAGGGGCGTTTCATTCACATTGACCTTCCGCTCATTCGCGCGCATCTAGCGCTCGCCAGACGGCCGGGCGGTCGCGGCGGGGGCTTGCTCCCGTCGAGGAAAGTCCGGGCTCCACGGTGAAAAGGCGGCGGGTAACGCCCGCCCGGGGCGACCCGAGGGACAGCGCCACAGAAAGCAAACCGCCCCGGTCCGCTGGGGCAAGGGTGAAAGGGTGGGGTAAGAGCCCACCGCGTCGGCGGCAACGTCGACGGCATGGCAAGCCCCGCCTGGAGCAAGACCAAATAGGGACATCGCGCGGGGCTCGCCCCGCAGGGTTCACCGCCCCAGATGTCCGGGTAGGTCGCGAGAGCCGTCCAGCAATGGGCGGCCCAGAGGAATGATCGTCGCCGCCCCATGCTTCGGTATCGGGGGCGGAACAGAACCCGGCTTACAGGCCGTCTGGCACTTAAATCTCTCCGGATGCCCGCGGCTCCCTCATGCCGGGAGGCGTTCCCTCGGTATGGCGTAGATATCTGTTTCCGTATGATAGGATTCGTGATGTCCCATGAAGAACGCATAATCCGGCAGGGTGTCCCGAACCCAAAATGCGAGCGAGTGCAAGTCGGGGACCTTGTGATAGGCGCTTATCTGGAGTTTTGGTCTGAGATTCCTTATGAGGTTTACACCGCCATCCAGGGCTTGATGCTCGAAACCCTCGACATCGAAACTGATGACGCCTGGGCCGCTCAGGGAAGTCGATTGCGCGAAGTCGTCAAGCGTGCGGACGGCGACTTCGATGTTGCCGTCGGGCGAAATGCGTGATGAGCCGCCCTGGTCTCCGGCGAAACGGATCACGCCGTTCTCATTGGATACGGCGGCGTTGACGACGACCAGATTGTCGATCCCCTTGGGGGTCTTCGCAACAGTCTCTTCGATCTTCCGCACGTTCGTCGGGTCGGGCTCGAACGCATAGACTGCGCCCTTGGGTCCCACGCGTTTGGCGAACCGGAATGAGGTGGCTCCATTCGAGGCGCCGCAGTCGATGACCCATTCGCCGGGTTCGGCCTTGACGATGGGGTGTTCGTATTCCGGATAGGCGGCCATCCTCAGGTAGCCATGATCGCCTGTTAAGCGGTACTTGATGACGGACGCTAGGGTCAGGCGGCTTTCCTCATCGGCAAGCAGATGGAAAAGGCTCTCCATCTCGTCTCTGTATTTATTCAGAAAATTCGGATCGAACTTGACTTTCTTATAGGCGGGGTCGTGCGAGAAGCGGAGCGTTTGAACGCCGTGACGGGCCAGTTTCAGGACCGGGCGTCGGCAGTTCCGCCAATAGACCAATGGATAGGCCCCCGCGTGCTTTCGCACCTCCTTGAAGGCGATGCGCGGGGCGGCGGTTTCGAGGTCGAACGGCTTGTCGGAGACGATGAAGTCCGGGTCTCTGCCGTGGCTTTCACGGAACCACGCCAACGCCTCCAGGGCGTCCTGCGGAGCGAAGACGAAGGCGGTCGGCTTGTCGACCAGATCGTCCGTCCACACTGTTCGCGACAGTGGCGTCCGCTCTATGTAGGGCAGCAGAACAGACATGGCTTCGCAACCTTTACCGCAAGCTTCGGCGGTGACCTTTCAACGGATTCTGAATGTCCGCAAGGGAGACGAAATAGAAAAGCCCACAGGCTGTGAATACTCATTTTGTTCTGTTTATGTTCCGATTTTACAGTCGTGATAACGTCGTCGGAACCGCAAATTAGGTTAAAGGGCGTCAACTAATCCCATTGAGGCCCATTCTGTCCCATGCTATCCCAATGGCTCATGAGTGAGGGCCAAGGCCCGACGCGTGGGCTTTTTCATCGGATTTCAGGGACGGGCCGCAGGGTTCGATAGGGCAGGGCGTGTTTCTCTCGACCTACGAGAAGCAGCTGGACGGCAAGCGCCGTCTCCTGATCCCTCAGGAATTCCGCACGGCTGAAAACGGCGCCGAGCACGGCGTCTTCTGCTTCCCCTCCATCGAAGCCGATTGCCTGGAAGCCGGCGGCGACAAGCTGTTCGCCGAATATCGCGCGGTGATCGAAAGCCTGCCGTTCGGCGATCCGTATCGCTCGGCGCTGGAAGCTTCGATCTTCGGCGAGCAGAAGCCGCTGGCCTATGACTCGGGCGGGCGCATCACCCTGCCGGAGCATCTGTGCGCCGAGGTCGACCTGTCCGACACGGTCGTCATCTACGGCGTCGGCGAGCGCTTCCAGATCTGGAACAAGGACAAGTGGGCCGCGCACCGCGCCGAGCAGCGCCGCATGGCGCGCGAGGGCTTGAAGCAGTTCGGCGAGATGCGCCGCCAGGCGATGGCCGCCAAGAACGGAGGGGCGGCATGACCTCTCCGCACGCGCCCGTTCTGCTGGCCGAGGTGATCAAGGCGCTGACGCCCGGGGCGGGCGATGTGATCATCGACGCCACCTTCGGCGCGGGCGGCTATACGCGCGCCATTCTGGAGCGCGGCGCGGATGTGGTGGCGCTGGATCGCGACCCGACGGTGCAGCCGTTCGCGGACGCCGTGGCGCGCGACTTTCCCGATCGCTTCCAGCTGATCCGCACGCCGTTCTCGGGGCTGGTCGAGGCGTTCGAGGAGAGCGGCAAGGCGAAGCTGGACGGCGCCGTCTTCGACATCGGGGTCTCGTCGATGCAGCTGGATCAGGCCGAGCGCGGCTTTTCCTTCATGCGCGACGGGCCGCTGGACATGCGGATGTCGGATGAGGGCGAAACCGCCGCCGACATCGTCAACACCTGGGACCACGGGCCGCTGGCCCATATCTTCAAGCTGTATGGCGACGAGCGCCAGTCGGGCCGGGTCGCCACCGCCATCCTGCGTCGCCGGGTCGAGCAGCCCTTCACCCGCACCCTCGATCTGGCCGAGGTGGTGGAGAAGGCCCTGGGCGGGCGTCGCGGCGCCGCCATCCATCCGGCCACCCGCGTGTTTCAGGCCCTGCGCATCGCCGTCAACGACGAGCTGGGCGAGCTGGAGCGCGGGCTGGAGGCGGCCGAGGCGACGCTGGCGCCCGGCGGGCGGCTGGTCGTCGTCACCTTCCATTCCCTGGAAGACCGTATGGTCAAGGCCTTCCTGACCGAACGCACCGGCAATGCGCCGGGCGGTTCACGCCACGCGCCGGTCGCGGTCGAGACGCGCAAGCCCAGCTTCGACCTGCTGTTCAAGGGCGCGCGCGAGGCGGGCGAGGCCGAACTGGCCGCCAACCCCCGCGCCCGCTCGGCCAAGATCCGCGCTGCGGTGCGGACCGACGCCCCGGCGTGGGGCGCGATGAAGGGGAGGGGCGCATGATCGCCATGCCCGCCCCCGTCAAACGCCTGTTCGAGTGGAAGGTGCGCGGCGTGCGCTGCGTCGAGATCATCGGCGTGGCCTGCGTGCTGGCGCTGGTCTTCTCGGTCTATATCGCCAAGGCGGCCGCCGCCCGCGAAAGCGCCGAGATCAGCCGCATCGAGCGCGACATCCGCGAAAACCGCGAGCGGGTCCGCCTGCTGCGCGCCGAGGTCACGCGGCTGGAGCAGCCCGCGCGGCTGGAGGCCCTGTCGCGCGAGATCGGCCTGGGGCCGGTCGATGTGAAGAAGCAGGCGGGCGAGGCGGCCTTGACCGAGATCGCCCCGCCGCCGGTCGAGAAGCCGGTTGAAAAGGCCCCTGCTGCGCCGCCCGCCGCCGCTGCGGAGGCCGTGCAATGAGCGTGCATGACCACCACGGGATGGGCTATCGCGGCCGCCCGCAGGCGACCTTCGGCGGCGCCGTCTCGGCCTGGGGGCGGTGGGTCGCCTCCCTGGTGTGGAACCTGGAGCACTCGTTCGAGCGCGCCCGCGCCGATGCGCGCCCGGAAGAAGACACCCGCGTCCGCATCTTCCTGATCGTGGCGGTCTTCTGCGCCGTCTTCGCCTGCCTGGCGCTGGGCGCGGCGCACGCGGCGCTGCTGACGCCGCGCGGCGGGGCGGGGGCGGGCTTCCATCCCGGCGCCCTGACGCGCGCCGACCTGGTGGACCGCAACGGCCAGCTGCTGGCGACCAACATCACCCACTACGGCCTCTATATCGACCCGCGCGAGGTCTGGGACATTCCTGCCGCCAAGGCGCAGTTGCGCCGCGCCCTGCCGCGCATTTCCGCTGCGCGTCTGGACCGGGTGATGAGCGGCGAGCGCCGCCTGATCGCGCTGACGGGTCTGACGCCGTCGGAGCGCCGGGCGGTTCATGCGCTGGCGCTGGGCGGGGTGACGTTCGAGCCGGAGGACCGCCGCGTCTATCCGCTGGGGACCTCCGCCGTGCATCTGATCGGCCGTTCGGATACGGGCGGCGAAGGCGTGGCGGGCGCCGAGCTGGCCTTCAACCAGGAAATCCGCGCGGCGGGCGTCGCGGGCGAGGACTTCCCCCTGTCGATCGACCTGCGCATTCAGGGCGTGGTCGAGAACGAGCTGGCCATCGCCGCCGAGGAGCACAAGGCCAAGGGCGCCGTCGCCGTGGTCGCCGATGTGCAGACGGGCGAGATCCTGGCCATGGCCTCGTGGCCGACCTATGACGCCAACCGTCGCAACGCTGCGCCGGAAGAGGCGACGCTGAACCGCGTCACCTCGGCCCACTACGAGATGGGCTCGGTGTTCAAGAGCTTCACCGTCGCCGCCGGCATCGACACCGGCCGGGCCGACATGAACACCCTGTTCGACGCCTCTCAGGCCCTGCAGATCGGCAAGCGCCGCATCACCGACTTCCACGCCACCAACAAGGTGCTGACGCTAGAGGAGGTTTATCTGCATTCGTCCAACATCGGCACCTCGCGACTGGCGGTCGAGATGGGCGGCGATGTGATGCGCGACTATTTCCGCCGCCTGGGCCTGCTGGACGCCGCGCCGATCGAACTGAAGGAATCGGCCGCTCCGCCCAAGGTCAGGAAGTGGGACGACAGCACCCTGGCGTCGCTGTCCTTCGGCTACGGCATCATGGTCACGCCGATCCAGTATGTGGCGGCCTATGGGGCGCTGAGCAACGGCGGGCGTTATGTGGCGCCGACCCTGCGCAAGGGCGGCCGTCCGAACGCCCAGACGCATCAGGTCGTCTCGGCCGAGACGTCGGCGACCATGCTGGACCTGATGCGCCGCAACGTCACGCGCGGCTCGGGCCGGTTCGCCGATGCGCCGGGCTTGCGCATGGGCGGCAAGACGGGTTCGGCCAACAAGCTGGTCAACGGCCGCTATAATCCGGCAGTGGCCGTCGGCTCCTTCGCCGGGGTCTTCCCCGCCGACGGGCCGGTGGACGCCAAGCGCTACACCGTCTTCGTCCTGATGGACGAGCCGGGCGTCTATCCGCGCACCGGCGGCTATGTCGCTGCGCCCGCCGTGGGCCGCATCGCGAACCGCATCGCCGGCTTCCTGGGCGTCGAGCGCAAGGCCGACCGCTGGTCCACCGCTCTGGGCGAAAAGATCCCCGAGTTCCAGGACGTGGAGGGCGACGGCCGATGAGCCAGTTGCGCCTTTCCGAACTGCTGCGCCGGGACGTGGCCTCGGACCCTGAGATCACCGCCGTCACCGCCGACAGCCGTCAGGTCGTGCCCGGCGCCCTGTTCGTCGCCCTGCCGGGAACGCAGGCGGACGGCCGCGCCTTCATCCCGCAGGCCCTGGCCAAGGGCGCGGCGGCTGTTCTGGCGCCGTCGGATACGCCTGAGGGCGCGGCGCCGGTGCTGGTCGGATCGGGCGACGTGCATCGGGCCTACGCCATCGCCGCGCGCGCCTTCTACGGCGCCCAGCCGCGCACCTGCGTCGCCGTGACCGGCACCAACGGCAAGACCTCGGTCGCCAACTTCTGCCGACAGATCTGGGCTGGCATGGGCCTGAAGTCGGCCAGCATGGGCACGCTGGGCGTTGTCGGCCAGAAGGGCGACAAGACCTACGCCCTGACCGGCCCCGGTCTGACCAGCCCCGACGCCGCCGAGGCCGCGCGCCTGCTGGCCGAACTGGCCCGCAAGGAGGTCACCCATCTGGCGCTGGAAGCCTCGTCTCACGGCATCGACCAGCGGCGTCTGGACGGGGTGGCGATCAAGGCGGCGGGCTTCACCAATCTGACGCAGGATCACCTCGACTATCACGGCACGATGGAGGACTACCGCGCCGCCAAGATGCGCCTGTTCGAGGCCCTGCTGCCGCGCGGGCGCACGGCGGTTCTGAACGCGGATTCCGACGCCTATTCGGCCTTCGCCTCGGCCTCGATCATGGCGGGGCTGGGCGTGATGGGCGTCGGCGAACGCGGGCGCGACCTGACGCTGCTGGCGCGCCGCGCGACGCCGGAAGGCCAGCGCCTGACCCTCGACGCGCGCGGCCGGGTGCATGACATTCTGCTGCCTCTCGCGGGCGCCT
The DNA here is from genome assembly GCF_053645695.1 of Brevundimonas sp. NPDC055311. Classification (NCBI taxonomy): domain Bacteria; kingdom Pseudomonadati; phylum Pseudomonadota; class Alphaproteobacteria; order Caulobacterales; family Caulobacteraceae; genus Brevundimonas; species Brevundimonas sp. NPDC055311. The sequence goes on from NZ_JBSHMV010000002.1 coordinate 913,473, forward strand.
TCCAGGCGTCCAACGCCCTGGTGGCCGCTGGTCTGTGCATCGCGGGCGGCGAGGACCCGGACCGCGTGATCCCGGCGCTGGAGCTGATCCAGGGCGCGCAAGGCCGCCTGCAACGCATCCCCGGCGGCGCGCGCGGCGGCGAGGTCTATGTCGACTACGCCCACACCCCCGACGGGCTGGAGACAGTTCTGAACGCCCTGCGTCCGCACGCGACGGGCCGCCTGATCGTCGTCTTCGGCGCGGGCGGCGACCGCGACCGGGCCAAGCGTCCCCTGATGGGCGAGATCGCTGGGCGTCTGGCCGATACGGCCATCGTCACCGACGACAATCCGCGTTCCGAAGACCCCGCCGCCATCCGCGCTCAGGTGCGCGCAGGCTGCCCCGACGCGCTGGAGATCGGCGACCGCCGCGAGGCCATCCGCCACGCCGTCTCCTTGATGCGCGAAGGAGATGTGGTCGTGATCGCCGGAAAAGGGCATGAACAGGGTCAGATCGTCGGCGGGGTCGTGCATCCCTTCGACGACGCCGCCGAAGCGACCGAAGCCCTGAAAGACCATGCCTGACGCACACACGCCGCTCTGGACCGCCGAAGCCATCGCCTCGGCGACCGGGGGACGGCTTCATGGACCCGACGCTGAAGTCGCGGGCCTGACCTACAACAGCCGCGAGATCCAGCCGGGCGATCTGTTCCTGGCCCTGCACGGCGCGCGCGACGGGCATGAGTTCGCCGAGGGCGCCTTTGCGGCGGGCGCGACGGTTGCGCTGGTCGACCGGCCGGTCGAGGGCGGGTCTTATGTGCTGGTCCCCGACACCCTGAAGGGCTTGGAGGCGCTGGGCGTCGCCGCCCGCGATCGCGCCCGCCTGCGCGGCGCCGTCACCGGCAGCGTCGGCAAGACCAGCGTGACCCAGGCCATCAAGGCGGGCCTTGATCTGGCGGGATCGAGCCACGCCTCGATCAAGAGCTACAACAACCATATCGGCGTGCCGCTGACGCTGGCGCGGATGCCGCAGGGGACGGACCGCGCCGTGTTCGAGATCGGCATGAACCATCCGGGCGAGATCGGGCCGCTGTCGCAGTTCGTGCGTCCGCACGCCGCCTGCGTCACCACGGTCGGGCCGGTGCATATCGAGGCCTTCGCCGACGGCGAGGCGGGCGTGGCGCGCGAAAAGGCCGCCATCTTCGAGGGGCTGGCGCCGGGCGGGATCGCCGTGGTCAACGCCGCCGACGCCCATGCCGACATCGTGCGTCAGGGCGCGGAAAAGGCCGGGGCCGTGGTGCGGACCTTCGGCCATGATGCGGGCTGCGACGCGCGCCTGCTGGACTTCGTCGCCGATAGCGAGGGCGCGACCGTCACGGCCGAGTTGGACGGACAGCGCATCGAATATCGCCTCGCGCAATCGGGTGTCCACTGGGGGCTGAACAGCCTGTGCGTCATCCTGATGCTGCAGGCGCTGGACGTGTCGCTGGAGACGGCGTTGCAGGCGCTGGCAGGCTTCCAGCCTCTGGCCGGGCGCGGGCAGATGAAGGCTGTCAAAGTCCCTGGCGGGACGTTCACCCTGATCGACGAGAGCTACAACGCCAACCCGCTGTCGATGAAGGCGGGCTTCGTCAGCCTGGGCGCCAAGCCGGTGGGGCAGGGCGGCCGTCGCGTCGTGGTGCTGACCGACATGCTGGAACTGGGCGAACACAGCCGCGCCCTGCACGAGGGGCTGGCCCCCGCCATCGTCGCCGCCGGGCTGGACCTGGTGCATACGGCCGGGCCGCAGATGCGCCTGCTGCATGAGGCCCTGTCGCCTGCGCTGCGCGGAGAATGGCGCGAGACCGCTGCCGAACTGGCCGCCGAGGCCGCCCTGCTGGTGCAGCCGGGCGATGTGGTCATGGTCAAGGGTTCGAACGGATCGAAGGCGTCGCTCGTTGCGGCCGCGCTTGCAAATCTCGGCGTGGCCGAACAAGAGGCGCGCGTCGCCGCCGAGGCCCAAGGGAAGCCTGCCTGATGTTCTACCTGCTCTATCTCTATTACGCGGACATCGCTCAGGAATATCCGCTGCTGCACCTGATCCAGTATCAGACGGTGCGCGTGGCCCTGGCCATGGCCACGGCCATGATCGTGGCGGTCGCCATGGGCAGCCGCTTCATCAACTGGATCCGCGCCAAGCAGGGACGCGGCCAGCCGATCCGCGACGACGGCCCGGTGTCCCACCTGTCCAAGGTCGGCACCCCGACCATGGGCGGGCTGATGATCCTGGCGGGCATCGGCGTGGCCGTGCTGCTGTGGGGCGACCTGACCAACCCCTATATCTGGATCGTCTCGGGCGTGACGGCGGCGTTCGGCGTGCTGGGCTTCATCGACGACTACGCCAAGGTGACGAAGCAGACCTCGGCCGGGCTGACGTCCAAGCAGAAGCTGCTGGCCCAGACGGTCGTCGCCGTGATCGCCGGCGTGCTGACCGTGCTGTGGATGACCCAGTCGCCGACCTCGCCGGGGCTTGAGACCTCGATCGCCTTCCCCTTCCTGAAGGCGGTGCTGCTGAACATCGGCTGGTTCTATGTGGCGTTTGCGGCCTTCACCATCATCGGCTTCTCCAACGCGGTGAACCTGACGGACGGGCTGGACGGGCTGGCCATCGTGCCGGTGATGATGGCGGCGGGCGCCTTCGGCATCATCAGCTATCTGGTCGGCAACTTCCTGTTCGCCGACTATCTGCAGGTCCACCATGTGCCCGGCGCGGGCGAACTGGCCATCTTCTGCGCCGCCATCATCGGCGGGGGCATGGGCTTCCTGTGGTACAATGCGCCCCCCGCCAAGATCTTCATGGGCGACACCGGCTCGCTGGCTCTGGGCGGCGCCCTCGGCTCGATGGCCGTGGCGACCAAGCACGAGCTGGTGCTGGGCATCGTCGGCGGCCTGTTCGTGGTCGAGGCGGCCTCGGTCATGATCCAGGTCGGCTACTTCAAGCTGACGGGCAAGCGCATCTTCCTGATGGCCCCCATCCACCACCATTTCGAGAAGATGGGCTGGCCGGAATCCACCGTGGTGATCCGCTTCTGGATCGTCGCCGCCATGCTGGCCCTGGCCGGTCTGGCCACGCTGAAGCTGCGTTGAGCCGATGATCCCCGTTCCCGGCTTCGAGGGGCGTCGCGTTGCGGTCTTCGGCCTGGGGCGGTCGGGGATCACGGCGGCGCGCGCGCTTCAGGCCGGGGGCGCGATCCCTGTGCTGTGGGACGACGGCGTCTCGGGCCGGATGCAGGCCGAGGCCGAAGGCTTTGTCGTAGAGGATCTGACCCGCGCCGACTGGTTGGGCTTCGCCGCCCTGGTGCTGTCGCCGGGCGCGCCGCTGACCCATCCCAAGCCGCACTGGACGGTCGAGCGCGCTCATGAGGCGGGCGTGCCGGTCATCGGCGACGTGGAGCTGTTCGCGCGGGCGCTGGCCGCCCTGCCGCAAGGGGAACGGCCGCGCGTGGTCGCCATCACCGGCACCAACGGCAAGTCAACGACCACGGCTCTGATCGGCTGGGTGCTGAAGCAGGCGGGCCTGACCGTTCATATCGGCGGCAATATCGGCATCGGGGTGCTGGCCCTGCCGGAGCCGACGGCGGATGCGGTCTATGTGATCGAGGTGTCGTCCTATCAGTTGGACCTGACGACGAGTTTCGCGCCGGATGTGGCGATCCTGACCAATGTGTCGCCGGACCATCTGGACCGTCATGGCGGGATGGAGGGCTATGTCGCCGCCAAGCGCCGGATCTTCCAGGCGCAGGATGGTGAGGCGCTGGCGCTGATCGGCGTGGATGAAGAATGGGGCCGGAAGGCTGCGGCGGACCTGCGGGCGCAGGGGCGGCGGGTTTGCACCGTCTCTACATCCGCTCATCCCCGCGGAGGCGGGGAGCCAGAAAGAGCCGCCTCCACGACGCCGACCGGGGGGCTGCAGCCAAAGAACTGGGTCCCCGCCTCCGCGGGGATGAGCGGGATAGGGGCTGAGCCCGGCGCCTTGATCGTTGAGGACGCCGTGCTGGCCGATTTGACCGCCGCGCGGTCCTTGCCCGGCCGTCACAACGCACAGAATGCAGCCTTCGCCTATGCGACCGCGCGGGCCCTGGGCGTGTCGCATGAGGCGGCGGTCGAGGGCCTGCTGAGCTTCCCTGGCCTGTCGCACCGGATGGAGGCCGTGGGCCGTCTCGGCGCCGTGCGCTTCATCAACGACTCCAAGGCCACCAACGCCGATGCGGCGCGGCAGGCGCTGGCCTCCTACCCCTCCGTCTTCTGGATCGCGGGGGGCAGGGCCAAGGACGGCGGCATCGACAGCTTGAGCGATCTCTTCCCGCGCGTGACCAAGGCCTATCTGATCGGAGAGGCGGCGGACGCCTTCGCCGTCACTCTGGCCGATACGCCGCACGTCGTCGCCCATACGATGGAGCGGGCCGTCGAATTGGCCGCCGCTGACGCCGTTGCGGCCGGGGGCGAGCAGGTGGTCCTGCTGTCGCCTGCCTGCGCCAGCTTTGATCAGTTCCCTGATTTCGAGGTCCGGGGCGAGGCGTTCCGCGCCGCCGTCCTGAGCCTGGGCGCACGGCCGGAGCCCGCCGCATGACCCACAACAGCTACAGCCATCCCTTCTCGCGCAACGATCAGAGCCTGATCGCGCGCTGGTTCTGGACGGTGGATCGCGGCCTGCTGGGCGCGGCGCTGACGCTGGTGGCGCTGGGCGTGGCGCTGAGCTTCGCCTCCAGCCCGGCGGCGATCGCGGCGGACGAATCCATCACCGATCCGTTCCACTATTCGTGGCGGATGATGGTCTTCTCGACCATGGGGCTGTTCGTCATGCTGAGCGCCTCGCTGCTGTCGCCGCGGGGGGTCAGACGGATCGCGGTGCTGGCCTTGCTGTGCGCCATCGTGGTCATGGCGGCCCTGCCCTTCATCGGCGACACGGTGAAGGGGGCGGCGCGCTGGATCAATCTGGGGCCGTTCAGCCTGCAGCCGTCCGAGTTCGCCAAGCCCGGCCTGATCGTCTTCGCCGCCTGGATGTTCGCCGAGGCCCAGAAGGGCGAGGGCGTGCCCGGCGTCAGCATCGCCTTCGGCTTGTGGGCGCTGACGGTCGGCCTGCTGCTGATCCAGCCGGACATCGGCCAGACCCTGTTGATCACCACCACCTTCATGGCCGTCTTCTTCATGGCGGGAGTGCCGCTGAAATGGGTGGCGGCGCTGGCGGCGGTCGGCGCTGGCGGGGTGGTGTCGCTGTATTTCATGTTCAGCCACATGCGTGACCGCCTGAGCCGCTTCCTGTCGCCCGAGACGACCGACACCCACCAGATCGACCGCGCGTCCGAGGCGATCCGCGCCGGGGGGCTGGTCGGGCGCGGCATCGGCGAGGGGGTGATGAAGCGCCACGTCCCCGACCTGCACACCGACTTCATCTATTCCGTCGGGGCCGAGGAGTTCGGCCTGGTGCTGTCGCTGATCATGATCGGGCTTTACGCCTTCATCGTCATTCGCGGGATGCGGCGGGCGATGAAGCTGAACGACTCCTTCGAACAGACGGCGGCGGCGGGGCTGTTCATGCTGATCGGGCTGCAGGCCTGCATCAACATCGCGGTGAACCTGAACCTGATCCCCACCAAGGGGATGACGTTGCCCTTCATCAGCTATGGCGGGTCGTCCATGATGGCCATGGGGCTGACGATGGGGTTCGCCCTGGCCCTGACCCGGCGTCGTCCGGGCGCCTATGAACTGGGGTCGAACGTCGCCCCGCGTCGTCGCCTGCTGCCGTAAGAGAGTACCGCCCATGACCAAGGTCTGCGTCGTCGCCGCCGGGGGCACCGGCGGCCATATGTTTCCCGCCGAGGCCCTGGCCCGCGAGATGGCGGCGCGCGGCTGGCGCGTGGTGCTGGCCACCGACAGGCGCGGCGAGCAATACGCCCACGCCTTCCCCGCCGAAGAACGTCTGGCGCTGGACGCGGCGACCGGGCGCGGTCCGATCGGCCTGCTGAAGGCGGGCGTCGCCATCCTGAAAGGCGTGGGGCAGGCCAAGGCCGCCTTCGACAGGCTGGGGGCGGACGTGGTGGTCGGGTTCGGCGGCTATCCGTCGGCGCCCGCCCTGGTCGCGGCGGTGGCGACGCGGCGGCCGACGGTGATCCATGAGCAGAACGCCGTCCTGGGCCGCACCAACCGGATGCTGGCCTCGACCGTCGGCACGGTGGCGGCGGCCTTTCCGACGCTGTGGCGGGCGCCGGCCAGGGTCGGCGCCCGCGCGCGCCTCGTGGGCAATCCGGTGCGGCCGGACATCCGCGCCCTGTTCGACCGGGCCTATGTCGCGCCGGTCGAGGATGGGCCGATCCATGTGCTGGTGACGGGCGGCAGTCAGGGCGCGCGCATCCTGTCCGAGACCGCGCCGCGCGCGCTGGCGGCCCTGCCCGAGGCCATCCGCAACCGGCTGAAGGTGCAGCAGCAGTCGCGGCCGGAGACGCTGGAGGCCGCGCGCCAGATCTATCTGGACGCCGGGATCGAGGCCGAGGTCGCGCCCTTCTTCCGCGACATGGCCGACCGGCTGTCGAAGGCGCATCTGGTGATCGGGCGGGCGGGGGCCTCGACCTGTTCGGAACTGGCCGTGGCGGCCCTGCCGTCGGTGCTGATCCCGCTGAAGATCGCCATGGACGACCACCAGACCCTGAACGCGCGGGCCCTGTCCGAGGCGGGCGCGGCGAAGGTGATCGCCGAGGATGATCTGACCGTCCAGAGCCTGACGGCGGCCTTGGGAGAGATGCTGTCCGATCCGTCGGGGCTGGCGGCCATGTCGGCGGCGGCGCGCTCGGTGGCGATCCCGGATGCGGCGCAAAGGCTGGCCGATCTGGTGGAGGCGGCGGCGTCCTGAACCCTCTCCCGGCGGGAGAGGGCTTGAGCCTCCAAGAGCCGAAGGCGATTGGCTGAGGCGAAAGGGTGAGGGGCTTGTCCCGTCAGTCGGCGTCAGCCGTCACGCCGCTGCCTTTCGGTCGACTTCACCCGCGAACCCTCACCCTTTCGCGCAAGAACGATCGCTGACGCTCTCGTGCGCTCAAGCCCTCTCCCATCGGGAGAGGGAAGCGGGATGACGTAGCCGTTTACCGCGTCTAGGCTCCGCCCATGCCCCAGTTCGTCGTCGATCTGACCAACACCGTCTTCGCGCTCTGGCGCCAGTTCCACTGGCTGCCGGAATGGGCCGTGGTGTCGATCATCACCGTGGTCTTCGTCTTCATCGGCTGGGCGGCCAATCAGGTGGTGTTCGCCCTGCTGAAACTGGCGGTGCGCAACCGCGACGAATTCTGGAAGGGGATGCTGAAGCGCGCCCGGCTGAAGGTGCGGATCGCGGTGATGATTATCGCCCTGGCCCTGGCCGTGACCGTGTCGCCGCTGGATCCGGAGCCGTCGCTGTTCATCCGGCGAACCCTGCTGTTCGGCTTCATCCTGGTGTGCGGCTGGATGCTGGCGGGAGCGGTGGACGCGGGGGCGGTGGTTCACCTCAAGAAGTTCAACATGGAGGCGGAGGACAACCTCTACGCCCGCAAGCACGTCACCCAGACGCGCATCCTGCAGCGGGTGGCCGCCATCCTGATCGGCCTGATCACCCTGGGGCTGGCGCTGCTGACCATTCCCGGCGTCAAGCAGTGGGGCCTGTCGCTGCTGGCCTCGGCCGGGGTGGTCGGCATCGTCGCCGGTCTGGCGCTGCAGCCCTTCCTGACCAATCTGATCGCGGGCATCCAGATCGCCACCTCCCAGCCGATCCGGCTGGACGACGCCGTCATCGTCGAGGGCGAATGGGGCCGGGTCGAGGAGATCACCTCGACCTATGTGGTGGTCAAGCTGTGGGACTGGCGGCGCATGATCCTGCCGCTGACCTACTTCATCCAGAAGCCGTTCCAGAACTGGACCCGCGAGGATTCGCGCCTGATCGGCGTGTCCTTCCTCTATGTGGATTACGAGGCGCCCATAGACCGGCTGCGGATCAAGCTGGAGCAGATCGCCCACGCCTCGCCGCACTGGGACGGCGACGTGGTGGCCTTGCAGGTCACGGACGTCACCGAGCGGACGGCCCAGGTGCGCTGCCTGACCAGCGCGCGCAACGCCTCGGTCGCCTTCGACCTGCGGGCCGAGGTGCGCGAGAAGATGCTGGCCTTCATGCGGGACGAATGCCCCGAGGCCCTGCCACGCGACCGGATGGATCTTGACCGCGAGCGCCGCCGTCCGGCGCCGCGCCCGACCGGCTACGACGAGTAGATCAGGCCGCCTGCATCGCCTTGCGGGCGCGCCAGAAGCGCAGGGTGCGCAGGGCCGCCTCGCGCGTCAGTTCGTTGTACATCCCGGCGTAGGCCCGGGCCTTGCCCATGGCGTTGTCGTCGGTGTTCAGCAGCACCACGGCGTAGGTCAGGAACAGGGCGCGATTCAGGTCCGCCGCCTTGCAGATCACGGCCAGGGCGTCCAGCTCTCGCCGCTCGATGATCTGGCGGGCGGTGTGGAAGTCGACGTCGGCCAGTTGCGACAGGGCGATCAGGAAGGCGGTCTGGCCGCCCGAGCGCAGGAAGCGGGCCAGCACCTGGGGCGTCAGCTGGCCGGCGGCGCGCAGTTCCTCGACATAGGCCAGGCTCTCGGCGTAGTCGGCGGGCAGGGCGCCGTCCTCGGCGGCGACGCGCGTGCGGCCCGCGGCCAGGGCGCTTTCCAGCAGGGCCGGGTCCAGGCGGGCGTTCTGCTCCAGGATGCGCTGACGCAGCCGGGCCTCGACGTCGAAATAGAGGTCGTTCAGCAGGTCGGGCGGCAGGCTGGCGCGTTCGACCGTGACGGCGTGCAGGGCCGGGTTGGCGCGGGCGCGCTCGACGGCGGTCTCGGAGGCGGCGCGCGACAGGCTGGCGCCTTCGTTGCCGAGCAGGACGCCCAGGGTCTCGTCGTCGCCGCGTTCGACGATGGCGTCGGACACGGCCTCGGACACGGCGGCGCGGCGGCTGACGGCGCGCATATGGCCCTGGCCGCGCGAGCGCACCACGCCGATCAGATCGGCCTCGGTCAGCACCGGCGAGGCGGTGAGGACAGGGGCGGCGACGGTCTCGGCCTCATCATTGGCCAGGCGGCGGATGAGCTGATGCGGGGCGTCCGGCGCCTCGGCGAAACGCTCGGCCAGCTCGGCGCGCACGGCCGTCTCCATGGCGTCGGTCAGGTCGGACAGGACGGCGCCGTAGAGGGCGGTCTCGGACTTCGTGCGCTCGGCGGCGCCGAAGAAGCAGTCGGTCAGCTCGCGCAACAGGGCGCGGCGCTTGGGGCTGGACGCTTCCTGCGCCAGGGCGATCAGGTCGGGCAGGCGCGAGCCGGTCTCGGCCGGGGCGGCGGCGACGGGAGAGGAGGCGGCGCCGTCGCTCATGGCAGCATCGGCCCGTCGGTCACGGGATCGTCGGCCATGGGGGCCGCGCGCAGGCGGCCCTGGGCGTCGCGCATGACGGCGGGCGCTTCGGGCGGCTGGGCGAGGTCGTCCGAGGCGATCGGTTGATCCAGCTCGACCGGCAGGGCGTCCAGGTAGTTGGGCGCGGGCAGGGGCGTGGCGTCCGGCTGACGGCCCGCCTGGCGGTGGACGGAATAGTAGCGGGCGCCGCCTTGAGCCGGAGCGTCATCCGACACGGGTTGGGGTGCAGGTTGGGGCGCGGGTTGCGTCGCGGGCGCCGCGTTCGGAGCGGGAGGCGCAGGAGCGGGAGCAGGCGTCGGGGCGGCCGGTTGGGGCGTGTTCCGCTGCAGCTGGAAGATCGGCGCGTCGCGTCGAGGGGCCATCGGATCGAAGGCCGGGTCAGCCGGGACAGGCGCCGGCATGGGTTGCGGCGCCGGCTGGACGGGCGGTTGAACCGGAGGTTGAACAGGCGGCGCAGGTTCGAGAATCGGCGCGGGCGCGGGCGCGGGCTGCCGGACCGACTCTGGCGCGGGCTGGGGGGCCGGTTGGAGCGCGGGCGCAGGCGCGACAGCGCGCGGGGCGGGCTGGACCGGCGCGGGCGGCGTCGGCATCGGCCGCACGGGTTCGGGCATCGGCGCGGGCGTCGGCTCAGGGGCGGGCGTGCGCTGGACCGGCGGCGCGGGTTGCGGCTCCGGCTGGGGTTGCGGGCGCGTCCAGGGGACGTGGCTGGGCGCCGGGGCGCGCTCCATCGGCTGAGGCTGAGGCTGGGCCTCGGGCATGTAGGGCGCCGGGGCGTCGTCCGTCGGCGGCGGCGCGACGGGTTGCGGTTGAGCCGAGAGGGGCTGACGCGCCCAGGGCGCGGGTTGATAGGTCGGCTGATACGGCGCCGGGGGCGTGTAGGCAGGCGCGGGGGGCTCGCCCGGGGGCGCGACATAGGGGCCCCAGGTCGCATCGGGATGGCTGGTCACCGGGCGGAAGTCCGGCGCGGGCGTCAGGGCGTTGGCTGAGGGCGGCGGGGCCGGGATCGGCGGCGGCGCGCCCCAGGTCTGGGCGGGCGTCAGCTGGCGGCTGTAGCCGGGCGCTCCGGCGCGCCAGGGATAGCCGCCATGCGGGATGACAGGCGGGCGCGCGACCGATGACGGGGCGTAAGGACGGACGACGGGCGCCGCCGCATAGGCCGCGTCCTGCGGCGGGGCGAAGCTGTCGGCGGCGGCGGTCGGATAGGCGGGGACGGACTGGACGGACGGGTGGTTCTGGGCGCGGCCAGGCCAGGACAAAGGGCGTCCATAGGCGGCCGACGGATAGGGCGATTGGACGGTCTGGGAGGCGTCTTGCGGGACGCCCTGCGCCCAGGCGGCCGTGGCCGCGCCGAGCGCGGGCAGAAGGGCGGCTATGGTCAGGGGGCGGGGCACCGGCGCCTCGTGAAAGGTGAAGAGGTTCAGCCGATCAGCCTAGACGGCGCGGCTTAATCCTCGCCTAACGCCGGGCGGTCTTAGGGCGAAATCGGTTCACATGCGATCGCGTATGAACCCGGATAATCGCTCAAGGGATTGATCTGGACCGACAATGGCCTCGGGCGAAGGCCTAGCCGCGCGAGGGCAGGTATTGGCTGGTGAAGGCCTCGCGCCAGTCCGGGACGGACGAATAGGCGCTCTGGGTCTGTTCGGCGAAGGCTTGCCAGCGTTCGGGCGTCATGGCCCCCAGGCCGTAGAGCGCCGCATCGCCGCCGTCGACCATGGCCTGAGCGCGCAGGGCCGTACGCGCGGCGTCCAGAACCCGTTGGGGCAGGTCGGGATTGGCGCGGCGGATCAGGGCGTCGCCCCTGGCCCCGTCGCCGTGAACGTAGTCGCGCCAGCCCTCGACCGAGGCGGCGATGAAGTCGCGCAGGGCCTGGCCGTTGTCGCGGGCGAAGGCGTTGGGCGCCAGCACCAGGCCGGAGTAGGAGGGGTAGCCGTCCTCGGCCGGGATCAGGACCAGGGGCTGGAAGCCGACCTCGCGCGCGATCGCCTCGGGCGCGCCGTCGGTCAGCCGCGCGATCAGGACGCTCTCGCGATCCTCGCGGAAGGCCTTCAGATTGTCCTCGGCCGCGCCCGCACGGGCCTGGTCGGACGCCAGGTCGAAGCGGGCGCGCAGCCATAACCAGAAACTGTCCTGGTCGCCGGGCTCCATCAGGATGCGGCGGCCGCGCAGGACGGTCAGATCCTCCAGCTCCTGGTCCGGATGGGCCAGCAGGACGACGGGATCTTTCTGCAGGAAGGCGGCCACGGCCTTGACCGGCGCCCGCTCGGCGACCAGCCGCAGGGGCAGGAAGCTGTCGCGCCCGACGGCCAGTTCGACCGCGCTGGCGGCCAGAAGGGCGGGGATGTCGGCGCCCGACGGCCCGCTCAGGATCTCGACGTTGAGGCCGCGCCGCTCATAGGCCCCGGTCGCGACGGCCTGATAGAAGCCGCCGTGCAGGGCGCCCGCCGGACCGCCCGCGGCCACCCGCAGCCGCACCCGCCCGGCCTCGTCTGTCTGGGCCGGCGTGCGGCCGCATGCGGTCAGGACGCCCAGGGCGGTCAGGCCGAGGGCGCCGGCCATCAGGCCGCGTCTGTGCAGGCGGGGGCGAGTCATCACGTCTAGGGTGTAGGGGGGCGGGCCGCGCTTGGAAAGGCGGCGGGCGTCGCCGGGACCGATTCCGACCCGGAAATCGAGCGCCTGGCCCCGCAAGGCCGGCGCCGGAATTGAGCGAGGGGACGTAACCCTTGAACCAGACCGTCGCCGGTCGGATCGCGGATCGCGTCCCCTCGCCAAGTCCGGGTTGGACTTGGCCGCTATCGGGTCGGAACTCGGCCTCAGCGTCGACGGGCGAACCCGGCGTCGTTCGGCAACCCTTCCGTCGGCTCCTGGTCTTCGGCGTTCCGCAAGGCGAACCTCGCGCCGTCCGTCAATCCCGGCCTGGTTCTCCGTGATCCCTGCGCCGAAGCGCTAGAGGATCGGGAGCCTTGGCCCTGCGTCGGTGTTTCCGCGTCCTCCGAAGAGGCTTGGAACCCTGGGTCAGAGAGCCGGACCGGTCCGCTTGATCTCCGGGTCTCCCCGGATTTCCGCGCCGCCGTGTCCCTCGGCCTGTTGACGTTCCCGCGAAATCCGTTATTGGGCAAGCGCCCAAATCAGAGCGTCTGTGCGGAATTCTCCCGGACCCGGTGGGCAAGTCTGTGGATATCTGTGGGCGGATGAAATTCGCGAAGGCGGATCAGCGCCTTGTGTTGTCCACAGCAAAAAGGGGCCGCCGTGAGGCAGCCCCTGGATAGGCGACCGCCACCCGCTCGCAGGAGCGGATGGCGGCGGATCATCAGCGATTGCGGATGAAGGTGCGGATGTCGTTCGACAGCTTCTTCAGGTCGTCGTCGCGGACGTACATCATGTGGCCGGCGTGGTAGTAGTGCCACTCGATGCGGCCGTCGGTCGGGAAGCCCGGACGGTTCAGCGAATATTCGGCGCCGAAGAAGGGCGTGGCGAAATCGTAGTAGCCCTGACCGACCCAGACGCGCAGGCCGCTGTTCTCACGCAGGGCGCGGCCGATATAGGGGGCCACGTTCAGATACTCTGCGCCGCCGCGCCCGGCGGACGGGAGGTTCCAGTCCCAGTTCCGGGTGCCGCCGATCGAGGAATAGACCACGTCGGGCGAATATTTCAGGCCCTCGCGCGACCAGGCGTTCATGGCGGCGGTATAGGCGCCGTCGATGCCGTAGAAGCTGGGATCATTGTCCGGGCGGTCGCCGGCGTTGTCGTAGTCGACGCCGGTGTAGCGGGTGTCCAGGCGGCCGATGGTCAGGCCGCGATCCCGCAGCAGCTCCTTGTAGAAGCGGCTGGGCGACAGGCGCAGGTTGGCGTTGCTCAGATAGGTCTGCGACACGCCGGTGTAGCGCGACAGCTGCTGCAGGATGGTCGCCCGCTCGTCGGCCGTCAGGTCGTTGCCCTTCAACAGAGCCGTGGCGTAGGGGCCGATGGCCCAGGCGCGGGCCTCGGCGACGAACTCCTCGACCGTGGCGGGCTTGTTGGGGACCTTGTCGTGATACCAGGCCGTTGCGGCCATGGAGGGCAGGTTGGTGACGTAGCCCAACTCATTGCCCTGGGAGTCGGCGGCCAGGCTGAAGTCGAGGATCGACGAGATCAGCAGGATGCCGTTGATGGCGACGTCTGTGTATGTGCCTTCCAGCTCATTGATGACGGCGGCCGAGCGGGTGGTGCCGTAGCTTTCGCCGCCGATGAACTTCGGCGCGTTCCAGCGGCCGTGCTCGTTCAGCCACAGGCGGATGAACTCGGCCATGGACTTGGCGTCCTTGGTCACGCCCCAGTAGTCGGCCGGGTCCTTGTCGCCCAGGGCGCGGCTGAAGCCGGTGCCGATCGGGTCGATGAAGACGATGTCGGTGACGTCCAGCAGGGAGTCGACGTTGTCGATGATCGGATAGGGGGCGGCGCCGTCGTCCTTGGCGTCCGAAGGCACGACCACGCGCTTGGGTCCGAAGGCGCCCATGTGCAGCCACAGGGAGCCTGAGCCGGGGCCGCCGTTCCACAGGAAGGTGACGGGACGGTTGGGGTCCGTCGGGCCTTCCTTGATGTAGCTGTAGGAGACCATGGCCGCGAGCGGCTTGCCGTCCTTGTCCTTCAGATAGGTCTCGCCGGCGATGGCGCGGTAGGCGATGCGCTGACCGCCGAAGACGCCGGTGTGGCGGGTCTCGGACATGACGGGCGGCGGAATGGCGGCTTCGGTGCGGTTCGCGGCGGCGTCGGCGCGCGGCGCGCCCTGAGGCCCGCTCTGGCCCCCGCTTTGCGCCATGGCCGGCCCGGCCAGGGCCAGCGCCGAAGCGGCGACGACAAGCAGTCTCTTCATGGATAAACCCCCAGTTGGTCTACGCGGCTCCCCCTCGAGAGCCGGGCGCGCGAACGACGCCGCCCAGCTTGAGATGAGGCGGCAAGCCGGGCCGAATGTAAACCGTGGGTTCCGGCCTAATCGCAGGAGAGTTGGCTGGACGCGGAGCAATTCCGCGAAGAATGTCCGGATAGGGCGAGGGCTGCCTCTAGCCCGCCAGGGCGGCTTTCTTTTCTTCCAGCTCCAGCCAGTCCAGTTCGGCGGCCTCCAGCTCGGCGCGGGCCTTTTCGGCGGCCTTCATGGCGCGGTCGAAGGCGGCGGAGTCGCGCGAATAGAGGTCGGGATCGGCCAGGAGGGCGTCCTGTCGGGCGATCTCGACCGGCAGGGTCTCCATCAGTTTCTCGACCTCCTCCAGACGGCGGGCGTCCTTGTAGGAGAGCTTGGCCTGTTTCTTGGGGGCGCGGTCGGAAGGCTCCGCCTTCTCGACCCGACGCGTCCCTGACGGCGCGCTGTCGGCGTGGGTCGGGGGCGGGGCGAGGAAGCCGGGGTTCTGGCGCAGGAAGTCCTGCCAGCCGCCGGGGGTCTCGACCACGTCGCCGCGGCCGTTCAGGGCGATGGTCGAGGTGGCCAGGCGGTCGACGAAATCGCGGTCGTGCGACACCAGGATCAGGGTGCCGTCGTAGGCTTCGAGCAGCTCTTCCAGCTTCTCCAGCGTGTCCATGTCGAGGTCGTTGGTCGGCTCGTCGAGGATCAGCAGATTGGCGGGCTGGGCCAGCGCCCGCGCCAGCAGAAGCCGGTTGCGCTCGCCGCCCGACAGGGTGGAGATGGGCTGTTTCAGCTGGGCTTCCTGGAACAGGAAGTCCTTGGCGTAGGCGGCGACGTGCATGGAGCGGCCGCGCACCAGAATAGAGTCGCCGCCGCCCGGCGTCAGGGCGTCCCACAGGGTCATGTCCGACTTCAGCCCCTCGCGCGACTGGTCGAGGTAGAGGGGTTCGAGGTTGGCGCCCATGCGGACGGTTCCCTCGTCCGGGGCCAGTTCGCCCAGCAGCACCTTGACCAGGGTGGTCTTGCCCGCGCCGTTGGGGCCGACGATGGCCAGCCGGTCGCCGCGGATGATGCGGGTGGTCAGGTTCCTGAAGATGGTCCGGTCGCCGAACGCCTTGCTGACGCCCTTGATGTCGGCGACCAGCTTGCCCGAGACGGCGCCGGAATCGACGCCCAGGTTCAGTTCGCGCGGCAGATCCTTGACCCGTTCGGCCCGGTCCAGCCGCATCTGCTGCAGGGCGCGGGCGCGACCCTCGTTGCGGGTGCGCTGGGCGGTGATGGAGCGGTAGAAGGTGTAGGTCTCGGCCTCGATGCGCTTGGTCAGACGGCGCAGGGATTCGGCCTCTTCGTCCATGACCTTGGCGGCCCAGTCGTCGAACTCGACGAAGCCCTTGTTCAATGTGCGGACCTTGCGGCCTTCCAGCCAGTGGACGGTGTCGGTGACGCGGTTCAGGAAGGCGCGGTCGTGGCTGACCACCAGCAGGGCGAACCGGGCCTGGATCAGCTCGTTCTCCAGCAGTTCGATGGCCAGGATGTCGAGGTGGTTGGTCGGCTCGTCCAGCAGCAGCAGATCCGGCTCTTCGGCGAAGGCCTTGGCGAGGGCGGCGCGGCGGATCTCGCCGCCCGACAGGCCTTGGGTGGACTTGTTCGGGTTGAGGCCGAAGGTCTCCAGCCAGCTTTCGGCGGTCCAGCGCTCGGCCTCGCCCGAGGCGGCGTAGTCGGCCAGCGTCTCGCCGGTAATGACCGGCTCTTGCGGGACATAGGCGAAGCGGGTGCCGGCCTGGACCGAGCGGTCGCCCGAGTCCGGCTCGATCAGGCCCATGACCACCTTCATCAGGGTGGATTTTCCCGCCCCGTTGCGGCCGACCAGGGCGGCGCGGCTGCGCGGCTCCATCGCCATGTCGACGCCGTCGAACAGCGGGCGGGGACCGTCCTGAAGGCGGACGTCTTTGAGAGCGACAAGGGGGGGTCTGGCGGCCATGGGGGCGCATATAGCGACTGACCGCCGCTTCGGCCATCGGCGTTGACGCTTCCCTGACGGCGGGCTGTAGTCGCGGGCGATGATGACGGAGGGTGGAATGGATCTGAGCGCCTCGGCGGGAGATAGTCGCGCCGCGAGGAAGGGGCCGGGCCGGGGCTGGTACGCCTTGGCGGCGCTGCCCATGATCTGCGGGTTCGCGGCCATGGGCGCGGTGCTGTTCACGCAACTGCCGAAGCTGGATGACGGGCTGGAGCAGATCGTCGTGCCGGGCGCGCGCGAACTGCGGCTGGATCCGGGCCGGCACACGGTCTTTCTGGAGTACCGCAGCGTCGTTGACGGCCGGGTCTATGCGGTCGATCAAGTGCCCGGTCTGGCCGTTCATGTCGAGGCGGCGGACGGCGCGCCGGTGGCGGTGAGCGCGCCCATGGGAAGCTCCACCTATTCAATGGGCGGACGTCAGGGCGAGGCGATCAATGTGTTCAGCGTCGAACGGGCCGGAACCTACAGGATCTCGGCCGACTATGACGGGCAGGTCGGGCCGCAGACGGTGATCGCCGTGGGACAGGGCTTCATGGGGCAGTTGTTCGCCACGGTCTTCCTGGGGCTGGGGGCTGTCTTCCTGGGCATGATCCTGACGGTGGCGACTGTGGTCGGGGTCTATCTGGCGCGGCGGAGAGCGAGACAGGCCTGAGCAAGTCTCGGCTTGACGCATACCGTCCAGTTGGTATGTAAAGCGTCATGGACACGCAGACCCTCCGCCGCACGCCCGAAGACACCCGCCGCCAGATCATCGAGGCGGCCATCGAACTCGCCGCCGAAGAGGGGGCGATGGCGGTGACGCTGGACGCCGTGGTGGCGCGGCTGCCGTTCAGCAAGGGCGCCCTGCTGCATCACTTTCCGAACAAGCTGGCCCTGCTGGAAGGGGTGATCGACTATCTCGCCACCGAGATGGCGGCCGCGGTGCTGGCCGAGGCGGCGCGCGACCCCAATCCCTATGGCCGCAACGCCCGGGCCTATCTGCGGGCGGTCGTCAATGAGCCGGCCACGGAGCGGGACGTCAGCATCGGTCGGGCGGCCCTGGCCGCCTGCGCCATAGAGCCGAGCCTGATCCCGCGTTGGCGTGCGGCGATGAAGACCCTGGCCGCCGATGACCCGGAAGACCTGGCAGGCAAGGACGACGCCCTGATGCTGCGGCTGATCGCGGACGGCCTGTGGATGACCGACCTGTTCGGTACGCATGAGGTGTCGCCGGAGCAGCGCAAGGCTCTGCTGTCGCTGCTGACGCCGGGCAGCCTGTTGACGGACGCCTATGGGGGAGCGGCCGCGTGAACCCGACCACCTGGCTGGCCCTGCTGGGCGCGATCGGCTTCGAGGTGATGGGGACGACCCTGTTGCAGCAGTCGCAACAGTTCACCAGGCCCTGGCCCACGGCGGGCCTGGCGGTGTGTTACGGCGTCGCCTTCTATCTGTTGACCCTGGCGCTGAAGCAGATGCCGGTGGGGTTGGCCTACGCCATCTGGAGCGGGCTGGGGGTGGTGCTGATCTCGGTGATCGGCCTGTTCCTGTTCAAGCAGAAGCTGGATGCGCCCGCGATCATCGGCCTGGTGCTGATCATCGGCGGGGTGGTGGTGATCAACGTCTTCTCCAAGAGCGTGACGCACTAGGCAGAGGGCGACAGATGCGCCCTGGAGGGGTATAGGGCGCGGCCATGAAATCCACGCCTGCCAAGCCGTTCTGGGAAACCAAGACGCTCGCCGAGATGTCTCCGGCCGAGTGGGAGAGCCTGTGCGACGGCTGCGGCCTGTGCTGCGTCATCCGTTTCGAGGATGAGGACACGGGCCAGATCATTCCGACGCACGTCCACTGCAAGCTGTTCGACCCGGACCGCTGCACCTGCACCGATTACGCCCAGCGCCAGGCCGAGGTGCCGGACTGCGTGCAACTGACGCCGGACAATATCGAACGGCTGAAGTGGATGCCCCTGTCGTGCGCCTATCGCCGCTTGCACGAGGGACGGCCGCTGGCCTGGTGGCATCCGCTGGTGTCGGGCGACCCGGAGACGGTGCACGCGGCGGGGGTGTCGGTGCGCCGCCAGACGGTGTGCGAGACGGCGCTGAGGGAAGCCGAGGACGCTCTCGATTTCGAGGCGCCGGAGTGGATGGCCGAGCGGGGAACGCAGCCCCGGCCGGCCTGATCGGGTCCGCTAACGAATATTTCGGGGTTAGGCGCGACAAGGAACAACCGAGCGGGGGGAACGCGAGTTGTCATTCACCAAGAGCATAGAGGCGTTGGAAGGCCCCGGCGGGCCGTTTCAGCGCCTGGTGGATTTCGCCGCGACCCTGTTCGATTGCCGGGCGGCGGTGGTGACCCTGCTGACCGAGCGGGACGCGGTCATCCGCTCGAGCGCGGGCGTGTGCATGCAGCGCATTCCGCAGGAGGACAGCCTGGCGCCCATCCTGACGGCGATGGGGCCGGGGGCCACGCTGGTGTCGACCGATCCCCAGGGCGACCCGCGTCTGAAGAACCACGCCCTCGTCCGCAAGACGCCGCATCTGAGGTTCGTCGTGGTCGCGACCCTGTGCCATCCGGCCGGGCGGCCGGTCGGCGCCTTCAGCATCCTGGACGACCGGGAGCGGCCGGAGCCGACCTCGAAGCAGATGGAGCAACTGGCCAGTCTGGTGGGCATGGCGGAGGACATCATCGCCGGTCTGGACGCCGCGCGCATCCGGGACGAGCGGCTGGAGACGCTGCGCCTAGTCGAGCAGATGTCGGGCGTCGGCCACTGGCGGCTGGAACGGAAGCGGCGGGTGATGGAATGGTCCGATGAGGTCTATCGCATTCACGGCGTCGAACGCGGCCGGTTCGTCACGGATCTGGACCAGACGCTGGCCTTCTATGGGGAAGAGGACAAGGCGCGGCTGGGCGAGCTGATCGAGACGGCCCTGACCGAGGGGCGTCCCTATATGGCCAAGCTGATCCTGATCCGGGCCGACGGCGAGGAGCGGCGTGTTCTGACCCACGCCGAGACCGAGCGCGGAGAGGACGGCCAGGTCTCGGCCATCTTCGGCGTCTTCCAGGACGTGACCGACCAGGAAAAGGTGCTGGAGCGGGCGCGCCGCGACGAGGGGCGTTATCGCCTGCTGGCCGAGAACGTCGGCGACGTCATCACCCGCGTGAAGATGGACGGGTCGAGCAAATACATCTCGCCCGCGATCAAGCAGCTTCTGGGCTGGACGCTGGAAGAGATGAGCGGCCAGTCGACCGACTATGTGCACCCTGAGGACAAGCACCTGGTCCTCAAGGCCATCGGCGAGGCGGTGAAGACCGGAACGCCCACCCGCCTGGAGCATCGCGCGGTGCACCGGGACGGCCATACGGTCTGGGTGGAATGCACCTTCAAGGCGCTGAAGGACGAGCACGGCCACGTGGACGACGTGGTGGTGGTGATCCGCGACATGACCCAGCGCAAGCTGCTGGAGGACGAGGTCATCGAGGCCAAGGAGCGCGCCGAGAAGGCGGCCCGGGCCAAGAGCGAATTCCTGGCCAATATGAGCCATGAGCTGCGGACGCCGCTGACCAGCGTCATCGGCTTTTCGGGTCTGCTGCACGGTTCGGAGCACCTGCCGCCGGAAGAGCGCATCTATGTCGAGCGCATCGCCACGGCGTCGGAGGCCCTGCTGGGCGTCATCAACGACATCCTCGACTATTCCAAGCTGGAAGCCGACGCCATCGAGATGGACCCCGAGCCGTTCGACACGCGGGCCCTGGTGGACGGCGCCGCCGCCATCATCGAGAGCCAGTGCTCGCTCAAGGGGTTGATCCTGCGCGTCGTGGTCGCCGCCGACACGCCCGAGCGGCTGACCGGCGACAAGGGGCGGCTGAGGCAGGTGATCCTCAACTTCCTGTCCAATGCGGTGAAGTTCACGGCGCGCGGCGAGGTGACGCTGGAGCTGGGCGGCCGGTTGGACGAGAACGGCCAATGGCGGATGCGGGCGGCGGTCCGCGACACCGGCATCGGCATTCCGGCCGAGAAGATCGAGGAGCTGTTCCACCGCTTCACCCAGGCCGATGCCTCGACGACGCGGGTCTACGGCGGGACGGGGCTGGGGCTGGCCATCTCGCGCCGTCTGGTCGAGCTGATGGGCGGAGAGATCGGCGTCGACAGCACGCCGGGCCAGGGCTCGACCTTCTGGTTCGAGGCGCCGTTGGCCGTGGCCGCCGCCGGTGATCAGGTGATCGAGACACGCCAGGGACGAGCGGCCGAGCAAACGATCCGGGGCCGGGTGCTGATGGCCGACGACGCGGCGGCCAACCGCGAACTGGTCAGCGCCATCCTGCGGAATCTGGGGCTGGAGATCGACACGGTCGCCGACGGCGCGGAGGCGGTCCATGCGGTCCAGTCGGGCGCCTATGACCTGGTGCTGATGGACGTGCATATGCCGGTCATGGACGGGCTGAAGGCGACCCGCGAAATTCGCCGGATGCAGGCGGGGAGCGGACGCCGGACGCCGATTCTGGCCCTGACCGCCAATGTCCAGGCCGAGCAGGTTACCCGCTGCCTGGAGGCGGGCATGGACGGCCATCTGGCCAAACCCATCCAGATCGCGGAGCTGGCCGCGGCCCTGACCCGGTGGCTGTCGGGCGGCGATCCGGCGGCGATGGCGGTCTAGGCGTCGGCCATGGCGTCGCGGCTATCGCAGCCGAGGGCGCGGATCCCTGTGATTTCCCGGCTTTGGGAGGTTCTGGAGGCTGTTCGCCAGCCTGAGGACGCTGGTCCGCTATGGTTCGGTCATGGCGGGAAAAGGGGACGAGGCGGAGCGGGCGGCGGCGGTCGCGCAGTGGCTGGACGGAGCGCTGGGGCGGCTGATGCAGCTGACCGATGAAGCGATCGCCGTGGTGGCCGCCGCAGAGCCTCCGGCCGACGTGGCCGAGGCCGAGAAGCGGGGGCGCGCCATCGGCGTGCTGGCCCGCACGGCCAAGGTGGTGGCCGCGCTGGCGGCGGCGTCTCCTCGCAGGATCCGCGATCCCGAAGAGGACGGAATGAGCGAAGACGATCGTGAACTCAGCAACGATGAAGAACGGGCGGTGCGGGCAGAGCTCGAGTCTCGTCTCGATCATCTTCTCGGGGTCGCCGAGCGCAAGGGATTTGGCGCGACGGCGGCTGGAACAGGCGACGCGCGAGGAACTGCTGCGGCTGCTGAAGGCGACGCCGAGGCTGAACGACGACCAGGTCTGGCCGCCGCCTGATACGGATTGGCGGACCTGGGTGCTGCTGGGCGGGCGAGGGTCGGGCAAGACCTTCGCGGGCGGCTTCTGGATGAACGAACTGGCCAAGGCGAAGGATCGCACCTTCGCCCTGGTCGGACCGGCGCTGCACGACGTGCGCGAGGTGATGGTCGAGGGGCCGTCGGGGCTGAAGGCGCAGGCTCCGGGCGACAACCGGCCGCGCTGGGAGGCGGGGCGGCGCAGGCTGGTCTGGCCCTCGGGCGCGGCGGCCTATGCGTTTTCGACGGAAGACCCGGACAGCCTGCGCGGGCCGCAGTTTCATGCGGCGTGGGCGGATGAGTTCTGCGCCTGGAGGAATATCGAGGCGACGCTGTCGAATCTGAGGTTCGGGCTGCGGTTGGGGGCGGACCCCAAGCTGGCGATCACGACGACGCCGCGACCGATTCCGGCGCTGAGGCGGTTGCTGGCCGAGCCGGGGGTGGTGAAGGCGCGGCTGGCGACCAAGGGTAATGCAGCTCATCTGGCGCCAGGGTTTCTGGGTCATCTGCAGGCGCTCTACGCCGGGACGCGGCTGGAGGCGCAAGAGATGGAGGGGCTGGTGGTCGAGGCCGACGGCGCCCTGTTCCGGGCCGAGGATCTGGCGCGGGGAAGCCGACCAACGAAATTCGAGCGGGTGGAGGTGGCGGTCGATCCGCCCGCCAGCGCCCACGGCGACGCCTGCGGGATCGTGGCGGCGGGGCGCAAGGATCGGACGGGCTATGTGCTGGCGGATCGTTCGGCGCGGGGGCTGTCGCCCGCCGGATGGGCGCGGCGCGTGGCCGAGACGGCGCGAGAGTTCGACGCCGACCTGGTGCTGGCCGAGGCCAATCAGGGCGGGGAGATGGTGCGGGCCCTGCTGGGGCAGGCGGACTGTCCGGCGCAGGTGAAACTGGTTCACGCCAGCAGGAGCAAGAAGGCGCGGGCGGAGCCGGTGGCGGCGCTCTACGAGCAGGGGCGGGTCGTCCACTGCGGGGCGTTTCCGGCGCTGGAGGAAGAGATGATGGCGCTGGGGAGCGAGACGCCGGGGGCGAAGAGCCCGGATCGGGCGGATGCGCTGGTCTGGGCGCTGACGCATCTGTTGCTGGCCGGGAAGACGCAGCCGAGGTTGCGGGCGTTGTGATCGGATACTTCTCCCTCAAGGGGAGAAGGGTTTGGACATGGAGAATCATATGGATTGGCGACGACCGTTCGGTCGGCGGCGCGTTGCTGCGCCTGAAATCAAGGATAGTCGCACGGGGCCGCTGATCGCCTTGACCGGCGCGGGGCGGGCGCGGTGGACGTAGCGAGGCGTCGCGCGATAGCGCAAAAAGAAAGGGACGCCCGGAGGCGTCCCTTTACAGACCGGTGGGTCGATTACTCGCCCTTGGGGTTGGGGCCGAACTTGTTGTCGCCCTTCTGGCTGTCGACGATGCCGATCCAGAGGAGGAAGCCGAGGCCGACCAGCAGCATGATGCTGAGGCCGCCCATCATCGAGCCCAGCATGGACAGGGCCACGGAGGGGTCTTCGCTCTCGAAGGCTTGCGGATTGGTGATGATGGCGGTGCCGACGGCGCCGATGATCATGAAGAAGCCGATGATGTTGGCGACCCAGGGGATGACGGCGAACCAGCCGGACTTGCCCATGTCGTGCAGGCGCTTCACCGTGATGGCCAGGTTCGGCCAGATCAGCGCGAGCGAGATCAGGCCGCCGAGGATGGGAATCCAGCCCAGCACCACGCCGGCGCCGAGCAGGATCAGCCAGCTGATCCAGAAATGCTGGCGGCGCAGGCGGCCGTTGAAGGACAGCATGGCCGTGGCGAAGTCATAGGCGCCGAGCGGGGCGCCGCCCGTCGACGAGGCGGCGGCCTGGCCGAAGGCCGCAGCGGGGGCGGTGGAGGCCAGGATCATGATCTGGGTCGCCTCCATGCCTTCCGGCACGAAGTCGACGCGGGCGCCGACGGCGACGGTTCCGCCAGCCTGGATGTCAGCGCGCGTGAAGCCGTAGCGGATGCTGTCGTCGCCGCTGATCAGGCCCGTGCCCGAGACGTCGTCATAGCTGAGAATTTCGCCGCGCACGCGGATCTCCTGTCTTGTTTCCGGCTTGGCCGTGTTGTGACGAAAGCATGGCTGAGCCTGGCCGTTCGGACAACCCGAAGACTGCCGTCGGGTGAAGTTTTTCGCGAAACGTTCGCAATCTGTCCCGCGACGGGACGCAATCCACATCAAGTAGCGAGGACGTATGGCCTTTCATGAGGTGCGCCTGCCTGCGCGGCTGGCGTTCGGCTCGACCGGCGGGGTCGAGCGGAGGACGGAAATCACGACGCTGGCGTCAGGGTTCGAGCGGCGCTCGACGCCCTGGGCGGACGGGCGCAGGCGCTATCTGATCGGGGCAGGGTTGCGGTCGCTGGACGACATGGCGGCGCTGACCGCGTTTTTCGAGGCGCGGCGCGGGCGACTGCACGGGTTCCGGTTTCGCGACTTTGCGGACTTCAGGAGCGGGGCGCCGGGGGCGGCCGTGGCGCCGCTGGATCAGGGGATCGGGACGGGAGACGGGCAGGCGCGCGTCTTTCAGTTGAGCAAGGCTTACGGCGATCACCGACGCCTGATCGCCAAGCCGGTCGAGGGATCGGTGCGGGTCGCGGTGGCGGGCGTGGAGACGGCGGCCTTCTCGCTGGAGGCGACGACGGGGCGGGTGACGCTGGCGACGGCGCCGCCGGATGGCGCGGCGGTGACGGCGGGCTTCGCCTTCGACGTGCCGGTCCGCTTCGACGCGGACCGGATGGAGGTGACGCTGGAGAGCTTCGGCGCCGGGCGGATGGTCGCCATGCCTCTGATCGAGGTGCGGGTCTGAGCCATGCGGAATGTTCCGGACGAACTGGCCGCCCGCATCGAGAGCGGGGCGGCGACGCTGTGTCATGTCTGGCTGCTGAGGCGGGCTGACGGGCGGGCGATGGGCTTCACCGACCATGACCGCGATCTGGAGGTTGAGGGCGTGGCGTGCCGGGCGGCCAGCGGCTGGACCGGCGGGGCGGGCGACGGCGAGGTCGGGCTGTCGGCGGGTGCGCTGTCGGCGTCGGGCGGGTTGGATGATGCGGCGATCACCGAAGAGGACATAGCGGCGGGGCGATATGACGCCGCCGAGGTCGAGCTGTGGCGCGTGGACTGGATGCGGCCGGACCTGAGGGTGCGGCTGTGGAAGGGGCGGCTGGCGCGGATCCGGCGCGAGAGCGGGCGCTTCGTCGCCGATCTGGACGGGCCGATGGCGGCGCTGGAGCGAGTGGTCGGACGGACCTACGGCCGGGGCTGCGACGCGGTGCTGGGCGACGGGCGTTGCCGATTGGGCGCGGCGGCGGTCGCGGGGCGCAGTTGCGACAAGCGGTGGGCGACCTGCGTGGGGGTCTTCGGGAACGGGGTCAACTTCCAGGGCTTTCCAGACATTCCGGGCGAGGACTTCCTGACGACACGGCCTGTGGCGGGGCGCAATGACGGCCGGAGCCGCAGGCGATGGGATGGGGCACAGGATTCTCCCTCCCCATGAAGGGGAGGGAGAGGCGCGGCGTGCGTTGATTGTGGCGGCGGCGCGGGGGTGGCTGGGGACGCCCTATCGGCATCATGCCAGCGTGAAGGGCGAGGGGGCGGATTGCCTGGGCCTGGTGCGTGGAGTGTGGCGCGAGGTGGTCGGCGAGGAGCCGGAGGCGCCGCCGCCCTATCGCCCCGACTGGGCCGAGGTCGGGGGCGAGGAGACGCTGTGGGCCGCCGCGCGGCGGCGTTTGGTGGAGATCGCGCCGGAGCGGGCGGGGCTGGGCGATGTGCTGCTGTTCCGCATGGCGGCGGGGTGTCCGGCCAAGCATTGCGCGATCCTGAGCGCCGTCGAGGGGCCGGAGCGGCGCATGGTCCACGCCTATGGGGGGGCGGTGGTCGAGAGCTGGATGGGGGCGTGGTTCCGGGGATGAAGCCGATCCGGTTGACCGAGTTCGGCTGTGCGGCGGTGGATCGCGGGGGCAATGCGCCGAACCTGTCCAGGATCCCAAGAGTAGCGAGAACGCTCTGCCGCCGTACTCTACGGGCACCCGCGACGACCGGATGCAGCGGCAGCTGATCGAGGCGGTGCTGGGGCATTATGCGCAGCCGGCGAACAACCCGATCTCGGGCATCTATGGCGGGCGGATGCTGGAAGGGGCGGACGTTTGGTGCTGAGACGCCCGGCCCTATCCGGCGTTTCCGGCGCTGGATCAGGTGTGGGCGGACGCGGGCGCCTGGCGCACGGGGCACTGGCTGAACGGAAGGATGGGCGGCGATGGGCGCGGTCTGATTGAGGCGATCCTGAAGCGAGGAGGGCTGTCCGAAGCGGACTTTACGGTCGAGGCGGTAGACGGCGGGGTGACTGGCTATGTCATCGACCGGCCGATGGCGACGAAGGACGCGTTGGCGCCGCTGGTTCAGGCGTTGGGGGCGACGACGGCCGAGCGCGGCGGCAAGGCAGCCGTGCTGGGCGAGACGGTGCGGGAGATGACGCTGGATCAGGCGGCGCTGGCCCTGCCGGACAAGGGCGGGAGGCGCTGAGGCTGGAGCCGGGCGATGTGACGGCGGTGGAGGGCCGCGCGGGCGACTGGCGCGTGGAGCGGCTGGACTGGGACGAGACGCCCAGCGCGGTGCTGACGCCGGTGGTCGAGGTGGCGGTCCTGGATGCGCCGGAAGACTGGCGCGGAGAGGGCGGCGGGGCGGCGACTGTGGGGGTGCCGTTCCTGATGCTGCTGGACCTGCCGCCGTTGCCGGGAGAGGAGGCGGACGGGCGGCCGGTGGTCGCGGCGGCGGCCGAGCCCTGGACGCCGATGGCGCTGCATGGCGGGGGCTCGGTCGACAGCCTGACGCAGAGGGCGGTGGTGGAGACGCCCGCGACGGTGGGAACGCTGGCGGCGCCGCTGCGGCCCGGCGTGGTCGGGCGCTGGGACGGGCGGGCGATCCGATCGAGGTCGATCCGAGACGGTTCCGGGTGCGGGTGCTGGACGGCGCCGTCGTGCGTCGGGTCTGGGAGGTCGAGGGGCTGGCGGCCGTCTATGGCGGGGCAGAGGCGGGGGTGGATTTTCCGGATGGGGTAAGCAACGCCCGCGTCGCCGTGGCCCAGTGGGGCGAGGCTTTCGGCTGGGGGGCGGAGGCGGTGGCGCCGTTGATGCCGCCGATCTAAACCATGTCCGCCCCTTTCGGCGAGCGGGCGCATGGCTTAACTGACGCTCTGGTCTGTGTTGATCCGGAGTGGAGCGAAAATTGGCTGGCGATCCCTATCAGGAACTGGGCGTTTCCAAGGGCGCGAGCGCGGAGGAGATCAAGAAGGCGTTCCGCAAACTGGCCAAGGAACTGCACCCCGACAAGAACCCCGGCGACAAGGCGGCCGAGGAGCGGTTCAAGCACATTACCGCCGCCTTCGACCTGCTGGGCGACGCCGAGAAACGCGCGAAATATGATCGCGGCGAGATCGACGCTGACGGACGCGAGCAGTTCCGCGGCTTCGGCGGCGCAGGGCAGGGCGGACGTCCGGGCGGCGGCGGGTTCGGCGGCTTTGGTTTCGGCGGGCGCGGCGAAGGCGGTCCTGGCGGACGGGCCGGGTTCGAAGATATCGATCTGGAAGAGATTTTTGGCGCCTTCGGCGGCGGCGGGGCCCGCAACGCCGGGCGCGGGTTCGGCGGTGGGCGAGGGCAGGATGTGCGCGCCACGCTGGATATCAGCCTTGAGGACGCCATCGCCGGGACCACGCGCCGTATCCAGTTCTCGGATGGACGGATGCTGGACGTGACCATCCCCAAGGGGGCGTCTGAAGGCCAGACCATCCGGTTGAAGGGGCAGGGCGCGCCGGGGCGGGGCGGTCAGTCAGGCGACGCCCTGATCGAACTGCGCATCCAGCCGCATCCGGTGTTCAAGCGCGACGGGGCCGATCTGACGATGGATCTGCCGGTGTCGGTTCCGGACGCGGTGCTGGGCGGCAAGATCCAGGTGCCGACGCCCGAGGGCGCGGTGATGATGACCATTCCCAAGGGCTCGAACTCGGGCAAGGTGCTGCGGCTGAAGGGGCGCGGCGCCTATGCGAACGGCAGGCGCGGCGACCTGATGGCGAAGCTGGTGGTGACGCTGCCCGAGACGCCGGACGACGAACTGGTCCGGTTTGCGACCGAATGGCGTGAACGCCGGCCCTACAAGCCCGGCCGTTGATGGCCTAAAGGCTTGGCCTTCCTCCTCTCCTGCGAGACTTCAGAGACTGACATGACGCCCAAGCCTGCCGTCAAGCCCGCTCGCCCCTGGTTCTCTGCCGGGCCGACGGCCAAGCGTCCGGGCTGGGAGCTGGCGAACCTGCCGACGAACCTGATGGGGCGGGGCATCCGCGCGCCGGAGGTGGTCGAGCGGTTCGCGCATGGACTGCGGCTGACGCGCGAGGTGCTGAGCCCGCCGGACGACTATGTCATGCTCTATACGCCGGGATCGGACACGGGGGCGGTCGAAGCGGCGTTGTGGTGCATGTTGGGCGAGCGGCCGGTGCAGGTGGTCGCCTATGAGAATTTCGGCCTGACCTGGCTGGCCGACGTCAAGGATCATCTGGGACTGGAGCCCGAGGCCCTGACGGCGCCGTGGGGCGATCTGCCGGACCTGGCGAGGGTCGACCCGAAGAAGGATGTGGTGTTCCCTTGGAACGGCACGACCTCGGGCGTGCGCGTGCCGAACGGCGACTGGATCGCCGATGACCGCGAGGGGCTGACGATCTGCGATGCGACCTCGGCGGCGTTCGCGATGGACCTGCCGTGGGACAAGCTGGACGTGACCACCTTCAGCTTCCAGAAGGCGCTGGGCGGCGAGGCGGGCATCGGCCTGATGGTGCTGTCGCCGCGCGCCGTGGCGCGGCTGGACGCCTATCGCCCGGATCGGGCCGTGCCCAAGGTGCTGCGGATCGTCGACAAGAAGGGCTTCGATCGGACCCTGGCGGACGGGGTGGCGATGAACACCTTTTCGATCCTGACCATCGAGGACTGGATCGACGCCCTGGACTGGGCGAAGGCCGTGGGCGGCCTGCCCGCGCTGATCGCGCGCACCAACGCCAACTATGCGGCCCTGGCCGAATGGGTGCAGCGGACCGACTGGATCGACTTCCTGCCGGAGCGGGAGGAAATCCGTTCGACCACCTCGGTCTGCCTGAAGTTCGTCGATCCGCGCATCGCAGCGATGGAAGAGGCGGGCCAGAAGGCCTTCGTGAAGCGGTTCAAGGCGCTGCTGGAAGGCGAGGGGGCGGTGTATGACATGGAGCCGCATCGTTACGCCCCGCCGGGCCTGCGCCTGTGGTGCGGCTGCACGATCGAGACGGCGGACGTCGTGGCCGCGACGCCGTGGCTGGAATGGGCGTTCCAGACGGCGGTCGGCGAGTTGGCGGGATAATTCTGCACCTCATTCCGTGCGAGTGGGGCGACTCCGGACGATTCAGGGGTTATAGGCTCCCACCGCATTCTGGATTGCGGAGAAACGGTCTTGGCGAACGTCGCGGTGGTCGGCGCCCAATGGGGCGACGAGGGCAAGGGCAAGATCGTGGACTGGCTGTCCAATCGCGCCGACATGGTGGTGCGGTTCCAGGGCGGCCATAACGCGGGCCACACCCTGGTCGTCGACGGCAAGGTCTACAAGCTGGCGCTGCTGCCCTCGGGCGTGGTGCAGGGCAAGCCCTCGATCATAGGCAACGGCGTGGTCGTCGATCCCTGGCACCTGGTCGGCGAGATCGAGAAGATCCAGGCCCAGGGCGTGGCCATCACCCCCGACATCCTGACCATCGCCGACAACGCCTGCCTGATCCTGCCGATCCATCCGGCGCTGGACGTGGCGCGCGAGGCCGCCGCCAGCGCGCCGGGGGCCAAGATCGGCACGACCGGACGCGGCATCGGCCCGGCCTATGAGGACAAGGTCGGCCGCCGCGCCATCCGCGTCTGCGACCTGGCCAATGAAGAGGATCTGAAGGTCAAGATCGACCGCCTGCGCTCGCACCACGATCCGCTTCGCGCCGGTCTGGGGCTGGAGCCGATCGACCCGGCGGCCCTGCTGGCGCAACTGCTGGAGATCGCGCCGAAGATCCTGCCCTACGTCAAGCCGGCGTGGCGCGTGCTGGATCAGGCCCAGAAGGCGGGCAAGCGCGTGCTGTTCGAGGGCGCGCAGGGCGCCTTCCTGGACGTGGACCACGGCACCTATCCCTATGTGACGTCGTCCAACACGGTCGCCGGACAGGCGGCGGCGGGCTCGGGCATCGGTCCGCGCGGCGTCGGTTACGTGCTGGGCATCGTGAAGGCCTATACGACCCGTGTGGGCGAAGGGCCCTTCGCCTGCGAACTGAACGACGAGGTCGGCCAGCACCTGGCGGTGGTGGGGCGTGAGATCGGCGTGAACACGGGCCGGTCGCGCCGCTGCGGCTGGTTCGACGCCGTGCTGGTGCGCCAGTCGGTGGCGATCAACGGCATCGACGGCATCGCCCTGACCAAGCTGGACGTGCTGGACGGGCTAAAGACGCTGAAGATCTGCGTCGGCTATCGCATCAACGGCGAGGTGCTGGACTATCTGCCGTCCAGCCTGAAGGATCAGGCCTCGGCCGAGCCGGTGTTCGAGGAACTGGAAGGCTGGACCGAGAGCACGGGCGGCGTCCGCAGCTTCAAGGATCTGAACGCCCATGCGCTGAAGTATGTGCGGCGGATCGAGGAGCTGATCGGCGCGCCGGTGGCCCTGCTGTCGACCAGTCCCGAGCGTGACGACACCATTCTGATGCGCGATCCCTTCCAGGGCTGAGTTTACATTCTGGCATAAGGCAACGACGCCTTAACCCGTCGAGCATAGGGTCGGGCTCTGGAATGGAGCTCGCCCCGTGTTCGCCCTAGACGCCAAGACGATGCAGAGGATCGCGCCGGTGGTGCGGCGCGTGCTGATCGTCGATCCCAATCCCGCCGCCGCGCGCCTGCTGATGGACCTGCTCAAGGGGTTTGGGTCGCGCGAGGTGGTGGTCGAAGGCGACGAGTCGCGCGTGCTGGACCTGGCGCGGGAGATGGAGCCGGGGCTGATCTGCACCGAGAGGGCGGGGCCGAAGCTGGACGGCGAGGCTCTGGTGCGGCGTATCCGTCGCTCCAGCCTGTCGTGCCGGCGCGCGCCGATCATCATGGTCACAGCCGAGGCGACCGCCAGCGCCATCAAGGGCGCGCGGGACTCCGGCGTGCATGAGTTCCTGAGAAAGCCCTTCACCAGCGGCGACCTGCAGCGGCGGATCGAGAACCTGGCGACCAAGCCGCGCGACTGGGTCGAGGCGGTGGGCTATGTCGGACCGGACCGGCGGCGCTTCAACTCGGACGACTACGCGGGTCCGCAGAAGCGACGGGCGGACAAGCCGCGCTCGGGCGCCGAGGCTGCGGTGGCGGTCAAGGATCAGGCGATGCGGATCCTGTTCTCGGCCCTGACGCAGTTCGACAGCGACCCGTTGCAGGCCGTGCGCGCCATCAAGCAGCAGGCCGAGACCCTGAAGGCGCTGGCCATCAAGACGGGCGATGCTCCGCTGGCTATCGCCGCGGCCGGGCTGGACACGGTGCTGGCCGCCGGAGCGCCGACCAAGGCTTCGCTGACGGCGCCGGTTCAGGCGGTGCTGAAGCTGGCGCCGCCCGAGACCCTGGCGCGGGCGGGTTAGGAGACGGGTCGACGTCAGGCGTCGACCAGGTTCCGTTCCTCAGCCGCAGCGCGCATGGCCTTCTGCAGCTTTTCGAAGGCGCGGACCTCGATCTGGCGGACGCGCTCGCGGCTGACGCCGTACTGACCGGCCAGTTCCTCGAGCGTGACCGGGTCGTCCTTGAGCCGGCGTTCGGTCAGGATGTGCTTCTCACGGTCGGTCAGCTCTTCCATGGCCTCTTGCAGCAGGCCCATGCGGATCGACTTTTCCTCGCTCTCGGCCAGTTCGGTCTCCTGGCTGACGGCGTTGTCGTCGGCCAGCCAGTCCTGCCACTCGCTTTCGCCGTCGGCGCGCAACGGAGCGTTCAGCGAGGCGTCGCCGCCGAGACGGCGGTTCATGTCGATGACGTCCTGCTCGGTCACGCCCAGCTTGGTGGCGATGTGCGAGACGTGGTCGGGGTGCAGATCGCCTTCCTCGAAGGCCGAGATCTGGCTCTTGGCCTTGCGCAGGTTGAAGAACAGCTTCTTCTGCGCCGCCGTGGTGCCCATCTTCACGAGCGACCAGGAGCGCAGGATGTATTCCTGAATGGACGCGCGAATCCACCACATGGCGTAGGTCGCCAGGCGGAAGCCCTTGTCAGGGTCGAATTTCTTGACGGCCTGCATCAGGCCGACGTTGCCTTCCGAGATCACCTCGCCGATCGGCAGGCCGTAGCCGCGATAACCCATGGCGATCTTGGCCACGAGGCGCAGGTGAGAGGTCACGAGTCGGTGGGCGGCCTCGGTGTCCTGGTGTTCGCTCCACCGCTTGGCGAGCATGAACTCCTCGTCCTTGGTCAGCATGGGAAACTTACGGATTTCCGTAAGATAACGGGACAGTCCCTGTTCGGGCGACATCACCGTCAGCGTATTGTTGGCCATATGGTCCCTCCGGCTGCATGAGCTGGCGCTACGGTTCCGACCACATGACGTGCATCTTCACCTCGCCCCTCAACTGACAAGATGGGAATCCGTTGCCCGAAGCGGAAGGGGCGGATTGTCCCAATTCGGCGGCGACGGTCCGTCGTCGTCGGTCATCTATCTAGCACAGATGTTGTTGCGAATAAAGCGGCCCGCTCCGGGGCCGCCTCAGAGGTCGGCCAGAAGGGCTTCCAGGCGTTGCATGTCCTCGGGCGGAGCGGTTTCGAAGCGTAGCGCCTGACCGGTCACAGGATGGACGAAGCCGAGGACGGCGGCGTGCAGGGCCTGGCGTTTCAGCCCGGCCGCCTCGACGGCCGCGCGGACCGGGGCGGAGGGGCTGCCCGAGCCGTAGACGGGATCGCCGAGCAGGGGCGCGCCTCTGGACGCCATGTGGACGCGGATCTGGTGGGTGCGGCCGGTGTGTAGAGTGCAGGCGACGCGGGCGGCCAGGGGGGCGTTCGAAGCCTTGGCCGGGCGGCCGAAGGTCTGCTGGACCACATAGTCGGTGATCGCCTCGCGTCCGCCGGAACGCAGCACGGCCATCTTCTTGCGGTCGCCGCTGGAGCGGCCGATCTGGGTCTGGATGCGGCCCTTCTCGGGCGTGGGGGCTCCGCGCGTGAGAGCCACATAGGTGCGTTCGATGTCGTGGGCGGCGAACAGGGCGGACAGGCCGACGTGAGCGCGGTCGGACTTGGCGGCGACCATGACGCCCGAGGTGTCCTTGTCGAGGCGGTGGACGATGCCGGGGCGGGCGACGCCGCCGATGCCGGACAGGCTGTCGCCGCAATGCGCCAGAAGCGCGTTGACCAGGGTGCCGGTCTCGCAGCCGGGCGCCGGGTGGGCGGCCATGCCGGGCGTCTTGTCGATGACGATCAGGTCGGCGTCCTCGAACAGAACCGTCAGCGGAAGGGATTCGGGTTGCGGCGTCGCCGGCGCGACGGGCGGCAGGGCGACGGCGTAGAGGCCGGGTCGGGCCTTGGCCGAGCCGCTGGAGACGACCTGCCCGTCGCGGGTCACGGCGCCGTCGGCCAGCAGGGCCTGGAGCCGGGCGCGCGACAAGGCGGGGAAGGCCTCCGCCAGCGCCTTGTCCAGGCGCACGCCGGAGGCGTCGATGCGCGCCTGCATCACCTCGACGGCGTCGCGGGGCGCCTCTTCAAGCGTTTCGTCGTCTTCCGTCAGCAAGGGTTCATCGGCCATAGGGCGAAATAGCATGGCTTGCGCAGAGAGGCGTCATCGGTCCTTGAACGCACGAAATACGCCCTGGAGGGGCCGAAGATGAAGTCGCTGATCGCCGCTGTTGTCGCTGTATCGGGCGTGGTCCTGCTGTCGGGCTGCGCCACCATGAACGAGGATCAGTGCCTTGTCGGCGATTGGGGCGGTCAGGGCTGGCGCGACGGCGCGGCCGGACGCCAGGTCAGCCGCCTGGACGATCACGCCAAGGCCTGCGCCAAATACGGGGTGGCGCCGAACATGAGCGCCTATCTGGCCTCGCGAGAGGACGGGTTGCGGACCTATTGCACGTGGGAGAACGGCTTCCGGCAGGGTCGTGAAGGGAACAGCTATGGGGGAGTCTGCGCCCCGGCCGAGGAGCGCGACTTCCTGCCCGCCTATGAGGACGGACGACGCATCCATGCGGTCGAGCAGGCGGTGAGCTCGGCGGAGAGCGCATTGAACTCGGCGATCAGCCGTATCGACAATCGCGAGGACAAGCTGGAAGCCAAACAGCGCGAACTGCGTCAGGAAGGGCTGACCGATGAGGAACGTCGTCGCATCCGCGACCGTATCCGCGAGGTGCGCGAGGAAATCCGCGACGCCCGCCGGGATGCGCGTCAGGCCGAGGAGGCGCTTCACTACGCCGAGATCGAGGCGCGGGCGGTGCGCGGCGCGATCGGCGGCCGCTACGGCGTCTGGTGAAGATGAAAACGCCCGCCTCCATCGACTGGAGGCGGGCGTTTCCGTCCGATCAGGACGCGACCGGCGATCAGCCGATGCGCGGGTCCAGTTCGCCCGAAGCGTAACGCTTGGCCATCTGGGCGGTGGACAGGGGCTTGATCTTCGAGGCCTGGCCTTCGCAACCGAAGGCCTGATAGCGCTCGATGCACAGCTTGCGCATGGCTTCCTTGGCGGGCTTCAGATAGGCGCGCGGGTCGAACTCGCCCGGCTTCTCGGCCAGCACCTTGCGGATGGCGCCGGTCATGGCCATGCGGTTGTCGGTGTCGATGTTGACCTTGCGCACGCCGTTCTTGATGCCGCGCTGGATTTCCTCGACCGGCACGCCCCAGGTCTGGGGCATCTGGCCGCCATACTGGTTGATGATGTCCTGCAGGTCCTGCGGCACCGAGCTTGATCCGTGCATCACCAGGTGGGTGTTGGGCAGGCGGCGGTGGATTTCCTCGATCACGTTCATGGCCAGGACTTCGCCGTCCGGCTGACGCGTGAACTTGTAGGCGCCGTGCGAGGTGCCCATGGCGATGGCCAGGGCGTCGACCTTGGTGGCCTTGACGAAGTCGACGGCCTGATCCGGGTCGGTCAGCAGGGCCGAGTGGTCCAGCTTGCCTTCAAAGCCGTGGCCGTCTTCGGCCTCGCCCATGCCGGTCTCGAGGCTGCCCAGCACGCCCAGTTCGCCCTCGACCGAGACGCCGCAGCTGTGGGCCATCTCGGTGACGCGGCGGGTGACGTCGACGTTGTAGTCGTAGGAGGCGGGCGTCTTGGCGTCTTCTTCCAGCGAGCCGTCCATCATCACCGAGGTGAAGCCGTACTGGATGGCGGTGGCGCAGGTGGCGGGGCCGTTGCCGTGGTCCTGGTGCATGCAGACCGGGATGTGCGGATACAGTTCGACCAGGGCGTCGATCAGCCGGGCCAGGACGATGTCGTTGGCGTAGGAGCGGGCCCCGCGCGAGGCTTGGATGATGACCGGCGCGTTGACGGCGTCGGCGGCCTCCATGATGGCCAGGCCCTGCTCCATGTTGTTGATGTTGTAGGCGGGCAGGCCGTAGTCGTGCTCCGCCGCGTGGTCGAGCAGTTGTCGCAGCGTGATGCGCGCCATGGATAGTCTCCTGAACCGGTTATGATTTTGCCCGACCTCTTAGCCGTTCGGGCGGGGGAAGTCACGCCGGGTTACAGCGCCGCGGCGTAGTGGACTTTGTGCGCTGAAGCCCTATGGGGTTCCGACGCGTGAACAGCGTCAGACCAGGGAGCGGCTATGGGCCAGAATGATGATGCGCTGGACGAGGACGGCGGCGGTTTCGACGTCGACGACTGGTCGCGGCTGACGCCCTTCGCCGGCACTGTGGCGACGCTGGATGACGTTCAGGCGGGCAAGGCCGTCTTCGCCCTGGGCGATACGGAAGAGGCGCGCGTCATCGACATGGAACTGCCTCAGCCGGTCATCTGGTGGGAAGATGACGGCGAGCAGGCGGCGGTCATCGTTCAAGCCGAGGCCCACGTCGGGCCCGACGGCGATCTGATGGAAGTGCTGGGCTTGATCCTGCCGGACGGCGGCGGGGCGGTGGCCCTGCTGGACGACGTCGATCTGGTGGACGACACCGATCCGACGTGGCGCGATCTGGTCGCGCGCGCCGTCGATATGGACGGCGAAGACTAAAGCTTTCGACATCAGGGGCGAGGGCCGCGAACAGCCCTCGCCTTGATGGTTGTCGCTTAAGCGGCGCGCAGGGCCTCGACGCCCGGCAGAACCTTGCCCTCCATCCATTCAAGGAAGGCGCCGCCCGCGGTGGAGACGAAGGTCATGTCGTCGGCCGTGCCCGCGTGGTTCAGGGCCGCGACG
This sequence comes from Brevundimonas sp. NPDC055311, assembly GCF_053645695.1. NCBI lineage: Bacteria > Pseudomonadati > Pseudomonadota > Alphaproteobacteria > Caulobacterales > Caulobacteraceae > Brevundimonas > Brevundimonas sp. NPDC055311. The sequence continues at coordinate 949,398 of NZ_JBSHMV010000002.1, forward strand.
GTGTCGCCGCCGCCGGCCACGGCGACCAGCTTGCCGGCCTTGGCCAGTTCAGCGGCGTGCTTGGCGGCTTCGACCGTGGCCTTGTCGAAGGGCGGGACCTCGAACACGCCCAGCGGGCCGTTCCAGATCAGGGTCTTCGACAGGTCCATGGCGCGGTTCAGGCGGGCGACGGTTTCCGGCCCGGCGTCCAGGATCAGGTCGTCGGCGGCGATGCGGTCCAGGGCGCGCACGCCCGATTCGATGCCCGGCTTGACGCCCTTGGCCACCACCACATCGACCGGTAGCAGCAGTTCGCAGCCCTGACGGCGGGCTTCCTCGATGATCTCGCGGGCGGTGTCGGCCAGATCCTTCTCGCACAGCGAACCGCCGACATCGACGCCCTGGGCGAACAGGAAGGTGTTGGCCATGCCGCCGCCGATGGCCAGATAGTCCAGCTTGGCGACCAGGTTCTTCAGCAGGTCGAGTTTGGTCGAGACCTTGGCGCCGCCGACGATGCCGATGACCGGCTTCTGCGGCTTGCCGAGCGCCGCATCCAGCGCCTCAAGCTCGCGCGCCATGGCGCAACCCGCATAGGCGGGCAGCAGGCGGGCCAGCCCTTCCGTCGAGGCGTGGGCGCGGTGTGCGGCCGAGAAGGCGTCGTTGACGTAGAGGTCGCCCAGCTCAGCCAGCTGCTGGGCGAAGGCCGGGTCGTTCTTTTCCTCGCCCTTGTGGAAGCGGACGTTCTCCAGCAGCAGCACGCCGCCCGCGTCCAGATCGGCCACGGCGGCCTGGGCCTCATCGCCCACGCAGTCGTCGGCGAAGCGCACGGGGCCGTGCAGCAGCAGCTCCAGCGGTTGAACGACGGGCTTCAGGCTCATCGACGGCACGCGCTCGCCCTTGGGACGGTCGAAGTGGGCCAGCAGCACCACCTTGGCGCCCGCTTCGCGCAGGCGGTGGATGGTCGGCAGGGCGGCCGTCAGGCGGGTATCGTCGGTGACGTTTCCGTCCTCCATCGGCACGTTGAAATCCACGCGGACCAGGGCGGCCTTGCCCGAAAGGTCGGAAACGTCGTCGAGGGTGCGGAAGGTCATCGGTGATCCGTCTTTAATCTGGGGCGGCGGGCCCGTCGTCTTGAAACAAGGGGCTCTCAGCCGTTCGGCGAGAGCCCCTCATAGGTCAGCAGTCTGTCAGGCGCGAGACCGGATCAGAGGAACTTCGCCATCTCGAGGGCGGTGTCCGACATGCGGGTCGCGAAGCCCCACTCGTTGTCGTACCAGGTCAGGACGCGGGCCAGTTTGCCGTCGACGACCTGCGTCTGGGGCAGGGCGGCGGTCGACGAGGCGGCCACGTGGTTCAGGTCGATCGACACCAGCGGATCGGTGGTCGTGGCCAGGACGCCGCTCATCGGGCCGTTCGCGGCGGCCAGCAGGGCGGCGTTGATTTCCTCGACGGTGACTTCGCGACCGGCGACGACCTTCAGGTCCACGACCGAGACGTTCGGGGTCGGGACGCGGATCGACGAGCCGTCCAGCTTGCCCTTCAGTTCGGGCAGGACCAGGCCCAGAGCCTTGGCGGCGCCGGTCGAGGTCGGGATCATGCTGAGGGCGGCGGCGCGGCCGCGGTACAGATCCTTGTGCATCGTATCCAGCGTCGGCTGGTCGCCGGTGTAGGCGTGGATGGTGGTCATGTAGCCGCGCTCGATGCCGAACAGGTCGTGCAGCACCTTGGCCACCGGGGCCAGGGCGTTGGTCGTGCACGAGCCGTTGGACACGACGATGTCGTCGGCCGTCAGGGTCTCATGGTTGACCTTGAAGACGATGGTCTTGTCGGCGCCGTCGGCCGGGGCCGAGACCAGCACGCGCTTGGCGCCCGCCTTCAGGTGAGCCGAGGCCTTGTCCTTGGAGGTGAAGATGCCCGTGCATTCCAGGGCGATGTCCACCTTCAGCTCGGCGTGCGGCAGGTTGGCCGGGTCGCGCTCGGCCGTGACCTTGATCTTGCCGGTGCCGACGTCGATCCAGTCTTCGCCCGTCGTGACCGTGCCGGGGAAGCGGCCGTGCACCGAGTCATAGCGGAACAGGTGGGCGTTGGTCTCGACCGGACCCAGGTCGTTGATCGCCACGACCTCAATGTCCTTGCGGCCGTGCTCGACGATGGAGCGAAGGACGAGGCGGCCGATGCGGCCGAAGCCGTTGATGGCGACGCGAACGGTCATGGGGGGAGGTCTCCTGAACCAAGGGTTATTTATGATTGGCGCCTTAGTGGGACGGAGCGCGCGCGGTTGCAACCCCGTCGCCGTAACAAGGCCCGTAACAAGGTATGATCGCCTGTAACCGTCCGAGCGCGGCCCAGCCCTTCAGCAGCAGCGGAAGCCGCCCCCTTCGCCAAACCGCCGCGCCTCATGCAGGCGGAAGAAGGCGGTGCGGTCCAGCGGTTCCTGATCCGGGTGGGTCGCCTTCGCATGGGCGACATAGGCGTCATAGTCGGGCTGGCCGATCATCAGCCCGGCGGTGCGGCGGGCGTCCTTGCCCCACCGCACCAGAGTGTCGCGACAGGCGCAGAGCAGGTCCGCGCCCCCGGTTGTCGCCCAGGATGAAGAGGGCCTAGGCACGGGCGATGTCCATGGCTTCGTCGGCCAGGGTCAGCTCATGCTCGGCCGGGGTCTCGACCACGGTCGGGCGATCGGACTTCAGCGCCTTGAGGCAGGCGCCGACGCCATAGACCACGACCGTCAGCACCACGAACAGGAAGCCCGCCGTCAGCGCCGAGTTGACGTAGTCGTTGACGATGACGCGGTGCATGTCGCCGATGGTCTTGGCCGGAGCCAGGATGTCTCCGGCGGCCATGGCGTCCTGATATTTGCGGGCATGGGCGAGGAAGCCGATCTTCACGTCGGGGTGGAACAGTTTCTGCAGCCCCGCCGTGACCGTGCAGATCAGCAGCCAGACCGCCGGAACCGCCGTGGCCCAGGCGAACCTCTGCCGCTTCATCTTGAACAGGACGACCGTGCCCAGGATCAGGGCGACCGCCGCCAGCATCTGGTTGGCGATGCCGAACAGGGGCCACAGGCTGTTGATCCCGCCCAGCGGATCGACCACGCCGGTATAGAGGAAATAGCCCCACAGCCCGACCGTCAGGGCCGTGGCCACGACGTTGCCGGTCCAGGATTGCGTCTGGCGCATCTTCGGCACGGCCATGCCCAGCAGGTCCTGGATCATGAAACGGCAGACGCGGGTGCCCGCATCGACGGTGGTCAGGATGAACAGGGCCTCGAACAGGATGGCGAAGTGATACCAGAAGGCCATCATGGCCTTGCCGCCGATGACGCCCGACAGAATGTGGGCCATGCCGACGGCCAGGGTCGGGGCGCCGCCCGCGCGCGACAGGATGGAGTGTTCGCCGACGTCCTTGGCCAACTGCTCCAGCTCGGCCGGAGTAATGTGGAAGCCCCACTGGGCCACGGCGGCGGCGGCGGATGCGGCGTTGTCGCCGATCACGGCGACCGGGCTGTTCATGGCGAAATAGACGGCCGGGTCCAGCACGGTGGCGGCGATCAGGGCCATGATGGCCACGAAGCTTTCGCACAGCATGGCGCCATAGCCGATCAGCGGGATCTGGTTCTCGTTCTCCAACAGCTTGGGCGTGGTGCCGGACGAGATCAGGGCGTGGAAGCCTGACACGGCTCCGCAGGCGATGGTGATGAACAGGAAGGGGAACAGGGCGCCCGAGAAGACCGGGCCGCTGCCGTCGATGAAGGGGGTGATGGCGGGCATCTGCACGTGCGGCCGCACGATCAATATGCCGATGGCCAGGGCGACGATGGCGCCGATCTTCAGGAAGGTGGACAGATAATCGCGCGGGGCCAGCAGCAGCCACACCGGAATGACCGAGGCGATGAAGCCGTAGGCCATCATGGCCAGCGCCAGCGTCGTGCCCGAAAGGGTGAAGGCCGGACCCCAGAACGGATCGGCCGCAATATGGCCGCCGCCGATGATGGCCAGGACCAGCAGCACCACGCCGATGACCGACACCTCGCCCACGCGACCGGGCCGCAGATAGCGGGTGTACAGACCCATGAAGATGGCGATGGGAATGGTGGCGGCGACGGTGAAGGTTCCCCATGGGCTTTCGGCCAGGGCCTTGACCACCACCAGCGCCAGCACGGCCAGGATGATGACCATGATCATCAGCACCCCGACCTGGGCGATGACGCCGGGGATCGGGCCCATTTCGGTGCGGACCATGTCGCCCAGCGACCGGCCGTCACGGCGGGTCGACATGAACAGGACGATCATGTCCTGCACCGCCCCCGCCAGCACGGCGCCGACCAGAATCCACAGCACGCCCGGCAGATAGCCCATCTGCGCCGCCAGCACCGGCCCGACCAGAGGCCCCGCGCCCGCAATGGCCGCGAAATGGTGGCCGAACAGAACGTTTCTGGGCGTCGGGACGTAATCCAGCCCGTCGTTGTGCCGGACGGCCGGCGTGGGCCTGTGGGCGTTCAGCCCCAGCACCTTTCCGGCCAGGTAGCGGGCGTAGAAGCGGTAGGCGATGGCGTAGACGCACAGCGCCGCGACCACGATCCAGACGGCGCTGATGCTTTCGCCTTGGTGCAGGGCGATGACGGCGAAGGACACGGCCCCCAGGATGGCGATGGCGCCGAATATCAGCGCCGTCTTGAGCTTGCCCATGGCGAACGGTCCTCCGGGTCGACTGGGTGCGACCTTTCGCCTTTTTTGGACCCTAATCGCGCCCGGCGCCAATCGACAAAAGTCGAAGAAGCTTGGCTGCGGGCATGACCGGCGCCTCAACCCTCTCCCGGCGGGAGAGGGCTTGAGCGCACGAGAGCCGAAGGCGATCGTTCTTTGCGCGAAAGGGTGAGGGGCTTGTCCTGTGCGTCGGCGTAAGCCGTCGCGTCGACGATCAGCTACGGCCTTCGGCCGACTTCACCCGCGAACCCTCACCCTTTCGCCCAACCAATCGCTGCGCTCTTGGGGGCTCAAGCCCTCTCCCATTGGGAGAGGGAGAAGGATCAGGGCTTAATCACCCGCACCTTGCTCGCCGCCTCGGCTGCGCGCGCCCGCGCCTCGTCGGTGTCCGCGCCGCGGGCCAGAGCCACGCCCATGCGGCGGCGCTCGAAGGCCTCGGGCTTGCCGAACAGGCGCAGGTCGGCGGTCGGGACCGACAGAGCTTCGGCCACGCCCTCGAACACGACGCCTTCAGCCTCCATCCCGCCGTAGATGACGGCGCTGGCGCCCGGTTCGCGCAGGGTGACGTCCACCGGCAGGCCCAGAATGGCGCGGGCGTGAAGCGCGAACTCACTCATCACCTGCGTCGCCAGAGTCACCAGCCCCGTGTCGTGCGGGCGCGGCGACACCTCCGAGAACCAGACCTCGTCGCCCTTCACGAACAGTTCGACGCCGAACACGCCGAGACCGCCCAGAGCCTCCGTCACCTTGGCCGCGATGGCCTGCGACGCCTTCAACGCCGCCTCGCTCATGGCCTGCGGTTGCCAGCTTTCGACATAGTCGCCCTTCTGCTGGCGGTGGCCGATAGGGGCGCAGAAGTCCGTGCGGACCGCGCCATCGCGCAACGACCGCACCGTCAGCAGGGTGATCTCATAGTCGAAGTCGATGCGCCCCTCGACGATGACGACGCCGCCCGCGACCCGGCCCGAGGCTTCGGCATAGGCCCAGGCGTCGGCCACGCCCTCCGGCCCCTCGACATAGGACTGGCCCTTGCCCGAGGACGACATCACCGGCTTGACGAAGCAGGGGAAGCCGACGGCCTGCGCCCCCGCCGCCAGCTCCTCGGCCGAGGCGGCGAAGGCATAGGGACTGGTCGGCAGGCCCAGTTCCTCGGCGGCCAGACGGCGGATGCCCTCGCGGTTCATGGTCAGCTGCGTCGCCCGCGCGGTGGGGATGACGCGGGCCAGACCCGCCGCTTCGATGCCGGCCAGCACGTCGGTAGCGATGGCCTCGATCTCGGGCACGATGATGTGCGGCGCCTCGGCCAGGATGACGCCGTTCAGCACCTGGGCGTCGGTCATGGGGATGACGTGGCTGCGGTGCGCCACCTGCATGGCCGGAGCGTTGGCGTAGCGGTCGACCGCGATCACCTCGGCGCCGAGGCGCTGCAGCTCGATCGCGACCTCCTTGCCCAGTTCGCCCGAGCCCAGCAGCATGACGCGCGTGGCGTGGTCGGTAAGCGGCGTGCCGATCTTCATGGCGTCAGGCTCCGAAAAGTCGTTCAGGTTCCCGGCTCGGCCGGAACCGCATAGAGGCGACGAAAGGCGTCCAGCGCCGCGCCGTGATAGATGCTGGCGTGGCTTTCGGCCGGGCGCGGGGTGAAGTCCCATTTGACGCCGGGCAGGGCGTGGTCGCGCAGATTGGCGGTCAGCACGTCCATCGGCGCCTGCATCATCTCGCCCTCGTCGCCCAGCGTCAGGATCAGGGTGCGCGGGTCGTTGGAGTGGTCGCGCAGATGGGCGCCGGACTGCCGGGCCAGCCTGCCGCCGTCCCACCACAGGCTGGGGCTGACGGCGACATAGGCGTCGAACATCTGCGGCTCTTTCAGGAAGGTCTCGACCACGAACAGGCCCGCGAGAGACTCGCCCATCAGCGCCGTCTCGCCGCTGGTGCGCAGGCGGCTCTCGATGAAGGGCTGAACCTCTTCGCCGATGAAGCGACGGAAGCGGTCGGAATGCCCCTGCGTCGGATAGCGGGCGATCAGTTCGGCGTCTTCCGTCGGCAGGGCCAGTTCGTTGCGGCGGTCGACCGAGGCGACGCCGACGACGATCACATCGCGGGTCGCGCCGACGATGGTTCCCAACTGGGCGATGCCCGAGATGTGGTGGAAGTCCTGATCCTGGCCGCCGTCCAGCACATAGAGGACCGGATAGGTCTGGCCGCTTTCAGCATATCCGGGCGGCAGCCAGACGTTGATCTCGCGCGTCTGACCCATGACGGCCGAGGGCAGGGCGTAGGACCGGCCGATGACGATGGGCGTCTCGGCGACGGCGAGCGCGTCCTCGGCCGGTGTGGCGAGGGCGGTCGCGCCGCCCGCCATCGACAAGCCGAGGCTCAGGACGAGGGCGAGGCGGCGCATGAGGGTTACAGTCGGGCCTTGGCGGCTTCGACCACGGCCTCGGCGGTGATGCCGAACTCGCGGTAGAGGACTTCGGCCGGGGCCGAGGCGCCGAAGGACGACATGCCGACAAAGCCGCCGTCCTCGCCGATGAAGCGTTCCCAGCCCTGCTTGATCGCGGCCTCGACGGCGACGCGGACGGTGCCGCGGCCGATGACGGCGTTCTGATAGGCCTTGGGCTGCTGCTCGAACAGGGCGAAGCAGGGGACCGAGACCACGCGGGTCGGCACGCCTTCGGCCTCCAGCGTCTCGGCGGCCTTCAGGGCCAAGGCGACTTCGGTGCCGGTGCCGAACAGGGTGACTTTCGCCTCGCCGTTGGCGGCCTTCAGCTCATAGGCGCCCTTCCTAGAGAGATTTTCGCCCGCGTCGGTCACGCGCACGGCCGGAGTCTTCTGGCGCGACAGGCACAGGGCGGTCGGCGTGGTCTTGTGCTGCAGGGCGACCTGCCAGCACTCCAGCGCCTCGACCGTATCGGCGGGGCGCATGGTCAGCAGGTTCGGGATGGCGCGCAGGGCCGCCAGATGCTCGACCGGCTGGTGCGTCGGGCCGTCTTCGCCCAGGCCGATGCTGTCGTGCGTCAGAACGTGGACCACGCGCACGCCCATCAGGGCGCCCAGACGGATCGCCGGACGGCTGTAGTCCGCGAACGCCATGAAGGTGCCGCCGTAGGGGATGACCCCGCCGTGCAGCGCCAGACCGTTCATCGCCGCGGCCATGCCGAACTCCCGGATGCCGTAGTTCAGGTAACGGCCGGCATAGTCCGGCGCGTCCATGATCTGGGTGTTCTTGACGAAGGTGTTGTTCGAGCCGGTCAGGTCGGCCGAGCCGCCGACCATTTCGGGGATGGCGTTGAACACCGTCTCCAGCGCCTCGCCCGAGGACTGGCGCGTGGCCAGCGCAGGCTTGTCGACGACCAGCGACTTCAGCTTGGCGTCCAGCGCCTCGAAGGCGCCGGTGGGCAGGTCGCCGGCCATGGCGCGGGTGAAGTCGTCGCGGTGGTCGTGGTTCAGCAGGCGGGCTTCCCACGCCTTGCAGGCCTTGGCGCCCTGTTTGCCGACCTTGGCCCAGGCGGTCTTGATCCCTTCGGGCAGTTCAAACGGCTCGAACGGCCAGTTCAGCGCCTGGCGGGTCGCCGCGATCTCGGTGGCGCCCAGGGCGGCGCCGTGGGTCTTGTGGCTGCCTTCCATGGTGGCGGCGCCCTTGCCGATCTTGGTCTTGCAGGCGATCAGGGTCGGCTTGTCCTGCTTGGTCGCCCAGTTCAGCGCCTTCTGGATCTGCTTGTAGTCGTGGCCGTCGATGGCCTTGACCGCCCAGCCGGAGGCCTTGAAGCGCGCCAGCTGGTCGGTGGCGTCCGAGAGCGACAGCTTGCCGTCGATGGTGATCTCATTGTCGTCCCACAGGACGCACAGCTTGTTCAGCTTCAGGCGGCCCGCCAGGGCGACGGCTTCCTGCGACACGCCTTCCATCAGGCAGCCGTCCCCGGCGACGACCCAGGTGCGGTGATCGACCAGATCCTTGCCGAAACGCGCCGCCAGATGCCGCTCCGCCAGGGCGAAGCCGACCGAGGTGGCCAGGCCCTGACCCAGCGGGCCGGTCGTCGTCTCGATCCCGGCCATGTGGCCGTACTCCGGGTGGCCGGCGGTCTTGAAGCCCCACTGGCGGAAGTTTTCCAGCTGCTCCTTGGTCGCGTCCTTGTAGCCCGTCAGGTGCAGCAGGCTGTAGATCAGCATCGAGCCGTGACCGGCCGACAGGATAAAACGGTCGCGATCGGCCCAGTCGGGACGGCTGGCGTCGAACTTCAGGAATTTCGAGTACAGCACGGTGGCGACGTCGGCCATGCCCATCGGCATGCCGGGGTGGCCGCTCTTGGCTTTTTCAACCGCATCCATGGACAGCACCCGGATGGCGTCGGCCATCTGTTTGGGCGAAGGCTTGGCGAATGCGGCTTGGGCGTCGGTCACGGCGAGACCTTTCCTCAGGAACAGGATAAAGCGGGGGCGGCGCCGCTTTACCCCGGCGCGCCGGCAGGTTCTACACGGAATCTGGAAGAAAGGACCCCCATGGACGCCGTTACGGCTGCAAAGGCGCGGATTGATCGAGCGTTGGCCGATCTGGAGCGCAAGGTGCTGGAGCTGAAGGCGAGGCCCGCCTCGGCGCCGCCGATCGCCGATGACGACCTGTTCGCGCCACGTCCCTCGAACGCGGCCGATCTGGCGCGCATCGCCGAGCTTGAAGAGGTCGGCCAGGAAACCGCCCAGGCCCTGGCCCTTGCGGCCGACGCCGTGCGCGAGGTGCTGGCGCAACAGCAGGCGGCCTCACAGCAGGCCGCTGGGCGAGAGGAGGCGAACTGATGGCGACGGTGACGGTAGAGGTTCACGGCCGCCCCTATGCGGTGGGCTGCGCCGATGGTCAGGAGGCGCGGGTGCGCGACCTGGCGTCCCAGTTCAACGAGCGGGTGCAGGGCGTGGCCGATCAGGTCGGCCAGGTCGGGGACGTGCGCCTGTTCCTGATGGCGGCCCTTATGCTGGCCGACGAGCTTGGAGAGGCGAAACGTCAGGCGGCGGTCCAGAACTCGGGCCGGGCCAAGGCGACGGCTGCGGCCGCCGTTGCGCCGGCCTCCGCCAGCGACGGCGTGGCCGAAGCCCTGAACGCCGTGGCCGCAAGGATCGAGAAAATCACACAGACGATCTGAGCGCGGTTTCTCCTCCCCATAAAGGGGAGGGAGAGGGATGTTCGCCATTGTTGAAACCCGCGTGAACGCCTATCTTGTGCGGCGGCGGGTCCTGCTGCGGCTCACGTCGAAGACAACATATCCTTCTGACCTTAATTCACTCATAGGGATCTGTCCCTGTCCGGGCTCGAGGGCCTGGGCATACGGAGCCCACCTGGCTACCCAGGTCGAGAGGATTTAAACGCGCTTCACGGCTCACGCGGCGCCGCCAACCTTCTTTTTTAGTGCGCTACGCTCGCGACGCGGTCGCTCGCTGCTTGAGCGCGTTCTGTGTGCCATCGCTCGCCGCGTCGCGTCTCGCTGTTTGAGCGTGTTAGCCCAGTTCTTCTCCCGTTCCTCCCTCCGCCGTCATCCTCGGGCTTGACCCGAGGATCGGGTTGGGCGACGCGCTCTGCTTGTCGGCGTTCAGCGCGCCGTTGGGCTGGATCCTCGGGTCAAGCCCGAGGATGACGGTGGAATTTGGCGAAGGGCCGAGCGGCGATGACCCCCAAGCACGAACTTCGCGCCGCCATGCGCGCGCTTCGCAAGCGTCTGGCCGAGGCCGACCCCGAGGCGGCCGAGCGCGCCGCAGGCCATGCCGACGCCCTTCCTCCCGGCGAGATCGTCGCCCTCTACCGCGCCATGGGATCGGAGCTGGATACGGATGCTCTCGCCAATATCCTGCATCAGGCGGGGCGTCGTCTGTGCCTGCCGGTGGTGCTGGAGCGCGACGCGGCCATGATCTTCCGCGCCTGGGCGCCGGGCGAGCCGCTGGAGCTGGACGCGGCCGGGTGCCCCGCGCCCCTGCCTCTCGGCGAGGTGGTGACGCCCGACCTGATCCTGACGCCCCTGCTGGCCTTCGACGCTCACGGCGGGCGGCTGGGGCAGGGCGGCGGTTACTACGACCGGACCTTCGCGGTGCTGCCCGACGCCCGGCGCATCGGCTTCGCCTATGCCGGGCAGGCGGTCGAACGCCTGGATCTGGAGCCGCATGACATCCGTTTGCATGGCGTTCTGACCGAGACCGGCTATAGAGCGATCCCATGAGATTGGCGTTTTTCGGTGACGTGGTCGGCAAGTCCGGGCGCGATGGACTTTCGGACCACCTTCCGGGGCTGAGGCGCGACCTCAGGCTCGATTTCGTGGTGGTCAATGCAGAGAACGCCGCGGGCGGCTTCGGCATCACCGAGAACACGGCCAACGACATCTTCAACGCCGGGGCCGACGTCCTGACGCTGGGCAACCACAGCTGGGACCAGCGCGAGGCCCTGACCTATATCGTGCGCGAGCCGCGCCTGATCCGGCCCGCCAACTATCCGCGCCTGATGGATGCGCCGGGACGCGGCGCCGACGTCTTCGTCACGCCGGACGGGCGCCGAGTGCTGGTCATCAACGTGCTGGGCCGCGTGCACATGGACCCGATGGACGACCCCTTCAGCGCGGTCGAGCGCGAGCTGGAGGCCGCGCCCCTGGGCGTCGTCGCCGACGCCGTCATCGTCGACATGCACGCCGAGGCGACCAGCGAGAAGATGGGCATGGGCCACTTCTGCGACGGCCGGGCCAGCCTGGTGGTCGGCACCCACACCCACGTCCCGACGGCGGACGCCCAGATCCTGCCGCACGGCACGGCCTATCAGACCGACGCAGGCGGCTGCTGCGACTACGACTCCGTCATCGGCAACGACAAGGAAGAGCCGCTGCGCCGTTTCACCACCCGTCTGTCCGGCGGGCGCTACACCCCGGCCAGCGGTCCTGCCACCATCTGCGGCGTCTTCGTCGAGACCGATGACCGCACCGGCCTGGCCAAGCGCGTCGAGCCGATCCGCGTCGGCGGGCGTCTCAGCCAGGCGATCCCGCAGGTCTAGGCCGCAGCGGCCCGCTTCCGCGCCCTGAGCCGCAGGCGCAGGGTCCGCTGGCTGCGCAGGGTGACCTGATGGATGGGGCGGGGCTCGATCGGGGTGATGGCCTCGACCTCGGCGGCCTTCAGGATTTCGGCCAGGGCGATCACCGCCTCCTGCATGGCGAAGGCGGCGCCGATGCAGATGCGCGGGCCGCCGCTGAAGGGCAGCCAGGCGTAGCGATCGATCGACTTGCGGTTCTCGGGCAGGAAGCGTTCGGGGCGGAAGGCGTCGGGCTCGACCCACAACTTCTCATGCCTATGGATGACCCAGGGCGCGATCAGCACGCTCTGACCCGCCTTCACCTCATGGCCGCCGATCTCGTCGTCCTCCAGCGCCTGCCGGATCATGGCGGGGGCGGGCGGAAACAGACGCATGGCCTCCTCGATCACCGCACGGTGCCAGATCAGGTCGCGCACGCCCGCCGGACTGCGGTCCCAGCCGTCCGCCTCGGCCTTCAGAATGTCGGCCACGCGGCGGTCGCGGCTGATCAGGTGCAGGGTCCAGCCCAGGGTCCTGGCCGTCGTCTCATGTCCCGCCAGGATGAAGGTCAGGATGTTGGAGGCGACCTCATGATCCGACAGGCCCGAACCGTCGCCTTCCTCATCCCGGGCGTTCAGCAGGGCGGTCAGCAGGTCGTCGGGCGCGTCGCCGTGGGTCAGGCGGGCGCGCCGTCGCGCCACCAGGGCCGCCACCCGCTCCTCGAAGAAGCGCGCCGCCCCGCCTGAGGCCACGCGGCCCAGACGCGGGATCCAGTCGGGCGCCTTCAGCGCATCGAGCGGACTGATCCGCGCCCCGACCGACAGATACTGGTTCAAGGCCCTTTCAAACCCGGCGGCGTCGCCGTCCAGGTCGTCGGAGAACATGGTCGCCGACAGGATGTCGAAGGTCAGGCCGCTCATCTCGCTGTCGATGTTCAGCACGCGCGCGCCGTGGTGCGGCAGGCGCCAGCCCTCGACCCGGCGGCGGCAGACCCCATCCATGATTTCCGCCGTTCGGGCTGTGTAGGCGGGCGTGAAGAGCGGCGCCATGATGCGGCGTTGCCGCCGCCACTGCTCGCCCTCGGTCAGCAGCAGGCCGTCCGCCAGCATGGGCCCCAGCACCCGTCTTTGCAGGTCGCCCTTCACATAGTTGGCGGCGTTGTCGGTCAGGACATGACGCACGCCGGCCGGGTCGCTGACCACCAGCGACCGTCCCAGCGGCGACTGGCCGCTGATGTAGAGCTCCCTGAAGTGCGCCTCGCCCCAGATCTGCAGCGGGTCGCGCCAGCTCTGCCACAGGAAGGGCAGCAGGCTCATCCGCGCGGTCCGGCGCGGCGGCGTCCAGGGACGGAAGGTCGAGGCGGCGGCGTCTGTCATGGAGCGCTCCTTCTCAGGTCGACTCCATATTTATTGACTATAATGTCAAAATGAAGGGGGCTTCGAGGCTATCCCGCCAAACGCCTGGCGCTGAGCAACCGTTCACGCAGGTCGTGGAGTTGCGTCGCGCGACGCTGGGGAGCGTGGGTCTGCAGGACATAGGTCTGTGCGGCCCGGGCCAGCGCCAGGCGTCGTTCGGGATCGCCGATGAGGCCGTCCATCGCCGCAGCCAGTCCTTCGGCGGTCAGGTCGTCGACATAGACGGCGTGCGGGCCGCTGGCTTCGCGCAGGCCGCCGCGTCCCGACGAGATCAGGGCCGCCCCCGCCGCATGGGCCTCCAGCGCGGTCAGGCCCAGGGGCTCGGCCCAGACCGAAGGGGTCAGGGCGATGGCCGCCCGTTGCATCACCGCCTGGACCTCGCCCAGCGGCGCGGACTTCAACACCGATACGCGATCGCCGAACCGCTCCAACGGCGCGACGTGCGGTGCGGCCCAGGCGGCGTGCTTGTCCCAGTCGTTGAGCATCAGCACGGCGCGCCAGTCCGGATGGCGCTCCAGCACGGCGGGCAGGGCGGCGCAGATCAGGTGCACCCCCTTCTCCGGCATGGCGCGACCGGCGAAGGCGATCACCGGCTCGCGGTTCTCGACCGGCGCTCGCCACAGATCGACGCTGATCGGATTGGGAACGGCGAAGGCCTTCGGCTCCTGGCGCGGAAAGTCGTGCAGGAATTCCCGCCGCCCGGCCTCGCTGACGAAGACCAGGCCGTCCAACTGGCGAAAGCGCCGCTCGTAACGCCAGCGATCAAGCGGAGTGCGTGGGGATTTCAGCGCATTGTGCCGATAGAGAACCCGCGTGGCGCGAGGAAACCGGCGGGCGATATGAAGGGCCTGTCGGAGCTGCTGATGGAATTCGATCACATCCGGCTGATAGTCGCTCAGCGCCTTTTCAAGCGCCGCCATGCGCTTCCTGTCGCTAGGCAGGCGGTGGGCCGGCAGGTCGCCGTGGTCGTCAGCGCCTTCGCAGCAGAAGATGCGGAGTTCCGCCTTCTGCGCGCCGCGAGCCAGGGTGCGCACGACCGTCTCCATGGAATTCGGCTGGGATGCGGAGAAGCGGCAACCGGAAGGCAGGACGACAGCGACTTTCAGCGGAGGGCTCCGTCGGGGCTTGGCTATGCCGAGCGCCCTACACCATCAACATGAACGGCTGCTGACAATCCGCCTTAAGGTTGTACGGCGCGGCGCGCTTCAAGCGCGCGCAGGCTGGCTTCCTCGGCCTTCAGGTCTTCGGCCAACTGGGCCTTCAGCGCCGGATCGGCGACGGCGGCCAGGGCGGTGCGGGTCTCCTCGACCGCCTGGCGTCGTGCGGCGATCAGTCGCGACAGTTCGTCCGGCTCATGCAGGGTCGGGCCGGAGGCGGTCGGGCGACGGATCGCCTGGACCTCTTCTTCATCGGTGGTCTTCAGCGCGGTGGCCTGCCGGGCGGCCGCCGCATCGCGCAGGGCGTGCTGGACGGGATCGCCGCCCTCGAACTCGCAGGCCGACAGCAGGGCGGCGCCGGCGACGACGAGGGTGAGGACGGCGGCTCGCATCAGCCTTCGATCCAGTTCGGCATCCAGCCTTCGTGGAACTCGCGCACATGGGCGACGGGGATGCGGAACAGCTCGCCCTTCGGACCCGAGGAGGCGAAGTCCGTTCCCTTGACCAGACCGACGACCGAGGCGTGCAGCCCCGCGTCCTGGGCCTTGGCGATCAGGGCGTCGGCGTCCGCCACGGCGACCAGATAGCGGGCCTGGTCCTCGCCGAACAGGAAGGCGTGGGCGTGAGCCTGGCTGGAGGCGTTCAGCTCGATCCCGACGTCCGAGGCCAGGGCGATATCAGCCGCCGCCCCGACCAGGCCGCCGTCCGACAGGTCGTGAACGACCGTCAGCTCGCCCGCCTCGATCAGGCCGCGCACGAAGTCGCCCGTCTTGCGTTCCAGCTTCAGGTCGACCGGCGGCGGGGCGCCGTCCTCGCGGCCCAGCACCTCGCGCAGATAGATGGAAGCGCCCAGTTCGCCGTGCGTCTGGCCGATCAGCACCAGCTGGTCGGCCTCGGCCGCGCCGCCGAAGCCGGTGGTCACGTCGTAGTTGGTCAGCAGGCCCACGGCGCCGACGGTCGGCGTCGGCGGAATGGCGACGCCGTTGGTCTCGTTATAGAGGCTGACGTTGCCGCTCACGACCGGGAAGTCCAGTTCGCGGCAGGCCTCGGCCATGCCGTCGGTGGCGCGCACGATCTGGCCCATGATCTCGGGCCGCTGCGGGTTGCCGAAGTTCAGGTTGTCGGTGATGGCGATGGGGCGCGAGCCGACGGCGGTCAGGTTGCGCCACGCCTCGGCCACGGCCTGCTTGCCGCCTTCATAGGGGTCGGCCTGGACATAGCGCGGGGTGCAGTCGCTGGTGACGGCCAGGCCCTTTTCCGTGCCGTGGACGCGGATCACGCCCGCGTCGGCGCCGGTGGCCGAGTCCTGAAGCGTGTCGGCCATGACGTGGCGGTCGTACTGCTCCCAGATCCAGCGCTTGGACGCCATGTCGGGGCAGGCGACGACCTTCAGCACGGCGTCGTTCCAGCTTTCCGGCGCGGGGACTTCAGCCGGGTCGAGGCGCGGTTGCAGCTCCGGCTGGACCCACGGACGGTCGTACAGGGGCGCGTCGTCGAACAGCGGGGCCAGCGGCACGTCGCAGACGACCTCGCCGTGATGCTTCAGCACCAGATGGCCGGTGTCGGTCGTCTTGCCGATGATGGCGAAGTCCAGTCCCCACTTCTGGAAGATGCGATAGCCGACGTCTTCGAAGCCGGGCTTCAGCACGGCCAGCATCCGCTCCTGCGATTCCGACAGCATCATCTCATAGGCGGTCATGCCGGTTTCGCGCTGGGGCACCTTGTCCAGGTCCAGCTCGACGCCGACGCCGCCCTTGCCCGCCATCTCGACGGACGAAGAGGTCAGGCCCGCCGCGCCCATGTCCTGAATGGCGGCCACGGCGCCCGAGGCCATCAGCTCCAGCGTGGCTTCGATCAGCAGCTTCTCGGCGAAGGGGTCGCCGACCTGCACCGTCGGGCGCTTGGCGTCCGACTCGTCGTCGAACTCGGCCGAGGACATGGTGGCGCCGTGGATGCCGTCGCGGCCGGTCTTGGAGCCGAAATAGACCACGTCGTGGCCCGCTTCCGGCGCGGCCGAATAATAGATCTCATCGGCGCGGGCCAAGCCGACGCACATGGCGTTGACCAGGATGTTGCCGTTGTACCCGGCGTGGAAATTCGTCTCGCCCGCGACGGTCGGCACGCCGACACAGTTGCCGTAGCCGCCGATGCCGCTGACCACGCCCTTGACCAGACGCCTGGACTTCTCGTGCGACGGATCGCCGAAGCGCAGGGCGTTCAGCAGGGCCACCGGGCGCGCGCCCATGGTGAAGACGTCGCGCATGATGCCGCCCACGCCCGTCGCCGCGCCCTGATAGGGCTCGATGTAGGAGGGGTGGTTGTGGCTCTCCATCTTGAAGATGCAGGCGTCGCCGTCGTCGATGTCGATCACGCCCGCGTTCTCGCCGGGGCCGCAGATGACGCGCTCGCCCGTCACCGGGAACTTCATCAGCTGCTTCTTGGACGACTTGTAGGAGCAGTGCTCGGACCACATGACCGAGAAGACGCCCAGCTCGACCTGGTTGGGCTCGCGGCCCAGCCGGTCCAGCAGGACCTGATATTCATTGGGGGCGAGGCCGTACTCTTCGGCCAGCTGGGCGATGGTCTTTTGGGGCGCGCTCATGGGCGGGCCTTCTAGCCGTCTCTGGGGCGTCTGTCAGCCCATCCGAAGCGGCCTTGGCGAGACTCAACGACGGCGTTCGATTCCGCGCCTCAGGCCGAAGGTGACGATGACGCCGGCCACCACCACGACGAAGGCCGCCGCCAGGGCCGTAAAGGCCAGCACCGGCTTGACCTCCTGCTCGGCCACGAAGGCGCCGACCAGGCCCCAGGCGATGGGCAGGGGATAGGCCAGGGTCCGCAAGGCCCAGGTCACGCCGATCCCGATCAGGGTGGTCGCGATCACGGCCAGCACGGCCCAGCCGGTCGGCGACAGGGCGGCGGGCAGGGCCTCGAACGCCGTCGCCACGGTGATCAGGTTCAGCGGCGCCGCCACGGTCAGCCACCCGGCCAGGGCCGCCAGCGGCCAGATCAGGAACCAGCGGTCCCGCTCCATCGCCCCGGTCGCGCGGATCGTGCGCGCGCTGGCCAGCATCGGCAGCAGTAGGGCCAGGAGCGAGGCGAAGATGACGATGACGCTGGCCGCCTTGAGGTTCAGCGCCGCCATGATGATCCAGAAGCCGATGCCGAAGAAGGCGACGACCGACGGCCAGCCCATACGGTTGATCAGGACGCTTTCGCCCGTCTGGGGCAGGGCCTGACGCCCGGCGTAGATCAGCAGGCCCAGATAGAGCAGGCTCCAGATCGAAAAGGCGTAACCGGCCACCCGCAACGTCTGGTTTCCGTCGGCGGCGAACTCGGCCTGACTCAGGCCGAAACCGCCCAGGGCCTGAACGATGGGCACGATGACGGCGAAGACGGCGGCGGCCAGCACGGCCAGGCGGCGCGTCTGCTGGGCGGGGGTGGGGCGTTCGATGGCGGTCATGCGTCTCTCCGGCTCAGCTTCGCCGTATCTACGCGCGGCGCCGAAGAAGGTTCATCGGCGGGGCATGGAACCGCGACCGGGCCTCCCGCCTTGCTTTCAGGCCATTGAGAAGGAGGCCGTCATGACCGACCCCGACAAACCGGACCCCAACAAACCGGACCCCATTGAACAGACGCTCGAGGAAGAGGTCGAGACCAATCGCGCCCTGGAGCAGGGCCTGGGCGTCGGCGCTCGCGAACTGGCCGCCATTCACGAATCCGGCGCCGAAGGCACGCTGGAGCGCGCGACCGACGAGGACGGCGAACCGATCGAGGAAGAGGTCGAGGTCGGCGACGCCGGCCGCAGCGCCAGCGTCCTGGATCGCAAGGGCGACTGAGACGCTTGACCGTCGCGATGGAGGGCGGTTCCATCCTCCCATGACCGACGTTCGCTCCCCTGATCCACGACTTCAGGTCGACGCCCTCCTGCGCGAGGCGCGGCGGGCGCGCGAGCGGTCGGACGCTGCGGCCCTGGCGGCGGCGGCCGAGGCGCTGTTGCGGATCAACCCGCGCGAGCCGCGCGCCCTGGTGCTCAAGGGCGACGCCCTCAGCGCTCAGGGGGATCATCGCTCGGCCATGAGCTTCTACGGCGCCGCCCTGGCTCAGGGTCGGGCGATCGCCGCCCCGCCGCCGGACCTGCGGGCGGAACTGCAACACGCCGCCGCAGCCCAGGCCGAGGGCGCTCGTCGCTTCGAGCAGGGCCTGCGCGACGGGCTGGCGAGGCGCGGATTCGACCCCGCAACCTCCAGCTCACGCTTCGCCGCCTCTCTGGATCTGATGACGGGCAAGCGGCGGCTCTACTACCAGCAGCCGAAATTCTACATGTTTCCCGGCCTGCCGCAGATCGAGTTCCAGCCGCGCGAGACCGTCGCCTGGCTGGCCGAGGTCGAGGCGGCGGCGCCCGCCATCCGCGCCGAACTCGACGCCATCCTGGCCGAACCTGCGCTGTTCGCCCCCTATATAGAGGACCGCTCCAACCGGCCCCGGAACGATCAGGCGGGGCTGCTGGGCAATGACGCCTGGAGCGCGGTCTTCCTGTGGAAGGACGGGGTCGAGGTTCCTGAGATCGCGGCGCGCTGCCCGCAGACGATGAAGGCGCTGGCGGCGGCGCCCCTGTGCCGTATCCCCAGCCGTTCGCCGTCGATCCTGTTCTCGAAGCTGCAGGCGGGCGCGACCATCCCGCCGCATCACGGCCTGATCAACACGCGGCTGATCTGTCACCTGCCGCTGGTCGTGCCGCCGGCTTGCTGGTTCCGCGTCGGCGGCGAGGAGCGCCAGTGGAGGGCGGGCGAGGCCTGGGCCTTCGACGACACGATCGAGCACGAGGCCGCCAACGACAGCGACCAGGACCGCACCATCCTGATCTTCGATGTCTGGAAGCCCGAGATCACGGCCGAGGAGCAGGACCTGATCCGCGCCCTGTTCGCCACCATCGACGCCAGCGGCGCGGCTGCGCCGAAGCTGGGCGTTTAGGCCGCCCTCCGCCGTCATCCTCGGGCTTGACCCGAGGATCCAGCTGCATGACATCTGACGTCGCGCCTCAAACGGCCTTCATCCAGCAGCACCACGGCTGACGTTGCGACTCGACGAGCCTTGACCCACGGCGAAGGGGCTGGATCCTCGGGTCAAGCCCGAGGATGACGGCAATCGGGGCGACGGCCGGCGATGGCGCCGGTCACGCCGCCGCGTAGATGCTCTGGAACAGGGTCGCGCCGTCGGCGCTGCCCAGTTCGGCTTCGAACGCGCGGTCCGGGTGGGGCATCATGCCCAGGACGTTGCCGCGCTCGTTCTGCAGGCCGGCGATGTCGCCGACCGAGCCGTTGGGGTTGTCGACGTAGCGGAAGACCACCTGGCCCTCGCCCTCGATGCGCTTCAGCGTCTCGGCGTCGGCGTAGTAGTTCCCGTCGGCGTTGCCCTGGGTCATGACGATTTCGCGCTGGCCCTGATAGCCCGAGGTGAAGCGCGTCTGGCCGTTGGCGACGGTGATGCTGATGGGCTTGCAGATGTATTTCAGGCTGCTGTTGCGCATCAGGGCGCCCGGCAGCATCCCAGCTTCGCACAGCACCTGGAAGCCGTTGCAGATGCCGACCACGGTGACGCCGTCGTCGGCGGCCTTCTTGACCGCCTGCATGATCGGGGCCTGGGCCGCCATCGCGCCGCAGCGCAGATAGTCGCCGTAGGAGAACCCGCCGGGCAGCACGATCAGATCGAGGCCCTTGGGCAGTTCGGTCTCGGCGTGCCAGACCATCTGGACCTGTTCGCCAGTGGAACGTTCGACGGCGACCTTGCAGTCGCGATCGCAGTTGGAACCGGGGAAGACGATGACGGCTGCGCTCATGACCGGGCCTCCTAGCACCCTTCGTGGAGAATGTCAGGCGTCGCTTTGCGGCGTCTTGCGACCGGTGGTCCAGGCGACCGCCCAGACCGCGAAACCGCCCAGCGACAGGGCGACGCCGACCCAGCCGGTCGAGGTCCAGCCCCAGCCCGCCGCCACCGCCATGCCCGCCAGCAGGGGGCCGATGGCGTTGGCCGTGTTGAAGGCCGAGTGATTCAGGGCGGCGGCCAGGGTCTGGGCGTCGCCGGCCACGTCCATCAGCCGGGTCTGCAGCACCGAGCCCAGCCCGCCGCCGCCGCCGATCAGCAGCACCACGATCATCACCGCCCACAGATGCGGCGCGGCGAAGGGATAAAGGGCCAACGCCGCCGCGCTCCACAGCAACAGGCCGCCCGCCGCCAGCATGCCGAAGCGATCGGCGGCCCAGGCGCCCAGCAGATTGCCCGCCATCATCCCCAGACCGAACAGGGCGAAGACCCAGGGCAGGACCTCAGGCCCCACGCCCGTCACCGCCTTCAGCGTCGAGGCCAGATAGGCGTAGACCGCGAACATGCCGCCGAAGCCGACGGCGCCGACGCCCAGCGTCAGCCAGACCTGGCCGCGCTTCAGGGCGCCCAGCTCGCGCCAGGGACTGGCGTCGGGATGGGCCGGATCGCGCGGCGCGAACAGGGCGACCAGCGCCATGGTCAGCACCGCCAGCACGCTGACGATGGCGAAGGTCCAGCGCCAGCCGAACTCATGACTGACGGCGTTGGCGACCGGCACCCCGATCACCGTGGCGACCGTCAGGCCCAGCAGGATGGTCGAGACCGCGCGGGTTCTCAGGCGCAGGGGAACCAGCGACGCCGCCACCAGCGCCGCCACCCCGAAATAGGCCCCGTGCGGCACGCCGCTGAGAAAGCGGAAGGCCAGCATCCACTCATAGGTCGGGGCGATGGCGCTGAGCGCGTTGCCGACGGCGAACAGGGCCATGAAGCCGATCAGCAGCAGCCAGCGCGGCAGGCGCGCGCCCAGCACGGCCAGGATCGGCGCCCCGACCACCACTCCGGCGGCATAGGCGCTGATGACGTGGCCCGCCTTGGGCTCGCTGACGCCCAGGCCTGCGGCGAAGTCGGGCAGGACGCTCATGGCCGCGAACTCGGTCACGCCGATGGCGAAGCCGCCCATGGCCAGGGCCAGCAGCACCAGCGCCGTCTTGCCCGGCTCGGCCACGCGCTCGATGTCGCGACCGGCCGTGATGCAGCCGGTTTCGTCGAGGCAGGGGGCGGCGTCGGCAGGGGCCATGGATTATCGCAATGCAGCAAAAGGGGAGGTTGCGCTGCAAAATAGGAACGCCGCCCACGGCATCAACCGGAGCGGCGTCGAAGCGCTCATCACGCTTTGTGTCCATGCCTCGGGAGGCCGGGCGTCAGCCCCGGTTTTCGTAGGTCGCTGTGATCGACGCCTTGGCCAGGGTGTGGAAGTGCAGGTTGAAGCCGAAGACCGCGCCCGAGTTGTCTTCCGTCACGTCCAGCCGGTCCACATCCACGGCGAAGACGGTGAAGATGTAGCGGTGCGGGCCGTGGCCTGGGGGCGGGGCGGCGCCGCCGAAACCGGCCTCGCCGTAGTCGGTGCGGCCCTGGACGGCGCCCTTGGGCAGGTTCGCCCCGCCGACCGCGCCCGCGCCGGCCGCCAGTTCGGCGACATCGGCTGGAATGTTGGCGACGGTCCAGTGCCAGAAGCCCGACCCGGTCGGCGCGTCAGGGTCATAACAGGTGACGGCGAAGCTCTTGGTTCCCTCCGGGGCGCCCGACCATGAGAGCTGCGGCGACGTGTCGCCCAGCGCCTTGACCTGGGCGTCAGGCAGGACCCCTCCGTCAGAAAAGGCGGTCGAGTTGACAGTGAAGCTCATGGCGGCGTTCTCCCTTTGGCGGCGGATCAGGTCGCCGAAACTGAAACAGGACTAACGAAAGACTGGTCACGGACGTTGCGTCGCGACATTCTGTCCCTAGCTAAGGTCAAGCTGTCTTGATGAGCGGAGGAACGGGATGCTGCAAGCCCTGTTGGACCGAACCTTTCAGACGCGGTCGATCCGGGTGCGATTTCCCGACGGCCGCGAGCTGACGGCAGGGCCGGGCGAGCCGGAACTGACGGCCGTGCTGACCGATATGAAGGCGGCCGTCGCCATCGCCGCCAATCCTGACCTGGCGTTGGGCGAAGCCTTCATGGATGGAACATTCCAGGTCGAGGGCGGCGGCATCTATGACTTTCTGGAGCTGGCCGCCTCGCAGATGGCCTTGCGTCCGCGCACGCCGAAGATGACCTGGATGCAGCGGATCAAGCGTGGCGCCGAGCAGGCCAATGATCGACTGAACGCGCGCAGCAATGTGCATCACCACTATGATCTGACGGTCGACTTCTACCGCCTGTTTCTGGACGACGACCTGCAATATTCCTGCGCCTTCTTCGAGACGCCGGACGCCAGCCTGGAACAGGCCCAGGTCGCCAAGAAGCGCCGCCTGATCGACAAGCTGTTGCTGGAGCGGGGGCATCGCGCCCTGGACATCGGCGCCGGTTGGGGCGGGCTGGGGCTTTCCATGGTCGAGCGCGGGGCGCGGGTGACGGGCGTCACCCTGTCGACGGAGCAGCACCGGACGGCCAATGAGCGTGCGGCGGCCCTGGGCGTCACGGACCGGGCGGACTTCCGGCTTCAGGACTATCGCGACCTGGACCAGACATTCGATCGCATCATCTCGGTCGGCATGTTCGAACATGTCGGCGCGCCGAACTATCAGGAGTATTTCGACACCGTCGCCCGCCTGCTGGATGACGACGGGGTGGCGGTGATCCACGCGATCGGCCGTAACTCGCCGCCCAATCGCACCCAGCCCTGGATCCGCAAATACATCTTCCCCGGCGGCTATATTCCGGCTCTGTCGGAAGTGCTGCCCGCCATCGAGCGGGCGGGCCTGTGGGTCACGGACATGGAGGTGCTGCGTCTGCACTACGCCGAGACCTTGCGGCATTGGCGCGAGCGGTTTCTGGCGCGGCGCGGCGAGGCGCGGGCCATGTATGACGAGCGCTTCTGCCGGATGTGGGAATTCTATCTGGCCTGCAGCGAGGTCGCCTTCCGCGAACTCGGCCACATGGTCTTCCAGCTGCAACTGACGAAGAAACAGACCGCCGTGCCGCTGAGTCGGGATTATCTGTGCGGTCAGGCCTGACCGAAGGCGGGATCATAGCGGACGGGACCCGTCCCCGTGATGGGGCCGAAGCTCAGCGCCATGAAATATTCAGGCGGCAGCCCAGGATAGGTCAGACGCGGGTCCTGAGCGAACCCGAAGCGGGTGTAATAGGCGGGGTCGCCTAGGACGACGCAGCCGCGCGCGCCGTTGCGGCGCAGATCGCCCAGGCCCGTTTCTATCAATCGGCCGCCGATGCCTTGACCCTGATGGGCCGGGGCGACGGACACGGGCCCAAGGCCGAACCAGCCGGGCTGAGCAGACCATTCGACCGGGGAAAAGGCGGCGTGGCCGACGATCCGACCGTCCAACTCGGCGACGAGAGACAGGGCGAGGGCGCCGGCGTCTCGCAGGGCGTCGATGATGCGCGGCTCCGAGCCGTCGCTGTGCGGGTGGCCGTCAAAGGCCGCCGCGGTCAGAGCCCGGATCGCGGCCTGATCCGCATGGGTTTCAGGCCGCAGGATCATGTCAGGCGATTTCGATCCGGTAGCTTTCGATGACGGTGTTGGCCAGCAGGGTGTCGCACATGCGCTTCACCTCGGCCTCCTTGTCGGCGACGGCGTCGTCGAGGTCGAACTCGATCAGCTTGCCGACGCGGGCGTTCGACACGCCGTTCCAGCCCAGACCCTGCAGGGCGCCTTCGACGGCCTTGCCCTGGACGTCCAGGACGCCGGGCTTGAGGAAGACGTGAACTTTAACCTTGGCCATTAATGCAGCCCTCCCTGAATCACGGTCGGCATGTCCTTCATGATGCCGAGGCGGCGGGCCACCTCGGTGTAGCTTTCGATGACGTCGCCCATGTCGCGGCGGAAGCGGTCCTTGTCCAGCTTCTCGCCCGTGGTCGAATCCCACAGGCGGCACGAGTCGGGGCTGATCTCGTCGGCCAGGATGACGCGGCTGAAGTCGTTCTCCCACACGCGGCCGAACTCGATCTTGAAGTCCACCAGGGTGATCCCGACGGCGCCGAACATGCCGCACAGATAGTCGTTCACCCTCACCGTCATGGCCAGGATGTCGTCCAGTTCCTGGGTGGTGGCCCAGTTGAACGCCGTGATGTGCTCTTCGGTCACCATCGGGTCGTTCAGCTCATCCTTCTTGTAGTAGAATTCGATGATCGAACGGGGCAGGGGCGTGCCCTCTTCCTGGCCCAGGCGCTGGGCCAGCGAACCGGCGACGACGTTGCGGCAGACGACCTCCAGCGGGATGATCTCGACTTCGCGGATCAGCTGCTCGCGCAGGTTCAGACGCTTGATGAAGTGGTTGGTCACGCCGATCGTGTTCAGGCGCGACATGATGAATTCGCTGATGCGATTGTTGATGACGCCCTTGCCTTCCAGGGTCGCCTTCTTCTGCGCGTTGAAGGCGGTCGCGTCGTCCTTGAAATACTGGATCAGCGTGCCCGGCTCAGGCCCTTCGTACAGGATCTTGGCCTTGCCCTCGTAGAGCTTCTTGCGCTTGGTGTTCATCTTCGGGTCCCGGACGGGAAGGAAACGGACGGCCTCAAAACGAAAAACGCGCGGCCCGAAGGTCGGGGCGGCGCGGTCCTTGAATCGACGGCGGCTCTAATAGAACCACGCGCCCTTTAACCGAAGGGCGTCTGTGACACAAATATCCTGAAGCGACCCTGCGTCAGCATCCGCGACCGAAGTCTGGTTGCGTTCGCTCGCGCCGGGGGCCATAGAGCCGTTTGCGGGCGAGACTGGCCCGTGACTGGAGTTACGACGCGCATGACGACCTTCGACGATCGGGAACAGGCCTTCGAGGCCAAGTACGCCCTCGATCAGGAACAGGAATTCAAGGCCATCGCGCGTCGCAACAAGATGCTGGGCCTGTGGGCGGCCGAGAAGATGGGCCTGTCGACCGAAAGCGCCGAGCAATACGCCGCCGCCGTGGTCCGCGCCGACTTCGAGCAGCCGGGCGAGGAAGACGTCTTCCGCAAGGTGGCCGGCGACTTCAAGGCCTCGGGCATGACGGTGTCCGAGGGCGAGCTTCGCTCCAAGATGGACGAACTGGCCTCGATCGCGCGCGAACAGATCCGCGCCGGCGAATAGGGCGCATCGCCACCCGATGACAGAAGGGCCGCAACCGGCGACGGTTGCGGCCCTTCTTCGATCTGCCTCCCGCCGGGGAAACGGGGGTGACCGGAGGCGCCGGGGCGCATCTGATCAACGCGCCTGAGGCCTATCAGTTCGATCGGTTCGGTTCGATCCGGCGCCTATTTCGGCATCAGCACCGTGTCCACGACGTGGACCACGCCGTTCGACTGGGCGATGTCGGCCTGGGTGATGGTCGAGGTTCCGCCCTTGGCGTCGGTGATCCGCCACTGGCCGCCGCCGGCGTCCTTGACCGTCAGCTTCTCGCCCTGAACCGTGGTCAGGGTCGCGGTTCCGCCGTTGGCCTGGGCCTGGGCGGCGATATCGGCGGCGGTCAAACGGCCCGGCACCACATGATAGGTCAGGATCTTGGTCAGTTCAGCCTTCTGGGCCGGCTGCATCAGACTCTCGCGCGTGGCGGCGGGAATCTTGTCGAAGGCGGCGTTGTCAGGGGCGAAGACCGTGAAGGGGCCGGGGCCCTGCAGGCGCTCGGTCAGGCCGGCGGCCTGAAGCGCGCTGACCAGGGTGGTCAGGTTGGGAGCCTTGGACGCGTTGGCGACCAGGTTGTCGGAAGGATTCATCGCGGCGCCGCCGACCATGGGTTCGGTCGTGGCGGGAACGGCCGAAGGCGTGGGGCCCTCGATCATGGACGGTTGTTTCTTGCCGTCGTTCTGACCGCAGGCGGCCAGGGTCAAGACGGCGACGCTGGACACGGCGAGTACTGCAATGCGGATATTCATGGCGTCTCTCCTTCGATAGCGGCGCACGGGACGACATGGCCCCGGTGGAAGGGATACGGCCCAGATACGCAAAAGGATGCGAGCGGGTTCAAATTTTCAGGCGTCGCGCGTGAACCTTCAGCCCAGATAGGGTTCGAGCATCCGCCAATGGGCGAGCTTTTCCTCGAAGGCGCGGGCGTGGGCCGGACTGGACGACGGCAGGTCGATCAGGGCGGCGGTCGTCGCGCCTTCCAGGATGCGCCGCCCGTGTCGCGCGGCGGTTCCGCCGTTGAAGGCGATCGCTCGCAGGTCGGGCAGGCGGTGCGTCAGGGCGATCAGATCGGCCGCCTCGGGCGTGCGGATGGCGGCGTCCAGACTGCCCTTGCGCTCGGCCGAGGCGATCACGTCCCAAAGACCGACCCGCGCGGCCTTCAGGCTTTCCAGCCGCGCCTCGTAAGGCAAGGAGGCGAGGTCCGATTGACCCAGCAGGCTTCCCATCAGTCGCCAGAAGCTGTTCTGCGGGTGGGCATAATACTGCGCCGCTTTTAAAGACGCCTCGCCTGGCAGGCTGCCCAGAATCAGGACGCGAGCGTGTACGCCGAAGACGGGCGGGAAGGCGTGGCGTCGCGCGTTGCCCCAGTCCATCCTTTCAGCTCGATTTGTGAGGCGGGTCGTCCCTTAGCCAGCCGGTCACGGTCAGACGAGGTTTGGCGGCGTAGTTGGCGACCTGCGATACGGAGTGAATCTGGGGGGTGCGGAACACGGTCCACGCGTTGAAGCGCGGCTTAAAACCCCGCAGGACGTCCCCGTCTTCGTCGTGAAACAGAAGTTGGCCGCCCCAGTCGGCGCGCCACTCGCGGGTCAGGCCCAGGGTGTAGGCCGCACGCCGTTCCCCATCGCCGGTATCGTCATGCAGGGTCAGGAAGTTTCCCGGTTGGAAACAGGTCGCCTGAGCGTCGATCTTGGTCAGGCTGGCTTCGCCTGTCACGGCGCGGGCGAAGGCCAGGAAGGCTGGACTGTTGAAAAATTCGGCAAGGACATGGGTCGGGTGACCAGGGTCTTCGCCGTCCAGCAAGGCGCTTATGATCGGGTAGGCTTGGTAGATGAAGGCGAAGCCGTTGGCGGCGTCCGCGCCGGCGGCGGTGACCCGCCGCTGCAGTTCTGCGGCGCCCAGGGTGCGCGCATCTTCAGGCCTCAGCATCTGGCCCTTGCCCTGGTGTGACAGAGCAAGCCGCCAGGGCGTCGCCTGCTCAAGCGTCGAGGCCAGCCATTCGGCGCTTTCCTTGGTCAGGAAGTCGCCGATCTGCACCATGCCGTCGCGGGCGTAGATTTCCGCGTGGTCGGCGGCGACCAGCGCGGGGTTGAGCGCCAGGCCGCCTGCCGGAATCACGCCCCGAACACCCGGTCGAAGACCACGTCGACGTTCTTGGTGTGGTAGCCGAGGTCGAACAGGGCCTCCAACTGGTCGT
This sequence comes from Brevundimonas sp. NPDC055311, assembly GCF_053645695.1. Taxonomy (NCBI): domain Bacteria; kingdom Pseudomonadati; phylum Pseudomonadota; class Alphaproteobacteria; order Caulobacterales; family Caulobacteraceae; genus Brevundimonas; species Brevundimonas sp. NPDC055311. Next base: position 977,020 of record NZ_JBSHMV010000002.1, read on the forward strand.
GGGGCAGGGTGACGCGCGGGTCGGCCTTCAGGAAGTCGATGAAGGCGCCCTCGCCGCGCCAGACCTTCATGGCGTTCTCCTGAACCGCCGCATAGGCGTCCTCACGCGAGACGCCCGCCTGGGTCAGGGCCAGCATGACCCGTTGCGAGAAGACCAGGCCGCCCAGGCGGTCGAGGTTCTTCTGCATGTTCTCGGGATAGACGTTCAGGCGTTCGATCACGCCCGCCAGACGGTGCAGGGCGAAGTCCAGGTGGATGGTGGCGTCCGGGCCGATGCCGCGCTCGACCGAGGAGTGGCTGATGTCCCGCTCGTGCCACAGGGCGACGTTCTCCATCGCCGGGGTCACGGCCGAGCGGACCAGACGGGCCAGGCCCGTCAGGTTCTCGGTCAGGATCGGGTTGCGCTTGTGCGGCATGGCCGACGAGCCCTTCTGGCCCTTGTCGAAGAACTCCTCGGCTTCGAGGACTTCGGTGCGCTGCAGGTGGCGAATCTCGACGGCCAGACGTTCGACCGAGGAGGCGACGACGCCCAGGGCGGCGAAATAGGCGGCGTGGCGATCGCGCGGGATGACCTGGGTCGAGACGGGCTCGACGGCCAGACCCATCTGGTCGGCGACATATTGCTCAACCGCCGGATCGACGTTGGCGAAGGTGCCGACGGCGCCCGAGATGGCGCAGGTGGCGATCTCTTCACGGGCGGTGATCAGGCGGCGCTTGGCGCGCTGGAACTCGGCGTGATAGCCGGCCAGCTTCAGGCCGAAGGTGACCGGCTCGGCGTGGATGCCGTGCGAGCGGCCCACGGTCGGGGTGTATTTGTGTTCCTTGGCGCGGGTTTCCAGCGCGGCCAGGACCCGGTCGACGCCGCCCAGCAGCAGGTCGGTCGAGCGCGCCAGCTGCACCGCGAAACAGGTGTCCAGCACGTCCGAGGACGTCATGCCCTGGTGCAGGAAGCGGGCTTCCTCGCCGACGATCTCGGCGACGTGGGTCAGGAAGGCGATGACGTCATGCTTGGTGGTGCGCTCGATCTCGTCGATGCGGTCGGCGTCGAAGTTTGCGTCCTTGCCCTTGGCCCAGATGGCCTCGGCCGATTCCTTCGGAATCACGCCCAGCTCGGCCATCTTGGTGGCGGCGTGGGCCTCGATCTCGAACCAGATCTTGTACTTGGTCTCTTGCGACCAGATGGCGACGGCGTCGGGGCGGGAATAGCGCGTGATCATGGACCGGTCGTGTCGGGCGAGAGGGCCGGTGAGTCAAGACGGGGCGCACCAATCCTTCTTCCCCCGTGAGGGGGAGGGCGGTCGGCGAAGCCAGTCGCAGGAAGGGCCGGACAGGGGGGCGTCATCCCGATCCCCTGATCGACGCCTTCCTCAAGAGACAGGACGGATCGCGGATCAGGCGGCGGGCGCCTTCAGCCGCAGGTCGTCGGTGACGTCGCCCGCCTTGGTCGGCTCGCCCTGGAATTCACCCGCGTATTCCGGGGACAGGGCGCTCTGGAAGGCCGACAGCGGCAGGGTCAGATAATAGGCGCCCTCGACATAGGGGCCGACCGCATAGGCGTCGAGCAGGAAGGTCAGGCCGCCCGCCTTGCCCGGAACCGTGCCCGGCGCCAGCGTCACGGCCACGTCCTTCAGCTTGGGGCAGGCCCACATGTCGCCCGTGGTCGAGACCGGCGTGGATCCGGGGCGCTTGGTCTTGGCGGTGTTCACCGCCTGACAGAGGGCGCGCTCCAGATTGGTCGTGTCGGCCCGATCCGCAAACAGGTCGGACGCGGCGATGCGGCGGGTCTCGGCCTTGTCCCACAGCAGGCCGGTGGCCACCGTGTTCGGGTGGGCGCCGCCCGAATAGTCGAAGTCGGTCCGCATCAGGCTGAACAGGCGGCCGGTCTCGATCGGGGCGCCGTAGACGATGGTCTTCTCATAGGGGGGCATGCCTTCGGGCGATCCGGCCTCGGTGCGGTCGGCCTGGGCGCCCTCGGCGTATTCCTTCAGCTTGGCCACCTCGTCGCGGTACAGCGGGGTGTAGAGCGCCGGATAGGACAGCACGGCCTCGGGCAGGCTCAGGCTGACCTTGGCGTAGGGCGTGGCGCTGTCGTACTTCAGCGGCCCCTCGACGGCGTGGGCGGAGGCGGTCGGCGCGGCGGGCGTGTCCTTTTTCTCATTGCGCTGGCAGGCGGCGAGCGAGGCCGCGACGGCGGCGGTGACGAGAAGGACGCGAAGGGGGCGCGAAGGGATCATGCCGGGCTCCTTTGGAACGGTTCGATCAGAAAGCTAGGCCGTTGAACGCGATGGCGGCCAGAAGGATCAACCCCGCATCGCGATTCGACTTGAAAAGACGCAGGGAAAGTTTCGGATCGTCCGGCTGCAGCCGCCGCACCTGCCACACGAAATGCAGGGCGTAGAGCGCCAGACCGAGATAGAAGACCGGCCCCAGACCGGCGACGTAGCCCGCCGCGCCCGCCAGGACCACGGCCAGGATGTAAAAGACGGCCACGCCTTCCTTCACCTTGCCGCCCAGCGCCCGCGCCGAGGACTTCACCCCGGCCATGACGTCGTCCTCGATGTCCTGAAGCGCGTAGATGGTGTCGTAGCCCAGGGTCCAGAAGACGCCGCCCGCGTAGAGCAGGCCCGCGGACAGGGCGAGGTTCCCCATGCGGTTCAGGCTCTCGGCCATCCAATAGCTGTCCCCGCTGGCCTTCACGCTCAGGACATAGAGCCCGCCGAGCGCGAACAGCCCGCCCGTAGCCGCCGCGAAGCCCAGCAGGGCGCCCCAGTTGAAGGTCAGGCCCAGCCAGGCCTGCGGCCACCAGGTGATGCGCTTCATGAAGGGATAGGCCGCCACCAGCCCCAGCGACAGGGCGCCCAGCAGCACCGACGTCAGGTTCATCGTCAGCAGGATGCACAGGCTGATGAGGCTGAGGCCGCCGACGAAGGCCCAGGCCTGCTTGACGCTGATCTGGCCCGCCGGAATGGGGCGCAGGGCGGTGCGCGCCACCTGGGCGTCGAAGTCGCGGTCGACGATGTCGTTCACCGCACAGCCCGCACCGCGCATCAGGGCGGCGCCGACGGCGAAGCCGACGATCAGCCACAGCTCATAGCCGCCGAACGGCCGGTCATACTGGTTCAGCGCCAGCATGATCCCCTGCCAGCCGGGCAGCAGCAGCAGCCACGTCCCGATCGGCCGGTCGAAGCGGCCCAGCTTCAGCCAGGGCTTCAGACGCTCGGGCGCATGACGGTCGACCCAGTTCTGGCCGGCGGCGTCGGGAAGCGGGGCTGTGTTCATGCCGACCGTCTTAGACCTTGATGACGCTGCGGGTGAAGAGGGGGCTTCGAACCGGCGTCTCTCCAGACGGTTGCATCGGCTCGCCGCACCGCCTTTACTCGCAACCAGACAGAAGCGAGCCGCCGATGACCGAAGCGCCGATCAAGGGCCCAGCGTCCTATTTCCCCTCCATCGAGAAGAAGTACGGCCGCCCCGTCGCCGAGTGGAAGGCGGAGATTCGCGCCGGCTACCCGGCCAAGCACATGGAACTGGTCGCCATGTTGAAGAACGAGCACGACATGGGACACGGCCACGCCAACGCCCTTGTGGCGCACACCCTGGCGGAAGACGGACTGAAATAGCGCTCTGACCGCCATCTGGCGGAAAGGCGAAGTCTCAGATTTATGAAGTTTGCGGCCCAGGCTGGACAGTGAGCGCCGTATCCGCCAATGGGCGCGAATGGCTCGCAGCTCCATCCCCCGCAGCGTCTGGATTTTGGGCCTCGTCAGCCTGTTGATGGATGTCTCGTCGGAGATGATCCAGACGCTTCTGCCCATCTATCTGGTGGTGGGGCTCGGCGCCTCGGCGGTGATGATCGGTCTGGTCGAAGGCTTTTCCGTCGTCGTGGCGACGGCGGTGAAGTTCCTGTCGGGCTTCTGGTCGGATCGTATTTCGCGGCCCAAGTGGCTGGCGGTCGCGGGCTATGGGCTGGCGGCCCTGTCCAAGCCGATCTTCCCTCTGGCGGCCTCGGTCGAGGGGGTGTTGCTGGCCAAGGGCGTGGACCGGATCGGCAAAGGCGTCCGCACCGCCCCGCGCGACGCCCTGGTGGCGGCGGTGACGCCGCCGGACATTCGTGGACGCGCCTTCGGCCTGAGAAAATCGCTGGATACGGTCGGCGGTTTCGTCGGCCCGCTGCTGGCGATCGGGCTGATGGTGGTGCTGGCGAACGATATCAAGGCGGTGTTCTGGCTGGCCTCCATCCCCGCCTTCCTGGCCGTGGCCCTGCTGGTCGGCGGCGTGTCCGACCCGCCGCGTCCCGACGGGGGCGCCAGGAAGCCGCCCAGCCTGAAGGGGGCGCTGCGTCTGGACGCCGCCACCTGGACCATGATCGCCCTGACGGCGGTGATCGGCCTGGCGCGGTTCAGCGAGTCCTTCCTGCTGATGAAGGGGCTGGACGTCGGCGTCCCCGCCGCCTTCGCGCCGGCGGCGATCGTCCTGCTGCACCTGGTGTTCGGTCTTGCGGCCTTCCCGGTGGGGGCGCTGTCGGACCGCATCGGCCGCACCTCCCTGCTGCTGCTCAGCCTGATCTTCCTGGCCGCCGCCGATGTGGCGCTGGCGCTGGCGAGCGATCAGGTCGTCTTCTATCTGGGCGTGGCCCTGTGGGGCCTGCACATGGGCTTTTCCCAGGGCCTGCTGATGACCCTGATCGCCGATGCGGCGCCCGCCCATCTGCGCGGCTCGGCGTTCGGCCTCTTCGCCCTGATCTCGGGCCTGATCGCCCTGGCGGGCAATGTGGCGGCGGGCCTGTTGTGGGACGGCTTCGGGCCGCAGGCGACCTTTGCGGTCGGCGCGGTGCTGAGCCTTGTCTGCGCCCTGGGCATCGCGGGGTGGATGCGGCTTCAGGCGGCGCGCAGCCGCTCCAGCGCCTCGGAGTAACGACGCGACAGCGGGACGTCCAGGGCGCCCAGCTCCACCGTCCAGTCGCCTGATCCTTCAGGCCGCAGTCCGGTCATCCGCGCGGCGTTGACCAGCCAGCCCCGGTGCGTTCGCACGAAGCCGAAGCGCGCCAGTTCGCCCTCGACCGCCGCCAGGGTGACGCGCATCAGCGGCCTGCGCCCGTCGGCCAGGACGAACTCGACGTAGTTGCCCGCCGAGGTCGCGGCCAGAATGTCGTCCAGCGGCGCCCGGATCAGGCGCGCCCCGTCGCGGATGTCGAAACTGACGGGCCGCAGCGGCGTCTCGCGCGCCTCGCGCAGGCCGCGCACGCCCCAGAAGGTCCCGACGAACAGGGTGTAGCTCAGCAGATCCTTGCGCAGTTCATAGACGAAGCGCTCGACGGGCGGGCCATAGTCATAGACCTCGCCCATCAGGGCGTAGACGCCGTGCCGCATCGCCACCATCATCAGGACGTGCAGCAGGCTGTAGAGGCAGACGGCGCCCAGGTGCAGGGCCAGGAACCGCCCTCGCGCGCGCCAGCCGTCGTGCAACAGGTCTGTCGGCGCGGCGGCGGCCGCCATCCACGGCAGCCAGATCAGCAAGGCCAGGGCCAGGGCGCTCGATCCTTCCCACACCCAGGGCGCCCATGACCGCAGGCTCGGCCAGTCGGCCTGAACCGTCAGGGCGTTGACGACGAGAAAGCCCAGGGTGACGGCGATGATGATCGGCGCGCCGGTCAGCAGGTCGCGCCGGTCCGCCCCGTTCGTCCCGGCGGCCGCGCCGCTCGTCCCTGGCGCCTGCGGTCCGGCCCCCGAGTCTGACCGGACGGCCCCTGCGCCTTGCCGGACGTGAGGCGCCCGAGGCACGGCGGATGGCGTCGTTTCCGTCATTTCAGGTCGTCCATGTCCTCAGAACCCCTCGCATCCGAAACCCCCGCAGTCCTGCGCCGCCATGACCTGGACTGGATTCGGGTCGGCGCCTTCATGCTGCTGATCCTCTACCACGTCGGCATGTTTTACGTGCCCTGGGACTGGCATGTGAACAGTCCCCGGCCGGTCGAATGGCTGGAGCCGGTGATGCAACTGACCAACCCCTGGCGGCTGACCCTGTTGTTCCTGGTCTCGGGCGCGGCGACGCGATTCCTGTTCGACAGTTTCGAACGCGAGGGAAAGGGCGCCGCGCGCCGTTTCGCCGGATCGCGCACCTGGCGGCTGCTGCCGCCGCTGCTGTTCGCCATGTTCGTGATCGTGCCGCCGCAGTCCTACTATGAGGTGGTCGAGGCGGCTTCGGGGTTGGGCGTTGTCGACCCGGCGCGTTCGCCCTGGCTGGCCGACTTCTGGGTGAAATACGCCACGGCGTCCGGCGGCTGGTGCGACGCCGACGGCTGCCTGATCACGCCGACGTGGAACCACATGTGGTTCGTGGCCTATCTGTTCGTCTACAGTCTGGTGCTGGCGGGCCTGCTGGCGTTCGGGCGCGGGTTGCTGCCCGTGATCCAGTCCGGGCTGGAGCGCGCCTTGAAGCGTTGGGGCCTGCTGATCTGGCCGGTGCTGTGGCTGTTTCTGCTGCGCTGGACCCTGGCGCGCATCTTCCCGACGACCCACGCCCTGACCGACGACTGGTACAACCACGCGGTGTCGTTCAGCGCCTTCCTGTTCGGCTTTCTCAGCGTCCGCTCGGTGGTGCTGAAGGCGACCTATGAGCGGCTGCGGCGACCGGCGCTGATCCTGGCCCTGTGCGCCTGGGCGGGATGGGCCGCCTATGCCTGGACCTATCGCGACAGCGGAACGCCGCCCGAAGCGCTGAGAGCCGCCATGCGCCTCGTCTATGCGCTGGATCAGTGGGCTTTCATCGCCGCGGTGCTGGGCTATGGCGCGCGCTATCTGAACCGGGGCGGGCCGTGGCTGCGCTATCTGACGGGCGGCGTCTTCTGCTTCTACATCGTGCACCAGACGATCACCGTGGTTGCGGCCTATCACCTGTCGAAGCTGGGCCTGCCGCAGGGGCTGGAGGCGGGGCTGTTGATCGCCGTCACCTTCGGCGGTTGCTGGGCCGCCTATGAGGTCGCGCGCCGCCTAGGACCGTTGGGCCTGGTGCTGGGGGTGCGGCGCAACGCCGGGCTTGCGCCTCGGAGCCGTCCGGTTAGGCTCGAGACCCGAGAACAGCAGCCGGTCGGACAGGACGGATGACGATACGCAGGAAGGCCCCGTTCCCCTGGCTGCTCGTCCTGACCTGGCTGGTGTTGCTGGGCGCGGCCGTCGGCGGCCTGTTGACGGGGGAGTTCAGCGTCACCTTCGTCGGCGCCGGGACCTTCCTGCTGACGCTCGTCCCGTTCTGGCTGGCGCCGCGCGTCGGGCTGAACCTGCCGATCGGCTTCGTCACCGCCATCGCCGTCTTCCTGTGCGCCACCCTGTTCCTCGGCGAACTGGGCGATTTCTACGAGCGTTACTGGTGGTGGGACGTAGTGTTGCACGGCGGTTCGGCCGTGGCCTTCGGCTTGGTCGGCGCCCTGCTGATGCTGATGCTGGTGCAGGGCAGCCAACTGAAGGCCGCGCCCCTGACGGTGGCCTTCTTCGCCTTCTGCTTCGCCGTGACCATCGGCGCCCTGTGGGAGATCTGGGAGTTCACCCTGGACCAGGTGTTCGGCCTCAACACCCAGAAGTCCGGCCTGGTCGACACCATGTGGGACCTGATCGTGGATGCCATCGGCGCCCTGATCGGGGCGGGCGCCGGCTGGGCCTATCTGAAGGGGCGCGAAGGCGGGCCGCTGGTGCGGGCCATGCGCGCCTTCATCGACAGGAACCGGCGCCTGTTCGGCGGCTGACGCCGCCTATTCCGCCAGCCGTCCTTGCGCCTCATCGCCGGGGAAGACCACGTCCGGGTCCGGTTCGCGGCACTCCAGGCCGGGACGGTTCAGGCGGCGCAGGACGTGGCGCAGGATGTTCAGCCGCGCCGTCTTCTTCTTGTCGGTCGCCACCACGGTCCAGGGCGCATAATCGACATGGGTGCGCTTCAGCATTTCGTCGCGCGCCTTGGAATAGTCGCTCCAGCGCGCCTGGGCTTCGGCGTCCAGGGACGAGACCTTGAAGCGCTTCAGCGGGTGATCGACGCGCTCCTCCAGACGGCGGCCCTGTTCGTCGCGGCTGATGTCCAGCCACAGCTTGATCAGCAAGGTCCCGGACTGGGTCAGCATCCGCTCGAAATGCGGGGCGTCGTGCAGGAAGCGTTCGTATTGCGCGGGCGTGCAGAAGCCCATGACCGGCTCGACTCCGGCCCGGTTGTACCAGGAGCGGTTGAAGATGACGATTTCGCCGGCCGCCGGCAGATGGGCGGCGTAGCGCTGGAAATACCACTGGGTCGTCTCGCGGTCGGTCGGCTTGGGCAGGGCGACGACCCGCGTCTGGCGCGGGGCCATGTATTCGGTCATGCGCTTGATCGCCCCGTCCTTGCCGGCGGCGTCGCGCCCCTCGAAGACGATGACGACCTTCAGCCCCTGTTCGATGGCCCAGGCCTGGGTCTCGACCATCTGGATCTGCAGGGCTTCCAGCATGTCGTCGTAGTCGTCCTTGGCCATGGGCGTGTCCTTGTGTCGCGATCGGCGAACCTTGCGGCGAATTCACTGGCGTCGCCAGCCTCGCCGTTCACGGTGCAACGCAAAGGAGCGTGAAATGATCAATCGACGTCATGTCCTGGCGGTCGGCGCTGCGGCTGCCGTCGCGCCTTCGGTCGCGCGCGCGGAAGGGGAGGGGGCGTTCGACGCCGCCCTGACCGCGGCCTTCGACACGGTCAAGCCGGTCGCCCTGGCGGGCGGCGTCGTGACGGACGAGGGCCTGGTCTGGTCCGGCGTGCGGGGCGTGCGGCGGGTGGGAAGGGACGATCCGGCGACGCTGGCCGACCGCTGGCACCTGGGCTCCAACACCAAGGCGATGACGGCGGCTTTGTTCGCCCGTCTGGTCGAGCAGGGGCGGGCGCGCTGGGCCATGCCGCTGGCCGAGGTCTTTCCCGACCTGACCATCGAGGCCGGCTGGGACGGGGCGACGCTGGACGACTTCATGACCCATACGGCGGGGCTGAAGGACGAGGCGGTCATGGGGATGGCCTGGCTGATGACGGCGCGCGCCGATCCCCGGTCCCTGGCCACGCAACGCCGCGCCATCGTCGAACGGGCGCTGTCTGCGCCGCCGTCGGGCGTGCGTGGGACGTTCGCCTACGGCAACGCCAACTATGTGCTGGTCGGGGCGGCGATCGAGGTCATCACCGGCGGGTCGTGGGAAGAGGCCATGCAGGCCGAGGTGTTCGGACCTCTGGGCCTGACTTCGGCGGGTTTCGGCGCTCCTGAGACCAATATCTCTGGGGGAGCGAACGCCTGGGGCCATCGCCGCACGGGCGAAACGGCCCTGGCGACGGACCCGGCCGATCCGGGATCGGACAATCCGCTCGCCCTGGGCCCCGCGGGCACGGTGCATATGACGGCGGCCGACTACGCCCGTTTCCTCAAGGTCTTCCTGACCGAAGGCGACGGCTGGCTGAAGCCCGAGACGGTGCGGCGGCTGGTCACGCCGGGCGAGGGGCGGACCTACGCCTGCGGCTGGATCGTCCTGCCACCCCAGCCCTGGGCCAGAGGCCCCGTGATCGCTCACGAAGGCTCCAACACCCTGTGGCACGCCATCGCCCTGGTCGATCCGGCGGGCGGTCGGGCCGTGCTCGGCCTGTCGAACGACGGGGGCCGCGGCGGCCCGGCCTGCCAGGCCCTGGCGATGGGGATCCTGCGCGCGCTCTGAGCATTGGCTCAGCGATGACCTCCCCTTCCGCGCCGCCAAGGCCCAAGCCCCCGCCGCCCACGCCGCCGTCCACCCCTCTGGCCGATCTCTGGAGCGAGGCGTGGATGCTGGCCCTGGCCGCCTGCGGCGCCTTCGCCCTGATCGACGCCTGGGCCCCGCCGCAGGATCTGCCGTGGAAGCCGCTCGACCTGCGCCTGCCCATGGGCGCCGCCACGGCCGCAAAGATACGGGCGCTGGACCTGCCGCCGACGGCGACAGCCGCCGAGGTCGAGACCGGCACGACGCGCTGCATCACCCTGCTGCGCCAGGCGGGGGTCGCGGTCGAGCGGGCGCCGGATCGCGACGACGGCGGGTTCTGCGTCGTGCAGGGGGCGGTGCGGCTGACCGGCGGCGATTTGACGCCCCTCGACCCGTCGGGCGTGGCCATGCGCTGCCCCATGGCGGCGCGGTTCCTGTTGTGGGATCGCGAGGTCGTCCGTCCCGCCGCCCGCGAGATCATGGGCGCTGAGGCCGTCCGGATCGACAATCTGGGAACCTACGCCTGCCGTCGCGTCTACGGCTCGGCCGACACGGCGGCGCGCCCCAGCCAGCACGCGCGCGCCAACGCGCTCGACGTAGCGGGCGTGGGCCTAGCGGACGGCCGTCGGGCCACGCTGGCCGCCGATTGGGACGGTCAGGGCCCTTCAGGGGCCGCCGGGGCGGCGTTTCTTCGGCGTTTGCGCGACGGGGGATGTCGTCTGTTCGGCAATGTGCTGACGCCGGACTACAACGCTGCGCATCGCGACCACTTTCACCTGGACGCAGCGGGCCGGGGAGTATGCGCGCGGCGGCGAAATTAACTGTAACGACTGTCAGTTCGGTTTCGCTTTACAGTTGACCGCTGTGGATAGTCGGGTGACAACATCGCCGCAGTCCGGATTTCACGTGGGGTCCAAACCCGCGTCTCGCTCCTTCGCCTGAACGAGCTTGTCCAGATGGGCTGACGGGCTCTCCTGCATGGAAGCCCGCCTGGCAAAGCGCGTTTACGGAGACGCAATATGGCGACCGGCACGGTCAAGTGGTTCAACCCCACCAAGGGCTACGGCTTCATTCAACCCGACACGGGCGGCTCGGACGTTTTCGTCCACATCACCGCCGTCCAGAAGGCGGGTCTGGCGGGCCTGGATGACAACGCCAAGGTCGAATACGAGCTGGAAACCCAGCGCGGCAAGACCTCGGCTGTGGAGCTCAAGCTCCTCTAAGGCCTGACGGACCTTCGGGTTCATCAAACAGGAAGACGCGGAGGGCGACCTTCGCGTCTTTTTTGTCGGCGGGTTGTCAGCACGCGGCCGCTCGGCCGCGTCGAACGCGGGATCGAACCGCGCGCCTGGGGTTTCTCTTCAGCAGAAGAGGAGAGACCCATGCTCAAGAACAAGAATTCCTCGGCCATTGTGGCGGTGAAGGATCTGGAGCGCGCCCGGACCTTCTACTCGGACGTGCTGGGGCTGAATCTGGCGGACACCGGGATGGACGGGGTGCTGGGCTATCGCACCGGCGCCACCTGGCTGACGGTCTATCGCTCGGACTTCGCCGGGACCAACCGGGCCAACGCCGTGGTCTGGGACGTGGGCGTGGAGGTGGACGACATCGTCGCCGATCTGAAGGCCAAGGGCGTCGCCTTCGAGCGCTACGACGGCATGGAGCATGACGGAGATATCCATGTCGCCGGGGGACTGCGTCTGGCCTGGTTCAAGGATCCGGACGGCAACATCCTGCACCTGTTCGGCGGAGCGGGCGCAGCCTAGCCCTCCAGCGAGACGACCGGCTGGCTGACAGGCTTCTCGCGGCCCCGCGCCTTCAGCCAGGCGCGGATGCGGTTCTGGATCGGCTGATCGATCAGATAGTGCAGGCCGAAGGCGAAGACGAAGGCGGCCAGCACGCCCAGGCCCCACAGGCCCCAGCGCCAGGCGTCGCCCAGGGCCAGCTTGTCAGCGGCCGCCTCGGCGAGGCCGAACCAGGCGATGCGCACCACCTCGTTGGAGATGAACATGGAGAAGGACACCATGGCCGCCTGTTCGACCAGCTTCGACGGCTTGCGGCCCGGCGCCGCGCCCGCCGCCACGATGATGAGGCTGATGAAGACCAGCGAGATCAGGGCGTGCTTGTCGAAATACTGCACCCCGGCCAGGGCGACGGCGGCCAGCGCCCCGGTCCAGCCGGCGACGCGTGGGTTGATCCACACCCCTTGCGCGAACCAGGCCAGCCCCATGCCGAGGATGAACAGGGGCAGGGCGCGCCATATGCCCAGGTTCAGCGGCATCTGATAGACGGGATACTTCAGGATCGCCCAGCTCAGCTCATTGGCCGCCAGATAGCCGACCACGACCAGGGCCAGCGCCGTCCACGGCCCGATCCGGCTGAGACCGCGCAGCACGAAGGGGAAGGCGACATAGCAGCCCAGAAGGGCCGAGATCGACCAGGTCGGGGCGTTCCAGCCGATGCCGCCGTACACGCCGAACGACTGCACCAGGGCGACCTGGGCGGGCAGTTGATCCCAGGCGAACCACTCGGGATGGCTGGGCGGCTTTCCGGCGAGCGTCGCCGCCAGCACCAGGGCGACCAGCAGGCCCAGCACGATCAGGTGCGCCGGATAGACCCTCAAGGCCCGCTTGAGGAAGAAGTCGGTCTTCGACATCCGACCCGAGCCGACCGCGCGGCCGTAGACCCGCATCAGCACATAGCCGCTGTCGATCAGGAAGAAGTTGGTCAGCAGGAAGCCGCCTCGCTCGAACACGGGATGGAGGCTCTCGGCCAGGGGAACGGGCGCCGACATCTGGAAGTGATGCAGGATGATCAGGGCGGCCACGATGAAGCGCAGCGCATCCAGCCATCCGCCGCGCGAGATCGGCGGCGGTTCATTCCGGGACGAAAACACGGCCTGCAGCATGGCGACCCCCTTGTTCAGGGCGAGCCATGCAGGAACGGGGCCGGACCATTGCAATATTAATCGTCCTTGATGTAACGCTGTAATGTATTGGCGAGGCTCGTATGTCAGCAAGGCGGCGATCATGAAGACGGCTACAGCAAGGATAGGCGGCGCGGCTGCCCTGGCCATGGCCCTAGTTCTTTCGACGCCGAGCGATGTCCGCGCACAGCAGCTTTCGACGCCCCAGGGTTCTTCCAAGATGGAGGAGCGGCCGACCGTAACGTTGAATATCGTGAGCGGCGACCTTTCGGGGCAGGAGAAGCGGGACTTCGACCTGGTGGAACGGGCGATGCGCGACATACAGGCGCGAGGTTACGCAGGCCTGGACCGTCATCTCCCCGCGCTCAGGCGTGCCTTGGCGCGCGCGCCGGCTATCTACCCGTACGTCGAAAAGCGGAACGCCGACGAGTGGATCGTGCGCACGCAGGAAATCGGCGAGACTGTGCTGACGGCGACGATGCTTCAGGTTGCGGCGCAGGAAGACGGCGCGTCGTCTGTGACGGTGCGGCAGCAACCCAACGTCTACCAGCTTGTCGCGCTGATGCTGGGCAGCGAGGCTGTCGAACGCAGGCGCCTGGACGAGGCGATCGCCGTGCTGGATCAGGGGCTGGCGCGTCAGCCCGACGACTGGGTGCTGATTAAGGAAAAAGCGTCGGCTCTGCAGGCAGCCGGGCGCAATGAAGAAGCTCTCAAACTGGCGAGCGAGGCGCTGGCGTCCGATTCGATCCGCATCCTGCTGAACGCCGGCGCTCTGCATCGCAGCCGGGGCTTCAGCCTGATCGAACTGCAGCGGTTGCCGGAAGCTCGCGCCGCCTATGACGAGGCGTTGAAGTTGGACCCTGAAGATCGATCCGCCAAGGCTCAGCTAGCCTATATCGACGGTCTGGAGGCGGGGCAGGCGCCCACTGCGCCGGTCGTCATGACGCCGTCGGCCGCAGCGGGAAAACCGGCGAACCCTTAGGACCCGCCGGACGGCAAGCCTGGCCTTACCCCCGCACGAGCCGCAGGAACTCCTCGCGGGTGCGCGGGTCTTCGCGGACGGCGCCCAGCAGGCAGCTGGTCGACAGACTGGCGCCCGGAACGTCGACGCCGCGCATGGTCATGCAGCTGTGCTCGGCCTCGATGACCACCCCGACGCCGAGCGGACGCAGCACGTCCTGGATGGCGTTGGCGATCTCGGAGGTCATCTTCTCCTGGATCTGCAGGCGGCGGGCGTAGCCGCGCACCACGCGGGCCAGTTTGGAGATGCCGACGACCCGGTCGGTCGGCAGATAGGCGACGTGCGCCTTGCCCACCACCGGCAGCATGTGGTGTTCGCAGAAGCTGACGAAGCGGATGTCCTTCAGCACGACCAGCTCGTCGTAGCCGCCGACCTCCTCGAAGGTCTTTTCCAGATAGTCGCGCGGCTCGACCTCATAGCCCTGGAACAGCTCGCGATAGGATTTGGTCACGCGCTTGGGCGTTTCGATCAGGCCTTCGCGGTTAGGGTTGTCGCCGGCCCAGCGGATCAGGGTGCGGACGGCGGCTTCGGCTTCTTCCTGGGAAACGGCGGGGGAAAAGGGGGTCTGGTCGCTCATGACAGGCTGCATACCCCCCCTGCGCCGGTTTTGGAAACGGCGCCGCTGTTTAAAACAGTCTCTTTCAGGCTCAGGACAGTTTGCCTGTCAGGACAGGCGGACCAGCTCGACACGGCGATTGCGGGCGCGGCCTTCGTCGCTGGCGTTGTCGGCGACGGGCTTGTCGGCGCCGAAGCCCTTGGCCTCCAGTCGCTGGGCGTCGATCCCGTGCTGGGTCAGGGCGGCGACCACGGCGCGGGCGCGTTCCTCGGACAGGGGGCGGTTGCGGGCCGGCGCGCCGGTGTTGTCGGTGTGGCCTTCGACGGACAGACGCAGGGCCGCATCATCCTTCAGCAGTTGGGCGACGGCGTCGATCTGGGGCCGCGAGGCGTCCAGGATGTCGGCCTTGTCCAGAGCGAACTCGACCGGCACGGCGACGCGGCCGTCGGCGGCGATCTTGCGCGCCAGTTCGCTGGCGGGCAGCAGGCCGGCGGTCGGGACCAGGGCCTTGACCTCGGCGACGGCCAGGGAGCCGGACGCGCTGCCGACATGCAGGTGGACCCAGACGGTGCGGTCCGCCTGACGGATGACCCAGGTCTGCGACGGGTCGTTGTAGATGTCGCCGAGGCCGTCCAGCGCGGCCAGCTGCACGGCTTCGGGCAGGGCATGGGCGGCTTCACTCGGGATCTGACCGTCGAAGATGCGCACGGCGCCGGCGTCCTTCAGCGCGTGCTCCATGTTCCGCAGCAGTTCCAGCCTCGAGAAGGTCTTGTCGCTGTCGTTGGTGATCCGAACCTGATGGATGCGGCCTTCGACCATCTCGAAGCGTGATCCGGTCCAGAAGGGGAAGTCGGCGAAATCCTGCGTCTCGCTGTTCTGCGGCTTGTAGCCCTCAGGCAGGCGCAGATAGGGGAAGTCGCCCAGGCTGGCGGTTGACAGCGCCACGCCGTTCACGTCGAAGGCGCCCGTTGCGGCGGCCGACGCGCCCTCGGCCGGAGCCGCGGTCGTCTCGGTCTGTTCCGGCGCCTTGTTGTCGCACGCGGCGACCAGCGACGCCGAGGCCGCGATCATCAGGACGGAGGCGAGACGCAGGAACGGTTTCATGGGGCATCCTTCAGGCGTGGAATCGAGGAGGGCGAAACCGTTCGTCTAGTCGCCGGTGTTGTCAATCGCGTGAAACGGGCTCGACCGGAACCCTGACCTCCTTCTCTCGTCCTAACGTCGCGTTAACCATCCTGTCGGCATTTTCTGCCCACTGTCCCGCGCGTGTGTTCGGGGCGCTTCGGGGATCGGCGATGAACGGCGCGGAAGTTCTGGATGTGGGTCGCGACGCCCTGTGGCTGACGATCCAGCTGTGCCTGCCGGCCCTGATCGTGGCCCTGGTCGTCGGCGTGGCCATCGGTCTGTTCCAGGCCCTGACCCAGATCCAGGAGCAGACCCTGGTCTATGCGCCCAAGATCGTCGCCGTCTTCGTGTCGCTGCTGCTGTTCCTGCCGCTGATGGGCGCGCTTCTGGGCGGCTTCATGCGCGAGATCGCCGCCCGCATCGCGGGCATGTAGGCGAGG
Organism: Brevundimonas sp. NPDC055311; assembly: GCF_053645695.1. Taxonomy (NCBI): domain Bacteria; kingdom Pseudomonadati; phylum Pseudomonadota; class Alphaproteobacteria; order Caulobacterales; family Caulobacteraceae; genus Brevundimonas; species Brevundimonas sp. NPDC055311. Next base: position 992,800 of record NZ_JBSHMV010000002.1, read on the forward strand.
GCGAGAGGGCATGGAGCCTTACGCCACGGCGGAACAGGTCTGGGCCGGGGGGCTGATCTTCGCGCGCGTCGGGGCGATCCTGATGCTGCTGCCCGGCTTCGGCGAATCCTATGTGCCGCCAAGGGTGCGCCTGTCGCTGGCCCTGGTGCTGTCGCTGGCGCTGTGGCCCATCGTGGGAAGCAGCCTGCCCGCCCTTCCGGCGACCTTGGGGGCCACCGTCGGCTGGGTGATCCGCGAGGTGCTGACCGGCCTGGCCATCGGCGCCATCCTGCGCAGCTTCATGACCGCCATGACCACGGCGGGCGAGATCGTCTCCCTGCAGACGACGCTCGGCTTCTCCCAGACCGCCAACCCCCTGCAGGCCCAGCCCGGCACGACCCTGTCGGCCTTCCTGATGCTGCTGGGCGTGACCCTGGTGTTCGCCACCAACACCCATCACCTGTTCATCGGCGGCATGGTCGGCTCCTATGAGGCCATCGCCCCGGCCAGGCCGCTGATCGTGTCGGACTTCACCGCCATGGCGGTGCGGACCCTGAGCCAAAGCTTCATGCTGGGGGTGCAGCTGGCGGCGCCTGTGCTGGTCTTCGCCCTGATCTTCAACCTGGCCTCCGGGCTGGTGGCGCGGGTCATGCCCAGCTTCCAGGTCTATTTCGCCGCCGCGCCGCTCAGCGTCATCCTGGGCCTGTCGGTGTTCACCCTGAGCCTGGGCGTGCTGGGGACGGTCTTCATCGACCGCTACCGTTCGGTGGCGGCCTTCTTCACGGGAGGCGCCGTTGGCTGACGGCCCCGATCCCGAGTCGAAAACAGAAGACGCCACCCCGCGAAAACTCGAGGATGCGCGGAAAAAGGGCGACGTCGCCAAGTCGCCGGACGTGGCGGCCGCCCTGTCCCTGGCCGGGGCGGCGGGCGTGCTGCTGGCCGGCGGCGGCTGGTTCTCGACCCGGATCGCCGAGGCGCTGACTCCCTTCCTGGCACAACCGCACGCCATGATCGGCGGGCTGGAGGCGGGGGCGGGCGTCGAGATCGGCATGCGCGCCGTCTGGGCGGCGGCGCCCTTTCTGGCGGCCCTGATGTTCGCGGTCATCCTGGGCGGGGCGGGCGGCAATCTGGCGCAGTCCGGCCTCATCTTCACCACTGAGAAGATCAAGCCCAAATGGTCCAAGGTGAATCCGCTGGAGGGCTTCAAGCGCATCTTCGGCCCGGACGGTCTGGTGCAGTTCCTCAAGACCTTCATCAAGCTGGTCGCCATCGGCCTTGTCTGCTGGTGGGTGCTGAAGCCCCACACGCGCGAGCTTGAGAACCTGGCCGCCATGAGCCCGGCCTCCATCCTGCCCTTCGCCCGCGACCTGGCCCTGGCGCTGATGCTGTCGGCCCTGGTGTTTCTGGGACTGACCGCGGGGGCCGACTACCTGTGGCAGCGGATGCGCTTCGCCAAGCGGATGCGGATGACCAAGGAAGAGCTGAAGGAAGACTTCAAACAGTCCGAAGGCGACCCGCACGTAAAGGCCAAGCTGCGTCAGATCCGTATGCAGCGCGGTCGTCAGCGGATGATGCAGGCCGTGCCCGACGCCACCGTCATCATCACCAACCCGACCCACTATTCGGTCGCCCTGCGTTATGAGCCGGACCAGGGCGACGGCGCGCCCGTCTGCGTCGCCAAGGGCGTCGACGCCCTGGCCTTGCGCATCCGCGAGGTGGCCAGGGAGCACGACGTGCCCATCGTCGAGAACGTGCCCTTGGCCCGCGCCCTCTATGCGGCGGTCGAGGTGGACGACATCATTCCGCGCGAACATTTCGAGGCGGCGGCCAAGGTCATCGGCTTCGTCATGCAGCAGAGGAAGCGGCGATGAGGGCGACGGTGGAGGAACGGCGTATGCTGACGAACCCTGATTCGCCCGGGCGAGACGTCATGACCATTTCCCGACCGCAGGACCGCCAGAAGGCTCGCGCCGTGCGTCGCCCGCGCTTCGATCCGTGGCTGGTCCTGATGGCGGTCGGCTTCGCCCTGGCGATCGCGGCCATCGCCTATCCGGCGTTTCGGGCCAGCGCCTTCACCGCGCCGGGGCTGATCCTGATCTTCGCCGCGGGGGCGACGGCGCTGATCTGGCTGTCGGCGTTCGGCCGATCCGAGCGGCGTCCCGCTGCGGGCGACACGGCGGTCGAGATGCTGGACGCCATGGCCGAGCCCGCCGCCCTCGTCTGGCCGTCGGGGCAGGTGCTGGCCTACAACGCCGCCTGGGCCGAGGAGAACGGGGCCGTCACCACCCTGCCCAGATCCGGCAAGGGAGGGGGCAAGTCCGCCCAGGCCCTCTACATGGCCTTCGCCCAGGCGCGCGAGGGACATCAGGGCCGCGCCATCGTCCAGATCGGCGCGCGTGAGATCGAGGTGCTGATCGGCCAGGCGGGGCAGGGGCGTTTCCTGGTCCGCGCCGCGCCGGAGGCCGTCCTGCCGCTGGCCCCGACTGCGCCCGCCGCGCCCCAGCCCGTCGCCCCGACCGGTGAGGCGCGGGCCATGGCCGCCGGCGCCCCCTTCGGCTCGGCGGTGATCGGCGGCGAGGACCTGTTCGCCGGTCGGGTCGAGGAGCCGAATGCGGCCCTGGCCCTGCTGACCGGCCCGGCCGCCTCGGGCGACGCCGCCTTCGGCCATCTGTTCGACCCGGCGGGCGTCGCCGAGGCCAGGACCAAGCTGGAGGCCGGATCGTCCGGTCCGATCGAGCTGATCGCCCGCGCCCATCCGGATCGCCAACTGCACCTCTACGTCGCGCCCGAAGGCGACCGGCGCCGCGTCTGGCTGTTCGACGTGGCGGCGCAGAAGTCGATGGAGCTGCAGCTGTCGCAGGCCCAGAAGATGCAGGCCGTGGGCCAGCTGGCGGGCGGGGTGGCGCACGACTTCAACAACCTGCTGACGGCGATCCAGCTGCAACTGAGCGGCCTGTTGGAGCGCCATCCGGTCGGCGACCCCTCCTATGAGGGGCTGAACGAGATCCGCCAGACGGCCATCCGCGCCGCCGATCTGGTGCGCAAGCTGCTGGCCTTCTCGCGCAAGTCGACGGTGCGGCGCGAGCGGCTGGATCTGGGCGAACTGGTGGGCGAGTTCGCCGTGCTTCTGCGTCGTCTGCTGCGCGAGGACGTGCGGCTGGAGACCGACTACGGCCGCGACCTGCCGCTGGTGCTGGCCGACAAGAGCCAGCTGGAGACGGCGGTGATGAACCTGGCCGTCAACGCCCGCGACGCCATGCGCGGCGTGGTCGAGCCGGGCGCGGGCGTCGTCACCATCCGCACCCGCCGCCTGACCGGCGCGCAGGCGCGCGACCTGGGCTGGCGCGAGGCGTCCGAGGACGTCGCCCTGATCGAGGTGTCGGACACCGGCCCCGGCGTGCCGACGGCCCTGCTGGACAAGATCTTCGAGCCCTTCTTCACCACCAAGGCGGTGAATGAGGGGACCGGCATGGGTCTGGCCACCGTCTACGGCATCGCCCAGCAGGCGGGCGGCCACATCACGGTCGCCAATCTGGAAAACGCGGGGGCGGCCTTCCGTATCTTCCTGCCCGCCGCCACGGCCGAGGAACTGGTCGAGGCCCCGGTGGTCGAGAAGGTCGTCAAGGCGCCGCGCGACCTGTCGGGCGCCGGCCGCATCCTGTTCGTCGAAGACGAGGCCGCCGTGCGCGGCATCGCCGCCCGCCTGCTGCGCCAGCGCGGCTATGAGGTGATCGAGGCCGCCGACGGCGAGGAGGCCCTGATCCTGGCCGAGGAATGGGCGGGCCAGATCGACATGCTCATCTCGGACGTCATCATGCCGGGGCTGGACGGGCCGTCGCTGCTGAGGAAGGCGCGGCCCTTCCTGGGCGACGCGCCGGTGATGTTCATCTCGGGCTATGCCGAGAGCGACTTCTCGGACCTGCTGCAGGACGAGGTGGGGGTCTCCTTCCTGCCCAAGCCGCTGGACATCAAAACCCTGGCCGAACGGGTGAAGCAGGAGCTTCACGCGGGCTGATGCAGGGCGAGGGCGTCAGGCCCTCAGGTCGAGCCGATCGTCCGACGACCAGCGCCGCTCCCGCGCGGCTTCGTGCAGGGTGTCGGCGAGATCGATCAGCTGATGACGGCGGAGACGCGGAATCACTTCCAGCAACTGCAGGCGCAGGCTTTCGGCTTCGGCGTCGGAGAGGAAGGCGTCGCGAGAACGACCAGACATGGCGCACCGCCCTGAAAAGCGACCGGAAAGACGGTCAGGGGCGTTCGGAAAACAGCTATTTCGCGCTTTAGGTTCCGAAAATCGGCTTTGGCTCGAGAATTGTGAACAAAGGCGACGTTCAAGGCTTGGGTATGTCGCGCGCGGCCCTAGATAGGGTCCAGAGGAATCAAACGCCGTAAAGGAGTCTCCCATGGCCTTCACCCTGCCCCCGCTGCCCTACGCCTATGACGCGCTGGAGCCGGCCATCGACAAGGAGACGATGACCTTCCACCACGACAAGCATCACCAGACCTACGTCGACAATCTGAACAAGGCGATCGACGCTGACGCCTCCCTGCAGGGCAAGTCGCTCGAAGACCTGTTCGCCCAGATGTCGAAGCTGCCCAAGGCGGTCCGCAACAACGGCGGCGGCCACTGGAACCACAGCCTGTTCTGGGAACTGCTGGCCCCGGCCGACAAGGCGGGCGCGCCCTCGGCCGAACTGGCCGCCAAGATCGACGCCGAACTGGGCGGCATGGACAAGTTCAAGGCTGACTTCGACGCCGCCGGCGCCGGCCAGTTCGGTTCGGGCTGGGCCTGGCTGATCCTTCAGGACGGCAAGCTGAAGGTCACCTCGACGCCGAACCAGGACAACCCGCTGATGGATCTGGCCGACGAGAAGGGCGCCGTCCTTCTGGCCGCAGACGTGTGGGAGCACGCCTACTACCTCAAATACCAGAACCGCCGCGTCGACTACCTCAAGGCCTTCTGGTCGGTGGTGAACTGGAACAAGGTCAACGAACTGTACGAAGCCGCCAAGGGCTGATCGCCCTGCGTCTGAGCGCCTGATCTGCGGCCGCCGTTTTCCGAAGGGAAGCGGCGGCCGTTTCCATTTAGTCCGCCTGCTCGGTCATGAGGGCGGCCAGCAGCGCCTCGCCGTCCTCCAGGGCCCTGTTCTTCAGGGCGGCGGGGTCAAGGACCTGACCGTCCAGTATGACTTGACGCAGGCGTCGGGTGTCGCGGATGTCCTGCGACGGGTCGCCCTCCACGATCAGCAGGTCGGCGCGGCGTCCCACGGCGATGCGGCCGATGTCCTCGCGCTGCAGGATGTCCGCTGCGGTTCCGGTCGCCGACGACAACGCCTGGAGGGGACTCAGGCCCGCGCGGGTCATCAGCTCCATTTCCAGATGAAGACCGCCGCCAGGCAGGTTGTAGGCGCCGGCGGGGGTGTCGGAGCCTGCGCCTATGCGGCCGCCCAGTTGGGCCAGACGCACCATCACAGCTGCGCCGATGCGGGCGTCCAGTCTCGCCTTGCCGTTGCTCTCGGCATTGGCGTGGAAATGCTGATGGACGCCGCGCCATTGCTGATCCAGCCCGCCGCGGACCGACCCCTGCGCATCGCCCAACGGCAGATCGGCCAACACCGGATCGGGCGATTGCGTCTCGGCGGTGAAGTGGGAGACGGACAGGGTGGGGACCAGCGCCGTCTGCGCCGTCAGTAATGCGCGGGCCAGCTGATCGATCAGGGCTGGATCGAGAACGTCTGCATCCAGATCGCCGCCCAGACGACGGTAGGCCAGGGCCGCGCCGCTGGCGTGCTCCAGACTGTCCAGGCCCACGGTGGCGGCTTGAAGGAGATCGACCTCCGCGCCTCCGAGACCGCGCGTCGAGGCCATGCCCAGGTCGGCCATGGTCGGCAGGCCCAACGCCCTGGCGCGCTGAACAGCGGCGGCGAAGGCGTCGGGCGGCAACTGTTCGTACAGCTTGACCCAGTCGGCGCCTTCCGCCGCCAGGGCGTCCACGGCGGCGATCGCCTGCTCGGGCGTCTCCGCGATCAGCAGTTCGACGCCTTCCAGCGACGGACCGTCGGCCGGGCGCGCCGGCGACGGCCCGTCCGGCTCCGCCGCGGGGTAGAAGCGCTTGATGATGCTGTTCTCGCCGTCCAGCATCGGCCCGGCCCAGACCAGACGGGTCTGCGGCGCGGGCAGGGCCTTCAGGGTCCGGACCATCGCCAGATCGGTGTTGGCGGACCGCACCGTGGTCACGCCCGAAGCCAGGAACCAGCCATAGTAGTGGGGGCGCGGGTGGGCGTGCAGATCGATCAGGCCCGGCATGATGCTGCCTTCGCCCGCGTCGATGAAAACGGCGCCTGGAGGCGCGGGGCAATCGGCCGCCTTGCCGACGCAGGTGATGACGCCGTCGATCGCCACGACCCGGCCCTGAGGGATCGGCGCCGCGCCCGAGCCGTCGATGATCCGACCGGAGAGCACAAGGGCGTCGGGTCGGTCGGCCTCGCCGGCCTGCGCCGCCGTCGCCGTCAGAACGGCCAGGGCCGTCGCCGCCGTGCGCCAGAGCTTGCTCACCATGTCGTCTCCTCCCGAGCTGTTTCTTATGCTTGGGACAACTGCACGGGCGGAGGCTGCGGGCTCAAGTTTCCTTTCTGTCATGCTGGAGCCAAGGCCGCCGACATTGACTCCCGGCCTCGCCGCCTTCATAAGCCCGGCCTTCTCGCACCGGGTTTCGCCCGAGGCGCGATGTCTATTACGGACGATGCGTGGACCGCCGTTGAGATCGCCGCTCCAATAGGGGAGGGGCCGGGCCGCATCATGATGAAGAGTGACACATGTCCAAGCGCCATAGCGCCAAGTACAAACTCGACCGGGCCATGGGTGAAAACCTGTGGGGTCGCGCCAAGTCTCCCGTCAACAAGCGTTCCTACGGCCCCGGCCAGCACGGCCAGCGCCGCAAGTCCAAGGTCTCTGACTTCGGCCTGCAGCTGAAGGCCAAGCAGAAGCTGAAGGGCTACTACGGCAACATCACCGAGAAGCAATTCGCGGCGACCTACGCCGAAGCCGCCCGCCGCAAGGGCAACACCTCGGAAAACCTGATCGGCCTGCTGGAATCGCGTCTGGACGCCATCGTCTACCGCGCCAAGTTCGTGCCGACCGTCTGGGCCGCCCGTCAGTTCGTCTCGCACGGCCACGTGACCGTGGACGGCAAGAAGGTCGACATCGGTTCGTACCGCGTCAAGCCGGGCCAGGTCATCGAGGTCAAGGAAAAGTCGCGCAACATGGCTCTGGTGCTCGAAGCCCAGCAGTCGAGCGAGCGCGACCTGCCTGACTATCTGGAGCTGGGCGATCGTGGTTTCTCGGTCCGTTACGGCCGCGTGCCGGAACTGTCCGACGTTCCGTACCCGGTGAAGATGGAGCCGAACCTGGTCGTCGAATACTACTCCTCGTAAGTTCGACGGACCTGCCCGATCCGTCGGGCGCGGTTTCAGGATCAAGAAGAGGCTCCGGCTCGCCGGGGCCTCTTTTTTTATCCGACGCAGCGGCGGTTCCCTTTTGGGCCAAACCAAGGCATGTTGCGCCGGCTGTCAGGATCGAGCCGCGGGAGGCTGAAATGAGATATCGGATCGCTTTCTGCGCCGCTGTGGCGCTATCCGTCGTCCTGACCGGCTGCGCCCAGAAGCCGGGCTCGCTGGTGCGGACCGAAGGGATGCCGGGCCAGCTGGAGCCGATCCACGCCGCGGCTTTCACCCGCGACCTGGCCGTGTTCCGCGTCAGCTCCAACGGCTGCACCGACAAGAGCGACGTGAAGCCCTTCATCACCCGGCTCAAGGATTCGGCGGTCATCACCCTGCGTCGCCTGGACGAGGATCGCTGCACCCGTCCGATCAAGGGCGGGGTCCAGGTCGAATGGACCTTCCAGGAACTGGGCCTGCCGCCGGGCGCCAATGTCGTGGTCAACAACCCCTACATGATGGACGGCGCGGCCGTAGCCATCAGCCAGTGAGGGCGAAGGCCGTTAGGGCGGCCTTTTTCAACTTTCCTTTATCCATATCGAAACAGCCAGGGTTAACGCCTGGGAGTTAGAACGGCCGGCTCTTTTCCTCCCCGGCGTCTTCCATGCGTGTCCTGACCTGCCTTACCGACGAGCATCATCTGGGGCTCGTCGCCCTCGCTGCCCTGATTTGCCTGCTGGGCAGCTTCATCACCACAGGACTGTTGAAAAGGGTCAGGGAGAACGCAGGGATGGCTCGTCTGTCCTGGCTCTTCCTGGGCGCCGTCGCGGGCGGGGCGACGATCTGGTGCACCCACTTCGTGGCCATGATCGCCTACCGACCAGGCGTCGAGACGGCCTATGAGCCGCTGTTGACGGGGGTCTCCCTGGCGGTGGCGATTCTGGGCGTCGGCCTGGCGCTGGCGGCCGCCTCCATGCGCCGCCGGTTCTCCGTCGAGGCTGGCGGAATCCTGTTCGGCGCGGCCGTGGCGGCAATGCACTTTGTGGGAATGGCGGCCCTGTCGGTCGAGGGCGTGGTTCATTGGTCGGCCGTCTATCTGGCCGTATCCGTCGCCGGTTCGGTGCTGTTCGGCGCTCTGAGCTTCCATCTGGCGTCGGCCGACGACCGTTACGCTCGGTTGAAGGGCGGAGCGGCCATGGTGCTGGGCATCGTCTGCCTGCACTTCACCGCGATGGCGGCGATGACGGTCATCCCCCTGGCGCCGCTGGACGGCATGCTGACGGGCGAGGACGCGCGTGGCGTGCTGGCGCTGGGCGTGGCCGGGGTGGGCCTGCTGGTTCTGGGCGCCGGGGCCGCCAGCCACGCTCTGGACCGTGAGGCTCTGGCGCAGAACCGTGAACGCCTGCAGTACTTGCTCGAGACCGGCGTGGACGGCATGGCGATCGAGCGGGACGGCGTCATCGTCGCCGTCAACGAAGTGCTGGCGGAACTGACGGGCGCGGATCGCCAGGCCCTGATCGGCTCGGATCTGGAGGCCTGGGTGCAGGACGCCCGCCGTCTCGATGACGGGGCTGTGACCCAGACCGTGTTGATGGCGAAGGGACAGGAGATTCCCGTCGAACTATCGGCCCGTCGCGACCTCACCGCGCGCAGCCGCACCATGATCTACGCCGTACGCGACCTGCGCGCCCGCATGGCCCAGGAGCGCCGCATCGCCCATCTGGCGCGCAACGACAGCCTGACCGGTCTGCCGAACCGCGCCTCCTTCCTGGAGCGTCTGACCCGCCAGAAGCAGACCGCCGCCGAGGGGGAGGCCCTGGCCCTGTTCGCCCTGGACCTGGACCGGTTCAAGGAAGTCAATGATCTGTACGGTCACGCGGTTGGAGACCAGTTGCTGTGCGTCATCGCCGAGCGCATGAAGGGCGTTCTGCGCGAGGGCGAGTTCATCGCGCGCCAGGGCGGCGACGAATTCCTGGCCCTGGCCTCGGTCGCCGACCGCGACGAGGCTCGCGCTGTCGCCGAGCGCCTGCGTCAGGCCGTTGTTCAGACCGTGACCCTCGACCACGCCGACCTGTCCTGCGGCGCCAGCATCGGGGTGGCGCTGTGGCCTGAGGACGCCCACGACGTCTCTACCCTGATCAACAACGCCGACCTGGCCATGTATCGCGCCAAGGCCTCCCTGACCCAGGACGTCTGCTTCTATGAGGCGGACATGGACCAGGCGGTCCGTGCGCGCCGTCGTGTGACTCAGGCCCTGCGTGAGGCGCTCGAGAATGAGCGGTTCGAACTGCACTATCAGGTGCAGGCCTCGGTCAGCACCGGCAAGGCTACCGGCTATGAAGTTCTGCTGCGCTGGAAGGATCACGACGGCCGCTACATCTCGCCGGCCGATTTCATCCCTGTGGCCGAGGAGAACGGCCTGATCCTGCCGATCGGCGAATGGGTGCTGCGCCAGGCCTGCCGTCAGGCCGCCGCCTGGGCCGAGCCGCATCGCATCGCCGTGAACCTGTCGCCGGTCCAGTTGAGCCACGTCGACCTGCCTCGTCTGGTGCACCAGATCCTGCTGGAGACCGGCCTGGCGCCGTCGCGCCTGGAGCTGGAGATCACCGAGACGGCCATGATCACCGACATGGAGCGCACCACCCATGTGCTGCGCCAGCTGAAGGCCCTGGGCGTGAGCATCGCCATGGACGACTTCGGCACGGGCTATTCCTCCCTGTCGACGCTGAAGGCCTTCCCCTTCGACAAGATCAAGCTGGACCGCTCCTTCATGACCGAACTGGACGGCGAGGCGCCGCAGTCGCGGGCCATCATCCGCGCCGTCCTGACCATCGGCGAAAGTCTGTCGATCCCGGTCCTGGCCGAAGGCGTCGAAACCGCAGAGCAGTTGGCCTTCCTGCGCGCCCAAGGCTGCAATGAGGTGCAGGGCTACCTGCTGGGTCGGCCTCAGCCCGAGGCCGACGCCTTGTTGAACGGCGTGGTCAGGATCGCGGCGACGGAAACCGCCGAGCCTCAGGCCGAGCGCGCGGCGGCGTAGCCCGGCCAGTGCGTCGCGTCCGCCCGTTCGTACTGGACCGGCAGGGCCTCTTCCGCGCCCAGGGCGACGGCGGCGTGATGGCCCCAGTTCGGATCGTCCAGAACCGCGCGGGCGACGGCGATCAGGTCGGCCTTGCCTTCGGTCAGCACTGCTTCGGCCTGTTGCGGCGTGACGATCATGCCCACGGCCATGACGTTGGCCTCGGGGACCGCCGCCTTGACCGCCTCGGCGAAGGGAAGCTGATAGCCCGGCTGGTCGCCGGGGATGCGCGCGGTCGCGACGTTGCCGCCGCTGGTCAGGTGCAGGTAGTCATAGTCCATCTCGTGCAGGGCCTGACCGAAGACGGCCGCCTCGGCCGGGGTAATGCCGCCCTCGGTCCAGTCCGAACCGTTGAAGCGGACGCCCAGGGCCTTGGTCCGGGGCCAGGCGTCGCGCAGGGCCTGGGCGACGCGCAGCGGGAAGCGCATCCGGTTCTCCAGCGAGCCGCCGTATTCGTCCGTCCGTTCGTTCGACAACGGCGAGAGGAACTGGGTCAGCAGGTAGCCGTGGGCGGCGTGCAGCTCGACCAGGTCGAACCCGGCGCGGTCGGCGCGCTCGGCCGCATCGACGAAGGCGGCGACCACGCGGTCCATGCCCGTTTGATCCAATGCGGTCGGCGTGTGCCAGTCGTCGCGATAGGGCTGGGCCGAGGCGGAGAAGGTCTCCCACGCCTTGTCCGCCGGCGCCGGGCCGCCCCGGTCGATCCACGGCGGATTGGTCGAGGCCTTGCGTCCGGCGTGGGCCAGCTGAATCCCGATCGGCGTGTCCGAATAGGTGCGGATGTCGCGGATGATCCGGGCGAAGGCGGCTTCCTGCTCGTCGTTCCATAGGCCGGTGTCCGCCCAGGAGATGCGGCCCGCGGCCTCGACGCCCGTGGCTTCGATCACTGCCAGTCCGGCGCCGGACAGGGCCAGTCTGGCCACATGCTGGGCGTGCCAGGGCTGAGGGACGCCGTCCACGGCCGAATACTGGCACATGGGGGCGATGACGATGCGGTTCTTCAGCGTCAGCGGCCCGACGGCGCGCGGGGTGAACAGCAGGCTCATACGTGAATCTCTCGATGAACCCCGGGGAGGCGGGGCACAGTAGCTATGACTGTGGCGGTTGGGTTCAAGGCCTCCCTTTCCGATTATTCACGTGATCCCCAACCGCGAGACTGGCAGTTTGCCGCCAACCAACAAGGGGAACACCTATGCGTCGTCTCATCATCGCCCTCGCCGTCGCCGCGGTCGCCGCGCCCATGCTGTCGGGCTGCATCATCATCGCCACCGAGAAGCCGACCACCCGCGTCATCCACTCGGCCCCCGCCGAGGCGAACTGATGCGCCTGGCCGTCGTCGCCGCCGTCGCCCTGCTGCCGCTGCTGGGCGGTTGCGTCATCTATTCCAACGAGGGCGGAGAGAAGGTCTCGATCGTCACGGACCAGAGCGCGGCTCGGGACGAGCCGTTGGAAGCCGTCCGCAAGGTCGATTTCGACGGCCAGCGCCTGAACGTCGTCGTCGGCTCCAACGGCTGCACCGAGGCGTCCAGCTTCGAGGTGCGGATCAAGGACGGCGACCCCGCCGAACTGACCCTGGCCCGCCGTTCGCCTGACCTGTGCAAGGCCCTGGTCCCCGAGGGAAAGTCGGTCAGCTGGACCTATGACGAGCTGGGCCTGGAGCGCGGCCAGCCCGTGCGCGTGCTGAATCCGATCAGCCTGTAGGCCCGGCCCTGGAGAGGCGTCAGGCGCCGAACGCGCCTGACAGCACGCCGAACAGCGGGTTCGGCCGCCCTTCGTCGTTGAACAGCAGCGGACTGTCCTTGCCGTCGTCGTTCTCGGCGCGGCGCAGCCAGGAGTCGCTGTCGCGCACGCCCCAGACGGTGAAGGCGAACCGCTGGGCGGGGGGCAGGTCCATGAAGGCTTCCGCCAGTTCGGCCACGCGCGCCGTCTGCTGTTCGCGTCGCTGGGCGCCGGGACGCAGGTCGGGCATCCGGCCGCCGCGTTTCAGCGAGGCGTCCAGTTCGGAGACGTGGATGGGCAGGCCGAACTGGCGGGCCTCGTTCATGAAGCCGGCGATCCGGCCGTCGGGGATCTCGATGTCGAGGTGGGACTGGATGCCGATGCCCTGAACCGGGGCGCCCGCCTTCAGCAGCCGCTCGACCAGACGCAGGAAGGCGGCGCCCTTCTTGGGCGTGTTTTCCAGGTTGTAGTCGTTCAGGAACAGGGTCGCCTCGGGCGCGGCGATGCGGGCCTGTTCGAAGGCGCGGATGATATAGGCGTCGACGCCGCCCAGGCCCTGGCTCCACAAGCAGTCGCGATAGCCGCTGCCGTCATCCTCGACCGGTTCGTTGACCACGTCCCAGCCGACGATCTGGCTGCGCCAGCGCCCGGCGACCTCGGCGATATAGCGGTCGTGTTCGGCGATGAAGCGCGCCCGGTCGTCGACGATGGCGGTGAACCACGGATGATCCTGCGCATACCAGATCAGGGCGTGGCCGAAGAGGCGGACGCCCAGATCACGCGCGAAATAGGCGATGCGGTCCGGCGCGTCGAAGCGCAGGGAGCCGTCCTTCTGGAGGATGTATTCCATCTTCATCTCCCACTCGGGCGTGAGCTGGGAGAAGTGGGTGGAGACCAGACGGAACCAGTCCTGATCGGACAATTGGCCCGACATGGCGACGGTCCCGACAGGGAAGGACGCGATGGACTTCAGCGGGCGGATGGGACCGGTCGGCGACGGAACAGGCGCCTCGCCCGCGCCGCAGGACGCGAGCGCGAGGGTCGAAGTCAGCAGGGCGCGGCGGTCGATCACAGCGCTTCTCCCTCCCCTTCATGGGGAGGGTGGTCGCGAAGCGACCGGGTGGGGAGGGCCTGGTGATCCTGGCCTCGGCGCTTGAAGAGCCACGTCGCCCCCACCCGGCCTCGGCCTGACGGCCTCAGCCACCCTCCCCATGAAGGGGAGGGAGAGGCGCCGCTGCTGCTTTCAGCCACGGCGGCGCAGGCCCATTTCGTCATAGGCGGCGGCCTCGCGCTTGGCGGCGGCCATCAGCTTGTTCAGCCGGGTGGTCTCGGCGACGTGCTCGAACTTCTTCAGCTCCTCGAAGGCGCCGGTCAGGGCGTCGCGGGCGCCTTCTTCCTCGGCGGCGACGGCGGCGACCTCGGCCTCGGCGTCGGCGCGGCGCTGCTTCCAGCCGTTGAGATAGGCCTGCAGCATCATGCCTGACGACGGGTCGTGCCGCGCATTCTCACGCTCGACCTCGGCCTCGGCGTCCAGCACGGCGACACGCATTTCGGCCTCGGCCTTGCGGGCGCTGATTTCGGCCAGACGCTTCTGCAGCGTCTCGACCTCATAGTTGGAGATGCGGATCAGGGATTGGGCCCAGGCCGTCATGCGTCGTCTCCCGCGATCATTGGTCCACCATGCCTTGGTTCAGGATGGTTTCAAGTCTGTCGAAACTGTCGGCCAGGCGCGTCACGTCGTCCTTGTCCTGGGTCAAGAAGCCTTCCAGGGCCGGGTTCAGGGCGATGGCGCGGTCGACGATGGGGTCGGCCCCGGTGCGATAGGCGCCGATGCGGATCAGCTCTTCCATGTTGGAATAGGCGCTCAGGCACTGGCGCGCGCGGCGGTTCAGTTCGCGCTCGGGCGGGGACTGGTTGCCGGGCATGGTGCGGCTGACGGACTTCAGCACGTCGATGGCGGGGAAGCGGCCGCGCTCGGCGATCTTGCGGTCCATGACGATGTGGCCGTCCAGAATCCCGCGCACGGCGTCGGCGATCGGCTCGTCATGGTCGCCGCCGTCCACCAGCACGGTGAACAGGGCGGTGATCGGTCCCGCCTCGGTACCGTCCGGCCGGATCGGCCCCGGCCCGGCGCGCTCCAGCAGCTTGGGCAGTTCGGTGAAGACGGTGGGGGTGTAGCCCTTGGTCGTCGGCGGTTCGCCCGCCGCCAGGCCGATCTCGCGCTGGGCCATGGCGAAGCGGGTGACGCTGTCCATCAGGCACAGCACCTCCAGCCCCTGATCGCGGAAGAACTCGGCCACGGCCATGGTCATATAGGCGGCCTGACGCCGTTTCAGCGCCGGCTCGTCGCTGGTGGCGACTACGACGACGGCGCGCTTCAGCCCCTCTTCGCCCAGGGTCTCCTCGATGAACTCGCGAACCTCGCGGCCCCGCTCGCCGATCAGGCCGACCACCACGACGTCGCAGGTCGCCTGTCGCGCCAGCATGGACAGCAGCACCGACTTGCCCACGCCCGAACCGGCGAAGATGCCCAGGCGCTGCCCTCGGCTGGTGGTGGTGAAAACGTCCATCGCCCGAACGCCCAGATCCAGCCGCTCGCCCACCCGGCCGCGCGAATGGGCGGGCGGCGGCGGGGCGCGCAAGGGATAGGGGACGAGGCCCGGCGTCAACGGCCCCAGGCCGTCGATCGGTTCGCCGAAGGAATCGATGATGCGGCCCAGCCAGGCGGTGGTGGGGCGCACGCTGGCGGCTGTGTCGATGATCCTGATGTCGGCGCCGGGCGCCACGCCCTCGACCGGGCCGAAGGGCATCAGCAGGGCCTTGGCCTCGCGAAAGCCGACGACCTCGGCGGGCAGGGGCGGCTGGCCGCGCCGCTCGATCTCGGCCCGCGCCCCGACGGCCAGACGCGACAGGCCGCCGCGCGACTCGATCAGCAGGCCGCTGACGCCCGCCACCTTGCCGGTGACGACCAAAGGGTCGATCGCTTCGACGGCGGCGACGAGATTGCGCAAAGAAAGCCCCTGGACCGCAGGCGCGATGGGGCGATCCCAGGCGCGCGGCCGATGGGCGGACACTGCTGCATCATGGTTAATGAGCGATGAAGCCGGCCTGACGTTACAACCTATGCGCGCGAGAAAGGAAAAAGAAAGCTTCCGGCCGTAGACTTCCCTCAGACGTGCCTAGGGTCATCACCGCAATCAGAAGGGGAGCGGGTCGGATGTTCAGCAGAAATCGTCGGCGAAAACAGGCTGCGGATCTGGAGCGGCTTGAGGAACTGGACCGCCTGATGGCGGCGATCGGGCGGTCCCAGGCCGTGATCGAATTCAATCTGGACGGGACGATTCTCGGCGCCAACGACAATCTGCTTCAGACCATGGGCTACGCCTTGGACGAGATTCAGGGACGGCATCACCGGATGTTCATGGACCCCGATGAGGCGTCGACGCCCGACTACAGCGCCTTCTGGCGGGAACTGAACGAGGGCCGCTTCGTCGCCCGCAAGTTCCGCCGCATCGCCAAGGGCGGGCGGGAGGTCTGGCTCGAAGCCTCCTACAATCCCGTGCTGGACGAAGCCGGTCGGCCGCTGAAGGTGGTCAAGCTGGCGGTCGACATCACCGAGGCCGAACAGGCCTCGCAACGGGCGGAGCAGGCCCGCCTGGCGGCCGAGGGGGCGCAGGCTCGCCTTGTCGGCGCCCTGGCCGAACAGCTCTCCCGCCTTTCGGATGGCGATCTCCTGGCGGCCATCGAGCAGGAGATGGAAGGCGCCCACCAGGCGGTGAAGTCGGACTTCAACGGCGCCGTCGCCAGCCTGCGCACGGCGCTGGGGCAGGTGCTGGCGGCCGTGGCCACGCTGCGCGGCGGTTCCGACGAAATCAGCCAGGCCTCGGATGACCTGTCGCGCCGCACCGAACAGCAGGCCGCTTCGCTGGAGGAGACGGCGGCGGCCCTGGATCAGATCACCGTCACCGTGCAGCGGGCGGCCGAAGGCGCGCGCCAGGCGGCGACGGTCGCGTCCAAGGCTCACGCAGAGGCGGATCGGTCGAGCGACGTCATGCGCCGGGCCGTCGCCGCCATGGACGGCATCAGCCGCCGCTCGGCCGAGATCAGCGACATCGTCGGCGTGATCGACGAGATCGCCTTCCAGACCAACCTGCTGGCGCTGAACGCGGGGGTCGAGGCGGCGCGGGCGGGCGACAGCGGACGCGGCTTCGCCGTGGTCGCCTCGGAGGTGCGGGCCCTGGCCCAGCGCTCGGCCGAGGCCGCCAAGGAGATCAAGACCCTGATCGCCGCCTCGGGCGCCGAGGTGGCGCAAGGCGTGGAGCTGGTCGCCGAGACGGGCCGCGCCCTGACGACGATCGCGGAACAGGTCAATGAGATGGACGGCCTGGTCGCCGAGATCGCCGCCTCGGCCCAGGAGCAGGCCTCGGGCCTGGGGCAGGTCAATCAGGCGGTGAACCAGATGGACCAGGTGACGCAGCAGAACGCGGCCATGGTCGAGCAGACCACGGCGGCGGCCGCCAATCTCAAGACCGAGGCCGAACACCTGGCTGAACTTGTGGGGCGTTTCCGCACGGGCGCGGACGAGGGCGGGGCGCGCGAGCTGAAAGGTCGGGAGATGCCCGGCCGCGGCGGCCCGCCTCCGGCGCTGGAGGCCCAGCGCGCGCGCCTGCGCGCCGTGGCCAACGGTCCGGCGGTGGAGGAATGGACCGAGTTCTAGGCCCTAGAACAGCAGCTTCACCGCCGCTCGCATCAGCAGGGCCAGCACTGCGCCGAAGACCAGGCAGGCGATCAGGTTGGGAATCGGCCGTTGCAGCCGGGACAGCAGGAACTTCATCGAAACGCGTCTGTGGTCAGGCGGGGGCGGCGGGGTCCTGCAGCGGCTGAGCCTCGTCCGAGGGCGAGGTCAGCACCGCGCCGACCGAGGCGGTGATGATGGCGGCGATGGCCAGCCATTGCAGGGTGCTGAGATGCTCGCCCAGCACGAACAGCCCGGCCAGGGCGCCGATGGCCGGATCGCCGCTGACGGCCACGCCGAAGGTGCGCTTGGGAATGTGGCGCAGGGCGATCATGTCCAGCGTATAGGGCAGGGCGCTGGACACCAGGGCCACGACCAGGCCGAGCGCCAGGATCTTCGGATCGAACAGGGCCAGTCCTGCGCCGGCGAGGCCGAACGGCACGACCGTCACGGCCGCCATCGACATGCCCACGGCGACGGTCGCGCCGCTGGGCAGGTGGCTGACCCGCTTGCCGAAGACGATGTAGCCCGCCCAGAAGAGGCCCGCCGCCGCCGCATAGGCGCACCCGACGGGGTCCAGCGTCGCCACGGCGCCGTCGAGCGGCAGCAGCAGGCTCAGGCCCAGCACCGCAAAGCCCACCCAGACGAAATGGATCAGGCGGCGCGAGTTGAACAGGGCGACCGACAGCGGCCCCATGAACTCGATGGCCAGGGCCACGCCCAGCGGAATGGTGTTCAGCGCCATGTAGAAGCTGAGGTTCATCAACCCCATGACCCCGCCGTAGACCGCCAGGGCCCGCAGGTCGTTGCGGGTGAAGGCGGTGCGCCACGGCCGGAAGATCGCCAGCAGCACCAGGGCCGACAGGCCGACGCGCAGCGCTGCTGTCCCCGCCGGCCCGACCATCGGATACAGCGTCTTGGCGAAGGAGGTGCCGGCCGAAAGGGACACCATCCCGCCGACCAGGGCGAGATAGGGCAGGATAGCCGCGAGGCGCGGCGTGCGAAGGGCGAGCGTCAGGGAGGACATGGCGCGGAACCTAGCCAAAACCCGCCTGCGTTTCTCGCTGATTTCACCTGCCATGACGCAAGAAACAGGCGTATGATGCCTGATAATGCAAGAAAACGCCGACCTCGATTCCTTCGACCGTCGCCTGCTGGCCCTGGTCCGGCGCGACAATCTCCAACCCGCGCGTCTGTTGGCGGAAAAGGTCGGCCTGTCGGAATCGGCGGTGTCGCGGCGGTTGCGGCGGCTGCGCGACGACGGCGTCATCATCGCCGACGTCGCCGTGGTCGACCCGGCGCGCCTGGCGCGGACCCTGACCATGCACGTCCTGGTCGAGATGGAGCGCGAGGGCACTGCCGTTCTGGACGCCTTGATCGACAAGCTGACCGCACGGCCCGAGGTTCAGGCCGCCTGGTATGTGACGGGCGACACCGACCTGATTCTCTATGTCGTGGTGCCGACGATGGAGGCCTATGAGGTCTTCACCCGCGAGATGCTGAACGACGACGCCCGCGTGAGGGCTTTCAAGACCCTGATCTCGATCCGCGAAGTCCTGCCCTTCGACCCCGCCCGCCGCGCCCTGGCGCGATGAGTTCTGCTAAAGCCTGCGTCAGAATTCCTGCGCGGGTCTGCTTTGTTCGCGGCGTATAAGACTTATCTGTTGAGCCGACACCCGCACGGAGACCTCCTATGTCCGACGCTTCCAACGCCGCCTATGACGCCAGCCGCCACAAGAAGGCGGGGCGGGGCCGGGTCTATGACAGCATCGTCGACACCATCGGCGACACCCCCCTGGTGCGGCTGCCCAATCTGACGGCGGCGCTGAAGCCCAAGGCCACGGTGCTGGCCAAGCTGGAGTTCTTCAACCCGATCGCCTCGGTCAAGGACCGCATCGGCGTGGCCATGGTCGAGGCGCTGGAGCAACTGGGCAAGATCAAGCCGGGCGCGACCCTGATCGAGCCGACCAGCGGCAACACCGGCATCGCCCTGGCCTTCGTGGCGGCGTCCAAGGGCTACAAGCTGATCCTGGTCATGCCCGAGAGCATGTCGATCGAGCGGCGCAAGATGCTGGCCCTGCTGGGCGCGCGCCTGGAGCTGACGCCGGCCGAAAAGGGCATGAAGGGCGCCATCGCCCGCGCCGAGGAGCTGCTGACGGAAATCCCCGGCTCGGTCAGCCCGGCCCAGTTCGAGAACCTGGCCAATCCCGCTATCCACGAGGCCACGACGGCCGAGGAGATCTGGAACGATACGGCCGGGGCCGTCGACGTGGTCGTGTCCGGCGTCGGCACCGGCGGCACCATCACCGGCGTCGGCCATGCGTTGAAGGCGAAGAAGCCATCGGTGAAGATGATCGCGGTCGAGCCGACCGCCTCGCCCGTCCTGTCGGGCGGCGCGCCCGGCCCGCACAAGATTCAGGGCATCGGCGCGGGCTTCATCCCCGCCGTGGTCGACCGCGCGGTCATCGACGGCGTGGAGCAGGTCGCCAATGAGGAGGCCTTCGACATGGCCCGCCGCGTCGCGCGCGAGGACGGCGTACCTGTCGGCATCAGCTCGGGCGCAGCCCTGGCGGCGGCCTTCCGCCTGGCGGCGCAGGATGAATATGCCGGTCAGACCATCGTGACCATCATCCCCAGCTTCGCCGAGCGCTATCTGTCCACGGCCCTGTTCGAGGGACTGTGAAGCCGCTTGGGGCGCGACTGCACTGCTGGTTAACCGCTGACGCCTAGGGTGTCGTCATGGGCGACACCCAGGCCAGTTTGAACGAGACGAGCACGCCGCGCGGGCGCACGGCGCGGCAGGTGCTGCTGCGTCGGCTGGCCGATGTCGTCAGCCTGCCCGCCAGCCGGATCAACGCCTTCGAGCGGGCGGTGGTCGGCGATCTTCTGGTCGACGTGCTGCGTCCGGCGACGCTGGAGGAGCGGCGGCGCGTGGCCTTGCGGCTGGCCCCTCTCGGCGAATTGCCGGACGCCCTGAAACGCCTGCTGTTGCGCGACGAACCGCCGGTGGCGGCGCCGTTGCTGGAAGACTGCGCCGCCCTGTCGGACGCCGATCTGATCGGCTGCGCGCGGGACGCCACGATCCGGCACCGGCTGATGATGGCCGCCCGGCGCGACCTGTCGGAGGCTGTGACCGACACCCTGTTGAGCTGGGGCGAGGAGCCGGTCATCGCCGCCGTCCTGGCCAACCCCTCCGCCCGCCTGACCCAGACCAGCCTCGAGGGCGTGATCGCTCTCAGCCGTTCGTCGCGTGCGCTCTGCACGGCTCTGCTGAAGCGGCCGGAGCTGCGCCCCTCGGGGGCCTATGTGATGTTCTGGTGGTGCGGGCCGGACGACCGACGCGTCATCCTGCAGCGTTTCGCCGTCTCGCGCGACGTCATGCAGACCAGCGTCGAGGACGTCTTCGCCCTGGCGGCCGAGGAGGGCTGGGCCGACCCGGTGGCGCGCAAGGCGCTTCAATTCATTGAAAGACGTCAGCGAAATCGCGCGGCGATAGAGAAGAGCCCCTATGCTGACCTTGAGGCCGCCGTCGCTGCGGCGGCCGCCCACGGCCTGTCGCGCGACCTGGTCGGCGAGATCGGCCATCTTTCCGGGGTGAAGCCGCTGACGGCGGCCAAGATCATGGGCGATCCCGGCGGAGAGCCCGTGGCTATACTCTGCAAGGCGGCGGGACTGACGCGTTCTAGTCTTCAGACCCTGTGGCGATCCATGCGTCGACCCGAGACGACGGCGGACGGCGCCGTGCATCCGGACTGGAGCCGGGTGCAGCTGACCTATGAAATGCTGGCCGTCGATCGCGCCCAGACAGTGCTGCGTTACTGGAACTGGTCCCTGTCATCCGCTCTGACGCCGACCCTGCTGCGCGCCATTCGCGATGGTGAAGACCAGATGATCGACGAATACTCGGCGCCCGAGCGCGCGGCGGCGCTCGCCTTGGCGGATAACTTTGGTCGTTGAAATGGCCGTTCCTGATCTATGCTGAATTCGAGATCACACTTCGCTTCTTGAGCGAGAAATCGCCTCCGCATTGCTTTCAATACAAAACATAAGTATGAAACCGCTCGACGGCGGGTCGATTCAGATCAGTCGATTGAAAATGGGGCATGCAAGAGGCTGATGCAGATGGAAGAAAAACCCGAACTGCTCGAGATGACCGCTGACATCGTGTCGGCCTATGTCAGCAACAATTCCGTTTCGGCTGACGCCGTGCCGGGTCTGATCGCGCAGGTTCACGCGGCTCTTTCGGGCGTTTCGGTCGCTCCGGTCGAGCCCGAGCCCGAGCCCCAGGAACCGGCGGTGCCGGTTCGCAAGTCGATCACGCCGGACTTCCTGATCTGCCTGGAGGACGGTCGCAAGTTCAAGTCGCTGAAGCGTCACCTGCGCACCAAATACAACATGAGCCCCGAAGAATACCGCGCCAAGTGGGGTCTGCCGAAAGACTATCCCATGGTCGCCCCGAACTACGCCAAGGCGCGTTCGGAACTGGCCAAGCAGATGGGTCTGGGCCAGGGCGGCCGTAAGCCGGCCCGCGCCACGCGTAAGTAACCCGCTTACGCATCCGAGAGATGCAACGCCCGCTCTTCGATCGAAGGGCGGGCGTTTTGCTGTCAGACGCACAGCCTGGGACAGGGGCGTGACCTGAGGCGCGACGGCGGTTAACCCTGTCCGCACACCTGCCGTTGAAACGGCCGCGCTAGACAGACGGCATGTACCACGCGCCTTCCGGTTTCGATCCTTCCGGCCCTCCGCCCGATCGGCGGCGACGCATCCGCGCGACGTTTCGCCAGACGCGCCGTCCAGACGAGCGGATCACCCTGCTGGGCGAGCCGATCGATCTGGTTCGGCCCGAAGAGGTGCTGCTGCATCTGGAGCGCAGCGTGGACGCGGGCGTGCAGAGCGTCGTCGCCAACCACAATCTGCACAGCCTCTACCTGATCCGGCGTACGCCGGGGATGCGGCGCCTGTATGAGGCGGCTGATCTGATCGAACTGGACTCGACGCCGCTGATCCATTTCGCGCGTCTGCTGGGCCATCCCGCGCGGCCGCAGCACCGCTGCACCTATCTGGACTGGCGCGACCATTTCTGGAGCCTGGCCGACCGCAAGGGCTGGCGCGTCCTCTATGTCGGCGGCGCTGACGGCGTGGCGGAAGAGGCGGCGCGGCGACTGGCGACCCGCTATCCGGGCGCGATGGTGAAGGGGCTCAGCGGCTATTTCGACGCGACGCCCGGGTCCTTGGGCAATACGGCGGTTCTGGCGGCGGTCAGGGATTTCGCCCCGCACGTGCTGTTCGTCGGCATGGGGATGCCGCGCCAGGAGCTGTGGATCGCGGACAATCTGGCGTCTCTGCCGGCGGTTCCGATCCTGCCGGTCGGCGCCGCCTTCGACTATGAGGCCGGGGTTCAGAAGGCTGCGCCGCGCTGGATGGGACGGCTGGGCGTCGAATGGCTGTTCCGCCTGTTCGCCGATCCGAAACGGCTGTTTGCGCGCTACTGCATCGAGCCCTGGTTCCTGATTGGACCGGCGTTGGGCGACGTGCGCGCGGCCATGCGGCGCAGGAAGCGCTGAACCGCGCCCCTTGTCAGCCATCGCAATGGCCCTGGTTGAGGCGTTGTATTCTCGAGGCCTTTTCTTGGCTGGACCGGATCGACCGGCCGTCCTCTAGCCAGCCCGCATACTCCTGAGCGCGCCGAGCACGGCGCCGGCTGACAAGGAGACGACCGCGCCGATTTCAGACGATTCAGACGAATTGGACTCTGTTTTTTCCGTCCACGTCGACCCCGCGCCTCGGATCACGCCGTGACGATCTCTTCGGCCTGTTGCAGGTCGACGCTGACCAGTTGGCTCATGCCGCGCTCGGGCATGGTGACGCCGTAGAGGCGGTCCATCCGGCTCATGGTCACCGGATTGTGGGTGATGACGATGAAGCGGGTGTCGGTGCGGCTGCGCATCTCGTGCAGCATCCGGCAGAAGCGGTCGACGTTGGCGTCGTCCAGCGGCGCGTCCACCTCGTCCAACACGCAGACCGGCGCCGGATTGGCCAGGAAGACGCCGAAGATCAGCGCCGCCGCCGTCAGGGCCTGCTCGCCGCCGCTCATCAGGCTCATGACCGACAGCCGCTTGCCGGGCGGACAGGCGTAGATCTCCAGCCCCGCCTCCAGCGGATCGTCGCTCTCGACCAGCTTCAGCTCGGCCTGGCCGCCGCCGAACAGGGCCTCGAACAGGGTCTTGAAGTTGGTGTTGATGACATCGAAGGCGGCGATCAGCCGCTCGCGCCCCTCGGCGTTCAGTTCATCAATGCCGTCGCGCAGCTTGGCGATCGCCTGGGTCAGGTCGATGCGCTCGGTCTTCATGGCGCTGAGCCGGTCGCCGTATTCGGCCGCCTCTTCCTCGGCGCGCAAGTTGACGGCGCCCAGCGCCTCGCGCTCGCGCTCAAGACCGTAGAGCAGGCTTTCGGCCCCCGCCGCGTCCGGCGGGCGGGCGATGGCGTCGTCGGTCAGCTTCCGGCCCAGCTCCTCGGGCGACATCTGCGCCGTCTCGCGGATGTTGGCGGCGCTCTCGGCCAGCTTCTCGGCGGCGGCCTCGGCGCGGGCGGACAGGCCCGCCCTGCTTTCGCGGGCCTGAGAGGCGCTCGTTTCGGCGGCGCGGGCGGCGCGGTCAGCCTCCTGCGCGCCCGCCTCGGCCACGGCGACGGCGTCGGTCGCGGCCTGCTTGCGCTTCTCGGCCTCGGCCAGGGAGTCCATCAGGGCGTTGCGCTGCTCGGCGAAACCGGCGGGCGCGGCTTCGGCCTTGGTCAGGGCGACTTGCGCCTTCTCCGCATCGCGCTCCAGCGTCTTGAGGCGGGCGGCGCTGTCGCCGGATCGCGTGGCCCAACCCTCGCGGGCGCGGCTCAGACTGCCCAGCCGCTGTTCGCGCATGGCGCGGTCGCGGGCCTCCTCGTCGCGGATCGAGCGGGCCGCCTGCGCCGCCAGCCGGGCGCGTTCGGCCCCGCCGCGCGCCTCGGTCAGTTCCTGCCGCAGGCCGACCACCACGTCGGAGGACGACTCCACCGAACTGGCTTCGGCGAAGGCGGTTTCAGCCTCCTGCACCTCGGCATCCAGCCGGGCGACGGTCTCGTCCAGCGACTGGGCGCGGGCCTCCTTGCGGGCCTGATCGCGCATCAGGGATTCCAGCCGGTCGCGGGCGGAGACCACCTGTTTGTCCAGGGTGAAGGGGCGCAGGCGCGCGGACTTCACTGCTTCCTCGGCGGCGCGGAAGGCTTCGCCCGCCGCCTTCAGCGCGCCTTGCGCCGTCTCCAGTGCGGGCTTGCCGAGGTCGATCTCGGCTTCCAGTTCTGACAGGCGGGTGCGCTGGGCCAGACGCACGGCGGCGGGGCGGGGCGCCTCGGCCCGGCTGACGAAGCCGTCCCAGCGATAGAGGTCGCCCTCCACCGTCGTCAGGCGCGCGCCGCGCGGCAGGGCGCGGGCCAGTTCGGCGATCCGCTCACGCGGGGCCACGCCGCAGAAGGCCAGACGCGCCGCCAGCTGGTCCGGCGCCGTCACATGGGCGGACAGGGGCTCGACCCCTTGCGGCCAGTCCGGCGGCGCAGCGTCTGCGCCTGCCCAGTGCGCCGGGGCGCGGGCGTCCAGCGCGGCGTCCAGATCATCGCCCAGCGCCGCCGCCAGCGCCGCCTCATAGCCCTTGGCCGCCGACACCTTGTCCAGCGCCGGAGGGTGCTCGCGCTTGCCCGTGACCAGCAGTTGCGCCAGCCCGCGCGCCTCGGTCTGCAGGCGGCCCAGCCGGTCCTCGGCGGCGCGGGCGGCGGTGCGCGCCTCCTGCTCGGCGCGGGCGATGTCGCTGCGTTTGGCCTCGGCGGCGTCGACAGCCTCGCGCGCGGCGGCGAGGTCGGCCTGCGCCGTCTCCAGCGCCGTGCGCGCCGTCTCGATCTCCGGCGTTTCCAGCGGGCCGAGCGCCTCGCGTTCGCACCTAGCCTGTTCGTGCTGGCCTTTCACCCGCGCGAGCCGGGCCTCGGCGTCGCGCTTCCTCGCGCTTTCGGCGTTGGCGCGGGCCTCGACGGCGGCCAGCGTCCCGGCCAGCCGCTCGACCTCGGCGTCGGCGGCCTTGCGGGCGTCCTCGGCCTCCAGCAGGGCGCGTTCCAGTTCGGGGCCGCGCTCGGGAGCGGCGGCGATCTCGGCCTTCAGCTTTTCCAGTTCGCGGTCCAGCCGTTCCAGCTCGCGCCCGGCGTCGGCGGCCATGCCGTCCTCGCGCACGCGGTCGGCCTCGATGCGGGCGACTTCGGCCTTCAGGCGGTCGACCTCGGCGCGGGCGGCCTGTTCGGCCATGTCCAGCCGGTCGCGCTCGATGATGGCGCGGTTCAAAAGGGCGGTGGCGACCGCGTCTTCCTCGCGCGCGGGCTTCAGCCCTTCCTGAGCGTTCAGGGCCGCCGTCTGGGCCGCCGCCGCCGCTGTGGTGGTCTCGGCCACCAGCCGGTCGGCCTCGCGCAGTTCGGCCGCCGCCGTCTCGGCCGCCGTTTTCGCATCCGTCCAGCGGACGTAGAGCAACGCGGCCTGAAGCGCGCGGATCTCGGCCGATATCTTCTTGTATTTCTCCGCCTGACGCGCCTCGCGTTTCAGCCGGTTCAGCGTCGACTCCAGCTCCTTGCCGATGTCGTCCAGTCGGTCGAGGTTGGTCTCGGCCGCCTTGAGCCGCAACTCCGCCTCATGGCGGCGAGTGTGCAGGCCCGCCACGCCCCCGGCTTCTTCGAGGATGCGGCGGCGGTTCTGGGGCTTGGCGGCGATCAGCTCCGAGATCTGGCCCTGGCGCACCAGGGCCGGGCTGTTGGCGCCGGTCGAGGCGTCGGCGAACAGCAACTGAACGTCGCGCGCCCGCACCTCCTTGCCGTTAATGCGATAGGTCGAGCCGCGCCCGCGCTCGATGCGGCGCGAGACTTCCAGCATGGGGCTGTCGGTGAAGGGCTGGGGCGCGCGCTTCTGGGCGTTGTCGATGGTCAGCTGGACTTCGGCGTGGTTGCGTGGCGGACGGCCCGCGGCGCCGGCGAAGATCACATCCTCCATGCCCTGGCCGCGCATGGCCTTGGCCGAGTTGGCGCCCATGACCCAGCGCAGGCTTTCCAGCACGTTCGACTTGCCGCAGCCGTTCGGCCCGACGATGCCGGTCAGCCCGGCCTCGATCTGCACCTCGGCCGGGTCGACGAAGGATTTGAAGCCGACGAGCCGGAGGCGCTGGAACTGCATCGCGTCCCGATCAGCGCGTCCGGATCAGCGGGTCGATGGCCGCCGACAGGGCCTCCAGCGAATGGTCGCTGACCCGCTTGCCGTTGACGAAGAAGGAGGGCGTGCCGGTCACCCCGGCCGCCACGGCGCCCTCGACCTCGGCCTGAAGGGCCTGGCTGGTCGCGGGGTCCTTCATGCAGGCTTCGATCTGTTCCTGGCTGCGGCCGCTGGCGGCGACGGCTGCGGCGAACCAGTCGCGGGCGTCGCCCTTTTCGAAGGCGGCGGCCTGACCGCTCATCAGGCTGTGGGCGACATCGAAGAAGCGGTTCGGCGCGGCGCAGCGCGCTATGCCCGCCGCCGTCGCCGCGATCTGGGCCGGCGCCGTGGGCATGTCGCGGAACACCAGCCGCACCTTGCCGGTGTCGATGTAGCGCGCCTTGAACTGCGGCAGGGTCTCATTGGTCCAGGCGGCGCAGTGGTTGCAGGTGAAGGAGGCGTATTCGATCACCGTCACCGGGGCGTCGGCCCGACCCAGCACGCGGTCGGCGGCCGTGACCGCGGGGACAGCCGCCGTCGTGGAGGCGCGCGTTACGGCCGGATCGAGCGCGGCCGAAGGGCTGGCGACGGCGGCGGTCGCCAGGGCGGCTGCGCCCAACAGGGCGTTGAGAGTCAGGCGCGGCCGCAGCATCGGCTTACTTCGCCAGTTCGGCGTCGATGACCTCGGACAGGCCCGACAGCGAGCTGTCCGCCACCTTGACGCCGTTGACGAGGAAGTAGGGGGTGCCGGTCACGCCGGCGCTGATGCCGGCCTGGATGCGCTTCTCCATCGCCTCGATGGCGCCCTTGTCGCGGATGCAGTCGTTGATCTGCTGCTCGCTGAGGCCCGCCGCCTGACCGGCGCGGAACAGGGTGGTGCGGGGTTGGACGCCCGCCATCCATTCCTTCTGGCTGGCCATGATGTCCTCGACGACGTCGAAATACTTATCCGGTCCGGCGCAGCGGGCGATCAGGAAGCCAGCGACGGCGATGTCCTGCGGCGGCGTCGGGAACTCGCGGAAGACGTAGCGGACCTTCTTGTTGTCGACGTACTTCGTCTTGAATTCAGGCCAGACTTCCTCGTTCCACACGGCGCAGTGGCCGCAGGTGACCGAGGCGTATTCAACGACGGTGACCTTGGCGCCTTCATCGGCGCCCAGCGCCATGTCGCCCTCGGCGGCGGCGCCGGAAGCTCCGCCCGAACAACCCGCCAGCACGGCCATGGAGGCCAGGGCCGCGGCGGACAGCGCCGCACGGCGGCTCATGGCGGCGTATTTGAAGGTCGGGGCCATCGGATGGTCCTTGTCAGAAATGAGATTCAGAAACGTCGCGCGATTCGCGCGCCCAGGCGAAATCGTCTGAATGTCGAGAACGCCGATGGCGAAGGTTTGTCAACGCCCCTCGTCGCGCGGCGGCTGCGACAGCACGGCGCGGCCCAGCTTGCCAAGGGCCGCCTTCAGCCCCTCAGGCGCCGCCTCGACCGAGGCGTTCAGCGCCGCTTCCGTGGCGGCGGGCAGGGGCGGCAGGACCGCGCGGCCGCGCGGGCGGGGCTTGGCGCCCGAGGCGGGCAGGGGTTTCACCGGCCCCTGGGCGATGCGCAGCTTCTCGACCGAGCCCGCCCCGAGAAACAGGTTCACCCGCTGGATGATGTCCGCCGACTGATGCTGGACCAGCAGGGCGGCGGGGCCCGCGACACGCAACTCCAGCGTCCCGCCGGCGTTGCCGCGTCCCTTGGTCAGCTTCTGCGGGCGGGTGACGCGCGCCAGCCGTTCGCCCACGATCTCGACCCAGCGCGGCTCCAGCGCCGAGGCGCCGCGTCCGAACTGGGCGTCCAGCTTCTTGATCAACGGCGCCAGCGACCGGCCCGCAGGGGGCGGCGGGCGCAGGGCCGGGCGCGTGCGCCTCTGCGCCAGAATCTGGCGCGCTTCAGCTTCGGTAGGCAGGGTGCGGCGCATTCGTTCTATATAGCCTGAACTCATGGTCGACGTCCCCTCCCTCCGCACCGCCCTGCTCGATTGGTATGACGCCCATGCGCGCCGCCTGCCGTGGCGCGCGCCGCCGGGGGCCAGGGCGAAGACCGACCCCTATCGCGTCTGGCTGTCCGAGGTGATGCTGCAGCAGACCACGGTGCCGCACGCGACGCCCTATTTCGAACGGTTCACCACGCGCTGGCCGACGGTGAAGGATCTGGCGGCGGCGGAGGACGCCGAGCTGATGGCCGCCTGGGCGGGGCTGGGCTACTACGCCAGGGCGCGCAACCTGCTGGCCTGCGCCCGCGCGGTGACGGCCGAGCACGGCGGGGCCTTCCCGCAGACCGAGGTCGAGCTGCTGGCCTTGCCGGGAGTGGGCGCCTATACCGCTGCGGCCGTGGCCGCCATCGCCTTCGACCAGCCCGCCAACGTCGTCGACGGCAATGTCGAGCGGGTGATGAGCCGCCTGTTCGCGGTCGAGACTCCGCTGCCCGCCGCCCGGCCCGAACTGCGGCGGCTGGCGGGCCTGTTCGTCGACGCGCACAGGCCGGGGGACTGGGCGCAGGCCTTGATGGACCTCGGCTCGGGGGTCTGTCGGCCCAAGTCGCCGCTATGCGAGCGATGTCCGCTGACCTTCGGCTGCGAGGCGCTGAAGACGGGGACGCCTGAACGCTATCCCCTGAAGGCGAAGAAGGCCGAACGGCCGCATCGACGCGGCCACGCCTATGTGCTGACGGATGGCGCGGGGCGCGTCGCCCTGGTGCGGCGGCCGGACAAGGGTCTGCTGGGGGGGATGGCCGGCCTGCCGACGTCGGACTGGGGCGCGACGCCGGCTTTCGCCCCGCCGACTGAAGGCGACTGGCGCGCGGCCGGGGCGGTCGAGCACGTCTTCACCCACTTCAGCCTGACGCTGGAGGTGCATGTGGCCGAAGGAGAGGGCGGGGACTTTCTCTGGACGCCGGAGGATGAGGCGGCGAAGGCCCTGCCGACCGTGTTCAGGAAGGCGCTGGAGCGGGCTTTAGGAACCCTCTCCCGGCGGGAGAGGGCTTGAGCGCACGGCGGCGCAGCCGTCGTCCTGGCGCGAAAGGGTGAGGGGTTTGTTCCATCATTCGGCCGAAGGCCGCCGTCTCGCCGTATTCTACGGCCTTCGGCCGACTTCACCCGTGAACCCTCACCCTTTCGCCTGTTCCAATCGTTGCGCTCTTGGAGGCTCAAGCCCTCTCCCATCGGGAGAGGGTCAGCCGGTAGCTCGTAAATTCACCGTCCCGCTGCGCTCGCGCGGCATCACCACCACATGGCCGCTCAGGCGCTGGAAGTGCAGGTCGATCACCCCCTCGCCGACCTTCAGGCGCGTGATCGACAGCCGGTCCAGCCCGGCGGGCAGGGCGGGATTGTTGACCTCGACCAGGCCCTCGGCGGCGTCGATGCTCAGGCCCAGCACCGACTGCATCATCAGGAAGACCGAACTCGCCGCCCAGGCCTGGGGCAGGCAGGCGACCGGATAGGCGATGGGCGGCTCGCCCGTCTCGCGCACGAAGCCGCAGAACAGTTCGGGCAGGCGCATCTGGAAATGGGCGGCCGAGCCGTAGATCTCGCCCAGCAGCATGGCCACCGCCCGCCGCTCGCCGTAGCGGGCCATGCCCGCCGCCGCCAGGGCCGTGTCGTGCGGCCAGACCGAGCCGTTGTGATAGCTCATCGGGTTGAAACGAGCCTGTCCCTTGGCCAAGGTTCGCAAGCCCCAGCCGGAACGGAACTCGGCCGTCAGCATTCGCCGGGTCACTTGTCGCGCCCGTTCGTGCGAAGGCAGGCCGGTGAACAGCAGATGCCCGGCGTTGGAGGCGATGGCGCGGCATTGCTCCCCGTCGCCGTCCAGGGCGATGGCGTAGAAGCCCTCGTCCTCCATCCAATAGCGGTCCTCGACCAGGGCGCGCAGCGCCTCGGCCCGGTTCGCCCATTCGAGAGCGCGACCGTCGCCGAGTACGGCGCCCATCTCGGCCAGCGCCTTCCAGGCGGCGAAGGCGTAGCCCTGGACCTCCAGCAGGGCGATCGGCCCCTTGGGAAAGCGGCCGTCGGCGTGGAAGATGGAGTCCTCGGAATCCTTCCAGCCCTGGTTCGACAGGCCGGTGTCCGCCGCACGGGCGTAGTCGATCAGGCCGTCGCCGTTGCTGTCGCCATAGTCTCTCATCCAGCCCGCCGCGGCGATCAGATGGGGCCACAGGGCGCGCACCGTCTCATAGTCGTTGGTGCGCTTGGCGTAGGCGCCGGCCAGGGCGATGAACAGGCAGGTGGTGTCGACGCCCCCGTAGTAGAGACCGAACGGCACCTCGCCCAGCACGCTCATCTCGCCGCCGCGCGTCTCGTGCATGATCTTGCCGGGGGCGGAGTCCATGAAGGCGTTGGTCTCGGTCGCCTGACGCGAGGCCAGATAGGTCAGCACCCCCTTGGCCAGGCCGGGGTCGATCCACAGCATCTGCCAGGCGGTGATGATGCCGTCGCGCCCGAACGGGGTCGAGAACCAGGGCGTCCCCGCATAGGGATAGGGGCCGGTCGGCAGGTCTGTGACCAGAAGGGCGATGTCGGCCCGCGACTGTCGCAGCCAGTCGTTGAAGCCCTGGTTGCGCCCGCCCTCGACGATGGCGCCCCGGCGCAGCCGTCGCCGCATGGCCAGCCGCGCCAGGATGGCGTGCCAGCGCCAGCGCGTCTCGTCCGGTTGTTCGCAGGCGTCCAGGCCGCATTCGATGAACAGGTCCAGGCTGCGCCCGCGCGGCAGGCTGAACATGAACTCGGCCCGATTGGCGCTGAGGCGGGCGGGCGGCTCCGAGAAGGCCAGACAACTGGTCCGTCCCACGCCGTCCAGGCCGGTGTAGCTGAAGGTCACGCGCCGTCCGTCGATCACCGGCGGATGGATTTCACCGTGTTGGGACCGCACCGTGCCGCGCACCTGGAAGATGTCGGCGAAGTCGGCGTCGAACTCGAACGTCAGCGGCAGCAGGATGTCTTCGACGCCGTGGTTGACCATCCGCACCCGCTCGAACAGGCGCCGGTTCCAAAGGAAGCGTCGTCGCTCCAGGTGCAGCACTCCCGCCGGGGCCGAGCGCCCGCCCATCGGCGGCAGGGGCCGGTTGGTGGAATGGCAGGTGAAGAAGACGTTGTCCTTGGTCACGCCCGAACTGAGCCGTGACGGCCGCGCGCGCCCGACCGTCAGGACGAAGCGGGACAGCAGCCGCGTGTCCCGCTCGAACAGGCCGTCTGCGCCCGCCTTCACGTCCCCCCAGTGATCGGCGACGAGGAAGGCGTCGCCGTCCTTCAGCGCCATCAGGGTCTCGAGACCGTCCTGATCATTGGTGTCGGCGGCCGTGGCCTGGACAGAATAGGCGTCGTCCATAAGCGTCTCCGCTTGCGGTTCGTCCCCCTGATGAAGTCACAAGCGAACGGCCGGGGAGGCGGTTCAGTTCAGATGAAAACGGCGTTCGTCGTCAGGCTCGGCTGATCAGGCGGAGAGGTCAGGCCAGGGCGGCGAAGCTGCGTTCTTCCTCGATGCTCCGCATCGGCGCCGCGAACGGCCGCTGCGCCAGAAGATCGGCGTAGACGTCCAGATACCGCCGCGCCATGGCCGTGGCGGAGAAGCGCAGGTCGAACCGCGCCCGGATCGCCTCCCGGTCCAGCCGATGCGCCCGGGCGGCCGCGGCGACCGCCTCCTCCATGGTCGAGACCAGGAAGCCGGTGGCGCCGTCCTCGATGATCTCGGGCGTCGAGCCGCAGGCGAAGGCCACGACGGGCGTGCCGCAGGCCATGGCCTCGATCATCACCAGGCCGAACGGCTCGGGCCAGTCGATGGGGAACAGCAGGGCCTCGGCGCCGCCCAGGAAGGCGGACTTTTCCGCATCGCCGATCTCGCCGACGAACTCGACCAGGGGATTGCCCTGCACCAGCGGCTCGATCACCGTCTCCCAATAGACGCGGTCGGCGGCGTCGACCTTGGCTGCGATCTTCAGCGGCTTGTTCAGCCGGGCGGCGATCTCGATGGCGCGGTCCGGGCGCTTCTCTGGCGAGATGCGGCCCAGGAAGGCCAGATAGCCCTGCGACCGGGGCGAGAAGCGATAGAGGTCGCCCGGCATGCCGTGGTGCACGGTCGCGCGCCAGTTGGCGTGGGGCAGGGGGCGGCGTTGATCGTCCGAGATCGACACCAGGCCGAACTCCGACCAGCGGTCATAGACGGGCGCCAGATCCTTCAGGTCGAGCCGTCCGTGCAGGGTCGTCACCGTCTTGTCCGCCCAACCCTCGAAGAAGGGAAAATGGACCATGTCGGTGTGGAAATGGATGACGTCGAAACGGTCGGCGCGGTCCAGCACCTCGGCCAGCTGGCTCATATGCGCCGCCAGATCCGACTTCAGCGGGGCGGGGTCCAGGCGCATGGCCTGGTCGCGAACCGGAACCAGGCGGGCGCGGGTGCGCGCATCGGCGCTGGCGAACAGGGTGACGTCGTGGCCGAGATCGACAAGGGCGTCGGTCAGATGGGCGACCACGCGCTCCGTGCCGCCGTAAAGACGGGGCGGCACGGCCTCATACAAGGGCGTGACTTGGGCGATTTTCATGGCGGGCTCCTGCGTCGCGTCGATACGCGGCGCTGCAACCTCAATCCGCCCAGGTTCGCCTGGGTTCCAGCGTTGCTGGAACGATATTCTTCAATCCCGCCTGTGAGTTAGGAGCGAACGGAATTCGCCCTTTACTGCATCCCGGCCCGGATCTCGGCGCGCAGGGCGTCGATGGGGCGCAGGCCCGTATCCGTCTTGAAGCGCCAGTAGGTCCAGCCGTTGCACGCCGGGGCGTTTTCCAGCAGGGCGCCCAGCTTGTGGATCGAGCCGGTCAGGGCGCCGGACACCAGCGAACCGTCCGCCCGCACCCGCGCCTCGCGCTCGCCCTTGGGGCAATACAGCTTGTCGCCCGGCGCCAGCAGCCCGGCCTCGACCAGGGCGCCGAACGGCACCTTGGGTTCGGCCTTCTTGGAGCCGGTGACGACCAGGTCTTCCGGCGCGGCGGGGATGACGGCCTCGATGCGTTTCTCAGCCAGTTTGGCGTAGGTCTCGTCGCGCTCGATGCCGATGAAGTGACGGCCCAGACGTTTGGCCGCCGCGCCCGTCGTGCCGGTGCCGAAGAAGGGGTCCAGCACCACGTCGCCGACGCGGCTGGCCGACAGCAGCACGCGGTGCAGCAGGGCCTCGGGCTTCTGGGTCGGGTGGGCCTTGGCGCCGTCCTCGTCCTTCAGCCGCTCATTGCCGGTGCACAGGGCCAGGGTCCAGTCCGAACGCATCTGGGTGTCTTCGTTGAAGGCCTTCAGCGCGTCGTAGTTGAAGGTGTAGCGCTTCTGCTCACGCGACTTGGCGGCCCAGATCAGCGTCTCATGGGCGTTGGTGAAGCGCGTGCCCTTGAAGTTCGGCATCGGGTTCGACTTGCGCCAGATGATGTCGTTCAGCACCCAGAAGCCCAGGTCCTGCATCGCCGCGCCCAGGCGGAAGATGTTGTGATAGCTGCCGATGACCCAGAGGCTGCCCTCGTCCTTCAGCACGCGGCGGCACTCGCCCAGCCAGGCGCGGGTGAAGGCGTCATAGGCGGCGAAGCTGTCGAACTTGTCCCATTCGTCGTCGACCGCATCGACCTTGGAGTTGTCGGGACGCAGCAGGTCGCCGCCCAGCTGCAGGTTATAGGGCGGGTCGGCGAAGACCATGTCCACCGACTTGTCCGGCAGGCCCTTAAGCACCTCGATGCAGTCGCCACGCAGGATGACGTCGTTCTTCAACTCGGACATGGATAAGCGGCCCCGGACAGATGAGGGGCTTATGGTGAATCCTTACGGTTAAGGCGGAGTAACCAAACTTAAGATGGACCCTCTCCCGGCGGGAGAGGGCTTGAGCTTCGGAGAGCCGAAGGCGATCCGCCAAGCGAAAGGGAGAGGGGCTTGTCCTGTCCGTCGGCGTAAGCCGTTGCATTTCGTCGGCAGCGGCGAACCCTCACCCTTTCGCCTTAGCCAATCGCTACGCTCTTGGAGGCTCGAGCCCTCTCCCACCCGGAGAGGGAAGAAGGGTATGCAAATCACATACTGTCTGGGCTATGAGGCGAATATGATCCGTCGTCTTCGCCCCGTTCCGTTCGCCCTCGGGCCTGTCCACTTCGTCGGCATCGGCGGCATCGGCATGAGCGGCATCGCCGAGATCATGCTGAAGATCGGCTATCAGGTGCAGGGTTCGGACGCCAAGGCCAGCGCCAATACCGAGCGGCTCGAAAAGCTGGGCGCCCGCATCTACATCGGCCACGACGCCGCCCATGTGACCGAGGGCGTTTCGGCGGTGGTCTATTCCACGGCGGTCAAGCCGACGAACCCCGAACTGATGGTGGCGCGCGAACGCCGCATCCCTCTGGTGCGTCGGGCTGAAATGCTGGCCGAGCTGATGCGGCTGCAGTTTTCGATCGGCGTCGGCGGCACCCACGGCAAGACGACGACGACTTCGATGGTGGCGGCCCTGCTGGACGCCGGGTCGCTGGACCCGACGGTGGTCAACGGCGGCATCATCAACGCCTATGGCACCAACGCCAAGGTCGGCGACGGCGACTGGATGGTGGTCGAGGCGGATGAGAGCGACGGCTCCTTCCTGCGCCTCAAATGCACCGTGGCGATCATCACCAACATCGACCCGGAGCATCTGGACCACTACGGCGACTTCGATGCGGTGAAGAAGGCCTTCTGCGACTTCATCAAGGACATTCCCTTCTACGGCTTCGGCGTGGTCTGTCTGGATCACCCCGAGGTGCAGAAGCTGGCGGCCCAGATCGATAACCGCCGTCTGGTCACCTACGGCCTCAATCCACAGGCCATGGTCCGCGCCGACAATGTG
The DNA here is from genome assembly GCF_053645695.1 of Brevundimonas sp. NPDC055311. Lineage (NCBI taxonomy): Bacteria > Pseudomonadati > Pseudomonadota > Alphaproteobacteria > Caulobacterales > Caulobacteraceae > Brevundimonas > Brevundimonas sp. NPDC055311. The sequence goes on from NZ_JBSHMV010000002.1 coordinate 1,027,852, forward strand.
CGGATGGACCCGGACGGCTCGCGCTTCGACGTGGTGATCCAGCGTCAGGGCATGGATGCTCTGGAAGAGCCTGCGCGCATCGAGAACCTGCATCTGCCGATGGCGGGCTGGCACAATGTCTCCAACGCCCTGGCCGCCATCGCCGTGGCGCGCGAGATCGGGGTGGACGACGACGCCATCCGCGCCGGTCTGGCCGGGTTCGGCGGGGTCAAGCGCCGCTTCACCACCACGGGCGTGGCCCACGGCGTGCGCGTCATCGACGACTATGGCCACCACCCGGTCGAGATCGCCGCCGTGCTGAAGGCCGCCCGTCAGGTGGTCCACAACGCCGACAATCCCGGCCGCGTCATCGCCGTGGTCCAGCCGCACCGCTACACCCGACTGCGCGATCTGATGCAGGACTTCTCGACCTGTTTCTCGGACGCGGACAGCGTGCTGGTCGCCGATGTCTATCCGGCGGGCGAACAGCCGATCGAAGGCGTCGACAAGCACGCCCTGGTCGAGGGGGTCCGCCGCTATGGCCACCGCCACGTCGCGGCGCTGGAGAACGCCGCCGCCCTGCCGCGCGTCATCCGCGAAGAGTCGAAACCGGGCGATCTGGTCGTCCTGCTGGGCGCGGGCGACATCACCAGCTGGGCCTACGCCCTGCCGGCGCAGTTGGAGGCGTTGGGTTGAGCGAGTTCGCTCTCACCGGAGGATGCCATTGCGGCCAGGCCCGCTACGTCCTGTCGGCGGCGCCCGAGCGTGCGGAGCTTTGCCATTGTCGGGATTGCCAGAAGGCGGTCGGCGCCGTGTTCGGCGCCTTTGCCGATGTGAAGCGCGAGGCCTTCCGCTGGCTGACGCAATCGCCCGCGACCTATGCGTCTTCGCCCAGCGTGCAGCGTGGGTTTTGCCAGACCTGCGGGGCCTCCCTGACCTATGACGCCGCAGACGGCGACACGATCGGTGTATCCTTGGGCAGCCTCGACGCCCCCGATCGCGTGCCGGCGACCGGACACTGCGGCGTCCAGTCGAAGCTCGCATGGCTGACCCTCAACGACGGCCTGCCGCAGCGGCGGACAGGCGAGGCCTTTCCGGGGCAGGACCACGAATGACTGACTGGCGCGATAATCTCCCCGCCGTGCGCGGCAAGCTGCTGCTGAACGAGCCGCTGGGCCCCTACACCTGGTTCCGCGTGGGCGGGGCGGCGGACGCCCTGTTCATTCCGGCGGACGCCGACGATCTGGCCGACTTTCTGAAGGCCCTGCCCCAGGACGTACCCGTCACCGTGATCGGCGTCGGCTCGAACCTGATCGTGCGCGACGGTGGGGTCGAGGGGGTGGTGATCCGTCTGGCCGGCCGCGCCTGGGGGCAGGTGACGACCGACGGCGTCACAGTCACTGCGGGCGCAGGCGCGCTGGACAGCATGGTGGCGCGCGCCTCGGCCAAGGCGGGCATCGCCGGGCTGGAGTTCTATGCGGGCATCCCCGGCTCGATCGGCGGCGCCCTGACGATGAACGCGGGCTGCTACGGCGCTGAGACGAAAGACGTGCTGGTCTCGGCCTGGGGCCTGAACCGCAAGGGCGAGCGGGTCGAGCTGGCCCTGGCCGATTTCGGCTACACGTATCGCCATTCCAACGCCCCGGCCGACATCATCTGGATCGAGGCGACCTGGCGCGGGACGCCCGACGCGCCCGAGGCCGTCGCCGCCCGTATTCAGGAAATCACTGAACGCCGCGAGAAGACTCAGCCGATCCGCGAGAAGACCGGCGGCTCGACCTTCAAGAACCCGGACGGCCATTCCTCATGGAAGCTGGTCGATGAGGCGGGCTGGCGCGGCAAGCTGCACGCCGTTACCGGGGGCGGCGCCAAGTTCAGCGAACTGCACTCCAACTTCATGATCAACCCCGGCGAGGCGACCGCCGCCGACATTGAGGGGCTGGGTGAAGCCGTCCGCGCCGACGTGCTGGAAAAGACAGGCGTACAGTTGAACTGGGAAATCAAACGGATAGGGCGGAAGTAACCCTCTCCCGGCGGGAGAGGGGCAGCGCGCCGCTTCTCCCTCCCCTTCATGGGGAGGGTGGCTGAGGCCGTCAGGCCGAAGCCGGGTGGGGGCGACAGGGCTATTCCAGCGCCGAGTCCCGTATCGCCCGGCTCTCCCCACCCGGTCTCCGCTTCGCTGCGACCACCCTCCCCATGAAGGGGAGGGAGAAGTTCTTGCGAATTTCCTTCCACGACCCCGTATCGTTTCCAACCGGTTAACCGTATTCAGGGCATAGGGGCGGGCTAGTCTTCGGATGTGGTCATGCGTGCGCCCCTGAACACCCTCCATGTCGCTGTCCTGATGGGCGGCCTGTCTTCGGAACGCGAGGTCTCGCTGTCCTCTGGGCGCGGCTGCGCGGACGCCCTGGAAGGGCAGGCGGCCAAGGTCACGCGCGTCGACGCCGGGCGCGATCTGGCCCAGGTGCTGACGGCGTTGAAGCCGGACGTCGTCTTCAACGCCCTGCACGGCAAATGGGGCGAGGACGGCTGCGTCCAGGGCATCCTCGAGACGCTGAAGCTGCCCTATACCCATTCCGGCGTGCTGGCCTCGGCCCTGGCGATGGACAAGGACAAGTCCAAGGCCGTTCTGCACGCGGCGGGCGTCATCGTGCCGGGCGGCGGCCTGTTCGACCGGCATGAGGTGGCGTCGCGCCACGTCATCGACCCGCCCTATGTGGTCAAGCCGAACGCCGAAGGGTCCTCCGTCGGCGTCTTCCTGGTGCGCGAGGGCGCCAACCGTCCGGTCGCCGAGGTCGGCGCCGAAGACTGGGCCTATGGCGACCAGGTGATGGTCGAACCCTTCATCCCCGGCAAGGAGCTGGCGGTCGCCGTCGTGGGCGAGGCGTCCGGCCCGCGCGCCCTGACCATCACCGACATCACCCCGACCAAGGGCTTCTACGACTACGAGGCCAAATACGCGCCCGGCGGCTCGCGCCACGTGCTACCCGCCGAGCTGCCGCCGCACGTCTTTGACAAGGCTTTACGTCAGGCCGAGCTGGCCCACGCGGCCATGGGGTGCCGAGGGGTCTCCCGCGCCGACTTCCGTTATGACGATGTTAACGACGTTCTCGTTCTGTTGGAGGTGAACACCCAGCCCGGCATGACCCCGACCTCGCTCGTCCCCGAGCAGGCGGCCTTTGTCGGTATGGATTATCGCGAACTGGTTCGTTGGATGGTGGAGGACGCCTCATGCCCGCGGTAGTGCGCGGCGGTCGGCGACAGTCTTCGGGCAAGGGCGGGGCGCGCGGCGCTCCGTCCGGCCGCGCGGCCGAGATCGGCCGTCTGGACATGTCGCCGCGCGTCGTGGCGGCGACCCTGGTGGTCGGCGTCGGCATACTGGCGGCCGTGCTGGCCACGGGCGCACGGGCCGAGCGTATCTCGACGGCTGTCTCCGAACGCTTTGACTCGGTCACGACAGGCATGGGTCTGAAGGTGCGTCAGGTCCACGTCACCGGCGCCTCGCCCGAGGCCGCCGCCGCCGTGCGCGCCGCCGTCGGCGTCCATGCCGACCAGCCCATCGTCAGCCTCGATCTGGCCGCCGTGCGCGAACGTGTGCAGTCGGTCGGCTGGGTCAAGGAGGCGCGCGTGGTGCGCCTGCTGCCCGACACCCTGATCGTCGACGTCAAGGAACACGACCGTCTCGCCGTCTGGCAGGTGGGCGGCAAGGCGCACGTCATCGACGCGCAAGGGATCGTCATTCCCGGCGCCGACGCGGGCCGCTATCCCCGACTGCCGCTGGTGGTGGGAAAGGGCGCGGATCAGGCCGCCTCCGACGTCCTGCCCCTGCTGGCCCAGCGCCCGCGTCTGATGGCCAAGGTGGACGCCCTGGTCCGCGTGGACGAACGCCGCTGGGATCTGCGCCTCAAGGACGGCGCCCTGATCCAGCTGCCCGCCGTGGATCAGGAATCCGCCCTCATCCGCCTCGACGCCCTGGACCAGCGCGAACGCCTGCTGGACCTGGGCTTCGCCCGCATCGACCTTCGCACGCCGGAGGAAGTGGCCGTTCGCCCTTCCGAAGGCGCCGCTTGACCCTCTGACCCCTTAGGACACGACCCCATGGTTGGACGCAGCCGAGACATGAAGCCGGAACAGGGCAGGGGCGCGCCGCGCGCGCCGGTCGTGGCCGCGCTCGATCTCGGCCAGGCCAAGGTCGCCTGCTTCATCATGAAGCCCGACGGCGTGCGCCACGCCGACCGCACCATCCGCGTCGCCGGCGCCGGCCACGTCCAGTCGCGCGGCGTCAAGGGCGGGGCCATCGTCAACATGGACGAGACGGCCCAGGCCATCGGCCACGCCGTCGAACGCGCCGAGCGCGCGGCGGGCGCTCCTGTCTCCGGCGTCGTCGTCACCACGGCCATCGGCCAGATGGCCAGCCACCGGGTGCAGGCGCGCGTCTCGCTCGGCTCACACCCGATTAGCGACGCGGATCTGGCCCGCGCCATCGGCATGGCCCTGGCGCAGATCCGCCTGCCCAACCGTCGTCCGATCCACGTCCTGCCCATCGCCTGGTCGGTGGACGGGGCGCGCGGCGTCCACGACCCGCGCTCGATGCGCGGCGGCTCGCTGGGGCTGGACCTGCTGGTCGTCTCCATGTCCGAGGGGTCGTTCAACGCCCTCAGCCACTGCCTCGAACTGGCCCACCTGGACCTGCAGGGCGTGGCCGCCGCGCCGGTCGTTTCCTCCCTCGCCGCGCTGGAAGAGGATGAGATGGAGCTGGGCGCCCTGTGCATCGACATGGGCGGCGGTTCGACCTCGGCGGCGGTCTGGGGCGGTCGCTCCCTGCTGCATATCGAAAGCCTGAACGTCGGCGGCGACCATGTGACCGCCGACATCGCCCGCGGCCTGTCGACCTCGCGCGTCGGCGCCGAACGACTGAAGACCCTCCACGGCTCGGCCATGGCTTCGGCCAATGAAGACCGCGAAATGCTGGAAGCTCCGCCGCGCGGCGAGGACGCCTCGGCCGGTCCGGTCATCGTCCCGCGCGCCATGCTCAAGACCGTCATCGCCCCGCGCGTCGAAGAGACGCTGGAGCTGCTGCGCGACCGCCTGAAGCACGCCGGCATGGGCCTGGAGCCCGGCGCAGGCCTGGTCCTGACCGGCGGCGCCAGCCAGTTGAACGGCGTGCGCGAACTGGCCGTGCGCGTCTTCGACCGCCCGGTGCGCCTGGGTCGCCCGCAGCGCGCCCCTCACCTGGCCGACGCCGCCGCCGGCCCGGCCTTCTGCTCGGCCGCCGGGGTGCTGCTGCGCGCCGCCTACGGCCCGCGCGAGGCGGTTTCCGCCCGCAAGCTGATGTCCCGCCAGATCACGGCGGCGGATGCGCCCAGGGTGCATCGCGGCGGCATGGTGGCGCGGGCGGCGGGGTGGCTGCGGGATAATCTGTAGACGCATCCGAAGCGTCATCGTTTCGAATGCAACTGCTTTGCGGCTATTGGCGGGGTTGCTTAAAAATCGCGTCATCCTCGCTAGAAGGGCGCGGATGACGGATGGAAACGAAGCTATCCGCTTCGCCAGCATCCAATGTGAATTCAGTCAAGAAAAAGAGCGGTGGGATGAACCCACCGCTCCGTTTCCAGTGCTGCTCAGCCTTCAGGCTGTCTCAATCACCAGGAGTGGGAGATCGAGAAGTAGGCCCGGCGACCCAGGAAGTCGTATTGCGACGTGCGCGGGATGTTGCCGGTCCGCGTCACGCCGGCGCTGGACGAAACTGCGTCGGGGGTGGCGTCGAACACGTTTTGGACGCCGACTTGCACGGTCCATTTGTCGAACCGGCGGCGAACCGACAGGTCGTGGGTCTGGTAGAAGCCCACTTCGCGGGGGATGAACACCGTTTCATTGAACCATGTGCTGGTCTCCGAGGTGTACAGGTGCTGGTTCGACGTTTCCGGGACGAAGTTGGCGGCCCAGAAGAAGGTCCAGTCGTTTCTGTCAAACCGGGCGTTCATGTTGGCGACCCATTCGGGGTTGCCGATACGATCTTTCAGGATCGTCGGCGTCGAGGCCGTCCGCAACTGAGATTCCCAGTTGAGGATATAGCTGGCGCGAGCATTCACGGTCAGGTCGCCGAAGCTGAAATCGCGGGTGTAGCGTGCCGTCAGGTCCAGCCCTTCGTTGGCCTGCCGCGAGATGTTCACATAGCTGTCGTTGATCGTGAGGATTTCGTACGGCCGTTCCGGGTCTGTGCCAGGAGCACGGGTGAACAGATCACAGAGCGGCTCGTTCGGGAAGTTTTCCGAAGCATAGCAGCCTGCCACGATGGAAGCTGCACCGAACTGAGCGACCTGATCCTGCACCTCGATGTTGAAGTAGTCGAGGGCGACGTTCAGCTTCACGAACGACGGCGTCCAGATGAGGCCGATGCTGTAGGTGTCAGCCGTTTCGGCGTTGAGGACGCCCTGACCGCCGCCCACCGTCACCTCGGCCGACGAGGTCGGTACGGTGGGGAAGGTGTCCGGCAGGGGGCCTTCACCGGGACGACCAGCGGCGCAGTTGGCCTGGATCGTCGGGTTGCTCGACAAGCTCCAGTTTCGGCAGGGGTCGGAAGTCTGAGCGAAACCGTAGTTCGTCAGGTTGCCCAGGAAAAGTTCATACAGGGCCGGAGCGCGGAACGAGGTGCCCGTAGCGGCGCGGATGCGCCATTCCGGGGTTAGCGACCAGTTCAGGCCGACCTTGTAAGTCGTTTGGTCGCCGTAGGTGTCATAATCCGAATAACGGCCGGAAAGGTTGAAGGACAGGCTGTTGACGAGCGGCAGGTCGCGCAGAACCGGAATCTCGAATTCCGCGAACAGCTCCTTGATGGTGTCTTTGCCGACGGTCTCGACTGCCGAGGATGAACCCCAGAAATTGCCCGAACGCTCTTGCGGGCCGGGTTGGTCGTCGATCTTCTCTTCGCGATATTGGAAGCCCAGCGCGGCGCCGACGGGGCCAGCGGGCAGGTCGAACAGGTCACCCGAGATCACGCCTTCAATATAGGCGTGGGTGTAAACCGTGTTGCCGACCTCATAACCTAGGAGGAAGTCGCGATCTTCCGGACGCAGCTGGCCGTCGCCGACCACGGCGGGCGAGAAGAAGTCGACGCCGCCGGTCGGACAGGCCGTAGCGGTGGTCAGCAGGGCGACGTTACAACCGGACGCGGCGGTGGCGGCCAGAACGCGGTCATTATAGATGAAGTTGCCGCCGTAATCGGCGTCTGATCGGCTGTATTGGGCGGTCAGGTCCCAGTCCCAGCCACGACCGATGGCCAGAGAACCACGAATGCCCATGACGCCGCGGATGTAGTCCACCTGCTGATCGGCACGGGAGTTGATCAGCAGGGTGGGCTCGATGTGAGTGATCGGCAGGTTGCCGCCCAGAAGGGGATCGAACATCACAGCCGGGAAGGGATTGCGCGGGTGGGCGGCGGGAATGACGCCCCACCACTGACGCCAGTTTTCCTGCGAGGATTCACGGCGGTTCCACAGCAGTTCGCCGTAGATTTCGGTGTTCGGGGTCAGGTCATAGCCGCCCGTCAGGACGAGGCTGGTCCGTTTGACGGGGGAAATCGCCGTGCGACTGGCGTAGCGGTCGCTGTGGGTGGCGATGCCGGAAAGGCCGGCATAGCTGCGTAACAGTTCATTGTAGGCATCGGCGTCCGGCGCTTGCCACGGCGCGTCGCCTTGAGTGGCGGGCAGCCAGCAGGCGTCGCCGTGACCAACCATGAACACGCGCACATGACGCCAGCCGTTCATATCGCAGCCCAGTGGGCCGCCGCCGGCGATGGCGTTGGGGTCGGGAGCATAGTCCGAAGCGCCCCAACCGCCGCCGGCGAAGTAGAGCGAGACCAGTTCCGCCCCTGTGCTATTGCAGACATAGGTGCCCGTGTCCGGATCGATCGGGTCGGCCCGGAACAGATGGTTGGAGTCGTAGAAGTTATAGGCTTGAGGGCAGCTGAAGGTGTCGCGGTCCCCGAAGAGCAGCGGCCTGCGCTCGTAATAGTCGGCGCTGACGGAGAGGTATCCGCGATCGAACACCCAGCCCTGGCTGGCGCTGATGTTGTATTCTTCACCGCCCGATTCGAAGGGCTGGTTGGCCTGAATGTTGATCGCGCCGCCATCCAGATTCTGGCGGGTGATGATGTTGACCACGCCGGCGATGGCGTCGGAACCGTAGATCGAAGACGCGCCGTCGGTGAGGATTTCAACTCGCTCGATCATCGAGGCGGGAATAACGTTCAGGTCGGTGGGGCCGACCTGGCCGCGGGCGCCGGCGGGGCCAGCGCGACGACCGTTCAGCAGGATCAAGGTGCGGTTGGCGCCCAGGCCGCGCAGCGACAGAGTGTTGACGCCAGGGCCGCCGACGGTAACGAAGCCTGTGAAGGCGTTATTGATCTGACCGGCGGTGCCCGCGATGGTCGAACCTTGCAGGATTTCCGTAGTGTCGATCAGGCCTTCGAGCGTGGCTTCTTCGGAAGTAATGATCTGCACCGGCGATGAGCTGGTGAATTCATTGCGCCGGATGCGCGAGCCGGTGACCACGACGTCGCTGACCTTGGTCGAATCGGTTTCTTCGGCCCTGGTCGAAGCGGTGTCTTCAGTCTGGTTGGTTTGCTGGCTGCTAGACTCTTGAGCCCAGGCGGTTGCCGGAGCGATAGCCAAGGCTCCGGCGATGAAGGTCGAGGCCAGAAGCCTGTTTCGATTGATGCGCATGTGGCGCCCCCCCAACGTGATTTCATACTGCTGAATCGGCTGAACCGATCTCCCGCCATGATAGCGGATCGAAGCTTATCCTTACGGGACATCAGCGTAATGCCAACACAATAATGACTAAATTGGGGGAGGGTGCGCCGGGTGTGTCATATTTTGGACACGGCTTGGCGGCGCAGGCGTTGTGCCTTGCCTACTTGCGCGACGCGAGAGTTTTGCGACACCATGAAGTCAAATCGAACGGCGATGGGTGAGATAAAAATGAGTAAAATTAAGCTTATAGCGCTTGGTGCGCTTGGATTGACCGCCGTGGCGGGGCTGGGCATGGCGCCTGCCCATGCGGCGGCTGAGGCGGTGGCGGCGCCTGAAGCTAGCGCATTTGCTCGACGACCCGCGATCAGCAGCGTCTCCGTATCGCCTGATGGCCGCCACATTGTGGCGGTGATCTCGCCCGACGGTAAACGCCGGGTCATGGCGGTGTGGAAGACCGCTGACATGAAGGCGGCTCCCCATATCGTCGGCTCGGACGCCCGGTCGGAGATCATCGGCGCCCAGTTCATCAAGAACGACCGACTGTTCGTGACGACGCAGCAACTCACTGACTTCAGCCTGAGCGGTCAGGCCGAGCGGTCGTACGCAACGCGGACGCAAGTGTTGGACCTGGAGGGCTCGCCGGTTCGGATGTCGCTGAAGTTCGACGGCCTGACCGACGAGCAACAGCAGTTCGTCGGGGTGGGCGGTCTGGTGAGCGGCCTGCCGCAAGACCCGCAGTCCATCCTGGTGCGCGACCCCATGCGCGGCGATACCTATTCGCTCAACCTCTATACGGGTCGGGCCGAACGGCGTGAGCGGGGATCGGATCGTTTCAGCAGTCCGCAGGCCGATCTGAACGGCGACATCCGGGCGCGCCAGCAGTTCGATTTCGACAACGGCGCCGCCTATATCGCTCAGTGGATCAAGGACCCGAGCGGCGGTTGGGCGGAGCATTTCCGCTGGTACGCGCGCGATCGCAAGCCGATCTCGATCGCCGGGTTTTCGAACGATCCCAACATCGTCTTCGTCAGCAATGTCGAGGGCCGGGATCATGAAGCCATTTTTGAATACGATGTGACGCAGAGAAAGCTGGGCGAGGTCGCCTTCGCCCACCCCTTCTTCGACGCGGGCGGGGTGGTGCGGTCGCGTGCGCCGCAGGATTTCGGCGAGGTTCTGGGGTTCAGCTATCAAGGCGAGCGTGGTCGCACCTATTGGGTCGATCCGCAGATGGAGGCGGCGTTCGAGCAGATCCGCACGGTTCTGGGCGTGCAGGACACGGCTGTGGAATGGAAGGACATCGCTTCTGGTCAGGTCGCGCGGATCAACGTGGGAGACGGCGCCGACATCGACGTGGTGTCCGTGTCCGACGACCGCACCAAATTCATCATCCGCAAGTCCGGCGGGTCGACGCCGCCCGAATACTATGTGGTTCAGGACGGAGGCGTGGTGTTATTGGGCCGCGCCAACCCTGAGCTGAAGGACGCCAAGCTGGGGCCGGTCAGCCTGATCCAGTACGCGGCGCGCGACGGCCTGACGATTCCGGGCATTCTGACCAAGCCGGATCCGGAGGTGTTCGGGCCGGGCCCCTATCCGGCGATCATCACGCCGCACGGCGGTCCGTGGTCACGCGACAATCTGGACTGGGATCCGACGGGCTGGACGCAGTATTTCGCCACGCGCGGCTATGCGGTGCTGCAACCCCAGTTCCGTGGCTCGGAAGGGTGGGGCCAGGCCCTGTGGCGCGCCGGCGACAGCGAGTGGGGCCGCAAGATGCAAGACGATAACGACGACGGCGCCCGCTACCTGATCGAACAGGGCGTCGCGGCTCCGGATCGGATCGCCATGCATGGCTACTCCTATGGCGGCTATGCCTCGATGATGGCGGCGGTGCGGCCCAACGGCCTGTATCAATGCGCCATCGCCGGGGCGGGGCCGGCCACCATCGACCTGTTCAAGAAGGGCACCTACAACAGCCGCTTCCTGCGCGAATTCCAGCATCCGACGGCGAACGGCGAGGACCCGCTGCGTCGTATCGGCGAGGTGTCGATCCCGATCTATCTGTACACCGGAGATCGCGACACGCGGGTGATCCCGGCGGAATCCCGAGCCTTTGCTGCGGCGCTTGAGCGCCTGGGCAAGCCGGTGGAACTGCGCATCCTGCCGGACATGGAGCACACCATGAACACCTGGACGCCCGAGAACACCGAATTGATCCTGACGTCGATCGAGGACTTTCTTAAGACCTCGTGCGGGCCTGGCGGTCTGTAGCGTCACGCGAGCCGATCAGCTGATCTTGACCTAGGGCGGGCTTCGGTCCGCCCCTTTTTCTTGGTCAAGGCTCTGGCAAAGCTTTCAAATTTCTATGTCATCGACTCCGACTCAGTCTAGTTGAGGTAACCCTTCGTTAACGCAGACGGGGTTTTCCTTAACGCGCTCATAACCAATGCGATTCGGCGGGGAGTTCGCATCGGGGACGAAGGGCAGGGTCCTTAGGTCGGAATTACACAATGTCTCTCTCGCTGGTCAGGCCGGAAGCCACGGAACTGAAGCCTCGCATCGTCGTCTTCGGCGTCGGCGGAGCGGGCGGCAACGCCGTCAACAACATGATCGACTCCGGCCTTGAGGGGGTGGAGTTCGTCGTCGCCAACACCGACGCCCAGCACCTGAGCTTCGCCAAGACCGACCGTCGCATCCAGCTGGGCGAGACAATCACGCAAGGGCTGGGCGCGGGCGCCCACCCCGAAGTCGGCATGAACGCCGCCGAGGAAAGCGCGGACGAGATCCACGCGCACCTGGAAGGCGCGCACATGGTCTTCATCACCTGCGGCATGGGCGGCGGCACCGGCACCGGCGCGGCGCCGGTCATCGCCAAATGCGCGCGTGATCGCGGCATCCTGACCGTCGGCGTGGTGACCAAGCCCTTCACCTTCGAGGGCCGTCACCGGATGCGCCTGGCCGACGCCGGCGTGGCCGAGCTGCAGCGTTACGTCGACACCCTGATCGTCATCCCGAACCAGAACCTGTTCCGCGTCGCCAACGAACGCACCACCTTCTCCGACGCCTTCGGCATGGCGGACCAGGTGCTGCACTCGGGCGTGCGCTCGATCACCGACCTGATGATCCTGCCGGGCCTGATCAACCTCGACTTCGCCGACGTCCGCGCCGTGATGAGCGAGATGGGCAAGGCCATGATGGGCACGGGCGAGGCCACGGGCGACGACCGCGCCCTGCTGGCGGCCCAGAACGCCATCGCCAACCCGTTGCTAGACGAGACCAGCCTGAAGGGCGCCAAGGCCGTGCTGGTGAACATCACCGGCGGCATGGACATGACCCTGCTGGAGGTCGACGAGGCCGCCAACGCCATCGCCGGCGAAGTGGACGGCGACGCCAACATCATCTTCGGCGCCGCCTTCGATCCGGCGCTGGACGGCAAGATCCGCGTCTCGGTCGTCGCCACCGGCATGGACGAGGCCGTCATCCAGCAGATCGAGCCGCAGGGCCAGGCCTTCGGCGGTCGCCCGGGCGGTCTGTCGGCCGCTGCGCCGCGTCAGCCGGAAGTCCGCATCGACCCGGTGCGTGAAGCCGCGTCGCAGCCGGCGCCGACTCCGACCTATGAAGCCCCGGCCGCACGCGCGCCCGAGCCGAAGATCGAGGCCAAGCCCGAACCGGTCATCCACGACGCGCCGCGCAACCTGGAGCCGATCGTCGATCCTTGGGTCGAGGAATATGAGCAGGGTGCCGGCCGCGCCCAGCCTGCGGCGTCTTCGGAGCAGGGCGATCTCTATTTCGACCGCGCCCCGCAGCGTCAGCAGCCTGCGCCGCAACAACCGGCCCAGCGCCCGGCCGCCCGTCATGAAGAGCCCGCCGAGGAGCCCTTCTACGACGAGCGCGATCATCGTCGCAGCGGCTGGAGCCTGTTCGGCCGCAAGCGTCAGCAGCCTCAACAGCAGCAATCCTATGCCCCGCCGCCGTCGTCGAACCGCACGACCCAGCAACTGCGTCAGACGCAGTCGATGCAGCCTCAGCAGCAGGATCCGCAGGTGGGCCAGTCCGAGGATGACGACCTGGAGATCCCTTCCTTTCTCCGCCGTCTCGCGAACTGATCGGCCCAGAAAGCCTTGATACTGAAACGCCCCGGAGCCGACCTCCGGGGCGTTTTTGCGTGTGGGCGCAAGGCGTCGAGCTGTCGCCGAACCGAAACAATCCGAAACTCGACTTTCATTTCGGGCTTGAGCCCTGAGGCGTAAACGACAGGCGAGGCGAAGACCGTCCCGTTTGGGGCGGGTCGCGCAACAGAGAGTATCCGAGTGACGGTCCGCAACGACCAGTACGAACAGACCATCGTCGCCCCGGCCATCTGCGCCGGCGTTGGCGTGCACACCGGCCGCCGCGTGCGTCTGGTCGTGCGCCCGGCTGCGCCCGGCCACGGCATTGTCTTCGTGCGTACCGACGTGACCGACCGCGACAACCGCATCCCCGTCTCGGGCGAGGCGGTTGTGGACGCGCGCCTGAACACCATGATCGAGAACGCGGCGGGCGTGCGCCTGTCGACGATCGAGCACCTGATGGCCGCGCTGGCCGCCCTGGGCGTTTCCAACGCCGTGATCGAGGTGGACGGGCCGGAACTGCCGATCCTGGACGGCTCGGCGCTGCAGTTCGTGCAACTGCTGGACCGCGCGGGCTTCCGTCGTCAGGAAGCGCCCCAGACCTTTATCGAGATCCTGAAGCCGATCCGGGTGGAGGAGGGCGACAAGTCCGCCGTCCTTCTGCCTTGCGACCGCTATGAGATGCGCTTCGAGATCGACTTCCCCACGCCGGTCATCGGCAATCAGGTAGTGGACTTCGTCGTCGACGAGGCGACCTTCCGCTCGGACATCATGGCGGCCCGCACCTTCGGCTTCGCCCATGAGGTCGAGGCCCTGCGTCAGGCCGGGCTGGCTCGCGGCGGTTCGCTGGAGAACGCCGTGGTGATCGACGGCGACCAGATCCTGAACCCCGGCGGCCTGCGCATGGAGCGCGAGTTCGTGCGCCACAAGGCGCTGGACGCCATCGGCGACCTGTACGTCCTCGGCGCGCCTCTGCTGGGCCGCTATGAAGGCGTCAAGGCGGGCCACGCCCTGAACAACAAACTGGTCCGCGCCCTGCTGGCCCAGCCGGATGCGTGGCGCGAGACGGTTCGCGTGCCCGATATGGCGATGGCGGGCTGACATCTTCCTTCTCCCCTTGAGGGAGAAGGTGGCAGGCGGAGCCTGACGGATGAGGGGTGACGACGCCCTGGCATCCAGATTGTCGCGTCGCCGTCCTCGCTAATTTTTAGATGCCGCGCTGACACCCCTCATCCGAGCGCCTCCGGCGCCCACCTTCTCCCACAAGGGGAGAAGGGTCAGCTTAGTGTAATCGCGCTGATCAACCGTCCGAAGTCCGGTTCGCCCGCCAGATAGGCGCGGCGGTTGGAGTAGAAACGCGCCGCATCCGCGCGCGTGTCGTCGCCGGTCCAGGCGGCCTCGCCGACGCCCGCCTGCTCCAGCCGCCACAGGACGAAGCCGGGCAGGTCGAACTGGCGTTTGTCGTCGGCCGCGCCGGGGGCGAAGAAGCGTTCGCTGCCGGGATCGTGGTGGGCGAATCGGTCCTGATAGTCGGCGCCGACCTCATAGGAGCCTTGGGCGATGCACGGGCCGACGACGGCGACGATGCGCGACGGCTCGGCGCCCAGGGCTTGCATGGCTGTGACGGTCGAGTGGATGACGCCGCCCAGCGCGCCCTTCCAGCCCGCGTGGGCGGCGCCGATGACGCCCGCCTCGGCGTCGGCGAACAACACCGGCGCGCAGTCGGCGGTCAGGACGCTCAGCACCGGCCCCTTTACGCCCGAGACCACGGCGTCGCCCTCGGGGCGTTCTCCGGCCCAGCCGCTTTCGGCCACGCGGGCGACGGCGGAGTGGACCTGATAGCAGCCGCACAGGTCGTCGGCGCCGCCGCCCATCCATTCGGCGACGCGGCGGCGGTTCTCGGCGACGCGGGCCGGGTCGTCCTTGGAGCCGACTCCTGCGTTCAATCCGGCGTAGAGGCCGTCCGATACGCCGCCCGCGCGCGTGAAGAAGCCGTGGCGAACCCCGGCCCTGGTCAGCAGCGGATGGGTGATCGGGTTCAGGCTCATGCGGCGGCTTCCAGTTCGGTGCTGGCGGCGGCGATGGCGGCCTGAACGGCCTTGCGGGCCTGGGGGCTGTTCTTCCAGCAGATCGAGCCGACGCTGGCGGCGGCGCCCGCGCAGACGACGGCTGCATCCGCCTGGGCCAGACGGGCGAAGCCGCCGACGCCCAGTTCTTCCAGCCGCTGGATCACCTTGGGGCCGACGCCCTTGGTCGCCAGCAGGATCTGGCGCTCGCGGTCGGTGAAGGTCATGGGCGCATCAGCCTCCATCATCCGGCGGGCTGCGTCAGAAGCCCGGTAGGGCCAGCGAACGCGGCGAGAAGATCGCCGCCGCCTTGAACAGTTCGCCCATCTGATCCGGCGCGGTCAGGCGGTCCAGCTGGCGCTGGATGACCGGGGCGGCTTCGGGGCGTCCCTGCATCAACCGCTGGGCGCGGGCTTCGATCCCCAACGCCTTGAGGAAAGCGCCCTGACCGACGCAGCCGGTGACGTCGGCGCCGCCGCGCACGGCGGCTTCCAGCACCAGGGGGAAGTCGGCCCATTGCGTCAGGTCGGCCTCGCCCGGCGTGGACAAGGGATCGACCTTCTGGTGGCGTCGCAGGGCCTGGAGCGTGTCGCCCGCCTCGGGTTTGCTGCGGCCGTAGTCGATGAGCAGGGCGGCGCCCGAAGCGGCGCGGATCAGGCTGGCCAGATCGCGGCCGAAGGCGGCCTGCTGTTCGGAAATCTCGATGATCTGGCCCGGTTTGACGTCGAAGCCCGGCGTCTCGAAGCCGTCGGCGATGGCGGTCAGGCCGAAGGTCAGCTCATTGTCATCGGTGACGCCGATGCGGCGCTCGGCCCAGCCGCCTTCGGTCTTGATGAACTGGCGCGCGGGCAGGCAGTCCAGCACCTCATTGGCGATCAGGATGACCGGGGCGTCGGTCTCGATCTGGTGCAGGGCGCTGAGCCAGCGCGGGTGCGCGTCAGCGTCGGACAGTCGCCGGGCCTGTTCGGCGCGCAGGGGGGCGCTGGGTTCGATCAGGATCAGGTCGACCGCCTGCAGGAAGCCGGGAACCAGCCGCGCGGCGCGCAGCACATCGGACATCAGGGTGCCGTCGCCGGGGCCGACCTCGACCAACCGCACCCGCTCGGGCGCACCCAGACGGGTCCAGGTCTCGACCGCCCACAGGCCGATCAGTTCGCCGAACATCTGGCTGACCATGGGGGCGGTGATGAAGTCGCCCCGCTCGCCCAGCGCGGGGCGCGTAGCGTAATAGCCGCCCTTGGGGTCGTGCAGGCAGCGGGTGACGTAATCCGCCACCGTCATCGGCCCGGTCAGCACGATCTCGCGGACCAGGCGCTCCTTGAGCGTCTCCGCCATGATGGTCTTACGCCTCCGTGACGGCCGGCTTCTTCAGCGCACGCCAGATCAGCCAGGCGCCGACCAGCATCATCGGGATCGACAGGATCATGCCCATGGTCAGGCCCAGCGGCAGGTTCTCCAGCCCGGCGTCGGGCTGGCGCACGTTCTCCAACGCGGCGCGGCAGACGCCGTAGCCCAGCAGGAACAGGCCGGTGACGAAGCCGGGGCGCTTGAACATCCGCCACTTCCAGATCGCCAGCGACAGGACGATGAACAGCAGCAGCCCTTCCAGGCCCGCCTCATACAGCTGGCTGGGATGGCGCGGCTCGTTGCCGGCAGGGCAGAAGCCGTACATCTGCTGGATGCGTTCGTTGCAGAAGCGGATGGCCCAGGGAACCGTCGTCTCGCGGCCCCACAGCTCGCCGTTGATGAAGTTGGCGATGCGGCCGAAGAACAGGCCGAGCGGCGCGACCGGGGCGATCAGGTCGCCCAGGCTGAGCGGGTTTACCTGCTGGCGCCGGGCGTAAAGGGCGATGGCGATGACCACGCCCAGGAAGCCGCCGTGGAAGCTCATGCCGCCGGTCCACAGCTGCAACAGCTCCAGCCGTTCGCCCCAGCTGTCGCCGGTGAAGAGTTGAGCGAACATCGCCGGCTTGTAGAAGAGGGCGTAGCCGAACCGCCCGCCCAGGATGACGCCCAGCGTGATCCACAGCACCAGGTCGTCCAGCTGCTGTCCGCCGACGGGCGACCGGCCCGGCGCCCACAGCCGCTCGGTCTTGGCCAGGCGTGAGGCGTACCACCAGCCCAGGACGATGCCGGCCACATAGGCCAGGGCGTACCAGCGGATGGGCAGGGGGCCGAGATGGATCAGGACGGGGTCGAATTCGGGAAAGGGCACGGGGCCTCCGTCTGCGCCTTCAGAAGTTGACCATCGTCTAGCAAGCGGGACTGCATTCGTCGCGCGCTTTTCCCGCGAAGCAGTCTATAGGCCGCAGGCAGGTAAGGTTTGGTTTACCCAAATCAATGCACCGTTAACCACGTTCGGACCGATGGTCCGGGAGTTCTCAAGAGGCCGCCATGCAGACGCGCAATCCCCTCCTTGATGAGTTCGCCAAGCTGACCACCGGCGCCATGGGCCTGGCCCAGGCCGCGGGCGAAGAGGCCAAGGCCGCCTGGCGCGCCCAGGCCGACCGCTTCGTCGCCGAAATGGATCTGGTGCGCCGCGACGAGTTCGACGTGCTGAAGGACGAGATCGCCGCCCTGCGCGCCGAGATCGCGACGCTGAAGGCCGCTGCGCCCGCTTCGAAGAAGGCCGCCAAGGGATCGTCCACAGACGCCGCTTCAAGCCCGGATTCAGCCGGTTGAGCCGAATCTGCGAACACGCCTACCGTCTTCAAGGGCGCTCATCTGAGTCGCCGTCGTCGCTGAAGAAGTTGAACGCCTGATGGATGCTGTGAGGCCCGAAGAGGTCGACCTGCCCTTTGATCCGCTGGATGTGGTCGAACACGTCCTGACGGCGGAGAACCTGCCGTTCGACCGCACGGACGAGGGCGACCTGGCCTTCGCCCTGGCCGGCGACTGGAAGGACTATGAGCTGTGGTTCGCCTGGCGGCCGGAGGGCGACTGCCTTCAACTGTGCCTGGCGCTGGACCTGCGGGTGGCCAAGACGCGCCGCGCGGCGGCCTATGAACTGGTCTCCATGATCAATCAGCGCACCTGGCTGGGCCATTTCGAGATCTGGCCGGACGAGGGCGAGATCGTCTTCCGTCACGCCCTGGCCTTGCCGCACACCGAGCGCCCGACCCTGGCCCAGGCCGCCTCCATGATCGACGCGGCGGTCGAGGCGGCGGACCGTTACTATCCGGCCTTCGACTTCATGGTGCGCGGCTCCAAGAAGCCGAAGGAGGCGATCGACGCCTGCCTGTTCGAGACCGTGGGCAACGCCTGATGTCGGGCAATGGACGTCCGGTCGTGCTTCAGGGCGTCGGGCGCCTGGGCTCGGCCATTCTGGAAGGCTGGCTGGCGACGGGCGCCGTCGATCCGGCCGATCTGATCATCCTGACGCCGTCCAAAAAGCCGGTCGCCGAGGCGGCGCGGGCCAGGGGCGCACGGATCAATCCGCCGCTGGAGGAACTGGCGAACGCTCGAGCCTTCGTCATCGGCGTCAAACCCGCCAAATGGCTGGAGGCCGCGCAGGCGGTGCTGCCGCATCTGGCGGCGGACGCCGTGATCGTCTCGGTCATGGCCGGGGTGCGCGGCGAGACGATCTCTGACGGCTACGACGGCCGCCCCGTCGTGCGCGTCATGCCGACGACCGGCGTGGCTCAGGCGCGCGGGGTGGCGACGCTGTGGTCGGCCGACACGAACGCCCTGAAGGTCGGGCAGTCGCTGTTCGAACCGATCGCCGAGACGGTTTTGCTGGATGACGAGGCTCTGATGCACGCGGCGACGGCGGTGTCCGGCTGCGGCCCGGCCTATTTCTTCGCCTTCACCCGCGCCCTGGCCGAGGCTGGAGAAGCGGAAGGGCTGTCGCCCGAGGCGGCGGCGCGTCTGGCGCGCGCCACCCTGCGGTCCGCAGCGGCGGGCGTGGAGGGCGACGAGGCGTTGAACGCTCTGATCGACCGCGTGGCCTCGCCCGGCGGCGTGACCCAGGCGGGTCTGGTCGCCCTCAATGAAAACGGCGCCCTCGACCGTTCTGTCGAGAGCGCCGTGAAGGCGGCGGTCGCCAAGTCCAGCGAACTCAGCGGCTGATCGTCAAGCGCCTCAGCGTTTGACGAAACGTCCTTCGGCCAGGTTGCGGGCCAGGCGGTCATAGGCGCGCTGGGCGTCGGTCCAGGTGGTGGAACCGCGCGCATCGGCCAGGGTCGGGGTGTAGTAGTCGAACTTGACCGGCTGGACCTCGCCCGAGGCCATGGTCACCGAGCCTTCCACCGCCGCGCCGCCGATCGACAGGCTGCGCATGCCGTCCAGACCGGGCTTGTCGCCCAGTTGCTGCATGGTCGGGCGATTGGGCTTCAGGTCTGTGATGACCAGTTCCACGCGAGCGCCATCCAGGGCGTGACGATCCGTCAGCACGCGCTCGACCGTGCGGGTCAGGTCGCTGACCTGTTGCTGGACGTCGCGGTCGCCCAGTTCCTGGGCGGTCTTGGCGAAGTCGGGGCTGACCGTCACGACGACGGCCGAAGGCTGAGCTGCTGCGGCGCCGGAAACGGCGAGGGCGGCGGCGAGCGGCGCAAGGAAAGCAATACGACGCATATTCGGACTCCTGATT
The DNA here is from genome assembly GCF_053645695.1 of Brevundimonas sp. NPDC055311. Lineage (NCBI taxonomy): Bacteria > Pseudomonadati > Pseudomonadota > Alphaproteobacteria > Caulobacterales > Caulobacteraceae > Brevundimonas > Brevundimonas sp. NPDC055311. Next base: position 1,047,344 of record NZ_JBSHMV010000002.1, read on the forward strand.
CCAGGCCCCCCTGGAACAGGAGACAAGATGGCGATGATTTTACGGTTCCGCTAGGGGCGAGGGCCAAAGTTCCCGCGCGAAATCGGTCTAGGCGGCGCGGCGATCGGCCGGCAGCCGGATGGACGCCTTCAGCCCGCCCAGGTCGCTGCGGCCCAGGGTGATGTCTCCGCCGTGGCTGCGCGCCACGTCGCGCGCCACGGCCAGACCCAGGCCCACCCCCTTGCGGTTCTGGTTGCGCGAGGCGTCCAGGCGAGAGAAGGGACGGAAGGCCTCCTCGTGCATGTCGTCGGGGATGCCGGGGCCGTCGTCCTCGACCAGAATCTCAAGACCGCCGGAGGGCAGGGGACGGGCCGACAGCCGCACCTTTTCACCGTGCGACGCGGCGTTGCCGACCAGGTTGTTGATCGCCCGACGGAAGGCCAGGGGCCGGGCCAGCATGTTCAGGTCGTCGGGCGCCTCGACCTCGGCCACGGCGCCCGAGCGGCGAGCGTCCTCGGCGGCGCGGCGCAGCATTTCCGGCACGGAGATCGTCTGAGCCGCTTCGCCCGCCTCGCCGCGCGCGAAGGCCAGGTATTCGTCGATCATGTGCTCCATCTCGTCCAGGTCGCCCTTCATTGCCTCGGCGCGCTTGAAGGGCGGGGCCAGGGCCAGTTCGAGACGCAGACGGGTCAGGGGGGTGCGCAGGTCATGGCTGACGGAGGCCAGCAGGGCGGTGCGCTGGTCGATATGGCGCTGGATGCGCGAACGCATGTCCAGAAAGGCGCTGGCGGCGGCCCGCACCTCGCGCGCGCCGTGCGGCTTGAAGCGCGGCACGCTCTCGCCCCGGCCAAAGGCTTCGGCGGCGTGAGCCAGGCGCTCGATGGCGCGGACCTGGTTGCGGATGAACAGCACCGCCACGCCCAGCAGCAGGACGGTGGCGATCATCAGCCACAGGACGAAGATATGGGCCTGGGTCGCCACGGCCCGTTCGCGCGGGGCGATGATGCGCAGGACGCCGTCGGCTTCCTGTACGCGGATGTCGACATAGGCGGGATACCGGGTGGTGTCGAACCAGAAGGGCTGATCCAGCCGCGAAGCCAGGGCCTTCTCCAGCGTCCGGTCGACCAGGCCCAGGGCCCCGCGCCGCTCTTCGTCGGGCAGGGAGGCGGCGGGTTGGAAGGCGATGGACAGTTGCATCGACCGTTCGGCGCGCTCGGAGATCAGCGCCAGGTTCCGGGCCGAGGGATCGTCCCGATAGCTCTCGGCCGCCCAGGCCACGTCGCCCGCCAGACCCTCGGACAGGCGCGCCGTCACCGCCTGCCAGTGGGCGTCGAAGAAGGCCCAGGTCACCGCCGCCTGCATGATCAGCACCGGCAGGACGATGATCAGCAGCGACCGGCCCCAGAGCGAGGTCGGCAGCCGACGCTTGATCCACCGCGTCCAGACGTTGAACGGCATCAGCCGCATGGAGGGCGTTCCGTTTCCTGTCGTCAGTCCGGCGCCAGCATATAGCCGACGCCGCGCACGGTCTGGAGATAGCGCGGATTCTTGGGGTCCGCCTCCAGCTTGCGGCGCAGGCGCGTCACCTGCACGTCCACGGCTCGGCCGGTGATGTCGGCCGTGTCCGGCGACAGGGTCATGCGCTCGACGGGCGAATGGGCGTGGATGGCCAGGGTCTTCAGCAACTGCGCCTCCGCCTCGGTCAGGCGCTGGGGTTCGCCGTCGCGCGTCAACTCCAGCCGCTCCATGTCGAAGACGGCGGGGCCCATGCGGATCTCCTTGGGCGTCATCAGCTTGCCGCCGGTGCGGCGCAGGATGGCCTCGATCCGCAACGCCAGCTCACGCGGGTCGAAGGGTTTGGACATATAGTCGTCGGCGCCGCGCGACAGACCCTCGATCCGGTCGTCCGGGTCGCCCTTGGCCGTCAGCAGCAGCACGGGCGTCTTGGACAGGGCCGCCTGGCTGCGGATCCAGGTCGTCAGGTCGAACCCGCTCTCGCCCGGCATCATGACGTCCAGAACGATCAGATCGAACTCGATCAGCTCGACCAGCCGACGCGCCGCGCCCGCGTGGGCGGCGCCGGTGACGCGATAGCCCTCGCGGCTCAGGAACTCCTTGAGCAGTTCGCGGATGCGGTCGTCGTCGTCGACGACCAGGACGTGCCGCCCGCTGCCGGCGGGGGCGACTGGGCCTGAGCGGCCGTTGGCGCGAGGCTCGATCATGCTCATTGCGACTCTCCTCGCGATGCGCCGTTGACGCTGGCGCGCGACAGGCGTCTAACCGATTTCGTTGCGCGGGAGACGTTCTTCAATGGCCTTCGTTCCTTTCGACGATCGTGACGGCTGGATCTGGTTTGACGGCGAGTTCGTCCCCTGGCGGGAGGCGAAAACGCACGTTCTGACCCATGGCCTTCACTACGGCTCGTCGGTGTTCGAGGGTGAGCGTATGTATGGCGGTGAAATCTTCAAGCTGACAGCCCATAGCCAGCGCCTGAAGCGTTCGGCCGAACTGCTCGACTTCGAGATTCCCTATAGCGTGGCCGAGATCGACGCCGCCTGCAAGGAAACCTGCGCGCGCAACGGCCTGATCGACTGCTATATCCGCCCTGTCGCCTATCTGGGCGCCGAGCAGCTGAGCGTTTCGGCCAGGAACAGCAAGGTCCACCTGGCCATCGCCGCCTGGGAATGGCCCAGCTATTTCGACCCCGAGGTCAAGAAGAAGGGCATCGCCCTGGAGTGGGCCAAATGGCGCCGCCCCGACCCGTCCACGGCGCCGTCCACGGCCAAGGCGGCAGGTCTCTACATGATCTGCACCATGTCCAAGACGGCCGCCGAGAAGCGCGGCTACGCCGACGCCCTGATGCTGGACTGGCGCGGCTATGTGGCCGAGGCGACCGGCGCCAACGTCTTCTTCGTCAAGGACGGCGCCCTGCACACGCCGCGCGTCGACCACATCCTGGACGGCATCACCCGCCAGACGGTGATCGAAATGGCCCAGGCGCGCGGGACCGAGGTCGTGGTGCGCGACATCCTGCCGGAAGAGCTGGCCGGCTTCTCCGAGTGCTTCCTGACCGGCTCGGCCGCCGAAGTCACCCCGGTGGGGCAGGTCGGCGACTATCGCTTCACGCCGGGCGAACTGTCGCTGGGTCTGATGGACGACTACGGCAAGCTGGTGCGCGGCCAGCTCTGACCCCGATCAGGCGGAGGGGCTTGCCTCCGCCTCTTTCGTGAGCGCTGCCTGAGCCGCGGCCTTGCGGGCGCGCACCTGCCTGCGCCAACGCCAAATCAGCCAGAGCAGCGGCGCGCCCAGCAGCAGGACAGGCAGCGCGCCAGCCACGAACAGGATCACACCGCCCAGAGAAGACATGAAGGCATAGGTCGCCGAGTTCATGGCGTCGGACACAGGCCGCAGGGCGCTGTCGGGCGCCAGGCGCCCTGCGGCGCGATAATAGACGTCCAAGCGTGACGTCTGGACCCGTGTGCGCATGACCTCCAGCGTTGATCGGGCGGCGTCCAGTTCTCCCTGAACCCGCGCCAATTCACGTTCGACCTGCAGCAACTGTTCCAGCGTGCCGCTGCGGGTCGACAGCAACTGCTGCAGCCGATCACGCAGGGTGGTCAGCGCCTTCAGCCTGGCCTCTGTGTCGATCAACTGCCGTGTCAGGTCTTCGCTCTCGACCGCTTGATCGATCACGCTTCCGCCCGCGCCCTTGGCCTCCTGTTCCAGTCCTGCGCGGAAGCGGGCGACGTAGGCAGGGGAGGCGCGCATTTCGAGTCGCGCCGACAGCGAGTCTCGCCCCACGCGGTTCGATTGTGCGCCGAGAACCTGACATTGCGTCGGCCCGGCGCTGATGCAGGCCTGCTCGTGGCGGAACATCAGGCGAGGCGCCGCCTCGGTAGGGAGTTCGAGCCCGAATCGATAGGCGTAAGCGATGCTGGGCGCGCTCGTGTCGTCGCCTGTTCGAGCAGAGCGTGGAGCGTCTGCTGCGGCGTCAGGCCCTGCGGCCGCCGCGCCGCCGGGGGGAGCCATCAACTCGACATCGACCGCTTCGTCGACATAGTTGTCTAGAGCTGGGCCGCACCCGGCCAGGGCTGCTCCGCCGACCATCAGCGCCGCCATCAGTTCCTTGCGCATGCCCTGCCTCCCCATTGGTGCGTAACGCTGATAGGGGAGGAGCATAACGGCGAAGTTTGGGCTGACGGAAGGCTTTGCCGCGTCCGAACGTCGCGCGAGCTCTTGACCAGCGGGCCGCAGGGTGCGTTCAAGCAAAACCACAAACGTCGGCCGCGCGCCGGGGCCGGAGCCGCTTATTTCATGTTCAGCCTCCTGAACCTCCAGAGCCTGTTCGGGCTGGTCGTCATCGTCGCCCTCTGCTGGGCGATCTCCGAGAACCGCCGCGCCTTTCCGTGGCGGCTGGCGATCGGCGCAGTGCTGGTGCAGGCGGCGCTGGTGCTGGCGACCTTCGCCATACCCGGCTCGCAGGTGGTGCTGGACGGCATCAACAATGCGGTGAAGGGGCTGGAGCTGGCGACCGAAGAGGGCACCAGGTTCGTCTTCGGCTTCCTGGCGGGCGGGGACCAGCCCTACGCCGTGGCCAATGAGGGCGCGCTGTTCACCTTCGCCTTCAACGTGCTGCCGTTGATCCTGGTGATCTCGGCCCTGTCGGCCCTGTTGTGGCACTGGAAGATCCTGAAGTGGATCACCCTCGGCTTCGGCTTCCTGTTTCAGCGGACCATGGGGCTGGGCGGCGCCTCGGCGCTGGCGGTGGCGGCCAACGTCTTCCTGGGCATGATCGAAAGCCCCATCGTCATCCGCGCCTATCTGGACAAGCTGACCCGTTCGGAAGTCTTCCTGATGATGGTGGTGGGCCTGGCCACCGTCGCCGGTTCGACCATGGTGGCCTATGCGACCATTCTGTCGCCGGTCCTGTCCAATGCTGCGGGGCACGTGCTGGTGGCCTCGATCGTCTCGGCGCCGGCCGGCGTCATGCTGGCCCGCGTCATCATCCCTGAAAAGCCCGGCGAGGGCGGAGCCGTGGCCGACTACAACTCGGCCCTGAAATACGACAGTTCCGTCGACGCCATCGTCAAGGGCACGTCCGACGGCCTGATGGTGGTGCTGAACATCTCGGCCGTGCTGATCGTCTTCGTGGCCCTGGTGGCCCTGGCCAACATTATCCTGGGCGGCTTCGTCATCGCCGGCGAACCGCTGACGGTCGAGCGCATCCTGGGCGTGCTGTTCGCGCCCGTGGCCTGGCTGACCGGCGTGGAATGGGCCGACGCCCACAAGGCGGGCTGGCTGCTGGGGGTCAAGCTGACCCTGACCGAGTTCGTCGCCTTCATCGAACTGGGCAAGGTTCCGGCCGCCGAGATGAGCGAGCGCACCCGGATGCTGATGACCTATGCCCTGTGCGGTTTCGCCAACATCGGCTCGGTCGGGATCACCGTCACCGGTCTGTCGGTGCTGATGCCCGAGCGGCGCGAAGAGGTGCTGGGGCTGGTGTGGAAGGCGCTGTTCGCCGGCTTCCTGGCGACCCTGATGACCGCCTGCATCGTCGGGGCCTTGCCCGCCGCCGTCTTCGCCTAGTAGCGTCGCGCAGGGCAGCCGAAGGGACCCTTTGATGAAGCTCTATGAAAGCCGCCGCGCGCCCAATCCGCGGCGCGTCCGCTGGGTCATGGCGGAAATGGGCGTGACCGACGTCGAGCGGGTTGAGATCGAGCTTCTGGCGGGCGAGCACCGCACTCCGGCCTATCGCGCCAAGTTCGGCGTGCCGCATGTTCCGGCGCTGGAACTGGACGACGGGACCTGCCTGACCGAATCCATCGCCATCTGCCGCTATCTGGAGGCGCTGCACCCCGAGCCGAACCTGTTCGGCCGCGATCCGAAGGAGCAGGCCATCATCGAGATGTGGATGCGGCGGTGCGAGATGTATCTGGCCAATCCGATGATGCTGAACGTGCGCTTCACCCATCCGGCCCTGGCCGCGCTGGAGGCGCCTCAGCCCCAGGTCGCCGAATACAACCGCCTGGGCGCCGAACGCTTCATGAAGACGCTGGATCGGCATCTGGCGGATCATGAGTTCATCGCCGCCGACCGATTCACCATCGCCGATATCGTCGGGGCCGTGGGGCTGGATTTCGCCCGTCTGGTCAAATACCGGCCGCCCGAGGAGCTGACGCATCTGGCCCGCTGGCTGGAGGCCTGTCGCGCTCGTCCGGCGGCGGCGGCGGGGATGTGATCCGACCTTGCGCACTCTGACTGTGCCGGACCGCTGGCTGGCCCTGCTGCTGGCCGCCCTGGCGGGCTATGTCGACAGCCTGGGATTCCTGCATCTGGGCGGGGTGTTCGTCTCCTTCATGAGCGGCAACATCACGCGTCTGGCCGTCAGCCTGGCCGAAGGGCGGTGGCTGGCCGCGGGCGCGGTGGGGGGCGTGCTCCTGCTGTTCATTCTGGGCGCCATGCTCGGCGCCCTGGTCGCGGGCGGGGAGGGCGCGCGCTCGCGCAGTCGGGTGCTGGCGCTGGAGGCGGCGCTACTGGCCGGCGCCGCCCTGGCGGCCGGAGCCGGGCTCGCGCCCCTGGCGATCAGCCTGATGGTCCTGGCCATGGCGGTCGAGAACTCGGTCTTTCTGCGCGACGGCGAGGTCGGGGTCAGCCTGACCTATATGACCGGAACCCTGGTCAAGACGGGGCACGCCCTGGCCGCCGCCCTGCGCGGCGGCGATCCCTGGGCGTTCCGGCCCTATATGGCGCTCTGGGCGGGCCTGGCCGGGGGCGCGCTGATGGGGGCCGCGGTCTATGGCCGCCTGGGGCTGATCGCCCTGTGGCCGGCGGCTGCGCTCGCCATGGTTCTGGCGCTGAAGATGAGGTTCAACCGCGTGGCGTGAACTTCCGGATCACGCCGGAGAAGGTCATCAGCAGCCGCTCGCCGGTGACGATCTGGCCGCGCACGAAGATCAGGCTCTTGCCGGCCTTGGACACCTCGCCCGTCGCCTCGATCAGCTCGCCGACGTAGGCGCCGTCGATGAAGGTCGAATCCAGCTGCACCGTCACGCCCGAGGCGCCCTCCATTTCCTGATAGGCGATCTGGAACATGGCGATGTCGGCGAAGGTCATCAGGCAGCCGCCGTGCATCCGTCCGCCGAAATTCATGTGCTTCTGCTCGGCGCGGAAGGCGCAACGCATGGAGCCGTCGGGGTCCGGCTTGCGATAGAAGGGGCCGACGGTGGAGTCGAAGGTGGCGCCGGAGACCTCATAGGTCTCCCACCCCGCGAACTCGCCTTCGGTGATGGTGATCTTGCCGAGCATGCGATTACGCCTTCTTTCTGATCTCGCGCTGCCGCATATAGCGCGCATGAGCGATCCAATCGAAGCGGCCATTTTCGAAAAACTGGCCAAGGCCGATCCCAAGAACGTCGGCGGCAAGAGCATCGAACCGGCCGATGTGGCCAAGGAGCTGCAGCCCGAGCAGTGGCAGCGGATGCTGCCCAAGGTGAAGGCGACGGCGCTGGGCCTGATGCGTCAGGGCCGGCTGACCATCACCAAGAAGGGCAAGGCGGTCGATCCCAACAACTTCCGCGGCGTGATCCGTCTGCGCCTCCCGACCGAGGCCGAGACGGCCGCGGCCCTCGCGGCCCTGCCGCCGGTCGAAGCGTCGGATGACGACTTCGACTGATCCGGAAAACGGCCCGGAGACTGCGCTCGACGCGGTCCTGGCCGAAATCCGCGCCTGTCGGGCGTGTCTGGGCCTGTTGCCGCACACGCCGCGTCCGGTGGTCATGGTCACGCCTGAAACCCGGCTGTTGATCTGCGGCCAGGCGCCGGGGCGGCGCGTGCATGAAAGCGGCCTGCCGTTCACCGATCCGTCCGGGGTTCGTCTGCGCGACTGGATGGGCGTGGACGAGGGGACCTTCTACGGCGACCCGCGCATCGGCGTCGCGGCCCAGGCCTTCTGCTTTCCCGGCACCGATCCGAAAGGCGGCGACTATCCCCCGCCGCGCCGCTGCGCCGAGCTGTGGCGGGCGCGCCTGCTGGCGGAACTGCCGAAGGTCGAGTTGACCCTGCTGGTCGGCGGCTACGCCCAGACCTGGGCCCTGGGCGATCGAACCAAGGCGAACATGACCGAGACGGTCCGCGCCTGGCGCGACTATGCGCCCTCTGTCCTGCCGCTGCCGCATCCGTCCTGGCGCAACACGGCCTGGCTGAAGAAGAACCCCTGGTTCGAGGCCGAGGTTCTGCCCTACCTTCGTCGGCGGACAGCGGAGATATTGGCGTGACACATCGGTCTTTCCTTCTCCCCTTGGGGGAGAAGGTGGCTCGCGGAGCGAGACGGATGAGGGGGCGGCCTGCTTCGCCCTCATCCTTGGCCGCCGCGTCTGGTGACACAGCCCCCTCATCCGAGCGCCTCCGGCGCCCACCTTCTCCCCCGAGGGGAGAAGGGCGATGGATCGCCGCCGCCCTTCTTTCTCTCGCCCTCGCCGCCTGCGCCACGCCGCACGTTCAGCCGCCGCTGACCCCGCCCAACGGGGTCAACGGGCCGCGCATCGAGGCGGGAACCCTGGGGCGCGGCGCCTTTGTGGTGCAGGACGGGGCGCGGCTGCCCTATCTACGGTGGAGCCCGGAAGGCCAGGCGCCCTGGGCCGTCATCGTCGCCCTGCACGGCTTCAACGACCACTACGCCTCCTTCCGTTTCGCCGGGCCGTGGTGGGCGCAGCGGGGCATCGAGACCTGGGCCTATGATCAGCGCGGCTTCGGTCTGGCGCCGAACCGGGGCGAGTTCGCGGCTGAAAGCCTGACCAGCCAGGACTTGCGCACCATCGTCGCCCTGGTTCGGGCCCAGCGGCCCAACGCCCTGATCGTAGTGACGGGCGAAAGCATGGGCGGTTCCTCGACCATTGCGGCCTTCGGTTCGGACGCGCCGCCGGACGCCGATCGCGTGGTGCTGCTGGCGCCAGGCGTCTGGGGCTGGTCCAGCCAGAACGCCTTCAATAGCGCGGGCCTGTGGACCGCCGCGCGCATGATGGGCGCCAAGCGGGTCGAGCCGCCGTCGTTCGCCGTGCGCGACATCCGCGCCTCGGACAATACGCTGGAGCTGATCCGCAACGGCCGCGATCCCCTGTCGATCCTGTCGACGCGGTTCGATTCCCTGTACGGTCTGGTCGATCTGATGGAGACGGCGACGCGTCGTCTGGGGAAGATCGAGACGCCGACCCTGCTGCTCTACGGCGCCCACGATCAGATCATCACCAAACGTCCCATGCGCCGCGCCCTGGAACAGGCGGGCGAGCGGCCGAACCTGACGACGGGCTACTACGCCGACGGCTGGCACATCCTGAACCGCGACTTTCAGGCCGAGACCGTCTTCGCCGACGTCGAAGCCTGGCTGCGCGATCCGGCCCGTCCGCTGCCGTCCGGCGCGCCGCCCGTGCTGCCGGCGCTGGCGGCCGATCCGAAGGCGCGCTGAGGTCTGAGCCGCCCGAATATTGAGCATATGATAACCGCGGTCGTCGTAACCGAGCGGAATGACCGTTTCTCGCCCCCATCTTCCCGCCCTCGATAGTCTGCGCGGACTGGCCGCCCTGGCCGTTTGCCTGATGCATGCGACGCCGCTGTTCGGGCTCAGCGCCCTGGCGCCGCACGCCTATGTGGCGGTGGACTTCTTCTTCGTGCTGAGCGGGTTTGTTCTCTATTACCGCTACGCCCATGTCCTGCTGCCCGGCGCGCAGCGGCCGATGGGCGCCGGAGCCTTCATGCTGCGGCGGATCGCTCGGCTCTATCCCCTCTATGTGCTGGCGACGCTGATGGGGTTCGCCCTGACGACCCTGTGGCTGGCGGCGAACGGAAATCTGGGCGCCGAGGCGGGCGCGTCGGTCTATGCGCTGATCAGCGGCTTGCTGATGATCCCGGCGGTGCTCGACACCTCGGGTCTGCACGACGCCCAGGTGCTGTTCCCCTATGTCGACCTGGGCTGGTCGATCTTCTGGGAAATGGTCATGTCCGTGGTCTTCGTCTTCTGGGTGAAGGCGGGGTTGCGGTTCCTGCCCGTGGTCGGAGCTGTCGCCTTCCTGGCGCTGGCGGCGGCGACCTGGTCGATGGGATCAGTGGACGGCGGGTGGCAGTTGGCCAATTTCCATGTCGGAGGCCTGCGCGCCCTGACCGGCTTCTGCCTGGGCATGATGACGGCGCGCGTCTTCCTGGCGCGAGACAATGCGGCGAAGACGACCGCGCGCCCCCTGCTGGCCTGGGGCGCCTTGGCCCTGGTCGCGGCCGCAGCGGTCTATGTGGTGCTGGGACGATCTTTCACGGTCCTCGGCGTCGAGTTGCTGCTCCTGGCCTGTGTCTTCCCGGCGGTCGTGTGGATGACGGCGGTCTCGGCTCCGCGCATTCTGAGCGTCGGTCCCGGCGTGGTGTTGGGCGGGGCCTCCTACTCCATCTACCTGCTGCACGGCTCCCTGCTGGAGGCGACCAGCGTGGTGCTGAAGCGAATCCCCTTCCTGGCGCCGTCGCCCCTGATCGGCCTGATCTGGCTGGCGGGGGTTCTGGTCGCCAGCTGGCTATGCTGGAAGCTGTTCGAGACTCCGGCGCGGCGGTGGGTGATGGCTCGGTTTGAACGTCCGAAACGACCCGCCCTGGCCGAAGGCTGAACGCAGGAAACACGGAAATCGGGGCCTGAAGCCGCAGTCGGCCCGGAACTGGCGGCGCCGGCACGGTGATGCTTGCCGTTTGTCGGAGGGGCGCGTATGTCCATGCGCACAAAAAATACCCCAGGAAAGGCCTGTCATGGGCATGACGCTGTTTGATTCTCCTTCTTTCTCGAACCATGAAGGCGTCCACGCCTTCTATGATGAGAAAACCGGCCTGAAGGCGATTGTTGCGGTGCACTCGACCGCGCGCGGTCCGGCCGTGGGCGGCACCCGCATGTGGAACTACGCCACCGCCGCCGAGGCGCTGGAAGACGTGCTGCGCCTGTCCAAGGGCATGAGCTACAAGAACGCCGTCGCGGACCTGGAGATGGGCGGCGGCAAGTCGGTCATCATCGGCGACAGCCGCACCCAGAAGTCGCCTGAGCTTTTCCATGCCTTCGGCCGCTATCTGAACGGCCTGGGCGGCCACTACTACGCCGCCGAAGACGTCGGCACCTCGGTCGAGGACATCGCCGAAGCGCGCAAGGTCACCGAATACGTCCTGGGCCTGAAGGACGGCCCGGAAGCCTCGGGCGACCCGAGCCCGGTCACGGCCGAGGGCGTGTTCCGCTCGAACCTGGTCGTGGCGCGGCGCCTGTTCAAACAGGACGACATGACCGGCCTGACCGTCGCCATCCAGGGCGTGGGCCACGTCGGCGCCTATCTGGCCGAGAAGCTGCACAAGGCCGGCGCCAAGCTGATCATCACCGACGTCAACCAGGCCAACCTGGAGGCCGTCGCCGCCAGGACGGGCGCCGAGATCGTCGCCCCGGACGCCATCTATGATGTCGCCGCCGACATCTACGCCCCGTGCGCCTTGGGCGCGACGCTGAACCCGCAGACGCTGGACCGCCTGAAGGTCAAGGCCGTGTGCGGCGCCGCTAACAACCAGCTGGCCACCGCCGACATCGGCGACGAACTGTTCAAGCGCGGCATCCTGTATTCGCCGGACTACGTCATCAACGGCGGCGGCATCATCAACGTCGCCTCGGAAATGAACGCCCGTCAGACCGGCGGCGCCTATGACGCCTCGTGGGTCGAAGGCAAGCTGTCGCGCCTGATGGAGACGTTTGAGGAAATCCTCGAGCGTTCGGTCTCCGAGAACAAGCCGACCCACCTGATCGCCGACGCCATCGCCGAGGCTCGCATCAAGGCCGCAGCCGACAAGAAGGCCGAAGCCCAGAAGGTCTAAGGGCTTCGACAAGACAGCCCGCCTTCCTTGAGGAGGCGGGCGGGCGCCGGGGGGCGCCGAAGGGGGTGCGGGGCGTGATGGTCCCGCAGCCCCTTTTTCTTTGGCGCCGTGGTCTTCCCTCTCCCGGCGGGAGAGGGCTTGAGCCTCCAAGAGCCGAAGGCGATTGGCTAAGGCGAAAGGGTGAGGGGCTTGTCCCGTCCGTCGGCGTAAGCCGTCGCGCGAACTCATCGACCGCGAACCCTCACCCTTTCACGCCAGAACGATCGCTGCGCTCTCGTGCGCTCAAGCCCTCTCCCATCGGGAGAGGGTTTCAGATTCCCATCTCTTTAACGCCTCTTAACGCCGCATTTACCATCCAGGCGGCAGTTTCTGCCTAGCGGGTTCGGTTCGTCCCGCGTGTGCAGGGGCGGTTGCGCGTGGGCGGCTTCACGGAAGCTTTGAAGAAGTTCGGCGTCGGACGCCTGGCCGCCATCCTGGGCGTGGCCGCAGGCGTGGCCGCCGTCCTGGTCGCCGTCATGCTGCGCGTGGGCCAGGCGCCGGACGCCTTGCTCTATTCCAACCTCGACCTGCGCGAGGCGGCCGAGATCGGCGCGGCCCTGGATCAGGCCAGTATCAAATACTCCTCCAAGGGCGACGGCTCGACCATCTTCGTCAGCCGGGACGAGGTCGGCGCGGCGCGCCTGATGCTGGCGGGCAAGGGGCTCGTGACCTCGGGCAGCGTCGGTTACGAGATCTTCGACAACCAGTCGGTGCTGGGTCAGACCGAGTTCCAGCAGAACCTGAACGAACAGCGCGCCCTGCAGGGCGAACTGGCGCGCACCATCATGTCGATGCGCGGCATTTCCTCGGCCCGCGTCCACATCACCATGCCTCGGCGCGAGATGTTCCAGGCCGCCGCCATCGATCCGACCGCCGCCGTGGTGGTGGGGCTGTCGGGCCGCGATCTGACGGCCGATCAGGTGCGGGCCATCCGCAACGTCGTCGCCTCGTCCGTGCCGAACCTGAAGCCGGACAAGGTCACGGTGACGGACCAGGCCAACCGCACCCTGGCGGCAGGATCCGAGGACACCGGCTTCACCTCGGCCACCGCCGAAGCGGCCAAGGCCTCGACCGAGGCCCAGATGCAGGCCCGCATCAAGGACATCGTCGAGGGCGTCGTCGGCGTCGGCTCCGCGCGCGTGCAGGTGACGGCCGACATCGACCATAGCCGCTCGACCACCCAGGAGCAGCGTTTCGATCCGGACGGCCAGGTCGTTCGCTCGACCTCGACCAACGGCAGCCAGTCGCAGGATACGACCGGCCAGCAGGACGGCGGCGTCACCGCCACCAACAACATCCCCGGCGGAGAGGCGCCCAACGCGACGCCGCTCGGTTCGACCCGCGCCGAGAACACCGAGACGACCAACTACGAAATCTCCAACACCACCACGACGACGGTGAAGGAGCCGGGCGAGGTCCGGAAGCTGTCTGTCTCGGTGGCGGTCGACGGCAAATACACCCCCGCCGCCGAGGGCGGGGGCGAACCGACCTACGCGGCCCGCACCGAAGAGGAGGTGCAGCAGATCAAGGCCCTGGTCGCCGCCGCCGTCGGCATCGACGAGGCGCGCGGCGACAAGCTGGAGGTCGTCAACGTCCGCTTCAACCGCGAGCCCTCGGCCGCGCCGGGCGAGGCGCAGGGTTCGTCGCTGTTCGCCTTCGACAAGAACGACATCATGCGCGGGGTCGAGCTGCTGGTCCTGCTGGTCACGGGTCTGCTGCTGATCTTCTTCGTCCTGCGCCCTCTGCTGAAGACGGCTTCGGGACAGGGGCGCGCAGGCGCGCCCGCCCTGGCCGGCGCCGGCGGCATTCCCGTCACGGCGCTGGACACCCAGCTTGTCGGCGGAACCCTGCCGGGCGGCGCGCCCATGCTGGCCGGACCCAGCGACATGGAGCAGCGCATCGACATCGCCCGCATCGAGGGGCAGGTGAAGGCCTCGTCCATCAAGAAGGTCGCCGATTTCGTCGACAGCCACCCAGAGGAATCCACGGCGATCCTGCGCGCCTGGATGCATGAAACCTGATGGCGGCGCGGCTGGTTTCAAAGGGCGCGGCGGTCGACGACGCCAAGAAGCTGACGGGGCCCGAAAAGGCCGCCGTCGTTCTTCTGTCTCTGGGCGAAGAGCACACGGCCCTGTGGCAGCAGCTCGACGACGAGGAGATCAAGGAGGTCTCCCAGGCCATGGCGGGGCTGGGCAGCGTCACCGCCGCCGTGGTCGAAGAGGTTCTGGTCGAGTTCGTCTCCGGCATCGGCGGGTCGGGCTCGCTGATGGGCTCCTACGAGCAGACGCAGCGTCTGCTGGCCTCCTTCATGCCTTCCGACCGGGTCGAGGCGCTGATGGAGGAGATCCGCGGTCCCGCCGGCCGCACCATGTGGGACAAGCTCGGCAATGTGAACGAGGCCGTGCTCGCCAACTATCTGAAGAACGAATATCCGCAGACGGTCGCGGTGGTCCTGTCCAAGATCAAGCCGGACCACGCCTCGCGCGTGCTGACGGCCCTGCCCGAGGATTTCGCCCTGGAGTGCGTCCAGCGGATGCTGCGCATGGAGCCGGTGCAGCGCGACATCCTCGACAAGATCGAACAGACCCTGCGCAGCGAGTTCATGTCCAACCTGGCGCGCACGTCCAAGCGCGACTCGCACGAGCTGATGGCGGACATCTTCAACAGTTTCGACCGCCAGACCGAGGCCCGTTTCATCGGCGCCCTGGAGGAACGCAACCGCGACGCGGCCGAGCGCATCCGCGCCCTGATGTTCGTGTTCGAGGACCTGTCGCGCCTCGATCCCGGCGGGGTGCAGACCCTGCTGCGGGCGGTCGAGAAGGACCAACTGGGGCTGGCGTTGAAGGGCGCCTCGGATTCCTTGCGCGAAATGTTCTTCTCCAACATGTCCGAGCGCGCCTCGAAGATCATGCGCGAGGACATGGAATCCATGGGGCCTGTCCGCCTCAAGGACGTCGACAACGCCCAGATGGCCATGGTCCAGGTGGCCAAGGATCTGGCGGCGCGCGGCGACATCATGCTGGCCGGCCAGGGCGGCGACGACGAGTTGATCTACTGACATGAGCGCCCTCCCTTCCAACGCCGTCCCCTTCGCCTTCGACACCGAGTTCGGGGCCGACGGCGCCGTGCTGCGCGCCTCGACCTGGCAGCCGACCAAGCGGTCCTTCGCCCCGGCCGAGGTCGACGCCCTGATCGCCCAGGCGCGGCTTGAGGCCCGACAGCAGGCGTTGAACGAGGTCGAAGCCCTGCGCGCCGACGCCCTGTCGATCGTGGCGCAGACGGTGTCCCAGGCCGCGACCGCCCTGCGCGGCGTGGCCGAGGCGCACCGGCGCGAATCCGCTGAACTGGCCCTGGCGGCTGCGCGTGTGATCGGTTCGGCCGCCTTCGAACGCTTCCCGCGCCGTCCCCTGGAGGCCGCCATCGAGGCCCTGGGTCAGGAGATGGACGCCACGCCGCGTCTGCTGGTCCGCGCCTCGGGTCTGGATGACGACGGCCGCGCCCAGATCGAGGCCTTGTGCGCTCAGGCGGGCTTCTCGGGGCTGGTGGTGTTCCGCGACGAGCCGCACCGGCCCGCCGCCGCCTTCGCCCTGGAATGGGCCGACGGCCGCGCCGAGTTCGATCCGGCCGAGGCGGAGGGCCGTGTGGCCGCCGCCCTCGACGCCGCCCTGGCCGCCGAAGCCGGCCACGCCGAGCCGCCTCTTGAAGGCGGCGCCCATGACAGGAGGGGCTTCTGATGGCCACCGACGATCTCTCGCTCGAGGAATTCGGCGAATCCACCGCCCTCAATCTGGCTGACGAGGGTGGTGAGAAATCCGCCGTCGACCTGGCGCCCGTCTTTGACGTGCCGGTCAACATCTCGGCGGTGCTGGGCAAGGCGCACATGTCGGTGGCCCAGCTGCTGAAACTGAACAAGGGCTCGGTGCTGGAACTGGACCGCAAGGTCGGCGAGGCGATCGACATCTTCGTCAACAACCGGCTGGTGGCGCGCGGCGAGGTCGTCGTCGTCGAGGATCGCCTGGGCGTGACCATGACGGAAATCATCAAGACCGAGGACAAGGGCGCCTGATCGGCCGCCCCCGTCACGGACAGGATTTTGAAGGAGTAGGGCGATGCGTCTTCTGGTGGTGGGCCGGCTCAGCGGCCAACTGGCGACGGCGGTGAAGATGGCCATGGCGCACGGCGCCAAGGTCCAGCACGTCGAGCGCGCCGATCAGGCGACCGAGCAGCTGCGCCGGGGGCAGGGCGCCGACCTGCTGATGGTCGACTACCGCATCGACATCGCCGCCCTGATCGCCGCCAACGACGCCGAGCGCATTCATGTGCCGGTCGTGGCTTGCGGCGTCGACGCCGACGCGCGCGAGGCGGCCGACGCCATCCGCGCCGGGGCTAAGGAGTTCATCCCCCTGCCGCCCGAAGCAGACCTGATCGCCGCCGTCCTGTCGGCGGTGGCGGACGACGAGCGGCCGATGATCTCGGCCGATCCGGCGATGAAGTCGGTCATCCAGCTGGCCGATCAGGTGGCGCGTTCGGAAGCCTCCATCCTGATCACCGGCGAAAGCGGCGTCGGCAAGGAGGTGATGGCGCGCTATCTGCACACGCACTCGCGCCGGGCGGACAAGGCCTTCATCAGCGTCAACTGCGCCGCCATCCCGGATAACCTGCTGGAATCCGAGCTGTTCGGCCACGAGAAGGGCGCCTTCACCGGCGCCGTGGCCCGCCGCATCGGCAAGTTCGAGGAAGCCGACGGCGGCACGCTTCTGCTGGACGAGATCAGCGAGATGGACGCCCGGCTTCAGGCCAAGCTGCTGCGCGCCATCCAGGAGCGGGTGATCGACCGCGTCGGCGGCTCCAAGCCGGTGCCCGTCAATATCCGCATCATCGCCACCTCCAACCGCGATCTGGCCAAGGCCGTGGCCGAGGGGACGTTCCGCGAAGACCTGCTGTATCGCCTCAACGTCGTGAACCTGCGCCTGCCTTCCTTGCGCGAACGCCCCGGCGACATCGCCGTGCTGGCCGACCACTTCGTCAAGAAATACGCCGCCGCCAACGGCGTGCCGCCCCGCGCCATCGGCGGCGAGGCCCGGCGCGCCCTGGTCGCCCACCGTTGGCCCGGCAACGTGCGCGAGCTGGAAAACGCCATGCACCGCGCCGTCCTGCTGGCGACGGGGGCCGAGATCGACGTCGACGCCATTCGCCTGCCGGACGGCCGCCCGCTGCTGGGCGGGAGCGAGGGGGCTTCGACGCCCGCCGCTTCGACCTATGACGCCGGCGTGGCCGGTCAGGCGGCCCAGGTCGCCGACGCCGTGACCCGCAGCTTCGTCGGCCAGACCGTGGCCGAAATGGAGAAGACTCTGATCCTGGACACGCTCAGCCACTGTCTGGGCAACCGCACCCATGCGGCGACGATCCTGGGCATCTCCATCCGCACCCTGCGCAACAAGCTGAACGAATACGCCGACCAGGGCACGCCGATCCCGGCGCCCCAGTCGGGCGTCGCGGCCGCCTACGGCGCGGCGGGCTGAGCCGATGCGCGCCGACCGTCGCACCCTGCTGATCGGCGCGGGCGCCCTCGCTCTGGGCGCCTGTACGCGAGCGACGGAGCCAGCGGCCGTCGAACCGGTCGTGCTCGATCTCGACCTGTCGGCGCTGGAAGCCCGCCACGGCGGCCGTCTGGGCGTCTCGGTCGCGACCGACGGCAAGCAGGCCGCCTGGCGCGGCGACGAGCGGTTCGTCTATTGCTCGACCTTCAAGATGTATCTGGCGGCGGCGACCCTGCTGCGCGTTCAGGCGGGACAGGAGCGGTTGGACCGGGCGATCCCGGTGACGCAGGCCGACATGATCAGCCACGCCCCGGTCACGGAGCCGGCGGTCGGCTCGACCTTGACGATCGAACAGTTGATGAAGGGCGCGGTCGAGGTCAGCGACAATCCCGCCGCCAACATCCTGATCCGCGAAATGGGCGGGCTGGAGCCCTTGCGCGCCTTCTATCGCGGCATCGGCGATGAAAGCACGCGCGTCGACCGGCTCGAGCCGGAACTGAACGTCGCAGACGACGACAAGGACACCATCACCCCCGACCAGTCCGTGAAGAACATCCAGCGGCTGCTGGTCGCGGCCGACACGCCCTTGGATACGGCGTCCAAGACCCTGCTGATGCGTTGGCTGGTCGATACGCCGACGGGAGCAGGGCGGATCAAGGCGGGCGTTCCCGCCGATTGGACCGTGGCGCACAAGACGGGCACAGGCGGCTATGGCCCCGTCAACGACATCGGCCTGATCCTGCCGCCGAACGGGCCCGCCATCGCCATCGCGGTCTATTTCCACGCCACGAAGGATTCGACCGACGCCCAGCGCGAGGCGGCAGTCGCCGACGCGACCCGGCAGGCGCTCAAGGCGCTGGGGCATGGCTGACGGCCGCCGAATCCTGTCATCAGGCGGCATGACCTTCGCACGTCGTCATGGCTGATGCGCCGATCCTGATGAAGGACGGGCTGGCGCGCCCCACGGGGCGCGAGGCCCTCGGCTGGCTGATGCGCGGCGAGGTCGGCATGGCGGTCGGCGTCATCGCCGTCATCATGCTGCTGATCGTGCCGATCCCGAAGATGCTTCTGGATCTGCTGCTGGCGATCTCGCTGGTGTCCAGCGTGCTGATCCTGATGACGGCCGTGATGATGAAGCGGCCGTTGGACTTCGCCATCTTCCCCACGGTGCTGCTGGTCTCGACCCTGTACCGGCTGGGGCTGAATCTGGCCTCGACGCGGCTGATCCTCAGCAACGGTCAGGAAGGCCACGACAGCGCGGGCAAGATCATCCAGGCCTTCGGCGAACTGATGATGGGGGGCAACTTCATCATCGGCGTCATCATCTTCGCCATCCTGCTGGTGGTGAACTTCGTCGTCATCACCAAGGGCGCCACCCGTATCGCCGAGGTCTCGGCCCGCTTCACCCTGGACTCCATGCCGGGCAAGCAGATGGCCATCGACGCCGACCTCTCGGCGGGGCTGATCAACGAGGATCAGGCCAAGCTGCGCCGCAAGGAGCTGGAGCAGGAATCGACCTTCTTCGGCGCCATGGACGGCGCCTCGAAATTCGTGCGCGGCGACGCCGTGGCGGGTCTGATCATCACCTTCATCAACGTCATCGGTGGCCTGCTGATCGGCGTGCTGCAGCACGGCATGCCGGCCATGGACGCCGCCAACACCTATGTGCAGCTGACCGTCGGCGACGGTCTGGTGACGCAGATCCCGGCCATCATCGTCTCGGTCGCCGCCGGCTTCCTGGTGACCAAGGCCGGGGTCGAGGGTTCGGCCGACAAGGCTTTCGCCGCGCAGCTGGCGACCAATCCGGTGTCGCTGGGCGTGGTGTCCGGCACGGCGGGGCTGATCGGCCTGATCCCGGGAATGCCGCTGCTGCCCTTCGCGGCGCTGGCGCTGGCCACGGGCTTCATGGCGTGGAAGCTGGGCCGCGACCGGCTGAAACCGCCGCCCGCCGAGCCGGTCGATCTGAAGCCGAAGGAGGACGTGGAGGAGCCGATCTCCACCGCCCTGACCATCGATGAGGTGAAGATCGAGCTGGGTTACGCCCTGCTGGCCCTGATCAACGATCTGGAGGGGCGGCGCCTGACGGACCAGATCCGCGCCCTGCGCCGCTCGCTCGCCCAGGAATACGGCTTCGTCATGCCCAGCGTGCGCATCCTCGACAACATGCGCCTGCCCAATCAGGGCTACGCCATCCGCATCAAGGAGATGGACGCCGGCTCAGGCGAGGTGCGCCTGGCCTCCCTGATGGCTATGGACCCGGCGGGCCGCCAGGTCGAACTGCCGGGCGAGCACACGCGCGAGCCCGCCTTCGGCCTGCCTGCCACCTGGATCGACGAGTCGCTAAGGGAAGAGGCGACGTTCCGCGGCTACACCATCGTCGACCCGTCGACGGTGCTGACCACGCATTTGACGGAAATCCTCAAGGAGAACATGGCCGAGCTGCTGTCCTACGCCGAGGTGCAGAAGCTGCTGAAGGAGTTGAAGGGCGAGGAGCAGAAGCTGGTCGAGGAGTTGATCCCCTCGGTCGTCACCGTGACGACGCTTCAGCGCGTCCTGCAGGCCCTGCTGCGCGAGAAGGTGTCGATCCGCGACCTGCCCGCCATCCTCGAAGGCCTGGCCGAGGCCGCGCCGCACACCACCAGCGTCGCCACCCTGGTCGAACACGTCCGCAGCCGCCTGGCGCGCCAGCTGTGCTGGCAGCACAAGGCCGACGACGGCGCCCTGCCTATCGTCACCCTGTCGCCCGAGTGGGAGCAGGCCTTCGCCGAGAGCCTGGTCGGTCCGGGCGAGGACAAGCAGCTGGCCATGGCGCCCAGCCGCCTGCAGGACTTCATCCGCGCCGTGCGCGAGGTGTTCGAGCGCGCCGCCATGACGGGCGAGAACCCGGTCCTGCTGACCGGGCCGCAGGTGCGCCCCTACGTCCGCTCCATCATCGAACGCTTCCGCGGCCAGACGGTGGTGATGAGCCAGAACGAAATTCATCCCAAGGCCCGGCTCCGGACGGTCGGTTCGGTCTAGACCCTGCGGTAGGGGCTGGACACGGCTTCGGCGGCGAATAAGGTTCGGGATATGAAACGTTTCCGGCCGGCTCTGCGCACCTTCGGAATCTTCCTGCGCACCCCGACCCTCAGTCGCTCGATCATCGCCCTTCTGGCCCTGGCGCTGCTGCTGCTGCTGGCCGTCAATACGGCGACGCTGGTGATGATCCAGCGCACCTCCAACTACAACGACACCGTCGACCACAGCCAGCAGGTGCGCCTGGCGGCCAAGGACACGGTGATGCTGCTGACCGACGCCGAGACCGGGCAGCGCGGTTTCATGCTGACGGCGCGGGCCGAGTATCTGGGCGTGCACGACAACGCCGTCGCCAAGCTGCCGGCGGTGCTCGAACGCCTTGAGACCCTGGTCCAGAACGATCCCGAGTCCTCCGCACGCGTGGCCAAGGTCAAGCAGATGGCTCGCGAGCGTCTGGCGCTGATGGACGAAACCATCAACCAGACCCGGACGGGCCGCATCGGCGAGGCCGTCGCGCGCATTCGCGGCGGCCAGGGCAAGACGCTGATGGACGCCATGCGGGTCGAACTGGCGGCGATCGACGCCATCGAGGCGCGCCGCCTGGCCGAGCGCACCCACCAGTCGGAGTGGGCCCAGGCCGTGACCGTGGCGGTCAACGCCCTGGCCGGGGTGCTGATCCTGGTGCTGGCGGGGATCAGCGTCTGGCTGGTGCGGCGCTATGTGGCCGAGATCGAGGCCGCGCATTTCGAGCTCGATCGCGTCAACGCGGGTCTGGAGAACGAGGTCCGCGATCGCACCGCCGAACTGACCCGCGCCAACGAGGAAATCCAGCGCTTCGCCTATATCGTCAGCCACGACCTGCGCGCGCCCCTGGTCAACGTCATGGGCTACACCTCCGAACTCGAGCAGGTCTCAAGGATGGTGGATGAGCAACTGACGGCGGTCGACGCGGCGCACCCCGGTCTGACGGACCCCGACGTCCTGCGCGCGGTGCGCGAGGACGCGCCCGAGGCCGTGGGCTTCATCCGCACCTCGACGGCCAAGATGGACCGGCTGATCAACGCCATCCTGCGCCTGTCGCGTGAGGGACGGCGCGCCCTGGCGCCCGAACGGCTGGACATGACCGGCGTGGCCCAGACCATCGCCGACACCGTCCACCATCAGGTCGCCGAAACGGGCGGCGAAATCGTGGTCGGCCCCCTGCCGCCGCTGGAGAGCGATCGTCTGGCGGTCGAGCAGATCTTCGGCAACCTGATCGACAATGCGGTGAAGTATCAGCAGCCCGACCGTCCCATCCGTATCGAGGTCCAGGGGCAGGAGACGCCCGACGGCTGGGTGGAATACCGCATCATCGACAACGGCCGGGGCGTGTCGCCCAAGGATCACGAGCGCATCTTCGAGCTCTTTCGCCGCTCGGGCAAGCAGGACAAGCCGGGCGAAGGTCTGGGCCTGGCCTTCGTACGCAACATCGTGCGGCGTCTGGGCGGTTCGATCGAAATCGAATCAGAATTGGGCCAAGGGTCGACTTTTTACCTGAAATTTCCGAAACGTCTGGCTATGCTGGGTGACTACCAAGGAGATCGCCTGTGAGCCACTCGGTGAAGATCGTCATGGTCGAGGACGACCATGGGCACGCCAAGCTCATTGAAAAGAACATCCGGCGGGCGAACATCGCCAACGACATCGTTCATTTCGATCACGGCGAGGCGGCCCTGGACTATCTGTTCAGCGAAGAGGTCCGCCACAACGGGCCGGTCCTGATCCTGCTGGACCTGAATCTGCCGGACATGTCGGGCACGGATATCCTGGAAAAGGTGAAGTCCGACGACAATCTGCGACGCGCGCCTGTCGTCGTTCTGACCACCACGGACGACAAGGTCGAAATCCAGCGCTGCTACGATCTGGGCTGCAACGTCTACATCACCAAGCCTGTCGACTATGAGGCCTTTGCGGGCGCCATCCGCCAGCTGGGTCTGTTCCTGTCCGTCATGCAGGCGCCCGAGATCTGACGCCGTGACGGAACCGGGGGCTTCAATCCGTCTCTTGTACATCGACGACGACCGGGGGTTGTCGCGGCTGGTCCAGAAGGAGCTGGGCCGCCACGGCTATGAGGTCACCTGCGCGCCCGACGCCGACACCGGCTATGAGACGCTGAAGGCCGGCCAGTTCGACGTCTGCGCCCTGGATCACTATATGCCCGGCCGCGAAGGGCTGGACGTCCTGCCGGACATTCTGGCCCTGCCGACGCCGCCGCCGGTGGTCTATGTCACCGGGGCCCAGGACGGCCGCATCGCCGTGGCCGCCCTGCGCGCCGGGGCCGCCGACTACGTCATCAAGGACGTGTCCGAGGACTTCACCGCCCTTCTGCGTTCGGCTGTGGAGGACGCCCTGCTGCGCCGCCGCCTGGAGCGCGAGAACGAAGAGGCGCATGAGGAAGTCCGCCAGGCGCGCGACCGCGCCGAGGCCCTGCTGCGCGAGGTCAACCACCGGGTCGGCAACTCCCTCCAACTGGTGTCCAGCTTCATCTCCCTGCAGCTGCGCCAGCTTGTCGACGAGGGGGCGCGCGACGCCCTGCGCGAGGCCCAGGTCCGCATCGAGGCCGTGGCCCATGTCCATCGCCGCCTCTACACCTCGGCCGATGTCGAGCGGGTGCAGATGGACGAATATCTCGCCGGCCTGGTCGAGGAATTGGGCAAGTCCATCGGCCCCGACGACGATGGACCGCGACTGGCCCTGCGCGCCGAGGCGCTGCAGGTGACGACCGACCAGGCCGTCTCCCTGGGCGTCATTGTCACCGAACTGGTCACCAACGCCGTGAAATACGCCTATGAGCCCGGCGCGGCGGGCGAGATTCGGGTGATCCTTGAGCGGATGGAGGACGGACGCCGCGCCCTGCTGACGGTCGAGGACGACGGGCCGGGGCTGGGCGACGGCCAGCCCAAGGGCACGGGTCTGGGCTCCAAGATCATCTCGGCCATGGCCGGCGGCCTGCGCTCGGCGATCGAGGTCGATCCCTCCCACCACGGCGTGCGCGCTCGCCTGGCGTTTGACCTCTAGGCGACGCTTTGGGGGTTTCGTCCGGCGTCGCGGCGGGTTTAGTCTCGGCGAGATGAAGCTTCAGTTCGGCACAGCCCGCCCCGGTCTCGACTACATCCACCGCCCCGCTGTCTTCGGCATCGCCGAGCGTGACGGCCGCCTGGCCTGCGTGCGCGTGGATCGCGGCGACGGACACGCCTATTTCGACCTGCCCGGCGGCGCCCTGGACGGCGAGGAGACGGAGCAGCAGGCGCTGGTGCGCGAGTTCGCCGAGGAGACGGGCCTGATCATCCAGCCGGTCGACCGCCTGACCGAGGCGGCGCAGTATTTCCTCAGGTCGGACGGCACGCCGGTCAACAACGTCGGCGGCGTCTGGATCGTCAGCGTGACCGGCGCCGATCCCTCGACCAAGCAGGAAGCCGACCATGAACTGGTCTGGCTGGAGCCGATGCGAGCCCTGTTCAGCCTGCGCCATGAGGCCCACAGCTGGGCCGTCGCCCGCTGGCTGCGCGATCGTCACGCCGCCGCCTCGGAACCCGGCTGAGCAGAAAGGGTTGTTTTCCCTGAGGGCCGCCACTCCCGGCGGCTCGCCCTATAGGGAGCTCCCCATGCCCGACCACGATCGCATCGAAGGCGCCGCCAAGAACATCGGCGGCAAGCTCAAGGAAGCCGCCGGCAAGCTCACCGGCGACGAAAAGCTGAAGGCCGAAGGCCGCGCCGATCAGGTGGCGGGCAAGGTCCAGAACGCCGTCGGCGGCGTCAAGGACGCGCTGAAGGGCGACAAGGGCTGATCGAGATCCGGTCTCGGCCGTCGCCAGGATTCGGCGGCGGCCGGACGTCTTTAGGGGCGACGGATGAAGCGCTCGCCCTCGAAGGTCAGGGCGTCGGGTCCGTTGAAGACGATCACCCGGCCTTGGAAAGGAACCAGCTCCACCCGCAGGCTCTCCGCCTCTGTGAAGGCCTCTGCCGACGCCTGCATCACCCCCATTTTGATATCCAGTCCGCTGGGCGTCTCGATCATCTCCATCGTCCCATAGGCGGGGTTTTCATAAATCCCGACATAGGCGCTGTTGGGCTGCGACAGCCGCCAGGGTCTTGCTGCACGCTCAGCTCTGGCGCGGATGAGGGCGGCGCGCCTCTGGTCGCGCCGCTGGACGAGTGCGGTCAGCTCCGCCTCATAGGCGGTTTCCAGATCAGCACGTCCAGCCAACCGATCATAAACGTAGTTGGCGGTGATATCGGCCAACTCGCCCGCAACCAGGTCTTCATTGATCATGACCGCCACTCCGATCCGGCGTTCGGGCATGAAGGAGACATGCGCTCGCGAACCGGCGAAATTGCCGAAGTGGTGGATCAGCACGTCCCGGCCGTACCGTCCCGTTTGCCAGCCTAGGCCATAGCCGTCGCGGCGATAGGCGCCGAACCGCCGATCCTGAGCCACGCGCGACGTGTGGGTTGAGACGATCAGTCCCTCGGGAAAGACGCGTCGCCCGTCGATGACGCCGTCGTTGAGCTGCACCTCCAGCCAGCGCGCCATGTCATGGGCGGTCGAGATCAGGCCTCCTGCCGATTGCATGGTGGCGTCGACCTTCTGCAAGGGGCTGACCATAGGCGTAGGACCGTCGCCGAAATGTCCCTCCGCCACGACGCCCCATTGCTGAGCCTGTGATATCCGCGCGGTGGTGCGGCTCATCCCGGCGGGCGCCAACACCTCCTCCTTGACCATGTCGCGCCAGTCCCGGCCGGTCTGCGCTTCCAGCAGGATCGTCGCTAGATTGTAGCCGAGGTTGGTGTAGCGAAACACGCCGTGCGGAGTCTCGGCGTTGACTTGGGTTCGGGCCAGCAGCCCCTGCATGACCTGTGGCGAATGTTCGCCGGAATAGGCCGCACGAAAGGTGATCGGCTCGTTGTCCAGTCCCGCGCGGTGGCTCAGCAGATCGGTCAGGCTGGTCGCCTGCGCCATCTCCGGCGACAGGCCCGACCGGGGCGCCCATGCTCCGACGGGTTCGTCCAGATCAGTCTCGCCCCGCGTCGCCATCGCCGCGAAGCTCAGAGCCGTGAAGGCCTTTGTCGCCGAAGCGATGTAGAAGCCGGTATCCGCATCCACTTTCGCCCCTGTGCGCACGTCGGCGACGCCGTATCCGGCCGTGATCAGGATTTCATCGCCGTCGACCACGGTCAGGGCCAAGCCGGGAACCGCCTCGACGTGGGTCATCGCTCGCCGTACGAAGGCGTCGATGTCGGCGGCGGCCTCCGTGTGGACATCCGGCATTTCGGCGTGAGCGGCGGCCGCCCACGCTGTCATGGAGATGAAGGCGGCGACCCACAGGCCGCCGCTTATGGTCTGGCTGGACATCTTCGGTTCCTCCCTCTCCGTTCAGAGGCCGGAAGAAGACCTTTTGGATGCAGGGCCGTTACCGCGCCAGGGTCCGCATCGCCCGTTCCAGTCCCTCCAGCGTCAGGGGGAACATGCGATGCTCCATCACCTCGCCGATCAGGCTGACCGAGGGGGTGTAGCTCCAGTGGCGTTCGGGGACGGGGTTCAGCCAGACCGACTTGTCCCACTGTTCGCGGGCGCGTTTCAGCCAGACGGCGCCGGCCTCCTCGTTCCAGTGCTCGACCGAGCCGCCGGGCATGGTCACCTCATAGGGCGACATGGTCGCGTCGCCGACGAAGATGGCGCGCCAGTCCCCGGGGTATTTGTGGATCAGATCCCAGGTCGGGATGCGTTCGCTGTGGCGGCGCCGGTTGTCCTTCCACACCCCTTCGTAGAGGCAGTTGTGGAAGTAGAAGAACTCCAAGTTCTTGAACTCGGTCCGCGCGGCCGAGAACAGCTCTTCACACAGCTGGATATGGCCGTCCATCGAGCCGCCGACGTCGAGGAGCAGCAACACCTTGATCGTATTGCGCCGCTCGGGCCGCATGTGGATGTCCAGCCAGCCCTGACGCGCCGTGCCGTCGATGGTGCCGTCGATGTCCAGTTCCTCGGCCGCGCCTTCGCGGGCGAAGCGACGCAGGCGTCGTAAGGCGACCTTGATGTTGCGCGTGCCCAGTTCGACCGTGTCGTCGAGGTTCCTGTATTCGCGCTTTTCCCAGACCTTGACCGCGCGGCCGTGACGGCCGGGGCCGCCGATGCGCACGCCCTCGGGGTTGTAGCCGCCGTGGCCGAAGGGGCTCGTTCCGCCCGTGCCGATCCAGCGGGCGCCGCCCTGATGGCGCTCCTTCTGTTCTTCCAGACGCTGCTTCAGCGTCTCCATCAGCTTGTCGAAACCGCCCAGCGCCTCAACTTGCGCCTTCTCTTCGTCGGTCAGGTATTTTTCGGTCAGCAGCCGCAGCCAGTCCTCGGGGATGTCGGCGGTGATCTCCTCGCCGGGGCTGACGCCCTCCAGCCCCTTGAACACCTTGCCGAAGACCTGATCGAAGCGGTCGTAGTGCTTCTCGTCCTTGACCAGAACGGCGCGCGACAGGTGATAAAAGCCTTCGACGTCGCGGCCCCCCACGCCCTTGTCCATGGCCTCCATCAGGTGGAGCCATTCCTTGAGCGACACAGGCACCTTGGCCTCGCGCAGGGCGGTGAAGAAGGGCAGGAGCATGGGCTCAGACTGGCCCCGGCCTAGCCGCGCCGCAAGATGAACTCGTCGTCCATCCAGGCGCCGACCGGGTACTGATACTCGCCCGCCTTCTCGAAGCCGTAGGCGGCGTAGAGCTTCTGGGCCTTTTCATTGCCGCTCCAGACGCCGATCCACAGGGGGCCGTCGGTGTGGGCTTCCATCCACTCCAGCGCGATCTTCAGCAGCTTCGTGCCCAGGCCGAGGCCCTGCGCCGGCTTGCCGACATAGAGGCGGCGCAGTTCGGCGTGGCTGGCCCGGCCGTCGGGGTGGGGCAGGGTGTTCGGCCCGGCGTTGGCGAAAGCCAGCAGTTCGCCCTCGCGCTCGGCCACCCACCAGGCGGCGCCGGGCTCGGCCAGTTTGGCGGTGAGTGTCTCGGTGTTGAAGCTGGCGTCCAGGAAGGCGGTCAGGTCGGCGGCCGGATAGGGAATGCCGAAGCCGGTGACGAAGGTGTCGATGAAGGTCTGGCGCCCCAGCACGGCCAGGGCGGCGGCGTCTTCGGGGCGGGCGGGGCGGATCACGGGAGCGCTCATCGGCCGACCCATAGCGCCGCGAGCGGGCCGGGAGAAGGCGCGCCTCGACGCCAGGCTCCCCGTTCAATACGGCCTCGTCATCTTTGCGTGGTTGCAGGGCCGCGCGACGAGAGCTACCACCCTTGTCCAATGTGCGTCGTTCGCGGCGTGCGCCAATGCTGGAATCGGGGAGGTATAGGGACGCCAAGGCCTTGGTTTCACAGGCTGATCCCGTGCTATGACTTCTCCTGCGCTCATGACTCATTCCGAATCCGCAGTTCAGACGCCGGTCGCGGCCGTTCAGGCCGTCGAGGCGGGCGTCCGTTTCGGCGCGATCACCCTGGCCCGTCACGGCGAGCCGGCCCTGTCGCGCAAATGCATGATTACTTCGGACCAGTATCGCGACTGGTGGGGGCGCTATGAAATCGGCGGGCTTCGCGCGGGACAGACGCCGCCGCAGACCCTGCTGACCGCCGCCGAAGGGGCGGGGGCCATCTACGCCTCCACCCGGCCGCGCGCCCAGGAAACCGCCAAGGCCGTGGCGCCGGGCCGCGACGTGCTGGTCGACGCCCTGTTCATCGAGGCCCCCCTGCCGCCGCCGCGCTTTCCGTCCTGGATCAAGCTGTCGCCGCGCTATTGGGGCGTGATCTCGCGGGTCTGGTGGCACGCCTTCAACCACCACGAGGGCCAGGAAACCCGCGCAGAGGCCGAGGTCCGCGCCGATCAGGCTGCGCGCGTCCTGATCGCTCGCGCCTCGGAAGGCCACGATGTCCTGGTGCTGGCGCACGGCTATTTCAACCACATGGTCGGCCAGCGGCTGAAGGCGCACGGCTGGCGTCTGGCGCACAATCAGGGCTTCAAATACTGGTCCCAGCGCCGTTTCGTGAAGCGCTGACGTCGCGGCCTCAGGAAGGCCGTTGAAGCGGCGCGCGCGCCTCTCTAGGTTGCGCCCATCATGACCGACGCATCCGCCTCCCCCGCCGTGCCCGCCGATCTCAGCTTCGAGGACGCCCTGTCGCGTCTGGAGGGCATCGTTTCGCGCCTGGAATCGGGTCAGGCGCCGCTCGAGGAATCCATCGCCCTGTATGAAGAGGGCGCACGGCTGAAGGCCCATTGCGAGGCGCGGCTGAAGGCCGCCCAACTGCGGGTCGAGAAGATCGTCGTCGGCGCCGACGGCCAGGCCAAGGGCGTCGAACCGGCCGAGTTCGGCTGATGTCCGCCCCCGACATCGCGACCATCGCGCCGCAGATCGGCTTCGACGACTTCATGAAGGTCGACGTGCGCGTGGGCCGGATCATCAAGGCCGAGCCTTTTCCGGAGGCGCGCAAGCCCGCCTACAAGCTGACCATCGATTTCGGCGAGGCGATCGGCGTCAGGAAGTCCTCGGCCCAGATCACCCATCACTACACTCTGGACCAGCTGGACGGCCGCAAGGTCGCCGCCGTGGTCAATTTTCCGCCGCGCCAGATCGGGCCGGTGATGTCCGAGGTGCTGACGCTCGGCTTCCCTGACGCCGAGGGGAATGTCGTTCTGGTCGGCGTCGACCGCGACCTGCCGCTGGGCGGGAGGCTGTTTTGACCATGCTCGCCGCCAATTCGCCCGAGCAGGCCGTCATCGACCGGGTGGCCGAGATCGCCGATGTGGTCACCGTCGCCCTGGACCGTTTGCTGCCGCGCGCCGACGGGCCCGAGGCCCGGCTGACCGAGGCCATGCGCTATGCCGCGCTCGGACCGGGGAAGCGGCTGCGTCCCTTCTTCGCCATCGAAGCGGGGCGGATGCTGGAGGTCGAGGAGTGCGCCGTGCTGCGCGCCGCCTGCGCCCTGGAATGCGTCCACGCCTATTCGCTGGTGCATGACGACCTGCCGGCGATGGACGACGATGATGTGCGGCGCGGCCGTCCGACTCTGCACATCGCCTATGACGAGGCGACCGCCATCCTGGCCGGCGACGCCCTGCAGACGGCGGCCTTCGACATCATTCTGGACGAGGAGACGCACGACGACCCGGCCGTGCGGTGCGAACTGGCGCGGCGCCTGTCCTTCGCCTCCGGTGCGCGGGGCATGGCCGGCGGCCAGATGATCGACCTGATGGGGGTCCGCGACGATCTGGGCGGGGTGGCCCGGATGCAGCGTCTGAAGACCGGCGCCCTGTTCGCCTACGCCTTCGAGATCCCGCTGATCGTCGCCGACGCCAATGAGGCGGCGTGGCACGCCCTGACCAGCTTCGCCCACGACATCGGTCTGGCCTATCAGATCGTCGACGATGTCCTCGACGCCGAAGGTTCGGCCGAAGAGATGGGCAAGGCGGCGGGCGGCAAGGACGCGGCCCTGGGCAAGACCAATTTCGTCACCCTGCTGGGGGTCGATGCGGCGCGGCAGAGGGTCGCGCATCTGGCAGATCAGGCCCGCTCGCACCTTGACCTGTTCGGTCATGAGGCCGAAATCCTCAAGGCCAGCGTGGACTTTGTGCTTAAACGCCGGTCCTGATAGGAAACGCGCCCGCCCTCAGCGGGTTACTGTTTGACGCTCCGTCGTCTGAAGGCCCCCGATCCCCATGCCCAACACCCCGCTTCTCGACACCGTCAAGTTTCCCGCCGACACGCGGGGCTTCGACATTCCCCAGCTGAAACAGCTGGCGGACGAGGTGCGGGCCGAGACCATCGACGCCGTGTCCGTCACCGGCGGCCACCTGGGCGCCGGTCTGGGCGTGGTCGAGCTGACGGTCGCCCTGCACCACGTCTTCGAGACGCCGGACGACATCCTGATCTGGGACGTCGGCCACCAGTGCTACCCGCACAAGATCCTGACTGGACGGCGCGATCGGATGCGCACCCTGCGTCAGGGCGGCGGCCTGTCGGGCTTCACCAAGCGCTCCGAGAGCGAATACGACCCGTTCGGCGCAGCCCACGCCTCGACCTCCATCTCGGCGGCGCTGGGCTTCGCCGCCGCGCGCGACGCCAAGGGCGGAAACAACCGCGTCGTGGCCGTCATCGGCGACGGCTCCATGTCGGCGGGCATGGCCTATGAGGCGATGAACAACGCCGCCGAGGCCACCAGCGGCCAGCTGATGGTCATCCTGAACGACAACGACATGTCGATCGCTCCGCCGGTCGGCGGCATGAGCGCCTATCTGGCCAAGCAGGTCTCGGGCGGCGCCTATCAGAACATCCGCAAGGTCGGGAAGAAGTTCGTCGACCACATGCCGCGCCCCTTCCGCGACGCGGCGCGCAAGGCCGAGGAATACGCCCGCGGCATGATCGTGGGCGGCACCCTGTTCGAGGAGCTGGGCTTCTACTACGTCGGGCCGATCGACGGTCACGACATGGAAAACCTGGTCCCCATTCTGAAGAATGCGGCGGCCATCACCGACCGCCCGGTCCTGGTCCACGTCGTTACCCAGAAGGGCAAGGGTTACGCCCCGGCCGAGAGCAGCGCCGACAAGCTGCACGCCGTGGTCAAGTTCGACGTGGTGTCGGGCAAGCAGGCCAAGTCCGTCTCCAACGCCCCCAGCTACACCAAGGTCTTCGGCACGGAACTGATCAAGCACGCGACGGTCGATCCGACCGTCATGGCCATCACCGCCGCCATGCCGTCCGGCACGGGGCTGGACCTGTTCGGTCAGGCCTTCCCGGACCGCACCTTCGACGTCGGCATCGCCGAGCAGCACGCCGTGACCTTCGCCGCCGGCCTGGCCGCCGATGGGATGAAGCCGGTCTGCGCCCTCTATTCGACCTTCCTGCAGCGCGGCTACGATCAGGTCGTGCACGACGTGGCGATCCAGTCCCTGCCGGTGCGCTTCGCCATGGACCGGGCCGGTCTGGTCGGGGCCGACGGCGCGACCCACGCCGGGTCGTTCGACATCGGCTATATGGGCGCCCTGCCGGGCATGGTGCTGATGGCGGCCTCGGACGAGGCCGAACTGGCGGCGATGATTTCGACCTCGCTGGCCATCGACGACCGCCCCAGCGCCTTCCGCTATCCGCGCGGCGAGGGCGTCGGCGTCGACATCCCTGAACTGGCCGCCCCGCTGGAGATCGGCAAGGGCCGCATCGTCCGCGAAGGGACCTCGGTCGCCATCCTGTCGCTGGGCACCCGCCTGCAGGAATCGCTGAAGGCCGCCGACATGCTGGCCGCGCGCGGCGTCTCGGCCACCGTCGCCGACGCTCGCTTCGCCAAGCCGCTGGACGCCGATCTGATCCTGCGTCTGGCGCGCGAGCATGAGGCTCTGATTACAGTTGAAGAGGGCGCCATGGGCGGCTTCGGCGCTTTCGTGCTGCAACTGCTGGCCGAGAAGGGGGCGCTGGACGCGGGCCTGAAGATCCGCACCCTTCACCTGCCCGACATCTTCCAGGATCAGGACAAGCCCGAGGCCATGTACGCCCAGGCCGGCCTGAACGCCGAACACATCGCCGCCGCCGCCGTGACCGCCTTGGGCGTCGACGCCAGCCGGGCTGTGCGAGCGTAGACCGATCTTCCTTCTCCCCTTGTGGGAGAAGGTGGCCCGTCAGGGCCGGATGAGGGATTTCTCCGAAATCCGATGAGGAGTTGCGAGGCGAGTGTCGCGCAACCCCTCATCCGTCAGGCTTCGCCTGCCACCATCTCCCGCAAGGGGAGAAGGACAAGGAGCGCAATACCCCGATCATGCCCGCCACCAGCGGATGATGCACGGTGTCGCCGGATCACAATCGACCATCCCCCCTCGGCCCCTGTGCTAGACTGCATCCGGGCCGAGAGGGGATTTCAGACGATTCAGACGAATTGGACTCTATTTTTTCCTTCTCTCACCAGAGGCGGAAAGGGGTCACAGCACTCCGATCATGCTGGCCACCAGCGGATGGCGCACGATGTCGCGTTCGGCCAGTCGGACGACGGCGATTTCGGGCACGGCCTCAAGTCTGTCGGCGATGTCCCACAGGCCCGACACGCCGGGCAGCAGGTCCGACTGGTGCGGGTCGCCGGTGACCACCATGGTCGAGTGCCAGCCCAGACGGGTCAGCAGCATCTTCAGTTGGACGTAGGTGCAGTTCTGCGCCTCATCCACGACGATGAAGGCGTTGTTCAGCGTGCGGCCGCGCATATAGCCGATGGGGGCGATCTCGATCAGGCCCTCGGCCATCAGCGCCTTGACCCGCTTCATCGACAGACGGTCCGACAGGGCGTCGTAGAGCGGCCGCAGATAGGGGGCCAGCTTGTCCTCCATGTCGCCGGGCAGGAAGCCGATCGATTCCCCGGCCTCGACGGCGGGGCGGCTCAGGACGATGCGGCCGACCTTGCCCGCCTCCAGCGCCTCGACCGCCTTGGCTACGGCCAGATAGGTCTTGCCCGTGCCCGCCGGGCCCAGCGCCAGCACCAGATTGGCGTGGTCGACGGCCTCCATCAGTTCGGCCTGGCCGTCGGACTTGGGCTTCAGCGTCTTGAGATAGCCCTGGTCCCGCTCGTCGTTCGAGGGCAGGGGCGACCAGCCGCCGACGCGGGCGGGCAATCGCCGCACCTTGGCGTCCTGAATGAATTCGGGCGAATCCAGCACGCCTTCGCGCAGCTGACGCTTGATGGCCGATCGTTTGCTCATGGACGCCTCCAGGGCATGAAAAAAGGCGAGCCCGGCTGGGTCTCGCCTTGGTCGTCGGTGGGGGAGGTGGGGGCCGAAGTCGCGCAGCCGTCCCGAACGGTCGCAGGGTCTTCGCCGCAGCAGGTGCGTCGCCGTCCCCGGACGGGTCGTGAACACGCCAAGCGCATTCTCCAGCGTCTGACCGGACCGGGCTTGATCCGGCTTCGGATCCGGGGGCGAATGGGGCCGTCCGAATCGCATCAACAGACTGATGCTAACGTGGTTTCTGAAGGGTTAAAGCCTTCATTTCGATAAGGATAGGCGGTGTACGGATGAGTGTTTACAGTCTGGAAGACAGCAAGCCCCAGCTTCCGCCCGAGGGCGAATACTGGATCGCGCCCAGCGCGACTGTTCTAGGGAATGTGATTCTGCATCCGGGCGCCAGCGTCTGGTTCAACGCCGTGGTGCGGGGCGACAACGATCCCATCATCATCGGCGCCGACAGCAATATCCAGGACGGCGGCATCCTGCACACCGACATCGGTTCTCCGCTCACTATCGGCGCGGGGGTGACGGTGGGGCACAAGGTCATGCTGCACGGCTGCGAGATCGGCGACAACAGCCTGATCGGCATCGGCTCGGTCGTTCTGAACGGAGCGCGCATCGGGAAGAACTGCCTGATCGGCGCCAACGCCCTGATCACTGAAGGCAAGGTCATTCCCGACAACAGCCTGGTCATGGGCCAACCCGGCAAGGTGGTGCGGGAATTGGAGGAAGGTCAGATCGAAGGCCTCCGGATGTCGGCGCAGCACTATGTCCAGAACTGGCGGCGCTATGTGACGGGCCTGAAGCCGATCGGCTGAGTCGTCGCACCACAATGGCACGGCTCACAATGGGACAGCCCCGGGGATGGGCGAGCCGGAACGGCGCAAACTCGCGTCGGAGGGGATGAAACCGCCCAATGTCGGACGCCTGAAACGGCCCGGCGCTTGCATCGGTCCTGCCGACGATCAATGCAGGAGTCCGATCCCATGCGGATAGGGATTACGAAAATGCTGGCGGGCGCCGTGGCCTTCATGGGGCTGATGGCGCTCGCGGACACGGCTGCGGCGCAGTGCGGGCCTTCGAGCTGCCTGCCGCCTCCGCCGCCGAACCCCCCGATCTTGCCGCCTTCGCCGCCGATCACCCCGCCGGTGACCCCGCCGGGCGGCGGCGGATGCGGTCCCAGCGGCTGCCTGCCGCCGCGTCCGCCGGTGACGCCGCCCTGTGGCGGCGGGGGCTGCCTGCCGCCTCCGCCTCCGACGTGCTGCGGCTCGGGCGGCGGCAATGTGAATGTCAACGTCAACGTCAATACGAACGCCAGCGCCAACGCCTCGGCGCGCGCCTGGGCGGGGTCGCGCGCGGCTTCGACTGTCATCGTCGCCGGCGGGGGCGGGGCCTATTTCAACGTGGATCAGCCCTATCCCACCACGATCCAGGGGCTGAACGTCCAGGGCGGGATGCAGGCGGTGCAGGTGCCCTTCACCGCATCGCGTCGCATCGAGAAGCAGGTCGTGCTGCAGGCCGTGTGCATCGACGACCGCAATGTGCCGCACCCGGCGTCCCAGGTCATTCCGGGCCGGGACGTCAGCAATAGCTATGACGGCGAATTGTACCGCTGCCTGGCGGGCACCAAGCTGCAGTGGACGGTCAGCGAGGCGGAAGGCGCGCCGGGCGAGACCCTGCTGTGCAACAAGCGTGAGGCGCTGTGGCACGGTGCGGGCGGTCGTCTGGAATGCCGTCCCGAGAAGGCGGCGCGCGACTGCAACGAGCGTTCGCTGCTGCGCCGTTACGGGGCCGGCGTGAAGGTCCTGACCATGATCCGCGAAGAGACCTACACCGAGTATCGCGAGGAAATGGTCGAGGGCGCCGCCTCCACCGGAATGATCATGATGGACGGCGGGGTCGGCGGCCGGGTTTTCTGAACCGGCTGTTCAGCCTGGCGACAGACGCCGGCGTCTAGGGTCAGGCATCGACTCTCCGTCGATAGGCCTAAACGACTGGGCCCCGTTCCTTGCGGAACGGGGCCCTTTCTTCGTTATTGCGCGGCGTTGACCGAGACGACCTCGGCCTTCCACGCCGTATCGGGCTTGAGATACTGGCGCGCGGCCGCCTGGATGTCGGCGGCGGTGAAGGATTCCAGATCGCTGATGTGCGTCTGGATCTGCTCCAGGGAGGCGGGCTTGGCGGCCAGATCCTCCAGTTGGCCGAGCCAGTATTCATTCCCGGCCTGGCTGCGGCGCAGGGACTCGATCACCGGCAGACGGGCGCGGTTCAGCTCGTCCTCGCTGACCGGCGTGTCGCGCAGGTCGGTGATGATGGCGTCGACGGCCGTGAAGAAGGCGCCGAACTTCTCGGGCGCCGTATCGGCCGTGATCGAGATGGAGCCGTACCCCTTGAACACGTCGGACGCCGAGGCGCGGACGCTGGGCGAATAGGCCAGGGCCTGCTTCTCGCGGATTTCGTCCAGGACGCGCAGCTTCAGCACCTCGGCCAGGATGGCGGCCTTGCGGGACTCGGTGCGGTCGGCGACGGCGTCGGTGGTCGGCCAGGCGATATAGGCCAGGCCCTGCTCCGCCGGACCGGCGTGGGTCAGCCGGATCGGCTCGGCCGTCGGCGCGGGGAAGCGACGCTGGTCCGAGCCGGCCATCGGCTGGGCCGCCGGCGCACGCGCGGGCAGGGCGGCGAAGGTCGAGGCGACCGAGGCGACCGCGTCCTCCACCTTGACGTCGCCGACCATGACGATGTCGATCGGGCCGGAGGCCAGGCCCTGAACCACGCCCTGCTTCAGTTCATCCAGGGTGAAGGCGGCGATCTCCTCCGGCGAGGGCATGGATTCGCGCTTGTCGCCGCTGGCCAGCAGGCCGCTGGCCTGAAGGCTGAAGGCGCCGCTGGGCGTGGCCATCTGCTGGGCCATGAACTGCGGCAGGACGGCCTTGATCTGCTCGAACGGCGCAGGGCGCAGGCCCGGGTCGGTCAGATAGGCGGCCAGCACCTGCATCTGCAGCTGCAGGTCGGCCGGGCGGGTGGCGCCCGACAACTGATAGGCGTCGCCGTCGATGGCGAAACCGGCGCCGTAGATCTTGCCGGTCAAGACGCGGTTCAGCTCGTCCGCCGTCAGCTTGCCCAGACCGCCTGCGGTGAAGACCATCGGCGCCAGGGACTGCGACGTGAAGCGGTCGGTCGGCAGGCCCATCTCGCCGATGCCTGTGCGGACCGAAATGAGAATTTGCTGATCCTTGAAGGCCGTGGGCTTGATGGTCAGGCGCACGCCGTTGGGGAAGGTCACGATGGTGGCGCCGACGGCGGCGACTTCGGTGGTCGAGGCGGGCGTGGCGGCTGCGCCGAAGTCGGCGTAGGGCCATTCCAGCGCCGCCTGTTCGGCCGGAGCGGTCACCGGCGTGGCGCGGCTGGCCTCCAGCAGGGCGGTGACGCCGGCCTCGCCGCCCTCGATCGGCTCGGGCGTGATGACCAGGGCCAGGGGGCCTTGGCCTTCAAAGGCGCGCTTGACCTCGGCGCTGACCTGTTCCGCCTTGAGATCCTTCACTGCGGCTTCGAACAGGGCGAGGTTGGCGGCGGGCGAGGAGAAGACGCGGTCGTCATTGACGGCGCCCAGCAGGGCGTTGGCCAGGGCCGGAGTGCTGCGCGTCGCGGCCGCCTGGACGGCGTTTTCCAGCGCCGTACGGGTGTTGGCGATCTCGCGATCCAGTTCGACCTGCGAGACGCCGAACTGAACCAGGCGGCGCTGCTCCTGTTCGATGGTTTCCAGCGCGCGCTGGATGCCGCCAGGATTGAAGGCGGCCGAGACGCTGCCGAGGTCCAGGGTCTTGAACAGGGTCGCCTGGCCGCCGCCGGCGCCGATGAAGGGCGGGTTGTCGGCGCGGGCCAGTTCGCCCAGGCGGCGGTTCAGCACGGCCATGCCCAGGTTCTGCAGCAGGGCGTCGTGACGTTCCGAAGCCGTGTCGGGGTCAAGGTCCGGGTTGCGGATCCAGTTCAGCTGGACCGAGGACTGCACGCCCGGCTCGACCAGGATGCGGGTCTCGGGCTGGCGCGGGGCCACCTGTCCCAGATCGGGCTCGGGACCGTCGGCGGCCTTGGGCGTCCAGTCCGAGAAGGCGGCCTTGATCTTGGCTTCCATCTGATCGACGTCGAAGTCGCCGACCGCGACCATGGTGGCGCGTTCGGGGCGGTAATAGGCTTCGTAGAACTCGACGAAGCGCTCGCGCGGGGCGCTGCGGATGATGCTGAGATCGCCGATGGGCAGGCGGTTCGACAGCCGCTGGCCCGGCGCCAGCAGGGCGATCTGCGCCTTCAGGGAGCGCAGGGCGGGGGTGTTGCGCAGCCGCTCTTCACCCTCGATCACGCCGCGCTCGGCGTCGATGTCCTCGGCCTTCATCAGGGCCTCGGAAACCTGTTCGCGCATGATGCGCAGCGAGGTGTCGACCGTCTCGTCGTTGGTGCGCGGCAACTCCAGCGTATAGGCGGTTTGGTCGAAGCTGGTGAAGGCGTTGGTGTCGGCCCCGAAGGCCAGACCCAGACGCTCCAGAATCCGCAGCAACTCGTTCTCGGGCACGTTCGTCGTGCCGTTGAAGGCCATGTGTTCCATGAAGTGAGCCAGACCCAGCTGGTCTTCATTCTCCATCAGGGAGCCGGCCGCGATCCGCAGGCGCAGCGACGCCTGGCCCGGCGGGGTGGCGTTCCTCATGATGGCGTAGCGCATCCCGTTGGGCAGGACGCCGAACCGCACGGCCGGGTCGGCGGGAATGTCGCTGGCCGCCTGGGCCCAGGGTTTGGAGGGCTGCGCGTCCTGCGCCGCGACGGCCGAGGGCGGCGTCAGGGCGATAGCGGGAAGCGCCGCGCCGCCCATCAGGGCGAGGCTGGACGCGGCAAGCAGAAGCAGGCGACGAGGGGATCGCATTCGGTAGTCTCCGCGACGTGCGAGCGGGCGGCCCCCGGGACTGATTGCGGCCCTGCACGTGATGACAGGCGCGAAGCTTCTTCAGCTTCGCGCCTGTTTACGGTGACAAACGAACTTGACTTCCTCAAGTTACCGAAAGTTAATCCGCGACCTTGGTTCAGGGGCGGGTGACGTAGAAGCTCGCCGTATTGCCGACGGCGTTGGCGCCGGCGACGACGTTGCGGCCCCAGCCGTTGATGGTGGTGGTCGCCGTGGCTCGCACATCGCCCATGTTGGTCTGGCTGTTGCGCGCGTTCAGATCGCCGCCGCAGGTCGAGCAGGCGAAGCCGGTGACGGCGTTGCCCGCCGCATTGGCCCCGACATAGGCGTCATAACCGTTCTGACCCGTGAAGCCGGCGCTGGCGGTGACGCCGCCGGTGTTCAGCTGGGTGTTGTTGATGTTGACGTAGATGTCGTTGTTGCCGGCATGGACCTCGTTGCCCACGGCCTCGGCCGTCGAATAGGCGGCGCCGAAGTCATAGGAGCTGAGCTCGGTTCGCGACAGCACCTCGGCCGAGTTCTGCTGATCCACGTCCACGACCAGCGAACCGCCCTGGTTATGGAAGGCGGCCTGGTTGGAGGCGGCGCGGCTGCGTCCGGCGATGTCCCAGGCGTTGCCCGCCCACACGCCGGTCCAGGCGGTGACGCCGGCGCCCGAGGCGTTCTGGCTGACCGCCAGTTCCTGGTGCGAGTTCGGCGTCGAGGTCGCCTGCACCGCATTGGCCGAAGCCTGGCTGCTGAAGACGGCGGGGGCGGGGGCGTAGGTGAAGCGGGCTTCGTTCTCGGCGTAGATCTCGCCGGTCGAATTCTGGTTCGTGCGGCCGGTGACGGCGCCGCGCTGCTCGCCGGTGCCGCCGGCGCCCAGGGCGACGGTGTTGCCGATGGCGTCGGCCGAGACGTGGCCGCCGTAGTTCAGTCGCGCGCCGGTCTCCACGATCTGGCTGCGCGCCGTGACGTCGCCGTTCAGATTCTGGCCGGCGTCGACGTCGATGCCGGTGTTGACGGCGGTTCCGGCCAGATAGTTGCCGCGCGCCTGGGTCACGCTGTTCACATAGCCCGTGTCGCCGCGCAGCGTCAGGGAAGTGTCCGCCACGGCGGCGCCCTGCATGTCCTGGGTCGAGCGGATGTCGGCGGCGCGGCCCTCGGCGCCGCCGGACAGGGCGTTGCCCATGGCGGCGTTCGACACGGCGACGTTGTCGCTGACGTTGACGACGTTCAGGCGCTGACCGCTGATGACGTCGCCCAGGTTGAGCTGTTCATTCAGGACCAGACCGCGATCCTGGGCTTGAGCTTGAGCGAAGGGGGCCTCAGCGGCCGCCGCGACGCACAGCGCTGTCGCGGCGATCGTGCCAGCGAGACGGGTCGGCGCGAGTTTGGCCATTGTTCGTGTCCGTGTTTGCGTAAGCGGGATAGTAGCCGCCGGTCGGGCCCACAGGGCTGTCGGCCAGCGGGTCGTTGGCGGGGTTGAGGCAGATTTCCGGGCCGGGGGCGCCGTAGAGGTTGGCCATGAACTCGACCGTGGCGCGTTCGACCAGGGCGCGAACCGCCAGCTGGACCGGCTCCAGGCCGCTGGACCCGGCCGAGATGTCGAAGACGTTGCCGTTCAGGAAGTCGAACACGCCCGCCGACACTTCGCGGCCGACGATCTGCTTCTGATAGGAGACGACGTCCACGACCTCCAGGGTGGTAGTCTGCACCAGGCGCAGGTCGATCGCGACGTTCATCACGAACACCTTGCCGGTGATCAGGCCCGAGCCGCCGTTCTGCTCCACCTCGCCGCCGGCGATGTCGAAGCCGCCCGAGCGGATGTTGTAGTTCACCTCGGTGATGCCGCCGACCACATAGAAGTCGGAGCCCGGCACCTGGCCGGCCAGGATGCGGCGGAAGGCGGCGTCCTGGGGCGCGCCGTTCGGCACGTCGTCGCCGATCAGCTTGTTGTTGGCGTAGCGCAGCTCAAGCTCGGACACCGAGGTGTCATAGCGCTCGACGATGCGGGCGCCGGCCTTGGCCAGGGCGGTGTTGGCCATCAGGGACGCGCCCTGAGTGATCTGGCGGCCGCCGTCCGAAGAGATGGAGCCGGTGTAGTCGCTGATCCGGCCCACAGCCATGCGCGGCGAAGGCAGGTTATAGCGGCGCGCATAGTCGGCCAGGCAGTACAGCGCGGTCGAATAGGGCGTCGGGTTCGACGTCACCGGCGCGTTGCCGATCGGCTTGGCGTACTGGCCCGACGGACCGGCGGTGGTGCTGACGCAACCGCCCAGCAGGGCGGCGGCGGCGGCGACGCAGCCCAGGGCTCGGACGGGCGAACGGCGGATGGCGGAGATCTTCATGGACGCGGCCCGTTCAGGGTGGTGCCGGCGTTGATGTCGCCGGTGTTGGTCTGGGTGGAGTTGACGACGACCGTGTTGCGGTTGCCCTGGACGACCACATTCAGGTTGTTGCCGATGGCGGTGGAGCCGCCGATGTTCGTGCCGGAGCCGACGCCGCCGCTGAAATGGCTGGACGAGGAGCTGCTGTCGCTGCGTGAATAGGCGCTGCCGTTCTGTTGGATGATGCCGTCGACGACCAGGCGGTTGCCGTTGGCGTCGCGGGTGGTGCCGCGGCTGGCCTGCGCCGTGGTGTAGCGCGAGGCGCCGTAGCCGGCCTGGAACTGGCCTGCGCCGGCCGAGCCGGTCGACTGTGCGACAGCCGAACCGGCGGGCAGGGCCGCCAGCACGGCGGCGGCCGCTACGGTCATGAGTGTCAGGCTATGAGACGACATAAGGCGCTCCCGAAATCTTCTGAAACGGCTCACGCAATGACCGTGCCATACGATTTCAGTGTCGTATTGGCGCAAAACGGCGTCTTGAGATCGGATGCGACTGGCCCCATCAAGGGCGAATGTCCCAATCTGACGCCCGTTCGCCGCGGCCGCCGCGTGAAAAGATCTTCAACGCGCCCTTCCTGCCCCTGCTGATCGCAGCCTCCATGCCGGTGCTCTTCTATCTGCAGGAGCGGCTTCCCGATCAGGGACTCTCCATGGCCTTCGTCCCTGCGGACCTGTGGCGCGGACAGTGGGCGGGCCTGTTCACCTCCATGCTGCTGCACGGCGGCTGGGCCCATGTGACCATGAATGCGGTGGGCGCCCTGGCCTTCGGCGCGCCGGTCGGCCGGCTGATGGAGCGCGGGCCGGGGCCGCTGGTCTTCATTCTCTTCTATATAGCGGCGGGCGCCGTGGCGGCGCTGGGCTATGGGCTGGTGCATCCGAACAGCATGGCGCCGCTGGTCGGGGCTTCGGGCGCGGTCTTCGGTCTGATCGGCGCCGCGACCCGGCTGATGGGCGGGCATGGACGCGTTCTGCCACTGTTCCATCCCATGGTGTTGCGGGCTTCGGCCGCCTGGATGGCGGTGAATCTCATTGTGGGCCTGGTCGGTCTGGCGCCCGGCGCGGACGGCGCCCGCATAGCCTGGGAGGCGCACGCGGTCGGCTTCCTGTTCGGCATCGTCGCCATCGGCCCCATCGGCGGGTGGTTCGCCGCACGCCGTGATTTGCCTATCGGCGGAGTCTGAGCGAACCTGTCTTCCATCTTGCGGCCGGTCCGCGACACGCGGACGACGGCCTGCCCATAAGGAGGAAGTCGCCATGCTGGTCGCCGAGATTCTCAAGGGCAAGGGAGACGCGGTCTTCACCCTGGCGCCCGACGCCTCGCTGAATGACGCCTGCGCCGAACTGGAGCGCCGCCAGGTCGGGGCGCTGATCGTCTGTGAAGGCGACGGCGTGGCGGGCGTCTTGTCCGAGCGCGACATCGTGCGGGCCATATCCCGCGACGGTCCCGAGGCGCTGAAGCGGCCCGTCTCTCGTTACATGACCAGCGAAGTGGTCTTCGCCGATCCGGCCGAAACGGTCGAGGCGCTGATGGCGCGAATGACGGACCGGCGAGTCCGGCATCTGCCCGTACTGCTGGACAGGCGGCTGGCCGGCGTCGTCTCGATCGGCGACGTGGTCAAATGCCAGATCGCCCAGGCCACGCAGGAAGCCGAAAGCCTGCGCACCTATATTGCGGCGGGGTAGGGCGGCCCCGTCCTGTGCATAAGCGCCCGATCTGTGGATAGATCGGGAAAGCCGCCTTTGCCTATTGCCACCGGGAAAAGCGGGACGTATATCGCCGCCTCGCTCGGAGACGGGCTGGCCCGACGGGCCTCGGAGACTGGATTTTCGGGGTTTTGTCTGGGGCGAGGGTTTGCAAAAGCGCCTTGCTTCGGATGGTTGGATCGGTTAGGTTCCGCGCTTCAATC